>NZ_FOQI01000009.1 GCF_900113705.1 Collimonas sp. OK307 | reverse complement strand
AAACGCCCACACTTATCGACTGTTAATTGTTAAAGAACCTTCTACTTCGCGTCACCAGAACCCCGGTTCGCGTCGCCGTCAAATCGTTTTGTTTGTCAGCAGCAGAGAGATGAGATTATGTGGCGTTTCCAGTTTTTCGTCAACTACTTTTTTATTCATTTCCGAAAAACTTCTTACCGCCCACACCAACTTCAACCCGCTTTATTTCCCTCAAACTCCGCACCCTAAAACAGCCTTTTTACCTCTCGGCTGCTTCGTTTATTTCGCGTCGTTCTCAACGGGAGGCGAACTATAGCAACCCTCTCCCGCCCCCGCAAGTACTTTGTTAAAAATATTTCGATTTACTTCATTTATCCAATTCAGCATCTATAAACACTACTTATTAACAGACGCTACTTATTACACATCGACAGAGTTCAATACAGCCCAGCGGGCAGCGCTGACGCCCTTCTCCAGGCTGACCCGGCTGACTATCTGCTCCAGCTGCAAGTGATTGCTAGGTGAAGTAATCAAGTCCGCCCGTACTTCCAGCTGGGTACCTGACGCCAGATCCTCGCTATGCAACGACTGCACAACCAGGTGCGGCATGCCATTGAGCATATGCAGCATCAAGGTCCGCACCTGCACCTCGTCTTCAGGGCGGCATACTACAGAGAGACGATATACCTGCTCGATTTCGGTCGCGCTATGCAGATCCTGGCGATTGATCATATGAGAGACGCCGCGCAATAACACATTCGCGCCCAGAATTGCCGCGGCGCCGATGGCGGCTTCCAGCGCATGGCCAAGCCCGCACAGCACGCCGACCGCGGCGGAGCACCACAATGTAGCTGCGGTATTGAGTCCACGCACGTTAATCCCTTCGCGCATGATGACGCCGGCGCCGAGGAAACCGATACCGGACACCACATAAGAGGCAATCCGGGTCGCGCCTTGCGGATCCGATTCAAATGCCGACACCATGACGAACAGCGCCGCGCCGATCGACACCAGGGCATTAGTCCGCAAACCCGCCATGCGCTGGCGCATTTGACGCTCTGCGCCTATCAGTGAACCTAAGGTCAGGGCGAGCAAGACTCGCAGGGTAAATATTTTCCAATCCATCTTCACTACCTTTCTGTGTGCATCGGACTGCCAGCCGGCGACATTCCATGGGTGCGCATCGCCGCCTCAGAAACTGAAGATCAGCTAGCAAATCGAACAAACGGACGGACGGGATATATATAACGTATATATAAGACGCAGGGCGGCGATGCGAAATCGCCTGAGATACTACAGCGCGTCAATTCACCGGCTGTAGTTATGATCGACTAAAAGCAGGTGAATTGCGTCGGGCTGTGCGCCCATCCACAGGTACTGGTACAACTGTCCAAAACCGGATCTCCTACAAAGATAGTCCGCACGATTCTATTTAGACACCATTGGCAAGTCAAGCAATGCCCGGCGTATCTGTCACATTCGCGGCCACATCCGCCGCCAGCTTGCGCATGATGTGGGCGGCTGCCACCAGGCCGAAGGTCGCGGTCACCACCACCGCCGAACCGTAACCGGCGCAATTCAGGCCGGTTACGCCAGGCGCGACGTCGCCATCAACGGCACATACCTCTTCACTAAGCGGCGCACTTAACGGCTCGGTAGAAAACACAGCGTCGATGCCGAAGCGCACTTTATCGCCGCGCGGGAACCGGTACTCGGAACGCAGACGCTTGCGCACCTTCGCCAGCAGCGGCTCTTGTTCGGTTTTGGCAAGGTCGCGGACTTCAATACAGGTCGGATCAACTTGCCCTCCCGCGCTGCCAATCGTGATCAACCGAATGCCCTTGTCGCGGCAATAGGCGATCAAGGCCGCTTTGGCGCGCACATTATCGATGGCGTCGATCACATAATCGTAGCGCCCTTCGCCAATCATTTCGGGCAAATTATCGGTGGTGATGAAATCCTCCACCTCGGTGACATGGCAGTACGGATTGATCTGGACGATACGGGCCGCCAACGCACTCACCTTGGCCTGGCCGAGCGTATCGGTCAACGCATGGATCTGGCGGTTGATATTAGATTCAGCCAGGTTATCCAGATCGATCATGGTCAGATTGCCGATCGCACTGCGCGCCAATGCCTCGATCGCCCACGAGCCGACACCGCCAACCCCGATCACGCAGACATGCGCTTGCAGAAAACGTGCCAGCGCGGCAGCGCCATACAGGCGGGCGATACCGCCAAAACGCCGGTCGAAATCAACCTCTTCGAGGTCTATGACAGGAACAGATGCGTCGGTAGCGCTTGATACGGCAGATGAAGGCATGGTCGGGAGCAAAAAAATGTACGGGCAATTGCCAAAATATCCAGGAATGGCCGGATATCGCTATTGACGCTATTTTACCGGCTCCGTGAGACGGAATTATTTTGAAGTGTTTTAATATGCTTGTATTGATATTCGTCGCCATTTATCGTCAAATTATCAAATAAGCATCAATTCGCCGCGAGCGCCCCAGTTTAATCCACGAGATACATCATCATGCCGAATGCACTGATAGACACCGCGCCAGATTTCAGCCAGCCGATAGCTGTCCTCAAGCACTGCCACGACCGGATACGGAAGCAGTTAACCACGCTGCAGAATTTGCTCGACCATGTGCCGCAACATGGCAACGACCCTCAGGCACAGCAAGCAGCCCACAGCGTAATGCGCTATTTCAACCAGGCCGCCCCGCATCATCACGCGGATGAGGAACACGACTTGCTGCCGATGTTGCACGCCACAGCGACCGGAGAAGATGCCGCCGTGCTGCAAAAATTGATGCCGGAAATCCTGGCTGAACATCAACAGATGGATAGCCTCTGGCATTCTCTTAACCAGCAATTGACACATATCGCCGACGGTGACGCGGCAACGTCGGAAACTCAGTTGTCGACGCAAGAAGTCAATCAATTTTCCACCATCTACTCTGCGCATATGGAAAAAGAAGAAACCTGGATCGCACCGATGGCGAAACGAATTTTCAATGCAGAGCAGATGCAACAGCTAGGAGCAGCAATGCAGCAACGTCGAGGTATTTCAGCATGAGCCAGACCAAGAACCAGTCAATCGCCGATCTCCGGATCGACTACAGCCAGGCCAGCCTGTCCGAGGCCGACAGCGCCGCCGATCCGTTTACGCAATTCGGAAAATGGTTCGATGAGGCCATCCACGCACAAGTGCCGGAAGCGAATGCGATGAGCCTGGCAACGGTGGGTAGCAATGGACGGCCGTCGTCGCGCATCGTGCTGATCAAACAATTCGATGAACATGGCTTCACCTGGTTTACCAATTTCGACAGCCGCAAGGGCCACGAACTGGCGCAGCATCCCTACGCCGCACTGTTGTTTCACTGGATAGCGCTGGAGCGCCAGGTGCGCATCGAAGGGCGGGTCGAGCGCGTCTCCGACAGCGAGAGCGACGCTTATTTTCACAGCCGGCCGTTGCGCAGCCGGCTCGGTGCGATCGCCTCGGCGCAAAGCCAGGCGATTGCCAGCCGCGACATGCTCGAAGCCGAGTACGCAAAGGTTGAACAGAAATTTGGTGATAACCCGCCGCGGCCAGATCATTGGGGCGGCTACAAACTTTTACCGGATACGGTAGAATTTTGGCAGGGACGTCAGTCTCGCTTGCATGACCGCATTCTGTATACACTGGATGCAGCTGGCAGCTGGCAGCGACAACGCCTGCAGCCTTAGCGCACTGTTATGGGTCGACGCTGACAGCTTGGCAGAGGTACGCTTGATACAAGTTACAAGTATTTAACCGGAGGAGAAATCGTGTTCTGGGAAAAACGGCTTGAAAACTGGGTTAATGAAGTTCGTCACCGTGCCGCGCTGCCACTGCGGCTCGAATTGTGGAACGGTCAGCGGTTTGACTTTGGCACATATACCGCGCCGGAGGTTACCGTACGGGTGCCGCATGTCTCAGCGCTGTCTTACCTGCTAACGCCATCCCTCGCCAATCTCGGCGAGGCTTATGTCGAGGGGAAAATCGAAGTCGAGGGGAAAATCAGGGAAATCATCGCCATCGGCAATGCACTGGCGGCGAATACGCTGAAAGCAGATGGCAAATTTGCCCGTATTACTCGCACCTTCCGCCACAACAAGGAAAAGGATGCCGAAGCGATTCGTTATCACTACGACGTTTCCAATGATTTCTACAAGTTGTGGCTGGACCAGAACATGGTTTATTCATGCGCCTATTTTGAAAACGGCGATGAAGACCTGGCCACCGCGCAAATCAAAAAAATCGATCACATCCTGACCAAGATCCAGCTTCAACCCGGCCAAACCTTGCTCGATATCGGCTGCGGCTGGGGTGCACTGGTATTACGGGCGGCGCAAAAATTCGGCGCAAAATGCGTCGGCATCACGCTTTCGGAAAATCAGTACGCGTTAGCCAAAGAGCGGGTTGCACAAGCCGGCCTTGAAGACCAGATAGAGATTCGCCTGCAGGACTATCGCGACATCACCGGTAGTTTCGACAGGATTACCAGCGTCGGCATGTTCGAGCATGTCGGCCTGAACAACCTGCCGATGTATTTTTCGCGCATCCGCAGCTTGCTGGCGGACGACGGCATCGCGATGAATCACGGCATTACCACTACCGACGTCGACAATGGCGAAACGCCATACGGTGGCGGTGAATTCATCGAAAAATATGTATTCCCGCACGGTGAACTGCCGCATATCGGCCTGGTGCTGAAAACCATGCAGGAAGGTGGATTGGAAGTATTCGACGTAGAAAATCTACGGCGCCACTATGCCAAGACTTGCGGCATCTGGGCCGACAATCTGGAAGCGCGCGCCGATGAAGTAAGGAAAGCCACCGACGACCGCCGTTTCCGCATCTGGCGAATTTATCTGGCCGGCAGTTCCTACGGCTTCGAGCGCGACTGGATGTCGCTGTACCAGGTGGTTTGCCGCAAAGCCGGTCGCAGCGCGAACACGCTACCCTGGTCGCGGGATTACATTTACCAGGCTTCGCAATAATCCGCGGGTTATCGATACATCTACCCACTGTTCTTGCAGGAACGGTGGGTAGATCAGTAGCTGCTACCGCTCAGCTACTGATCACCTTCTCGGTAAAAATCTTCCGCAGCTTTGCCACTTTAGGCGCGACCACGAATGCGCAATAGCCTTGCAACGGATGCTGGCGGAAGTAATTCTGGTGGTAATCCTCTGCCTTGTAATAAGTTTCGGCGGGACTCAATTCAGTGATGACCGGTGCGTCCCAGACGTTAGCCATTTCGGCAATCACTTGCGTCGCAACGTCCTTCTGCTCCGGCGACTGATAATAAATCGCAGAACGGTATTGCGTGCCGACGTCGTTGCCCTGCCGGTTCAGCGTGGTCGGATCGTGGATTGTGAAGAAAATTTCCAACAACTCGCGAAAGCTGATCTGCTCCGTGTCAAAGGTCACCGCCACCACCTCGGCATGACCGGTTGTGCCGTCGCATACCTGCTCATAACTCGGGTTGGCCAGGTGGCCGCCGGTATACCCCGATTCAACATGCTCCACTCCCTTTATTTCCTGGTAAACCGCCTCCAGGCACCAGAAGCATCCGCCTCCTAATACTGCAATTTCCTTGGTCATGGCTGCTCTCCCCTGGTTGCCTTCTGATTACGCTTTAACTTTAACGCAATCTGCTCACACTTGTCGATGTAGATATACGCAAAGTCACGTTCAACTCACGTGCAATCAAAGCAGGCAAAAAAATGCCCTGACTATGCAGGGCATTTAATCCAAACCTTATACGACGACGATTTAGAACTTGTAGCCGACACTCAGCACCGAAACCAAAGGGTTCAGAGTGATTTTAGTCGTGGCGTGCGTTGTCGTTCCATCGCTATGACGAGTAGCCAGATCAGCCTTGGTCTTCAGCGGGACATAAGACAGGGAGACGTTGGCGGACCAGTTCTTGTCGAAATTATAGGCCATACCAACGTTTGCGACTGGCGCAAAAGAACTGCTCAGATCGGCGCTGGTAGAAGCGCCAGGATCGCCACCGCCGAGAAGACCGGTCAAACTGTTGGACAGCTTGATATTTGAATACCATACGTACGTCGCACCCGCGCCAACATAAGGACGGAACTGGCTGTTAGCGTCGCCGAAGTAGTACTTGACCAACATAGCCGGGCTCCATTGCGTGGCCGTGCCAAGCTGACCCAAACCGTTGAGGGAGCCAGAACCGTTGAGCTTGAACTTCGGCGGGATACCCAAATCCGCCGTTACGGCGACATTGTCGGTAATGAAGTGGGTGAAAGACAGAAGAAGGGTATCAGCGTTGGAAACATGCGCACCACTATTGGGAACCGTAAAGGTCCCGAGCTTTAGTGGTTCGCTGGATTGATTCAGGCCGAGGTGAGCCCAGCCTGCATTGACGAGGTTATCGCCAGCTTGTTGCGCCATTGCGGGTGCGGCAAATGCTGCCAGCACGGACAGGGCTGCCAGCTTTGGTAATACGTTGAATTGTTTTTTCATATGTCTTCTCCAAGTTACACTTCATTTTCCATTGCGGGATCTTTGCCTGCAGCGAATACAGTACAAACCCATTTTGTGGCGTTTTGCAAATCTGGTCCGGCCACGCTAGGCCAAGCCAGACAACGCTCTCTTATTCGACTGCGGTTACCAAATTCGCGTATCCGTGATTTCCGGATATCGTCCCACGCACATTACCCCGAAAAGAACGCGCGTGCTATTCTTTTTTTACACTATGCCAGCTTTGGAATCATTTGACTATAGTTGTAGCTTTTTTACCTCAAATTATTTTTAAAACCTGCCAGAACGGCAGATGAGTCGTGCGCGGCTCGACGCAAACGATCGTTGATGCCCTGCCAGGCAAGGTCGGATGGTGGTGCTTCCACCACAATCAGGTCGGCCGCCGCGTGATCCATATTCCGCAGTGCCGCATAAAGATCATGGGCATAGGCTTGCGGCGATGCGGTCATTGGCGAGTGCGCGGCCAACGGTGGTACTTCTGCGGCGAGCGCCGAATAATTGATCAGTGCCAGACTTTGCCCGGCCTGATGTAATTGCTGCAGTGCGCCAGTCAACTGCTCCGGAGGCACTAGCAGCACTGGGGTGCGCGGCGCGTAATGCGATTCCAGCGTACCGGAAGCACGTGGTGCAGATGCATCGGCGGCTTGTACCGCAACCCCCAGCACCGCGCCGACTTGTGCGGCGCTGATGTGACCGGGCCGCAACAGCACCGGGCCATGCGAAACCAGGCGCGACAAATCGACGATGGTCGACTCGATGCCAACTTCGCTCTGGCCACCATCCAATATGCAGGCGATCGGGCTGTCCCCATCGGCGTCGAACTCATCGCGCACATGCTGCGCCGTGGTCGGACTGACATGGCCGAACTTGTTTGCAGACGGGCCGGCAATGCCGCCCTTGCCACCTTTGAACTCACGCAGCAATGCCTGAGCCACCGGATGTGAAGGACAACGCAAGCCAATCGAGTTCTGGCCACCTGAAACCTGATCCGGTATATGCGC
Source organism: Collimonas sp. OK307 (assembly GCF_900113705.1). Taxonomy (GTDB): domain Bacteria; phylum Pseudomonadota; class Gammaproteobacteria; order Burkholderiales; family Burkholderiaceae_D; genus Collimonas. The sequence goes on along the minus strand of NZ_FOQI01000009.1, from coordinate 216,247 downwards.
TGCGCGCGGCAGTATCAGTGTCAGTGGTCCCGGCCAAAAAGCGGCGATCAATGCCCGCGCCTGTGGCGGCACCGACTCCACCCAATAGCCGATGTCCGCCTCGGGCGCCACATGGACAATCACCGGATGGTTGGACGGCCGTCCCTTGGCGGCATATATGCTGGCAACCGCCGCTGCATTCTCCGCATCGGCTCCCAACCCGTACACCGTTTCAGTAGGAAACGCGACCAATGCACCGGCTTCCAGCTTGCGTGCGGCCAGCTGGATTGCTTGCAGATCTATCTTCGCATCCTTCATTGTTTCCTTCATTTACGGCGCAATGCCGAGGATATCGCAAGCCGCCGTCATTTGCTTCTGAGCTTCGGTCAAGGTCGCTGCAATGAAAGTGATATGCCCCATTTTGCGCGCGCGGCGTGCCTGCGCCTTACCGTACAAATGCAAATGCGCCGCCGGCAAAGCCAGGATCCGGTCCCATGCAGGCTCGCGCGCTTGTTCGCTATCGCCGTCAAACCAGACATCGCCCAGGATATTCAACATCACCGCCGGCGAATGTTGACGGGTATCACCCAACGGCATGCGCGCCATCGCGCGGACTTGCTGTGCGAACTGGCTGGTGACGCAAGCATCCATGGTGTAGTGGCCGCTATTGTGCGGACGCGGCGCCATCTCGTTGACCACCAGGGAACCGTCTTGCAGGACAAAAAATTCAATGCACAGGACGCCGACATACGCGAGTTGTCCGATGATGGCCAGCGCTGCATGCTGGGCCCGTTTTGCAGTTTCGTCGCAAACATTCGGGCCTGGCACCGTAGTGGTAAACAGAATGCCGTCGCGATGCACGTTTTCGGCAATCGGATACACCGCTGCCGTGCCGTCGACGCCACGCACCACCAGCACCGAGACCTCGTAGGCCAGCGGCAGCATTTTTTCCAGCACACAGGCAACGCCGTTCATATCGGCAAATGCCAGGCGCACTTCGTCCAGGGTGCGCACCCGCGCTTGCCCCTTGCCGTCGTAACCGAGCCGCACCGTTTTCAGGATGCCTGGCAATAAGTCGGCCGGGATATTATCGATATCCGCTGCCGACGCAATCAGATGATGTGGCGCAGGTAGCACCGTCGATGTCTTGGCGCAATCGGTAAAGAAGCGCTTTTCCACCATCCGATCCTGCGCTACCGAGACGCAGGCGGCGGCAGGAGCGACAAAGCTGTTCCGCGCCAGAATCGCCAGGCTTTCGGCGGCGACGTTTTCAAACTCGGTCGTGACCGCCGCACACAAACCGGCCATCTCGGTCAAAGCAACTTCGTCGCTGTAATCAGCCAGGAAATGGCGATCGGCGACATGCCCGGTCGGGCAATCCTGCTCAGGCTCCAGCACGGCTACCTTGTAGCCCATGGCTTGCGCCTCGTGCGTGAACATGCGGCCCAGCTGGCCACCACCCATCACGCCAAGCCAGGTTGCCGGCGTGGTGGTTGGAACAATCGGATCGATGGAATCGTGTTGCATACTGCTCATACCGGTGGCAATTTCATATCAAGGGCAATTTGCGTCTGTTTGACGCGGAACGCCAGCAACTTGTCGGCCAGCGCCTGGTCGGTGGTCGCCAGCATGGCGATGGCTGACAGCGCCGCATTGGCCGCGCCGGCTTCGCCGATGGCGTAGGTGGCGACCGGAATGCCTTTTGGCATCTGCACGATCGACAGCAGGGAATCTTCACCGCGCAGGTACTTGGACGGCACCGGCACACCCAGCACCGGCACAATGGTCTTGGCTGCAATCATGCCCGGCAGATGAGCGGCGCCGCCAGCACCAGCGATGATGGCGCGCAAGCCGCGCGCGCGCGCGGTTTCGGCGTAAGTAAACATTTGATCCGGCATGCGGTGCGCCGAGATCACTTGCGCCTCGTGCGCCACGCCAAACTCAGTCAGGATGGCGACCGCGTGCTGCATCACATCCCAATCGGAAGAAGAACCCATGACGATGCCGATCAGCGGCTGGTTCACAGTATCCTTGGTCATCATCAATCCTTCAGCGTTTCGCCGGTAAGGCTGAACAGTGCTTCACGATACTTGGCGCCGGTTTTTTCGATCACATCATCAGGCAAGGTCGGCGCCGGAGCGGTCTTGTTCCAGCTGGTGACGGTTTCCAGGTAATCACGCACGAACTGCTTGTCGAACGAGGGCGGCGAAATGCCAACCTGATAGCTGGACGCCGGCCAGAAGCGCGACGAATCGGCGGTCAGCACTTCATCCATCAAATGCAGCGTGCCGTCCTGATCGAGACCGAATTCAAATTTGGTGTCGGCGATGATGATGCCGCGGGTTGCCGCATAGTCGGCAGCCGTCTTGTACAGCTCGATACTGATGCTGCGGATCTTGCCAGCCAGTTCCTTGCCGATCCGGCTTTCCATATCGGCAAAGCTGATGTTCTCGTCATGCTCGCCCATCTCGGCCTTGGCGGCCGGCGTGAAAATCGGCTCGGCCAGCTTGGCTGCCTGTTGCAAACCCGCCGGCAAGGTAATGCCGCAGATCGCACCGGTTGCTTGATAATCCTTCCAACCCGAGCCGATGATGTAACCACGCACCACCGCCTCGACCATGATCGGCTGCAGGCGTTTCGCCACCACCGCACGGCCACGCACTTGCTCGACCTCATCCGCCGCCACCACCGATTCCGGAGCAATCCCGGTCAGATGGTTAGGCACAATCGCCGCCAGCTTGTCGAACCAGAAATCGGACATGCGGTTCAAGACCTTGCCTTTGCCCGGAATCGGTTGATTCATGATGACGTCGAAAGCCGACAGGCGATCAGACGTAACGATCAGAATCTTGTCTTCACCGACGGCATAGTTTTCGCGCACTTTGCCGCGACCGAGCAACGGCAGGGAGGTGATGGTGGATTGGTAGAGGCTTGTCATGGTTATTCCATAAGGGGATTTACGCAAAATTCCGCCAGCAGCGTTATACCTCCTTGCCGTACATCCGTACTGTCAGCGTCGGCATGCCTTGCTGGCGAAACTTTGCGTAAATCCTACAAAAGTCAGAAAACCAGCTGCCGGATGATTGATACATCATCCTGCAAGCTGGTAAATTATTGCGCCCGGCCATACCGGGCGCTATTACTACATCTATCTGCTACTAAGATCAGTTACTGAACGATCTGCGCCAGCTCGCCCTTCTTGTATTTCTCTGCAATTTTTTCCAGCGAAACCGGCTTGATCTTGGCAGCCTGGCCTTCACAGCCAAACGCCAGGAAACGAGCTTTCACCACTGCCTTGGCTGCTTCGCGCGCCGGCTTGAGGTAATCGCGCGGATCGAACTTGCTTGGATTCTCGATCAGGTAACGGCGAATCGCACCGGTCATTGCCAGGCGGATGTCGGTATCGATATTGATCTTGCGCACGCCATGGCGAATCCCTTCCTGGATTTCTTCCACCGGCACGCCGTAGGTTTCTTTCATGTCGCCGCCGAACTCGCGGATTTCCGCCAGCAATTCCTGTGGCACCGATGACGAACCGTGCATCACCAGGTGAGTGTTTGGAATGCGGGTGTGGATTTCCTTGATACGCTCGATCGCCAGGATATCGCCGGTTGGCTTGCGCGAGAACTTGTAAGCGCCATGCGAAGTACCGATGGCAATCGCCAGCGCGTCGCACTGGGTCAGCTTGACGAAATCGGCAGCTTGCGAGACATCGGTCAACAACTGTTCACGCGTCATCTTGCCGTCGGCGCCGTGGCCGTCTTCCTTGTCGCCCATCATGGTTTCCAGCGAACCGAGCACGCCCAGCTCCGCTTCCACGGTAACGCCGATCGCATGCGAGAACTCCACCACCTTGCGCGACACTTCCACGTTGTATTCGTAGCTGGCAACCGATTTGCCGTCTTCCATCAACGAGCCGTCCATCATCACCGAAGTGAAGCCGGACTTGATCGCCGCCATACATACCGCAGGCGACTGGCCGTGATCCTGATGCATCACCACGGGGATGTGCGGGAAAGCTTCTACTGCAGCTTCAATCAAGTGGCGCAAAAATGCTTCACCAGCATATTTACGAGCACCGGCCGAAGCCTGCATGATGACTGGCGCGCCGACTTCATCGGCCGCTTGCATGATGGCGGTGACTTGTTCCAGATTGTTGACGTTGAAAGCAGGCAGGCCATAGCTATTTTCAGCTGCATGGTCCAACAATTGACGCATGGATACTAGAGGCATGTTGTACTCCGATAATAGAAACTTGTTGTGGAACAGCGTTCAAGCGTTGCATTGTTATTACTAGCCTGCAGCGCACCGATTCTGTTCCAACGAATTCAATACTCGCCGATCTTCATGATCTTGAGCGCGTTGGTACCGCCGATTTGTCCCATCGGCTCACCCCATGTCACCACCACCAGATCGCCCAGCTGCACCGCGCCCTTGGCCAGCAACAAATTCTGCGCGGCCATCAACACCGCTTCGCGGTCGGTCGATTTGGCCAGCTCGAAAGTCTGCACGTTACGGTACAACGCAGCTTTGCGCTGGGTGGCGACGCTCGGGGTGATAGCAAAAATAGGGATATCGATGTTGTGGCGACTCATCCACAGCGCAGTAGAACCAGACTCGGTCAACGCGGCAATTGCCTTGACGCGCAAATGGTGAGCGGTAAACAAGGCGCCGTAGGCAATCGACTGGTCGACGCGGGTGAAACGGACATTCAGGAAATCGGCATCGAGCTTGCAATCTTCCGATTTCTCGGCTTCCAGGCAAATCGCCGACATCGCTTCCACCGTCTCTACCGGATATTTACCGGAAGCGGTTTCAGCGGAAGTCATCACGGCGTCGGTGCCATCTAGCACGGCGTTGGCGACGTCGGACACTTCGGCCCGGGTCGGCACCGCATTGACGATCATCGATTCCATCATCTGGGTCGCGGTGATCGCCAGTTTGTTGGAAACGCGCGCCATCTTGATCATACGCTTTTGCAGCGCCGGTACGGCGGCATTGCCGACTTCCACTGCCAGGTCGCCGCGGGCAACCATGATGCCGTCGGAGGCGTCGAGAATTTCTTGCAATACCGGGATCGCTTCGGCGCGTTCGATCTTGGCGATCATCATCGGCTTGTGATCGTAAGCTTCACCGGCCACATTGCATAATTGCCGCGCCATTTCCATATCGGTCGCGTTCTTCGGGAACGACACTGCAACGTAGTCGGCCTGGAAACTCATGGCGGTCTTGATGTCGTCCATGTCCTTGGAAGTCAGCGCCGGCGCGGTCAAGCCGCCGCCCTGGCGATTGATGCCCTTGTTGTTGGACAGTTCGCCGCCGATCTTGACGATCGTATGAATTTCATTGCCGAGGATTCTTTCGACAATCAACACGATCAAACCATCGTTAAGCAACAATACGTCAGCCGGTTTCAGGTCACGCGGCAAGGCTTTGTAGTCGAGGCCGACACGTTCCTGGCTGCCCATGGCGCAATCGGCGTCGAGAATGAATTTTTCGCCATTCTTCAACTCGATCTTGCCTTGTTCGAACTTGCCGACCCGGATCTTCGGCCCTTGCAAATCGGCCATGATCGCGACTTGCTTGCCGCAGGCCGCAGCCACTTCACGCACCAGCCTGGCGCGATCGATATGGTCCTGCGCCTTGCCATGCGAGAAATTCAGTCGCACCACATCGACCCCGGCGACGAACATCCGCGCCAGTGTGTCGGCATCGCTGGATGCAGGTCCGATAGTGGCGACGATCTTGGTAGCTCTTTGCATGGACAACCTTTCAGTACATCATGAACAAACACCGGGACAGTTGGTCGGGACCAACCAGCTGTCCGATTACACTAAGCTGCGCGCTGCAACAAAATCTCAACCGCCGGCAAAGTCTTGCCCTCCAAAAATTCCAGGAAAGCGCCGCCGCCAGTGGAGATATAGCCGATCTTGTCGGTAATCTCGTATTTGGCAATTGCCGCCAGCGTATCGCCGCCACCGGCAATCGAGAAAGCCTTGGAATTGGCAATCGCCAACGCCAGGGTTTTAGTACCTTCGCCGAACTGGTCGAATTCGAACACGCCGACCGGGCCATTCCAGACCACGGTACCGGCCTGGCCGATTTGCGCTGCCAGTATCGCTGCAGTCTTCGGGCCGATGTCCAGGATCAGGTCGTCGTCAGCAACATCGGCGACATCCTTGATCTGCGCAGTTGCGGTTGGCGAAAATTCCTTGGCGCACACCACATCCACCGGAATCGGTACCGAGGCGCCACGTTTGGCCATCATCTCGATAATAGCTTTGGCTTCTTCCACCAGATCTGGTTCCGCCAATGACTTACCGATTTTCAGGCCGCTTGCCAGCAAGAAGGTATTGGCAATACCGCCGCCGACGATCAGATTATCGACCTTGTCGGCCAGCGCTTTCAATATAGTCAGCTTGCTCGACACTTTCGAGCCGGCGACGATCGCCACCAGCGGCCGCGCCGGCTGGTTCAGGGCTTTGCCCAAGGCATCCAGTTCAGCGGCCAGCAAAGGGCCGGCACAGGCAATCGGCGCAAATTTGGCGATGCCGTGGGTGGTGGCTTCGGCCCGGTGCGCGGTACCGAAAGCGTCGTTGACGTAAATATCGCAGAGCTTGGCGATCTTTTGCGCCAGCTCGTCGCTATTCTTTTTCTCGCCCTTGTTGACACGGCAATTTTCCAGCAACACCACCTGGCCCGGCGTCACTTCCACGCCGTCGGTCCAGTTTTGACGCAGCTCAACCGGCTGGCCCAGCAATTCCGCCAGACGTTTGGCGATAGGCGCCAGCGAATCTTCCGGCTTGAATTCGCCTTCGGTCGGACGTCCCAGGTGTGAAGTCACCATCACCGCCGCACCCGCATCGAGTGCCTGGCGAATCGCCGGCACCGAAGCGCGCACACGCGTATCTTCAGTAATATTGCCCGCGGCATCTTGCGGTACATTGAGGTCGGCGCGGATGAACACGCGCTTGCCTTGCAGCTGGTGTTGCGCGATCAAGTCGCTTAGTCGATTGAATTTCATGTCGATCAGGCAATATTAGTGAGGAAAAGCCGCTATTTTACTCCAGCAGCCTCTGTCGAAACACGGTTTTGCGCACATAGCGGTACTCAAAAGTCACATTCCGAAACCAATATTCTACAGAGTAGGCCTCATCGAATCCGTTAAAATGTCACTTTATACCTGAGAATCTGCCAAATATCCGTAGTGAGCGCGTCGTGAATCATGAACGCTTGGCCGCAACTACAAATAATTGCAGATTAAGCAATTTTCCAGCAACTTCTTATTATTTATCGGAGATTTGAACATGTCCATGGATGACCGCGACGGCAAGATTTGGAAAGATGGCAAACTGATTGACTGGCGCGAAGCCAATATCCACGTCCTGACGCATTCGCTGCACTACGGCATGGCGGTTTTCGAAGGCGTGCGCGCCTATGAGACAGACAAAGGTCCAGCGATTTTCCGCTTGAAGGAACACACCCAGCGCCTGCTGAATTCGGCCAAGATTTTCCAGATGCACGTGCCTTACGACCTGCAAACCCTGATCGATGCACAAATCGAGGTGGTGCGCGAAAACAAGCTGGAATCCTGCTATATGCGGCCGCTGGTCTGGATCGGTTCAGAAAAACTCGGCATTGCCGCCAAAGGCAACACCATCCACGTCGCGATTGCCGCCTGGCCTTGGGGTGCCTATCTGGGTGAAGACGGACTGGCCAAAGGGATACGCGTCAAGACATCATCATTCAGCCGCCACCACGTCAATGTATCGCTGGTGCGCGCCAAAGCCAGCGGTTATTACATCAACTCGATCCTGGCTAACCAGGAAGCATTGACTGACGGTTATGACGAGGCTTTGCTGCTGGATACCGACGGCTACGTCTCGGAAGGCTCCGGCGAAAACGTGTTTATCGTCCGCAACGGCAAGATCTATACGCCTGACCTGGCTTCCTGCCTGGACGGCATCACCCGCGATGCAGTGCTGACCATGGCGCGCGACAGCGGCATCGAAGTCATCGAAAAACGCATCACCCGCGACGAAGTATATTGCAGCGATGAAGCCTTTTTTACCGGCACTGCAGCAGAAATCACGCCGATCCGCGAACTCGACAATCGCACCATAGGCGCAGGCAAGCGCGGTCCGATCACGGAAAAACTGCAGTCGATGTTTTTCGATGTGGTGGCAGGCAAATCGCCCAAATATCAGCACTGGCTTACCGTGGTTGGGAAATAAACCGGCAAGCCAGCCTCAATACAAGTTAAACAAAAATTAAGCAAAAGCAAATTTGGAGAAGCAAATGAATACAGCAGCAACTAAGATTCAAACCCCGGTTGAACTCGACGGCAAGGATTTGCCGGCGCATTGCCCTAACCCGCTGATGCCGGTCTGGTCGTCGCATCCCCGCGTGTTCCTGAATCTCGACAGCAGCGGCAGCGCCAAATGCCCTTACTGCGGCACGCAATACCGGTTGAAACCGGGTGCAGTAGTCGCAGGACACTAATCAACACAAAGGGAGCTCGGCTCCCTTTTTTAATGACGGAAAAGCATTGCGATAGCCGATCAAACTGTTTGAACACGGAGCCCCTATGCCACATGCCAAATTCATGCACGGTTCAGCCGAAGAAACCGAGACCGCTTTTTACGACGCCATGAGCCGAGCCGATATCGAGGCAATGATGACGCTATGGGCCGATGACGACGAAATCGTCTGCATCCATCCGAATGCCACCAGGCTGCATGGACATGCGGCGATCCGGGCAGCTTTCGAAAGCTTGTTCGAACGCGGCGGCGTGCATATCCGTGTGCGTCAGCTACATGTGACGCATAATCTGTCGACCAGCATTCATAACCTGGTGGAAGAGCTGCACCAAGCCAGCGAGTCCGATCGCGAGATGCATATCCTGGCGACCAATATCTATATGAAGACGCCACGCGGCTGGCGTATCGTGCTGCATCACGCCTCCGTGGCGCCAGGCGCAGCGCCGGAAGAAACCGCATCCAGCACTACCTTGCATTGAACAGATTGAATAGATTACACAGCTCCGACATAGAAAATAGTATGCCTGCTTCCGTCTCACTCAGTTCCTACCCTGCACCGCTTTGGCTGCCCGGCGGCCACCTGCAAACCATTTACCCGGCCACCTGCATCAGCAAACCGGCGGTCGCCTACAGACGCGAACGCTGGGATACGCCGGACGGCGATTTCATCGATATCGATTTTGTCGACGGCCAGCCAGGGCAACCACTGGTGGTGCTGTTTCACGGCCTGGAAGGTTCTTCCGCAAGCCACTACAGCCGCGCCCTGATGGCTCAACTGGCAACGCTCGGCTGGTCCGGTGCGGTCCCGCACTTCCGCGGCTGTTCCGGTGAAATCAACCAGGCACCGCGTTTTTACCACTCCGGCGACGCCGAAGAAGTCGACTGGATACTGCGCCGCCTGGTGGCCAGCCGTACTACCCGGCAATTCGGAAAATTCTATGCGACCGGCGTTTCACTTGGCGGCAACGCGCTGCTGCGCTGGCTCGGCGAATCCCAGCACCAGGCAGAAATCATCGACGCCGCCTGCGCCATTTCCGCGCCGCTCGATCTGGCCGGCGGTGGCGCCGCCTTGTCGCATGGTTTCAACATGGTCTACACCCGCTCGTTCCTGCGCACGATGAAAAGCAAGTCGCTCGACAAGCTGCAACAATTCCCGCGCCTGTTCGATCGCGAAAAAATGCTGAGCGCGCGCGACCTGTACGAGTTCGACAACATCGTCACCGCACCCCTGCACGGTTTCCGCGACACCGACGATTACTGGCATCGCGCCAGCGCCAAGCTGGTAATCAACGACATCACAGTGCCGACGCTAGTACTCAACGCCCGCAACGACCCGTTCCTGCCGCCGCAGCATTTGCCGCCCAAGGCCGCCGCCAGCGTCACCCTCGAATATCCCGATCAAGGCGGTCACGTAGGATTCGCCGTCGGCGGTCCGCCCGGTCGCCTCGATTGGCTGCCGCAGCGCATGCTGCGTTTTTTGCAAGGTAGTTAAAATGGATCAAGTCGTAGCCCAAGCCATGCAGAAATGGCCCAACGTCCCCCATTGCCACGGCTGGCTGGGACTAGACGCGCGCGGCGCCTGGCGCATGCGCGATGAACAGACCCAGCGCCAGAACCTGCCCGGCGACAAGATCATGCACACAGCGCTGGTCGGTTTTATCAACCGCAATTACGGCGCGGACGAACAAGGCTGCTGGTACTTCCAGAACGGCCCGCAACGAGTCTATGTCGACCTGGAGTTGACACCCTACATCGCCCATACAGATCCGCTCCAAGGTTTTGTCCTGCAAACCGGCGAGCCGATGACGGCAATCGAATCGGTCATGCTGACCGAGCAAGGCCGGCTACTACTGATCGGCCCAAACCAGGTAGTCGCAATCGACGATCGCGACCTGGCGCAATGCCTGGCCGACCTATGCATAGATGGAAAAATCGCTAGCGATGAAGCACTACTGGAATGGATGGCAAACCCGTCAAAGAGTCAAACCCTGACATGGCAAAAAGCCGGAGCAGCACTAACAGTCGAACCCATAGCCACAGAAAACATCCCAACCCGCTTTGGCTTTACTCAAAAACCTCGCCAGAAATAGTTAAATAGGGTCAGAGTCAACTTTCGCAGGCTTTATCGCGAAACTTGACTCTGACCCTACTTAACGGACCACGGAGCAAACACCCCAGCACTAACGCTCCTTAGAAGCCTTCAACTCCTCCTTCCACCGCTCCTGCAACTCCCTCTCCCGCGCATCGATCATAGACTGATCATAAAACCCCGCATCCGCCGAGTTACGCGCAATCCGCAACTGATCCAACGCCGCCGGCACGCTCCCCGTCAACACATAAGACTCCGCCAAAGCCATATGCTGCAACGCCCGCTTCCCCTGCGCCGAATAAACCTTAGCCAGCAAATCCTGCACATCCGCATCCTGCCGATACAACTGCGCCTGCTCACGCAGACATTTTTCAGCGTCGTCTAACCGCTTACCAGCAATCAACACCCGGGCATACTGATGCGCCAATCCACGCGACAACGGATACTGCAGCTGCGCCTGCTGCACCAGCTTCAACGCCTCACTCTCGCGATCCGTAGCCAACATGATCTCCACGCCAAGATCCGTCAGCACCAGGTTCTGCTTCGCCGGCAATGCCGCCGCCACCGCCTGCCGCAGCAAATCCTCAGCCTTGTCATAAGCCCCCTGCCTGAACGCCAGGAAAGCCATGCCATATTTAGCCGCAACAATTTGCTGCTTCGTATTTTGTAATAGCTGCGTATCAAATACGACCTGAGCATCACGCCGCCCCTGCTCGGTATCATCCTGCAGCACCCGCACGCGCGCCCGAATCAATTGAAAATCCAGGCTATCGGCACGCTGCCGATAACGCTGCTCACGGATCCGCGCCTCTATGTCGGCAATCCGTTCGGCGGTCAGCGGATGCGTCAGCAGATACGGCGGAACCACATCCGAATAATTGCGGGAAGCAGTTTGCAAGCGCCCGAAAAAAGCCACCATACCGCTGGTCTCAAAGCCGCCCGCATCCAGAATCGACAACCCGATACGATCCGCCTCGCGCTCGGCATCGCGGCTGAAATTCAACTGCCGTTGCATCGCCAGGCCGGTACCGCCCATCATCACCGCCGCGCCAGCGTCGCCGCTACCACGCATCGCCAATGCCCCCAGCAACATGGAAGCCAGGGCGATCATCGAATCCTGCTTCTGGCTACCCACCATGCGCGCGATATGCCGCTGCGCCACGTGGCCGATTTCATGCGCCAGCACTGAAGCCAGTTCCGATTCGCTCTGCGCCGCCAATAACAGTCCGGAGTGGACGCCGATGAAGCCACCCGGCAACGCAAACGCATTCAAGACAGGATCGCGCACCGCAAAGAAGAAAAAATCGAACCCGGCTTCGCCCCGTACTTCCGGCCGCGCTGCGACCAGGGTCAAGCCGAAGTTGTTCAAGTATTCCAGCAATGGCGCGTCGTTCATGTAATCAGGATCGCGCCGGATATCGTGCATGATTTCTTCGCCAAGCTTGCGTTCCATTATTGGCGATAGCGAACCGCGCGAGGTATCGCCCAAGGTTGGCAGGTTTTGCGCTGCCAATATCGACGCCGTCGGCAATGCGCAGCAGGCGCTGATGAGCGCGGCAAGCAGCAATTGTCGTGGAGATGGCGATAATCGATTCATTGAGTACTGGATAGTGTCAAAATCACGATGCTATGATACTAACAGAGGACAATTGTTCCACCTTCAGCATGCAGTGGCCGCTCAGAAAAATTCAATTAGCGATTCACTGCATCATCTAAAGAAAATGCCATCATGACTAACAAAATTCCAGCAAGCACCACACTGACCCACTTTGACCAGACCGGCCAGGCCCATATGGTTGATGTTGGTAATAAAGACGACACACACCGTATTGCTGTTGCCAGCGGTTGTATCCGTATGAAAGCTGAGACGTTGGCGCTGATCCAATCCGGTACTGCAAAAAAGGGCGACGTGTTAGGCATCGCCCGTATCGCTGCCATCATGGCCACCAAACGGACCAGCGATTTGATTCCGCTGTGCCATCCGCTGGCGCTGACGCGGGTTACGGTTGATTTCAGTGTTGATGAAAGCGACGCCAGCATTAGCTGTATCGCGCAGGCGGAAACGGTTGGCAAGACCGGGGTGGAGATGGAAGCGCTGACTGCAGTGCAGATTGGCTTACTGACGATCTATGACATGTGCAAGGCGGTGGACCGGGGGATGGTGATTACCGCTGTGCGGGTGATGGAAAAGCATGGCGGCAAGTCGGGAGATTGGAACGCAGATTTGTGAATCGAGACACCTTCTCGAACGTCAAAAATTGCCGTCAGTCCAAATTCGGGGATGTAATGCTCTTGGATGACTTAAAGATTCCCTCGTTAGCTCAGTCTTTAATCCGAATAATATGTCCATTTTTGGTAAAGCCCCATAGAGTATTCCACATACCGATATTAAGATTAAGAAACTTTGGAATAACCATCTCGACCATGATGGCGATACTTTTTGAGAAATTTCGTTATCAGAGATTGATCTAGACCATCCCATTGCACAGCCTACATAAAGTACGATAAGCAGTTGGCTGAAAGGCATAACCACCAGTCCAGAAAATTGGCTATCCACTAAAATTGCAACACCAATAACGATCCAAGCAGAAAATATTGTTTGATTTCGTATATCACTTGCAGAAATCATGTATACCGCTCGAAATAAATTTCTCATTCCAATGCTGATTGCAATGCATAAACACAGTAAAGCAGGTACGCCCCATTCAGCACCAATTTGCAAAATTAAATTATGAGGGTGTGCCCCATTATTTATATCGGCACCGTAGTGTGCAAAATGCATAGGTCCGACACCAACCCATGGATTCGAAAAAATTAGTTCAAGGGCTCTTTGCCACAACAGCAATCTTCCGGACGTTGGATCCTCAATCGAGCGTTGTGCTAACTGAAAAAAAACTCCGAATGGATGTAAGCCGACTAGAAAAGGCACCAGCATAAATAAAATAGCATATATAACTACCCCTACCATGCCCGTCGTCAACATCCCTTTGCAAAAAGTTATCGCGTATTTTGGTTGCACCATATAAGCTATGCCAGCTCCAGCCAAGAGCCCAACAATTGTTCCGCGTCCACCAGTCATGAATAGCAGCGACCACCAAAATCCCACAAAAATCATGTGCATCAAACTCGCTTTAGTTTCCTTTTTTTCCAGCAAAAAATATAATATTAAAAGTGGTAAAGCAATGGTTTGGGTATGATTTAAAAAACGGTAGTTGCTAAAACCTGGAACCAGGTTCATAACATCAGGTTGAATTCCAAGAACTAACACCGCAATGTATACGGTGAGAAATCTGAACGCGTATAACATGCATCCTACAGCGCAAATCATTAGAATCCAATTTATTGATCTGAAGCCCCTCTTGGATACCTCATTTGCTATATATAAACTAAGCACGCTCAAAAAAAATAGCGATGCAACTTCATAAAATGCAAATCGTAGCGAAAGTGCGCCAATACCCGACACTATTCCTAATAAGAAAAATAAAAAAACAAACAATCTTAGCCATGACAGCTGGATTATTTTTAATGGGATTTTATATAAAACTATTGCCGCAGTAGAAATTAATATTAATATTATTTGCAATAATCGCTGATCATCATGACTACCTGTATTTATAAAATTAGAGAAAGAAAATACGCAATTTAATATAATGAAAATACATAACAGAAGAGTTATTGGATATTGTTTTACCTCAAGACCGTCAAAAATTTCACGTAACCTGTTGCTCTCCAATTTAGCACCCTGACATCATATCAATAACAATTTTCATTATTCTGGTCTTATATATTTTGCGAATTTAAAAAAATAAAAAGCCGCCATGAAGGCGGCTTCCATTTTTTCTATAACGCAGTATCAGGTACCTGGGCGGCAATTTGCAGGCAAGAACTTAGCTGCAATATCTGCTGATCCGCATACCCAAGTCAACTGACCACTACCGACGTCCGTTGGAGTCAATGTCAGTGTTCCTGTTGCAGTTGGAACGGTGGAAACAATAGACACAACTCCGCTGTCAGCAATAGTGACACCCGAAACAAATTTCGTTGCGCCCGGGAAAGCATACCCACTCTTCGTGGCAGTAAAGCTTGCCAGACCACCAACTGAAGAACTTGTTTCAGCAACAGCTAACTTGGCTGGCTCACCCATAACCACAACTTCGCTCATCTTTGCACGAGTCGTATAATCCTGATAAGCAGGCAATGCGATCGCAGCCAAAATACCAATAATCGCCACAACGATCATCAATTCGATCAGGGTAAAGCCGCGCTGAGCACGTTTAATCATTTTCATCGATTTCATTTGTTTCTCCTGTTAATAAAAAGGGTGCTTCGCTTCACTACACGGGATATACAGCAATGTCTGTGCCAGTGGAAAATCGCTGGTTTTCAAAGGCTCAAGCCAGAAAAAGTGAGGAAATTTGGCAGAATTTCGATGCGAAGCTGACAAAGTTTGTCACAAAGAAACTATGAACATTCGTCGTTGACGACTTAATCCGATACCTGGTTTATATACAACCGCTGAGATATGAAATACGGCAAGGCACGCCCAGTTTCAGCGATTACCAGGGCGAATAACATTGGCTTTGAGCTTAAATCCGAGGAGGTAATACCACGTCACGGAGGCATTTCGTTGTGACATGGACAAGGTGCGCGTCGTAACAATTAGCGCTAAAAAAGTAATAAAAAAACGCCACGTACCAATTTTGCAACTAATTAAGCGCTCTTCCAAGAAAATTTCATCTGAGTCCCCGCAATATCAATCACGTCCTCATCCTTGAGCGCCCGCGCACCGGCACTCAACGGCGTGTCATTGACTCTGGTATAAGTCTGCCCCTCGACATGGGTCAACTCGTAACCATGCGGCCGACGTGTGACAATAGCCACCTGAATGCCAGGCCGGCCAATAGTAGTCAACACCTTAGTCAACAACATTTCCTTACCCGCACTAGGCCCATCCAACACGGTAATAGTTGCATCCGGCCGCGGCACCGGGAACATCTTCGGCCGGTTATCCTTGATTTCCTCATCCGTATCAACCTGATACAACAACTTGTACCTGGCCATCTGGATCACATCGTTATGTTGCAAAAAATGCTTGGTAACCGGATGCCCGTTGACCTGGGTGCCATTAGTACTGTTGAGGTCTTCCAGAAACGAATCGTTGTAGATAGTAATGATGACCGCATGCTCACCGCTGATGGCGAGGTTATCAATGACCATGTCATTGTGGGCGCGGCGGCCGATGGTGGTGCGCTCTTTGGTGAGCGTCATCTCTTGTATTACGGTGCCGCCTTTGGTCAGGATGATCTTCGCCATTCCTATCTCTCTTGGGAAACGCTGTCTGTAAGTTAATTTAAAACCATACTGCAGATCCGCCGACATCCGCAATCATTGGTGCAGTTATTCATATTGGCGCTGCTCGAACATCCGGTTTTGCACACTTCCACAGGCCCCAGTTTAATGTTGTTTCGGGGCAATGATACGCAAATTTCGGGATTTATATTGCGAACTCGCTTGTAACGCTTGCCGTCGCAGGTTTATTCGTTCTCCGGCACCTGGATCAGTATCACCGACACATTATCCTGGCCCCCTGCCAGGTTGGCAGCATTGATAAGCATGGTGCATGCCATCTTCAGGTCGCCCTGGGCATCGCTGACGATATTGTCGATATCCGAATCGCCGATGCGATCCGACAAACCATCGGAGCACAGCAGGTAGAGATCGCCGGCTTTTACTTCGTGCTGATGCACTTCCACCACCAGCTGATAGTCGATACCGACAGCACGCGTGACAATGTTGCGGTTCATCGCAAACTGCGCGTCTTCGGCGCGGATCAGGCCGGCATCGATCTGTTCTTGCAGGAGGGAGTGGTCGCGCGTCAGTTGTTCCAGCAAGCCGTCGCGGATGCGATAGGCGCGCGAATCGCCGACATGGGCGATGCTGACGCTGCCTTCCGGCGCGAACCATGCGACCACCAGCGTAGTGCCCATGCCGCGGTATTCCGGCTCGCGGCGGGCGGCATTGATGATGGTGCTGTTGGCCTGGCGCACGGCTTGCATCAGCCACATGCGAGTCGGCAGCTCGGCTTCCGGCTTTTGCAGGCGGCGGTATTCCTGCAACTGGCTTTCGATTTCTTCCTGGATGGCGACGGTAGCGATGCTGCTGGCGACTTCACCGGCGTTGTAACCGCCCATGCCGTCGGCCAGAATCGCCAGCTGCAAGACATCGTCGACGACGACGGTGTCTTCGTTTTGTACTCGCACCATACCAATATCCGTTTTGGCGGCAAACTCAAGCGGCATATGTCGAGACTTTAAGATGATCGGTGAAAGGATGGTTACGGAACTGGTTACAGATCAGGCCCTTGCCTTGTTACAAGTATTTTCCTTGGTTATGCGGGGGACGGCAAGACAAATTGTAAAGCCGGCGATAGCCTTGCTTCAGGATGCGACACTGGCTATCAAGCGCTGATTGCGCAGGGCGATAAAAAAGGGAGCCGAAGCTCCCTTTTTGTTTGATCCTGCATGCAGGCGATTACTCTGTAGGGTGGGCAATTATGCTCACGCGTGAACCGACACCACGCAGATACTTACTTCGATATCGCCTAAGTCTGCATTCCGTACATCACGGTAACGCGTGGGCATTCATGCCCACCCTACGCTCCTGCTATTCAGCAACTATTACAGCATCGCCTTCAGCAAGCGTGCCATTTCCGATGGATTCTTGGTCACGGTGATGCCACACGCTTCCATGATGTCCAACTTGGCTTGCGCAGTATCTGCACCGCCCGAAATCAAGGCGCCTGCATGGCCCATGCGCTTGCCCGGAGGAGCAGTAACGCCGGCGATGAAGCTGACAACCGGCTTCTTCATGTTGTCCTTGATCCAGTAAGCGGCATTGGCTTCGTCCGGACCGCCGATTTCGCCGATCATGATGACCGCGTCGGTATCAGGATCGTCGTTGAACATCTTCATGATGTCGATGTGCTTCAAGCCGTTGATCGGATCGCCGCCGATACCGACTGCCGACGATTGGCCCAGGCCCAGTGCTGTCAATTGACCGACTGCTTCATAAGTCAGGGTACCGGAGCGCGAAACCACGCCGATACGGCCCTTCTTGTGGATATGGCCTGGCATGATGCCGATCTTGATTTCGTCTGGCGTGATCAGACCTGGGCAGTTCGGTCCTAGCAGCAAAGTCTTGCTGCCGGCTTTTGCCATGCGGTCTTTCAATGCCAGCATATCGCGTACCGGGATGCCTTCGGTGATGCAGATGGCCAGGTCGAGTTCAGCTTCGACGGCTTCCCAGATTGCAGCAGCAGCGCCTGCAGGCGGTACGTAGATAACCGATACGTTGGCTCCGGTGGCGGCCTTTGCTTCGGAAACGTTAGCGAAAATCGGGATGCCTTCGAAATCTTCGCCGGCTTTTTTCGGGTTGACGCCAGCGACAAACGCGTTCTTGCCGTTTGCATAATCGCGGCAGCCGCGGGTGTGGAATTGACCGGTCTTGCCGGTAATGCCTTGGGTGACGACTTTAGTGTCTTTGTTGATCAGGATCGACATATCTGTTCCTAGTTATTTACTTATTTACCGTTGGCCGCAGCAACAACCTTCTGCGCCGCGTCTTCCATGCTTTCCGCCGAGATGATCGGCAGGCCGGATTCAGCCAGCAATTTCTTGCCGATTTCTTCGTTGGTGCCCTTCATGCGGACGACCAGCGGTACTTGCAGCGATACGGCCTTGGATGCTGCGATCACGCCTTCGGCGATAACGTCGCAACGCATGATGCCGCCGAAAATGTTGACCAGGATGGCTTTCAGGCCTGGGTTTTTCAACATGATCTTGAAGGCTTCAGTGACTTTCTCAGTCGTGGCGCCACCGCCGACGTCGAGGAAGTTGGCAGGTTCGCCGCCGAACAGCTTGATGGTGTCCATGGTAGCCATGGCCAGACCGGCGCCATTTACCAGGCAGCCGATATTGCCGTCGAGCGAGATGTAAGCCAGGTCGAACTTGGAAGCTTCGATTTCAGCTGGATCTTCTTCGTCCAGATCGCGGTAAGCGACGATTTCAGGATGACGGTACAGCGCATTGGCGTCGAAATTGAACTTGGCGTCCAGTGCGATAACCTTGCCGGAACCGGTAACGATCAGCGGGTTGATTTCAGCCAGCGACGAATCGGTATCCCAGTATGCTTTGTACAGACCTTGCAATTGCTTGCGTGCATCTGCGATAGAACCGGCAGGTACGCCGATCTTGGTCGAGATGCTGTCTGCTTCAGCGTCAGTCAGGCCGGTAGCCGGATCGATGACGACTTGATGAATTTTCTCAGGGTGGCTGGCAGCCACTTCTTCGATGTCCATGCCGCCTTCGCTGGATGCCATCAGCACCACACGTTGGCTGACACGGTCGGTAACCATACTTACGTACAGTTCTTGCTTGATGTCAGCGCCTTCTTCGATCAGCAGGCGACGTACTTTTTGGCCTTCTGGTCCGGTTTGATGCGTAACCAGTTGCATGCCCAGGATCTGGGTGGCGTATTCACGCACTTGCTCCAGCGATTTAGCAACTTTAACGCCGCCGCCCTTGCCGCGACCACCAGCGTGGATCTGGGCTTTTACGACCCAAACCGAACCGCCTAAGGTTTCAGCTGCCTTGACCGCGTCATCGACGTTCAGGCACGGGATGCCACGCGGTGTTGTTACTCCGAACTGGCGGAGAATTTCTTTACCCTGATACTCATGGATCTTCATACGAGCTTCCCTTCTGACACTTAATTAAATGAAATTACTTGGTTGGATAAATAGATTGGGAGTCAACTGCTTCTGGAGGGCTGATTGCCCACTTCGGATAATATTTGGCGACAACTGCGCCATCACTACGTAATGCATGACAACGATCAAGCTGGGCCGGCTTCTTTTGCTCCGCTGCCGGATCGCCCTGGCGATCTCGATTTCGATCTGGATCTATCTCGTGGCCGAAAGCCTGCAATGCCGCCGTCGGCAATATCTGCGCCAACTCGGTCAAATGCGTGCAGCCGAGCGTGCCGCCGATATTCTCTCTCAGAGTATGGCGAAAGCCCTTGACCAGGCTCAAGCCGATCAATTTTTTGTAATCAGGTGCGATGGTATTGCAATAGCCGCTATAGGGCACTGCTTCAGAATTTGCCTCGACGTCAACGATGACGAACTGACGATCGAGCGTCAGCCTCAGCCACAGGCTGTGCAACGGCTGGCCTGCCAGCAAATTGCCGGACGGCAAAGAAAGATCGAAAGGTTTGGTATCGGTAACATGCGCGTCGATTTCCCATAGGTCGTCATCGCGTACAAACGCTTCGATGTGAATCGCGCGGGTGTGCTTTAACGCTCGGCGGGAAATGGAGGTTGTCAGAGACATAATGATGGATTGATTTGCGTGTCGTTACCACAGTTTCTATGGTAACTGCCGCTCCTGCGGTTTGCAAAAAACCCCAAAAGTGTAGCACAGCTTGCGCGGCTTAGCGATTTTGATCGACAAATGCAAAATAGCTATCGAACACCGCCAGTGCTGAATCCGTCAGTATAAAGCTGCACGCTTTCCCGTCTCAGCAATCATCGTCATCGCTGCCGCCCTTCACCGCCGCTTGTATGGCGCGATGAGAAAAACCACGCTGCAGCAAGAACCGCATTTGCTTGGCGCGCTCGGAGGCGTCTGCCGCTGGCTGATTGAATTTCTTGCGCCAGACTTCACGCGCACGAGCGATTTCACCGTCGGCCAGGTCGGCCTTGATATTCACCAGTGACTCGGCATCAATGCCGTGACTTTGCAGTTCGGAGAGAATGCGGCTGTTGCCGTAACGATGGGCGCGCCGATGAATCAGGGATTCGGAAAAGCGCGACTGGGACAAGAGTTTTGCTGCTTCCAGCGTATCGAGCAAGGCTTCGATGTCGTCGCCTTCCTGTGCATAACGCGCAAGCTTGCGCGCCAGCTCCATGCGGCTGTGTTCACGTGCCGACAGATAACGCAGCGCCCTGCCTTTCAGACTGATTTGCAGCTTTGCCATGGCGGCTTCCCGTAATCCAGATACTTCCACATGCCGATACACACCGATTTAAAACAAAAACGCCTTTCAACAATCCGTTTGGCGGAGTTGTATGAAAGGCGCTTGCCGAAGCGGGTCGGCCAGATCGCTAAAAGCGAGGCATTAGCGAAATATTAAACCGCCGGCTCTTCAGCCTTGGCTGCCGCGGCAGCAGCAGCAGCAGCAGCTTTATTAGCCTTGGCAGCAGCCTTGTCAGCTTTATCGCCACCGTCCGCTTTGATCGCGCCCAATTCAGGCACGCCCAGTGAAGCACGTACTTTATTTTCGATTTCGCGCGCCAGCTCTGGCCGCTCTTTCAGGTATGTACGAGCATTGTCCTTACCCTGGCCGATGCGTTCGCCATTATAGCTATACCAGGCACCGGACTTTTCAACGATCTTGGCGTCGGAGCCGAGATCGAGGATTTCACCTTCGCGTGATGTGCCTTCGCCATACAGGATATCGAAGTGCGCTTCCTTGAATGGCGGCGCGATTTTGTTCTTGACGACTTTGACTTTGGTTTCGTTACCGATGACTTCATCGCCCGACTTGATCGAACCGGTACGGCGGATATCCAAACGCACCGAAGCGTAGAATTTCAACGCGTTACCGCCGGTAGTCGTTTCCGGATTGCCGAACATGACGCCGATCTTCATACGGATCTGGTTAATGAAAATCACCAGCGTGTTGGTACGGTTGATGCTGCCGGTCAGTTTGCGCAGTGCCTGCGACATCAGACGCGCTTGCAAACCTGGCAGTGAATCGCCCATGTCGCCTTCGATTTCAGCGCGTGGGGTCAGCGCTGCAACCGAGTCGATCACGATCAGGTCGACGCCGCCGGAACGCACCAGCGCATCGGTGATTTCCAGCGCTTGTTCGCCGGTATCCGGTTGCGAGATCAGCAGTTCGGACAGGTTGATGCCCAATTTCTGTGCATAACCGACATCCAGTGCATGCTCTGCATCGATAAACGCGCAGGTGCCGCCCAGTTTTTGCATTTCAGCGATGGTTTGCAGTGTCAGCGTGGTTTTGCCCGACGATTCAGGACCGTAGATTTCAACTACCCGGCCGCGTGGCAAACCGCCGACGCCGAGTGCGATATCGAGACCGAGCGAACCGGTCGAGACAACCTGCACTTCTTCGACCACGGCGCCGTCGTCCATCCGCATGACCGAACCTTTGCCGAACTGCTTTTCAATCTGCGCCAAGGCCGCGGCAAGGGCCTTGCTTTTATCCGGGTTGGCTGCGGATTTTTTATCGTCCATGGTTGCTCTTTCGACAAAAGTAGTGAGATATTCGAGACTTCAGGTAGCACTGTATAAAAAAACAGTGATTTATGCAAGCACTGTCGTATTTTTCTAAAAACATGTGGCGTATTGTATGTGCAGAAATCGCTGTCCGGAATCCGTACCTTCGAAAATCTGTCGCGCGTAATCACGTTTTAGGTGCGAACTTATGTGAATCCGATTGAATGTACCGGGCGCATTTTATGCTTAATACGCATATCGTCATCGGGCAAAGTAAAAAGCATGCCGGGTGCGCGAGAGAATGCAATAATTGTCGCGCATTTCATTTGTGCCGGTAGCCGGTTCGCTATCGTGCAATGCGTCATATTCAAAGGCAGGGGCAAGCGGCTTGCCCACTAATAATAGGGAGAAGGTATGCGTATTACATATTTGATGAAACCGTTAGCAGCATCGATATTGCTGCTAGGCTTGCTGGGTACGGTGCAGGCAGCATCCGCGCCTGCGGTCGAAGCCAAAAACGGCATGGTCGTGACTTCCCAGCATCTGGCATCGCAAGTCGGTGTCGACATTCTCAAGATGGGCGGCAACGCGATCGATGCAGCGGTAGCGGTAGGTTACGCGCAAGCGGTAGTGAATCCTTGCTGCGGCAATATCGGCGGCGGCGGTTTCATGACGATCCACCTGGCCGATGGCCGCGATACCTTCATCAATTTCCGCGAAACAGCGCCGGCTGCGGCTAGCGCCAATATGTACCTGGATTCCGCCGGCAAGGCGATCACCAACGCCAGCTTGTTTGGTTATCTGGCCGCAGGCGTGCCAGGCACAGTACTTGGCCTCGATACCGCGCAACGCAAATACGGCAAGCTGACCCGCGCGCAAGTGATGCAACCGGCGATCAAGCTGGCGCGCGACGGTTATATCCTGAACCGCGGCGACACTGACATCCTCGACACCACCATCGCCCAGTTCAAGAAAGATCCTGAATCGGCACGCCTGTTCCTGCGCCGCGACGGCACGCCATTGCAGCCAGGCGACCGCCTGGTGCAGAAGGATCTGGCCAAGACGCTGGAAGCCATCTCGCGCAACGGTCCCGATGCTTTCTATAAAGGCGCGATTCCGGCAGCAGTGGAACGCGCGTCCAAGGCTGGCGGCGGGATTATCACCGCAGCCGATTTCGCCAGCTACAAGATCAGCGAAAGCGCCCCGCTGTCGTGTACCTATCGCGGTTATGTGTTCGTCTCCGCACCGCCACCTAGCTCCGGTGGCGCCACCATGTGCCAGATCCTCAACATTCTTGAGGGTTACGACATGAAGGGATTGGGCTTCCATTCTGCTGCTTCGGTACACTATATGACCGAAGCCATGCGCCACTCCTATATGGACCGCAACACGTTCCTCGGCGATCCGGCGTTTGTCAAAAATCCGCTTGAGCGTTTGATGAGCAAGGAATATGCGGCTTCGATTCGTGCAAAAATCAGCGCCGACAAAGCTACACCTTCGGTAGAAGTACAACCGGGCATGGCGCCGCATGAAAAGCCTGAAACCACCCATTACTCGATCGTCGACAAGGACGGTAATGCGGTTTCCACTACTTATACAATCAACGGCCGCTTCGGCGCTGTGGTGATTGCTCCGGGCACTGGCTTCTTCCTGAACGATGAGATGGACGACTTCACCGTCAAGGCCGGCGTGCAAAACCTGTTCGGCCTGGTGCAAGGCGCCACCAATTCGATCGCACCGGGCAAGCGTCCGCTGTCGTCGATGGCGCCTACCCTGGTGACCAAGGATGGCAAGACTTATATGGTGCTAGGCTCCCCGGGCGGTTCGCGGATCATCACCATCACGCTGGAAACAGCCTTGAACGTGATCGACTACGGCATGGCGCCGCAAGAAGCGGTCGACGCGCCACGCGTCCATCATCAATGGCTGCCGGACGAGGTGTATTACGAAACCCGCGGCCTGTCGCCAGATACGCTGAAAATCCTGGATGGCATGGGCTACAAGATGAAGGAACAAACCCCTTGGGGCGCGGCTGAACTGATCATGATCGGCTTGCCAGGCGCCGCCGGCGTGAGTGGCGCCAGCTCCGGTAACGATGCTGGTGTCTCAGGTATCGTTCGCCCGGGCTATTATTACGGCGCAAACGATACACGTCGTCCTGCCGGTGCTGCGATCGGTTATTAAACCGCTTCACAGGATTACCGGTCGGATCGAAAGATGAGTATGAAGATGGGTGCTTTGCACCCATCTTTTTTTTCGTCAAAAACTAATCAAAAAGATCAAAGCATGAGAAAAACGCATTGATCCATCAGAATTAATCGTTTTATCAAGCTACCAATCAAATTTAAACTGCGCCTATCCTCCCCCGATAAAGAGCGCGCATGTCCTCCACCAACCTGCAATTCATGCTGACGTCGCTGCTAGGCGCCGAGCATGCCAGCCAATTGTCCGATCTGCTGCAAATCCCGGCCAGCACTCTGCGGCCACGTTCTGACACGGTTTCCCGTATCGAAATAGCCCAGGCGCTGAATATGTTGCTGTTCGAGAAACTGCTGAAAGCTGTCCCGCAAGGGAATGACTATGTACACGATTCGGTACGCGCAGGTAACAAAATCCGCTTTGACCATGGTGCTTTGCGTACCGTGCTTGGTATCAGCACCGGCACTTTGCCGCCTGGCGAGGCTGCGTTCACCCGGATCCTGCTGCCGTTGGGTTACTTCGTGAATGGTGTCTACCCGTTGCAACGGATCAGCATGACCGGCCGCGCTTACGCGCATGAAGACGACGCCGAGGAAATCGCTCAATTTTTCCTGAGCGAACTACACCCGCATCACTTTTCGAACGAGTTCCAGGCAACCGTCAACAATGTCTTGTCGACCTCGCAAGATCCGATCGATGCACACTCGGCACAATTGCTACAGCAGCTCGGCGCCAGCAAAACCTTGCCGGTCGCCGATGCGCTGGCGCTGTTACCGGTGCTGGTAGCGTGCTTCGATCGTCAACACGACTTGCCCAGCATTGCCGAATACCAGACCTTGCTGGCGGAATCGGCCGAAATGGCCTGGATTTCAACTGAAGGCAATGCCTTCAACCACGCCACCGATCGCGTCCCGAATGTAGAACAGGTAGCCGATGCGCAACGCGCGCTGGGTCGTGCCATCAAGGAAAAAATCGAAGTTTCCAGAAACGGCCGGGTGCGGCAAACCGCCTTCCGTGCCAGTACCGTGACGCGTCTGATGCGCGATGAAAATGGTGTGATGGTCGAGCTGAAGGTGCCGGGATCGTTCTACGAATTCATTTCGCGCGACCGTTACCTGGATGAAGAAACCCAACGTGAAAAACTGGACCTGACCTTTGACAGCGGCAACGCCCAGGGGATTTTCAAGATGACCGCTTCCGCAGACGCCACATCGTGCTGATGGCTGACATGGGCGACATCGACCTGATCCGGCAACGCATCAGCGACCTGCTGGGTTCGCAAGGTTGCCTGAGCGCGGAGGAGCAGCGCCAGCCATACGAAAAAGGAGCGCGCTACGGTGACGGCCAGGCGAGTTGCATCGCGCGCCCGGCCAGCGTCGAAGAGGCGGCCGAACTGATGCGCCTGTGCGCCAGGGAGAAAATCCGCATCGTTGCGCAGGGTGCGAATACCGGCCTGGTGGGAGCGGCATCGCCGGATCGTTCCGGGCTCGATGTGGTGCTCAGCATGGAGCGTATCAAGGGCGTGATTGACATCGACCCGGTCGACCGTGTGGTGCAAGCCTATGCCGGCACCCGCCTGTCCGATCTGAACCAGGCGCTCAAACAACACGATCTGTACTTTCCCATCGATCTGGCGGCAGATCCTTCGCTAGGCGGCATGCTGGCCGCCAACACCGGCGGTGCGCGCCTGATCCGCTACGGCGACGTGCGGCATAACGTGCTGGGGCTGGAAGCATTACTGATCGATCCGCCCGGCCAGCGTCTCGATCTCACCAACCGTCTCAGGAAAAACAATACCGGCCCCGACTGGAAACAATGCTTCATCGGCAGCGGCGGCGCTTACGGCATCATCACGCGGGCCGTGCTGCAGGTGCATCCGCTGCCGCAGCAATGCGCCACGGCGCTGGTGGTGCCGGCTTCGTTGCAAGCTGCGGCGCTGCTGTTGCGCGACGCCGAGCGTAACTTCTCGGATTTCCTGAGCGCATTCGAAGGCATCTCGCACAATGCGATGCAGTCCGTTCTACAGCACATCCCATCCATCCAGGCCCCGTTCGATCCACTGCCGCCTTATGCTTTCCTGATCGAATTGAGCAGTGCACGGCCGCGCAGCGCCGACTTCGACCTGGAAAAACTATTCGGCGCCTGGCTCGAAGCCGGTTTCGGCGACCTGATCCTGGACGCGGTGATCGACAAGCCGGAAATCCTGTGGCGCATCCGCCACGCCATCACCGACAGCGTGCGCCGGGAAGGCAAGGTCATCGCCTTCGATATTGCCGTACCGCGCTCAAAACTGGCAACCTTTCGCGATGAGGCGATAGCACTGCTGGAGCGGCGTTATCCAGGTGTCAAAGTGTTCGATTTCGGCCATTGGGGCGATGGCGGCCTGCATTTCAACCTGGTTGTGCCGCAACAGCTGGTGGACGACTTTCCACCCCAGCGCATTCATACCCTGCGCCAGGAAATCTATGATCTGGCGGTGCGCAAGTATCACGGTAGTTTCAGCGCCGAGCATGGCGTCGGGCCGTTCAACCAGCAGTTCTACGAGCGCTACACCGCGCCCGAATCTCTGGCGCTGGCCGCCAGGATGCAAACCGTTTTCGACCCGGCGCAGCTGTTGGGGGTGACCCGTTTCGGTTCACCCTTCGATTCGGCTGCATAGCGTCCATGCCTGATTCTCCGCGCAGCCAGGCTGAAGTTCGCGCTAAAGGTAAAGCTGACGCTGAAAAACGGCGCCGCGTTTGGTATAGTGCCTGCTCGGCAGCAAGCACTGCGGCAAATACCTATCCGGCTCCAAGAAAAATGCGCAGATTCATCCCCTCTACCTCCTGCCTGATCGCCTTTGATACGGCTGCGCGCCATTTATCGTTTACCAAGGCCGCCAACGAGTTGCACATGACGCAAGGCGCCGTCAGCCGTCAGGCTGCCATCCTGGAAGATTATCTCGGTGTCAAACTGTTCGAACGCATCAACCGCCGCCTGATCCTGACTGCCGCCGGGGCCGAATATGCGGCCCAGGTTGCCGCCATCCTTAAGGAAATCGAAATGGCGACCTTCCAGGTGATGGCGCACAAGAACTCCGGCGGCGTGCTCAATCTGGCAACATTACCGACTTTCGGCGTCAAATGGCTGATTCCGCGCCTGGCCAAATTCACGGCCGCCCATCCCGACGTGATCCTCAACCTGAGCACAGAGGTGCTGCCATTCGATTTCAACAGCCGCTCGGTGGATGCGGCGATTCACTTCGGCGAGCCCAACTGGCCCGGCGCGGTCATGGTCCGGTTGATGGGTGAAGAAGTGCTGCCGGTTTGCAGCCTGGAGCTGAGCCAGAAAATCAAGCGCATCGAAGATCTGCCTGCCATGACTTTGTTGCAACACACTACCCGGCCGCAAGCCTGGCAGGACTGGTTCAACCATGTTGGCGTGGCCTGCCCCGATGCCCTTTCCGGTCCCCGCTTTGAACAACTGTCGATGGTGATCCAGGCCGCCGCTGCCGGTCTGGGTGTGGCATTGATGCCAAAATTTCTGGTGGAAACCGAAATCGCCCTTGGCCAGTTACATGTGCCATTCCCGTTCGCCGTCAAAAGTCCGCAATCCTACTACCTGACTTATCCCGAAAAGAACGCCAGCAAGGCAGCCGTTATCAAATTCCAGGAATGGATATTGAGCGAACTGGCGGAAACCTGAACTACGCCGCTTCTGCATGATCAAAAGTAATGATGTTCTGTTATTTTTTGATTTTAAGAAATCGCGATTTATTCCTTATACTCGATGCCATACCTCGCCGATCTCGCGGCGACCAGATTGACTCCGGAACAAAGGCATTCCAATGACGCAAATTTCCACCATTTTCAATGAGCTCGGCTTCGACTTTTCCGCGCATGCCGGCAACGATCTCCATTCACGTTCCCCGCGCGACGGCGCCGCGATTGCTTCGCTGCGCGCCCACACTACGCAAGAGGCCGAAAACGCCATCAAGAACGCCCACCAGGCCTACGAAAAATGGCGTGTAGTGCCGGCGCCGGTACGCGGCGAGCTGGTGCGTATCCTTGGTGACGTGCTGCGCGAACATCGCGAGCCGCTGGGCAAGCTGGTGACGCTGGAATCCGGCAAGATCCTGTCCGAAGGCATCGGTGAAGTACAGGAAATGATCGACATCTGCGATTTCGCCGTCGGCCTGTCGCGCCAACTGTACGGCCTGACCATCGCGTCCGAACGTCCAGGCCATCGCATGATGGAAACCTGGCACCCGCTGGGTGTTTGCGGCGTCATCACTGCGTTCAATTTCCCGGTCGCGGTATGGGCATGGAATGCAGCTTTGGCGCTGGTCTGCGGCAATGCCGTGATCTGGAAACCATCGGAAAAAACCCCGGTCGTTGCATTGGCGGTACATGCCTTGTTTGAAAAAGCTGCGGCACGCTTTTCAGAGCAACGCCCCGACCTGCTGCCGGCCAATCTGTGCCAGGTATTGCTGGGCCGCGCCGAAATCGGCGCAGCACTGTCCGCTTCGCCGCTGGTACCGTTGGTCAGCGCCACCGGCAGCGTGCGCATGGGCCGCAAAGTCGCCACCACGGTGGCGGAACGCCTGGGCCGCAGCTTGCTGGAACTGGGCGGCAACAACGGCATGATCGTCACGCCTACCGCCGACTTGAGCCTGGCTCTGCGCGCCATTACCTTCTCTGCGGTCGGCACTGCAGGGCAACGCTGCACCAGCTTGCGCCGGCTGTTCGTCCACAGCAGTATTTATGAAGATGTGGTCAGCCGCATCGAACGTATCTACGCCAGCGTCAAGGTCGGCGATCCACTGGATGGCGGCACGCTGGTCGGTCCGCTGGTCGACCAGGCGGCATTCGAGGCGATGCAAGCTGCGCTGGTCCAGGCCAAGGCTGAAGGCGGTGTGGTGACAGGTGGCGAACGTTTGCCGGTTGGCGATGCCGCCAATGCCTTCTACGTACGGCCGGCGCTGGTGCGCATGCCGCAACAAAGCGCCATCGTGCATCACGAAACCTTCGCGCCGATTCTGTATGTGCTGCGCTACGATAGTTTCGACGATGCCGTGCATCTCAACAACGCCGTGCCGCAAGGCTTGTCGTCAGCCATCTTCACCAACGATGTACGCGAAGCGGAGGCTTTCATGTCTGCCAGCGGCAGCGATTGCGGCCTGGCCAACGTCAACATCGGCACCAGCGGCGCTGAAATCGGCGGTGCTTTCGGTGGCGAGAAGGAAACCGGCGGCGGCCGCGAATCCGGCTCCGATGCGTGGAAGACTTACATGCGTCGTGCGACTAATACGATCAACTACAGCCGTACCCTGCCGCTGGCGCAGGGCGTCAAATTTGACATCGACTAAGCTTTACTCTCAGGGTGGATCAGCATCAGTTGATCCGCCCTGCTCCTTGCCAGCCAGTATTCAAATCTTCAACAAAGTCGGCGCCCGCTGCTGCAGTATATCTTCCATCCGGATCTGTATCGCCTGCTTCATCTCCGGATGCGTCAGAATATAAAATCGCTCCGCAGCAATCGCATTAAACACTTCATCGGCAACCTGCGCCACCGGAATCCCGTTCTGCACAGCTTGCATTATCGACATGCCGACCTTGAGTGTCACCGCATCAACCGCCGGCGTCGCCTCGCCATTATTTCCGGTCCCTGCCGCTGCCCGATTACGCTCGGAATGCGCAACTCCGGTCTTGACCCACCCCGGACACAACACAGACACCTTGATACGCGACTGCCGCAACGTGAGATCATGATGCAAGCCTTCCGATACCGTCACCACAGCATGTTTGCTGGCATTGTAGGTGGCTAGGCTGGGCTGCGATGTCAAGCCGGCCATCGATGCGGTGTTGACGATATGACCTTCTTCGCCATGCTTCAACATGGTGGGGACGAAGGCGCGCAAGGCATGCGTGACGCCGTAGAAATTGACACCCATGACCCAGTCCCAATCCTGTTGCGTGGCTTCCCATGCCGGCTTGGCGACGGCTACTCCGGCGTTATTCACCAGCAAATGCACGTTGCCGAATTTGGCAAACGCCTGCTCTGCCAGCGCGTTGATCTGCTCTTCCCTGGCGACGTCGGTCGGCACGCCGACTACTTCAACGCCATTGGCCTTGAACTCCGCCACCGTCAGCTCCAGCTTGGCGGCGTTGATATCCGCAAGCACCAGTTTCATGCCTTCAGCCGCTGCGCGGGTCGCAATGCCCTTGCCGATGCCTTCTGCAGCGCCAGTGATAACGGCGACCTTGCCTTGCAAATTCTTCATATGGTTTCCTGTCGATTCCGCGTTAGAGCCGCTTAGTTGAGCAAATAGCCGCCATCTACATTCAAACAAACGCCGGTTGTATAAGTGGCGGCAGGCGACACCAGATACAGCACCGCGCCCGCCATTTCATCCGGCTGGGCCACCCGGTTCATCGGGATGTGTTGCAGCGCCTGTTTCAAGATCGCCGGATTGTCGATCAAGGCGGCGGCGAATTTAGTTTCGGTAAAACCCGGCAATAAAGCATTGACGCGCACGCCGCTGGCCGCGCATTCCTT
This sequence comes from Collimonas sp. OK307, assembly GCF_900113705.1. Lineage (GTDB taxonomy): Bacteria > Pseudomonadota > Gammaproteobacteria > Burkholderiales > Burkholderiaceae_D > Collimonas. The sequence continues at coordinate 185,603 of NZ_FOQI01000009.1, read as the reverse complement.
GGCGAACGATTTGGTCATGGAAATCACCGCAGCCTTGGTAATCGAATAGATACCCTGGAACACGCCCGGCGTCACGCCATTCACCGACGCAACGTTGACAATCGCACCGCCGCCGTTCTGCGCCATCAGCTTGGCGCCGTAAGAGGACATGAAAAAATAACCGCGGATATTTACGTCGACAGTCTTCTGGAAGGCTGCCACATCGGTCTCGACGATCGGTCCGAAATGCGGATTGGCGGCCGCGTTGTTGACCAGGATATCGAGCCGCCCGTGCTTGCCGCTGATGGCCTGGTACAACGCTTCGATCTGCGCCATTTCGCCGATGTGGCAAGCGATGGTTTCCGCCGATCCGCCAGCGGCCTGGATCTCGGCCACCACTTTGTCGCACGCCTCCGCCTTGCGGCTGGATACGATCACGTGTGCGCCCTGCTGCGCCAGGAGTTTGGCAATCGATGCACCGATGCCGCGGCTGGCGCCGGTGACCAGAGCGATCTTGCCTTTCAGATCAAAAAGGGTTGTGCTTGTCATGTTCTCTGTCTCCGCTTATTAGGTGATGTAGGGTGATATTCGGTGGCTTAGCGATAGCTCACCAAGCCTGGATCGCATGCGCTTTCAAGATGCGCAAAATTATTCAAATAACTCAGGCTGACGCGCCCCGGACGACACAGCAATTTGGTCACGCCGGTGTTGACCAGCGCCCAGTTCAATTCAAAAATCCGCCGGTCCGGAATCGCCAGCAACTGCTGGCAAATCACACTGATCGGGCCGCCGGAAGTAAATACCCAGACTGACTGCCCCTGGCCGATACGTTCCTGCAGCCGCGCCAACGCATCGCTACAGCGCGCCTTGAAGATCGGCCATGGTTCGCTGTAATCGCTATCATGCTCGCCACTGACCCAGCGCGCTACCGCCTTGGCAAACAGCTTTTGAAATGCACGCCCGCGCTGCTCCTGCTGCGCCATGTATGCTGCAAACACAGCGGGATCGGCAAATTGCGGCATGAATTTATCTATATACAGCAGCAGTACTTGCTGGTGATCGAACTCATCGAATCCCGGATCGTGTAAAACCTGGCGCTCGCCTCCGGCTGTCAGCGCTGGCATTGCTGCCATGCAGGCATTGCTGCTCTGCTGATGACGACGGTGACCGCCTGTAACCAGCAACGGCATCTCCTGGCCGGTCTGCGTCAGCCACTGTCCCAGCAATGCCGACTGGCGCAAACCCAGTTCAGACAAATGATCGTAATCGGCGGCGCCGAAACTGGCCTGGCCATGACGCACCAGATAGATATTGCTCATATGCTCGACTGCGCAATCAGATTCTTGCAGCGCTGTTCCAGATAATTGGTGACGTGGACAAAGAATGCGAATTGCGGATTCTTGGTTTGCCCGTGATGAAAACGATAGTAGATTTGCTGCACGATCACTGCCAGCCGGAACAGTCCATAGATTTCGTAAAAGTCGAAATGATCGGTGCGGTAGCCTGTCTTTTCGCCGTAGTAGGCAATCACTTCATTGCGCGTCAGCATGCCCGGCAAGTGCGTCGGCTGACGTCGCATCTGCTTGAATTGCGGTTCATCGTCGGCCTGCACCCAATACGCCAGCGTATTGCCGAGATCCATCAGAGGATCGCCGAGGCTCGCCATTTCCCAATCCAGTACACCGATGACGTTGAGTGGATTATCAACATCGAGCACCACATTATCGAAACGGAAATCGTTGTGGATCAGGCAGGTGGCGACATCGGTGGCCGGCATTTTTTCATTCAGCCAACTCATCACAGACTCGAAATCGACGGCGTCGTCAGTGCGCGCCTTGCGGTAGCGCTCGCTCCAGCCGCTGATCTGCCGCTGTACATAACCGTCGCCCTTGCCCAGGTGCGCCAGGCCGGCGGCCTGATAGTCGACCTGATGCAATGCGATCATCTTGTCGATCACATTCAGGCACAACTGGCGCGTGTCGGCCTCGCTCAACACCAAGCCTTCAGGTAATTTGTCGCGCAGAATGACGCCCCGCAGCCGTTCCATCACATAGAAATCGCTGTCCATCACCGCACGATCCTGGCACGTTGCGAACACGCTTGGCACGTACGGGTAGACCGGCTTGAGTTCGGACATGATGTTTGCTTCGCGCAGCATATCGTGTGCCGACTTGACTTTGGCGCCGGAGGGCGGCCGCCGCAGAATCAACTCGCGATTGGCATAGCTCAGCAGATACGTCAAATTGGACGCACCACCGGGGAACTGGCTCACTGTCGGCAATCCTTCAAGACTGCTGTCGATGCTTTTCAGGAAAGCGGCGATCTTTGCCACATCCAGTTCTTCACCGCTGCGTACCGCACCGGCTTGATCGATCAGCGTCATGCCGGTTCTCCTGCTGTTGTAGCCAAACCGGCAGCTTTGGCAGCCTGTGCCTTCAATTCCAGCTTAGCGATCAAGGCGCGGTGCACCTCATCCGGCCCGTCCGCCAGCCGCAGCACCCGGGCGTAGGCAAACAATGCCGTCAGCGGCAAGTCGTCGCAAACACCCGCGCCGCCGTGAATCTGGATCGCCTGGTCGATCACCAACTGTGCCACGTTTGGCGCTACCACCTTGATCTGCGAAATTTCACTCATTGCCGCTTTGGCGCCGACAGTGTCCATCATCCATGCCGCCTTCAAAGTCAGCAAGCGCGATTGTTCGATTGCCATGCGCGCATTGGCGATGATGTCGGCATTTCCCCCGAGATCAGCCAACGGCTTACCGAAAGCGCTGCGCGTCAATGCCCGTTTGCACAGCATTTCCAGCGCCACTTCAGCCGCGCCCAGCGCCCGCATGCAGTGATGAATCCGGCCCGGCCCGAGACGGCCCTGGGCAATTTCAAAGCCGCGCCCCGGCCCGGCGATGATGTTGGCCAGCGGCACCCGGACATTGGTAAAACTGACTTCGCCATGACCGTAAGGCTCGTCGAGTGCGCCGAACACTGGCAGCATACGTTCGATCTTCACGCCCGCCGTCGCCATCGGCACGATCACCATTGAATGGCGCGCATGCTTGGGACCGTCAGGATAAGTCAGTCCCATGAAAATCACGAATTTGCAGTTGGGATGGCCGATGCCGGTGCTCCACCATTTACGGCCGTTGAGCAGCACCTCATCGCCTTCAACGATCGCCGTGGCGCGCATATTGGTGGCATCGCTGGAGGCGACGTCCGGCTCGGTCATGCAAAACGCCGAGCGAATTTCGCCGGCCAGCAACGGCTTGAGCCACTGCTCCTGCTGTGCCGCCGAACCGTACTTGGCCAGCACTTCCATATTGCCAGTATCCGGTGCGTTGCAGTTGAACACTTCCGGTGCGATGAACGAGCGGCCCATGATCTCTGCCAGCGGTGCGTAATCGGTATTGCTGAGGCCAGCCCCGAATTCTTCATCCGGCAGGAACAGGTTCCACAAGCCCGCTTCCTTCGCCTTGGCTTTCAAGGCCAGCATCACCGGTGGCACGTTCCATGGCAAAGGACCGCGCTTCAACTGACTGAAATACTCAGCTTCGGCTGGCAGCACATGCTCGGCGATGAATGCATTGAGCCGCTCGATATATTGGCGAGCCCGGGGAGAATAGGCGAAATCCATGATGTTCCTCAGCTGTTTAGCGACGTGGTCAGGCGATGTATTAAGTGTGCCGCAACAGCTATAATTCATCAAATGAATGATTTATATAGACGATAATTAATTTCATGCATATCAGCCGCATCGACCTCAATCTGTTCGTGGTACTCGATACCATCTATACAGAAGGCAACATCACCCGTGCCGCGAAAGCCCTCAGCCTGACCCAGCCGGCAGTCAGCCACGCCCTGGCGCGCCTGCGCGAACTGCTGGGCGATCCGTTGTTTGTCCGACAAGGTAGCAACATGCTGCCGACACCAATGACACGGTCACTCATCGGCCCGGTGCGGCAAGCGCTGCAAACGCTGGAAGTAAGCGTCAAACACGGCAATCAATTCGACCCATCCAGCACCCGCCGCAGCTTCAACCTCGGCTTGCCAGGCGTACTGGAAGCGCGGTTGCTGCCGCCGCTGATGCAGCTTTTGCAAACCCAGGCACCCATGGTGGAAATCAATTCGGTACGGGTAGAACGGCGGCAGCTGGAATCCGAACTGGCGGCCGGCACGCTGGACATTGCGGTCGACGTCCTGCTACAGCGCCCCGGAGAAATCCGCAGCACACCGTTATCGCGCGATGCATTGGTGGTGGTAGCGCGCCAGGATCATCCGGCGCTGCAAAACGGCCTGGATCTCGAAACCTATCTGGCGCAAAGCCACATCCTGGTCTCCTCCCGCCGCACCGGCCCTGGCGTCGAAGACGTAGAACTAGCCCGCATCGGCCGTCAACGGCATGTCGGTTTGCGTTGCCAGCACTATTACGCAGCTTGCCAGGTAGTCAGCGCCTCAGATCTGCTGACCACCATGCCTGAACATTATGCGCACATTGCCAATATCAACTTGCCAAACCGGATTTATCCGCTACCGCTGCCGACACCGCCGCTGGATGTTTATCTGTACTGGCATGAGAATGCCGAACTCGATCCGGCTAATCGCTGGTTGCGCGGGGTGTTGGGGCGATTGTTTCCTGAGCAGGGCCGCCTGGCAGCAAATACGTCCGGTATCGAGCAGTAACTCAGGGGGTATTCGTTCAGACTCATATTTCGTTGAAACTAAATCCTCTGCGAAGACTGAAATTAGCCACGAGCGGCCGAACGGTTCCACCAATCTGTTGCATCCACCGGCTGAATCCACAACTTTTACCGGACGTTCGTCAGAGGAGCGTGACAGGCAGTACACGACCCCGAGCGGACATACACTCAAAGGCGAAGCGGACACACAAAAAGTGTTGTCTACGAGCGTAAGACGGATGTTCAGCTAGCTTTGATAAAACGAATGGCATCCCCGCAGGCGATCAAGAGTATCGAGTGGAAGTAAAATACTCTGTCAGGATGACCTCTACTGCCAAAAACAAGAAAGCGGTGGGGGACGCAGTATCTGCACTGTCAGCGAAGCTAACAAATGCATTTGGCGCAGTTCTCAGAATTTGATCGCCAAAATCAGTTAATCGGGAAGATGTTTTGCATTAATGAAACTGAACTGCAATAGATTTTTTGCCAGCGAGACGGCTTGGATATCAGACGCCATCTTTCCCATCGTAATGACGACGTCCGCATCAGCATAATCATAGGTAACCAATTCCATTCTTTGATTAAAGTTTGTAGCTTGATAATTTTGCGGTTCCATTTTCTTGATATCGGCATGCGCTTTCAATAACGGCGGACACGAACTCACTTCATCCAACATCGCCGTGTAAGCGACCGACAATGCTTCCAAATTCTTGAAGTGCCACTGACAAGTATATGCAATACCGTCTTCATCGATTAAACATGAGCTTGCCCCCGCCAACAAAACCGTCGATACGAATTCCTCACCCTTTGCATCATTCGTCTTCCAGTTGCTGAAGTGCTGCTGCGACTCGACGTATATCGTACGAATGTCTTTGCACATATCCGCATGTACAACTTGAGAGAAAAGCAGCCCTCCAACAAAGAAAACCATCCATCTTTGAATACTCTCCATGGTCTCTGATTCCTGGAAATAAAAATTAGAAGCAGATCATGCAATGACACATAATCTGCAATTTTTTAATACAAGTGCGAAAGACCGCAAATGGCCGGAATAAGTCATTTGCTAATCTTGCGCAGTTGTACGTCGGCGCGTCCACTCGTCCACAACGTCGCCCATGTTCTTCTCGACGCCGTTTCGTATCCATGCCATCAGGTCGCGGTCAAATTTGAACTCCGGTCCACACTGATGTGAAAGAAAACGCCGAACGTTCTGCGTATTTTTGTAGGCAGAATCGACTAACGTTGTCCGCGAAATTACTCCGCCGTGCCAATCAAATTTCATGACCCAATTCCTCCAATATCGTCATCAGTTTAGCGGACGTCTTCGACCGTCCGATTTTGGCCGCTTACGGTCTCTCAATTGCAGATAACCCAAACGACTTACGCCATCGGATTGATAAGAGAGTTGAGCACCATGTCTTCCCATTTTCCTGCAATTTTCAGGTATGCCTTGGCATAACCTTCACGCTGGAATCCTAGATTGCTTAGCAATTTCTCGCTTCTCACATTGGAAGGCACATGATTTGCCATTATGCGATGCAGGCAAAGTACATCAAATACGTAACGTATTCCGGCTATCGCGACTTCTCGCATTAGCCCTTTACCCTCAAATTCCTTATCTACTGAATACCCCAGATTACACCCCAGAAAAGGGCCTCTTACAATATTCGTAAAATTACAGCCTGCAACCATCTTTTGCGAAGCTCGTTCAACAGCAATGAAATTCAGTGCGGAGCCATCCAAAAACCCGCGATACGCCTTTTCACTACGCTCGCGACAGGATTCAGCAGTATAAAAATTACTGTCCCTTGCCGGTTCCCATACGGCCAAATGTTCCGCGTTTGCTAGTTGGTAAGCAAACAGCAAGTGTGCATTCTCAGCGTGTAGCACGGTCAGAATAGTTCTTTGAGTTTCAATTACGGGCAATTGGGACATAGGCAAGAATAAGTGTGAGAAAACTGTTGCAAGAAGCCTTGTAGAAGTTCGTGGTGGATAAATGTCTAGTTGAATTAACCGTCCCTATTTCGATAGAGCTACTGACCGTCCGCTTCTGGCCGAGGCTGTGTAAAAACGCAGAAAAATTCGGCGCACGTAAAAATCGGCCTCTCAAAACGACCGCTACGCGATTTTTTCGATATCGGCAATGGTCACTCTACCCACGAAAATTTCATGTTTTTGCGTTTTTACACAGCCTCGGCCGACTACGGTCGTCCGCCGTGGGTAGCTTCAAAAGGGATTGTTCTCGCCCTGGGCGCCATTTTCAAACATATTGAATGCGCCTCTGAAAGCCCATATTTCGGGAGGTGTAGGCTGTCGAGGCCCGCCACGTGGGACTTGGCTTGTCTGTTTCTTGACCCATTGTCTGAGAATTTTCCAGAATTTTTCAGTTTGCATCGTCGCCCCGATACCAATTACACGATAATGATTGCCAATCCATTCAAAGGATGACAGACCTATGGTTCGCATTTCAGAGAGCTTATCCGTTTGCATATTGCGAATATTCAGCCAAATTACACCAGGGTGAGCACCAAAATAAGGGAGCGAAGTATCTGCTCCCGATTTAACCTCTACCCAACCGTCGAACGGATTGCTAATTTCTCCTGACGCTTCCTTAGCACCTCGAAAAAGAGGAAGGGAGCCACCGGGGATGTGCCAAAGGCAATAACGACTTGGCTCTAAAACCTCAATGCGTTTTACCGCTACCCATCGTCCTGCGCCGGCCGAAACGATGAACGCAATTTCCTCATTTTTGTTGAGATAAGAAAGCACTTCCAGCTGGTCGCATTCGTTGCAATAAATTGGTAGCCAAGGCATGTATTAACTTCCTATTCAAACGGCAATGTCTCGAGATTAAACTGCTTCCGCTTCTGGCAGTTAGTTGTCAATTTCGGAGTTCAAGTAGCGTACCAATTCTGCGGTCGGCACGGTACTCACCGAGTCCTCAATCATTTCTAGCGCGACAAATGCGCCTCTGCGACGTACAAATTCTCGCTCTTCATTGGAAAGCATGCGTTGTAGTCTAGCTTCGCAAATTCCGATGATTTTTATATGCCAATGTGAGACGATATTTTGACTGCCCATAAGAGGTCACGTAAATCCTGATTTGTCGCCAATTTGGAGGTCATCTTTGAACGGCGGCAATTGGCCGATAGTGACTATTCGCCGATTGAATGTCAGCGACTACTTCTGCTGATTGCAGACGCTCACGGAATGCAACGACGGCCCATTCATCTGGCGCCAAGCTATTGCCTCACATTTTTATCTGGCATAGCTCGCGAATCTTTTTATTTTTTTGGTGGATGGGCCACATGCCATTTGTTAACGCAGAATTCGATATATTCACTTATGCGGTTCTGCTCTTCCTCCGGTATCGCAAGGAACGATTCCACGCTGATACTAAAAGGCCATTGACTGGAAGGCTTAGTTACAATCTTCGGCTTGCCCATTCCAGTGGCAAGCCAAAACATATCAACGCCTAGAAATTTTGCGGCAAGCGCTGAATTTTCTGCTGTCAGCGCCTTGGTTTTTCCCGCGATCACCTGCCCAATTGCTTGCACGCTCACGCCGATGCCGTCCGCGAGCTCTTGTCTATCCTTTTTGGCTATTCGCAAAGCCTCTGCGAGTCGCGCTCCGTAATTGTTCACCATTACTAAAGAATACTTACAAGTAACTAAAGCATGGTTGCAATACGCACTAAAGAATGCTTTAATTGCCATATCAAATATTAATGGAGGTTCAACTGCCATGATTCCTGTCAGCACCTACTTCCCTCTCAAAAACAAAGTCGCTCTGATCACTGGCTCTACGCGCGGCATGGCGTTGCATATCGCCTGCGCGCTGTCTTCCGCCGGTGCGCGGCTGGCAATTCTCGACGAGCACGAGCAAGAAGGATTCGCCATTGCCAAGTTGCTCGGCAGTGCTCAGGGGCGGGCAAATTTCTGGCAACTCGATGTCAGCAACAACGATGCGGTGCGACGAGTGATGGCAGCAATCGAAGCTTACTTCGGCCGTATCGACATTCTGGTCAACTGCGCCGGCGTCGATGCCGACAATCCGTCTGCGCAGGGAATATCGATAAAACAATGGGACAAGGCCATGCAACTCAATGTGAGCGGCAGCATCTTGTGCACCAAATACGTGATCGCGGCAATGGAACGCGCCGGCGGCGGCACTATCGTCAATGTACTATCGCTGTGCAGCATGAACGACGAGCGGCGGGAGGCGGCCGATCACGTGGCGAAAGCCGCACTGCGGATTGCCAATATGAACGCGATGAGGTATGCCGCGCATAACATCCGTATCAACTCCATCCATCCATGCGTAATGCGACCACCGACGCTGGCTGCGGCCATGCGCGAGCAAGGCGACCTGACGCAGGTATTGACCGATACGGCCGAGTTGCGGATGTTGGCTGGCAAAGGTTCGACCACAGATGTGGCTGCGGGAATCTTGTATCTGGTGTCAGACGCTAGCCGCTTTGTTACGGGTAGCGAGCTGGTAATTGATGCAGGATCAGACGGCAACTATCAACGAGGCTGTTGACGTTGCAGTTGCTTTTGACTTTGCTTTTGACTTTGCTTTTGACTTTGCTTTTGACTTTGCTTTTGAAGCTGCTTTTGACTTGAATTCCGCATTGGGACGTTGCCAAATGTGGCGCGTGTCAGTCGGGAATTGTGAGGGAACATGTTTGAGCGCAGCGAGTTGGTTTCCTCACCCGACTGGCACGCGCCATATTTGGGAACCTGACCGAAGGGAGGGCAACGGCTTTGCGGTCGCCTTCTTTTTGGTTACTTTTTCTTGGCGAAGCAAGAAAAAGTGACTAGCTGCCGGGCTACCCCCGGCATGCATCCACGGAGTAGTTACCGTTTTAGGTAACGTGGTTTTCCGTAAAATGCCAACGAACGTACTCCGTGGGCCGTCAATTGGGGTCAGAGCCGCGCGGGGAGTGTAATTTACGACGATAGAACTGTCGTAAAAAAACTCTGACCCCAAATGACTACGTCAGAAGTAGCTTAGGCCCAGGGCTGCTTTGACTTCGTCGGCGGTTTTAGCCGCTACCTCGCGCGCCTTGGCGGTGCCATCTTTCAGGATCTGCATGACATGCCCCTTATCTTTGGCCAGCTCTTCGCGACGAGCGCGAATCGGCGCCAACAAATCCTGCAAGCAAGCCTCCAGGCGTGCCTTCACCAAACTATCGCCCAAGCCGCCGCGGACGTAATGCGCCTTCATCTCCGCCAACCCATCCCGATCAAGATCAAACGCATCCAGATAAAGGAAAGCCACATTCCCTTCCAGATGTCCAGGATCCTGCACCCGCAAATGCAAAGGATCGGTATACACCTGCTTGACCGCCGCCCGAATCTCATCCGCAGTAGCCCCCAGGTTGATCGTATTACCCAACGATTTACTCATCTTGGCCTTACCATCAATACCCGGCAAACGACCAATCTCCGGCACCAAAGCCTTAGCCTCAACCAGCACATCCCGCCCGACAGTACGATTAAACCGCCGCACAATCTCATTGGTTTGCTCGATCATAGGAATCTGATCCTCACCCACCGGCACCAGCGCCGCCTTGAACGCCGTGATATCAGCCGCCTGGCTAGCCGGATAAGTCAGGAAACCCGCCGGAATATCCCGCTCAAACCCCCGCAGCCGGATTTCCTCCTTAACCGTAGGATTACGCTCCAGCCGCGCCACGGTAACCAGGTTCAGGTAATAGAAAGTCAACTCCGCCAGCTCGGGAATCTGCGACTGAATCAAGATCGTCGACAAAGACGGATCGATACCGACCGCCAGGTAATCCAGCGCAACCTCCACCACATTCCGGTGCACCTTGTCGGTATCCTCCATATTGTCAGTCAGCGCCTGAGCATCGGCCAGCATGATGAATTGCCGGTAAGTGTGCTGATAAGCAACCCGATTCCGCAAGCTGCCGACAAAATGGCCCAGATGCAAAGGACCGGTCGGACGATCGCCGGTCAAAATCACGGCAGAATCCGGGGCTGTCGGAGACAAACTTGTTGGCAAACTCATTAACATTCCTTTAGCAATATCCTGAAAACCCCGTATTGTGCCATTAGTCGTACGAACCAAAAGAAAAAGCCACCGGCAATTTCTTGCCGGTGGCTTTTAAACACCATCCTGAGCTACAACTGCCTAAAGTCTAGATTCAGGCGTTTTGTTCCACTTGCTCGATCCCTGCCAGTATCCAACCGCCGTGTCCCGCGGTTGGCTTGGACAAGTTCCAGATCTCGGCAAACGGCGCAGCAGCAGAAGCGTCGTCTTCCTTGATCATGCCGGTGAACTTCACGCTGGCCAGATAATCGCTATCGACGGTCTCGATCCCCAGCAATTCAGCGTCCAGCGCCACGACATCGGTATGGTTATCCGATGCGCCGCGCTCTTGCAACTGCATACGTAACTCGGCAAACATCTCCGGCGTGGTGAATTCGCGGATATCGTTGCTATCTGCCTTATCCCACGCTGCTTGCAGACGCAGGAAGTAAGTCTTCGAATGACGCAAGAAACCGACAGTATCGAAGTCCGCAGGCACACCCCAGCCGCCAACGCCGGCTGCACCAGCTCCGGCACCCATCGCCGCCGCTGCAGGTGCGGCGTCAAAGGCCGTGCGTTGCATAGGCTGATCAGCTTGATCAACACGCGAAGCGATTTCCGGCGTGAAGCTGGAAGGCGCCGATGCCGCAAACGCAGGACGCATGCCGTTGTTGCCAGCGGCGCCGTTGCCCATCTTGCGGCGTACCAGCTTGTAAATGAACATGGCGGCAAACGCGAACAAGGCAATCATGATCATGTTGCTGATCATGCCTGCCATGGCGCCGCCCAGGCCCATGCTGGAAAGCAATGCGCCCAGGCCCAAGCCCAGCAAAGCGCCGCCCAGCATGCCTTTCCACATGCTAGGTTTGGCTGCTGCAGCAGCGGCCGGGGCTGCAGCAGCTGCTGCCGGCTTGGCAGCATTGGTGGCTTGATTCTGCGCAGGCGCCGCCTGGCGATTCATGCTTTGCGATTTTTTGCCGAAGGAACCGCCGCCGCCCATGCGCTTGGCTTCAACGGTCGACATACCAGCTGATAACGTCATGGCTACGACGATCAGCGCCACGAATAATTTCTTCATACATTCTCCTGAGATTTGATGCAATCACGGTCGTATCGATCATATCGATCACATGCGCCGCTAAATTTTGAAACTTCGCAGCCATGCATGATGCTGAACCGGCCCGGATTTAAGACCAGATGCGAGACGCATCGGTCTGCCGATCAGCATCGTGAATGGATGGAATCGCCGGGAGCTAGCCCGGCAGATAGGAAAACGCCCGCCGCCAGCTGCAACAGCAATGGCGGCGTAAAGGCGCTTAGGCTCTCGGCGGAGGTCCGGCCGGAGGTAAGAACGGAGGTTGGCGCGCTTTGTCGTTACTTAGCGCCGGTGTTGAAGCAATTGCCGCAGCGGCAAATATAAGGGGGAAAGCGGGTACCGTTTCATCGCCAAGATCGACATGCATCTCGACGTCGTCCACGGCGCTATCTTGTGAATTGCAATCACCGTCAGTTTTACTGGCCGGCGCATCTTGACGAGCGTCTTGATGATCATCTTGCTGAACCGCGTATGCCAGTGTCGTCACTACGTTTGCCTGAGGGTTTGCTTTAAATTCAGTCATGCCTGCAAAGACTTGCATTGGCAGCAGAAACATCAGCAAAAGAATCAGTAAACGTTGCATCAAAGTGGGAAAGCGGATCCAGGTCAGATTAGGTGGCAATGATTATACCAAACAGAAGCGGTAATTTTGCGGTCGGCCTTGCTGCAAAGAATGAAACGCCATAGACTACAAGTAGTACCTTCCATCCACCGTACACGGAAACACCACCATCATGCGCATTTTGCTTGCCGAAGACGACAGTGTTTTAGCCGATGGACTGACGCGTTCGCTACGCCAGTCGGGCTATGCCACCGACTGCGTAATGAACGGGATGGAAGCGGATTCGGCCTTGTCGACCCAGGATTTCGACTTACTGATCCTAGACCTGGGCCTGCCCAAAATGACCGGCCTGGAAGTGCTGCGCCGTCTGCGCGCCCGCAATTCGCGGTTGCCGGTACTAATCCTGACCGCCGCCGATTCACTCGAACAGCGGGTAAAAGGGCTCGACCTGGGCGCCGACGACTACATGGCCAAGCCGTTTGAACTGTCCGAACTGGAAGCACGGGTGCGTGCGCTGACCCGCCGTGGCGCCGGTGGCGGCCCCACAGTCATCAAGCACGGCCCGCTAAGTTACGACCAGGTCGGACGGATCGCCTATATCAACGAACAGATGCTCGACCTGTCGGCACGTGAACTTGGCCTGCTGGAAGTATTGCTGCAGCGCACTGGCCGCCTTGTCTCCAAGGAACAACTGGTCGATCACCTGTGCGAGTGGGGCGAAGAAGTCAGCAATAACGCCATCGAAGTGTATGTCCATCGATTGCGCAAGAAAATCGAAATCGGCGGCGTACGGATTGCCACGGTGCGTGGTCTTGGCTATTGCCTGGAAAAAATCAGCGAACCGCAGGTCATTTCGGCAATTTCCGCCGCACCGCTGTCCCCGGTGGATTCGTCCAGCCGCCGTTAATACTTGCCCATGCGCGACACTCAATCCCTGGCCGCGCAGCCAAGCCCGACCAACCCATCTGTCAACCACACTGAAGAGCGGGTACAACGCTCCCTGTTCGGCGAGATCCTGGACTGGATGCTGGTGCCGCTGTTGCTGCTATGGCCGATCAGCATCGCGATTACCTATGTCGTCGCGAAGTCGATCGCCAACCAGCCCTTCGACCAGGCGCTGGACGATAGCGTAACGGTATTGTCGCAGCAGGTCAGCGAAGTCAACGGCAAGGTAGTGACGCGCCTGACCAATCCATCCCGCGATTTCCTGCGCGCCGACGATGTCGATAATGTCTATTACCTGATCACCGGGCCCCATGGCGAATATGTCGACGGCGACCGTGACATGCATTTGCCGGTGACGGAAGAAGATCCCTTGCACCCGGGCACGGTCAGGTTTTTGGACAGTTCCGTGCACGGCAACGATGTCCGTATCGCCTACACCTATGTCGATCTGCGCAGTGCGCTCGACGCCAATGACGCTGCCGGCAAGAAAGAACCGCCACGGCTAGCGCTGGTGCAGGTAGGAGAAACGCTGGAAAAGCGCGCCCGGCTGGCGAACGAAATCATCAAGGGCGTGATCCTGCCGCAATTCCTGATCCTGCCGATCGCGCTGGCGCTGATCTGGTTTGCCTTGTCACGCGGGCTATCGCCATTATCCGAATTGCAGCAGCGGATCCGGGCCCGGCGCCCGGACGACCTGAGCCCGATCGATTCAGGGCAGGTGCCCGAAGAAATCTCGCCGCTGGTGCGTTCACTTAACGATATGCTGTCGCGCCTTTCACTTTCGATTCAGACCCAGAAGCGTTTCATTGCCGACGCCGCGCATCAAATGAAAACGCCGCTGGCCGGCATGCGCATGCAGTCCGAACTGGCATTGCGGCAGACCAGCCACCACGATATTCACCGGTCACTAGAACAATTGGCAAAGAGTTCTGAGTCGGCGACCCGGTTAGTCAATCAATTGTTATCTCTGGCGCGGGCGGAAAACCAGTCGCAGGAGAGCGCGCCGTTTGTGCAAGTCGATTTATCCGAATTCGCGCGTGCCGTGGTGCAGGACTGGGTCCAGGCTTCATTCACCCAGCGTATCGATTTCGGCTTTGAACAGGCAGATCACGCGCTGCCGGTCTTGTGTAACCCGCTCATGTTGCGCGAACTGCTTGGCAACCTGATCGACAATGCCCTGCATTACACGCCGGTCGAGGGCAGCGTTACGGTCCGGGTGCGCGGCGAGCCGGCAACAGGATTGGCGATACTCGAAGTCGAGGATACCGGCGCCGGTATTCCGCCAGCCGAGCGCGACCACGTGTTCCAACGCTTCTACCGCATCCTCGGCAGCGGCGGCGGCAATGGCAGCGGCCTGGGGCTGGCAATCGTGCGCGAAATCGCGCAGCAGCATGATGCAGAAGTGACGATTTCCTACAATCCGCGCAGCACCGATCCGGAATTGCCAGGCAGCTTGTTCCGTGTCAGCTTTCGCTTGTTGGAAAATCCTGTTTCAGAATCCAATACAGATTTCCACTAACGACAACCATTAGTCATCGGATTAGAACTACGTATGATGAAAACCCGCCCGCGCTATCCCGCCAGTCACTGGCAAAGCACCAGACGACTGACGTTGGGGCTGTTGCTGATCTGGTTTGCGCTGACCTTCTCCGTCATCTTCTTTGCACGAGAGCTGTCGCATATAAGCCTGTTCGGCTGGCCGCTATCGTTTTACATGGCGGCGCAGGGACTGGCGCTGATCTACCTGCTGATCGTCGCGGTATATACCTGGCAAATGAAAAAAACAGATCAACGGCAGCCGGACCGCGAGCAGCAATGAACGATAAATCTTTCTTCTGGCGGCTGGTACGCTATTACGGCTGGTATACAGGCGGCTTCATCCTCTTGCTGGTGGTATTGGCGATCCTGGAAAAAGAAGGCTTGCCGCGCACCTGGATCGGCTATCTGTTCATGTTTGCGACTATCGTCCTGTATGCCGGCATCGGCATCGTCAGCCGTACTTCGGACGTATCGGAATACTATGTGGCAGGACGGCGCGTGCCGGGGCTGTTCAACGGCATGGCAACCGCTGCCGACTGGATCTCTGCCGCCACGTTCATCAGCCTGGCCGGCGGTCTCTACTTGCAGGGTTTCGACGGCCTGGCTTACGTCATCGGCTGGACCGGCGGCTATTGCCTGGTCGCCTTGATGATCGCCCCGTATCTGCGCAAGTTCGGCCAATACACGATCCCGGATTTCCTCGCCGCGCGCTACCGCGGCCACACCAACAGCAATCCCATACGAATAGTTGCGGTGGCGGCAACCGTAGTGATTTCTTTCATCTATGTAGTGGCGCAAATCTACGGCGTCGGCCTGATCACCTCACGCTTTACCGGCGTTGATTTTTCCGTCGGCATTTTCCTCGGCCTGGCCAGTATCCTGGTCTGCTCCTTCCTGGGCGGCATGCGGGCGATTACCTGGACCCAGGTAGCGCAGTACATCATTATTCTGTTTGCCTATTTGATTCCGGTCATCTGGCTATCGACCGTGCATACGCACAACCCGGTAGCGCCATTTTCCTACGGCTCGGTGCTGTCGCAAATCGACAGCATCGAAAAGAAACTGGATAAAGATCCGAAAGAAATCGAAGTACGGGCGATGTTCAAAGCCAACGCCGATGACTTCGATACGCGCCTGCGCAATCTGCCGAAATCCTGGGAACAGGGGCGCATAGATGCACAACGACATCTCGAACTACTCAAGCGTAACAACAGTTCACTGATCGAGATCCGCGCCGCCAATCGCGCCTTGAACAACTATCCGAAAACGCCGGAGGAAGCCGAGCGCAAGTGGCAGCAGGATAAAGCCGCCAACCTGGCGCGCGCCGAACCGCCGCTACCGCAGGTAACACCATATCCCGGCGCGACCCAGGAGGCATCGGATATCAAACGGAATAATTTCCTGGCTTTGGTGTTTTGCCTGATGTTGGGTACGGCTTCCCTACCGCACATCCTGATGCGCTACTACACCACGCCATCGGTGCAAGAAACCCGCAAATCGGTATTCTGGACGCTGTTTTTCATCGTGCTGATCTATCTCACGGTGCCGGCGCTGGCGGTGCTGGTGAAATACACCATCTACACCTCGCTGGTCGGCTCCCAGTATGCGCACCTGCCGGAATGGGTATCGTACTGGGCTAATATCGACAAGAGCAATCCGCTGGTCAGTATTATCGATCTTAACCATGACGGTATTGTGCAGCTGTCGGAGATCAACCTGGACGGCGACATGATCATGTTGGCGACGCCAGAGATCGCCGGGCTGCCCTATTACATTTCCGGACTTGTGGCGGCCGGCGGACTGGCGGCAGCGCTATCGACCGCTGACGGCTTGCTGCTGACGATTTCCAACGCTTTGTCGCACGATGTCTATTACAAGATGATCGATCCGCATGCCTCCAACGCCAAGCGCGTCACCGTATCCAAGTTGCTGTTGCTGGTGGTGGCGTTGCTGGCGGCGTACACCGCCTCCTTGAAACCGGGCGACATCCTGTCGATGGTAGGTGCGGCATTTTCGCTAGCGGCGTCGACCTTGTTCCCGGTGCTGGCGCTGGGTGTGTTCTGGAAACGCGGCAACCAGCAAGGCGCGATAGCCGCCATCGTGGTTGGCTTCAGCACCTGCATCTATTACATGCTGCACACCTATCCTGCGCTCGGCGGCTCGGTCAGCGGTCAATGGTTCCATATCGCGCCAATGGCTGCCGGTGTTTTTGGCGTGCCGGCAAGTTTGTTGACGCTGATTGTTGTGAGTTTGCTGACACCGCCGCCGGATCCGCGCGCGGTTGCGTTGCTGCATCAGATTCGGGCGCCTTAATACAGGTACCCGGAACTTGTCGCCTTACACCGCAAAACCAAACCCCGGCGCCTCGTGCGCCGGCAATACCGTCACTGCCACATCCATGGTTTGCTGGCCGCCGCCGATCAACACTCCGCGCAAAGGCGAGACGTCGAGAAAATCGCGGCCCCAGCCGAGCGTTATGTGGCTGGTGTCCGGAAAGATGCCATTGGTCGGATCGGCATCTATCCAGCTGCTGGGCTGGCCATCGACGCTTGGGCAATATACCGATACCCAGGCATGTGAAGCGTCGGCGCCGATCAGACGCGGCTGTCCCGGTGGCGGTTCGGTCAGCAGATAGCCGCTGACGTAGCGCGCCGCCAAACCCAATGAACGCAGGCAGGACAGCATGAAGTGCGCGAAATCCTGGCATACGCCGCGTCTGGTGGCAAACACTTCGGTGACCGGGGTTGATACCGTGGTGGCCAACGGGTCGAAGGTGAATTCCTGGAAAATCCGCGTCATCAAGGCCTCTATCCCTGCCAACAAAGGTAACCCAGGTGTAAACGACTCTGCGGCATAAGCCAGAAGCTCGCGTTTGATCCGCACGTGCGCCGATTCAAACAGATAACGCGTGGCTTCCAGATCGTCGGGCAACAAGAACTGGCCTGCGTGATACGAAAGCGCGGCACGCGCCTGCTCCCAGGTTGGCGTGACTGCAGGCAATTGACGCGACGTCAACGTCACCCACGATTCAGCTAGTGCACGCAGATCGGTATGGTCGCTTTCCAGGGAAAACGATTGCATCGGATTGCCGAAACTATCCAGCAGCAATCGCAGGTTTTGCGGTTCGGGCGTAATACTGATGCCGTGCGAAGTACAGGTTTGCCATGGCAACGAACGCGGCGTCAGGCGTAGCATCTGATGCGACAAGCGCACTGCTTGCGAATACGCATAATGCGTATCGTGACGAATGTGATAAGTATAAGAAGAATGCTCGCTCATCATGACACTCCCTGGCTCACCGGCGCGTTCAGGGGCGTGAAGAAATGCCGCGCCAATTCGTCGGACAGAGAAAAAGCGCCGGCAATCGCATCGCGCATCAGTTGCACCAGGCGGGCGTGGGCGTCGGCCACGAATAAGGAATCGTGGCTTAAGTCCTGCAATTCAAACTCACGCAGCAAGGCCGATAAATGTGCCGGCGTATCCATGTTGAGGGTACCGAGTTGTTCCGCGATATCGCTCAAATAGCGCTCCAGCATATGGAACTGGAATGCAATGCCATGCGGATTGCTGACGTCGAACACCAGCAGATGCAATACCGGCAGCCATTCCGGCGCCCGCCGATAGCGCACGCGATAAGTGACCACGCTATTGGCAGACTCCAGCAACCACGGCAGCGCCCTGTTCTGACGCTCCGTAGGCAACCGCAGGAACTGGCCGAACAAGGTCGCCAGATGGGTCATGCGCTCTATGTGCCGGCCCAGCATCAGGAAATGCCAGCCTTCGTCGCGTGTCATGTCGTCCAACGCGTGCCCGGCCAGGCCCACGCAAGCCTGGATTACGTTGTTCAGTATGGTCAATGCGCCGACAGGCGTCGCACCGGCGTGAGCACCGCCGTCCGCCGTCAGGCCTGGCATGCGATTGAGTGCCTGCCAGTTATCCAGCGAAAGATGTTCGCGCACCTGGTAACCGCAATGATGCAAATGACGCAGATTGGCAGCGATGCTGACGCTCGCGGTTGGGTCGACGATGGCGGCAATCAGGCCTTGCTGCATGGCGTTGACGGTTGGCCGCCCTGCCAGTGATGCGCTTGGCAAAGTAATCCCGAGGCCGCGGCAGATTTCGCAGAGCTGGTAGAAGGTCTCGCGCGCTTCACCCTGCAGATCGCTGCTGCGCTGCAGGGTCGCCCTGAGCAAATGCGCCAGGTTATCGCAGCGCTCGGCGTAGCGCCCCATCCAGAACAGGTTTTCGCCGGCATGCGATGAAATATCGACGGTGCTGTAAATCGTATCCAATGAGCGCTGCCGGGCGTCGATGGACTCTAACGGTGCTGCCAGTGGCGCGGCCGCTTCGCTCACTTCCGGGCGCATCTGACTCAGCACCCAGACATCTTTGCTGGCGCCACCCTGTTGCATCGAGACCACATCCTTGCGCTGGCGCGGTGCGACCCGTGTCAGGCCGCCCGGCATCACATGGTAGCTACCGTCGGCAGCAGCGACCACGAATACCCGCAAGCTCACCGCGCGGCTCATCAAACGATATTCGCCGCTGCGCGACAATACTGGCGCCTGCGACAAGCGCACCCATTCCTGCGCTACATAGGCGTGCGGTTGGGCCAGCAAGCTATCGATCACGCGTTGGCGCGATTGTGCATTCAGGCTGTGGCCATAGACCGGTTGCATGCGCATCGATGGAAACGCCGGCATGATCACCAGCTGCTCCAGATTGGCCAGGGTGTAATCTAACGCCGGCTTTTCGCCGCACCACCACGACGCCACTGCCGGCAGCGCTAGCGGCTGGCCCAGCAAGCGTTCGCAGATGGCTGGCAGGAAACCATGCAAGGCGCCAGATTCGAGCACGCCGCTGCCGAGTGAATTGGCAATCAGCACATTGCCGAGACGTGCCGCCTGCACCAGGCCCGGAATGCCGAGGGCCGAATCGGCGCGCAATTCGAGCGGATCGCAATAATCGTCATCCAGCCGCCGCAGGATCGCATGGACGCGCCGCAAACCGCTTAGCGTCTTCAGGTACACCATGTCGCCACGCACCATCAGGTCAGCCCCTTCGACCAGCGGGAAGCCCAGGGTATGCGCCAGGAATGCGTGCTCGGAGTAAGTTTCGTTGTACGGCCCCGGGGTCAGCAACACCACCAGCGGCGGTTCACCGCCGGCCGGCGCCAGCGTGTTCAGGCTGTCGTGCAGTGTGTGAAAAAATTTCAACAGGGATTGGACATGCATGTCGCGCACCGTATCCGGCAATGCGCGCGACATGATCTGCCGGTTCTGCAAGGCATACCCTGCACCTGACGGTCCCTGGGTGCGATCCGACATGACCCACCAATGGCCATCCGGTGAACGCGCCAGATCAATCGCGTACAGGTGCAGATGTATGCCGGCCGGCGGTTCTATGCCGCGGCAGGGCCAAAGGTAGCCATGCTGGCCGAATACCAAGGCTGGTGGCAGCAATCCTTCGGAAAGCAGTGTTTGCGGGCCGTACAGATCGGCCAGCACCGCGTTGAGCAGACGCGCACGCTGGGTTACTGCGGCGGACAAGGTCTGCCACTCATCCGCGGAGATGATTTGTGGCAACAGATCCAGTTCCCACGGGCGGTTGGCGCCTTGCGGATCGGCGTACACATTGTAGGTAACGCCTTCTGCAGCAATCGCTTCGCGCACCTCGCGGGCGCGGCGGCGCAGAATCTCTGGCGACAAGCCTTCCAGCTGATCGATCAGCGTACGCCAATGCGGCCGCAGGCGACCGCCGGCTTCAAGCATTTCGTCGTAACGATCCGCTTCTGCGGGGTAACTTTCAAGTAAGCGCTGGTACATAGTTGATCGCTTGCGTCACCTGGAACGATTTAAATGCAAGCTCTACCACCAGCAGTCCCGAAAAATCGCAGCGCCGCATGAAAATAGCCGCGCTACGATCTTCCTGCACCCTGCCTGTAAAACTTGATCAGAAGTGACGTAAGTCTAACGTAAATGGGAACTCGATGGACGCTATCGGCATAGTTACCTGCATCTGTCCCGGGGTGTGATTGAGGCGGAAATAACGTGCCAGCCGCCGGCTTTCGGCTTCGAAAGCATTAACCGGGAACGTCTCGTAGCTACGTCCGCCCGGATGCACCACGTGATATTGGCAGCCACCCAGGCTACGGCCGTTCCAGGTGTCCACCAGATCGAAGGTCAGCGGCGAATCGATGCCGATGGTCGGATGCAGGGCTGACGGTGGTTGCCAGGCGCGGTAACGCACGCCGCTGACAAACTCGCCGACGCGCCCTGTCGGCTGTAAAGGCACGGGTACGCCATTGCAGGTCAGCACATAGCGATCCGGCGCCATGCCGCTTACTTTCACCTGCAACCGTTCGAGCGAGGAGTCGACGTAACGGGCGTTGCCGCCGGAGCGGCTTTCCTCGCCCAGCACATGCCATGGTTCCAGCGCCGTGCGCAGTTCGAGGGCGATGCCATTGACGGCAAAATCGCCGATCTTTGGAAAGCGGAACTCGAAGTGCGGCGCAAACCATTCCGGCTTGAGCGCATAACCGGCCTGCTGCATATCGTCCATCACATCGCAGAAATCCTGCCAGATGAAATGTGGCAACAAGAATCGATCGTGCAACTCGGTGCCCCAGCGCACCAGGCGAGACGGCTTGTATGGTGTTTTCCAAAAGCGCGCTACCAGTGCCCGCAGCAGCAATTGCTGGGTCAGGCTCATGCGTGCATGCGGCGGCATTTCAAATGCGCGTAATTCCAGCAAGCCAAGGCGGCCGGTGCTGCTGTCGGGCGAATACAGCTTATCGATGCAAAACTCGGCGCGGTGCGTGTTGCCGGTCACGTCGATCAACAGATTGCGCAGCAGCCGGTCCACCAGCCATGGTGCGCAACCATCAGCGGCGAGTTGCTTATCCATCTCTGTGAACGCCAGTTCCAGTTCGACCACGGCATCGTTACGCGCTTCGTCCACGCGCGGCGCTTGCGAAGTGGGGCCGATGAACATGCCGGAAAACAGATAGGACAACGACGGATGGTTATGCCAATAACTGATCAGGCTACGTAACAGATCGGGGCGCCGCAAGAATGGCGAATCGCCGGTGGTGGCGCCTCCAAGAACCAGATGGTTACCGCCGCCGGTGCCGGAGTGATGACCATCGAGCATGAATTTCTCTGTGGTCAAACGAGTCTCGCGAGCGACGTCGTACAGGTAAGTAGTGTTGGCAACCAGCTCGCTCCAGCTATGCATGGGCTGGATATTTACTTCAATCACACCGGGATCGGGAGTGACGCTGAACTTGCCCAGACGCGGATCGTTCGGCGGTTCATAGCCTTCCATTAACAACGGCTGCTTCAATGCCTGGGCTGTGGCTTCGATCGCTGCCACCAGTTCCAGATAATCTTCCAGCCGGGCCAGCGGCGGCATGAACAGATACAGCACGCCCTGCCGCACTTCTGCGCACAAGGCAGTGCGCGCAATCTCATCGGCAGACTCGAATGGCGCCGGCGCCGCCGGTGTTTCGCTGGCGAAGGCAGAACTATATTTCGGCGCATCAGCCGCGGCTGTCTTATCCTTGCCGGCTGTAGATGCCGGTGTCGCAAGTCGATGCCGGATTTGCTGGGCAATCGGCAGCGGCTGGAAGGCCTGCGTAGGATCGGGTTGATGCACGTAAGGGTAATCATCAGTCTTGACCCAAGGCTGCGAATCGAGCGGCAGCCGGTAGCCTAACGGCGAATCGCCGGGCAGCAGATAACAGAACTCGCCGCGCAAATACCAGCTACCGCTTTTCCACTCGCGTTCATCGTTGCTGCGGGCCAGCGGCAATACGTAGCCGGCAACTTTGCGCAAGCCTTGCGAAAAGACTCGTGCCAGCCTGGCGCGCTCCTGCTTGTCATCCAGCCGCGCATCGGACGGATCGACGTTAATCGCCAGACGGCGCTCGCGCCACAGGTAATAGTAGATATCTTCATAGGCGGCAAAAACGTGTTGACGATCCAGCGACAGGCGCGCGGCAACGCCTTGCAAGAAACGCTCGGCGACATTGTCATCGCCGGCTTTCACTTGTGCCTGCGTTTCGTCGGCGATCAATGCCGGCGTGGTCCAGATCGGTTCGCCGTCGCGACGCCAGTAACAATTGAGCGACCAGCGCGGCAACTGTTCGCCCGGATACCATTTCCCCTGGCCGAAATGCGGCAAGCCTTGCGCCGCATATTGCTGCCGCAGCCGATGATAGAGTTCAGCGGCCAGCGGTTTCTTGGTGGGGCCCATCGCAGCCGTGTTCCATTCCTCGCCATCCGGATGATCGAGCGCGACAAAAGTCGGTTCACCGCCCATCGTCAGGCGCACATCGAGCGTATCCAGGTCGTCGTCGATGGCATGGCCCAGTTCTTCAATCTCCTCCCATTGCTGTTCGCTATACGGCTTGGTGACGCGCGGCGATTCCCAGATGCGACGTACGCTCATGGCGTGTTCGAATTCTACTTCGCATGGCTCGACCATGCCGCTGACCGGTGCTGCCGACGACGGCTCCGGCGTGCACGACAGCGGGATGTGCCCCTCCCCTGCGAACAAACCGGAGGTTGGATCGAGACCGATCCAGCCGGCGCCGGGCAGGTACACCTCGCACCAGGCATGCAGGTCGGTGAAATCGGTTTGCGGTCCGGATGGGCCGTCCAGCGATTTCTGGTCGGCCGTCAGCTGGATCAGGTAACCCGATACGAAACGCGCTGCCAAACCCAGGTAGCGCAGTATCTGCACCAGCAGCCACGACGAATCGCGGCAGGAACCTGAACCAAGGCCGAGCGTCTGCTCCGGCGTTTGCACTCCCGGTTCCATGCGAATGGTATAGCTGATCATTTGCGCCAACTGCTGGTTCAAGCTGACCAGGAAATCCTCCGTGCGGATTCTTTCACGCGGCACCTGATCCAGGAATTTTTGCAGCAACGGCGTCAGCGGCAATTTCTTGCGGTATGGCTCCAGCTCGTTCTGCAATTCCGGTGCGTAGGAAAACGGTACTTTCTCGGCATACGGCTCAAGAAAAAAATCGAAGGGATTGAGTACCGACATTTCGGCGACCAGATCGACTTCAATGCGGAATTCACTGGCCTTTTCCGGAAACACCAGCCGCGCCAGATAGTTGGCCTGCGGGTCTTGCTGCCAGTTGATGAAATGCGGTTCCGGCAATATCCGCAGCGAATAACTCAGGATCCGGGTGCGGCAATGCGGCGCCGGCCGCAAGCGGATGATTTGGGGACCCAGGCTGATCGGACGTTCGTAGCGATAGGTGGTGAGATGATTGAGTGCTACGTGAATTGACATGGATATCCTCTGCGACAATCAATAATTTTTTCGTAGCGTGGGTACAAAGGCGTGCCCACCCTACTGGTGGCTATAAATAAATTCGCGCAGGCGCGGATAAATTTCCTTGTCCCACCGGTGGCCATTGAATACGCCATAGTGGCCGACCCCGGTTTGCACATGATGCGTCTTCATGTACGGCCGTATGCCGCTGCACATGTCCTGCGCCGCCACGGTCTGGCCTACCGCGCAGATATCATCCTTCTCCCCCTCTACGGTAAACAATGCGGTGCGGCGAATCG
This sequence comes from Collimonas sp. OK307, assembly GCF_900113705.1. Taxonomy (GTDB): domain Bacteria; phylum Pseudomonadota; class Gammaproteobacteria; order Burkholderiales; family Burkholderiaceae_D; genus Collimonas. The sequence goes on along the minus strand of NZ_FOQI01000009.1, from coordinate 161,169 downwards.
CCGCCGGTTCTATCGTACGCCCTAATGCCTGCATTTCGCCAAGCGGCAGTGCGTGATCCTGGAAAACGCTTTGTACCGTTTCCAGATAAAACTCTGCCGCCAGATCCGACATGGCGAAATACTCAGCATAGAAAGTCTTGATGACATTGGCTTTGTCGTCTTCGCCTTCCACCAGATAGTTGTACAGGTTTTGAAAAGCCTTGAGGTGGCGTTCCAGATTCATGCTCATGAATGCATTCAGCTGCAGGAAACCGGGATAGACCTGGCGCTGGCTGCCGGCGAAACGGCCGGGCACGGTACTAACCAGGTTGTCTTCAAACCAGGAAATCGGCTTGCTTTTCGCCAGGTGATTGACTGCTGTCGGATTGATTCGGGTATCGATGGGGCCGGCCATCAAGGTCATGCTGGATGGCTGCGCCGGATGCCGTTCGGCAGCCATCAGCGCTACCGCCGCCAGCGCCGCCACAGTTGGCTGGCAGACCGCCACCAGATGCGTGCCGGGGCCGATCGTCTCGATGAAACGGATCAGGTGCCCGACATATTCGTCGAAGCCGAAACGGCCGTCGCTCAAGGCCACGTCGCGCGCGTTGTGCCAGTCGGTGATGTACACATCATGATCGCGCAAGAGCGTGCTCACAGTGCCGCGCAGCAAGGTGGCGAAATGTCCCGACATCGGCGCCACCACCAGTACACGCGGCTGCACTACCTCGCTGTCTTTGCGGAAATGCAACAAAGTACAGAATGGCGTCTGCTCGGCTACTTCTTCATGCACCGAAACCGTGCAACCATTCTCTTCCACGCTGCTTATCCCGAATGCGGGGCGTTGATGCGTCAACTGGGTGCAAGAAAACACTTCGCAGGCGGCGGCCAGCCTGCGCAGCGCCAGGCTGTCAGGCCATCCTTGCCACTTGTAGCCCAACACCGGTGCGGCCATGCCAGCCCACACACGCATCGGATCGCTAAGATCCGAATAGCCCTGATATGCCTGGTAAATTTTAGTCATGGGACTACCCTGTTATTGGAATGCGGGCAAACGCTACATATGCAGCTACATTGACAGCCACTTCTGCAATATCCATGCCCATATCTCTGGCACGGCCTTTGCTCAGTAGTTGTCAAACCGGTTTGCCAATCACGTCACTTTCGATCCAATACGGAAGAATATTGCCATGCCTAAGACCACATTGAGCATTACCAGTAAAAATTATTCGTCGTGGTCGTTGCGCGGCTGGCTGATGACGCGGTTTTCCGGTCTTGAGTTCCAGGAAAACCCGATCTCGCCGGACGATCCGGATGCGCGCGCCGAAATCCTGCTGCTGTCGTCGTCGATCCTGGTGCCCTGCCTGTATCACGGCAATATCGTGGTGTGGGATACCTTGGCTATCGGTGAATATCTGCACGAAATCCGGCCCAAGGCCGGGCTGCTGCCGGCGGACCGTGCCGCGCGCGCCCACTGCCGTTCGATCTGCGGCGAAATGCATTCCGGCTTCAGCGCCTTGCGTTCGGCGCTGCCGATGAACATCAAAGCGCATTTTCCCGACTTCAAGGTGTGGTCACGCGCCGAAGCCGACATCAAACGCATCACCACCATCTGGAAACAATGCCTGGCGACCTACGGCGGACCATTCCTGTTTGGCGAACGCTCGATAGCCGATGCCATGTATGCACCAGTGGCGACCCGGTTTTTGACGTACGATGTAAAACTGGATTCCGTCTGCAGCGCCTATTGCAAGCGTATCCTGGCCATGCCGGAAATGCAGGAGTGGATCAAGGCCGCCAAGCTTGAACCGGACGATATCAATGAACTGGATGTAGAGTTTTGAGAAAGGATAGCTGCGATGGATACAAGCACAAGTACAAGCACAACTGCCAGCCCGGCCACCTCGTTCTCGCATGTCCGCGAGGGTGACACTGAATTCGAATCCGGCGGCCTGCGTGATTTTTTCCTGTATCGCGATCTCGGGATTGCCGCCGCCACCGGCGGCCAGGTGGTGGCGCATCTGGTGAAAGCCAACATGGCGCCGGAAGTAGGCACCGGCTGGCACCGGCATGAAGCCAATTTCCATATCGTCTACATGCTCAAGGGCTGGGCCCGTTTCATGTACGGCGATAAAGAAACGCTGGTCAAGGCCGGCGACTGCGTGCACCAACGCCCAGGCATAGTGCATTTTTTATTCGACTACTCGGAAGACATGGAGTATCTTGAAATCGTTAGCCCGGCGGCATTCACTTCAATCGACATGCCGGCACCGTGCGCCGTTCCGGCGCCGACGCCATGGGTTAAGTCTGGTTGAGCTGCATAGGACACCAGGTTTTTGCAATCAAAACATCATGGAGGACGCCACCCAGATTACGCAAAATTTGCTAAGTGCTGACCCGGCATTGCTGAAATAAAGCCTATTCAAATTACAACATCGCATGTTAATCTTTGAATAATTTTTTACACAAGCCAAAGCTTGAACGTCAGCCAGCAGCGTGCAACAGGCACGCTTCTTGATAGCTACTTGATAGTTTCCGATCAAACCACAGCAAAGCAAGATCATGGCAAATTTTTTCGATGAAATGTACTCCGATGGCAAATCGTCGGTGCGCCCGCACTATGACGAATTTTCCAATTGGCTCAACGCTCAGACCGCCGAAACCATCGCCCGCAAACGCGCCGAGGCCGACCTGATTTTCCGCCGCGTCGGCATTACCTTTGCGGTCTATGGCAATGACGCCGGCACCGAACGTCTGATCCCCTTCGACATCATTCCGCGCATCATCCATGCGCAGGAGTGGGCGACACTCGAAGCCGGCCTGATACAGCGCGTCAAGGCGCTCAACATGTTCATCCACGATATCTATCATGGCCAGAACATCGTCAAGGCAGGCGTGATCCCCGCTGAACAGATTTTCCGCAACGCCCAGTATCGCCCGGAAATGCAGGGCATCTCGGTTGCTTCGGATATCTATGCGCATATTGCCGGGGTCGATATCGTACGTGCCGGCCAGGGCGAGTTTTACGTGCTGGAAGATAATCTGCGGGTACCTTCGGGCGTGTCCTACATGCTGGAAAACCGCAAGATGATGATGCGGCTGTTCCCCGAATTATTCTTGCGCCACAAGATTGCACCGGTCGACCACTATCCTGACCTGCTGCTGGACAATCTGCGTTCGGTGGCGCCGGTTGGCGTGACCGATCCGACCGTGGTGGTGATGACGCCGGGGATGTATAACTCGGCCTACTTCGAACATGCTTTCCTGGCGCAGCAAATGGGTGTCGAACTGGTAGAAGGCCAGGATCTGTTCGTCAACGATAACGCGGTCTACATGCGCACCACGCGCGGCCCGAAACGGGTCGACGTGATTTATCGCCGGATCGACGACGACTATCTCGATCCGCTCGCCTTCCGTCCCGATTCGTCGCTGGGCGTGCCTGGCCTGCTGTCGGTGTATCGCGCCGGTAATGTCACGCTGGCCAATGCCATCGGTACCGGTGTCGCCGATGACAAGTCGGTGTATCCGTTCGTGCCTGACATGATCCAGTTTTATTTGTCGGAAAAGCCGATCCTGAACAATGTCCCGACTTACCAGTGCCGCAAAAAAGACGATTTGCAGTACACCCTGGATAACCTGAAGGATCTGGTCGTCAAGGAAGTGCATGGCGCCGGCGGTTACGGCATGCTGGTCGGACCGGCATCGACCAAGCAGGAAATCGAAGATTTCCGCCAGCGCGTGATCGCCAAGCCGGACGGCTATATCTCCCAGCCGACCCTGGCTTTATCGGCTTGCCCGACCTATGTCGAATCCGGCATCGCCCCACGTCACCTGGACCTGCGACCGTTTGTGCTGTCCGGAAAAAATGTCTCCCTGGTGCGCGGCGGCCTGACCCGCGTCGCCCTCAAGGAAGGTTCGCTGGTGGTTAATTCATCCCAAGGCGGCGGCACCAAAGACACCTGGATTCTGGAGAAATAACATGCTCAGTCGCACCGCCGATCATTTATTCTGGATGTCCCGCTACACCGAGCGGGCAGAAAACACTGCACGTATGCTGGATGTACACGTACAAACCGGGCTGTTGCCGCAATCGGTTGAAGATGCGGAAATAGGCTGGCGCGCGATCCTTGGCATTTCCGAACTGCAGCAGGCTTTCGACAAAAAATATAGCGTGCTGACGCAAAAAGACGTGATTGATTTCATGGTGCGCGATCCGAGCAATTCCTCCTCGATCGCATCCTGCCTGAAACAGGCGCGCGAGAACGCCCGCGCGGTGCGCGGCGCGCTGACTACCGAAGCATGGGAAATCCAGAACGCCACCTGGATCAAGATGCAGGGTTACTTGCAGACCGATGCTCTGGAGCGCAATCCGAGTGAATTTTTTGAATGGGTCAAACACCGTTCGCATCTGTCGCGCGGGGTAACCATCGGTACCATGCTCAAGGATGAAGCATTCCACTTCATTCGCCTTGGCACATTCCTGGAGCGCGCCGACAATACCGCACGCATCATCGATGTCAAATTCCACGGGGCGAAAAAAGGCCAGTACAAGAAAAACCACCAAAACGGCCAGCAACAAAGCACCGAACAGCGACACGCCGAGGAACGCAAGGATGCGATTGCCGAACCGCAGGTCGATTTCTACTACTGGGCGGCGATCCTGCGTTCGGTGTCCGGCTTTGAAATCTACCGCAAGGTGTATCGGGATGTGATCACACCGGCGCGCGTGGCAGATTTGCTGATCCTGCGGCCGGACATGCCGCGCTCATTGCTGGCCTGCATGACGCAAGTGATCGGCAATCTGAAACATGTGCATAACGACATTTCTGCCGATACTGAGCGCTTTGCCGGCAAGCTGCATGCCGATCTCAAGTTCAGCAGTCTCGATGAGATTCTGGACGCCGGACTGCATGACTACCTGACGCAGTTCTTCGAGCGCATTTTCGAACTCGGCAATCGCATCAGCCGCGATTTCCTGGTACCCCTCAATCCCTGATGCCCGACATGCTACTCACCATACGGCATGAAACGGTTTATCACTACACCGCAGCGCTGACCTACACGATTCAGCAACTGCGGCTGACGCCGCGCGCGGAAGTGCAGCAGCGTACCCTGGCCTGGAATATCCGCAGCTCGGGTACGCGCCATCCTTTCACCGATGCTTTCGGCAACCTGAGCCATACGCTGACCATCACCAGACCGCACCACGAGGTCCGCATCATCGCCGAAGGGACGGTGGCGGTCGCTCCGTTGCATCTGGGCCGCCTGCCGCAACCTGGTGAATTTTCGCCATTGGTATTTACGGTGCCGACGCAACTGACGCAGCCTACCGTCGCCGTGATGGATTTTGCGCATCGACACCTGCAGTCTGGCGCCGGCAACACGCAGCTACTGGACCTGGCGCAAGCGATCTGTGCGGCTGTGGCCTACCAGAGCGGATCGACTGCAGTCACCACCAGCGCCGACGACGCGCTGGCCCTGGGACAAGGAGTCTGCCAGGATCACGCCCACCTGTTCCTGGCTTGCTGCCACACGGCGGGCATTCCGGCGCGCTACGTATCCGGCTATATCGATCCCGGTAACACCAATCATGCGGAAAGCCATGCCTGGGTGGACGTGTGGGTTGAGGAACATGACTTTTCCGGCTGGATCAGTATCGATGTGACCCATGCTTGCTTTGCCAGCAATAACTATTGCAGGCTGGCAATTGGACGGGATTACGATTCGGCTGCGCCGGTACGCGGGGTACGGCGCGGTGGCGGTGAAGAAACGTTGACCGTGCAAGTCAATGTTTCTGCATTGCCATCAGATCAATGAGTCGACACGCGTTAATGCACGATTAATTCGTGAAAATTTGTCACATGGCCAACAAACTGTGGCAATCTGACCAGGATACGGATTTGGCTTCCTGTAAAATCTCGACTTTGCATTTTTCTCATACATCATGACTTACTGCGTAGCCCTGCGCCTCGATTCCGGCCTGGTTTTCCTTTCCGACTCACGCACCAATGCGGGAGTTGACCACGTCGCCGTCGCGCGCAAGATGAGCGTGTTCGAAAACCCGGGCGAACGCCTGATGGTTTTCATGACCGCCGGCAACCTGTCCATTTCGCAGTCGATCAAGGAAATCATCGGCGAGCGTGTTAACGCCGCCGGCAAAACCATCTGGACCGCCGACTCGATGTACGAAGCCGCGCAAATCGTCGGCGAGGCAATCCGTACCGTGCATGACCGCGAAGCTGCGGCACTGGAAAAATTCGGTATCGATTTCAACGTCAGCATTATTTTCGGTGGGCAGATCAAAGGTGAGCGTTGCCGCCTGTTCCAGATTTATTCGGCCGGCAATTTCATCGAATCGCACAACGAGAATACCTACTTCCAGATCGGCGAATCCAAATACGGCAAACCGATACTTGACCGCGTCATCACGCCCTCCTCATCGCTGGACGAGGCAGCAAAATGTGCGCTGATTTCGATGGACTCCACCCTGCGCTCCAACGTCTCGGTAGGCTTGCCGCTAGATATGCTGCTGTATGAAAACGATACGCTGGCAGTCACCCGCTTTGTGACGATCGGCGAAAAGAACCAGTACTTCCAGATGATTCGGGAAAACTGGGGCAAGCAGCTCAAAAGCGTGTTCGACGGCATCGCCGATCCGGTCTGGAATGCCGATCCGGAAACCACCGCCAACGTGCTGTCGGCACAAGGCTCGCGTAGCGAACCGCTGGTGGTAATGCCGCCGCAAGAATTGAGTACCGAGAACCCACCGGCGCCGCTGCAAACGCTGGCGCAGGGAACCAACGGCAGGCAGCATTAATATCAGGCGACACGAGCCGCAGCTGCATCAAATACAAACGGCGCCGGATCTTGGATCGCGGCGCCGTTTTCAATTCAAGCTCTCACTCCAGGCAATCTCAGAAGCAGTGTTCAGGCGCCGGAAACGATTTGTCCTTCACCGCGCTGACATACGCCAGCACGGCGGCATCGATGCTGCTCTGGCCCTGCATGAAGTCTTTCACGAAGCGCGCTTTGTGGCCGGGGAAAACACCCAGCAGATCGTGCATCACCAGTACCTGGCCGGAGCAATCCGGGCCGGCGCCGATGCCGATGGTCGGAATGCGCAACAGGTCGCTGACTTCCTTGCCCAGCCCAGCCGGAATCGCTTCCAGCACCAGCAAGCTGGCGCCCGCTTCCTGTAGCGCCAGGGCGTCAGCTTTCAATTGCTCCGCTGCCGCGACCGACTTGCCCTGTACCTTGTAGCCGCCCATCTGATGCACCGATTGCGGCGTCAGGCCGAGATGGGCACAGACCGGGATCGCGCGTTCAGTGAGGAAGCGCACCGTGGGCGCCAGCCAGGCGCCGCCTTCGATCTTGATCATTTGTGCGCCAGCCTGGATCACCGGTACCGCGTTCTCGAATGCGCTTTCCGGCGTGGCATAAGTGCCGAACGGCAGGTCGGCCAACACCAGCGCGGTACGATTGCCGCGCGCCACGCTGGCGGTGTGGTACACGATGTCTTGTATGGTTACCGGCAAGGTCGAATTGTGGCCCTGGCAAACCATGCCGAGCGAATCGCCAATCAGCAAGGTTTCAACGCCGCAGCGATCCATCAAGGCGGCAAAGCTGGCATCGTAGCAAGTCAGCATGGTGATTTTTTCACCCTTTTCGCGCAAGGCTTGCAGGGCCGGGATGGTGACCGGTTTGCTGCGGGTATGTGATTTCGCTGCCGGATCGCTAGCTGGGTCACTACCTTGTATATATCCTGCCATTATCATTCTCCACGATTGAAAAATTCACGCTTGCCGCGCATGCCGTCGATGCGGGCCAGCAGTAAGCTGAAATCGGCTTCGTTGCCGGCCAGGTCCAGATGTTCGTTGTTGACGATCAGCAGCGGCGCATCGTCGTAGTGATAGAAAAAGCGGCTATAGCTTTCGCACAAGCGCGCCAGGTATTCTTGCGAGATCGCGGCTTCCATTTCGATGCCGCGCTTTTTGATGCGCTCTCCCAAGGTTTCCGGCTCGGCCTGCAGGTAAATCACCAGGTCCGGCGTCGCCACCTGCGGCCGCAAATGCTCGTACATTTGCTGGTACAGCTTGAGCTCTTCGTCGGCCAGCGTCAGGCTGGCGAAAATCGGATCCTTGGCCAACATGAAATCGGAGACCAGATGGCTGGGGCTGTCGAACAAGTCATTCTGCGCCGATTCGCGCAACTGGTTGAGGCGCTGGAACAGGAAGAACATTTGTGTCGACAACGCGTAGCGCGGAGCGTCACGGTAGAATTTTTCCAGAAAGGGATTGGCTTGCGGTTGCTCCAGCAAGACTTTGCCGCCCAAATGCATGGCGATCTTGTTCACCAGCGTGGTCTTGCCGACCCCGATCGGGCCTTCTACGACGATGTATTTATAACTGTCTAGATTCATGTTTAAAAGTGAGGCGCTACAGGCGTGAGAGGGATAGTGTGCCAGAAGCTGCCGGACTCGGCTCGTCTTCGGCAAACAGCCATCCAGGTTGTTATATTTTATGGATGACCTGGTCCACCACCAGCGGGGCAAACTGATGTGCCGGGCCGTGGTTGGGAATGACGATGAAAGGATCGATCTGCAATAGCGGAATCAGGACGAATGCACGTTGTGTCATGCGCGGGTGCGGTACCGTCAGCACTGCATCCGCGAAGGTCGACTGACCATATAGCAGCAGATCCAGATCCAACGTACGCGGAGCATTGGGATAAGGACGCTCACGGCCGAAATCCTGTTCAATCTGTTGCATGCCCTGCAGCAAGGCATGCGCACTGAGGCAGGTTTTGACACGCGCCACGGCGTTGATGTAATCATCGCCGCCCGCGTCCAGCGGCGCGGTGCAAAACAAACTGGATTGCGCGTCCAGGCTGGTGTCGGGCAGCTTGCCGAGTTGCAGGATGGCGCGCTGGACCTGGGCGCTGGCATCACCCAGATTGGCGCCTATGCCGATATAAGCCGTGACCAGTTCAGCCGAAGACATCGCTGTCATTGACCACCTTGGTCGTCATTGCTGCGGCCGCCCGGATTGGCGGTCTTGGCGCCGCTGCGCGATCCACGCCGGCGCGGACGTTTTTTAGGTGGCGCAGCTTCAGCTGCCACTTTCGGTTTTTGCGCCAGCAGCACTTCACGTTCAGCGCTGTCGCCCTCCATGAATGCAGTCCACCATTCGCCGATTTCGCTATCGATCTCGCCGGAGGCGCAACGCAACAGCAGGAAATCGTAACCGGCGCGCAGGCGCAAATGCTCCAGCAACTTGTATGGCGCCTTGCCGGTCCGGCGTTCAAAGCGCGGCTGCATGGCCCAGATGTCACGCATGTCGGAGGCGATCTTGCGTTGCAAGGCCAGCTTGTCGGTTTGCGCTTCCAGGACATCGTCGGCCGCCAGATGCAGCGCCGGGATCGGGAATTCGCCGGCCGCCTTGTAGGCAGTCCACTTTTCCAGCACCTGATGCCACAGCAACGAAGCGAACAGGAAGCCGGGAGAAACCGGTTTACCTTGTTGCACGCGGACGTCGGTATTGGCCAGCGCCAGCGTCACGAATTTCTCACCCAGCGGCTGTTCCAGCACCACATCGAGCAACGGCAGCAAACCGTGATGCAGGCCTTCCTTGCGTAATTGCTGCAGGCAAGCCAGCGCGTGGCCGCTCATCAGCAGCTTCAGCATTTCATCGAATACGCGTGCCGCAGGGACGTTATCGATCAGGGCCGCCATCACCGGTATAGGCGCCCGGGTGGCCGGATCGATCGTAAATTTCAGCTTGGCGGCGAAACGCACAATACGCAGCATGCGCACCGGGTCTTCCCGGAAACGGGCTTCCGGATCGCCGATAATGCGCAAGGTCTTGGCGCGGATATCGTCGATGCCGCCGTGGTAATCGAGCACGCTCTCGGTGGCCGGATCGTAGTACATCGCATTGATCGTGAAATCGCGCCGCACCGCATCTTCATGCTGCTCGCCGAAGGTGTTGTCACGCAAGACGCGGCCGTGCTCGTCTTTCGGCGAACCGTCGGATGAAGCACCGCGGAAAGTGGTGACTTCCAGCAGATCCTGGCCAAACATCACGTGCACGATCTGGAACCGTTTGCCGATGATGAAAGCGCGCCGGAACAAACGCTTGACCTGTTCCGGCGTGGCGTTGGTGGCAACGTCGAAATCCTTCGGTTTCACCCCCAGCAACAGATCGCGCACCGCACCGCCGACGATGAAGGCTTTATAGCCGGCATCCTGCAACGTCTTGGTGACGCGTATCGCATTGGAGGAAACCAGTTTCGGATCGATGCCGTGCTGTTTCGGGCCGAGTATCAACGGTTTGGTGGGATCTTTTTTCTTTTTCCCAAGGATGGAGCGAATCAGCTTCTTGATCATTGCGCGTCGAATAAATTCAGGATTGGCCAGCCGTTCGCGCTTGCGTGCGCTTTCAACAAGGCGTTTGGGTTGGTGGCAATAGGATCTGTGACCAGCAGCATCAACGGCAGGTCGTTGTGCGAATCGCTATAGAAGTAACTGCGCGGGAAGCTGGCCAGCGTCATGTCCATGGTGGCCAGCCAGGCATGGGTATGGATGACTTTGCCGGGACCGTAAGTCGGCGTATCTGCCAGCTTGCCGGTAATCTCGCCGTCACCGGTGGTTTCCGGGTCCGAGGCGATCAGGAAATCGACGCCCAGCGCCTTGGCGATCGGCTCGGTCACAAAACTGTTGGTGGCCGTTACTATCGCGACCAGGTCGCCGGCATCCTGATGTTTTTGCAGCAAGGCGCGCGCAGCCGGGGTAATTTGCGGCTCGATCACTTGCTTCATGAATTGTTCATGCCAGGCATCGAGCTGTTTGCGTGGAAATTTCGACAGCGTGCCGAACGCGAATTCCAGGTATTTGACCGGGTCCAGCGTACCGGCCTGGTATTGGGCAAACCATTCTGCGTTGCTCTTTTCAAAGGCGTCCGGATCTACCGCGCCGATGCGTACCAGGAACTGCCCCCATTCATAATCGGAGTCGACAGGCAGCAGCGTATGGTCAAGGTCAAATAGAGCCAGGTTCATGGTCATTGTTTATCTTCGGATTCGAGTTGCAACAAGCTGCGTAGCAAAGGCAGCGTTATGGGGCGCTGGGTCTCCAGCGAATAGCGGTCCAGCTCGTCCAGCATGGCCGATAAAGACCGCATATCGCGCCGGAAATGCGTAATCAGGTAGGGTAACACGCCGCTTGACAGATGCAGGCCGCGCACCTGCGCCGCATGCGTCAGGGCGGCGATTTTTTCTTGATCGCTCAAACCGTGCAACTGATAGATCAGGCCCCAGCCGAGGCGGGTCCGCAGGTCTTCGCGCACACTCAGTTCGGACGGCGGCAACTCGCCGCTGGTGATCAGCCAGCCGCCATGCTCGCGAATCTGGTTAAACAGGTTAAAAGCTTCGATCTGGTCGTCGGCCGATAATTTATCGCAGTCGTCAATCAGGTAGCCGGGTACATCCGGCGAGAAATTGAACGCCTCGGCGTCGTCGTTGGGACCGTGGATCAAACGTGCATTGGTGCTGCTGGCCAATGCCTGCAGCACATGGCTTTTGCCGGCGCCGGCCTGGCCCCAAAGGTACACAAAACGGTCGCCCGGTGCGGTGAGGGATTTTGTCGAAGGCGCGACCAGACGCTGCAAGAACTGTAAGGCTTCTTGGTTCTGCCCGACCACGAAAGTGGCCAGGGTCTGCGGCTCATCCGCAGTAATGTCCAGCGTTAGCTGCCTCATTCTTGTTTCTTCACTATTACTATTACTTAATCAATTGGGGAGCAATGTTGCTCCAGATTTCTTGTTTCTTTAGCTGGCTACCGGCTACTGGCGGAGCAACGAGTAACTGCCATTTATCTATTCTATGTATTATAAAAACTGCTTTTCAAGTAGTGCGCGCGGACATGCTTGACCACCACCGACATGATCGCTGAACAGGGCAACGCCAGCAGTATCCCGACAAAGCCGAATAACTGGCCAAAGGCCATCAACGCAAAAATCACGACCAGCGGATGCAGGCCGATGCGCTCGCCTACCAGACGCGGCGTCAGGATAAAACTTTCGAGTACCTGGCCGATGCCATACACGATGGCGACCGCAATCAATCCATGCCAGCCACTGAACTGCAACATCGCGGCGATCACCGCCAGCGCCAATCCCAGGCCGAAACCGACATAGGGGATGAATACCAGCAAACCGGTAATAATTCCCACAGGCAACGCCACATCAAACCCGGCAATTGCCAGCCCGGTCGAATAATAAATCGCCAGAACCAACATTACCAGCAATTGACCGCGTAAATACTGCGCCAGCAGGCCATCCACCTCCTGCGTCATGTTGCCGGTCTTGCCTTGCCAACGGCGCGGCACCAGCCGGCTCGCGCGCGCGACGATCGAATGCCAGTCCTGCAGCAGGTAAAACAGTACGACCGGCACCAGCAAGATGGTCGCCAGCCAGCCCAGTACGGCCGTGCCACCAACCTTGACCGAGGCTAGTACCGAAGTCCAGATTTCATCGCCGCTGGTCGACAGCTGCTTGGTCAGCATCTCTTTGATGCCCGTGCCGTCCAGCCGTACATTAATGCCGAAATCCTGCAAATGCGGGCCGATGAAGCCATCCAGCTTGTTGAGGAAGTTCGGAATCTGGTCTTGCAATAGGGGAAATTCCTTACGCAACACCGGAATCACGATCAGGATCACTGCCAGGATCGCGAACACCAGCAGCAGGATCACGACCAGCACTGCCAGCGCGCGCGGAAACGGATATTTGCCGATGCGCCTGCGCGACAGCCAGTCAACCCCCGGATTAAGTGCATAGGCGAGGATGGCGGAGGCGATGAAAGGCGTCAGGATCGGCCCCAGCGCGACCATTAATGCCACAAGTAGCAGCCCAATTCCTAGCCACAAAGCCGTTTGTTTTTGTTCGTCGGTAAAAGAAAATGGCATGGAATCGAAAGTTTGATGGATCGGTTTGATAAAATACCGCTTTTACCGCGCAATAACCTGGCCGAAACCAAGCGATTGATAAGCTAAAAAACAAGACAAAACCCTGGGAAAAGCTGTATTTCCCGCTGTTTTACCTCTTGTTTGGCTGTTTTTGACCAGTTATTTGATCTGATTTACAACACTAGGTACAACTTAGTACAGTGATGCAAATCCGATGCGTGGCCGAATTTCCTCTATTTTACCGCCTCTGCCGCCAATCACATCATGACTTCCACTTCAAACGTTTCCAACGTGCCACTCTCTTATCGTGATGCCGGTGTCGATATCGACGCTGGCGACGCTCTGGTCGAGGCAATCAAGCCGTTCGCCAAACGCACCATGCGCGAAGGCGTGATGGGCGGCATCGGCGGTTTCGGCGCCTTGTTCGAGATCAGCAAGAAATTCAAGGAGCCGGTACTGGTCTCCGGTACCGACGGCGTCGGCACCAAGCTGAAGCTGGCATTCCTCCTGAAACGCCACGACACGGTTGGTATCGACCTGGTGGCAATGAGCGTCAACGACATCCTGGTGCAAGGCGCCGAGCCGTTGTTTTTCCTCGATTACTTCGCTTGCGGCAAACTCGATGTACCGAGCGCCACCGATGTCATCAAGGGCATCGCAAAAGGTTGCGAGCTGGCAGGTTGCGCGCTGATCGGCGGCGAAACCGCTGAAATGCCAAGCATGTATCCGGACGGCGAATACGATCTGGCCGGCTTCGCGGTCGGTGCGGTTGAAAAATCCAAGCTGATCGATGGCACCAAGATCGTGCCGGGCGACGTAGTGCTGGGCCTGGCATCGTCGGGCGCGCATTCCAACGGCTATTCGCTGGTGCGCAAGATCATTGAAGTTGCCAAGCCTGACCTGGATGCCGATTTCCATGGCCGCAAGCTGGCCGACGTGCTGATGGAGCCTACCCGCATTTACGTCAAGCCGCTGCTGGCGCTGATGGAGTCGATGGAGGTCAAGGGCATGGTGCATATTACCGGCGGCGGCCTGGTGGAAAACATTCCGCGCGTGCTGCAAGACAACCTGACTGCGGTATTGGACAGCACCAGCTGGACCATGCCACCACTGTTCACCTGGCTGCAGCAGCATGGCCAGGTTGCCGACGCGGAAATGCATCGAGTCTTCAACTGCGGTATCGGGATGACTGTCATCGTCGCCAAGGAAAACGCCGACGCTGCGATCGCGCAATTGCAAGCTGCCGGGGAAACCGTCAACCGGATCGGTGAGATTCGCGCGCGTGCCGAGGGTGAGGCGCAGACTATCGTGGTCTGAACTTTGCCGGACATCCACGGTAGCGTGGAATAAAAAAAGACGAAAAACGAAGACGAAAAAAAGACGACCGATTTACCGGTCGTCTTTTTTTGTTTGATGATTGATTGCGGCGAAGGTTTTAGTCTTCGTAACGCTTCAGACTTGCCGCCATACCCTTGTCCAGGTCGGACATACAGCTGACAGTGACTTCCAGATCGCGTAGCAAGCCGTCCCGCACGCTATACACCCAGCTATGGATGGTCAGGGGCTGGCCGCGGTCCCAGGCATCCTGGACGATTGTGGTGCGGCAGATGTTGGCGACCTGCTCCATGGAGTTGAGCTCGCACAGACGATCATGGCGCACGCTTTCCGGCAACACATCACCGAGGTAGCGCTCATGCTTCTGATGCACGTCCTCGACATAACGCAGCCAGTTATCGGCCAGTCCGACGCGGCGCTTGGTCAGTGCCGCGTGCACGCCGGAACAGCCGTAATGGCCGACGACAAAAACATGTTTTACCTTCAGTACATCAACCGCAAACTGCAATACCGACAGACAATTCAGATCGCTATGCGCAACCACGTTGGCGATATTGCGGTGAACGAATAACTCACCCGGCAGCAAGCCCAGCAATTCATTTGCCGGCACCCTGCTGTCGGAACACCCAATCCAGAAATACTCTGGCGCCTGCTGCGACGCCAGTACTTTAAAAAAATCCGGATCGCGGGCGGTCATACCGGCCGCCCACTCACGGTTTCTCTGGAAAAGGTCTTCTCGGGTCAGGGATTGCTTGTTGTTTGCTGTCATCGGTTTCTATTCAATAAAGTTCCATCTGCATGTTATTTGTACAATACATGCAAGACATCGTAGGCCTTATTTTATAGAAACTTGGCAAATCCCATCGGCTTTTATCCGATAGTCGCCATTCCTTTCAGCCGAACCTATCCCGCCTGACCAAGCAAGGAGAGTTTCAATTTGCTGTCGGCCGGCTTTTCACCCAGCCAGATTTTCAGTAAAGAATTATAGAAAATCTGGTCGGGCAAGGTCTCGGACACGGGTTTGCCGTTGAAATGAATCTGCGTGCCGACCCCTGGAATCCAGTCGGTCGTCAACACGTCTCCCTTTTTCAGCTCCGGAATCGAAGCAAACAATTCACCAAATTTCAGCAACTGGTTGATGATCTTCGATTTGTCGGCTTTATCCACATTGTTTTGGATGCCCGCCATGAAAGCGCGACTGAAGTCTTCGCTGCTGACATCGCGCAACATGACCAGTTCGATACGCCGTGCGCCTGGCGCAGCCAGCACGTCCGGCACAGTGGTTTTTTTATCAGCTAAATACAATGCAGCGGTATACACTTTAAAGATGACTTTATAGCGGATCCCGGCGCCATTGAGCTTCAAGTCCTGATTGCCGACTTTGGCTGTTTCGTCGATCTTGACGCCGCCAACATCCAGCGCAAATGCGCTCTGCGCCAACACCAGTGCGGAAAATACGCAGGCACAAGCCCCTGCACGTTTCAAGCGAGCAACTACTTTCATGTCTCCCCCTATGGTTTGTATATGGTGGGTTTGTTCTGATCGCGAATAAAAGAACGATCGTTTTATTATTGCACTATACAGAATAGAGAGCAGAACAAAATTATGCAATAAGGAATTTGTTAATCGTTGTCAGACCATCGGCTAAAGCAACCAAGGCAATGAAGGAAAAATGCAAAAAAAAAAACCGCCAACCTTACGCGATTGGCGGCTTTCATACGGTTCAGAGCGGACGTACTTACTCGAAGAACTCTTTTACCTTATCTTTCCAAGATTTGCTCTGCGGGCTGTGTTTGGCGCCGCCTTCGCTGGTCAGTTGCTCGAACTCCTGCAGCAACTCCTTCTGCCTGTCGCTCAGCTTGACCGGCGTTTCCACCACGACGTGGCAGAACAGATCGCCGGCATAACCTGAGCGCACGCCTTTAATACCCTTGCTGCGCAGACGGAAAGTCTTGCCGGACTGAGTACCGTCGGGAATCGTGAAGGACGCTTTACCGTTCAATGTCGGTACTTCGATTTCACCACCCAAGGCAGCTTTGGCGAACGAGATCGGCATTTCGCAATGGAGATCGTCGCCTTCGCGCTGGAATACCGCGTGCGGCTTGATGTGGATTTCCACATACAGGTCGCCGGTCGGTCCGCCGTTCATGCCTGGCTCGCCATTGCCGGAAGAGCGAATCCGCATGCCGTCGTCGATACCGGAAGGGATCTTCACTTCCAGTGTCTTGTTACGCTTGATACGGCCGGCGCCGGCGCAGGATGTACATGGTTCAGGAATGATCTTGCCGTTGCCGTGGCATTTCGGACAAGTCTGCTGGATGCTGAAAAAGCCTTGCTGCATCCTGACCTGGCCGTGACCGCCGCAAGTCGGGCAGGTGATCGGCTCCGTGCCGGGCTTGGCGCCGCTGCCATGGCAGGGTTCGCACTCATCCCAGCTAGGCACGCGGATCGTGGTGTCGAAGCCGTGTGCCGCCTGTTCCAGCGTAATTTCGAGGTTGTAGCGCAAATCGGCGCCGCGATACACTTGCGGGCCAGCGCCACGACCGCCGCGGCCACCGCCGCCGCCGAAAATATCACCGAAGATATCGCCAAATGCATCGGCGAAACCGCCGCCACCGCCACCGCCGCCACCCATGTTAGGGTCGACGCCGGCATGGCCATAGCGATCATAGGCTTCGCGCTTTTGCGGATCGGTCAGCATCTCGTAGGCTTCTTTCGCCTCTTTGAATTTGTCTTCCGCACCTTTGCTATCCGGATTACGGTCCGGATGATGTTTCATTGCGAGTTTGCGATATGCCTTCTTGATTTCATCATCAGAAGCATTTTTTGCAACACCCAGAATTTCGTAAAAATCACGCTTCGCCATCTTTTCTATACCCTGTTGTTTAAGCGAAAACGCCGAACAGTGCTGCAATAGCATCTGCCCGGCGATTCCTCGCACCGGTTTGCCGATTCAAATTGCGACTTGAAGACCGGCAAACCAGCGCTGACGAAGATCTTACTTGTCTTTCACTTCCTTGAAGTCGGCGTCAACTACGTCGTCCTCTTTCGGCTTGGCTTCTGCACCGGCAGCACCCGCTTCACCGCCGCCTGCTGCCGCTTGCTGCGCCTGCATGTCGGCATACATCTTTTCACCGAGCTTTTGCGCGGCAGTGGTCAGGGCGGCTGTCTTGTTATCGATGGCGGCCTTGTCGCTGCCCTTCAATGCTTCTTCCAGTTCCTTGATCGCCGCTTCGATGCTTGCCTTCTCTCCGGCTTCCAGCTTGTCGCCGTATTCCGTCAGGGATTTTTTGGTCGAATGGACCAGTGCATCGCCTTGGTTATGCGCTTCAGCCAATCCCTTCAGGCGCTTGTCTTCTTCGGCATTCGCCTCGGCGTCGCGCACCATTTTCTGGATTTCTTCTTCGGTCAGGCCGGAGTTAGCCTTGATCGTGATCTTGTTTTCCTTACCGGTTGCCTTATCCTTGGCGCCCACGTGCAAAATACCGTTGGCATCGATGTCGAAGGTAACTTCGATCTGCGGCGTGCCGCGCGATGCTGGCGGGATCCCTTCCAGATTGAATTCGCCCAAGCCCTTGTTACCGGCAGCCATCTCGCGCTCACCTTGGAACACCTTGATGGTGACGGCCGGCTGATTGTCGTCGGCAGTCGAGAACACCTGGCTGAACTTGGTCGGGATAGTGGTGTTCTTCTGGATCATCTTGGTCATCACACCGCCCATGGTTTCAATACCCAGGGACAACGGTGTAACGTCCAGCAGCAGCAAGTCCTTGCGGTCGCCCGACAAGACCGAGCCCTGGATCGCAGCACCGGCAGCGACGGCCTCATCCGGATTAACGTCCTTGCGTGGATCCTTGCCGAAGAATTCCTTAACCTTTTCCTGCACCTTAGGCATACGGGTCATGCCGCCGACCAGGATGATGTCGTGGATGTCGGAAATCTTGACGCCGGCATCCTTGATAGCGATGCGGCAAGGTTCGATCGTCTTGGCAATCAGTTCTTCCACCAGCGATTCCAGCTTGGCGCGGGTCATCTTCAGGTTCAGATGGACCGGTGCGCCGTTCGCCATGGCGATGTACGGTTCGTTGATTTCAGTCTGTTGCGACGACGACAATTCGATCTTGGCGCGCTCAGCCGATGCCTTGATGCGTTGCAGCGCAATGGCGTCCTTGCCGAGGTCGATACCGTTGATCTTCTTGAACTCGTCCAGGATGTAATCGATGATGCGTTGGTCGAAGTCTTCGCCGCCGAGGAAAGTGTCGCCGTTAGTGGACAGCACTTCAAATTGCTTTTCGCCATCGACATCGGCGATTTCGATGATCGAAACGTCGAAAGTACCGCCGCCCAGGTCATACACGGCAATCTTGCGATCGCCTTTTTCTGCTTTGTCCAGGCCGAATGCCAGCGCAGCCGCTGTCGGCTCGTTGATGATGCGCTTGACGTCCAGACCGGCGATACGGCCGGCGTCCTTGGTTGCCTGGCGTTGCGCGTCGTTAAAGTAAGCAGGCACGGTGATCACGGCTTCGGTGACTTCTTCGCCGAGGTAGTCTTCTGCGGTCTTCTTCATCTTGCGCAGCACTTCCGCAGCGATTTGCGGCGGCGCCAGTTTTTGATCGCGTACGGCAACCCATGCATCGCCGTTGTCGGCTTTGATGATCTTGTAAGGCATCAGCGCGATGTCTTTTTGTACTTCTTTTTCGTCGAACTTACGGCCGATCAAACGCTTGGTTGCGTACAGCGTGTTGGTCGGGTTAGTGACAGCCTGGCGCTTGGCCGGAGCGCCAACCAGGATTTCGCCATCTTCTTGATAAGCGATGATGGACGGCGTAGTACGTGCGCCTTCCGAGTTTTCGATCACTTTCGGTTGACCGTTTTCGATAACCGAAACGCAAGAATTGGTGGTACCCAAATCAATGCCGATAATTTTACCCATGGTGTATATCCTTTACTGAAATCTGATTAATGTTTTGATGGTCTGAATATAGGGAGCAAAGCAGCGCTTTCAAGCACTAAAATGCGCACATGTTTTTTATTTTGCTTGGGCCACCACGACCAGTGCAGGCCGCAGCAGGCGGTCGGCAATGGTGTATCCCTTTTGCAGTACCGTCACCACGGTATTGGCATCTTGCTCTGCAGGCACGGTTGAAATTGCCTGGTGCTTCATCGGATCGAGCTTTTCACCCACTTGTGGCGAGATTTCCAGCAAACGATTTCTTTCGAAAGCTGAAGACAGCTGCTTGAGCGTCATTTCCACGCCTTCCTTGATCGATTCAATCGACGGCGTTTCGATTTTCAGCGCCATTTCAAGGTTGTCCTTGACCGGCACCAGCGCTTCGGCAAATCCCTCGATCGCAAATTTATGCGCACGTGCAATATCTTCCTGGGCGCGGCGACGAGTATTTTCTGCTTCGGCCTTGGCGCGCAAGAACGCATCTTGCATTTCCGCGATCTTGGCTTGCGCTTCCGACAACTGGATTTCCAGCGAGGATTCAGGAATTACCGTTGCATCTTCGCCAACAGGATTCTTTTCCGTTTGCGCCTGTTCGTTCTGATTTTCCATGTGTTCCATTCAAAAATCTCCAACAATCAATAACTTACTAAGTATAGGAAGCCAAATGAGGCTATACCCCTATTTTTTCAAGGGTTAAATCAGGGGATAAAAACGCGCACCCGATTTTGTCCTGATTTCCGTCCCAACTCCAATGAATAAAGGATGCCGGCAGCATCAACGTCCGGCAACAAATTGAAACAAAATTTACCTGCCAAGGGTTTGCTGCAACGCGACATTGGAACTATGCTGAAGGTGTGGACTCAAACAGAAAAAATTAACCCGCAGCAACTAAAAAAAGGGGAATATCATGAAACTATCGCTAATATCCGCGCTTCTGGTCGTTTATATTTTGCTGGCAGCAAGCTGGATCAGCTATTCGCAACTGGTCGCACTGTATTGACTATAGCTAATTGGTTCAGCACTTACCAATTGCAAAATGATCAACAATCCTTCATGCGCACCCGGCATTGGGCGCTCATTATAATTGCGCCTAGTCGGAGCGGCGCACATCCACTCAAAATTTCTGCAGCAAACCAGGACCTGTTAACAGGCCCTAAGGTCTATTGACTTGCGCCCAGGCGCACAGCTTGCTGCCGTGACGCTTCCGCCTGTTGTTTCGATGCCTCCCGTTCGCTCTCTGTCAGATGCGTGGGCCAGCCAATCAAATGTTCCTCTACCACACTGGCCATGGCTGAAATCCAGGCCGGCGACTGGTTCAGGCAAGCGATGAAGTGAAACTCCTTGCCACCCGCCCTGAGGAAATCCTGTTTCGCCTCTATCGCGATTTCCTCCAGCGTTTCCAGGCAATCGCTGGTGAACCCGGGACACATCACGTCGACACGGCCGACACCTTGTTTTGCCAGCTTCTGCAAAGTCGGCGCGGTATATGGCTGTAGCCACTCCGCCTTGCCAAAGCGCGACTGGAAAGTCAGTTGATATTGTTCGGGCCCCAGTCCCAGCTCCTGCGCCAGCAAGCGCGCGGTTTTTTGACATTCGCAATGATAGGGATCGCCCAGTAGCAAGGTGCGCTTCGGCACGCCATGAAAACTCATGATCAGCTTGTCCGGCGTGCCGTGCATGGCCCAATAGGCCAGCACCGACTCTTTCAACGCCTGGATATATGCCTCGTGATCGTGATAATGCTTGATGAAACGTAATTCAGGCACATTGCGTACTTGCGCATAATGCGCAAATACCGCGTCGTAAATCGACGCCGTGGTGGTGGCCGAATATTGCGGATACGCCGGCAAGATCAGGATCCGCTCGCAACCGTCGGCTTTCAACTGCTCCAGAACCTCCGGTATCGCCGGCGCGCCGTAGCGCATGGCGTAAGCCACTTGCACCTGATGCCCGCGCTGGCCCAGATAACCGCGCAGCAAAATTGCCTGCTTGCTGGTGTGGACTTTGAGCGGCGAACCTTCATTGCTCCAGATAGAGGCGTATTTGTGTGCCGACTTGCCGGACCGGAACGGCAGGATCACGCAATGCAAAATCCACCACCAGATCGCCCGCGGAATTTCCACTACCCGGGGATCTGACAGGAATTGCTTCAGATAAGAACGCACCGCCTTGGTTGTCGGTGCATCCGGCGTGCCCAGATTGACCAGCAGCACTGCGGTTTTACCGGTCTTGCCATGCGTGAAAGGAGGTTCTTTACGAAATGCCATGCGGGGATACCCAAAAAATAAGAGCCGATTTAGAGTGCAGGTATCTAGAGTGCCAACAATTCGCGCGCATGCTTGCGCGTAGTTGCGGTAATTTCCAGGCCACCCAGC
This sequence comes from Collimonas sp. OK307, assembly GCF_900113705.1. Lineage (GTDB taxonomy): Bacteria > Pseudomonadota > Gammaproteobacteria > Burkholderiales > Burkholderiaceae_D > Collimonas. The sequence continues at coordinate 139,571 of NZ_FOQI01000009.1, read as the reverse complement.
ATGCGGGCGATTTCTTCAATCCGGTTCTTGGCATCGAGGCCATCAATTGCCGACACCGTCTTGTTACCCAGGCTTTGTTTGCTGACCTGGAAATGCTGATTAGCCTGGCTGGCAACCTGCGGCAAATGGGTCACGCACAATACCTGGCGATCCTGGCCCAGGCGCTTCAACAACCGCCCGACTACTTCCGCCACGCCGCCGCCGATGCCGCTGTCAACTTCATCGAATATCAAGGTCGGCGTCGCTGTCGCGCTGGAGGTAATCACTGAAATCGCTAGCGCGATCCGTGCCAGTTCGCCGCCGGAAGCCACTTTAGCCAACGGCCGCGGCGCCACGCCGGCATGGCCGGCAACCAGGAACTCGACTTGCTCGACACCATAACCGGCCGCTTCGCAGGGATTCAACGCAATCGCAAAACGGCCGCCGCTCATGCTCAAATCCTGCATCGCGGCAGTGACTGCCGTGCCCAAAGCCTGGGCCGCCTTGGCGCGCGCTTTCGACATCTTTTGCGCCAGCGCCAGATACGCAGCTTTCAACTTTTCTTCTTGCGCCCGCATGGCGTCGAGATCGCTGGCATCCGCCAGTTGGCGCAGTTGCGCCGACAACGTCTCCAGTTCCTGCGGCAGTTCATCTGGCGCCAGACGGAATTTGCGGCCGGCAGAATGGATCGCTTCCATCCGGTCCTCGACCTGATGCAGACGCGCCGGATCAAGCTCGACCCGGCTCAAATAATCGTTCAGCGCGTAGACCGCTTCCTGCAACTGGATACGAGCCGGCTCCAGCGCTTCCAGCACTGGCTTGAGGCTGCTGTCGACATCGACCAGCTTGCCGATTTTCTGATTCAGCGCCGACAATTGTGACAACATCGGCGGCGTGTCGTTGGCGTCGTTTTCGGAAATCACGTTGAGTGCTTCCTGAGCGCCTTCGATCAGGCTGGCAGCATGCGACAAGCGGCTGTGCTCATTGGTGATTTCATCCCATTCACCTGGTTTGACCGCCAGCTTTTCCAGCTCGCCAACCTGCCACTCCAACCGCTCGCGCTCCAGCAATACATTCTTGGCATTGGTTTCAAACTCTTCGCGTTGGCGCGCCAGCGAACGCCAGCTTTTAAAAGCGCCCGCAAGCGTCAGCAAATCGTCCTGCAGTCCAGCTTGCCCATCCAGCAAGAGACGTTGCGCATCGCTCTTCAACAGAGACTGATGCGCATGCTGACCGTGAATATCAACCAGCATTTCACCCAACTCCCGCAGTTGCGCTGCGGTTGCAGCAACGCCGTTGATAAAGGCTTTGGAGCGGCCGGCATTGTCAATCACGCGCCGCATCAGGATCACGCCTTCCTCGCTGGCAAACTCGTTTTTCTCCAGCCAGTCGTTAACCTCGCCGTCAGCCGCGCCGGCCAGTGTGAATTCCGCCGTCACATCGGCCTTGGCCGCGCCTTCGCGCACCACGCTGGCGTCGCCGCGGCCACCCAGCGCCAAAGCCAGGGCATCGATCAGGATCGACTTGCCGGCGCCGGTTTCGCCGGTGAAAACGGTAAAGCCAGCAGCGAACTCAAGTTCGATGGCGTCGACGATGACAAAATCGCGTATGGAAAGTGTGCGCAACATGGGAATGTGGAAGTGGCTTAAAAATGGGTGTAAAAATAGCGTTGAAAAATGACCTGCGAATGACTTACTTCAGTTGCCCTTCCGCCGACGGATATTCGTTCCAGTGCAACTTTTGCCGCAAGGTATCGTAATAACTCCAGCCGGCCGGGTGCAAGAAGGTGATGGCGTGTTCGGAACGCCGTATCAGGATGCGGTCGCCGTGCTGCAGGCTAGCCAGCGATTGCATGTCGAAATTGGCGCTCATGTCGCGGCCGTTCACAATTTCAATCACGATTTCACTGCTGTCCGGAATCACGATAGGCCGGTTCGACAGCGCATGCGGCGCAATCGGCACCAGCACGATGCCGCCCAGCGAAGGATGCAACAAAGGCCCACCCGCCGACAAGGCATAAGCGGTGGAGCCGGTCGGCGTCGCCACGATCAAGCCATCGGAACGCTGGTTGTACATGAAGCGGCCATCGACCTCAACCATCAGTTCCGCCATGCCGGAAGCCGCGCCACGTGACACCACTACATCGTTGAATGCCAGGGCGCTGAAGATTTGCTTGCCGTCGCGCATGACCGCCCCTTGCAACAGGCTGCGGCGCTCCGATTCGACATTCCCATCCAGCATTTCACCCAGCACCGGCAGCATCCGCTCCAGCGAAATATCGGTAATAAACCCAAGCCGCCCCTGGTTGATGCCAATCAAAGGCACGTTATACGGCGCCAGTTGACGGGCGATCCCGAGCATGGTGCCGTCGCCGCCGACAATAATCGCGGCGTCAGCCCGTTCGCCTATCTCGGCCGGGGTCATGGCTGCAATGCCGGCCATCGCGACATTCTGCGCGGTCTCGGCTTCGAGCACCACATGGTGACCGCGATCTTGCAGGAAATCGACGATTTCGGTCAGCGATTCGGAAATGCCGACTGCAAAATATTTGCCGACGATAGCAATGGTTTTCGGCATGGAGGTTGACGATCCGGGTTGAGAAGATGATTTTATAGGCCGCATGCTGGCGATTAGACCATAATTTAGGCTTGCAATGAAGGATACGCACATAGCGCTTGCTAATAATCTTATGAATAATTTAACCATCTTCCCACCATCCCGACCCGGCAAACCGCTTGCCATCAAGGCCGTGCTGTTCGACCTCGACGATACGCTGTGGCCAATCGTGCCGGTGATTGCACGCGCCGAACAATTGCTGTTTGACTGGATGCGCGAGCATGCCCCTGCAGTTACCCGCCAATTCACGATAGAAAGCCTGCGTCAACAACGCCTGGATCTGGTAGCGACCAACCCGGTCTTCAAATTCGATCTTTGGAATTTGCGCCACGCAGCGCTGACCGCCAGTTTCAACAGCGTCGGCGAAGACGCCCGCAAAGTGGATGCGGCGATGGCGGTATTTTCCGAAGCGCGGCACGCTGTGACGTTGTTCGACGACGTCGAACCGGTATTGGCCCGTCTGCAGCAACGCCACCGCCTGCTGCTGGGCACGGTCTCGAATGGCTTTGCCGATCTTGACAAAATCGGCCTGGCCCGGCATTTCCAGACATCGATCGCAGCGCATAGCTTTGGCTGCGCCAAACCCGACCCAAGCATTTTCCATGCAGCTTGCGCAGCCTTGAACGTGACGCCGGAAGAAACCGTATATGCCGGCGATGATCCCTTGCTGGACGTGGTCGGCGCCCAACAAGCGGGCTTGCGGGCGGTCTGGATCAATCGTTTTGACCGCGTACTGCCGGCCGGAGTCAGCGCACAAGCCAGTTGCACCAGCTTGCATGAGCTGGAAGCATGGCTGGAACAAACTGCTATTGGCTGACAAAAACAGTGTATAAGTGCATTAAGAGCGTTCATAAGCGGCTGGCATACAAGCCCCGCGCTCGTTAAAATAGACCACTATGCAACTAGATAATCGCGCTCAAACCCTGCTCAAAGCCCTGGTCGAACGGTACATCGCCGACGGCCAGCCGGTTGGCTCGCGCGCCCTGTCCAAGATTTCCGGCCTGGAACTGTCGCCGGCGACGATCCGCAACATCATGGCGGATCTGGAGGAAATGGGTTTCGTCGCCAGTCCCCACACTTCCGCCGGCCGGGTGCCGACGCCGCGCGGCTACCGCATGTTCGTCGATACCTTACTGACGGTTGAACCGATTGACGAAAGCGCGCTGGAATCCAAAATGCAGGCCCGCCTGCAGCCAAATTCGCAACAGAAGATCATTGCCAATGCTGCACAAGTATTGTCATCGCTCTCACATTTTGCCGGGGTAGTGCTATCGCCACGGCGCGAATCGATCTTCCAGCAAATCGAATTCCTGCGGCTCTCGGAAAAGCGCATCCTGCTGGTGATCGTCAGTCCGAACGGCGACGTCCAGAACCGGCTGCTGCTGACCGATGTCGATTACAGTCCCGCCAAGCTGGTGCAAGCCGCCAACTACATCAACCAGCATTACGGCGGCCTCAGCCTGGACGACGTCCGCATGCGCCTGCAAGGCGAGTTGCGCAAGCTGCGCGACGACATGACCTGGCTGATGCAGGCGGCGGTGGAAGCCGGCAGCGACGCCATGACCGACAATAGCGATGAAGTGGTGATTTCGGGCGAGCGCAACCTGCTCAGCGTCACCGACCTGTCGTCCAATATGGATTCCTTGCGCAAGCTGTTCGACATGTTCGAACACAAAACCAGCTTGATGCAATTGCTCGACATCTCCGGCAAGGCGACCGGCGTCCAGATTTTCATCGGCGGTGAATCGCAACTGGTGCCGATGGATGAAATGAGCGTAGTGACCGCGCCGTATGAAGTCAACGGCAAGATCGTCGGCACGCTGGGGGTGATCGGCCCTACCCGGATGGCCTATGAGCGGGTGATCCCGATTGTGAATATCACCGCCAAATTGCTGTCGAATGCGTTGAGCCACAGCTGACGCTGTTGCTAATACTGTTGCCGGAAACGTGTCCCAAAACGAAGCAATCATCGACTATATCCGCGAGCTGCTGGCGCCGCTTGGCGCTATTAGCGCTCGCAGGATGTTTGGCGGCTATGGCATTTACTACGATAGCGTGATGATCGGCCTGGTTGCCGATGGCACCCTGTTTCTCAAGACTGATGAGGAAACCCGGCCGCAATTCGCGGCTGCCGGTTGCCGGCCTTTTGTCACCGAGAGCAGAGGAAGGTCGATTGAAATGAGCTACTGGTCGGCGCCTGAAGACGCCATGGATGCCGCCGCTGCAATGACCCCGTGGGCGCGGCTTGCTTATGCGGCTGCGGTGCGTAAGGCAAATTCAAAGCCGGCGCCCAAGGCACCTAAGACGCGTAAGCACTAAACGGTAACGCGGCAAAGCGACGCATCAGCCCGGTGCTTTACGCTTCTTTTAACCCTTCTTCTTGCGGCAATCCCGGCAATGGCCGTATAAAGCCAGCGCATGGTCGGCGATTTCAAAGCCATGTTCCTTGGCAACGACTTTCTGACGTTTTTCAATTTCTTCGTCATAAAATTCCTCAACCAGGCCACAATCCAGGCAAACCAGATGGTCGTGATGTGAGCCTTCGTTAAGTTCAAACACGGCCTTGCCGGTTTCAAAGTGGTTGCGCTGCAACAACCCGGCCTGCTCGAATTGGGTCAGTACACGATACACGGTTGCCAGACCGACATCGAGATTGTCGCTCAGCAAAATTTTATAGACGTCTTCAGCGCTCAGGTGACGCACCTCGCTATTCTGGAAAATTTCCAGGATTTTCAGGCGTGGCAAGGTGGCTTTGAGGCCGCTGGCTTTTAGTTCGGATGGATTGTTCGGCATGTTTTGGTCACAAATGGATGATCTGCTTTATCATATAGCGTTTTAGCACTGTTGCTCAATCAATTGAGATCCTTATGCGCATGTTGCTCTCCCCAGTACGTACCTCCGCTTTGACCGCTGCAGTTGTCTTCATGGCCGCTTTGGCCGGTTGCGCATCAAAGAATCCGCTGATTGACCAGCCCACTGCTGCTGTCCCCGCCGGTACCGCCGCGGACACGGCAGCCGCTTCTGACACCAGCGGGGTTCAAACTATCAAGCATCGCCGCTTCCTGGGCATTTTTTCTCCTTATCGGATAGATATCCAGCAAGGAAACTTCGTCTCGAAAGAAATGTTGGCGCAAGTTAAAGAAGGCATGACCCGTGAACAAGTGCGTTTTGCGCTCGGTTCGCCTTTGATTACGGACGTGTTCCATGAAGATCGCTGGGATTACGTGTTCCGCCTGCAAAAGGGTAACGGCGAAGTCACCACCAGCCGCGTCAGCGTTTTCTTCAACGGTAACCTGCTGGCACGCGTTGATGGCGGCAACCTGCCTACCGAAAACGATTACCTGGATAAAATTTCGGGCGGCGCCGCAGAAGCCAAGAAGAGCCTGAAGAACCTGGAAATGGCGCCAACCGCGCCTGCCGCACCGATGCCGGGCAAAACTAATTAAGTAATCAAAATTAACCAATTGTTCAGATCGTCGAATTAACAATGACTCAGATGAAAATAGCCGTTGCAGGTGCATCGGGGCGCATGGGGCGCATGCTGGTTGAGGCAATTCAAAACGCCGACGATGCGCAGCTGGCCGGTGCGCTGGGCCTGCCGGATGCACCGGAATTGGGAACTGACGCCGCCGCATTCCTGGGCAAGCCGGCCAATGTCCTGATTGAAGCCGATTTGGCCAAGGGCCTGGCGCAGGCAGCTTATCTGATCGATTTCACGCGCCCCGAGGGCACGCTGAAGCATCTCAACTATTGCGCCGCCCATGGCATCAAGATGATTATCGGCACCACCGGCTTCGATGAAGCCGGCAAGGCGGCGATCGCGGCAGCGGCAAAAAAGACTGCCATCGTGTTCGCGTCCAATATGAGCGTTGGCGTCAATGTCACGCTGAAATTGCTGGAAATGGCAGCCAAGAGCTTTTCCCACGGCTACGACATCGAAATCATCGAAGCACATCATCGCCATAAGGTCGATGCTCCGTCCGGCACCGCGCTGATGATGGGTGAAGTCGTCGCCGATGCACTCGGGCGCAAGCTGGATGACGTCGCGGTCTATGCCCGCGAAGGCATCACCGGGGAACGCGATCCATCCTCTATCGGTTTTGCCGCTATCCGCGGCGGCGATATTGTCGGCGACCATACGGTGCTGTTTGCCGGCATCGGCGAACGCGTTGAGATCACGCACAAATCCTCTAGCCGCGTTACTTACGCACAGGGCGCCTTACGCGCCGCACGTTTCTTGCGCGACAAGAGTAACGGACTGTACGACATGCAAGACGTGCTGGGCCTGCGCTGAATATCTGAATATCGGCCGCCACCGACAAACTGCTTGCAGCATTCTGAAGCTGGCCTTCAACAAACTGTCTCTAAAGTAATTCTCCGCACCCGGTGGCCGCCTGGCCTTACCGGGTTCGTCCCCTGCCCGCATCACATCTCCCTCTTCACAATCTCCCTCCGCTGGTCCCGCATTTCGCGCCAGCGTCATTAGTTTCCACTTGGCAATTTAATAATTTCATCAAACGATACTCCTTTGCAGATTTGCATGTAACATTATATTTTTATATGTATCTTAATGTGTCACAAAAGTCACAAAGCAAACATCTGCCCTATCTGTTTGCATTTTAATCATGATTTTTGCACCATTCCACATCCCCCCTTTTTAATCGCCCAGGCATATGACTCTGTCCTCTTACAATCACCTGTTGTGGTCGACATTCAATGCTCCTGCCGGATACATCGGCATTCCGTTCATGCTGGCGTTGGCAATCGCTGAATGGGGGGTATATCTGGTGCCGACCAGCCTGGTCGCCTTATGGATTAACGGCAGTCGGACCACCCGCCGCCTTTCTCTCAAAGCGATCGTCACGACAGCTGCCGCGGTATTGGCCAGCAAAGTCATTGCGCTACTCTGGAGCGCCCTGGTCCCGGACGAGCGGAACAATTACCTGTACCAGGCCAAAAGCGCGCACTGTGTTTCGCCTAACGTCACGATTGCCGTCATCCTCGCCACCGGATTAACGCTGTGGACCGCAAAAGCCATCAAAATCAAATGGGTCGGTGTATTGCTGGTGATACTGTCGCTTGCCGTTAGCTGGGCCAAGATCTTTCTTGGAATGCACTATCCGATGGATATTTTTGGCGCCGGCCTGGTCTCCCTGGCGATAATGCTCGCCATGAACAGCAGGTACGGCAAGCTGGTCAGCCACGGGGCCATCAGATTTCTCAACGGCAGCCTGCAAAACCTGACATTACTATCGGAAATATCCCATCTTTTGTATCCACAACCGGCCTTACCGAGAATCCGCAACAGCGGGCCGCGCATTACGCTGCACACTTGCCTGAAGCACTCGCCGCGCGGCCTGTCCTACTTCGCCAAACAGCTGAAACTGAGCGTCCGCACGGTGCTGTATTATCAACAGACACAGCGCTGGCTGGCCTATTGGAATACAACGCCGATGCATGCCAGGCTGGCGCAAGCCACGCCCAGGCTGTTGCAAAAAATCTACCGTCCCTACCAGTCGTTGCGTCTGCGCAGCCAGGACCGGCTGAATATTCTGGTCAGCCACTACGACTTCATTTTCAGGCAAGGTCTCGGCCCCCTGGTCTTGCACGCATCGCTAACACCGCAGCTGCTAGGCAGTTTTAGCGGCAAATCCGGGACTACCTATGAACTCCGGCTGTCGGCGATTGAAAGGCTGGACCGGGAAGGCGAACTGACGCTTGACCTGTGCAGCGACCAAAAACTCTTGTTCTCGGTAGCCTTCACTTTCTATGGCAATGAACTGGTTCCCTGCATCGGCATAGGTTGCCTGCAAGGCCCACGTGGCAGCGATTCCCAAGAACGGGTGCGCAATGCCACCCGCGACATGTTCGGACTGCGGCCAAAGGGCCTGATGCTGCGACTGGTGCGAGAAATCGGCCATGCCTACGGCTGCAAGAAGCTGATTCTGGTGGGAAATCAAAATCGCGTCATGTTCCATCAAGTCCGCGCTGGCCAGGTATTCGCCGATTATGATGATTTTTGGCAAGAAATTGGGGCTGTCCGCCGCCCGGACGGTGAATATCAGCTTGCATGCGACGCCATTGCCGCTCCCAACCTGCAAGAAATTCCCTCGCATAAGCGCTCGGAAGCGCGTAAACGCATCGAACTGACAGAACGCGCTATACAGGCTGCCCTGACAGGCTTTTCGAGCACATTCAGCGCTGCCTGAACCGGTTCGGTTCCCGAGCCAACCATCAAGTATCGCGTGACTCCACGTGTACCTTACGCTAAAGCGGCATCCGAACCAGTATAATCACCGGTTCGGATGCCAAGAATATTGGCTCAGCAAGTTCCCATTCCGATTCGCAACGACCAAGGCTATCAGATTCGTCCCGGCTGCCGTACGATTTACTACGGCGACCTTTAGTGCCGACGACCTGACGCCTTGTTCTCTTTGCAACGCGGAATAACATTCACCTTTTAGCTCCCGTCATGCAAGAAAAATACAGCCCAACCGACGTCGAAAAATCAGCGCAAGACTATTGGCAATCCATAGACGCCTACAAGGCGGTCGAATATGCCAAGGACAAGAACGGCCAGGACAAAAAGAAGTTCTACGCCTGCTCGATGCTGCCCTACCCTTCCGGCAAGCTGCACATGGGTCATGTGCGTAACTACACCATCAATGACGTGATGTACCGCTACTTGCGGATGAATGGTTACAACGTCTTGATGCCGATGGGCTGGGATGCGTTCGGCATGCCGGCGGAGAACGCTGCCATGGCCAATGGCGTGCCGCCAGCGCAATGGACCTACGCCAACATCGCCCACATGAAGACACAGTTGCAGGCGATGGGACTGGCGATCGACTGGTCGCGTGAAATGACCGCCTGCACGCCGGAATACTATAAGTGGAACCAATGGATGTTCCTGAAGATGCTGGAACAAGGCATCATCTACAAAAAGACCGGTACCGTGAACTGGGATCCGATCGACCAGACCGTATTGGCCAACGAACAGGTAGTCGACGGCCGCGGCTGGCGCTCCGGCGCGCTGATCGAAAAGCGCGAAATTCCGATGTACTACGCGAAGATCACCGACTACGCCGAAGAGTTGCTGGAACACGTAGAAACCAAATTGCCGGGCTGGCCGGAACGGGTGCGCCTGATGCAGGCCAACTGGATCGGTAAATCGACCGGTGTGCGTTTCGCCTTCCCGCACAAGATCGAAGAAAACGGCCAGCTGATCCAGGACGGCAAACTGTGGGTATTCACCACCCGCGCCGACACCATCAAAGGCGTGACTTTCTGCGCCGTAGCGCCGGAACACGCCCTCGCTACCTTTGCTGCCAAGAGCAATCGGGAACTGGCTGAATTCATCGCCGAATGCAAAAAGGGCAGCGTCATCGAAGCCGACATGGCAACGATGGAAAAGAAAGGCATGCCGACCGGCTTGTACGTTTCGCATCCGCTGACCGGCCAGCAAATCGAAGTATGGGTTGGCAATTACGTCTTGATTACCTACGGCGATGGCGCCGTCATGGGTGTGCCGGCGCACGACGAGCGCGATTTCGCGTTTGCCCAGAAATACGTGCTGCCGATTCGCCCGGTCATCGCGGTACCAGGTAAAACCTACTCCGACGAAAGCTGGCACGAGTGGTATGGCGACAAGGAAAACGGCGTCTGCGTCGATTCCGGCAAATACGACGGCCTCAACTACCAGCAAGCAGTCGATGCGGTTGCTGCCGACCTGGCAGCGCACGGTCTCGGCGAAAAGAAAATTACCTATCGCCTGCGCGACTGGGGCATCTCGCGCCAGCGTTATTGGGGCACCCCGATCCCGATCATCCACTGCGGCGAGTGCGGCGATGTGCCGGTACCGGAAAAAGATCTGCCGGTCATTCTGCCGGAAGACTGCGTGCCGGATGGCAGCGGTAATCCGCTCAACAAAAACGAAAAATTCCTGCATGTCGATTGCCCCAAATGCGGCAAGCCGGCGCGGCGCGAAACCGACACCATGGATACGTTCGTCGACTCATCCTGGTATTACATGCGTTATTGCTCGCCGAAGAGCAACGACGCCATGGTCGATTCGCGCAACGACTACTGGATGCCGATGGACCAGTACATCGGTGGCATCGAACACGCCGTGCTGCATTTGCTGTACGCCCGTTTCTGGACCAAGGTCATGCGCGACTTCGGCCTGATCAAGTTCGACGAACCGTTCACCAACCTGCTGACGCAAGGCATGGTGCTCAACGAAACCTATTTCCGGGAAGATGTCAGCGGCAAGAAGACCTGGCATAACCCGGAAGACGTCGAACTGACGTTTGACGACAAGGGCCGGCCGTTGACGGCCATCTTGAAAGCGGATGGCGCGCCGGTTGAAATCGGCGGCACCGAAAAGATGTCGAAGTCGAAAAACAACGGTATCGATCCGCAAGCCCAGATCGACCAGTACGGCGCCGACACGGCGCGTTTGTTCACCATGTTCGCCTCGCCGCCGGAACAAACCCTGGAATGGTCGGGTACCGGTGTGGAAGGTGCGAATCGCTTCCTGCGCCGGGTCTGGGCATTCAGCTTCGCCCGTGCCAGCAGCGTTGTCCCAGGCGTCACCGCGGATTTTTCCGGATTGAGCGACGTGCAGAAAACCTTGCGCCGTGAAGTGCACAAGATTTTGCAGCAAGCCGACCATGACTTGAAGCGGATCCAGTACAACACGGTGGTCTCGGCCTGCATGAAAATGCTGAACACCCTGGAAGCTGCCAAGCTGGACCAGTCGCCGGCCAGCAACGCGGTATTGACGGAAGGCCTGTCGATCTTCCTGCGCGTCCTCAATCCGGTAGCGCCGCACATCACCCACACGTTGTGGCAAGAGCTCGGCTTTACCGCAGTGCATGGCGACATCCTCGACGCCAGCTGGCCGCAGGTGGACGACAAAGCGCTGGAACAGAGTGAAATTGAAATGATGATCCAGGTCAACGGCAAGCTGCGCGGCAGCATCACCGTTGCCAAGGATGCCGACAAGGCAAGCATCGAGGCCGCAGCGCTGGCAAACGAAAATGTTCAGAAATATCTCGAAGGGCCGCCGAAGAAAGTCATCGTGGTGCCTGGGAAGCTGATCAATATCGTTGCGTAGTGTACTAGTTCGCAAGTACTTCCAAAGCAGGGCCGGATGCATGCGTCCGGCCTTCAATCTTGAAACAAGGAATGTCCGAATGTTGAATAGAATGCCTCTCAGAATGCCTGCAGATTCCGGCACATGGTTGCGCTGGCCCTTGATACTGGTCATGACGGCGATGCTGTGCGCCTGCGGTTTTCATCTGCGCAATTCGGCTAATTTGCCATTCAAGTCCCTGTATATGACGTTTGGCCCCAACTCCCCCCTGGGAATCGAGTTGAAACGCAATATCCTGGCCAGCGGCGATACGCAGGTGTTGACGTCCGCAAAAGGTGCAGAGGTAATACTGGAAGTACTTGGCGAAACCCAGGAGAAAGTCATCCTGACTCTCAACAGCTCCGGCCGCGCGAGCGAATATATGCTGTATTACAGACTGACTTTCCGTGTGACTGACGCGGAAAAGAAGGAATTGTTGCCGGCGACGCTGATTACATTGAAGCGCGACATCAGCTATAACTCGTCGCAAGAATTGTCCAAGGCAGCGGAAGAGGTGCTGCTGTACCGCGACATGCGAAGCGACATGGTGCAACAGGTTCTGCGTCGCCTGGCAGCGCTCAAGACAGCGCAGCCAACCCAACCGGATCAGCAAAACCAGCCAGCGGAGGTAACCCCGGCTACCGTTCCAGCCACCGTTCCTGTCAAATAACCAGCTAAAGGTCAGTTAATGCAATTGCGGTTCGACGCGCTCGACGGCCATCTGGCGAAAACCCTGGCGCCCTTGTACGTAATCACCAGCGACGAGCATCTGCTGGCGCTGGAGGCATCCGACAAGATACGCAAGAGCGCGCGCAGCAATGGCTGCAGCGAGCGCGATGTGCTGGTGGTCGACCGTAGTTTCAAATGGGGAGAACTGCTGGCTGCCAATCAGTCGCAATCGCTGTTCGGCGATAAAAAACTGATCGAATTGCGCATCCCGACCGGCAAACCTGGCAAGGACGGCGGCCAGGCTTTGCAAAACTATACCGCGACGCTGAATCCCGATAACGTCACGATCATTAGCTTGCCCAAGCTGGACTGGGCGACGCAAAAAGCCGCCTGGGTCGCCACGCTGCAGCAGAGCGCTATGTATATAGATATTCCGTTGGTGGAGCGAGCCCATTTACCCAATTGGATCGGGATTCGCCTGGCGGCTCAGCAACAAAGCGCAGACCGGCAATCGCTGGATTTCATCGCCGATCGGGTCGAAGGCAATCTGCTGGCGGCGCATCAGGAAATCCAGAAACTGGCTTTGCTGCATCCTCCCGGCAAACTGAGTTTCGAACAGTGCCACGATGCAGTCCTCAACGTCGCGCGTTATGATGTCTTCAAGCTCAATGAGGCGATGCTGGTCGGCGATACGGCGCGCCTGGTGCGCATGATGGACGGTTTGAAAGGCGAAGGCGAAGCCTTGCCGCTGGTGCTGTGGGCGGTCTCCGAAGAAATCCGCACCTTGTTGAAATTGAAATCGGCAGCCAGCCAGGGACGGCCGATATCCGCGCTGCTGAAGGAATATCGCATCTGGGGACCGCGCGAAAAACTGATGGAGCCGGCGCTGCGGCGCCTGAGCCTGTCGACGCTGGAAGCGGCATTGAAAGATGCCGCGCAAATCGACAAGATGGTCAAAGGTTTACGTGCCAAAGCGTTTTCCGGCGATGCCTGGGACGCTTTGCTGCAGCTGGGTTTAAAAGTCGCACATAATTGATAGTTAGTTGATAGAACATATGAACATCCAACACTACATGACCGAAGTCGGACAACGTGCCCGCGCCGCATCGCGCGCCATGGCGCGTGCCGACAGCGCCGTCAAGAACCGCGCACTGAGCCTGATTGCCGCCGCCATCCGGCGCGATGCCGACCTGTTGCGCGCGGCTAACCAGATCGATCTGGAAACCGCACGCGCCAACGGCCTGGCGCCAGCGATGCTGGATCGCCTGACGCTTTCGGAGCAAGCCATCGCCACCATGATCGCGGGGCTTGAGCAAATTGTCGCCCTGCCCGATCCGATCGGCGAAATCTCGAACATGAAGTACCGTCCTACCGGCATCCAGGTAGGCCAGATGCGGGTACCGCTGGGTGTCATCGGCATCATTTACGAAGCACGTCCGAATGTCACGGTAGACGCCGCCGGCCTGTGCATCAAGAGCGGTAACGCCACCATCTTGCGCGGCGGCTCGGAAGCCCACCATTGCAACCAGGCACTGGCCAAGCTGGTGCAAGAAGGCCTGGCCGGTGCCGGCCTGCCGCAGGATGCGGTACAAGTGGTCGACACCACTGACCGCGCTGCCGTTGGCGCCCTGATCACGATGCCGCAATACGTCGACGTTATAGTGCCGCGCGGCGGCAAGGGCCTGATCGAACGCCTGATCAAGGAAGCCACGGTGCCGATGATCAAGCATCTCGACGGCATCTGCCACGTCTATATCGACGATCAGGCCGATCTCGACAAAGCCGTGAAGATTGCCTTCAATGCCAAATGCCATCGTTACGGCACTTGCAACACAATGGAAACCTTGCTGGTGGCGCGCGCAATTGCGCCACAGGTATTACCGCAGCTGGCCATGCTGTACCAGTCTAAAGAGGTCGAACTGCGCGCCGACGATGAAGCGCGTGCCATCCTGGCGGGCTACCCTCACCTGGCCGCCGCTACCGAAGAAGATTGGGGTACCGAGTATCTGGCGGCGATCCTGTCCGTCAAGATCGTGGCCGACGTGGATGAGGCAATCGCCCATATCAACACCTACTCCTCACAGCATACGGACAGCATCGTCACCGAAAATCATTCGCGGGCGATGCGTTTCTTGCGCGAAGTCGATTCTGCCTCGGTGATGATCAATGCCTCGACCCGTTTTGCGGATGGTTTCGAATTCGGCCTGGGCGCTGAAATCGGTATCTCCAACGATAAATTGCATGCGCGCGGACCGGTCGGCCTGGAAGGCCTGACTTCGCTAAAATATGTGGTGTTCGGGCACGGCGAAGTACGCGAGTAACAAGTAGCACCCAACGTGCGCCACGTAGCTTGAAGTACTTGCAGCTACCGCGGTTACGGCCCTGAATCATCCTTTGCATCAGGGCCAGGGACATTCTGCAATGTCACAGCGGAAAACCCTGGCCGATTACGCTATTGCCCAATATCTGTAGAACCGACTTGCTAGTACTCTTGTCTTATATGCAATCGAATTCACCCTTCCCGTAATAATCAAAAAAAGGAATCCCCATGCTTTGGATCAAGTCGCTGCATATTGTCTTCATCGCCTCATGGTTCGCCGGTCTGTTTTATCTGCCAAGAATCCTGGTCAACCTGGCGCAGGAAACAGATACTGCGGCAACCCAAAGATTGTTGTTAATGGCGCGCAAGCTGTATCGCTTCATGTCGATCCTGTCGTTGCCGGCGATTGTGTTCGGCGCGTGGCTGTGGCTGGGTTACGGCATCGGCAAAGGTCCTGGCAATGGCTGGATGCATGCCAAATTATTCCTGGTGATTCTGGTGATTGGCTATCACCATGCCTGCGGCAGCTTGCTGAAGAAATTTGAAAACGGGGTGAATACCCGCAGCCACACCTGGTTCCGCTGGTTCAATGAAGTACCGGTCCTGTTGCTGCTGGCCATCGTGATTCTGGTTGTTGTCAAACCGTTCTAATCGTTCTAATACTGTCCGAGGATTAGCCATGAGCAAGCTCTGTGAATATTATTTTGCGCCGCACTCGCCGTTCGCCTACCTGGGGCATGCACGCCTGCAGGCTTTGTCGAAACAGTACGACGTAAAAATTGCATTAAAGCCCTGCGACTTATCCAAGGTTTTCAACACCTCGGGCGGCTTGCCTTTGGCCAAACGCGCGCCTCAGCGCCAGGCCTATCGGCTGGAAGAACTGCGGCGCTGGAGCGAATACCTGCAAGTCCCGCTGAACCTGCAACCGACTTTCTTCCCGGTACAGAGCGACGATGCCGCAAAACTGATCATCGCAACCCAACTGGCGCACGGCACGGAAGCCGCCATGATATTGACCGGCGCTATAATGCGTGCAATCTGGGCCGAACAACGCAATATTGCCGATGGCGCTACCTTGATCGCGATTGCCTCGGAGCTTGGCCATGACGGCAAGACCTTGCTGAAATCGGCCGAAACCGCCAGCGTCCAGAGCGAATTCGATCGTTTTACCGATGATGCCATTTCCGCCAATATGTTTGGCGCGCCTTGGTACGTAGTTGACGGCGAGCCGTTCTGGGGCCAGGACCGGCTGGATTTTGTAGAACGGGCATTCGCCAGATAGTTATTTTGTAAGGTGGGCACCTGGTGCCCACCTTACCCAAATTTGTAGTACCACAACGGATAAAAGGTCCCCCCATGTCACATAAGTCTACCGATAAGCACTCCTATTTTTGCCCCTGCCCGCGCGGCTTGGAAGGTGCACTGGCTGAAGAGCTGAATGAAATAGCGCAGTTCAGCGCGCCCGACGTCACTCTCAAGGTCCACACCCAGGTGCCCGGCGGCGTCCATTGCTCCGGTTTGCTGAGCGATGCCTGGCGCATCAACCTGCACTCGCGTATTGCCAGCCGGGTGTTGCTGCGTCTGACGCATGGCGCCTATAAGAATGAAAACGATATTTACGACATGACGCTGGAGCAGGAGTGGGAGAGCTGGTTCCCGGTCAGCCACACGATCCGGGTCGACGTCACCGCCGTGAAATCGCCTTTGCGCAGCCTTCAATTCACCACGCTCAAGATCAAGGATGGCATCTGCGACCGTTTCCGCGACCTCTGCAATGAACGGCCTTCCGTCGACACCGGTACGCCGGACATGCGTATCGTCGGCTTTCTCGATGCCCACAACTTCACGCTGTACCTCGATACCTCCGGCGAAGCCTTGTTCAAGCGCGGCTGGCGCGCCGAAACCGGCGATGCGCCGTTGCGCGAAAATCTCGCCGCCGGCCTGCTCCGTACCTCCGGCTGGAAACCAGGTACGGTCTTGTTCGACCCCATGTGCGGCTCAGGCACTATTTTGATCGAAGCGGCCCAAATCCTCGCTGGTATTCCAGCCGGTGCGCGCCGTCACTTCGCGTTTGAGAAATTCAACGATTTCGAAAGTGAAAAATGGCTGGCAATCAAAGGCAGCTTCAAGCCGCGTCCGCTACCGACCACGCCGACCATCTTCGGCAGCGACATCTCGGGCGATATGGTGCAAATTGCGGCTAACAATCTGCGCAACGCCGGCATCCTGTTTGAAGTGCCGATCAAGCAGATCGAGGCACAGGAAGTCAAACCGCCGAGCGATGCCGAACACGGCATCATGCTGACCAATCCGCCGTACGGCGAGCGGATCGGCGTGCGTGGCGACAGTACGTTGACCAGCGACGACTTGTTGACCGCCTTTTTCAGCGCATTCGGCACCACGCTGAAACAGCGCTTTGCCGGCTGGAGCGTATTTCTGTTTTCTGCCGACCTCAGCTTGCCGAAGTTGCTGCGCCTGAAAGAAGCACGCAAGACGCCTTTCTTCAATGGCGCACTGGAATGCCGCCTGTTCCGCTTTGATATGGTGGCGGGCTTTAACCGCCGTGAAGCGGCCAAGCCAAAGACCGAGTAATAGTCAAAGTACAACGAACGAACAACTCAGTCTCACTCAGCAATCCTCAATAAAACCAGCGCATTCTCTGCGCTGGTTTTGCATCAGGCAGTTTGGCCGGACGCCTTGTCGCCCTCCCTCGAGAAGCCAAACCTGATATCCCCCACAAGTAATATTTCCCTTGTGCATCACACTATGCACAGCGCCTGACATTGCCTATTCAGCATCACTTCGCAATTACCCAACGCCGACACTAAAAGCGCTTGCATTCCCCGTCCAGCTGGCTAATAATACAAATACGAATTGTTCGCATTTACAGAAAGGACTATAATGAGCCAGACGATACGACGCGAAGCGCAAGTTGAAAAAACACCTGTGTCCAGCATCACGAAGTCAGTTGCATCAGCAGTCACGCGAATCAAGAGCCAGGATCTGTTCAAGCAAATGCGTGAGCTGGAAATCGATCATGGCGGCCGGATTTATAAGCTGCGCCTGACGCAACTGAACAAATTGATCCTGACCGCTTAAGCACTGTAGTTTTTATTTGGCCGCATTTAGCTAACCGCAGCCAACCCTAGCCCGCCGTAGTCGCCAGCCAGCAAGATACTGATATAGGAGTGCTTGATGGTATCGGAAAAAATCAACCCGGCTTTGGTGGAGCCGAACGGCGCACCGGCACAGCCGGAGCTGCTGGTTTCGGCAGTGTTGCACCTGATGTCGCATTACACCGCGCATAACCAGGAAACCAGCGGTTGCGTCAAGCTGGCCTCGGTGATTGAGCGCCACTTGAAGGCGCTGGCAGATTTACCGAACCTGGCGCCGGTATTACGCGCAACCTGCCTGCAGTTGTCGGAGCAGTGGGGAACAGTAGTAGAGAACACCATGCCGCCGCCGGAAAAATACAATCTGTTCAGCAGATTCGTGGCCGCAAACAGGGTGTGCTGAAGTAGTACCGCGCCGTACCGAATAAGTGTTAATAACCGCCACAAGAACATTCTTGTCGGCCGATTTCTATCTTTTTAATCTGCCTTTTAACTATGGCAGTAAGGTGCAAAATGATTGTTTGTGTTTGCAATAACGTATCGGATCGAAAAATTCGGCAGGCAGTCGATGAGGGCATGTCCTCCATGTCTGAACTGCGCGAGAACCTGGGTATCGGCACCTGCTGCGGGAAGTGTCGTTCCTGTGCAAAAAGCGTATTGCGTGAATGCCTCGGCAACCAGGCGCCGGCTGCCCTGCGCCATGTTCAAGCCATGGTGTTTCAACAAAACATACAGGCCGCGTAATCTCGCAGGGTAAGCTTAACTATGTCGTCTGCAGCAATCAGTTATCCCGCGCTTGCATGGAAACAAGTCAGGCGTATCGGGCCATTAGGCACCATCCTCTTGGTGCACGTAGCTTTTTTCTGGGCCTTGAAAAGCGGTCTGATCCATCAGGCTGCGCAAGCCATGCCGAAGGAAATCTTCGCCAGCTTCATCACGCCGGAAAAGGCGCCTGAGCCAACACAGCCAAAACCACAGCCGGCCGCACCAAAGACCGTCGCTGTAGTAAAGAGGAACATCAACCCGCCGCGCCCTACGCCGGTCGTCAATAACACACCGTCGGAAGCCGCCATTTCAGTACCGACGCCGGCTCCGCAACCGCCGCAGCGCGAAGAACCGGTTGCAGCTGCGGCGCCGGTTGCACCTGCTGCTGCAGCAGCTGTGGCCCAGCCACGCACCATCACGTCCGGGGTCGAATATATCCAGCCGCCTGATGTGAAATATCCCGCCGTTTCCAAGCGCATGGGCGAAGAAGGCAAGTCGATCATCCGCGTTCTGATCAATGAAAAGGGCCATGCCGAGCGCGCCGAGGTGCAAAAGTCTTCTGGCTCAAGCCGTCTGGATGACGCCGCCAGACAGGCGGTAATGCGGTCTTTATTCAAGCCCTACATGGAAGACGGCAAGCCGATGCCGGTATTTGCCATCGTTCCTATCAATTTCCAGTTATCCAATTAATCAATGCCGCTTCTGGCGTTTCGCCAGAGCAGCCGCAGCTTATCTACAGCGGTCCATCTACAGCAGTTCATCTAGAATACAGGGGAAATTATCATGGAAATAAGTCCATACGGATTGGAAGCGCTCTGGGGCCAAGGCGATTTCGTCATTAAAAGCGTCGCCGTGCTGCTGGTGGCGATGTCGATCGCATCCTGGTATGTGATCCTGACCAAGGCTTTGCAAATCCTGCGCTTCCAACGTGCCGCACACGCCGCAGGCCATCAGTTCTGGGATACCACCAGCTTGCCGGAGGGCATTGCCACGCTAGGTACGGAAAACCCGTTTGCCGAAGTAGCTCAGGCCGGCGTCTCCTCGATGCGCCATCACGCTGCCCACAAAGGACATTTGCACGACCAGCTGTCAGTCAGCGACTGGGTCACCTTGTCATTGCGCCAGGCGATTGACGAAGTCTCAGGCAAATTGCAGGCCGGCATGGCGGTACTGGCGTCAGTTGGCTCGACCGCGCCGTTTGTCGGCTTGTTTGGCACGGTCTGGGGCATTTATCATGCGCTGGTATCAATCGGCACCTCCGGCCAGGCTAGCATCGACAAGGTCGCCGGACCGGTCGGTGAGGCACTGATCATGACCGCGCTCGGCCTGGCGGTGGCGATCCCGGCTACCTTCGGCTATAACGCACTGGTGCGCGGCAATAAAACCATCATCGCCAAGCTGAATAAATTCGGCTTCGACCTGCATGCGCTGTTTGTTACCGGTTCCCGCTCAAGCAATACCGAATCCGACAATCCGAACGGTTCGAACAATGGCGCCAGACTGGTCGCTGTGAAAGGCGCATGATGGGCATGGGTTCCCTGTCCGATTCGGACGACGATTTCAATCCGGAGATCAACACCACGCCGCTGGTCGACGTCATGCTGGTGCTGTTGATCATCTTCATCATGACCATCCCGGTGATGAATCACGCGGTAAAAATTGATTTACCGCGTGCCACCAACCAGCCGGATCAGACCAAGCCGGAAAACATCAATCTGTCTATCGATGCCGACGGCAAACTGTTCTGGAATGAAGAAGCAATCGATCGTAACGAACTCAATTCGCGGATTGCCGTTGCAGCCCAAAAGCAGCCGCAGCCTGAATTACATTTGCGCGCAGCGCGTACCGTGCAATATGAAAAAGTGGCTCAGGTAATGGCAGCGGCTCAATCCGGAGGGCTCGGGAAAATCGGCTTCGTTACCGATCCCGACGCCAAGTAAGCATGCCGGGGCGCGGCCCCTTGATGCACAAATCACAATGAAAATGATTCGCGCTATCTGATGATGAAAAAGCCTATGGCATGCGCTATCATGGCTGCGATTTCGGTTGATTGCCGGTTAAACGGCATACCGATCACGTGAGAAGCCAGCATAAAATCTAGTAATCCCCGATTTTATGGCTGCGCGCTCCGCATTCCTAATATAGCGAGGTTCCCATGCAAGGCGAAAAACAAATCATCACGCTGCTCAATGCGCAGTTAACCAATGAACTGACTGCGATTAATCAGTATTTCCTGCATGCCCGCATGTACAAGCACTGGGGCCTGGAAAAGCTCGGCAAGAAGGAATATGAAGAGTCGATCGGCGAAATGAAGCACGCCGACAAACTGATCGACCGCATCCTGATGCTGAATGGCCTGCCGAACCTGCAGGCATTGCACAAGCTGATGATCGGCGAATCGACGCCGGAGATGCTGCAGTGCGACCTGAAGCTGGAGCAAGGCGCGCAAAAGACTGTCAAGGAAGGCATCGCCGCTTGCGAAAAAGCCGGTGATTATGTATCGCGCGAACTCTTCGTGGAAATCCTCGAAGATACGGAAGAACATATCGACTGGCTGGAAACCCAGCTCGACCTGATCGATAAAGTCGGGCTGCAGAACTATCTGCAAAGCCAGATGGACGCTTAACTGGCGTCGACACCAGACTCAGGCTCGAACTCAGACTCGCGGCTTCCGACTTATCCTCGGAAGCCGTTTTTCTTTGCGCCCCGCCTACGCGACCAAAGCCAGCAAGCTGCGCATGACAGCATCTGCTGTCAATGAGACATCTTGCATCTCGACGATTTTCCGCTTATTGGTATGGCCGTGGGTGATCACAATCCTGCTGCGCGGCACATCCAGCAGCTCTGCCAGATAGCGAATCAACGCTTCGTTTGCCTTACCCTCAATGGGTTGCGCCTGTAAGCGTACTTTGAGTACGTCCTCTTGGGGCCCGATGACCTGGCTTTTCTTGGCATTAGGCGTTACCTGCAGTGCCAGCCTGACACCGCCGGCAATATCGGAGCACCATGCATGCAATCTTTGGCCCTGCACGGGCGCCGCGCCTGCACCTGCGCCCGCCTTGTGTTTCATTTGCGGCTCATTTGTAATTCACGTCAGCGACATGATCAGATAGATCACCAGCTGGTGCACTACTCTCAGCAGTATCAGCGCTGCCAGCGGCGACAGATCGATATTGCCAATCAGCGGGATAATCCTGCGCAAAGGCCGCAGCAACGGCTCATTCAACGCTCGTACGAAGGGCGCCAGGGGTGCGTTCGGATTCACCCAGCTGAAGATCGCTTCAATAATCAATAACGCGATCAGTCCATAAAATACCCATTGGAAAAACAGCAGTGCCGACAGGCTGAAAATCAATGTGGCATTCAATGCCGACCTGACGCCGAGTTCCAGCAAGATGCAGATGACGGCCACCAGGACCGCGCCGATCAGGCTGGCCCAGTCGTAGCCGCCAACCCCGGGCAACAAGCGCCGCATTGGGCGCACAGCCCAGTCAGACAGGGTAAAGATGAACTGCGCCAACTGTTGCGGCGGCCGTACGCGCACTGCCTGGATCCAGAATCGCAGTAACAGGACTCCGCCCAGGACGCTGGCGATAGTTTCGATAATCAAGGTGAAAATATTCTGCAACACGACGTGTTTCCCTTCCCATATGAAGCAATGATTCAGGCTTGCGAACATCGACGCGTAACGGTCCGGCGCGCCAATATACTGATAACTTACCCGAATTCGGGCGCAAGATGTAATTCGGAGACGTAGGCGAATGCCACGGATTCAGGAAAAGTACGAGTGTACCAGCTGGCTGTCGTAGCAGTTATTTCGACTTGGCTGCGCTAGCTGACGAACCTGCTCACGCGCCACTCACATCGCCCTCACATCGCGTACCCACAAATAAAAACCCGCTGGACAGCGCGAAGCTGTACAGCGGGTGATACCTGAATTCAATCAGGCAAACCGACAAACGCTAATTACGGGCGTGTGCCAGTTGGGAACGGCCAAGCTGCTGCCGGGTTGAGCACTGTCTTTACTGCTGGCTCAGCTGCAGGTTTTGCCACTGGTTTTTTGGCTGCAGGTTTCGCTGCGGCTTTTTTAACAGCTGGCTTAGCTGCTGCAGGTTTGGCGGCAGGTTTAGCTGCTGCCTTAGCTACCGGCTTTTTTGCTGCTGGCTTAGCCGCAACTTTCTTAACTGCCGGCTTTTTGGCCGCTGGTTTAGCTGCTGCTTTGGCTACCGGCTTTTTGGCTGCAGGTTTAGCTGCTGCTTTCTTAGCTACCGGCTTTTTCGCTGCTGGCTTAGCTGCAGGTTTAGCTGCTGCTTTCTTAGCTACCGGCTTTTTGGCCGCGACAGCTTTCTTAGCTACTGGCTTCTTGGCCGCTGCTGGTTTGGCTGCTGCTTTCTTAGCTACCGGCTTTTTAGCTGCTACTGCTTTCTTAGCTACCGGCTTTTTGGCCGCGACAGCTTTCTTAGCAACTGGCTTCTTGGCCGCTGCTGGTTTGGCTGCTGCTTTCTTAGCTACTGGCTTTTTAGCCGCGACAGCTTTCTTGGCAACTGGTTTCTTAGCTGCTGGTTTTGCTGCTGCTTTAGCTACTGGCTTTTTAGCCGCGACAGCTTTCTTAGCAACTGGTTTCTTAGCTGCTGGTTTTGCTGCTGCTTTAGCTACTGGCTTCTTGGCCGGTGCTGCTTTCTTCACAGCGGGTTTCTTCGCTGCGGGTTTCTTTGCTGCTGTTGCCATTTTGTTTCTCCTTCACGTGATGGAAAAAATCAAGCTCCAAGTTGGAAACCCGACGAACCCATCGCGATGGGAACGGCGGATTATTCATCGGCGCAATCAACTCTGCTTGCGCTAATGAATTCGGCACCAGCTGAACTGCTCCATCCCCTCATTGATGCAGCACTTCAGCCATAATCGGCTAAGGTCTTTTCCCGGTTTCCAGGACCTGGGAAGAGTCTCGAATTTCGAGTTTCGCGCCACCTGTAGGCTGCGATCCTTGGCCAAAAAACGCCAGCGGCTAGGCCGGCGTCGGAATTCTGTTACAAAAACGTTTAGTTTTTTCCAAAGAAAACGCCGCCAAACCCGATTGAATCGGGGTAAGCGGCGACAACAGATAAGTACGCTTCTGTCTTTGGCTGTTCATTAAGTTTGGAAATCACCTTTCAGTTTGCAGACTTTTTTATAGTACTAAGCGCTGCAGGACTCCAGCAACCTCTTCCATCCACCTCGTTATTCTTGTCCGAGATCTGAAGCCTTTATTCCCAGTTCAGTGCACCGCCGGTTTGATATTCGATTACACGAGTCTCAAAAAAGTTGCGTTCTTTTTTCAGATCGATCATCTCGCTCATCCAGGGGAAGGGATTTTCTTCCTGAGGGAACATTGGGTCCAGTCCGATTTGTTGCGCGCGGCGATTTGCAATGAACCGCAAATAACCTTTGAACATTGGCGCATTCAAACCGAGCACTCCACGCGGCATTGTATCCTCTGCGTAGCGATATTCCAACTCTACTGCGCTTAAAAACAACGCTTTAATCTCATCGCGGAATTCCGGCGTCCACAAATGCGGATTTTCCATCTTGATTGTGTTGATCAAATCGATGCCGAAGTTACAGTGCATCGACTCATCGCGCAGAATGTATTGGTACTGTTCCGCCGCACCCATCATCTTGTTTTGACGGCCCAGCGCAAGGATCTGCGTGAAACCGACGTAGAAGAAAAGTCCTTCCATGATGCAGGCGAACACGATCAGCGAGCGCAACAATTTCTGATCGTTTTCAGTAGTGCCGGTCTTGAATTCAGGATCGGTCAGCGTATTGATAAAGGGGATCAGGAACTCGTCTTTGTCGCGGATCGATTTGACTTCGTGATAGGCGTTGAAGATTTCCGCCTCGTCCAGACCGAGCGATTCCACGATGTATTGATAGGCGTGGGTGTGGATTGCTTCTTCAAAAGCCTGGCGCAGCAAATACTGCCGGCATTCCGGCGCAGTGATATGGCGATACGTGCCAAGCACGATATTGTTGGCGGCGAGCGAGTCGGCGGTAACGAAAAAACCCAGGTTACGCTTGACCAGACGGCGTTCATCGTCCGTCAGGCCGTTCGGATTCTTCCACAGCTCGATGTCGCGCTGCATGTTGATTTCCTGCGGCATCCAGTGGTTGGCGCAGCCGGCCAGGTACTTGTCCCAGGCCCATTTGTACTTGAACGGGACCAGCTGATTGACGTCGGTATGGCCGTTGATGATGCGCTTGTCAGCGGCATTGACGCGGTGCGTCACGTCGACTGCCGGAGCTGCTTGGAATGCGCTATCGGACATTTGCGGAAGTGCTGAAGGTGCAAATGCCGCTTGCGCCGGCATAGGCGGGGTACGAGGAGCGGGGGCCGAACTTTTTTCTTCATCCCAGGAGAGCATGCTTTATTCCTTTATCTTTCGTAGGGTGGGCACCTGTGCCCGCGCGTGACTTTGCGACTTCAAATTGATCGCCGCGCCTGTTTCGGTAACGCGTGGGCAAAAAACCTGCCCACCCTACTTTCTTTGCAATTGTTTCGTTCTATATGAACTGTTTTACTGGCTTACTGGCAGGCTTCGCACTCTTCAAAACCAGGATCGCCAGGACGCATGGTGCATGCCGGTCCATCCAGTTCTTGTGGCGCAGCCGCAACAGCAGCTGTACCGTAAGTCGCTGCCGCACCGCCGCTGGCGCCGCCATCTACCGAAACCGCATTCAGCGCGCCGGTTTTAGATGTCGACTTTTCAGTATGCGTTGCGCCAATGGTACGCAGGTAGTAAGTAGTCTTGAGACCGCGCAACCATGCCAGCTTGTAGGTTTCGTCGAGCTTTTTACCCGATGCACCTGCCATATAGATATTCAGCGATTGCGCCTGATCGATCCATTTTTGACGACGCGACGCCGCTTCCACCAGCCAGGATGGCTCAACTTCAAATGCCGTGGCGTAAATCTCGCGCAGATCTTGCGGAATGCGATCGATCTTGGCCAGGCTGCCGTCGAAATACTTGAGGTCGGAGATCATCACTTCATCCCACAAACCACGTGCTTTCAAATCGCGCACCAGGTATTCGTTGATTTCGGTGAACTCGCCTGACAGGTTCGATTTCACGTACAGGTTCTGGTAAGTCGGTTCGATACAAGCCGATACGCCAATGATGTTAGAGATGGTGGCGGTCGGTGCAATCGCTACGCAATTCGAGTTGCGCATGCCGAATTCCTTGATGCGGGCACGCAGCTCGGTCCAGTCCAGTGCTTCCGACATGTCGACTTCGAGGTAGCCGCCACGCTCTTCAGCCAGCAGTTTCACGGAATCTTGCGGCAGGATGCCACGATCCCACAAGGAACCGCGATAGCTGCTGTAACGGCCGCGCTCTTCCGCCAGTTCGGTCGATGCCCAATAAGCGTGGTAGCAAACCGCTTCCATCGAATTATCGGCAAATTCAACCGCTGCTTTCGAGGCATAAGGTACGCGCATCATGTGCAGGCAATCCTGGAAACCCATGATACCGAGACCAACCGGGCGATGCCGCAGATTGGAATCACGCGCCTTCTTCACTGCATAGTAGTTAATATCGATCACATTATCCAGCATGCGCATTGCAGTATTGATAGTTTTCTGCAATTTGGCGTGATCCAGCTTGCCGTCTTTCATGTGCGCCGGCAGATTGACCGAACCCAGGTTACATACGGCGATCTCGGATTCGTTGGTGTTCAGCGTGATCTCGGTGCACAGGTTCGAGCTGTGGACCATGCCAACGTGCTGCTGCGGCGAGCGGATGTTGCATGGATCCTTGAAGGTGATCCATGGATGGCCGGTTTCGAACAGCATCGACAGCATCTTGCGCCACAAGTCGAGCGCCTGGATCTTCTTGAACAGGCGCAGTTCACCGCGGGCAGCCTTGGCTTCATAGCCGGTATAGGCTTCCTCGAAGGCCTTGCCGACCTTGTCGTGCAGGTCCGGCGCATCGCTTGGCGAGAACAGGGTCCACTCGCCCTTTTCCATGACGCGCTTCATGAACAGGTCTGGAATCCAGTTGGCAGTGTTCATGTCGTGGGTACGACGGCGATCGTCGCCGGTGTTCTTGCGCAGGTCGAGGAATTCCTCGATATCCATGTGCCAGGTTTCCAGGTAGGCGCATACCGCGCCCTTGCGTTTGCCGCCCTGGTTCACTGCCACGGCAGTGTCGTTTACCACTTTAAGGAACGGCACCACGCCTTGCGACTTGCCGTTGGTGCCCTTGATATGGGCGCCCAGCGAACGTACCGGTGTCCAGTCGTTACCCAGGCCGCCGGCATATTTGGCCAGCAAGGCGTTTTCCTTGATGGCTTCGTAGATACCGTCGAGATCGTCGGCAACCGTGGTCAGGTAGCAAGACGACAGTTGCGAGCGCAGTGTGCCCGAATTGAACAGGGTCGGTGTCGAGCTCATGAAATCGAAGCTGGACAACAGGTTGTAAAACTCGATTGCGCGTGCTTCGCGATTGACTTCATTCAGCGCCAGGCCCATCGCTACCCGCATGTAAAACGCTTGCGGCATTTCGATGCGGATATCCCGGATGTGCAGGAAATAACGGTCGTATAAGGTTTGCAGGCCAAGATAGCCGAATTGCAGGTCGCGTTCTGGCTTCAGTGCTTCGCCCAGGGCTTTCAGGTCGAATTGCGCCAGCTTGCTATCCAGCAGGTCGGATTCAATACCCTTTTTAATGAATTTCGGGAAATATTCGAGATATGCGGCGGGTGCATCAGCTTGCGCCACTTCTTTGCCGAATACTTCCTTACGGATTGTGTGCATCAGCAGACGCGCAGTAACCGTGCTGTAGGCAGGGTCTTTTTCCATCAGTGCACGGGCTGCCAGAATCGCTGATTTGTGCAGTTCTTCGACCGGCACGCCGTCGTACAGGTTCTTGACGGTCTCGGCCAGGATGGCTTCCGCGTCAACGTGCTTTTCCAGGCCGATACAGGCGGCGGTAATCAGGTCACGCACCTGCTGCATGTCCAACACGCGGCGCTGGCCGTCTTCTGTCACAAACAATTCGGTGCCGGCTACGGTTGCCGTGGCGCCGGTTTGTTGCTGCGAACGCTCTTCCATGCGCTTGGCGCGATACAGCACGTAGGCACGCGCCACGTCATGCTCGCCGGAGCGCATCAGGGACAGTTCAACCTGGTCCTGGATGTCTTCAATATGGAACGTGCCGCCATTCGGCTGCCGGCGCACCAATGCGGCGACGACGTTGGAAGTCAATTGCTCGACCAGTTCGCGTACCCGTGCCGATGCAGCACCCTGGCCGCCATTGACTGCGAGGAATGCCTTGGTGACAGCGATCGAGATCTTGGACGGTTCAAAGCCGACCACGGCGCCGTTGCGGCGGATGATGCGGTAGTCGCCGAAACTGCTGGAAACCTTGACGGGAGAGCCGCTACCGGTTGATGGCGGAACACCAGCGACTTCGGCTGATGATTTAACGGAAATTTCTTGAGTAGATTGCACTGAGCCTCCCGAGACTGTGAAAACAGGCGAAACAATTACGCCTGCTGTTATTAATTAGAACCCTGGAACCATTGATGGTTCAGATACTGCTTGTTGCCACATCAGTCATTGCTGCAGTCACTGCTTGATCGACTGCTTCATCGACTACTAATCGGCAGGCGCTCATGACAGATGCCCGAATTCAGATAAAAAAGAGAAAAAACAGCGTTGTTAAATAATAGAAATACGTAATAGAAATACGGTAGAACTACAACAAACCCAGAGGCCGCTTAGCAGCCTGTCCGACACCTGCATTTATACTGATATGAGTACAAAAACAAAACACCACACGGTGGACAGACCATGCAAAACAAGCCACGGACGAGATACGAAAAACACTACATATAGGTTTCTGGATTTGATTTTTACTAATTGTAGTACCTAGGGCGCGCCGATGCAATCCAAAAGTGGGATCTTTTTTATATGCAAAAAGAGACTATTCAATTGACTTTTTTGTCTATGGCTGGAAAGTGCAAAGACGGTTTGCCGGAGGTCTGCTGCATATGCCCGGCTAAGGCTTGCTGGTATTGGGTCCAGTCAAAAAACGGACCTGGATCGGTCTTTCTGCCGGGTGCGATATGTTCATGCCCAGCCACCGCGGCGAGAGGGTAACGCAACTGCAAGGCATGGGTCAATGCCGCAAGTGCTCGATATTGCAATGCTGGAAACTGTTCGAAATCGGTGCCCTCCAGCTCGATCCCGATTGAAAAATCGTTGCAGCGCTCGCGGCCTTCGAAACAAGATACGCCCGCATGCCAGGCACGATCATTGGCCGAGACGAACTGGACCACGCCGCCGTCGCGCAGTATCAGGAAATGGGAGGAAACCCTGAGCGGGCGCAACTGCTCGAAATAAGGATGGGCGTCATAATCCAGGCGATTGCCGAACAGGTCGGCAATATAATGGCCGCCAAACTGGCCAGGCGGCAGGCTGATGTTATGAATCACCAGCAAATCCGCCACGCAACCATCTGGCCGCGCATCGCAGTTGGGCGACGACTGCCGCACCACTTCCTCGGGACGGCACCAGCCGTCTGCACCGATTGAAAAACTTGGGGGAAGCGATGTCTGCTCCGTCATTGTTACCTGGCCCTGGTTCTGAATGAAATCTTAATCCTGCTCATGGATCGACAAACGCTGCATCCGGTAGCGCAACTGGCGAAAGCTGATGCCCAGCAAATCGGCTGCCTTGGTGCGATTGAAATGCGTACGCGTCAGTGCTTGCCGAATCACGTCGCGTTCGATGTCGTCAAGATAATCCGGCAGCGAAGGCGGCAGTTCGGCGCCGTTGAATTGCGTTGCAATGGCAGCCACGCCAGCCGCACCAGTCACAAGCGGCTCCAGGTTCATCGCCATGGCGCTACCAGCCATCCCGGCTTCATAGTAATGATCGCCAGGCTCCAGTGCCTCTGCTACTTCTGCGGACCGCCCTTGGTTGCCCGGCTTCAAACCCAGATCCGCCACCTCGATCACGCCGTCGTTGGCAAACGCCAACGCGCGCTCCAGGATATTCTCCAGTTCGCGCACATTTCCCGGAAACGCATAAGCACGTAGCGCGGACAAAGCCGCCGGCGCCAGCGTCACCTGCTCCGCCTGCGGGGTAAACGCCGACAAGCGTCCCAAGATCGCCGCGACCAGCAGGCCGATGTCATCCAGCCGCTCTCGCAACGGTGGCAGTTTTAATTCAATGACATTCAAACGATAGTACAAATCCTGGCGAAATCTACCTGATTCGACGCACTCGGCCAGATTCTGATGAGTAGCGCTGACCAGACGGACGTCCACCGCCTCCTCCACCGTGGCGCCAACCTTGCGCACCCGGCGCTCCTGGATCGCGCGCAACAGCTTTACTTGCATCGCCAGCGGCAAATCGGCGACCTCATCCAATAGCAAGGTACCGCCATTCGCGGCTTGAAAGAATCCGTCGCGGTCATCGGCGGCACCGGTAAATGCGCCTTTACGGTAGCCGAAGAACTCGGCTTCCATCAAAGCTTCCGGGATTGCGCCGCAATTGACGGCGACAAAGGGTTTGTCGGCGCGCGGACTGAGTGCATGGATATCCCGTGCCGCCAATTCCTTGCCGCTGCCGGATTCGCCGGTAATCGCCACCGGCGCCATGCTGCGCGCCAGACGCACGATCTGCGTACGCAACTCTTGCATGGCGGCAGATTGGCCGATCAGGCGTAACGCAGCGCCGGAGCGTAGTTTGGCATCCGCTGCCGGGCGCTGGTTTTCGACCGGCTTACCGACACGCAACGCCGATTGCACCATCAAGCGCAACTGATCGAGCGCCACCGGTTTCGACAAATAATCGAAAGCACCTGCCTTTAACGCCATGACGGCATTGTCGGCACTGCCGTAGGCGGTAATCACGGCAATCGGTATGACCTTTTCGCCAGTGGTGACTTCGCGCACCAGTTCGATCCCCAGTCCATCCGGCAGACGCATATCGGTCAGGATCAAGGCATAGTCGTTTTGCGCCAAATGGCTGCGCGCCACAGACAAATTTTCTGCGCTATCGACATCCAGCCCCATTTTTACCAATGCTATTTCCAGCAGTTCGCGCAGGTGCGCTTCGTCATCAACAACCAGAATACGGGGTGAAGTCATGGCATTCGTCTTTTTCAGTCAAATCTAATCGGCAAGAGACACCGGGTCATGGGCAGCAAACGCAATAACAAAACGACCACTCACGTGGCTGGAATTCTGTCCTTGAACATCATGCCGGTATTCATAATCGAGCAGTGCGCCGTTATTCAAACACAACTCGCGCGCTAAAAACAAGCCTAATCCGGTACCTTTGCTGGAGGTCGTATAGAACGGCTCGAACAGGTGCGCCCGGACCGCCGGAGAAATCGGTTCGCCATCGTCCTGCACATGCAATTCCAGGCGCTCCGCCACGCTGGACATGACGTGCAAGCGCATTGCGCCCGGCCGGGCACTGGCGTAACGCACCGCGTTCGATAACAGATTTGTCACTACTTCACGCAGATGCAGCGGATCAAACCAGACACTCTGCAGATCTGCAGCATCGATCTGTAAGGCAATCGCAGCCGGCGCCACTGCATGGGTTTGCCTGAAATCCCTGACGATATCGTGCAACAAGGGCGCCAGCAGAATCGGTTCAAGCTGCCGCTGCGCCTTGCGCGACAGCTTCAGGATATCCTCAATCATGCGATTCAGGCGTGCCACATTGTCGTCGATAATCGTCAGCAGGCGCATCTCGGCCGACTCGGTGGCGTCTTCCGCCAGCAAGGTCGCAGCATACGAAATCGACGCCAGCGGATTACGTACCTCATGCGCGATACTGGCGGTCAGGCGACCCATGGCAGCCAGTTTCAGTTGTTGGGCCTGGTTTTCAATTTCGCTGACATCCTGCAAAAAAATGACTGCCCGGTACTCACTCAGTTCGCGCATCCTGACGGCAGCAAAGCGCACTTTCAAATGCGCCGCCAGCTCGCGCCGCCCGCTCCAGCCGATAGCCGCCTCCTGGCCCTGGCCAAGATCGTCGGTATGTTTGATGGTGACGAAAACCGCCTCTCCCACGCTCGGAGAAACCGTGCGTGGCAGGTCGCTTACATGTGACTCCCAGGCAAACAAGGCATCGGTGATGGGTGCCAGCACCGCATAATCGCTCAACTTGTGCTGCTGGTCCTCATCAGACAGGGACAAACCCAGCATGCGCTCGGCCGCCGGATTTGCCATAATCAAAGTGCCAACCGGGTCGACCACCAGCAGACCATCACCCATGTCCTTGATCGCAATGCGGTTAATGTCCATTTGCACCCGCAAATCCCTGCCGCGCTGGGTCGCCAGCTCCTCTTGCTTGATTAGTTTGTTGGCCAGACGGTTAATAACCAGCACCGCAAAAAAGAAGGCGCCGCCATACAAGCCAGCTTGCAAGGTGGAGGCGTCCGGCGCCGACTGCAGAATCTGGTAACCGCTTTCCCCGAGCAGTACGATGGTCGCTATTGAAACAAACAACAGCGCCAACAGCAGCGGCGCCAGGATCGCTGCGCCAGCCAGAGGAAACAGATACAGGATCGCCAGGCCGCCCTTGGCGCCGCCGGCACCTATATACAACATCGACACCGCGATCATGTCTACCGTGATCGGCACCACGATCTGCGCCATGTAATGGCGATGATGATATGCGGTGACCGCAGTGAAGATGCCGGCGCACAGCAGGTAGACGCTGCAGGTTTGCGGATTCGTGAATAGCTGCGAAAACCAGGATTCGCTTTTGCTCTGGGTGCTGAGATAGGCCAGCATGACCATCGCAACCACGATACGCGTCACATTGAAGGTTTGCAGCGTGCGCCAGAAGGTGTCCGGCTTATCGTCCAGCGAAGTGACGGTGGCGGTGTGACTCGGGCTGGGGCTCCTCATACGTATATGTCCTGTCTCACGATGCATCTTGAATTCGCCGGCGCAATGCCCTCAAGCGCCGGCCTCGGCCCAGGGCCACAATAGTTGTAACGGCTCAAAGTGGGACAGGATCTAGGACGAATGCAGGCGGCGATGCTCCGCACTGCAGAAAACCGTGCCGGAGGCATCGGCAAGCGCTTCCGATGCCGGGAAATGCATGCCGCAATGGGCGCAGGCTACCATGGCTTCGGCCTGCACGGAGGTGGCCGCAGTGGAATCCGCACCGTTGGGAAAAGCCGATCCACCAGAAGCGGCACGACCGGAACGATGTCGCTCAAGATTTTTCTTGAGACGCTGTAGCCACACAATTACGGCCAGCACGATGACAATTAGAATAATCAGTTTCATACCAATACCCGATGCAACACAACTTCAAGCACGAAACGGCTTCCTACATACGCCAGTAACAAAATGGCAAATCCGGTCAAGGTAAAACTGAGCGCGGTGCGGCCGCGCCAGCCCTGCCATTTGCGGCCAGCCAGCAGCAGGCCGAACAAGGCCCATGACAGCATGGTGAAGATGGTCTTGTGATCCCATTTGAAGGCCTGGTTAAACAACTCTTCAGAAAACACCACGCCCGACAACACCGTCAGCGTCAACAGGAAGAAACCGAAAGCGATCAGGCGAAACAACAATTTTTCCATGGTCAGCAGGGCCGGCAGACGATCCAGCGCAGCGCCGAACCAGCCGGTTTTAGCCCCGCCCGGGCGGGTGTGCAAACGCGATTCCTGCAACACCATCAATACCGCATGGAAGGCGGCGATGGTCAGGGTGCTATAGGCCAGGATGGAAATGACGATATGCCACAAGAACACCGGCGACTTCCCCCCCAGCGGCACCATGTTTCCCGGAAAGACCGCCGGCAGGATCGCTGCCAGTGCCGCCATCGGCAACACCAGGACCCGCAGGCCGTCCAAAGTGTAGTTGCGATTTTCCAGCCAATAGGCGGCTACCGAAACCCATAAGGTCGCCGACAGCATCATCGAAAATCCGACCCGCAACTCTTGCGGCCCGACGACGTCAGCCCACAGCACGGCGCCATGCAGTAGCCATGCTGCCGCAACGACAATGGAAATAGTCTGGCGTCGGCTCGACGGCAAAAAGGTGCAGCCTATATATAGCAGCGCCACCAGAACGAAAAGATATGTTTGCATCGCGTAAGTTTACAACATGTGGCGTCTGCGCGGCGTGCTCAAACAGGGTGACTATCCAGCTTGCCATGGCTTGCCACGACCGCGGTCTTTATTTCTTGCAATTTCAACATCACATTCATCAATCCTGAGATGTCGGCTCTTATTCCAGGGTCGGCCTCAGCCCGCATCGGGTAAAATGGCTATTTACACTCTTTACCGTGTCAGCTTTAATACGCGTTGCCTTAAAAATTGGCCTATTAGCCTATTAGTTGCGCGGGATTAAGCAAAAACTGGTTCACTTTGACCAATTGCACCTCTTCTGGAAACGCTGTTACCCATGCTCGACAATCTTACCCAACGCCTCGCCAAAGTAGTAAAAACCATGCGCGGCGAAGCGCGCCTTACCGAAACCAACACCGCTGAAATGCTGCGCGAAGTACGTCTGGCCTTGCTCGAAGCCGACGTCGCCCTGCCCGCTGTGCGCGAGTTCATCGCCAACGTCAAGCAAAAAGCATTAGGCGAGGAAGTGATTGCATCGCTGACACCAGGCCAGGCCCTGGTCGGCGTGGTGCAACGCGAGCTGGCCTCATTGATGGGCGCCGATCTCGGTCCCGAGGCGTCGCAACTTAGTTTCGCCACGCAGCCGCCGGCGATCATCCTGATGGCTGGTCTGCAAGGTGCGGGTAAAACCACCACCGTCGGTAAACTCGCCAAATATCTGCGCGAGCAAAAGAAGAAAAAAGTACTGACTGTCTCCGCCGACGTTTATCGCCCGGCCGCAATCGGACAGTTGCAGACCGTAACTGCACAGGTCGGCGCCGACTTCTTCCCGACCGCCACGACCGACAAGCCAGTCGATATCGCACTGGCCGCGCTGGACTACGCCAAACGCCATTATCACGACGTGCTGATCATCGACACTGCCGGCCGGCTGGGTATCGATGAAGCGATGATGAAGGAAATCACCGCTATCCATGCTGCCGTCAATCCGATCGAAACGCTGTTCGTGGTCGACGCCATGCTCGGCCAGGATGCGATCAACACCGCCAAGGCCTTCAACGATGCCCTGCCGCTGACCGGTATCGTGCTGACCAAACTGGACGGCGATGCCCGCGGCGGCGCGGCGCTGTCGGTAAGGCACATCACCGGCAAGCCGATCAAGTTTGCCGGCACTGCCGAAAAACTGGATGGATTGGAAGCTTTCGATCCAACCCGCATGGCCAACCGAATCCTCGGCATGGGCGATATCCTGGCGCTGGTCGAAGAAGCCCAGAAAGGCGTCGATGTTGCCGCAGCCAAGGACCTGGCGCATAAAATCAAGGGCGGCGGCAAATTCGACCTGAACGATTTCAAGGCGCAGCTCGGCCAAATGAAGAAAATGGGCGGCTTGTCCAACCTGATGGACAAATTGCCGGCGCAATTCCAGCAGGCGGCAGGCGGCGCCAATATGGACCAGGCAGAAAAACAGGTACGCCGGATGGAAGGCATCATCAACTCGATGACCGCCCAGGAACGGGCCAAGCCTGAACTGATCAAGGCTTCGCGCAAACGCCGCATCGCCACCGGCGCCGGTGTGCAGGTCCAGGAAGTCAATCGCATGCTGTCGCAATTCGACCAGATGCAGTCGATGATGAAAAAACTCAAGGGCGGCGGCATGATGAAAATGATGCGCGGCATGAAAGGCATGATGCCTGGCATGCGCTAGACCCTGTATCGGTACTGTCCCAGCACGCTCAAAGTACGGTCACTTCGCCTTCAAAAGCCTTGCAAGTCATTGACTTGCAAGGCTTTTCGCAAAATTGGGCCGACTCTGCGCAGCTGCTAACCGGTGGCTGCGGGCATTTGTTACCGCCCCGAATGCTGCAAAGAATACTGAAAATCAGCAAAAACCGGCCGCATAAGCCCGCCAACCGGTGTTTCTCCCGGCGTGGCCGGTGGTTCCGCATCCGTATCAAATCCCGCACAAACCCGTAAAAAACGCTTGCATCGCCAGGAAAAGCGCAACACTATTAGCGATGCGTGCTTGACGCATTTTTTCACTATCCCTGAAGGAGGCTCAAAGATGGCCACAGCAGCAAAAAAACCAGCGGCAAAGAAAGCTGCAGCACCAGCAAAAGCACCGACTAAATCGGCGCCAAAGGCAGCTCCTAAAAAAGTAACTGCAACCGGTACTGTAGCGCGCAAGCCGAATGCAGCGTTCATGAAACCACTGACACCATCGGCTATCCTGGCTGCGGTTGTCGGCGCGACTCCGCTGCCACGCACGGAAGTTACCAAGAAGGTTTGGGAATACATCAAGAAGCACAATCTGCAAAATCCAGCCAACAAGCGCAACATCCTTGCAGATGAAAAATTGAAAGCTGTCTTTGGCGGCAAAAAAGAAGTGTCGATGTTTGAAATGACTAAACTCATTTCCGATCACTTGAAATAAAGCTTAGGGCCTGGCTGCTGGACATTGTTCAACGCGTCGCCCTGAGTGCCAAACAAAAACGCCCGCATCACGCGGGCGTTTTTGTTTCTGCAGATTCCGGCATCAATCTAGTAAATCCGAATAGTCGATTTCTGCATAGCCTGCCAGCGTCTTCCACGGCAGGACCGGCGGCGCGGCAATCACGCGGACCGAAGTCTGGCGACGTGCCGATCCGTGCGCATCGAACGACTCCACCCGGCGCGGATACTGGCCTTTGACATCCCAACCGACCCGCACCGTCAACTCACCACGCTTGCTCTCATAAAGCTGGACACCGTCTTTGACCGGACCAACCGCACGCATGTTTTTCAAACTTTGCGGATCGCTCAAATAGAACGTGCTGCCCCAGTTACCGTTGAAACCGATATTGCCGTAATACTGAGAGTCAACCTTGATGGTGCGACGTTGATGACGCTCGATCAAACGCGCATCCAGCGAACCATCGGCTTGCCGCCGCACCCACATCGGCGAACTGCCGGCATCGGGATGATTGTG
Organism: Collimonas sp. OK307; assembly: GCF_900113705.1. Taxonomy (GTDB): domain Bacteria; phylum Pseudomonadota; class Gammaproteobacteria; order Burkholderiales; family Burkholderiaceae_D; genus Collimonas. The sequence goes on along the minus strand of NZ_FOQI01000009.1, from coordinate 102,922 downwards.
TCCGCTGTGATCGTGTTCGTCTGCCACTCCGCTGCCACCAATCTCGCGCTCGGTCCAGACCTGGTCGTTGCGACGGTACACGCGCTCGGTGAATGTCGTTTCGCGCTTGACGCCATCGCGTCCCGACACCATCGAATAATGTTGGACCAGCAGGTTCTGGTCAGGAGGATTGACCGCAGCCTGCGTAAGCAACATCGGCGACAACAGCACCACTGTCATCAACATTTTTATGCCATTCATTCGACTCTTTAAAAAAAACATTTTTCCACCGAAAAAAATTGCCGCCATCGCTGCGATGGCGGCGGTAATACTATTGAAGAAAATTATTACAGGCCAAGCGCATTTTTAACTTTGCCAAACACCTTGATGTTTTCAAATGTGCCTTTGAAACTGTCGCTGCCGGCGCCTGCCGAGAACAGCATCACGTCACCGCCGCCATGCGTCTCCGAACCGGGCGAACCGGCAAAGCGGACGCCAACCTGCTGCAGGTAATCGTCAGCTTCTGTATCGACATTGGTCAAATCCGCTGCATCCGGACGACGCGGCGCGCTGCCGTTACCGAACACCAGCGTGGTGTAAGGCTTGCCATCGGCCGCCAGCGCCAGCTTGCCATCGTAATAGTTGGCGACCTTGCCCAGAATCGGATTGCCGCGTTTCGGATAGCCATTGAAGCCGATCGCATGGTCATGGTCGGCAGTGACCACGATCAAGGTATCTTTCAAGTCGACCAGTTCCAGCGCCTTCTTGATGGCCGCATCGAAAGCTAGCGTATCTTCCAGCGCTCGCTTGGCGTTGGTCCCGTGCAAGGCATGGTCGATGCGGCCGCCTTCGACCATCAGGAAATAACCTTTCGGATTCTTCTTGAGTACGCCGATAGCTTTTTCCGTCATCTCCGCCAGACTCGGCTGGTTCAGGTTTTTCTTGACCCGATCCAGTTCATAATCCATGTCGCTGGCGGTAAACAAACCGAGCAATTTGCTGACATTGGCCGGATTGACGCTCTTCAGTTCAGTGCCCGAAGCGACATAGGTATAGCCGGCCGCCTTGAACATGCTCAGTGCATCAAGCTCGTCATTGCGCTGGCTGGCCGGATTACTTTTCGGCAGGAAATGCCGCAAGCCACCGCCCAGCAAGACGTCGATGCCATCCTTCAACGCCGTGTTATAACGCGGTGCGCCCGGTGTCGCCTGTTCCGTGATGGTGTTGTACGCATCGCGATTGCACACATGGGCGTAGGTCGCGGCTGGCGTAGCGTGGCTGATGCGTGTGGTGCTGACCGCACCGACCGCCTTGCCGGCCCCCTTCGACAATTCCAGCAAAGTCTGTACCGCCTGGCCGTTACCGGCGACGCAGGTGGAGTCCGCCTTGGTTTGATACGGCTTACCGGTGGCATCGAAGGCATTGGTATCGGAAGACATTGAAATCACATCGTTCTTCATTTTGACGCCGGTCATGTACGCCGCCATCGACGGCGCGCTGTCGGTGGTTTGACCGTCCAGCGAGAAAGTCTTGATGCGCGCGGTACGCGTCAAGGTTTCCATCGTCAGGCGGCCAGCTTCGCCATGACCGTAGATGCGTGCCGCGGTAACCGTTACCGGACCCATGCCATCCCCCAGGAAGAAGATGACATTTTTCGCAGTTGCAGTGTCGGCTGCCATGACATTCGCGGTGAATAATAGAGACAGCGGCGATAACGCGCACAGCGTGGCGCATTGATAGATTCGACGTTGCAGCTGCTTGCTAACTGGTTTGATTATTTTCATGTCTGACCTTTGCATATATTCGACAAATTCGTTTCACGGGCGGTAGGCAGTGGGTCGTGGGCCATTTCAGAGGCCTACCGCTTTTTTCACCAGGCCGAACACTTCAGTGTTGTCCAGGACGCCGCGAATATTTTGCGCACCCATACCCTGTGCACCGATAAAGACATTGGTGCCGCCATGCGTTTCACCGCCGGCTTCGGTCGGAACCACCGACTCTTGCATATAGTCTTTGTCAGCCACTTGCATGTCGGACAGCGCACCGCGTGTGGCCAGATGGTTAGGCCCATTGCCGAAGCCGATCACGGTGTAAGGATTGTTGTTGATGTCGCGCTCGGGCTGGCCGGTGAGGACGTTCTTTACCAGGCCAAGAACGCCCGGCTCGCTGCTGGTGGTTTTGCCGGTACGCTTGGCGTAGCCGTTCAGCAGGATCGAATGATCGTGGTCGGCGGTAACCACTACCAGCGTATTTTTCAAACCCGGATCGACTTGCTCCATCTTGTCGAGCGCAACCTTGATCGCATCGTCGAAAGCAACGGTTTCCTGCAGTGCGCGACGCGCATTGGTGGCGTGCAATGCATGATCGATACGACCGCCTTCGACCATCAGGAAGAAACCGGTCTTCTTGCTGTTCAACAGGTCGATCGATTTGCTTGTCATCTGCGCCAAGCTTGGTTCCTTGGCTGCATCGCGATCCAGGTCGTAAGTCATGTGATCTTTGTTGAACAGGCCAACCACTTTCGGTGTTGCGGCGCCGATTTTATCGAACTCCGTAAAATTGCTGGCATAGGTATAACCGGCAGCCTTGAATTCCGCCAGCAGGTCACGGCTATCGCTACGCTTGCTGTCGGCATCGGTCTTCGGCAGGAAATGACGACGGCCGCCGCCGAAAATGACATCGACGCCATCGCTCAGCTTGCTGTTGAAACCGGCGCCCTTGGGCGTCAGCTGCGCGGCAATATTGTTTTCGCCGTCACGGTGGCAGATATGTGAATACGTCGCAGCCGGAGTTGCGTGCGTAATCCGGGTGGTGGTCACGACGCCGGTGCTGTATCCCTTGGCCTTCATGATTTCCAGCAAAGTGTCGGCCGGCGTGCCATTGCCGCTCGGGCAGGTGCTGTCGGCGCCGTTGACATATCCTTTACCGCTGGCGTCGCGGGCGCTGGTATTGGCCGACATGGAGATCACTTCGTTATTCGCCTTGACTCCGGTCATGTAGGCCGCCATCGACGGCGCGCTGTCAGTTACCTGGGCATCGTTGGAATAAGTGGTGACGAAACCGCTTTCCGGCAATGTATCGATGGTCAGGTCGCCCTCTTCGCCGACCTTGTAGATGCGGGCAGCGGTCATCGTGGTGATGCCCATGCCGTCGCCCAGGAAGAAGATGACGTTCTTGCCGGGAACCTTGACTTCAGGTTTCTCGATCGGTGTCTCAACCAGTGAGCTGCTGCCAGAACCGCTGCAACCCGCCAACGCCACCGATCCGATGGCGGCGGCAATCAAAATACGTAATTTCATTCATCGCTCCGTGTTATCAATCAGAAATATGCAGATATTTGTAATAATGTGTAACAACTGTAACCAAAAGTTATTACATGTTGATGACGAACATGCTGATGACGAAGAACGCAGATCTGCGGCCGAAACCGGAAGGGAAACGATGAATGATTGGCCCGAGTACAACTGGGCCAATGAACGGATTGCTTCTTATAGAGGGAGCCGACGACGCCCGGGACAGGCGTCGGCCGCGGGGAGAGTTACCGGTGGGCGGAAACTGTATGGATTGGCAGGTCGTCCTTATATTCCCAGCGCTTCCACGCGGCCAATACCGCATTGGGATATTCAGGACGTCCGCGGCTGCCGTTGTAGCGGCCGAGCGCGAGATACAGGTTGCCCTTTTCCATATCGATGTACATCCGCAGGATCGAACAGCCGTATCGCAGATTGGTCTGCATGTTGAATAATTTGCTACGGTCGGCGTCGCCGATGACGCGGGTCCAGAACGGCATGACTTGCATGTAGCCATGGGCGCTGACGCTGGATAGCGCGTATTTCCGGAATGCCGACTCGACCTGGATCAGGCCCAGCACCATGCCCGGATCGAGACCGGCGCGCTTGGCTTCATACCAGGCGGTTTCCAGGAACTCGATGCGCATTTGCGTATCCGGCAGTTTCTTCTTCAGGCGCTCCGACATTTCGCCCAGCCAATACAAATACTGGATGCGCTGGTCGATGTCGGAAAATTTGGGTTTAGGCGGACGGGCGTCATTGATTGCGCGCGACAAAGCCAGGCGTACTGAATCCGCCAGCTCTTCTTCTTTTTGATTGCCGGCATGCGCCATGCTGCCAAATAATAAAGGCAGCAATATCGGCAACAAGCCAAGCCAACGAGACCAACGCAATCGACACTCCCCAAAATGCACTTTTATTTTGGGATGAGTATACAAAGGTGCGCAAAGAAAGCGCAAAGAAAACGGCGCAAAAGCCCGATGCGCCGTTATTTTGTTGTTTTTAGGAAACTAGACGAGTCTTGATGAAGTCAGCCACCTCTGCCAGCGGTACAGTTGTGGCCTCGGTATCGCGTCGTCCCTGGTATTCCAGCTGACCGTCCTTGAGACCACGATCGCCGATCACCACGCGATGCGGCACGCCAATCAGCTCCCAGTCGGCAAACATTGCGCCCGGGCGTTCGCCGCGGTCGTCCAGGATCACGTCGACGCCAGCCGCCAACAGTGTTTCATACAACTTGTCGGTCTCTTCTTTTACCGCTTCGCTACGGTCATAACCCATCGGGCACAAGACCACTTCGAACGGCGCGATAGCTGTCGGCCAGATGATGCCCTTGTCGTCGAAATTCTGTTCAATTGCAGCGCCCAGGATACGCGTAATACCGATCCCGTAGCACCCCATCTGCAACAGCTGCGGCTTGCCGTTCTCATCCAGGAAAGTCGCCTTCATCGATTCCGAATAGGCGGTTCCCAGCTGGAATACATGGCCGACTTCGATCCCGCGCAGGATGGCCAACGCACCTTTGCCGTCCGGCGATGGATCGCCCTCGACCACGTTGCGGATGTCGAACACCATCGGTTCCGGCAAGTCGCGGCCCCAGTTGACGCCGGTGAAATGGAAATCCACTTCGTTGGCGCCGCTGACAAAGTCATGCATGTTGGCGACGGTAACGTCAGCCACCACGGTAACCGGCTTTTTGGTATTGACCGGTCCCAGATAACCTGGCGGCGTGCCGAAATATTCGACGATTTCCTGTTCCGTGGCGAAACGATAACCGGCCAGGCCAGGGATCTTGTTGACCTTGATTTCGTTCAGCTCATGGTCGCCACGCAGCATCAGCAGCCAGACGACCTTGCTTGCCGGTTCTTTATCGGTTGCGTCTTTTTCAACAGTCAACACGATCGATTTGATGGTGTGCGTCAAAGGTATTTCCAGCAATTCTGCTACCGCTTCGCATTTAGCCTTGCCCGGTGTCGCCGTCTTGGTCAGCGCTTGTGCCGGCGCAGGCCGGGTCGGGTTCAAGGGCAAGGATTCGGCCGCCTCCATATTGGCGGCGTAATCCGACTCAGGACAGTACACGATGGCATCTTCGCCGGTAGCCGCGATAACGTGGAATTCGTGCGAACCGGTGCCGCCGATGGCGCCGTTGTCGGCAGCCACAGCACGGAACTGCAAGCCGAAACGGTTGAAAATGCGTGTGTAAGCGTCATACATGATCTTGTAAGACTGCTTCAGGCCGTCCAGGTCGCGATCGAAAGAATAGGCGTCTTTCATCGTGAATTCACGCCCGCGCATCAAGCCGAAACGCGGCCGGCGCTCATCGCGGAATTTGGTCTGGATATGGTAAAAATTCACCGGCAGCTTGCGATAGGAGCGCAATTCGGTGCGGGCGATGTCAGTAATCACTTCTTCCGAAGTCGGCTGGATGATGAAGTCACGACCGTGGCGATCTTTGACGCGCATCAGTTCAGCGCCATATTTTTGCCAACGCCCGGTTTCTTGCCACAACTCGGCCGGCTGTACCACCGGCATCAGCAACTCGACCGCTCCGGAACGGTTCATCTCCTCGCGCACGATGTTTTCGACCTTGCGGATTACGCGCAAGCCCATCGGCATGTAGGTATAAATGCCGGAACTGATGCGTTTGATCATGCCGGCGCGCATCATCAGTTTGTGGCTAACGATTTCAGCGTCGGATGGAGCTTCTTTGAGCGTGGAGATAAAAAAACGGGAGGCGCGCATAACGATGAATTCTTTTTAAAAAGAGAGGGTTATAATCAACTCAATTTTAAAGGATTAGCTGGCTGATGCGCCTACTCTTTGCACAATTGATTAATGTTCTGGCCATTGTTGCTACAGGTCAGGACAAATTGCGCGCCTAGTCGGGTGAGGACAGAGCTCTTTGCATAGCCATGGCGGCTTTATGGCTCTGTTCCGCAATGATGACGGCAAGCAAGGAATCTAGCAGAAGAAGCAGTAGATCCGCCCGGCCGCAGAAAGTTTTGAGGTAACAACATGCTTGACCGTGAAGGCTTTCGCCCGAACGTCGGCATTATCTTGCTCAATACCCAGAATGAAGTCTGGTGGGGCAAGCGCGTGCGTGAACATTCGTGGCAATTTCCACAAGGCGGTATCAAATACGGTGAAACCCCGGAGCAGGCAATGTTTCGCGAACTCGAGGAAGAAATCGGGCTGAAGGCGGAACACGTCAAGATCATCGGCCGCACGCGCGACTGGTTGCGTTACGAGGTACCTGATCATTTTATCAAGCGTGACGTACGTGGGCATTATCGCGGCCAGAAACAGATCTGGTTTCTGCTGCGCATGGTGGGACGCGACTGCGATGTCAACCTGCGCCTGACCGAGCATCCTGAATTCGACGCCTGGCGCTGGCATGATTACTGGGTTCCGCTGGACGTCGTGATCGAATTCAAGCGGGATGTATACCAGCGGGCCTTGCAAGAACTATCACGTTTCCTGACACGCCCCTTGCAGAATACCCCGCATCACGCCCGTCATTTACGCACCGGCCACGGGCCGCGCGCATCGACATCGACTGAATCCCCCCCGGCCTGTGCCGAACCCGAAAAGAAGTGAGCGTTTCCATGGCTTTTGATTTTGCTTTCCGCATTCCCGCTGCAAAGAAGATCCCGCAACTGCTGCTACTGGCCGCCAGCCTGCTGTTGCCTGGTACCGCCGCACAAGTGCATGCCGCTACCGATCCGTTCTACCCAAGTGCGGCTCCGCAATCGAATTCCGGCTTGCCCGACGAGGACGACGACGACGGGAAATCATGGCAGGAAGTCAAGGCGCAAATCCCGCCGACCCCGCAGACGGCCAATCTGGCGCCGCTTGATGTCGGGCCGACTGCATCGATGAAATTCTTCGTCGATATCAATTCGATATCCGTCGGCAGTGATGGCGTAGTCCGCTATACCTTGGTCAGCAAGAGCCAGGGCGGAGCAGAAAATATCAGCTACGAGGGAATTCGCTGCCAGACTGCTGAAAGCAAGCTGTATGCATTTGGCCAGAAGGATGGCAGCTGGTCGCGTTCACGCATAAGCGACTGGAAGCGGATCAGCGAAGTGTCCGGAAACCGGCAACATGCTGAATTGGCCAAAAACTATCTTTGCCAGGATGGTACGGTGGCCGGCAAAGTTGAAGATATCCGTAGCAGGCTGCGCAGCAATCGCCCGATCAAACCAGGTAGCTGATCGAGAATCCCTACGCCCCAAACAAAAACGGCTCCTGCAATCTGCGGAGCCGTTTTTTATTGCCTGAGACTGCGGTCAGTCTCGTTTGCTGCTTATGTTGCTTATGTTGCTCAAAGCAAAACCATATTATCCCGATGAATCAGTTCCGACTCTTCGACGAAACCAAGGATCGCCTGGATTTCCGATGAAGGATGGCGCATGATGCGGCGCGCTTCGGAGCTGGTGTAGTTGCTGATGCCGCGCGCGATCGCATGGCCATCGACGTCGGTACAGGTAATGACATCGCCGCGGCCAAATTCTCCGGACACTGCGGTCACGCCGATCGGCAACAGGGATTTTCCTTCGTTGCGCAATTTTTGCACGGCGCCGGCATCCAGTATTACCTTGCCTGCGGTTTTCAAATGATCCGCCATCCACTGCTTGCGTGCGGTGAGTTGCGCAGTTTGCGCGGTCAATTGCGTGCCGATCGCCTCGCCACCGGCAAGTCGCGTCAGTACCGCATCTTCACGGCCCCAGGCAATCACGGTGTGGGCGCCCGAAGTCGCGGCCCGCTTGGCCGCCAGAATCTTGGTAATCATGCCGCCGCGGCCGATGCTGGTGCCGGCGTCGCCCGCCATCACTTCCAGCGCAGGATCGCCGGCTTTCGCCTCATGCACAAACTCGGCATTCGGGTCTTTGCGCGGATCGGCGGTATACAGACCCCGTTGATCGGTCAGGATGATCAAGGCGTCGCCTTCGATCAGATTGGCAACCAGCGCGCCCAGGGTATCGTTGTCGCCGAACTTGATTTCATCGGTGACCACGGTATCGTTCTCGTTGATGATCGCCACCACGCCAAAGCGCAACAGGGTGAATAACGTCGAGCGGGCATTCAGGTAGCGTTCGCGATCGGCCAGGTCGGCGTGCGTCAGCAATACCTGCGCGGTACGTATATTGTGTGCACGGAAGCTGGTTTCGTAGATCTGCGCCAGGCCCATCTGGCCAACTGCGGCACAAGCCTGCAATTCGTCGATGCTGGTCGGCCGCTTGTCGAAACCGAGCCGTTGCATGCCTTCCGCCACCGCACCGGAACTGACCAAAACAACTTCCTTGCCCATTGCCCGCAACTCGGCGATCTGGGTCGCCCATTTGGCAATGGCGCCGGCATCCAGGCCCTTACCGTCATTGGTTACCAGGGAGGATCCGACTTTGATGATGATGCGCTTGGCTTTTTGAATGACGGAATTCATATTTTTATCTATAGCGGCCGCTCACCTTCGTTGGCGCAATTCGATTGGCAAACGATGGGGAAACAGCGGGCAAAAAAATAGGCCGCGATCGAAGCAGGTCTTTATTCCCCCCATCGACAACGGCCGCCAACTTCCAGTTTAATCCAGGATCTTGAAACGCGGATCGTCCGGATCGATCGACAGGATGGCTTGGGCTTCCACCACCATGTGCTTCTCTTCCGAGCGCGTTTCCTGCTGGCGCTTCTCGGCCAGGTAGCCGTAGATTTCGGTTACCAGCTCAGGACAGCCATCGCGGTTCAGCGCGGAAATTTCAAATACCGGGCCCTTCCAGCCGAAGCGCTTGATGAAGTCCTTGACGCGCTTGACGCGCTCGCCTTCCGGGATCACGTCGATCTTGTTGAGCACCAGCCAGCGCGGCTTGTCGAACAGCGACTGATCGTATTTCTTCAGTTCCTTGACGATCGCCTTGGCTTCCTTGACCGGATCGACCGTGTCTTCGAATGGCGCCAGATCGACGATGTGCAACAATAAACCGGTACGCTGCAAATGTTTCAGGAACTGGATACCCAGTCCGGCGCCTTCTGCCGCGCCCTCGATCAGGCCCGGGATATCGGCGATCACGAAGCTTTTTTCGTGGCTGACGCGCACTACTCCGAGATTCGGATGCAGCGTGGTGAACGGGTAATCGGCGATTTTCGGACGGGCATTGGACACTGCCGTGATGAAAGTCGATTTACCGGCGTTCGGCTGCCCCAGCAGGCCGACATCGGCCAATACCTTCAGCTCCAGACGCAATTCGCGGCGTTCACCTTCTTTGCCGTCGCTTTTCTGACGCGGTGCACGGTTAGTCGAAGACTTGAAGTGGATATTGCCCCAGCCGCCCTCGCCGCCCTTGGCCAGCAATACTTCCTGTCCATGATCGGTCAGATCGGCAATTGCTTCGCCGGTATTGACGTCAACGATCAGTGTGCCAACCGGCATGCGCAGCTTGATATCGTCGGCGCCCTTGCCGTAGCAATCCGAGCCGCGGCCATTTTCGCCGCGACCGGCGCGATGCATCTTGGAAAAACGATAATCGACCAGCGTGTTGATATTGCGGTCGGCAACGGCCCAGATACTGCCGCCTACGCCGCCATCGCCACCGTCAGGGCCGCCAAACGGGCGGAATTTTTCACGGCAAAAACTCGCAACCCCATTGCCGCCATCGCCGGCAATGACTTCGATTTTTGCTTCATCTATAAACTTCATTCGAAGGTCCTAATGAGGTTGGAGGTTAAATTCTTATTGAAAGACACTGGTAACTTTACCGATTTTTGGTGATTGTTGCAGCACAGGCCGCAACTGGCATTGCAATAATGCCATTATTTTCAAGTGCAACTTGCCGCAAGCGAGTGGACACGCTGCGCGCTCCAAGTTGTCTGAGCAGTGTTTTCAGTGTCAGTTTCAGTGTTTTATGACCAGAAACTAAAAAGGCTCTACCAGCGGCAGAGCCTTTCGCAACAAGGCTCGAAAGCCTTGCTTATGTCGAACTTAAAGAAACTTAAGCTGCTACGACAGTAACGTAGTTACGCTGGGCAGCGCCCTTGGTTACGAATTGTACTTTGCCGTTGATCAGTGCGAACAGGGTGTGATCCTTGCCCATGCCAACATTTTCGCCTGGATGCGTCTTAGTGCCGCGTTGACGAATAATGATGCCGCCAGCGTTGATCGCTTGGCCACCGTAGACCTTGACGCCGAGTCGCTTTGACTCTGAGTCACGGCCGTTGCGCGTAGTGCCGCCGCCTTTTTTATGTGCCATTTAAAACTCCTGGTATCTAGTTAAGTCAATCCGCGCTATTAAGCGTTGATCGAAACGATTTGAATTTCGGTGTAATTTTGACGATGGCCTTGATGCTTCTGATAATGCTTACGACGACGCATTTTGAAGATCTTGACTTTATCGTGGCGACCTTGCGCCAATACCTTAACCGACACCGTAGCACCTTCGACCAACGGTGCACCAAACTTAATGGTGTCACCAGCGCCAACTGCGAGCACTTGATCAATAGTGAGTTCGGTGCCAATGTCTGCAGGTATCTGTTCTATTTTGAGTTTTTCGCCGGCAACAATCTTATATTGTTTGCCACCGGTTTTTATGACCGCGTACATATGAAACCTCATCGAAATGATTGAAGACTATTAAAAAATTTTCTTTCCTAAAACACCATAATCAGCAACAAACAAACACTAAATCGCTGGGCGGAATCGGGAGAACCTGAGATTGTACATGGACTCGGCACTTTCGTCAAAATCTCTTGACAAGTGTGGAATCCACCACACATTCATGCTTCTACCGGGCAACCTTAACCGAATCTTGCCCAAACATTGCTACGCGGCTACACGCCGACACAGACTCACCAGCAGCACAACGGCCTTTTTCATATAATGGCGGTATTCTGAAACTTTTTAAGGTATTGCCATGAGCGATGTACAAGCGTGGATCAAGGAAACCGTGACCAGCAACCCAGTGGTGCTGTTCATGAAAGGAACCGCGCAATTTCCACAATGCGGATTTTCCGGCCGTGCGATCCAGTTATTGAAAACCAGCGGCGCTGAGAACATCGTCACTATCAATGTCCTGGAAGACCCGGTCGTGCGCCAGGGCATCAAGGACTATTCCAACTGGCCTACCATTCCGCAACTCTACGTCAACGGCGAATTCGTCGGCGGTTCCGACATCATGAACGAGATGTTTGAATCGGGCGAACTGCAAACTTTGCTGAAGGCCTGAGACCGCAAGTGGTCTCGTCCAGTCGCCCTGCCGCCGATTCCGTCCAGCCGCCGCGCCGCCTGATTGTAGGCATTACCGGCGCTACCGGCGTCATCTACGGCGTACGGCTGCTGCAGCTGTTGCGCGACATACCTGGCGTCGAAAGCCATTTGATGATTTCCGACGCCGGCGTACTCAACCTGCACCAGGAACTCGATATGCGCCGCAAGCAAGTCGAAGCACTGGCGCATGTGGTGCACAATGTGCGCGACATCGGCGCGGCCATTGCCAGCGGCTCGTTTCAGTCGGACGGCATGATCATTGCGCCCTGCTCGATGAAAACCCTGGCCGCAGTCGCCAACGGACTGTCTGACAATCTGATCACGCGTGCCGCCGATGTGGTCCTCAAGGAGCGTCGGCGCCTGGTCTTGATGGTGCGCGAAACGCCCTTCAATCTGGCGCATCTGCGCAATATGACCAGCGTCACCGAGATGGGCGGCGTCATTTTCCCACCGCTACCGGGGTTTTACCACCGGCCGCAAAGCATCGCGGAGATGGTCGACCATACGTTGGGACGGGTACTGGATTTATTTGCTATCCAGCATACCCTCACGCCACGCTGGAATGGCTTGAAAGCCGATTAAAAAAGACCGGACAAACTGCTCCGGCCTTTTTTTCATTTCTTAGAAAATTTCCAGCACTTACCGTCCGCTACGCCCTGCCAGCCACGCAGTACGCAGCGCCGGCACCAATGCCGGTTTCGCGTCTGCCTTGATGCCTATTTGCGGCGCGCTGTCAGCCAGCAATCTCACTCTAAAGGTCATCAACTCATCGCGTCGAAAGGCATGGATGGTGACGGTGTCGCCAACCCGGTAACGCGCCAGTAGCGCATCCGGCTTGCCAGGTACCCGGATACCATCGACCGCCACCAGCATGTCGCCGGCCGACAAACCGGCACGATGAGCCGCACCGCCTTCATACACATTCGCCAGTTTGCAATCGCCGCCATTGCTCACGGTGCGCACGCCGAGCGAGGGCTTGCCCGGTTTGCGGCTATCGCTCAGCACGATGCCGGTCGGCGCCAATAATTTCGCCAGCGGCAAATCATCGGTTGCTCGCACATAACGATCGAAGAAACGCTTCAGCTTGAGGCCGGTTATTTCATCGAACAAAGCTTCGACCGCAGCCTCGCTGACACCGCGGCCGCTCAACGGATTGTCTGCATAAAAATCGCGGCCATACCTTTGCCACAAGGCGCGCATTACATCGTCCAACGATTTCCGGCCCTTGGTTTCGCTACGGATTGTCAGGTCCAGTGCCAGCGCTACCAGCGAACCTTTGGTGTAATAGCTGACAATCGCATTGGGCGCATTTTCATCCTGGCGATAATATTTGACCCAGGCATCGAAGCTGGAATCCGCCACGCTTTGCTTATGCCGGCCACTGCCAAGCAGCACACCGTTGATAGTTTTTTCAATCAACTTGAAATAAGCCAGCTGATCAATCAGGCCGCTGCGCAACAGCATCAGGTCATCGTAATAGCTGGTGAAACCTTCGAACAACCACAACAAGGGCGTGTAATTCTCGACTTGCAAATCGTAAGGCGCAAACGCCGCCGGCTTGATGCGCTTGACGTTCCAGGTATGGAAATATTCGTGACTGCACAGACCGAGGAAGGTACGGTAGCCATCGCTCATTTCCGCCTGCCCCTTGACCGGCAAATCGGCGCGCGCACAGATCAATGCGGTGGAAGCGCGATGCTCAAGGCCGCCATAACCGTCGCCAACTGCCAGTGTCAGGAACACGTAGCGCTGCATCGGTGCGCGCTTGGCAAACTTGCCGCCAGCTGGCTCGAAGAAGGCAATCTGGGTTTCGCAAATCTTTTTCAGGTCGGCGCTCAAGCGCGCCATGTCCAGATTCGGTACATTGCCGGTAATGGCAATCTCATGCGGTACGCCGTGTGCCTTGAAACTGGCTAGCTGGAAGGTGCCCATCTCGACCGGATGGTCGATCAGTTCGTCGTAGTTGGCGGCGACATAACGGCCAAAGGAACCGCGCTTGGCTTTCAGCGTCGGCAACGCGGTAGCGATACGCCAGGCGTCAAAGGCATCGCCTTGCGGACGCTGGATATCGACGATGTGCGAGGTATTCTCCTGGCCGACCACGCGCAAGAATACGCTGGTGCCGTTGAAGAAACCGTGGGTCTGGTCCAGATGCGCGGTACGCACGGACAGATCCCACGCATACACCAGGTAATGCAAAGTCAACGGCCCGTCGCACGGCGCCGCTTGCCATGAGTGCTTGTCGAGTTTCTTGAGGGCGATCTTGCGACCGTTGGATTCGGCCCGTATTTGTACGATATTGCGGGCAAATTCGCGAATCATGTAGCTGCCGGGAATCCACGCCGGCAAAGCGACGATCTGTCCGACTGCAGCCGGCTCGGCAATCGTCAGCGTAACGGCAAACAGATGTGCGGCCGGATCGGCTGCGACGATGCTGTAGTTCAGGCCGCTGCGGGCGGATTTGGCATTTAATCTGGCAGTATTTTTTTTCATGTTTTATCCCCGAACGTTACCGGCAATCACGGTCAGCATCAGCGCCGCCACCGCCACACAAGTCAATCTGAAACGCAGCTCGATAAACCAGGTAGGCAAGCCGTACCATGGGAACAGGCGTTTGTCAGCCTGATATGCCGCGATAAAGCCGGCAATCAGCAAAGCGAAACCGAAACCGCCAGCCATGGTCGAGAACCAGGCAATGCTGGTCGGCGCCACGCCCCAGACCAAGGCTTTTTTCGTGTGATCTGCCGACAAGTCGGCCCGCAGCACCACCGCGCCCCAGTGGATACCGCCGAGAAAAGACAAGGCGGCGATGCCATAGGCAAGCTGGCCGCGAATGAAATCGCGGAGCCAGTCGGCGTTGACCAGCCAGCATGCCAGTGTCAGCAGCACGAACGGAATCAAGCCGGCATAACCAAGTAAATGAATAAGGCGTTTGTTGAGGAAATGTGGATTCATCTGGGGGCTTCGTCAGGGAGCGTCGGTTTGCACAGGGTGATCACGGGCTGCGCAAAAAGACGCTAGTGTAGCGGGATTGTGCGAATAGGGCCTCACCTCTGCCGATCACTGTCGTATATCGGCGACGATGTCGATATCCTGATGGATGGCCGGATCGGCGACCGCCACTTCGACCACAGGAAATGTTTGCAACAAGCTGCGCGCGCCTTGATCGCCGCGCAATGCCAGCAGCTGCGGTAGATACTTGCGGCTGAAGCCAACCGGATTGCCGCGCCTGCCTTGATAAATCGGCACCGCAATGTCAGCACCTTGACGCATGGCAGAGACCAGGGCCTGGATAGTGGTTGCTTGAAGATAAGGCATATCGGCCAGGGCAATCACCCAGCCGTCGGCATCGACGGTTTGTTGCAGGCCGCAGACCAGCGATGCCGCCATGCCGTCATCGGCAGTGTCGCACCGGACCCAGGGATGGCCTGCAATTTGCGTTACCAGGTCAGCTACGCCAGGACGCAAGACAACACATATCGGCAACGATGCCGCCAGATTGCCGGCAGAAGCTGCCAGTACAGTCTGGCCGGACGCGGTCGGCAACGGCTGCAACAATTTGCTGCGGACACCGCTAGGATCAAAACGCCGGCCGCGGCCTGCTGCCAGCAACAGGCCGACGATTTTTCCACTATATTGTTGACGGCCCATGACGAGTTTCAGATGGGTATCTGTCTATTTCAACGTACTGAATTTAGCTTCCATCGTTTTGGCGTCGATCCAGCCCGGCGAGCGCGTGCCATCGGCAAAGATAATCGTCGGCGTGCCAGTCACATTCAATTTCTGACCGAGCGCCAGCACTTTGTCGTTCGGCGCCTGGCAGTTTGCGGGTGCCGCTGCGGCGGCTTTGCCATCGGCCATCAGGTCAGTCCAGGCCTTGTTGCGGTCTGCGCTGCACCACACATTCCGAGCCTTGACCGCGGAGTCTTCCGCCAGGATGTTGTACAGGAAGGTATACACGGTAACGTTATCGACTTCCTGCAGCGTAGTCTTGTGGAAGCGCTTGCAATAGCCGCAGTTGGGATCTTCGAATACAGCGATCACACGTTTGCCATTACCTTTGACTTTTTTCATGGCCAAATCCAGCGGCAAATCCGAAAAATTCACCTTGCTCAACTCATCCACCCGCTCCCGGGTGAAGTCGCGCGAAGATTGTGCATCCATGATGCGGCCGACAAAGACATACTTGGCGGCGGCATCGGTATAAAAAATATCCTTGCCGACACGCACTTCAAACAAGCCGGAATAAGGGGTCTTGGTCACCTCGTCGACCTTGACGCCATCCCCCAGGCGCGGCTCTATCAGCTTTTTAACCGCAGCCTCCTGCAAAGTCTCGGCACCGGCAACGTTTACCGACAATCCCGACAATCCCGACAGGGCCGCCAAGGCCACCAACATCACTCTTATTTTTTTCATCATCGTTCCAGTTATTCCAGTTATTCGCTATCGGCTGTCCGACCCAAAGCGTGGGTCATTAGTTGTCTTTTTAAGACTGGTACATTATTCAGCAAGTTCAACCCGAGATTGCGCAGCAAGCGCAGCGGGCCTACATCCACACCAAACAGTCGTTCCAATCCGTCGGTAGTCATTTGCATCAACAATATTTCTTCTTTGCGTGCACGCGCATAACGCGCCAGCACGCGTTCATCGCCGCAATCGCCACCACCACTACGCGCGCCACGTTCGGCCAGCACCCGAATCAACGCCGTGACATCGCCGAAACCTAGATTCATGCCATGTCCGGCCAGCGGATGCACTACATGGCCCGCGTCGCCGATCAGGGCAACCCGTGGCGCCACCAAAGCATGGGTTTTGAGCAAGGATAAAGGAAACGCTTGCGCCAGTTCCGGCTGCAAGGGTTGCAATTGGCCCAGCTTGTCGCCAGCCAGGTTTGACAGGCGCGCGGCCAGTTGCGACAACGGTTCCTCTAACAACGAGAGCGCGAGTGTCTCCGGCGCCGACCAGACCAGAGACACGCGCTGTCCGGGCAACGGCAATAAGGCGACGATGCCTTCGTTTTCGGTAAACCATTGGTAGGCAATGCCGTGGTGCGGCCGCTCACAAGCGAAATTGGCAACCACCCCGCGTTGCTTGTAAGAGCGGTAATCGATGCCGATCTGGCATTGGCCGCGCACCCAGGATTGCGCACCGTCAGCGCCCACAACCAGGGCAGCGTCGACGGTTTCGCCCGACTCCAGTTGCAACGTCGCAGCCGCCGCATCCACTTGCATCGCCTTTACACGGCCACCGAGCACCCGCACATTAGAGGAGAATTTCAGCGCTGCATCAAGTGCCTGGTTCAAATTACCATCTTCAACTATCCATGCCAACGCATCGACATGCGCGCTGTAAGCATCGAACGTGAGAGTCCCGGCGGCACTGTCGGTCCCGCCTTTGATTTCCATGCCTTCCACCGCGCTGACACGCGCCGGATCCAGGGCATTCCACACCTTGACCGTCGACAGCAAACTGCGCGCCACATGATTCAATGCGTACACCCGCGTGTCCCAGGCATCTGGCGAGGCGGCCGCTGTAACCGCGGGCGGCGCCATCCCCAACAGGGCGACGCGCAACCCCGCCTGCGCCAAACCCAGCGCCGCCGCCTTGCCAACGGCGCCATTGCCCACAATACAAATATCGTATTTGAGCGTCGGCGCGGCGCCAGTTTTTTTCGAGACTGATCCGATATCTTTCATCCCGCCATTATAGCGACTACGCTTGCAATGGCCTGCGGGTCCCACAAATAGAAATCACCGCGAGAGTCCCCCGCCCCGCCAGACGTGATGTTGCCGCCCGAAATTCAAGCAAAGAGATAAGCAATCGAAAGTTTTTTCAAGAAGTTGCAACAAGGGGCTTTGCAGATCGAAAATGCTTTGCTATACTCCTGTCCCTTGGCCTGGTAGCTCAGTCGGTAGAGCAGAGGATTGAAAATCCTTGTGTCGGTGGTTCGATTCCGCCCCGGGCCACCAAAATCAGAAAAGGGCTTAGCTTCGGCTAAGCCCTTTTTGCATTTGTGGTGCGATATTAAAACGCCTGAAACGCGGAAATTAAAATGCAAAAATCAGCCGCCAGCGCCACCTGGCTCGGGTAAAGTTGCAGATGAGGCCAATGCGATCGGCGAGTGTTGGCAAGTAGTGACAAGTAAAGACGGGTAACAACAGATAACGGCAATGCTTTTGTCGTGATCGCCCGGAGATTTGGTAAGATCACAAATTACGACAATATTTTATATACCTTTAAAGCGAACCAATTGCCGTCTAAACGTTCTATAAACCAATTCGCCAATACTTTCCGCCTTGGTTTATCCCTACATCTCACTGCTTTATGCTCAAAAACAAATCCCGCAAGCCGATTGAAATAAAAATTGCAACTGTGGTCGCCGTATCCGCCATCCTGCATGATTCCGATCCGATGGCATTAGAAGCCGCTCTGCAGGAGATGACCGGCGGCACCGCCGACTTCTTTGACAATGAGTTTGCGGTCATTGATGTAGCCGCGCTAGGACCGGACCGGCCGCCAATAGATTGGCCGCAATTGATTACCCTCTTGAAGAAATATCGCTTGAATGCGGTTGCGGTGCGTAATGCCCCTGCAGAAATGGAAGAAGGCATCATCGCCAGCGGACTGAGCATCGATCACGTCGTGGCTGCACGCCAGGAACCTGCCGCTGCGCCGCCGCCGCCCGCCGCAGTCGCAACAGCTCCCCGCCCCGCCGCCAGCACCATGATTATCGATACGCCGATCCGGGCAGGACAGCGGATTTATGCGCGCGACGCCGATCTGGTCATTACTGCCACAGTCAACAATGGCGCCGAAATCATTGCCGACGGCAGCATCCACGTCTACGCGCCATTGCGCGGGCGGGCACTAGCCGGCGCCAGCGGCGATACTTCGGCACGTATTTTTGCGGCCAGCATGGAAGCCGAACTGGTCTCCATCGCCGGTGTGTATCGCACTTTTGAAAACGGCTTGCCGCCGGAGCAAAAGGGCCAGCCGGCACAAATTCGCCTGAGCGGAGACCGGATTGACGTACTATCGCTCAATTCCGCTTCACGTAATTAGCCGAATAATCGCATCCGGAATCTTATAACGCTTTATCTAATCAGTTGAGGACAGGGTAACTCGCCACGCTTCGGTGGCTCTTGAACTCTGTCCCGCAATGCATAACAAAGGAGCTCTTCGTGGCAAAAATCATCGTTGTTACGTCCGGCAAAGGCGGAGTTGGCAAGACCACTTCCAGCGCCAGTTTTGCATCGGGTCTGGCCATGCGCGGCCACAAAACCGCTGTGCTCGACTTTGACGTCGGCCTGCGCAATCTGGATTTGATCATGGGCTGTGAACGGCGTGTGGTGTACGATCTGATCAATGTGGTCAACAAGGAAGCGACACTGACCCAGGCCCTGATCAAGGACAAGCATTGCGAAAACCTGTTCATTTTGCCGGCTTCGCAAACCCGCGACAAAGATGCCTTGACCGAAGAAGGTGTTGAGAACGTTCTCAACGATCTGGTTAAAATGGATTTCGAATACATTATTTGCGATTCGCCGGCCGGTATCGAACGCGGCGCCGTGATGGCGTTGACATTCGCCGACGAAGCGATTGTCGTGACCAACCCGGAAGTATCGTCAGTGCGCGACTCGGATCGTATCCTTGGCATCATCCAGGCAAAATCGCGGCGCGCGCAAAACGGCGGCGAACCGGTCAAGGAACATTTGCTGATCACCCGTTATTCGGCGAAACGCGTCGACGCCGGCGAAATGCTGTCGTACACCGACGTTCAAGACATTCTGCGCATCCCCCTGGTTGGCATCATTCCCGAGTCGGAATCGGTATTGCACGCCTCCAACCAAGGCAACCCGGCGATTCACATCAAAGGCAGCGATGTTGCCCTTGCCTATGAAGACGTAGTGTCGCGCTTCCTCGGCGAAGAACTCCCCCTGCGCTTTACCTCCTATGAAAAGCCGGGTTTCTTGCACCGCATTTTTGGAGGGAAATAACATGGCATTGCTCTCGTTCTTGTTTAACAGCAAGCCTAAAACGGCATCGGCCGCCAAGGAGCGTCTGCAAATCATCATTGCGCGCGAGCGCAATGGCCGCAACGGGCACGATTTTCTGCCAGCCTTGCATAAAGAACTGATTGAAGTCATTTCGAAATACACCAAGGTAAACGCCGACGACATCAAGATTTCCCTCGATCGCCAGGGCAATCTTGAAGTACTGGACGTCAACGTGGTGCTGCCGGACGCGTAATCGATCACGTAAATCGATCGAACAAGTTAAACTCGCATTTGTCGATCGCATCTGTCAATATCACAGGCTGAATTCGGCGCAACCCCGCGCCGGTAAATGTCGCACAACGACTTGGCCCGGATTCCTGACACGAGCGGCAGCGCATTATTGCGTGCCGCTGGTGGAATTTTACAAATCCCGTCATAAACTGTACGCAACATCGTATATGCACCTCGTGTATGACAATGTCGATTGGCGCTACAGCGCCAAAAGTTTTGGCAATGATCTTGTCAAATGCATCTGACACCACTGAACTTTTATTTTTTTGTGGCAATTGCAATACATTGAAAAAAATATAGAACATTTATCTACAGCAATGTAGCAATAAGATTAATATACTCCTTGTATTCGCCACAACATAGATACCAGCCACCAGCGCTGACATCACCTAACATAGTTAATATATGAGAATTGCTGTCCTTGATGACGACCCCAGTCAAACCGATCTAGTTTGCCAGGTGCTCACATCCAGTGGGCATGTCTGCCATCCGTTCCAGAGCGGGAAAGAGATACTGAATCAGCTGCGCCGGGAAAGCTACGACATGCTGGTTCTGGATTGGCAGGTCCCGGATCTCAGCGGCCCGGAAGTATTGCGCTGGGTAAGAGACAAGCTGCCCAAGACCATCCCGGTCCTGTTCATCACCAGCCGCTCCGGTGAAGATGACATCGTCGAAGGCCTGGCGGCCGGCGCTGACGACTACATGATCAAGCCGATCCGGCGCAGTGAGCTGGTGGCACGCGTGCAGGCCCTATTGCGACGCGCTTATCCGATCCAGAACTCGAGCGAACAAATCGTATTTAACGACTATTTGTTTGAAACGCGCTCAGGCCGCCTGACTCTGGCCGGCAAGCCGATCGAGATCACCCAAAAGGAATTCGACCTGGCTTTGTTGTTTTTTCGCAACCTTGGCCGTCCTCTTTCGCGCGCTTATATTCTCGAGGCAGTCTGGTCGCGCGACGTCGACATTCCGTCCCGTACCATGGATACGCACGTCTCGCGCGTACGGAGTAAGTTACAATTACGACCAGAAAACGGCTATCGACTCGCACCGGTTTATAGCTATGGGTATCGACTAGAACAACTAACAGGATAAGGCGCGTTTCGGTTGCGCTGATTCAGACAGAAATGTGGATATGCGCAGCACACTCAAAAAAATAGCTTTCCTGGCACTTTTCTTTGTTGCGCCCTCGTTCTCGCTTGCAGCTCCACCTTCAGCCCCATCTGCTCCCCCAACGCTGAATCCATCCTCACTCCAAGTGGGCGCGGCAACCGTCACTTACCGCGCGCAACCTGGAGATACTTTAAGCGTCATTGCCGAGCAACTGACCACCAGCAAGAGCAACTGGGTGCAACTGGCAAAACTCAACCGCATCGGAAACGACCGCACGATTCCAGTCGGCACCGCGATCATCATCCCGGTGGCGCTGCTGCCGGATGACCCGAGCACTGCCCAGGTAGCCGCCATGTCGGGCAGCATCGACGCGGTCGCCGCCGACGGCCGCCCGATCAACATCAGCATCGGCACCGTACTGAGCGAAGGCGCCATCATCAATACTGGCAGCAACAGCTTTCTGTCGTTGAGCCTGCCCGACCAATCGCACATCGCACTGCCGTCCAACAGCCAGGTAAAACTGAGCAAGTTGCGTACTGCCCGCTATACCAACAGCCCACGCACTGAAATCGCGCTGCTGAAAGGCCGTGTCGAATCCAGAGTCTCGCCGCTGGATAAAAACAAGGGCCGCTTCGAAGTCCGTTCACCGTTGGCGGTAGCTGGCGTACGCGGCACAGATTTCCGCGTCGGCCTGGTCGGCGATAGCGTCACGACCGAAGTATTGAGCGGCGGCGTTGCGGTGGCAAAGAAAAACCTGCCGCCAGCGCTGACCTTGCACCCGGGCCAAGGTAACGTGACCAATACCGAAGGAGTGGGCAAGGCCGTCGCACTATTGCCGTCACCTCATCTCAAGGGTCAGCCGCAATTGCAAGAACGGCCGACGGTGCGCTTTAGCGTGGTCCCGGTAGCGGGCGCGCATAGCTACCGCGCGCAAATCGCCACCGATACCGACGCCCGCAATATCATTGGCGAGGCAGAGTCGGCCAGCCCTGAGATCAAGATCAACGGCCTTGAGGACGGCGCATATTTCGTCCGCGTCACCGCGCTCGACCAAATGGGGTTGCAAGGCATCCCTCGGACAACCGCGTTTAAATTGAAAGCGCGGCCAGAGCCGCCTATTTCGATCGAACCAAAAAACAAATCGCGCAGCGAAGATGTGATATTTAGCTGGGCCGAAGTCGGTAACGCGCAAGCCTATCATTTGCAAGTCGCCAGCGACGCTGAATTCAAACAGCTGGTAGTTGACCAGGCCGCACTCGCTGTGCCGCAATTCAGCGCCGGCAAACTGGCGCTGGGGAACTACTACTGGCGCGTGGCTACCATCGTCGAACAAACCAACGGCCGCGACCAAGGGCCTTACTGCGACCCGAACAGCTTTGACCTGCTGCCGGCGCTGCAAGTGCCCAAGATTGCCGATGCGATTGATGGCGACCTGTCATTCCGCTGGAGCGCGGAGCCGGGGCAAACATTCCTGGTCGAGATCGGCCGCGACGCCGGCTTCTCGGCACTATTGTTGACGCAAACCACCGCGACACCGGAAATCAACGTGCCGCGTCCGGCCAGCGGCACGTATTTCATTCGCATCAAAGCCACTGACTCCGACGGGTACGTAGCGCCTTTTTCGCCTTCACAAAAAGTCTATATCGGCAGCCGCTGGGTCTCCGGTGACGGTACGCCTTTGCTCAATAGCGGCGGCAGTACCCAAGCCGGATATTAAGTTAACCGAAGTCAACCCAAGCCCGCCGCAACCATGCAAACTCTCACTAACCGTACATGATCAAGCAGGTTATACCGCTCATCAAACGGGTGGCGTTTCGCCAGTGGATGGCGATTACCATCCTGATGCTGATCGTGGCCGGCAGCATGGGTTATGTGAATGGCCTCGGCCGTCTCGACAGAACCTTGTATGACCAGTTCATGCGGGCCGATTCGCGGCCGGCGCGCGACGACATCATCATCGTCGCCATCGACGATTACAGCATCGGCAAACTCGGCCGCTGGCCATGGGACCGCAGTCTGCACGCCAAGCTGCTGAACCGGATCATGCACGCCAACCCGCTGGCAATCGGGCTCGATGTCATCATGTCGGAAGCCGAGCAAGGACAGTCTCCCGGCCAGCGCGCAGACGACCGCGCGCTGGCCAAGGCGCTTGCCGCCAGCAAGCTGACAGTGTTGCCGATAGTCGTCTCCAGTGCCGGTCCCGGCCTCAAGGCTTTGCTGCCGACACCGGATTTCCTCGCTGCCGCCCGCAGCTTCGGCCATATCCACCTGGAACTCGATCCGGACGGCGTCGTGCGCAGTGTCTTCCTGCAGGAGGGCCAGGACGGCAAATGGTGGCCGCATTTTTCGGTAGCGCTGGCCGGTGTCGCCGGACAAAAAATTACCCGGGCAGACGGCGACCTGCCAGGTGCACGGGTAGGCAGCACGCCAGCCGACCCCGACCCGCACAAGGCGGACAGCTGGCAACGCGACTATCAAATCCAGATTCCGTTTGCCGGTAGCAGCGGCCACTTCCGATCGGTGCCTTATGCCTCGGTATTGCGCGGCGATGTTCCCGATCAGTTTTTCACCGGCAAATACGTGTTGATCGGCGCCACCGCGCTCGGCATGGCTGATACTTTTCCGACTCCGGTATCAGGTACCTCCGGCGTCATGCCGGGCATCGAAATCAATGCCAACATCCTGGCTGGCCTGCTGGATCACAAAACGATCAGCATCGCACGGCCTTTGCAGACTGCTCTGTTCAGCATCGTTCCGGTCCTGATCGCACTATCCAGCTACCTGCTGTGGACGCCGCGCATCTCCTTGCTGATCACGGTAAGCCTGATGCTGCTGACGATGGCGGTCAGCTATTGCCTGTTGACGCTGGGGCTCTGGATCGCCCCGACCGCCGCGTTGATTGCGCTGGCCATCGCCCATCCGATATGGAACTGGATCCGCCTCGAATCGGCGATTTCCTATCTTGGGCAAGAATTCATGCTACTTGACCAGGAACCGCATTTGCTGCCCGAGGTGAATACCGAACCGGCGCCGCAGCAGGTGGAAGATTTGCTTGAGCAACGCATCAATGCCATGCGCGTTGCCGCCCGCCGGGTGCGCGATTTGCGCCAGTTTATTTCCGACAGCGTAAATAGCCTGCCGGACGCCACCCTGATTACCACCGTCGATGGCCATGTGCTGGTGTCCAATCAATTTGCCCGGGACTACTTCGCCGCAGCCGGCATACGGAATATCGACGGTGCGCTATTGCCCTACCTGTTTTCCAACATGAGTACACCGCAGGCAAGCAATACCTCGAGCAGCCATGTCTTCAGCTGGTGGGACCTGATCGATCTCGAACACGTATCGACTCTGGCCAACGGCACCACGGTACAGGACCAGCAAGGGCGCGACCTGCTGATCAAAAGCGGCCCCTGCCATTCTGCCCATCAAGTCCTGACCGGCTGGATCGTCAGCATCGTCGACATCACCATTATCCGTGCCGCCGAGCGCAGCCGGGATGAAACCCTGCGCTTCCTGTCGCACGACATGCGCGCGCCGCAAGCCTCGATTCTGGCGTTGCTCGAATTACAGGGCAATCCTTCGTCGGCGCTGCCGCAAAAGGAATTTTTTGCCAGGATCGAGCAAGCCGCTCGCAAGACGCTGGGGCTGGCGGATAATTTTGTCCAGCTGGCGCGCGCCGAATCGTCCGAATACCGGCTCGAAGTGGTGGATTTCCAGGATGTGCTGTACGACGCCGTCGATGAAATGTGGAGTCTTGCCAACAATAAGAAAATCGAACTGATCACCGATATCGAAGGCCAGGAATTCCTGACCAATATCGATCGCTCGCTGATGGCGCGGGCGCTATGCAACCTGATTTCCAACGCTATCAGTTATAGCCTGCCGGATACCAGGATTACCTGCACCCTGCGCCTGAAGTACGTCAAACTGCTACCGCAGATTGTCTGCAGGATCAGCGACCGGGGTTTTGGCATTGCGCCGCACGACCAGGTCAAGTTATTCCAGCGCTACCAGCGTGTCAGCGCCCCCGGCCAGCCGCATACGGACGGCACCGGCCTCGGCCTGGTATTCGTAAAAACCGTGGTGGAACGCCATTTCGGTGAAATCACGCTGGAAAGCACTTTGGGCGAAGGCAGCACTTTCATTGTGACTTTACCGGCTCTCGCCAGCTAAGTTGCTACCAGACCACGATTAAGCCTCCACCAAGCCATGACCAAGCACCAATTGGCCATAGCCAGACTGGAATTTCTTCCCCGGCTACTAAGAGTATAATCCTGGGTTAACAATATTACGATTTTGCTATCCTCTCCTGCCAATTGCATCCATGCACCTGCTAACCGTCGGACTCAACCACACCACCGCGCCTGTTTCCTTGCGCGAGAAGGTGGCATTCCCGTCTGACCAGATCGGTCAGGCGGTGATGGCGGCGCGCGCCTGGTTTGGCGGCAGTAACGGGCCTAGCATGTCAGATGAAGCTGCCATTCTGTCAACCTGCAACCGCACCGAACTGTACGCGGCCGGCAATTTCCAGCACGGCGGCGCTGATGCTATCGATGCTTCGATTGACTCCACCGCGCATTTTCTAGCGCATTACCACCAGTTGCCCTACGCTGACTTGCGGCCGCATTTGTACACCTTGCCGCAAGACAATGCAGTGCGCCATGCTTTTCGGGTGGCTTCAGGACTCGATTCTATGGTGCTGGGCGAAGCGCAGATCCTTGGCCAGATGAAGGATGCGGTGCGCCATGCGGAAGCTGCAGGCGGACTCGGCACTTATTTGCACCAATTGTTCCAGCGTACCTTTGCGGTTGCCAAGGAAGTGCGCAGCACTACTGAAATCGGCGCCCATAGCGTCTCCATGGCAGCCGCTGCGGTGCGTATGTCGGAACGCATTTTCGATACTGTCGCCGGGCAGCATGTCTTATTTATCGGCGCCGGCGAAATGATCGAGTTATGCGCCACCCACTTTGCCGCGCAAAATCCGAAATCCCTGACAGTGGCCAATCGCACCCTGGAACGCGCTGAATTGCTGGCGCACCGTTTCGACGGCAAGGCGATCCGGCTGGCTGATCTGCCGACCCAACTGGGTAATTTCGACATCATCGTTTCGTGCACCGCGTCGAGCTTGCCGATTATCGGCCTTGGCATGGTCGAACGCGCCGTCAAGGCACGGCGTCACAAACCGATGTTCATGCTGGATCTGGCGGTGCCGCGCGATATCGAGACGGAAATCGGCCGCCTCGACGATATTTTCCTGTACACAGTCGACGATCTCGGTTCGATCGTGCAAACCGGCATGGAAAATCGCCAGGCCGCGGTGGCGCAGGCAGAAGCCATCATCGAGACCCGCGTGCAGTCATTCATGCACTGGGTCGACAACCGGGCGGTGGTGCCGGTGATCCAGGACCTGCAGGAATCGAGCGAAGCCATGCGCCGGCTGGAGCTGGAACGGGCTCGCAAGATGCTGGCCAAGGGTGAAGATATCGAAGTCGTCCTGGAAGCTCTCTCCAAAGGCCTGACCGCCAAATTCATGCACGGCCCGCAACAGGCTTTGCACAATGCACAGGGCGATGAACGCGCGCGCCTGGCTGCACTGCTGCCGCAACTGTTCCGCACTAAACGTTAGCGCACCTGCGCTATAGCCGCACGGCCGTGTTTCATCGCAGGCCCTGCGCGTGACGTTGTTTTGTTCTCTCCCTTTGATTCACCCGCCCTGACTGAAACCCGCCATGAAGCCATCAATGCTCGCCAAGCTCGATCAACTTGCCAATCGCCTGGTCGAAGTCAACGACTTGCTGATGCAGGAGGACGCCACCGCCAGCATGGATAGCTATCGCAAGCTGACGCGCGAGCATGCAGAACTGGGGCCCTTGGTGGCGCTATACCAGTCTTATCTGCAAGCCGCCGCCGACATCGAAGCGGCGCAGGAAATGCAATCCGATCCCGACATGAAGGAATTCGCCCAGGATGAGATCCAGGCGGCGAAAGCGCGGATGGAGCAATTGCAGGGCGATCTGCAAAAAATGCTGTTGCCCAAAGATCCTAACGACGAGCGCAATATTTTCCTGGAAATCCGGGCCGGCACCGGTGGTGACGAGTCGGCATTGTTCGCCGGCGACCTGCTGCGGATGTACACTCGTTTCGCCGAGCGCAACCGCTGGCAAGTGGAAATGGTGTCGGAATCGGCATCGGAAATCGGCGGCTATAAAGAAGTCATCGTGCGCGTCATCGGTTTTGGCGCGTACTCCAAGCTCAAGTTCGAATCCGGCGGCCATCGCGTGCAACGGGTGCCCGCCACGGAAACCCAGGGCCGTATCCATACTTCGGCGTGCACCGTGGCCATCATGCCGGAGGCGGATGAAGTCGGCGATGTCGACATCAATCCTGCCGATATCCGCATCGATACCTACCGCGCCTCGGGCGCCGGCGGCCAGCACATCAACAAGACCGATTCTGCCGTGCGTATCACCCACATGCCGACCGGTATCGTGGTTGAATGCCAGGACGACCGCAGCCAGCACAAGAACAAGGCATCCGCCCTGAAAGTGCTGGCGGCCCGTATCAAGGACGGTCAACTGCGCGCGCAGCAATCGAAAGAAGCCGCCACCCGCAAATCGCTGATCGGCTCGGGTGACCGCAGTGAACGGATTCGCACTTACAATTTCCCGCAGGGGCGGATGACAGACCATCGCATCAACCTGACCTTGTACAAGCTCGATTTCATCATGGACGGCGACCTGGAAGAGCTGACCAATGCGTTGGCCGCAGAGCACCAGGCTGATTTGCTGGCAGCGCTGGGCGACGCGATCTGATAATAAGATAGAATTCAGGCCAGTTAATTCAGGCGTGGGCGCAGGTGCCCGCCCCGTCCACCCGGTCCACCCTACGACTCAATTTCATAACCCAAAAATGAAAACATCCAAATCCATTTTGCTTGCAGTTGCCTTCATCGCTCTGGCCGTCCTGGCTGCCGCACTGTATCTGCAGCACTTCCAGGATATGCAGCCGTGTCCGCTGTGCGTGATCCAGCGCTACGCATTCGCGGCGATTGCGCTGATTTGCCTGATCTGTGCCAGCTTGCCAAGCGGCGCTCAAAAAGCCGGGGCCGGACTAGGCATTCTGGCGGGACTGGGCGGAGCCGGCACTGCCATCTGGCATCTGTGGATCATCGCCCACCCAGCGACTTCATGCGGCCGGGATGCGCTGGAAGCACCGATGAATGCGCTGCCGCCTGCCACCTTGCTGCCATCCGTGTTCAAGGTTGACGCTTACGCGCTCTGTTCGACCCCGTATGACCCGATCCTCGGCCTGTCGATACCGCAATGGTCGCTGGTGTGGTCTGTGGTGCTGGTCGTGATCCTGGTTGCCACGCTGTTCAAGCGCAACGGTAGCGGTAATGGCCGCTATTAACACCCGCCAACACTGGTCGCGAATATTTTAATGCCTGGAATTTCCGACACTTTTGCGATACCAGCCGGCAGCAGCATTGCCGCGGTATTGAAGCAGGCGCCGCTGGATCCGCTGGAGAACCGCATTCTGCTGATGCATGTGCTGGGATTGACGCGGATACAGTTGATTACCCAGGACGAACGGGTTATCGATGCACAGCAAGCACAACAACTTTCAACATTGTTTCAACGGCGCCTGCTGGGTGAGCCGATTGCCTATATCGTCGGCCAACGCGAATTTTACGGATTGCAGCTCGAAGTCACGCCGGATGTCTTGATCCCGCGCCCCGAGACTGAACTGCTGGTCGATCTGGCGTTACAACATCTGCCCGCTACCGATACCGGGAACACGCCGAGCGTGCTTGATCTCGGCACCGGTTCGGGCGCCATCGCGATTGCCATTTCGCACAGCTGCCCGGAGCTGAAGGTAACGGCGTTGGATGTCAGTGCCGCTGCATTGGCTGTGGCCGGCCGCAATGCGACGCGCCATCTGACGCCAGACCCAAACCGGCTACAGCTTTTGCAAAGCAACTGGTATAGCGCGTTAGCGGATCAGCAGTTCGATGTGATCGTTGCCAATCCACCGTATATCGTTGCCGGCGACAGTCATCTCACCCAAGGCGACTTGCGCTTCGAACCGCAGGATGCGCTGACCGATCACGCGGATGGCCTGAGCGCGCTACGCAGCATTATCGACGGCGCCGGCCGCTACCTGAAAAATGGTGGCTGGTTATTGATGGAGCACGGCTACGATCAAGCCTCGGCAGTACGCGCGTTGTTGCAAGCGCAGCAGTTCGATGCGGTACAAAGCTGGACGGACATTGCGGCTATCGAACGCGTCAGCGGCGGTAGATATAAAGCACAGTAGATTATTAGAAAACAAAAAAGCGCGGCATGCCGCGCTTTTTCACATTCTTGCAGAATCGCAATCCTTCAATTCGTCAATCCATCAATCCATCAATCCTTCTTCTCACCCCAGATTGCCGGGTACACAACACCCGCAATGAGTGCGCCAACCAGCGGTGCCAGCCAAAACAGCCACAGCTGCTGCAACGCCCAACCACCGACAAACAGTGCCTGGCTGGTGCTGCGCGCCGGATTCACCGAAGTATTCGTGACCGGGATGCTGATCAAGTGAATCAAGGTCAGGCACAGGCCGATTGCGATCGGCGCAAAACCCGCCGGTGCGCGCTTGTCTGTTGCGCCCAGAATCACGATCAGGAACATAAAGGTCATTACCACTTCAGAGATCAACGCCGCAGTCATCGAAAACTGGCCGGGTGAATGTTCACCATAACCATTTGCCGCAAAACCGCCGATATCCGCGCCCGGCTTGCCGGTAGCGATCAAATATAAGATGCCCGCCGCAACGATGCCGCCGACCACCTGCGCTACCCAGTAAGGCAAGATCTCGTTTTTCGGGAAACGACCAGCGGTAGCCAATCCAAGCGTCACTGCAGGGTTCAGATGGCAGCCGGAAATATGGCCAATGGCAAATGCCATCGTCAACACTGTCAAACCGAAAGCCAGTGCCACACCATGGAAGCCGATGCCGAGGCCCGGAAATCCCGCTGCCAGCACGGCGCTGCCGCAACCACCAAGAACCAGCCAGAATGTGCCGAGAGCTTCCGCCCCCAGACGTTTAGAAAGATGCATATTCGACTCCTGAAGAAATACTACTGTGTGATGTACCTTAATGAGCGACAAGCCTTGGATCTTTGCCCTGTCGCATGCGGCCACAAGCATATTTGCTGATTCATCGACAAACAAGAATAATAATTATCATTTAACAATATTTTTCATTTGCAACTCATCTTCATCCATTCTTCACAGACTAGCCCGACAGTTGACTATCCGGCATGACGCAAATAATACCATCGGGAAATACTCTATGGTGACATAACGACATTGCTGCCATTCAGTCAACGGCGAATCAGTTACCTACTCAGTTGCCCACTCAGTTACCAAATTTCCGGCGGATTTCTTTTCTGACTGTCAAGACTGGCGGAATTATCTGGATTGCGTATCATCCAACGCTTGATTTTCATTCTTAAGACTCCTCATGCTGCCTTCGATCGAACAACGTCTCGCCCTTGAACTTGCCGCCAAACCGGCGCAAGTCGCCGCTGCCGTCGCCCTTCTGGACGAAGGCGCCACCGTGCCTTTCATTGCCCGTTACCGCAAGGAAGCCACTGGCGGCCTGGACGATATCCAATTGCGCTTGCTGGAAGAGCGCCTGCGTTACCTGCGTGAGCTGGAAGTGCGCCGCGGCGCGATCCTGGCCTCGATTGAGGAACAGGGCAAAATGACCCCGGCACTGCTGCAGGCAATCAGCCTGGCGGAAGACAAGACCCGGCTCGAAGACTTGTACCTGCCGTACAAACTCAAACGCCGCACCAAGGCGCAAATCGCCGCAGAAGCCGGTTTGACCGAATTGGCGGATGCACTGCTTGCCAATCCCGATCTGAATCCAGAGCAAGAAGCTGACAAATACCTGAAGCCGGCATTCAGCACCGACAACGGCGACAATCCTGGCGTAGCCGATGCCAAGGCGGCACTCGACGGCGCCCGCCAAATCCTGATGGAGCGTTTTTCGGAGGATGCCTCGCTGCTGCAGGCGCTGCGCGAATATCTGACCGAACACGGGGTAGTCGAATCGAAAGTGGTGGAAGGCAAGCAGGATGCAGGCGAAAAATTCGCCGACTACTTCGACTATTCGGAAACCATCGGCACCATTCCATCGCATCGTGCGCTGGCGCTGTTCCGTGGCCGCCGCGAAGAAATCCTGAATGTCGTGCTGCGTCTCGATACCGAGGAAGAAAAGCCGAAATGGGATGCCCCCCATAATCCATGCGAAGGCCGCATCGCCGCCCGTTTCGGCATCAGCAACAAGAGCCGCAGCGCCGACAAATGGCTGAGCGACACGGTCCGCTGGAGCTGGCGCGTCAAGGTTTTCATGCATCTGGAAACCGAGTTGATGACGAAGCTGCGCGAAAAAGCCGAAGTCGAGGCGATCAACGTTTTTGCACTCAACCTGAAAGCGTTGCTGCTGGCAGCGCCAGCCGGACCACGCGCCACCATGGGGCTCGACCCCGGCCTGCGCACCGGCGTCAAGGTGGCGGTAATCGATGCCACCGGCAAGGTAGTCGACACCACTGCAATCTATCCGCATCAGCCGCGCAATGACTGGGATGGCTCGTTGCATACGCTGGCGCAGCTGGCGGAAAAGCACAAGGTATCGCTGATTTCGATCGGCAACGGCACCGCTTCGCGCGAGACCGACAAGCTGGCGCAAGACCTGATCAAGCTGCGGCCGGAATTGAAGCTGACCAAGATCGTGGTGTCGGAAGCCGGCGCTTCGGTCTACTCGGCCTCCGAGTTCGCTTCCCGTGAATTGCCGGACATGGATGTCTCGTTGCGCGGTGCCGTGTCGATCGCGCGCCGCCTGCAGGATCCGCTGGCGGAACTGGTCAAGATCGATCCGAAATCGATCGGCGTCGGCCAGTATCAGCATGACGTCGGCCAGACCCAGCTGGCGCGATCGCTGGATGCGGTGGTGGAAGATTGCGTGAATGCGGTCGGGGTTGATGTCAATACGGCATCGGCACCGCTGCTGGCGCGTGTCTCCGGGCTGAACGCCAGCGTCGCCCAGAGCATCGTCACGTATCGTGACATGAAGGGCATGTTCGGCTCGCGTGCAGCGCTGCGCGACGTGCCGCGCCTGGGCGATAAAACGTTCGAACAGGCCGCCGGATTCTTGCGCATCATGAATAGCGACAATCCATTGGACGGCTCGGCGGTCCATCCGGAATCCTACCCGCTGGTGGAAAAAATCCTGGCCGACATCAAGAAGGACGTCAAGGGCGTGATCGGCGACAGCAAACTGCTGACGTCGCTCAACCCGGCCAAATATGCCGATGACAAATTCGGTGTGCCGACCATCGCCGACATTCTCAAGGAGCTGGAAAAACCGGGCCGCGATCCGCGTCCGGAATTCACCACTGCCACCTTCAAGGATGGCGTCGAAGAAATTCGCGATCTGCGGCCTGACATGATTCTGGAAGGCGTAGTCACCAATGTGGCGGCGTTTGGCGCATTTGTCGATATCGGCGTGCATCAGGATGGCCTGGTGCATATTTCCGCGCTCTCCAATACCTTCGTCAAGGATCCGCACAGCGTCGTCAAAGCCGGCCAGGTGGTGAAAGTCAAAGTGCTGGAAGTCGACGAAAAGCGCAAGCGTATCGCGCTAACCATGCGCTTGACCGATAACGCGCCGGTTGCCGGCGCCAAGCCGGAGCAACGTGCAGACCGCAATGACGCCAAACGCATGTCGCAGCAACGGCAGGCAGCACCAGCACCGGCAAATGGCGCCATGGCAGCGGCTTTTGCAAAGTTGAAGGGATAGCAATATCGCTGCGATCGAACGGCTTCGTTCCACGCCAAGGCGGGGCCGGAGCCGTTCCGTAGCGCTGCTGTAAAGTCAGGCAAGGGCCAATTTGATATCGACAGGCCCGAATCACGGCTGTCATCGTATAATCACGGCACAATCGATTTCCAACAGGTTTTATTTTGTCAGCCGCTCCCAACACTTCATCCTCACAATTCATGATGTCCCCGATCGCGGCCGATATGGAAGCGGTCAATGCGGTGATTCGCCGGCAATTGCATTCCGAAGTGCCGCTGGTGAACCAGATTGCTGAATACATCATCAGCGCCGGCGGTAAACGCCTGCGCCCGGTGCTGGTCTTGCTGATGGCTCAGGCTTACGGCTATAGCGGCGACAAGCACCACGAATTGGCAGCGGTGATCGAATTCATTCACACCGCCACCCTGTTGCACGACGACGTGGTCGATGAATCGTCCTTACGGCGCGGACGCCAGACCGCCAATGCGCTGTTCGGCAACGCCGCCTCGGTGCTGGTTGGCGACTTCCTGTATTCACGCGCCTTTCAGATGATGGTAGCGGTCGATAATGCGCGTGTAATGCAGATCGTCGCTGACGCCACCAACGTTATAGCTGAAGGCGAAGTGCTGCAATTGCTGAACATGCACAATCCGGATGTCTCGGAAGAAAACTACCTGCAGGTGATTCGCTCCAAGACCGCCAAGTTGTTTGAGGCGGCGGCTCAGCTCGGCGTCTTGATCGCCGGCGCCGGCGACGATGTAATTGAAGCCGCGGGCGAATACGGCCGCTCGCTTGGCACCGCTTTCCAGCTGATCGACGACGTCCTGGATTATTCCGGCAACGCCAGCGATATCGGCAAGAATGTCGGCGACGACCTGCGCGAAGGCAAGCCAACCTTGCCTCTGATTTACCTGATGGAAAATGGTACTCCTGAGCAACGGGAACTAGTGCGCAGTTGCATCGAAAATGGCGACGAGCAGCATTTCAATGAAATCCTGGCAGCCATTACCACTTCAGGCGCATTGGACTACACGCGGCGCGAAGCCGAAAAAGCCTCGCAGCGGGCGGCGGCAGCGATCTCGGGGTTGCCAAATAGTCAGTTCAAAGATTCTTTGCTACAATTATCTGTGTTCGCTGTGGACCGGAATCACTGAGAATTCCGCAAGGGGACTGTCGATTGGCAGCCCAAAAACCTGTTCAATGAATTGAACAGCTAGATCGGGGTGTAGCTTAGCCTGGTAGAGCGCTACGTTCGGGACGTAGAGGCCGGAGGTTCGAATCCTCTCACCCCGACCAGCCGACACATTGGCTGGTTAACCTTTTTAACCTTTCATCTTACGGTGACCCTTTGGATGCCGTGCCCATATGGGTGCAGATTCTTGCACTAGTTGTACTTATCTTCCTGTCGGCTTTTTTTGCAATGGCGGAAACCGCTCTGGTGGCCGCCAACAAGCATCGCCTGCGCCATCTGGCCAAGCGCGGCAGCAAGGCAGCCACTACCACGCTGTGGCTGCTCGAACGCACCGATAAACTGCTGTCGCTGATCCTGATCGTCAATACTTTGGTCAACGCCCTCGCTACGGCGCTGGTGACAGCGATTGCCATTACGACGTTCGGCAATCACCAGAAAGTGATCACCGTCGCCACTGCGGCGGTTGCCTTCCTCCTGATCGTATTTGCCGAAATTACACCGAAGGTCATAGGTGCGACCTATCCCGAGCGCATTGCCTTGCCGACCAGCTTCATACTCAAACCATTGATGGCGCTGGCCAAGCCATTGATCTGGTTCGTCAATCTGTTCGTATCGGCGATCCTGAAGATCCTGCATATCAAAACCGGCAAAAATGCGCAAGAACAGCGAGTGTCGCCGGAAGAGCTGCGCTCCATCGTGCTGGAAGGCGGCAATTTCATGCCGCAAAAACACAAGAGCATTTTGCTTAATTTGTTCGACCTGGAAAAAATCTCGGTGGAAGATGTCATGACGCCTAGGGCGCAAGTTGAAGCGTTGAATTTGTCCGCTTCGGTGGACGATATCAAACACCAGTTAACCACTTGCTATCACAACAAATTGCCGGTATATGAAGGCGAAATCAACCAGATCGTCGGTATTTTGCATGTGCGCAAGGCAATGGCATTGTTGAATCAGGAAGAAGAACTGACGGTCGAACATTTTCGCCAGCTGCTCACCACGCCATACTTCGTGCCGGAAGACACCGACGTTTTCACGCAGCTGCAATATTTCCAGGAAAACCACGAGCGCCTGGGCATCATCGTCGACGAGTATGGCGAAGTACAGGGACTGGTGACCCTGGAAGACATCATTGAAGAAATGATTGGCGAATTCACCACCTCCAAGCCGGGCGCCGCGCGCGCCGACAGTTTTTCCTGGAATCCGCAAGGCCAATGCCTGCTCGAGGGTGCAACTACCCTGCGGGATATCAACAAACGCCTTGGTTTGAATTTCCCGCTCGATGGTCCCAAGACCTTAAACGGCCTGTTACTGGAATGGCTACAGGACATTCCCGACAATAACGTCAGCCTGAAAATTGCCGGATGCATCATAGAAATCGTACAAGTGCAAAACCAGGCGATCAAGGTTGCCAAATTGATGCGACCGAATAAACTACAAGAACACTAAAAACACTGCCCAACGGCAACTTTTACGACACATTTCTTCACAAATCCTTTACAAGTGAGTTTCCCGTAGGGCATCATTGGTCGGTTCGAATGGTTCGGCACATCTTTTGGTATTGACCCCCTTATGGCAGCAGTATTTCCGAATTCCAGTTCCACCAATCCGATATCAGGATTGGCGCGCGCGTTGCTGCAAGCCGGACGTCTTTCGGCGCCACAGATCGAGTCGCTGCACAAGAAATCGAGTGACAGCCAAACACCGTTTATTGCCGCCTTGCTGGAAAGCGGCCATCTTGATGCGCGTTCGCTCGCCCTGTTTTGCGCCGAGACCTTTGGCTATCCGCAGCTGGACCTGAGCGTGCTCAATTTGAGCACGCTGCCGGAAAAAGCCATCGACGCCAAACTGATGGAAAGCCATACGGTGCTGGCGCTGGCGAAACGCGGTAACAAAATCTACGTTGCACTGTCAGACCCGACCAATGTCCAGGCGCTGGACCAGATCAAGTTTCAAACCGAGCTGACGGTTGAACCTATCATCGTCGAGCATCCGATCCTGCTCAAGCATATTCAGAAACTAGCCAAATCGGCCGAGCAAAGCCTGAATGAGATGGTGGGCGACGAGCAGGAGATCAATTTCGTCGAAGAAGACGCGGCAGCTGTGGCGGACGCGGCAGCCACGGATATTGACGATGCGCCGGTAGTCCGTTTCTTGCAAAAGATCCTGACCGACGCCATCAACCAAGGTGCATCCGACTTGCACTTCGAGCCTTTCGAAAAATTCTACCGCATCCGTTTCCGGGTCGATGGCGTATTGCGCGACATGGCGCAGCCGCCGCTGTCGATCAAGGACAAACTGGTATCCCGCATCAAGGTCATCTCCAAGCTGGATATTTCCGAAAAGCGGGTGCCGCAAGACGGCCGCATGCGCCTGATCGTTTCCAAAACCCGCGCGATCGATTTCCGGGTCAGCACATTGCCGACCCTGTTCGGCGAAAAAGTCGTAATGCGTATCCTGGATCCGAGCCAGGCCCAGATGGGGATTGACGCGCTGGGTTACGATCCGGATCAAAAAGCCATTTTGATGGACGCCATTCAGCGTCCGTACGGGATGGTGCTGGTGACCGGCCCGACCGGTTCCGGTAAAACCGTATCGCTGTATACCTGCCTGAACATCCTGAACCAGCCAGGCATCAACATCTCCACCGCTGAAGACCCTGCCGAAATCAATTTGCCGGGGGTCAATCAGGTCAATATCAACGACCGCGCCGGCCTGACTTTTCCGGTGGCGCTGAAAGCTTTCCTGCGGCAGGATCCCGACATCATCATGGTGGGTGAAATCCGCGACCTGGAAACTGCCGACATATCGATCAAAGCAGCGCAAACCGGTCACATGGTGTTTTCCACGCTGCATACCAACGATGCGCCATCGACCCTGACCCGCTTGATGAATATGGGTGTGCCCGCGTTCAATATCGCCTCGTCGGTGATCCTGATCACGGCGCAACGGCTGGCGCGTCGCCTGTGCAGTTGCAAACAGCCGATTACTGTACAGGAAGAAGCCTTGCTCGAAGCCGGATTCACCGAAGATGACATCGACGGTACCTGGATGCCTTACAAGGCGGTTGGCTGCGAGCGCTGCAACGGCACCGGTTACAAGGGACGCGTCGGTATCTATCAAATCATGCCGATTACAGAAGAAATAGAACGCATTATCCTGGCGCACGGTACGGCGCTGGAAATCGAAGCACAGGCGATGCGTGAAGGTGTCAAAACCTTGCGGTTGTCGGGATTAGTAAAAGTTAAACAAGGGCTGACCAGCCTCGAAGAAGTGCTTGGCTGCACCAATATCTAATTAGGGGAATAGTTCATGGCAACTGCTGCACGCAGCGTCGCAAGCTCACGTCAGGTCAAGGAGTGGGTGTATCTTTGGGAGGGCAAAGATAAAAAGGGCAAGGTAATTCGAGGTGAATTGCGCGCAGGCAGCGAGACCGTGGTCAACGTCACCATGCGCCGCCAGGGAATCCTGGTCACCAAAGTTAAAAAGAAGACCTTCCGTAGCGGGAAGAAAATTTCCGACAAGGATATTTCCCTGTTTACGCGCCAACTGGCTACCATGATGAAGGCGGGCGTTCCGCTGCTGCAGTCTTTCGATATCGTCGCCAAGGGTCACGCCAATCCGTCAGTATCGAAACTGGTCAATGATATTCGGGGTGATGTTGAAACCGGTACCAGCCTGAGTCAGGCATTTCGCAAGTTTCCACTTTATTTCGACCCGCTTTTCTGCAATCTGGTCGGCGCTGGCGAGCAAGCCGGTATTCTTGAAGATTTGCTGGAACGGCTGGCAATCTATAAAGAAAAAACCCTTGCCATCAAAGGCAAGATCAAATCAGCCATGTTTTATCCGGTCTCTATCCTGGCGGTGGCCTTTATTGTCACCGCAGTCATCATGATCTGGGTAGTACCGGCGTTCAAACAAGTATTCTCCAGCTTCGGCGCCGACTTACCGGCACCGACCCTGTTCGTAATGGCAATCTCGGATTTCATGGTGTCTAACTGGTACATCATCTTCCCTACCATATTTGCCGGCCTGTACCTGTTCTTCCAATCCTGGAGACGCTCGCTAAAAGTACAGCGCTTCATGGACCAACTGCTGCTAAAAGCGCCGATTTTCGGTTCGGTGATACGTAAAGCCACCATTGCACGCTGGACCCGCACACTGGCAACCATGTTTGCCGCCGGCGTGCCATTGGTCGAGTCGCTAGACTCAGTAGGCGGCGCATCCGGCAACGCGGTTTATCTCGATGCAACCAAGAAAATCCAAAGCGAAGTCAGCACCGGCACCAGTTTGACGACCGCCATGGAAAATGCCAATGTGTTCCCGAACATGGTGACGCAGATGGTCTCGATCGGCGAAGAGTCCGGCTCGCTGGATAACATGCTGGGTAAAGTTGCCGATTTTTATGAAGCCGAAGTCGACGATGCGGTAGCATCCTTGTCCAGCCTGATGGAACCGCTGATCATGGTCATCCTTGGCGTACTGATCGGTGGCCTGGTGATCGCCATGTATCTGCCAATTTTCAAACTGGGTTCGGTGGTCTGATGCAAGATGGTATTTTTTTCCTGGCGGCGGGAAGCCTGCTTCCCACCGCACTGGCAGCTGTTTTTGGATTGTTGATCGGCAGTTTTCTGAATGTAGTGATTCATAGATTGCCGATCATGATGCAGCGTGAATCGGACAATTATGTCGCCCACGAAAGCGGCAAACCGCTGCCGCATACCGAGCGTTACAACCTGGTAGTGCCGCGTTCGGCCTGCCCGCAATGCAAACGTCAGATCGGCGCGCTGGAGAATGTGCCGGTACTGAGTTACCTGGCGTTACGTGGCAAATGCGCCGGCTGCAAAACGCCAATCTCGATTCGCTATCCGCTGGTCGAAGCATTGACCGGCGGCCTGTCGGCGCTGCTGATCTGGCACTTCGGCAGCGGTTGGGTCGGCCTGGCGACCTTGGTGTTTGTCTATCTGCTGATCGCGATGACATTTATCGATGCTGATACGCAGTTGCTGCCAGACGACCTGACTCTGCCTTTGTTATGGATCGGCCTGCTGCTTAACCTGTCCGGCCTGTTCGTGCCGTTGCAGGACGCGGTGATTGGCGCTGCTGCCGGCTATCTGAGCCTGTGGGCGATTTACTGGGCGTTCAAACTGCTGACCGGTAAAGAGGGCATGGGATACGGCGACTTCAAGTTGCTGGCCGCGCTTGGCGCCTGGCTGGGTTGGAAAACGCTCCCCATCATTATCCTGTTTTCATCATTGGTAGGCGCTGCAGTCGGCATTGCCCTCATCGTTTTTACCCACCACGGACGCGACAAACCGATCCCTTTCGGCCCCTATCTGGCTGCCGCCGGCTTGCTCGCCTTGTTTTATGGCCGGACAATTCTGGAAACTTATTTCGGTTTTACTACCTAACATCGTATGAACCAGCACGATGCGGCGAATGACGACAAGCTAGCGCCAACTACTGACAGATTCACTGTCGGCCTGACCGGCGGTATCGGCAGCGGCAAAACCACCGTTGCCAACATGTTTGCCGAACGCGGCGCCGCCGTTATCGACACCGATGTCATCGCCCATCAGCTGACCGCTGCGAATGGCATCGCCATCGCGCCGATCATTGCCGAGTTCGGCAGCGCCTTCATCGACGCCAGCGGCGCCATGGACAGAGCCAAAATGCGTGCCCATGTATTTTCTGATGCGTCGGCAAAACAGCGCCTGGAATCGATTTTGCATCCATTGATCCGGGCCGAAACCGCCAGCGCGGCAGAACATGCTGAAGGTGCGTATGTGATTTTCGTCGTGCCTCTGTTGATTGAGTCCGGCAACTGGACGCAACGGGTAAAGCGCATACTTGTCGTGGATTGTGACGAACAGGTTCAATTACATCGCGTGATGCAACGCAATGCGCTGAACCAGTCACAGGTACAAGCCATCATGGCGACACAAGCCACCAGACAGCAACGCCTGCAGGCCGCCGACGATGTGATTATCAATAATAGCGACCCCGCTGCGCTATTGCCGCAGGTAGCCCGATTACATGCGCTGTATGATGCGATGAGGAAGCAATGAGTAGATCGTTATAATGGTATAAAGCTTTATACTAAAGCCGCGTATTAAAACTCTATTTTTCAAGCGAAAACCTCTCGCTCAATGTTAAAAATAGAAGGGCATTTGTAATTTCTGTTCGCATCGTTCAGAATCATGTCTTATCCGGCTCAAATTCTTAAGGGATGTCACTTTGATCGTCTACGAATATCCTTTCAACGAGCGCATTCGCACCCTGTTGCGGCTGGAAGACCTGCACGAAAGATTTGGTTTTTTCGTACAACAGGAAAGTCCGTTACAGCACCATGTCGCGCTCTCCACCATTTTCGAGATGCTGGAGGTCGCTGGACGCGCCGATTTGAAATCGGATTTGCTGCAAGAACTGGAACGGCAAAAACAAACCCTGCTCGGCTTTAAATCCAATCCGAACGTCGCTCCCGATATGCTGGACGCCATCTTGCAAGAGATAGACAGGGTCAGCACCGCGCTCATGGCCACCCAGGGGAAAACCGGCCAGCACATACGCGAGAACGAATGGTTGATGAGCATCCGCGGCCGCACCATCATTCCCGGCGGTGCCTGTGAATTCGACTTGCCTTCGTATTACGCCTGGCAGCAACATCCGGCGGAACAACGATTCGCTGACATTATTGGCTGGTTTGGACCGTTGGCGCCTTTGTTCGACGCTATCAGCATAGTTTTGCGATTACTGCGAGAAACCGGAAGTTCGGCAAAGATAGACGCACAAAACGGTAGTTATCAGCAAATGCTGCAAGGGAAGTCTTATCAGATGCTACGCCTGATCATTGATGAGCAGCTCGCCGCCATCCCAGAAATATCGGCCAACAAATACATGTTGTGGGTGCGCTTTACCAGGCAAGGTGGCGATTTGAAGCCTAAAGCGTACGAGGGCGACGTGCCGTTCGAGCTGACTCTTTGTAATTTTTAACTGCTTTTCGATTGTTTTCGAATGTTTTTTGATAGATTTGTATGACTACTACCGTTGATTGCCCGACTTGCGGCATAAAAGTTGAATGGATTGCAGCTAACAAGTTCCGGCCGTTTTGCTCGGAACGCTGTAAGCAGATCGACCTGGGCGCCTGGGCTGAAGAGAAATACGCGATCCCTGCAGTCAATCCGCCGGATGAGATTGATGATGATGGCAAGCTACCGCAGTAGTTGCCAACATTGTCAGTATCACCGATAGATTAAACGTTAGCGCTCTCCCGGCGCAATTCGTCCAGCCATTCGATCAAGGGAATCGCAGCCGGCAACAAAGGCTCCACGCCTACGCTGCCTTGCCAGGAGAATGCCTGTCCTTCCAGGCTTTGCGGCTCGCCACGCCATTCACGACTAATGTAGAAGTGCAGCCGCACCCGCGCATGCGGATAGTGATGCTCAATCCCGCACCACGGCTCGGCTGAGGCGATTTCAACCCCCAGCTCTTCCATCAGCTCGCGCTTGAGCGCATCGAAAATCGACTCGCCCGACTCTACCTTCCCACCCGGAAACTCCCAATATCCCGCCATCGGCTTGCCTTCCGGCCGCTGCCCCAGCAATACATCGCCATTAGGCTTCATCAGAATGCCCACAGCCACATTCACCGGCACCCGATCAGGAGAGACCGGCGCGCTCAAGATCGTGTCATCCGGCCGGCGTAATCACGCGCGAATTGCCATGCAACCCGGCCCGAACGCGAGGCCCGTTGCAGGGCCCAGCGCAAGGCATCGCCACGCGCTTCGGCGATCTGCTCCGCGGTGCAGCCGAAATGGCCCAGCCAATGGCCGACGATATCCAGGTAATCGTCTTGTTTGAACGGATAAAACGATACCCACAGCCCAAAGCGCTCTGAAAGTGAAATTTTTTCCTCGACGGTTTCACCCGGATGCAGGTCGCCGTCCTCGGTAGTTTTGTAAGTAGCGTTGTCGGACATCCGCTCCGGCAGCAGATGGCGGCGGTTGGAAGTTGCATAAATCAATACATTGTCCGACTGTGCGGCTATGCTGCCGTCGAGCGCCACTTTGAGCGCCTTGTAACCGCTTTCACCCTCTTCAAACGAGAGGTCGTCGCAAAAAATGATGAAGCGCTCAGGACGCTCGGCCACCAGGTCGACTATATCCGGCAATGCCGCCAAATCGTCCTTATCTACCTCTATCAGACGCAAACCTTGGGATGCATACTGATTCAGGCAAGCTTTGATCAAGGACGACTTGCCGGTGCCGCGGGCACCAGTCAACAGCACATTATTCGCGGGCCTGCCATCGACGAACTGGCGGGTATTCTGGTCGATCTGCTGCTTCTGTATTTCGATATTGTGCAGGTCTGCCAGCGCAATATCCGAGATATGGCCAACCGCTTGCAAATAACCGCCAGCCGATCCGCCACGATGGCGCCAGCGAAAAGCTGTTGCCGCCTGCCAATCGGGAGCCGCCTTGGCTGGCGGCAGAATGGATTCAAGGCGACCTAGCAGGGCTTCGGCGCGGAGTAGGAATTGATCTAATTGAGTCATGGCTGAGGGAGGTCGATAGCGTTGATGGCAGATGTTAATGATTGCCTCATTCTGACGCAAAGCAAAACGATACTGGATGAATATTATTTGTCGGAACGGATCCGGCACCCTGGCCGCAGCCGGCCAAGGTGCCACCTACTCTTGGAAAAACACGCGCCTCAAGAGCGATAGTCTGCGTTAATCGACACATAGTCATGCGATAAATCGCAAGTCCAGATGGTCGCGGCAGCGTCGCCGCGCGCCAGTTGTACCCGTACCGTAATTTCGCTTTGTTTCATTACACGCTGACCGTCCGCTTCCTGATATTCGGGATTGCGGCCACCATTTTTGGCCACCAGCACGTCATCCAGATACAGATCCAGATTACTGACATCCAGATCGTCGACACCGGCATAGCCGATCGCCGCCAAAATCCGCCCGAGGTTCGGATCGGAAGCAAAGAATGCCGTCTTTACCAGCGGCGAGTGAGCGATCGAATAGGCGATCTTGCGGCATTCGGCAACATCCTGGCCCTGCTCCACGGTAACCGTGATGAACTTGGTGGCGCCCTCGCCATCCCGAATGATCATTTGCGCCAGATGCTGGGAAATATCGGTGACGGCAGCTGCCAGCTCCGCATATTCC
Organism: Collimonas sp. OK307; assembly: GCF_900113705.1. Taxonomy (GTDB): domain Bacteria; phylum Pseudomonadota; class Gammaproteobacteria; order Burkholderiales; family Burkholderiaceae_D; genus Collimonas. The sequence continues at coordinate 59,776 of NZ_FOQI01000009.1, read as the reverse complement.
GGGCTGTCGACACTGTTGACTTCCAGTTCGCCGGCACCGGTGGCGATCAGCATGAACGAATCGTTGGTCGAGGTATCGCCGTCGATAGTGATGCAGTTGAACGAGCGGTCAGCAGCCTGCCGCACCATCTTCTCCAATACCGGCTGCGCTACTTTTGCATCGATAGCGAGGAAACCTAGCATGGTCGCCATATTCGGCTTGATCATGCCTGCGCCCTTGCTGATGCCCGACAGCGTTACCGGTTTACCGGCGATCATCAGGCGGCGCGAAGCAGCTTTCGGCTGGGTGTCGGTAGTCATGATGGACTCGGCGGCATTAAACCAGTTGTCGCTCTTCAGGTTGCCTATAGCCTGTGGCAAACCAGCGGTAACGCGCTCCACCGGCAGCGGCTCCAGGATCACTCCGGTCGAGAACGGTAATATCTGTGCCGCATGGCAGTCCAGCAATTCCGCGAGCGCATCGCAAGTGGCATTGGCTGCGGCCAGGCCGGCCTCACCGGTGCCGGCGTTGGCGTTGCCGGTATTGATCAGCAGCGCACGGATCGGCTCGCCGGAAATCTCGGCGGCGGCCAAATGCGCTTTACTCACTTGCACCGGCGCGGCGCAAAAACGGTTTTGCGTGAATACCCCGGCCACCGTCGCGGTCGGCGCCAGTTTCATTACCAGCAAGTCCTTGCGATTCGCTTTACGCACGCCGGCCTCGGCGTGACCAAGTTCGATGCCGGCTACAGGCAGCAAGTCGGCGGCGACAGGAATAGGGGAATTGACGGCCATGAGAATCCTTAACTAGGTGTAAATGTTAGTGGCGTAGGTTTGCCAGATTATGAGGTATTGGTCCGTTCAACTCAGGAGACGGAGATGGTGGTCCAGACGCGTATTTTAAGGGGTAAGGCGAGGCCATGTGTAAATCTGCTGTAACAAAAGAAGAAGGGCGGGTTTCCCCGCCCTTCTTTTACTATTGCCTATTACTTACTGCCGATCATTCCTGATTACATCAGTTGACCATGGCATTGCTTGTATTTCTTGCCACTGCCGCAAGGGCAAGGGTCGTTACGGCCGACTTTCGGTACCGCACTGCCCTGCTGATGTGACTCATCGCTATGCGCAGTTGGCGCCAGCAATGCTTCCGGCGCTGCACTTGGATCGAAATCAGCGTGTTGATAATGCACATTTTCAACGTGGGATTGCGCCATATCTTCTTCTGCTGCAGCAATTTCCTCACGATTTTCGATGCGTACCGTCATCACCACCTTGACCACTTCATTTTTGATCAGATCCAGCATCTGGCCGAACAATTCAAACGCTTCGCGCTTGTATTCCTGCTTCGGATTTTTTTGTGCGTAGCCGCGCAGATGAATCCCCTGGCGCAGATGGTCCAGCGCCGCCAGATGTTCACGCCAGTGGCTGTCGACGCTTTGCAGCATGACGCTACGCTCGAAACCGGCAAACGATTCCTTGCCGACGATTTCAGTCTTGGCATCGTAGGTAGTGTTAGCCGCCGTCAGCACACGTTCCAGCAGTTCTTCGTCGGTCAGGTTCGGCTCCGCCTTCAACATCTCGCCCAACGGTACTTCCAGATGCAGGTCGTTCGCCAAAGCCGTTTCCAGCGCAGGAATATTCCACTGCTCTTCGAGCGATTCTTCCGGTACATAAGTACGGAAAGTATCGTCCAGGACGCCTTCGCGCAATGATGCAACCGTCTCGGAAACGCCTTGCGATTCCAACAGCTCATTACGCTGCTGATAGATCACTTTACGCTGATCGTTGGCGACATCGTCATATTCCAGCAACTGCTTGCGAATATCGAAGTTACGCGCTTCAACTTTGCGCTGCGCCGATTCAATCGAGCGCGATACGATACCAGCTTCGATCGGCTCGCCTTCCGGCATTTTCAGACGATCCATGATCGCGCGCACACGGTCGCCAGCGAAGATGCGCAGCAAAGCGTCATCCAGCGACAGGTAGAAACGCGAGGAACCCGGATCGCCCTGGCGCGCGGCACGGCCACGCAACTGGTTATCCACCCGGCGCGATTCGTGACGCTCGGTACCGATGATGTGCAAGCCGCCCGAATTGACCACGTGGTCATGCAGCGATTGCCATTCATCGCGCAACTTGTCGGAGCGCAGTTGTTTTTCAGTTTCACTGAGCGCAGCGTCGGCTTCGATGAACTGGATTTGTTTCTCGACGTTTCCGCCCAATACGATGTCGGTACCACGACCCGCCATGTTGGTAGCGATGGTGATCGCTTGCGGACGGCCCGCCTGTGCAATGATTTCCGCTTCGCGCGCATGTTGCTTGGCGTTCAGCACATTGTGCGGCAGCTTGGCTTTTTCCAGAATGCCTGACAGCAATTCCGAATTTTCGATCGAGGTGGTACCTACCAGTACCGGCTGGCCACGCTCGTAGCAATCCTGAATATCCTTCAGCATTGCCATGTATTTTTCTTGCGAAGTCTTGTAGACCTGATCCTGCCGGTCCTTACGCTGATTCGGGCGGTTTTGCGGGATTACCACCGTTTCCAGACCGTAGATTTCCTGGAATTCGTACGCTTCGGTATCGGCGGTACCGGTCATGCCGGCCAGCTTGCCGTACATGCGGAAGTAATTCTGGAAGGTGATCGAGGCCAGGGTCTGATTTTCGTTCTGGATCTTGACGCCTTCCTTGGCTTCAACCGCCTGGTGCAAACCATCCGACCAGCGACGGCCAGTCATCATGCGGCCGGTGAATTCATCGACAATGACGATTTCGCCATTTTGGACCACGTAGTGCTGATCCTTGAAGTACAGGGAGTGGGCACGCAGCGCAGCGTAAAGGTGATGGATCAGGCTGATGTTAGCAGCGTCGTACAGCGACGCGCCCTCTGCCAGCAAGCCCATGTTGGTAAGGATCTGCTCAGCCTTTTCGTGGCCGGCTTCCGTCAGCAGGACCTGATGCGCTTTTTCATCCTTGGTATAGTCACCAGGTACTTCAACCTTGCCCTTGCCGTCCGGTGTTTCTTCACCGATTTGCTGGATCAGCATCGGCGGCACTTCATTGATCTTGTAATACAGATCGGTATGATTTTCAGCCTGGCCGGAAATGATCAGCGGGGTACGCGCTTCGTCGATCAGGATCGAGTCGACTTCATCGACGATAGCGAAATTCAAGGCACGCTGCACGCGGTCAGTGGCGTCGTACACCATGTTGTCGCGCAGATAGTCGAAACCGAATTCGTTGTTGGTGCCGTAGGTAATGTCGGCCGAATAAGCAACTTGCTTGGCATCGTGCTCAACCGACGACAGGTTGACGCCGGTAGTCAGGCCGAGCCAGCCATACAGGCGCCCCATCCACTCCGCATCGCGCTGCGCCAGGTAGTCATTGACGGTCACCACGTGCACGCCCTTGCCGGTCAGTGCATTCAGGTACGCTGGCAAGGTTGCCATCAGCGTCTTGCCTTCGCCGGTGCCCATTTCGGCAATTTTTCCGTAATGCAATACCATGCCGCCGATCAGCTGGACATCGAAGTGGCGCATTTTCAAGACCCGTTTGCCGGCTTCGCGGCAAACCGCAAATGCTTCCGGCAACAAAGCGTCGAGCTTCTCGCCGCCCGCAATGCGCTGCTTCAGCTCCGGCGTTTTAGCCTGCAACTCCGCATCGGACAGTTTTTCGAATGCCGGTTCAAGTGCATTAATTTGTCGGACGACTTTTTTATATTGTTTGAGCAGGCGCTGGTTGCGGCTACCGAAAATCTGGGTCAGTAATGACATGCTTGGATTCTAAAAAAAGCGCCGGCGGCATTCCGTGGCATCTTGTGAATGGACACGAAACCGGGCTGTGGCTAAATAAATAATCGGAGAATTTTATCATGCAGTCCCCGACACATTGGGGTTATGCGCCAGGAAACAATAGCAAGTTGCGCAAATTGTGCCGTATTGGCTGTCGCATTGACACTGCTTCCTGACAATACTGCTTGCATTACAACAACATCCTTACTTTCCTGCCAATATTGCCGCCTTTGCCAGATCGGTGCCGGCATTCAGAAACTTGCGTGGATCCTGCGCCACGCCTTTTATTCGTACCTCGAAATGCAAATGCGGCCCGGTGGAACGCCCGGTAGTGCCGATATCGGCAATATGCTGGCCGCGTTGCACAATGTCGCCCACTTTGACGAACAGTCTCGACGCATGCGCATAGCGGGTGATGATGTCGTTGCCGTGGTCGATATCGAGCATGTTGCCGTATTGCGGGTGATATTCGGCAGCAATCACCACCCCCGCAGCAGCAGCGACAATAGAGGTGCCGACCGATGCTGGAAAATCCAGCCCTTCATGAAATGCACTGCGACCGGTAAACGGATCGAGCCGCCAGCCAAAGCTTGATGAATTGTAGTTAACGTTAACCGGCTGGTTGGTTGGCAACAGCTTGGATTTGATGCGGTCACTCATCAGCACGGTTTCAACCACGTTCAGATAATCGGCACGGTAACCGACATCGCGCGACATCGCGTCCAGCGCCTGCTGGAACTCGCTCATGCTCATGTCGTGAGAGCGCCTGTCGTCCAGGTTGCTGGATTCGGCGCCGCCGCGGCCGGGCGCCTCCTTGAAATTGAACTCTTCCGGCTTGACGCCCGCTAAACCCTGGACCCGCTCGCCCAGCGCATCCAGGCGCATCAACTGCGCCTGCATTTCACCCAGTTTGATGGCCATCGCCGCCAGGTTTTCTTTCAGGTATTTGTCTTTATCCTGCAGTCCGGCCGCAGAGCTGCTGGCAGCCTTGCCGGCAAACGGTAAACCGATCGCGTAGCGGGCCGTGAGGAAATATAACAATCCAGTCGCCAGCAATACCGCCAATAGAAAAGCGGCGATCATCAATGAGATGTGCCTGGCGCCTAAAGTGATGGATTTTGCGCGATTAAAACGCGGGTGCAACAGAATTACCTGCATTGCAGCTCCGGTGACGCCCTTAGCGGGTCACAGGTGTGATAAGGTTTCACCATCATGCGTAGACTCTCACCTTCTTCTTACCGGCCAGCGACAACGAGTTCCAGGCCTCAGACTCAAAAAGCCGCTACCGATTTTTTACGGGGAAATGACAAGATGGCGGCATTGCTGCCCGCTGTCACACGCATGGCGGCGCTGCAAAAGCAAATTGCCGCCGAATTGCCTGCCATGTTCAGTACCTGCGAAGTATTGCAATGCGAAGCCGGGCAACTGGTACTATCCGCGCCCAACGCCGCACTTGCAAGCAAATTGAAGCAGCAACTGCCACGCTTGCAAAGCCAATTGCTAGCAGGAAATTGGCAGATTAATGCAATCCGAATCAAAGTGCAAGTAAGCCAAAATCTAATGAAAGCGCCTGCTGTCAAGCAAGCCCTGCTTTCATCCAAAGCGGTTTCGGCATTCTCTTCGTTGATGGAGGAACTGGAGCCATCAGCTGCAAACGAAGCACTGAAAAATGCTATCGCAGCGATGGTCAGACGCTATAGCGAGAAGAAATAAATCATCGAATCGCTACAGGCAAAGAATAACGCTATATTGCGAAAATGACATTATACACAAACACTTAGTAAAAACTCAATTCAACGCCCACTCTTGCCCGACCTGGCGTTGGTAGGCGCCCGGCGCTTCGGCTAGCTCATCGAAGCTGACCACATCATACGCATCCGGCTGAGCCAATAAAGCGCGCAACAACTGGTTATTCAATCCGTGGCCGGACTTGTGGGCAGTGTAACTGGCCAGCAGCGGATGGCCGATCAGGTACAGGTCACCGATGGCGTCCAGGATCTTGTGGCGAACGAACTCGTTTTCGTAGCGCAAGCCGTCGCTGTTGAGGATCCGGTATTCATCCATGACGATCGCATTTTCTAGCGAACCGCCGCGCGCCAGCCCCAGGCCGCGCATGGTTTCCACATCTTGCATAAAGCCGAAGGTACGCGCGCGCGCAATTTCTTTCACATACGACTGGATGCTGAAATCGACCTCGGCGGTCTGGCCGGTGCCATCCACTGCCGGGTGATTGAATTCGATAAAGAACTTGAGCTTGAAACCATTGCAAGGATCCAGCCGCGCCCATTTTTCGCGGTCGCCCTGGCCTTCGCGGACTTCAACGGATTTTTTGATGCGGACGAATTTCTTGGCGGCGTTCTGCTCTTCCAGTCCGGCCTGCTGTAGCAAGAACACGAACGACGATGCCGAGCCGTCCATGATGGGAATTTCTTCGGCAGTCACGTCGACATACAGATTATCAATGCCAAGCCCGGAGCAGGCAGACATCAAATGCTCGATGGTCGATACCCGCACTCCATCCTTGACCAGCACCGAGGCCATGCGCGTATCGCCGACTTCGGTTGCTTTCGCCGGGAAGTCGACGGCCGGGTCGATATCGACACGACGGAAAATGATCCCGGTGTCCACGGCTGCCGGACGCAGGGTCAGCTCGACCTTGGTGCCGGAGTGGACGCCAATGCCTGTCGTTTTGACAATTTTCTTGATGGTACGTTGTTTCAACATGATGACATTATAAATCTGACTGATAATTATTCTGTAACGATGTGTAGCTACTGTGGGGTAAAAAACACGGCTTCATGTTTCTGTCCGTACAATTAAAAAGCGGCGCCAGCCCTCAGGCCAGCGCCGCCTTGCCTACAGCCGATCTAGGAGCCTGTCGGCCGTTTAAGCCAGTTGCGCCAGCAGGGTTTCCGCATTGGACACTTCAAACTTGCCACCTTGCTCAACGTTCAGCTGCGTGACCACGCCGTCGTCGATCAGCGCCGAGAAACGCTGCGAACGCACGCCCATGCCGAACTTGCCGAAATCGGCGTCCAGACCCAGCGCCTTGACGAAATCGGCATTGCCGTCGGCCAGCAAACGCACGATGCCGGTGGCTTTCTGATCACGGCCCCAGGCGCCCATGACGAACGCGTCATTGACCGAAATCGCCCAGATCTCATCTACGCCCTTGGCCTTGAATTCCGCTGCGTGCTGGATATAGCCTGGCAGATGCTTGGCGGAACAAGTCGGCGTGAAAGCGCCAGGTACCGCGAACAAAGCGATTTTCTTGCCTTTGACCAGATCGCTGACATTGAACGTATTCGGTCCAAGTGCGCAACCTTCGGTTTCGGTTTCGATGAATTCTGCTAATTTGCCTTCTGGCAGGCGATCGCCGATCTTGATAGTCATGATGTAGTCCTTGTCTAGGTAATTGATGGCGCCCCTGAAACTCTCGGCACAACGGTAAATAGAACCGCTTTGCCACATTTCAGAAACGTCGAATGTCTGTGGATCCCACAAAAGAAAACGCCGCGCCTTTCGACGCGGCGTGGAACCCGCAGTATGCCTTGTTCCGCAAATTCATGCAGAACGCTGACGCTGATAGCGGGTATTCGAATTTGCCATTGCCCGCCATCAGCGCCCGTCAGAACAACCTGGATTTAATCGGCCTGCTTGCGCAAGAAAGCCGGGATGTCGTAGGTTTCCATACCGTTCTTTTCCAAAGCCCGCACCGTGTCGGAAGCCGATTCGCGACGCCATACTGCCGGCGCCTTCATGCCTTCGAACGAAGAGCTGCCATGTCCCACCGAAGCCTGGCCATGCATCATCGGCTCGTTGTGGGTACCGGTACGCATCATTGGCGCTTGCACCAGTTGCACCGACTTGCGTGCACGGCCCAGGCCGGTTGCCACCACGGTGACGCGGATATCGTCGCCCATGGTTTCGTCGTAGGCAATCCCTTGGGCAATCGATGCATCCGGCGCCGCAAAAGCACGCACGGTTGCCATCACTTCCTTGATTTCCTTACCCTTCAGGCTGCGGCTGGCAGTCACGTTGACCAACACCCCGCGGGCGCCGGACAAATCGATGCCATCCAACAACGGCGAGGCGACGGCCTGCTCCGCTGCCAGACGCGCGCGATCTACACCGTGCGCAGTAGCAGTACCCATCATTGCCTTGCCTTGTTCACCCATGATGGTCTTGACGTCATTGAAGTCGACGTTGATATGACCAGGCACGTTGATGATTTCGGCGATCCCGGCAACGGCATTGTTGAGTACGTCGTCGGCGTGTTGCAGCCACTCCATCATGCTGTCGTCTTCATAAATCTCTTCGAGCTTTTCGTTGAGAATGATGATCAGCGAATCGACATGCTGGGACAATGCTTCCAGACCTTCATCGGCGATATCCATGCACTTCTGGCCTTCGTAGGAGAACGGCTTCGACACCACCGCCACCGTCAGCGCGCCTTGCTCCTTGGCGATCTGCGCCACCACCGGTGCAGCACCGGTGCCGGTGCCGCCGCCCATGCCTGCGGCGATGAACACCATGTGCGCACCGCGCAGTGCATCTTCGATGCGGCTACGCGATTCTTCGGCCAGCTGGCGGCCAACCGACGGCTTCATACCGGCACCCAGGCCGGTCTCGCCGATCTGGATCACGTTATGCGCCTTCGATTGCTTGAGCGCCTGTGCATCAGTGTTAGCGGCAATGAACTCCACGCCGGACACACCCTTGTTGATCATATGTTGGACCGCATTACCGCCGGCGCCACCGACGCCGACGACTTTAATCACGGTGCCCAAAGTTGCATTGTCAAGCATATCGATTTCCATGATATTTCCTCATAAAGATGCAGCATTCAGTCAATAGGCATCACGCTGTGTGAGGCCTAGCAACTGACAACTGCGTGTTGCACAAACAACGTTAAAAACAAATCTCGTATTAAAAACCGTACTAAACAAATATATTGAAAAGCGTATTAAAAATTACCCAGGAACCATTCCTTCATGCGCTGCCAGATTGCCTTCGCCGAACCTTCCTGACGTGTCACGATGTAGCCACGCAGGTACTGCTTTTTCGCTTCCAGCAACAAACCCAACACAGTCGAATAACGCGGGCTGCGGACGACGTCAGCCAACTGGCCGTGATACTCCGGCGTGCCCAGGCGCGCAGGCTTGAGGAAAATATCCTCCGCCAGTTCGATCATGCCGGGCATCATTGCCGAGCCGCCGGTCAACACCACACCGCTCGACAACACCTCTTCATATCCAGACTCGCGCACCACCTGGTGCACCAACGCAAACAACTCTTCGACGCGCGGTTCGATCACTGCCGCCAAAGCCTGACGCGACAAGGTGCGTGGATTGCGATCGCCCAGGCCAGGCACTTCCAGCGTTTCGCCCGGATCGGCCAGAATCTGTTTGGCCACGCCGTAACGCAGCTTGATTTCCTCTGCTTCATTGGTCGGCGTACGCAGTGCCATCGCAATGTCGTTGGTAATCTGGTCGCCGGCAATCGGAATCACCGCGGTATGCCGGATCGCGCCTTCCGTGAACACTGCAACGTCGGTAGTCCCGCCACCGATATCAACCAGCACCACACCCAGCTCTTTCTCGTCAGATGTAAGTACCGCATCTGCCGATGCCAGCGGCTGCAAGGTCAGGTCCGACACTTCCAGTCCACAGCGCCGGATGCACTTGACGATGTTCTGTACCGCCGATACCGCGCCGGTGACGATGTGCACTTTCACTTCCAGTCGGATGCCGCTCATGCCGATTGGTTCACGTACATCTTCCTGGCTATCGACAATAAATTCCTGCGGCACGGTATGCAGCAATTGCTGGTCGGTAGGAATATTGACGGCCTTGGCCGTTTCTATAACGCGCGAGACATCGGCTGCGCTGACTTCCTTGTCCTTGATCGCCACCATGCCGCTGGAATTGAAGCTGCGGATATGGCTGCCTGCGATCCCGGTGTAGACATTGCGGATCTTGCAGTCGGCCATCAGTTCCGCTTCTTCCAACGCGCGCTGGATAGACTCGACGGTGGCTTCGATATTTACCACCACGCCTTTTTTCAGCCCCTTGGATTCAGCCTGGCCCAGGCCGATGACTTCATGGCGCCCGTCGGACAATACCTCGGCAACCACGGCAACCACTTTGGAGGTACCGATGTCGAGACCGACGATCAAATTTTTTGCGTCTTTTGTCATAGTGTTTCGCTTATTTTTTCTTGCTTCCCAATCCGCCCGACATGCCGCTCGCCTTCAGCGCCAAGCCATTCGGATACCGCATATCTACACTTTCAATCCGGTTCTGCAAACGCGACAGCAGTTGCGGATAGATCTGCACCAGTCGTGCCACGCGGTCTTTCAGCGTGTTCTTGTTCTGCTCTCGCCCCAGCTCTACCGTCATGCCGTTATCCAGTTTCACGGTCCATGCATAACGCGTCGACAACTCCACTCCCACCGGGTTCAGCTTCAGCGGCGCAAACCATGAGCGGAAATCGGCCAGGCGCGCCGTTACATCTTTCTCGCTGCCTTTCGGGCCGGACATGCGCAACAACTCGCCGTCTTCTTCCGCTTCGTCCAGGTTGGCGGTAAACAAATCGCCATACACAGACAGCAGGCGGCCGTCATCGTCCCAGGTCGCCAGCGGCTGATGCTCTTCGATCGTCACGATCAGCGTGTTCGGCCATTCACGTTGCACCGCTGCCTTGCGCACCCATGGCACCGATTCAAAAGCGGTACGCACCGTGTCCAGGTTGGCGGTAAAAAAATTACCCTTGATGCGAGGTAGTGCGCTGGCCCGGATGATCAATGGATTGACGCGCCGCAGTTCACTCTGCCCGGCAGCTTCAATCCGAATCGTCTTCAGTGTAAACATTGGCCGCTGCGCCAGCCACCAGACGCCAGACGCCAGCAATGCGAGCGCAGCCAGTCCCAGCAAGGCGCCGGAGACCGCGTTCAACATTTTGATGTCTTGCCACATGGTTATCGACTTTATCGCTTGGATCGTTAGTTAATTCTTAAAAATATTCAACTTTCTTTCTGAACCGGGATCAATCCGGCTTCCAGTCTTTCGACGGCTTCAAATCAAGCGAGGCCGATTTCAGTATTTCGACGCACAAATCTTCGTAACTGACACCGTTCGCCTTGGCCGCGATCGGCACCAGCGAATGGCCGGTCATCCCTGGCGAAGTGTTTATCTCCAGCAGGAACGGTTCGTTATCCGATGAGCGCAACATGAAATCGACCCGAGCCCAGCCTTCGCATCCGAGAGCATTGAATGCCTGCACCGCCAGCGACTGTATGCGCTGGGTCAAGGCCTCGTCCAACGGCGCCGGGCACAGATATTTGGTGTCGTCGGTAAAATATTTATGCTGATAATCGTAATTGCCATCAGGCGCGCGAATCTCGACGACAGGCAAGGCGCGGGCATTACGCCCGGCCCCCAACACCGGCACCGTCAACTCGCGTCCGGCGATGAACTCTTCAGCCAGCACCACTTCATCGAATTTGGCGCATAACGCAAAACCTTCGTTCATGTCGGAATAACCGGCGACCTTGCTGATGCCGATGGTCGATCCCTCATGCGGCGCTTTCAGCATCAGCGGCAAACCCAGCACATCCGGCACCTGACGCAATTCTTCGCGAGTGGCGCTATGGGCATCCAGGACGATAAAACGCGGTGTCGGCAATGCCATGCTTTGCCAGACACGCTTGGTCATGACCTTGTCCATCGCAATCGCAGATGCCATCACGCCCGGACCGGTGTACGGGATGCCGAGCTGTTCCAGCGCGCCTTGCATCGTACCGTCTTCGCCATAGCGGCCGTGTAAGGCGATAAAGACGCAATCAAATTTTTCCGCCGCCAGTTCCGCCAGGCTACGCTCGCCCGAATCAAACAGATGGGCGTCGATGCCACGGCTTTTCAAGGCCTGCAACACGCCTGTTCCAGACATGATGGAGACTTCGCGCTCGGCCGAACGCCCGCCGAACAGCACGCCGACTTTTCCGAATTGATGACCTGTCATTTTTTTGCTCATGTCTTTACTCTTGCCTATTGCTCTATCAGTTGCGCCAACTTGCCAGGTACTCCGCTAATCGAGCCTGCCCCCATGGTCATCACGACGTCGCCGTCGCGCGCGATGTTCAGAATCGACGCCGGCATATCGTTGATGTCTTCTACAAATACCAGCTCGGCCATGCCGGCAACCCGCAAGGCGTGCGCCAGAGCGCGACCATCGGCCGCCACGATCGGCGCTTCGCCGGCGGCATACACCTCCGCCAGCACCAGCACGTCAACCGTCGACAGTACTTTTACAAAATCTTCAAACAGATCGCGGGTACGGGTGTAACGATGCGGCTGGAATACCAGCACCAGACGGCGTCCCGGATAGGCGCCGCGCGCTGCGGAAATCGTCGCCGCGGTTTCTACCGGATGATGGCCGTAATCGTCGACCAGCGCGAATTCACCGTTTGGCTTGCCTGCGGCATCCTGTAGTTTGATCTCGCCGTAGCGCGTGAAGCGGCGGCCAACGCCGTTAAATTCTGTCAGCGCTTGCTGAATCGCTGTGTCTGCGACGCCAAGCTCGCGCGCAATCGCAATCGCCGCGCAAGCGTTCTGGACATTGTGCATGCCCGGCTGATTCAGGCTGATCGGCATTGCCGCAAAACCTTTTTGAATCACCGTGAATTGCATGTGGCCACCCACTGCCTTGGCATCGATCGCGCGCACATCAGCATCTTCATGGAATCCGTAGGTAGTAATCAGCTTGGAAATCTGCGGCATGATTTCGCGCACATTGGCATCATCCATGCACAACACCGCCACGCCATAAAATGGCAGGCGCTGGGTAAATTCGACAAAGGCCTGCTTCAGTTTGTTGAAATCGTGATCATAGGTATCCATATGATCCGCATCGATATTGGTGATGACCTCAATCACTGGCGACAGATTCAGGAACGAAGCGTCCGATTCATCGGCTTCGGCCACGATAAAGTCGCCGGAACCCAGTTTGGCGTTAGCACCGGCACTGGTGAGGCGGCCGCCGATCACAAAAGTCGGATCCAGGCCGCCTTGCGCCAGCACACTCGCCACCAGGCTGGTGGTGGTGGTCTTGCCGTGCGTCCCGGCAATCGCGATGCCGCGCTTGAGGCGCATCAACTCTGCCAGCATGACTGCGCGTGGCACGATGGGAATATGCTTTTCACGCGCAGCAACTACTTCCGGGTTATCCGCTTGCACCGCTGTCGAAGTGACAATCGCATGTGCCTGGTCGATATTTGCCGCCGCATGACCTTTGCTGATTTTGGCGCCCAGGCTTACCAATCGCCGGGTAGCCGCATTGCTGCCGAGATCGGAGCCAGAGATCGTATAACCGAGATTCAACAGCACCTCTGCGATGCCGCTCATGCCGCTGCCGCCGATACCTACAAAATGGATATTCTTAACTTTATGTTTCATACGTCACCTGCTAATTCTTCAAGAACCTGCGCGATCGCCTGATTGGCATCGCGCCGGCCGTTTTCATATGCTGCCTGCGCCATCGTTTGGCAGTCCTGACGCGAGATCCGCGTCAACAACGCGGCCAGGCGCTCTTTGCTTAAGTCGGTTTGCGGTAAATGAATCGCCGCTTTCTGTGTCGCCATCCAGCGTGCATTGTCACGCTGGTGCGAAGTGGTCGATGCCACCAGCGGCACCAGTACGCTGGCGACGCCGGCTGCGGTCAGTTCCGACACCGTGATCGCCCCGGCCCGGCAAATCACCAGATCGGCATCGGCATAACGGCGCGGCATATCGTCGATAAACGCCACGACCTCTGCCGTTACACCCGCCGCTGCGTAGGCGCTACGCAAGGCATCGATATGCTGTTTGCCGGATTGATGCGTGACGCTTGGCCGCAAATCGGCCGGTATCAAAGCCAGGGCTGCCGGCAAACAATCGTTGAGCGCCTTGGCGCCCAGGCTGCCGCCCACCACCAGCAGACGCAACGGGCCGATGCGGCCGCTATAACGTTCTGCCGGCAACGGCAACGCCAGGATTTCCTTGCGTACCGGATTGCCGGTGACCAGTGCTTTGCTCGCCGCACGTCCGAAATCTGCCGGAAAGCCGAACAACACACGTTGCGCCAGCGGCGTCAGGGTCTTGTTCGATAACAGCAAAGCCGCATCGGCATTCACCAGCACCAACGGCACGCCGCGCAGACGCGCCATTGCTCCGCCCGGCACTGTCACATAACCGCCCATGCCCAACACTACATCGGCCTGGCGCCGGCCCAGGATACGGAAGCATGCAGGAAAACTCAGCAACATGCGCCAGGCGCCGCCCAACGTATGCGCCAAACCTTTGCCGCGCAAGCCGGAAAAAGTAATCTTGTCCATCTCGATGCCATGCTGCGGCACCAGATCGCACTCCATGCCATGGGTGGTGCCTAGCCAACTCACTTGCCAGCCGCGCGCGCGCATGGTGTCGGCAATCGCCAGGCCTGGGAATATGTGACCGCCGGTTCCTGCCGCCATGATTAGCAAGCGTTTTGCGTTGTTTTTGCTGGAGTTCATGCCCGGCCTCCGCGCATCAGAACCCGATTCTCGTAATCGATACGCAGCAAGATCGCCAAACCGATGCAATTGATCAGCACCCCGGAACCACCATAGCTCATCAGCGGCAAGGTCAAGCCCTTGGTCGGCAGCAAGCCCAGATTGACGCCCATGTTGATGAAAGTCTGGACGCCGATCCAGATGCCGATGCCCTTGGCGGTCAGGCCGGCGAAAGTCTGATCCATGGCGATCGCCTGGCGGCCGATTTCAAACGCGCGCTTGATGATCCAGTAAAACAGCATGACCACCACCAGCACGCCGGCAAATCCCAGTTCTTCGCCAATCACGGCAAGCAAGAAGTCGGTATGCGCTTCCGGCAGATAGTGCAATTTTTCGACGCTGGCGCCCAAGCCGACGCCAAACAACTCGCCGCGCCCGAATGCAATCAGCGAATGCGACAACTGGTAAGCCTTGCCTAGGGCATTTTCTTCCGCCCATGGATTCAGATAAGCAAATATCCGCTCGCGCCGCCATGGCGACAACCAGATCACCAAAGTAAACATGCCGGCCAGCATGGCGCCTATGCCGCCGAACCAGATGCCGTTAATCCCGCCCAAAAACAAAATTCCCATGGCGATGCAAACGATCACACCAAGCGCGCCCAAATCCGGTTCCAGCATCAACAACAGACCGACCAGCCCGACTGCGGCAGTCATCGGCAAGAACCCTTTGGTCAGCTTGTGCATCACTTCCTGTTTGCGCACCGTGTAGTTGGCTGCGTACAAGACGATGAACAGCTTCATCAATTCCGACGGTTGCAAATTGAACACCCGGAACGACAGCCAGCGCTTGGCGCCGTTGACGCCGCGCCCCAATCCGGGCACCAGCACCATGGCCAGCAAGATCAGGGTAATCACGAACAGATACGGCGCCCAGCGCTGCCAGGTCGCAATCGGGATACGGAACGTCACCAATCCCGCAACCAGCGAGACGCAGATAAAGATCGCCTGCCGAATCAGGAAATGGGCATTCGTGTAATTCGCATACTTGGGCGAATCCGGCAGTGCGATCGAAGCCGAATACACCATCACCAACCCGAACAGCATCAGCAATACGACCACCCATACCAGCGGCTGGTCGTACTCCATCATTTTCGAACGCTGGACGCCAGGTTTCTGGCTGTCGAGCGTGCGCGCCCGCGACGGCGCACTGGCCGCAGGCTTGGCTGAAAATGATGGAAAGGCGAATTTCATAGTCCGACCTCACCGCGCGACAGAGCCAGTTCACGTACCGCATCGACGAATACCTGCGCCCGATGGGCGTAATTGCGGAACATGTCGAGACTGGCGCAGGCCGGCGACAGCAACACGGCATCGCCGGGATGCGCCAGCTCGGCAGCGCGCGTTACGGCCTCTTCCAGCGTGGTGCAGGTAATGATGTCGAGACCGGCAGCATGGCTTTCCACTGCGGCGCGAATTGCAGGTCCATCGCGACCGATCAACAGCAGTGCGCGGCCATAAGCGGCCAGCGGCGCGGCGAGCGGTGCGAAGTCCTGCCCTTTGCCATCGCCACCTGCGATCAGCAACAACCGGCTGGCATTACCGTCGCCATCGGAACCGCGCCCCAATCCGTTCAAGGCCGCCACCGTGGCGCCAACATTGGTGCCTTTGCTGTCGTCGTAATATTCAACGCCGCCAATCGTCGTCACCAACTCGACCCGATGCGGCTCGCCGTGGTACTCGCGCAAACCATGCAGCAATGGCGCAAATGGCAAGTCAATCGCGCGGCACAATGCCAATGCGGCCAGCGCGTTGGCCGCATTGTGGCGGCCACGAATCCGTAAGGCGTCAGCCGGCATCAAGCGTTTGACTGAAACCGGCAACAGGGCAAGTTGTTCTTTCTTGCTGCGCCGTTTCTCTACTCGTTCTTCTTCGTCGCCTGGCACAGCTACCGACAGCCATTGCATGCCGTTATCGCTGACCAGACCAAAACAATCGCCTTCAATCGGCTCGTCAAAACCAAAACTGATACTGTTACCAGTCTTGAATTGCATCGTCAGAGGATCGTCACGATTCAGCACTCGTACGGTATTGGCACTGAAAATGCGCGCCTTGTCGGCCACATAGGATTCCATGTCGCCGTGCCAGTCCAGGTGATCCTGGGTGATGTTCAGGATGGTCGCGGCATCAGCATGCAGGTTGCAGGTTGCATGCAATTGGAAACTGGACAGTTCCAGCACCCAGACTTGCGGCAAGACGTCTTTCTCCAGTGCACTGCGCAATACATCCAGCGCAGCCGGGCTGATGTTACCCGCCACCTGCACCGTCAAGCCGGCGCGTTCGCACAGCAAACCGGTCAGGCTGGTGACAGTGGTTTTGCCATTGGTACCGGTGATGGCAATCACTTTCGGTGTATAGGCGTGACTCTCACGCAATGTCGCCAGGGCTTGCGCAAACACTTCGATTTCGCCCCACACCGGAATGTCGCGGTCGGTCGACGCGGACTGGATATCTTTCAGCTCACGGTTCGGCGCCAGGCCCGGGCTGGTCACAACAAAGTCGATGCCATCGAGCAGGCTGGCAGCGAAACCGCCGCCCTCGCCAGAGGCGATGAATTCCACTGCCGGGATTGCCTGTTGCAACAACGGCAGCCGTTCCGGCGCACTGCGCGTATCGGCCACGCGCACGGTCGCACCGCAATGTGCCAGCCACAATGCGGATGCCAGGCCCGATTCTCCGAGCCCTAATACCAGAACATGTTTACCCGTATAGTCCATTACCGCTTACTTTCTTCCTAAACACTACCTGAGCTTCAGCGTTGAAAGTCCAAACAACACCAGCATCATCGAGATGATCCAGAAACGCACCACGACCTGCGTTTCTTTCCAGCCTTTTTGTTCATAGTGATGGTGCAACGGCGCCATCAGCAACACGCGGCGGCCAACGCCGAAACGCTTCTTCGTATACTTGAAGTAGATTACCTGCAACATGACCGATAAAGTTTCGACCACGAAAATACCACCCATAATGAACAGCACGATTTCCTGGCGCACGATCACCGCCACAGTACCGAGTGCGCCGCCCAAAGCCAGTGCGCCGACGTCGCCCATGAATACCTGGGCCGGATAGGCGTTGTACCAAAGGAAAGCGAGTCCGGCGCCGGCCATCGCGCCGCAGAAAATCAACAGTTCACCGGCGCCGGGAATATGCGGGATCAGCAGATATTTGGCAAACGTCACGTTACCGGTCAAATAAGCGAATAGTCCGAGCGCCGCTCCAACCATCACGGTCGGCATGATCGCCAGGCCATCCAGGCCATCGGTCAGGTTGACGGCGTTGCTGGTGCCGACGATGACGAAATAGGTCAACGCCATGAATCCCCAGACACCCAGCGGATAACTGACAGTCTTGAAAAACGGTACGATCAGGTCGGCCTTCGGCGGCAGATCCAGGCTGAAACCGGATTCGACCCAGGCCACGAACAAGTCCCAAACCTGGGTATTGTTCGGCGCCGATACCGAGAACGCCAGGTAAATCGCCGCCACCACGCCAATCACGGATTGCCAGAAATACTTCTCGCGCGAACGCATGCCGTTCGGATCCTTGTAGACCACCTTACGATAATCGTCGACCCAGCCGATGGTGCCGAAACCCAGCGTGACCACCAGTACGATCCAGACGAAACGGTTACTCAGGTCGCTCCACAGCAAAGTCGAAATGCCGATTGCAATCAGGATCAGCACGCCACCCATCGTCGGCGTGCCGGATTTGATCAAATGCGTTTGCGGGCCGTCGGTACGCACCGCTTGCCCGACTTTCAGGCGCGCCAGCATCCGGATCACGCCAGGCCCCGCGATCAAGCCGATCATCAACGCCGTCAACGTCGCGAACACCGCGCGGAAGGTGATGAAGTTGAAGACGCGCAGGAAACTGAAATCCTGCTGGAAATTTTGTGCCAGCCATAGCAGCATGTTAGTGAACCCCTTCAGAACTTGTACCGACCAGATGCTGAACAGCACGTTCCATTTTCATGAAACGCGACCCTTTGATCAGCACCGTGGTGTCCGGTGTCATGGTGGCATCGAGCGCGGCTAGCAACGCTGCGATGTCGTTGAAATGTTGTGCTTGCGGACCGAAGGCGACACTAGCGTCGACCGCCATGTCGCCCAGCGTGAATAAGCGGGTAATGCCGCGTTGCTTGGCGTAGGCACCGATCTCCCGATGGAATTCGCATCCTTCGTTGCCGACTTCGCCCATATCGCCCAGCACCAGCAAACGTGGCTCGGCGGTCTGCGCCAGCACATCGATTGCCGCCCTCATCGAATCCGGATTGGCGTTATAGGTGTCGTCGATCACCAGCGCGCCGGCACAACCGGCGGTTTGCGCCAATTTGCGCTGCAGACGGCCACTGACCGGTGCGAACGATTCCAGGCCACGCTTGATCGCCGCGATGTCGATGCCGATCGCCAGGGTGCAAGCGATGGCTGCTAGAGCGTTGCGTACGTTATGCTCACCGGCGGCGGACAGCTGCACGGCAAATTTTTGCAAACCTGCTGCAGTCGCAGCGGTGATCGTCAAATCGCTGCCGAAACCATTCGCCGCTTTGGTGTAACTGGCGCTGACATCGGCGTCAGGTGTGAGGCCGAAGCTGATGCTGCCCGCCTTGTCGGCGGCATAACCACGCCATAACTCTGTATACGGATCATCTGCCGGGAACACGGCAATACCGCTGGCCGACAAGCCACGGATCACGTTGCCGTTTTCTTCGGCAACCGCCGCTACGCTCGCCATGAACTCCTGATGCTCGCGCTGTGCATTGTTGACCAGCGCCACTGTCGGTTCGGCAAGCGCCGTGAGCAGCGCAATTTCACCGGGATGGTTCATGCCCAGCTCAATCACGGCGGCCTGATGACCGGCCTCAAGCCGCAGCAAGGTCAGTGGAACGCCAATTTCGTTATTGAAATTGCCGCGCGTCGCCAGCGATTTATCAATACCAAAAGCCGCGACCAGGATCGCGGCAATCATTTCTTTTACAGTGGTCTTGCCGTTACTGCCGGTGACGGCAATCAACGGCAGCGTAAATT
Source organism: Collimonas sp. OK307 (assembly GCF_900113705.1). Taxonomy (GTDB): domain Bacteria; phylum Pseudomonadota; class Gammaproteobacteria; order Burkholderiales; family Burkholderiaceae_D; genus Collimonas. The sequence continues at coordinate 40,399 of NZ_FOQI01000009.1, read as the reverse complement.
GCTGCCGCCAGCGTTGCCCGATCGTGCCAAGCGCAATCCGAGTGTCATCCACCAGCAATGCCGGTACAGTAAGTGTTGCTGGCGCGCGTTCCACCACTACCGCTGCAGCGCCTTGAGCAACTACCTGATCGAGAAAATCGTGAGCGTCGAAACGCTCGCCACGCAATGCGACAAACAGCGAACCTGGCGTCACCGCGCGGCTATCCGTGGACAGACCATTCACCGCGACCTGGCTGCCAGCGCCAACGACAGGTAATCCCAGCCACGATTGCAATTGCTGCAATGAGGTGTTCATGCGTGGCCGCCTTTCATCGTGGCCCGTGCGGCAAGCGCCAGCGCGGTATGGTCGGCATCTAAAAACGGCAATTTCTTTCCCTTTATTTCTTGATATGTTTCATGACCTTTACCTGCCAGCAAGACCACATCTGCCTTGCCCGCGTGCCGCACCGCCCACAGAATCGCGGCAGCGCGATCTTCCAGCGCCTGCGCGGCCTGCGGCGCTTTCATCCCGGCCAGAATCTGACTGATGATGACGCCCGGTTCCTCGTTGCGGGGATTGTCGCTGGTGACGATGACGTGATCTGCAAGTTCTGCGATAGCACCCATCTGCGGCCGCTTGCCAGGATCGCGATCGCCGCCGCAACCGAATACGCACCACAATTCGCCGTTGCGTTGCTGCGTGACTTGGCGAAGGGTATTCAAGGTTTTTTCCAGCGCATCAGGCGTATGTGCATAATCGATAACTATCAGCGGCGCATCATGCCCGCCGAACTGCTGCATTCGACCCGGCACGGCAACCAACAGTTCAATCGCGTGCACCGCGACATCCCAGGCAACACCCCTGGCCAGCAACACGCCTAGAATGCCAAGTGCATTGCTGACATTGAATTGCCCTACCAGCTGCGTCTTGACATGGGCCGAGCCGAACGGTGAATCGAGGTGGAATGCGGTGCCGTTTGCGTTGGTGCGGATCGCCGAAGCGCGCAACACCGAAACGCCAACGGGCGCTGTCAGCGCCTCGCAGGTATAGCCGATCACCGGAACGGCTGGTTGCTTTTGCGCCAAATGACTCACCAGGCGCAAGCCCATGGCATCGTCGAGATTGATCACGGCTTGTTGCAATCCCGGCCAATCGAACAATATGCGTTTTGCGGCTTCGTAATGCTGTTCGTCACCGTGGTAATCCAGATGATCGCGCGTGAAATTGGTGAACAAGGCAATGTCGACATGCATGCCGCTCATGCGCCCTTGTTCCAGACCGATCGAAGATGCTTCAATCGCCAGAGCTGCTACACCTTGTTGACGCATCTCGCTCAGCGCATGTTGCAATAACATTGCATCTGGCGTGGTATTGCCGGTTTCTTCGAATTCACCGCGCTGGCCATGGCTATATATTCCCGTGCCCAGAGTTCCGATAACACCGGTAGTCTGGCCCAGGTGCGACAGCGCGTGCCCCAGCCATTGGGTGCACGATGTCTTGCCATTGGTGCCGGTAACGGCAACCACCAGCATGTCTTTGTCTGCTTGCCGGTAATAAGTATGGGCGATCTGGCCGCTAAGCTGCTTGAGTCCGCTTACCGCGCGATGGGGAATGCTCCCGTTCCATGCGGCATCCCAGGTAAATTTTTCACTCTCGTACAGCACCGCGACTGCACCGTTTTTCAGCGCTTGCGCAATATAGGCGCGACCGTCCGCTGCATCGCCTGGATAAGCAAAAAACACGTCGCCGGTCTTTACCTTGCGTGAGTCCGACACCAGTTCAGCGCCAGCCGAGGTAACGCTGCTGAGCCACTGCTGGATGTCTTGTAATTGCTTTGCCGTGGATTTCATCACAAGCCCTCCTGCGGACCGTCGGTCGGGATGATGATGTCGGTGACGCTGGAATCCGGCGGCACGTTCAGTGCCCGCAAGGCGTTAGCGGCAACCGTTGCGAACACCGGCGCCGCGACGTCACCACCGAAGTGCGAACCGACAGACGGCTCGTCAACCATGACCGCAATAATCAGGCGCGGATCGGAAGCCGGTGCGAAGCCGACGAAATCGGCAATGTATTTTTTGACATATTTACCGCCTTCAATCTTATAGGCGGTACCGGTTTTTCCACCTACCCGATAGCCGGGGACTTGTGCTTTCGGCGCGGTGCCGCCTGGCGCGGTGACGCGCTCCAGCATCGCGCGCATGGTCAGCGCGGTCTTTTCCGAAACCACTCGCTGGCCGACTGGAGGCTCGGTGACTTTCTGGAATGACAGCGGGATCAGGTCGCCGTTGCGCGCAAAAATCGTATAGGCATGGGCCATCTGGATCAGGGATACCGAGATACCATGACCGTAGCTCATGGTCGCCTGCTCAATCGGCCGCCATGATTTGAAAGGGCGCACACGACCGGCGACGGCGCCAGGGAAGCCGAATTTCGGTTGCTGTCCAAGACCGACGGTAGTGAACATCTCCCACATTTCTTCAGCCGGCATCTGCAGCGCTATCTTGGCGGTGCCGATATTCGATGACTTCTGGATAATCTGGGCGACGCTCATGGTCCACACCGGATGCGGATGGGAATCGCCTACGGTCGCAGTGCCAATGGTCATTTTGTCCGGCACCTGAAAAGTCGTAGTCGCCTGGACCCGATTGGTGTCGAGCGCGAGCGCAACGGTGAACGGTTTCAAGGTTGAGCCAGGCTCGAAGGTATCGGTCATCACCCGATTGCGCAGCTGTGCGCCGGTCAGCACCGAGCGGTCGTTCGGGTTATAGCTGGGCAGATTTGCCAATGCCAGCACCTCACCGGTCCGCGCATCAACCACGACGATACCGCCGGCCTTGGCCTTGGTTCGCTCCACCGCTTCCTTCAACTGGGTGAAAGCGATGTACTGGATCTTGCTGTCGATCGACAACACCAGGTCCTTGCCGTCATGCGGTTCCTTGACCGCCTCGATATCCTCGACAATGCGCCCGAGCCGATCTTTGATCACGCGGCGGCTGCCAGTGGTGCCGGCCAGGGTTTTCTGCTGTGACAGTTCCATGCCGTCCTGGCCGGCATCTTCCACATTGGTGAACCCGACCACGTGCGCCGCCACCTCGCCTTCCGGATAGAAACGCTTATATTCCTTGCGGGTTTCGATACCCTCGATGCCGAGCTTGATGATCTTGTCGGAAATGTCTTGCTCGACCTGGCGCTTGAGGTAGACAAAATTGCGGTCGGAGTCGAGTTTCTTGCTCAATTCGGCGTAGCTCATGTCGAGCAGTTTTGCCAAGGCTTGCAACTTCTCTGGCGGTGCAGCCTGCACGTCGTCAGGAATCGCCCAGATTGCCTTGACCGGCACCGACGACGCCAGCACCTGGCCGTTGCGATCGGTAATCTTGCCGCGCGTGGCCGGCAACTCCAGCGTACGCGCATAGCGCGAAGCGCCCTGCTTTTGCAGAAAATCGGTGGAGATCCCTTGCAACCACAGCGCCCGCACGATCAGCGCCAGGAAGGCCGCGAACATGGCGAACAGCACCACCCGCGAGCGCCATACCGGCAGCTTGACTTTCAGCATCGGACTGGCGGAAAACGGCACGCCTTTGCCAGCGGCAATCCGTCCTGTGTGTGAACTGCGCGGGGGATTGCGCGTCATTTTTCCCCCACCGTCAGATATTGGGTACGGGCGGCAGTCAGCGGCACCATGTTCAAGTCACGCGTAGCGCTGGCTTCAATCCTGGCGTTCTTGCCCAGCGTCGACTGATCGAGCTGCAATTGCGCCCACTCGATATCCAGCTGGCGTGACTGGCTAGCGGCCCGTTCCAGTTCGATGAATAGCTGACGCGCCTGGTATTGTGAATTAACCAGCGCCAATGCGCACAGCACCAGGGCCAAGGCGAGGACGAAATTGAGGCGCCCGCTCATGCCTGGCCTCCGGTGGCAGTAGAAGTTCCGGCAGCGGCCAGACGCTCGCCGACCCGCATGATGGCAGAACGCGCGCGCGGATTTTCAGCGACTTCAGCGTCCGATGGCTTGACCCTCGCCACCAGTTTCAACTCCGGCTGCGGCAGATCGACGGCACGAATCGGCAGGCGACGGTCGGGCTGCGGCAGCCTGGCTTTGGAAGCCATGAACTGCTTGACGATCCGGTCTTCCAGCGAATGAAAGCTGATCACGACTAATCTCCCTTGCTGGGCCATCTGCCGAAATGCCTGATCCAGTACTATCTCGAGTTCTTCAAGCTCTTGATTGATGAAAATCCGAATAGCCTGAAAGGTACGGGTGGCCGGGTCTTTACCTTTCTCACGGGTCTTGACGGCGTTTGCCACGATCTTGGCAAGCTGTCGTGTGCCAGTGATGGGCTCGATTGTCCGGCTAGCAACAATCGCCTTTGCAATCTGAACAGCAAACCGTTCTTCCCCATAATCACGTACCACCTTTCCGATTGTTTGTTCATCTGCTATTGCCAACCATGCTGCTGCCGACATGCCACGCGTCGTATCCATGCGCATGTCGAGCGGGCCGTCAGCACGAAAGCTGAAACCCCGGCTGGCATCATCCACCTGCGGTGACGAGATGCCCAGATCAAGCAGCACGCCGTCAACTTGTTGAATTCCTCTTTCCTGCAACGCCTGCGCCATCGTCGCGAAGCTGTCGTGCACAATCTCGAAACGCGGATCGGCGATCGTACTTGCGGTGGCGATGGCCTGCGGATCCTTGTCGAAGGCGATCAGGCGACCGCGCGGCCCCAGGCTCTGCAAGATCTTGCGGCTATGCCCGCCACGACCGAAAGTACCGTCAACGTAAATGCCATCCGCACGCGTACCGACAATCGCCAACGCATCGACCGCCTCATCCAATAACACGGTGCGGTGCTGGAACTCGGGCACCACTGGTTCACTCATGGCCGGCCCGTCAGAACGAAAAATTGCTTAACACTTCGGGCATGCCAGCCGCAACTGCTTGCGACTCGCTTTCAGCCAGCTTGGCTGCATCCCAAATCTCGAAATGGCTTCCCATGCCTAGCAACATGACTTCGCGCGTCAAGCCGACCGCCGAGCGCAGCTCCGGCGCCACCAGAATCCGGCCAGCGGAATCGAGCTCGACATCGGAGGCGTTGCCAAGGAAAATGCGCTGCCAGGCACGCGCCGACATCGGCCATGCCGCGATTTGCTCGCGATGGCTCTCCCAGGTCGGGCGCGGAAATAACAACAGGCAGCCATGCGGGTGCTTGGTGAGCGTCAACCGCCCCTCACACTGAACGGTGAGCGCGTCACGATGCTTGGATGGCACTGCCATCCGTCCTTTTGCATCGAGATTTAATGCTGACGCACCTTGAAACACCGCACACGCTCCTTAATTTGACCTTGGAAAATTGTCTTTGCAAGCAAGTAAATTGCCCCACAAAAAAACACTTTTCCACACTTCCACCCACTTTAGAGGATGCACTATTCTAGGTCAAGCCATTTAGCAACAGGCAATTACAAAATATCCGAGTAAAGTCAATGACTTAGCGCCGGTATTTAATGATGCGCCGAGAATGTTCTTACATTGAATTACTAAATAAATGAAGGACTTAGCAGCAGTTGTAAATGTCAGCTCTTAGATATACACATGTGTTTGTCACGACTTTACTGAAACAAAGATTCACAATTGGAAAAGTCTTCGGATCAACAAAATGAGACAAATCACAGATAAAGCAGGGAGTAGGCGGCTTGATAATGCGGAATAACCTGCTGCAGATGACGAAATAGTATTAATTCTTACTGTAACAATAGAAAACAATCCTGAATAATGCACTGAAATCGGGAGCGGAAGCGAGAGCAGAAGCGCATCGAATCAAGCTACGCTTCAATTATCCGATCAGCCGGCCACCGCGTACCCGCAAACCCTTCTTGGCCAGATCCGGCGCCAGCGCACTCAGATGCGCCAGCGTATCGCCGCTGTGCGCATGACAAATCGCGACCGCCAGCGCGTCGGCCGCATCGGTGCCCGGCAGCCCGGGTAACTGCAACAACCGCTGCACCATATCTTGCACCTGCTGCTTTTGCGCCTTGCCATGGCCGGCGACCGCTTGTTTGATCTGCAGAGCGGTATATTCGGCGACCGGCAAATCTGCGCTCACTAACGCACAAATCGCTGCGCCACGAGCTTGCCCGAGCAACAGCGTCGATTGGGGGTTAACGTTGACGAAGACTTTTTCGATCGCCGAGCAATCCGGTGCATAGGTGCGGATGACTTCGGACACGCTGGCCAGAATCACCTTGAGGCGTTGCGGCAAATCCGCGTCCGGGGTCTTGATGGTGCCCGAGGCAACGTAGCTGAGCTTGTTGCCCTGCTTGTCGATGATGCCAAAACCGGTGGTCCGCAGACCGGGGTCGATACCGAGGATTTTCATATAACCAAACGATGACCGAAGCGCTTCGCCGTGGCAAGCACGAAGCGCCGGTCGTTGCTACTTAGTGACGGAAGTGACGAGTACCGGTTAGCAGCATGACGACGCCATGCTCATCGGCTGCATCGATTACTTCCTGGTCGCGCATTGAGCCGCCCGGCTGCACTACGCAAGTAGCGCCGGCATTGACCACCACATCCAGACCGTCGCGGAACGGGAAAAACGCATCCGAAGCCACCGCCGAACCAACCAGCGACAAACCGGCGTTTTGCGCCTTGATCGAGGCGATGCGGGCAGAATCCACACGGCTCATCTGGCCGGCGCCGACACCCAGCGTCATGCCATTGCCGCAAAACACGATAGCGTTGGACTTGACGAACTTGGCGACGCGCCAGGCAAACATCAGATCCTGCAATTGCTGTTGGGTCGGCTGCTTCTTGCTGACCACTTTCAGCTCGCTCAGGGCGACATTGCGCGCATCCGGCGATTGCACCAGCAAACCACCGCCGACGCGCTTGAAATCATACTGATTGATGTCATGGTCCAGCGGAATTTCCAGCAAGCGCACATTCTGCTTGGCGGCAAAAACCTGCTTGGCTTGTTCAGTGAAAGATGGTGCGATGATCACTTCGACGAATTGCTTGGCAACCGCTTCGGCGGCATTGCCGTCGAGCTCTTGATTAAAGGCGATGATGCCGCCAAACGCTGAAGTCGGATCGGTTTGCAAGGCTTTGCTATACGCTTCCAGCGGATTATTGCCGATGGCGACGCCGCAAGGGTTGGCATGCTTGATGATGACGCAAGCGGTTTCGTTGAAAGTCTTGACGCATTCCCACGCTGCATCAGCGTCGGCAATATTGTTGTACGACAGCTCTTTGCCTTGTAGCTGCTTGTAGTTGGCCAGAGCGCCTTCGACATGCCGGGTATCGCGGTAAAACGCTGCCGACTGGTGCGGATTCTCACCGTAACGCATTTCCTGTACTTTTTCGAAATGCAGGTTCAATGTCGCCGGATAGGCGCTGCGGGTTTCGTGTTGCTTGTCTTCGCCCAGCGAAGTGAAGTAATTGGTTATCGCGCCATCATATTGGGCGGTATGCGCAAACACCTTCTTGGCCAGCGCAAATTTGGCGCCGTAACCGACTTCACCCTGATTCGCCTTCAGCTCAGCCAGCACGCCGGCGTAATCGCTCGGATCGCACAGCACGATCACATCTTTATGATTCTTGGCTGACGAGCGCAACATTGCCGGACCGCCGATATCGATATTCTCGATCGCGTCCTCCAGCGAGCACTGCTCCTTGGCGATGGTTTGCTGGAACGGGTAGAGATTGACGACCACCATGTCGATCATCGGAATCTGATGTTGCTCCAACGCCGCCATATGCTCGGGGAAATCACGGCGCGCCAGGATACCGCCATGTACTTTCGGATGCAAGGTCTTGACACGGCCGTCGAGCATTTCCGGGAAACCGGTGTAATCCGCCACTTCGGTCACCTTGATGCCGTTGTCAGCCAGCAGTTTTGCGGTGCCGCCCGTCGACAGGATATTCACGCCCAGCGCCGACAATTCTTTTGCAAAATCAAGTATCCCGGTTTTATCGGATACGGAAATGAGGGCTTGTTTAATCATGATGAAAACTCTGGAAGTGAATGACAGGAAGGGAAACGGATAAAGGAAACAGACAAATACCGCATGTCGAGGAAAGCGCTGCATCCCTGGAAGGGAACCGCAACCTGCCGCCAGCATGTTGATTCTGTTGCCTGCTGATGCGGCGTCGCTCAGTTAATTATGGAAACTGCGTACCGGAACTGTCCCTACGGTTTTTACAAATTTACAAAAGACCATGCTGCTGCAATTTCTTGCGCAGGGTATTGCGATTAATGCCCAACATTTCAGCCGCATGCGACTGATTACCTTCGGCGCGCGCGATCACAGCTTCCAAAACCGGTTTTTCAACCGTGGAAATCACCATGTCGTAGACGTTCGACGGCGGTTGTTCGCCAAGATCCTTGAAATATTTTTCCAGGCTTTGCTTGACGACGTCTTGGATACTTTCTTTGCTCATTCGTTTTACTGTTCTTTTTTTTTAGGACCTGCGTAATTCCGTCAGCGGCGTTTCAACAGCTAGCTGATGCAATCGTGGCAAGCCTTTTTTTGTTAATCTGATTCAGGCCGCCAGCATCTGCTCGGCCACCCCGTATTGTAACCGCTCCCCAAACGCAAACTGCGATTCGAAGAAGCTATTTACTGCGGCCAGTTGCTGGCCGCAATCTTCCAGCAGGTTCATGCGTTGCCGAAATACCTCTCCACCAGGCAAATCGCGCACGTACCAGCCGATATGCTTGCGGGCGGTACGCACCCCCAAGTAATCCCCATAAAATCCATAGTGCGCACGCAGATGTTCATCCATCAGGTGTTGTACTTCCGTCACCAGCGGCGCCGGCAAATAGTCGCCGGTACGCAAATAATGTTCGATCTCGCGGAAAATCCATGGCCGGCCTTGCGCTGCACGGCCCACCATGATGGCGTCAGCCTTGGTGAACGCCAGCACCTGCCGCGCTTTTTCCGGGGTTGTGATATCGCCGTTGGCGACCACCGGGATCGACACTGCGGCCTTGACTGCGGCAATAGTCTGGTATTCCGCGTCGCCGCTATAACCGTCGGCCCGGGTACGTCCATGCAGAGTCAACATGGCAATGCCGCTAGCTTCTGCCAGCCGGGCAATATTCAAAGCGTTTTTATTCAAGCGGTCCCAACCGGTGCGGAATTTCAGCGTCACCGGCACGTCGACCGCGTTAACTACCGTTTCCAGAATTTTTGCCACCAATTGCTCATCTTGCAACAAAGCAGAACCGCACCAGCTGTTGCAGACTTTCTTGACCGGGCATCCCATGTTGATATCGATGATTTGCGCACCGTGATCGACGTTGTATTTTGCGCACTCGGCCAGCATCTGCGGATCGGCGCCGGCGATCTGCACCGCGCGCGGCTCCATCTCGCCATCGTGATTGATGCGGCGTGAGGTTTTCTCGGTCTGCCACAGACGCGGATTGGAGGCGGCCATTTCCGACACCGCATAGCCGGCGCCCAGCTCTTTGCAAAGCTGCCGGAACGGTCTGTCCGTGACACCTGCCATAGGTGCCACAAAGACATTGTTACGAAGGAAATAAGGGCCAATATTCACGGCGTCGTCGCTAGCTCAGGATAAAATCACAAGGGGAAAGGCGTCATTTTATCCCGATTGCCACCACACGCGGGTTTTTGCACATATCAAAGTTCGTCTTCGGACAAGGTATTGGAGCTGCGCAGATGCTGGATGGCGTAATGAATCAACTCGTCCAGTCCGCGGCCGTCCGCGCCATAAGTGGCAACCCCTATCGATAAAGCGAGCCGGATCGACCAGTTTTCAATATTCACCGGATGATTCTTGAAATGGGCGAGAAACGTCTCTGCCAGGTTGTCCGCATCTACCGTATCGGTGGCCGGCAACACGTACAGGAATTCGGTGGCGTTCCAGCGCCCGCCGCTATCTGTCTTGCGCAACTGTGCGCCGGTATCTTTGGCAAACGCCGCCAGGATATTGTCGGCTACCGCCCAGCCATACAGATCGTTGATCTTGTGGAAATCGTCCAGTTGGCAATACAGGATCGACAAAGGCGACGCCTCCTCAGCCGCAGTCGTGGCGGTAGCGGCTACCGCCTCTTCGTAGACATGCACGATACGGCGCCGTGTCAGCAAGCCGGTCAGCGAATCGAGCTGCGCCTGGCGGGTGAGCAAATGCGACAAATTGGATTGCTTCCAGATCACTTCGCAAACATGGCCAAACGCCTGAAACGAAGCAAACCCGGTTTCTGAAAAATAATCCTGGCTATCCGCATAAAACACCATCATGCCGTGCATGCGAGCCTTTTCCGAGCGCAGCGGTATGGCTAGCGCGGCCTTGACAGAACAGCGCTCCGGGTGCGATTGCCATGGCGCAAACAGCGCGTGGAAATCACTGTCGTGGCCAGCATCCCAATCCGCAACCTGGGTAAACGGCGCCGCGTAATCAAAACAATCCTTGGATAACTGCCATTGATCAGACTCGCCCAGCGCCTTGCCGACAATCGCTGCCGGCCTGATCGTGGCGTCCGAGTCGTCCTGGCAAAATCCCACCCATACCAGCCGGATATGCGGGCTGGCAGGCAAAATCATTTGGCACAGGCGCTTTACGCTTTCGCGGCCGCTATAGGCTTGAGGTAAGGTTTGCAACAGTTGATGCAGCACGCCAACCAGCGCCAGCTGCTCGTCATTCAGTGACGGGCCAGCCAAGGGCATGGTCGTGGCCGATTTCCCCGTGGTCCCTTCGACCAATGGCTCAGGGTCAGCGGCACGCTGAGCCCAGGAGGGAAAGAGATTGAGTTTCATGCTTGCAGTCCCGCTGTTGTTTTAATTCTTATCAGCAAGATTAGCACAAGCACACTGCTTTTATCGCAACAGTTTTTGCAGATGCTTAGACAGATTAATAGCGATTATTTGATCTTGCAGTTGAGCACCAACATAAGCATGAGCACAATAATTTCCGCTTGGCAACAAACATTTTGTTGATCGGCTTATTACCCGATTTATTGCTCAACTTATTACTTGGCTTAATGCGCGGTCATTGATCAATTTCATCCAGCGACAAAGTCTCCAGATGCGCCACATCTGCCCATGCATCCACCCGCAGCGGCTGCGGCCACTCAGGGTTCCATCTCAGGCGATTGATGCTGGCATTAAAAATATCGCAACTGCGCGGCTGGTCCAGCGGCAGTTTGTGCGCAAAACGGTAAATGCAATCGAGTACGCCGCCATGCGTCACGATTGCAATCCGCCGCGCATCGCCAGAACCTGACAAATTGCGCACATCGAGCAAAGCCGTCAAAGTCGCGACAACGCGCGCGGAGAATTCGCGCATGGTTTCCGCCACATGCTTGCCAGCGGGATAACGCACATCGATATCGCGTCCCTTCAACGCCGCGTAGGCCTCAGGAAAGCGTTCGGCTGCTTCCGGGTAACGCAAACCTTCCAGCGCGCCGTAACAACGTTCACGCAATCCGGCTGCGAGCTGCAGTTTCATACTGCGCGCCGCAGCCAATGGCGCAGCGGTTTGCTGCGCGCGCTGCAGGTCGCTGCAGAAAATCGCATCCAGCGCGACGCCATCCAGGCTGGCAGCCAGTGCCTCGGCCTGTCGCTGGCCGACAGGATTGAGCTGGATGTCCAGATGGCCTTGCAAACGGCGCTCCAGATTCCAGTCGGTTTCGCCGTGGCGTATCAGTAATATTTCAGTAGTCGACATAAGTTTTCTGCAAAGCCTGCCAATGCTTACAAAGCGGGATTCAAAGTGTAAATGGTGACGATAGATTCTTCCGCCAGAATGTGGCCGCGCATAGCTGCCAGCACTTGCGGTCCGGTGAATTTGCCATCAACCGGCAGACGCCCGATATCCAATGCGTACAAAGTAAAAATATAACGATGCACGACCTCGTCATTCCATGGCGGGCATGGGCCGTCGTAGCCGAAATAGTCGCCGCTCATCGCTGCATCGCCGGCAAACCAGCCGGTGTAGTCATTCAAGCCATGACGCGCGCCGGCAATCGGACTGCCATAGATGTCAGGACCTGGCTTGCCATGGGAGGTGACCCTGTCGCTGAAACTCCCGGCTTCGATCGAGGCGGCATGCGGTGGCAGGTCGACCAGCACCCAATGAAAGAAATCGACGCGCGGCAGATCGGCCGGCACGATCTTGCCTTCCTGGTTGACATCGTCGCCGCGCGACGGCACATCGGGATCATGGCAAATCAGCGCCAGCGATTGTGTGCCGGCCGGCGGTTCGCCCCAGCCCAGATGCGGGTTGTGGTTGGCTGACAACGTGATGTGAGTCTCGGGATTCACCACTGCGAAAGCGAATTCGCCGGGGATATAGGCACCGTCGTTGAATGAATGGCTCCAGAGTTTCATGGTCAAGCTCCCATCGGTAAAGTTATCAGGCTACAGCAAAACAGACTTATGTTTTAGGCGCCGGCGGTTTTACCTGCAACCAGAAAGTCACCGGACCGTCATTGGTCAAGGACACTTTCATGTCGGCGCCAAAGCGGCCGGTAGCCACCTGGGCGTGCCGGCTGGCAGCTTGCCCTGCGAAATAATCGAACAGACGGCGGCCTTCTTCCGGCGTCGCCGCCGGTGTGAACGAGGGGCGCGTACCTGATTGCGTGTCCGCCGCCAGCGTAAATTGCGGCACCAGCAGCAAGCCGCCGCCAATGTCGCTCAGGCTGCGGTTCATCTTGCCGGCGTCGTCGGCAAACACCCGGTAAGCCAGCAACTTGGCCAGCAGCGCATCCGCTTCTTTTTCGCGGTCTCCGCGTTCAGCGCACAGCAGTACCAGCAAGCCGCCATCGATGGCGCCGACCGTTGCGCCATCCACCACTACGCTGGCATGGCTGACTCGCTGCAACAGCCCGATCATGCGCTCAGGGTGACCCGGGCAAACTTGCGCTTGCCGACTTGTATCACGAAGGTAGCCGCTTCAACTTTCAAGCCTTTGTCGCTGACCACGGCACCGTCGATCCGCACACCGCCCTGCTCCACCATGCGCAGTGCTTCCGAGGTGGACGGGCACAGGTTGGCTTGCTTCAGCAACTGGCCGATACCCAGCGGCGCGCCGCTCAGGCTCAGTTCCGGAATATCGTCCGGAATGCCACCCTTGGCGCGATTGTTGAAGTCACTCAAGGCATCTTCCGCCGCCTGCTGGTTGTGGAAGCGCGCCACGATTTCTTGCGCCAGCGCAACCTTGATATCACGTGGATTCTGCCCGCCTTCGACTTGCGCCTTGTAGCCGGCGATCTGCGCCAGCGACTTGAACGACAACAACTCGTAATAACGCCACATCATGACATCGGAAATGCTCATCACCTTGGCAAACATGGTGTTGGCCGGTTCCGTGATACCGATGTAGTTACCCTTCGATTTCGACATCTTCTCGACGCCGTCCAGGCCTTCCAGCAAAGGCATGGTCAGGATACATTGCGGCTCCTGGCCGTAATCCTTCTGCAGCTCGCGACCGACCAGCAGATTGAATTTCTGATCGGTGCCGCCCAGTTCCAGATCTGACTCCAACGCCACCGAATCGTAGCCCTGCATCAGCGGATACAGCAGCTCGTGTACTGAAATCGGGGTGCCGGCCTTGAAACGCTTGGTGAAATCTTCGCGCTCCAGGATCCGCGCCACCGTATATTTAGCCGACAGCTGAATCATGCCGCGCGCGCCGAGCTTGTCCGACCATTCCGAGTTGTAGCGGATTTCGGTACGGGCCGGATCTAGCACCAGGCTGGCTTGGGCAAAATAAGTCTTGGCGTTTTCTTCGATCTGCTCGCGGGTCAGCGGCGGCCGCGTCACATTGCGTCCGGACGGATCGCCGATCATGGAAGTGAAGTCGCCGATCAGGAAAATCACGTTGTGTCCCAGATCCTGCAGTTGCCGCATCTTGTTCAGCACCACCGTATGGCCGAGGTGCAAATCCGGCGCGGTCGGATCCAGGCCCAATTTGATACGCAGTGGCTTGCCACTTTGTTCGGAGCGCTGCAGCTTGCGCGCAAAGTCACTCTCGATCAGCAGTTCGTCGACGCCGCGCTTGGTGATCGCCAGTGCTTCCCGGGTCCGGTCCGACAGAACCAGTGGAGTGTTTTCAACAGCAGCGGCTGCCTTCGGTGACGTATTTTGAGAATCGTGAGCCATATAGGGAATAAGGGAATAAAAATCCAGCGAAAATGAAATCTAAAAAATTGCGCTTGTGCCTGCACGGAACGGCTGTAACGAGAGGAAATATAGAGCAATTACAAAGGGTTACCAGAAATCAGATTATTCCTACAGCCGTCCAATATAGGCTACGTTATAATCCATGATCCTTTTAATCCCGCCGCAAGTCGTTCAATCAAACAACAACACAAGAATCGGTAGCAAACGGCAAATTTTAACGTATTGCATGTCTCTTAAAGATAAATTCATTAACTTGCGGTCCAGTATCAAGCCGTTTTTCACGCAGATACCCGTCCGAGTCTATGCGTCTTTTGCTGATTCCACGCCTAAAACCCGTGTTGTCACCGCTTCCGCCGTAGTGCTGACGCTGCTTGCCTTTGGCGCGGCTGGCGTTGCTCCGGTGTCAACAGATCCGGACGAAGTCTCGGTCAAGGCGATTTCAGCAGAACTGGAATTGCCCAGCCTTGGTGAGCAAATTGCAAAACTTGAGGCTCAGCAACAGCTTTATGTTGCCGAGGACAAAATGCGCGCCGGCGACACGCTGGCAGCTTTGCTGACCCGGCTTGGCGTGGACGACGATCAGGCTAGCAACTTCATCAAATCCGACAGCCGCGCACGCGCTATGCTGCGTCTCAAGAACGGTACTTCCGTGCAGGCACAAACCAGCAACGACGGCGTACTGCAGATGTTGCGCGCGACGATTGTCGACGGCCGTGAAGATACTCCCCGCAACCTGGTGATCCAGCGCGACGGCGATAAATTTACTGTTGCCGAAGAAACAGCCACTGTTGAACGACGCATCGAGATGCATACCGGCGTGATCCGCTCCTCGCTGTTCGCTGCGACCGATGCCGCCGATATCCCCGACAGCGTGGCTTCGCAAATCGTGGCCATGTTCGGCACCAACATCAATTTTTCCTCCGACCTGAAGCGCGGCGATCATTTTAATGTCGCTTACGAAACATTTTGGCAAAACGGCCAGTTCCTGCGCGCCGGACGCATCCTCGCCGGCGAATTCGTGAATGGCGGCAAACCGTTCCAGGCAGTCTGGTTTGATGATCCCGCCAGCAATGGCCAAGGCGGCTACTACGGTTTCGACGGTAAGTCGTTGAAAAAAGCCTTCCTGAAATCGCCTATCGCCTTTACCCGTATTTCTTCCGGCTTTTCGATGCGGATGCATCCGATCCTGGGTAAATGGAAAAAACATAGCGGCGTCGATTTTGCCGCCGCCACCGGCACGCCTATCCATGCCACGGCAGACGGCACGATCAACTTTGCAGGCGTCGAAAGCGGTTACGGCAACGTTGTCATCATCAAGCACGATGGCAAGTATTCAACTGTATACGCCCATATGAGCCGGATTGCTCCGAGCTCGCGCAAAGGCAACAAGGTTAGCCAGGGCGATGTCATCGGCTACGTCGGCATGACCGGTTGGGCTACCGGCCCGCATTTGCACTATGAATTCCGGGTCGATGACGTACCGCGCGATCCGCTGTCGGTAGCGGTGCCTACCGTAACTCCGCTGGCCGGCGCCGAATTGCAGCGCTTCAAGACGGTTGCAGCCGATATCACCCACCGCTTTAACTTGTTGAGCGGCAGTGAAGTAGCAACCGCGAAAAACATGGCGGCTGCCGCAGCGGCCCCAGCCGCCAAACTGGCGTCGAAATAAGCTTCAGCGGATCCCTGTCTCGCTGAAGCTCGAATAAATATAGAACCGTTGCTGGGTCGTTGATAGAATCAGACGATCTCACAACGGTTTTATTATGCCTACTCCAACCACTCCAACGATTCACAGCGGCTTGTTCATCGGCTTGATGTCCGGCACCAGCCTGGACGGCGTCGACGGCGTAATCGCAGCATTTCCCAGCGGTCCGGCGCAGCATCCGGTGGCTACTCTGGCCTCGGCCTACGTACCATTCTCAGCTTCGCTGCGGGCCGAGCTGATGGCGCTGCAAACTGCCGGCCAGAATGAGATCGAGCGTGAAGCGCTGGTTGCCAATACCCTGAGCTCACACTACGCGGCGTGCGTCGAACGTTTGCTGGCGGATGCCGGCTTGCGGCCGGATCAGATCCGCGCCATCGGCGTCCACGGTCAAACCATCCGCCATCGTCCTGAGCTTGGCTTCACCCGCCAGGCCAACAACCCGGCGCTAGTGGCCGAACTGACGGGGATAGACGTCATCGCCGACTTTCGCAGCCGCGACATTGCCGCCGGCGGCCAGGGCGCGCCGCTGGTGCCTGCATTCCATCAAGCGGTATTCGCCGATCCGACGCAAACCCGGGTGGTGGTGAATATCGGCGGCATTGCCAACATCAGCGTGTTGCATGCCCGTACTGAAGCAGCCCCAGAGCAAAGCCGCGATGTCATCGGTTTCGATACCGGACCGGGCAATGTGCTGATGGATCTGTGGATCAAGCGCCATCATGGCAAGGATTACGATGAAAACGGTATGTGGGCGGCCGCCAGCCAGCCTGTGCCATCCCTGCTCGACGCCATGTGCAGAGACGAATATTTTGCCGCCGCACCGCCCAAAAGCACCGGCCGCGATCTGTTTCACGCCGACTGGCTGGCACGCCATCTGAGCCATTTCCCGCGACAGCTTTCTCCTGGCGATGTGCAAGCAACCCTGGCGCAGCTGACCGCCACCACCATTGCAGACGCCATCGCCCAGCATGCCCCGGCAACGCAAACCGTGTATGTCTGCGGTGGCGGCGCCTATAACCCGTATCTGATGCAACAACTGGCACACGCGCTACAACAACGACATCTGACAGCAGCAGTGCAATCCACCGAAGCACTCGGGATTGCTCCCAATCACGTTGAGGCAGTGGCTTTCGCCTGGCTGGCACTGCGTTTCGACCAGCGCTTGCCGGGCAACTTGCCGCGGGTGACAGGCGCGCGGGATTTACGGATTCTGGGGGCGCTTTATCCGGCGTAACTGAAACAGGCTGGAAGTGGAATCGACATCACAGCAAACACTCAAAACATGCAATAAAAAAAAAAAAGGCCGCCCGGGGATTTCTCCCCGGCGTCCTTTTTTAAAGAACCGCTTGTCAGTTAAGTTTGATCAGGCCGAGAACGAAGAACCGCAGCCGCAGGTAGTCGTCGCATTCGGATTCTTGATCACGAATTGCGCGCCTTCCAGGTCATCCTTGTAGTCGATTTCAGCGCCGACCAGATATTGATAGCTCATCGAATCGATCAACAACTGCACACCATTTTTGCTCATGGTGGTGTCATCTTCATTGACGATTTCATCAAAGGTGAATCCGTACTGGAAACCGGAGCAACCGCCACCCTGCACGAAAACGCGCAATTTGAGGTCTGGATTGCCTTCTTCTTCGATCAGCTGCGCAACCTTGGCGGCGGCGCTATCGGTAAACACGATCGGAGATGCGACTACATCTTGAATTTCAGCGACAGCATTCATTTTTGGCTCCTGCGGGATACATACAATACTGCATTATAGGCTCTCGCCTAAATTCATGCAGACTAAGCCCGAAATCCTGGTGTAAGTGTTGTTTTAGGCAGATTGCGACATGGCAAGCTTCAGCACCGGCTCAGCGACATTCTGTTCATGGGTCAGTTTGCCGCTTACCAGTGCGCCGCTATGCATTTCCAGCGCCTTGTAATTGACATCACCGGTTATGCGGGCTTTCGGCTGCAATTCAAGCAGTTCGGCAGAATAAACATTGCCGCTGATCTCGCCGTTGACCACCAGATGCGCGACCCGCACATCGCCCTCTACCTTTGCGCTTTCGGAAATCACCAGGACACTGGTTACACCCGCTTCGGCCACCACGTTGCCTTTTACATGGCCGTCAATACGCAGGCCGCCCTTGAAGTGAACATCGCCCTCGATGCTGGTGGACGAGCCGATCAAGCTATCGATAGTGCTCTTTGCTTTGCGGTTGAACATGATGTTTCCTTTTTACAAATTAGAGGTTTGCTGCGCACGCATCTGGCCTTTTTCCATCACCTTGGCCTGGATCGCCTTGACCACGGCGCCTTCCGGCAAAGTCAGTTCAGCCTCGACCCGCTGGTAATACTTGAAATCCAACTGGGAGGTAGCTTTTTCCGTAGCCGTGGCGTTGGCGCCGGGGAAAGTCAGCACAGTGCTTTTGCCCGCCACCGTGGCAGTGACTAATAGTTGCACATTCCCAACAAAATTGGGACCCTTACCGCCTTGCATGATCAGCATCCGATAGCGCAATTGTGTCGGCGTCAATAATTCGGCGGTCAGGCGCTGAATGGTGATGCCTTGTTTGCCTGTAGCATTTGGCAACAGGCCTTCGAAAAACGCCAGATCCTCTTTCAGCTTGGCATTTTCGGTTTCCAGCACCTTGATCTGCTGGCCCAGCTGTTCTTGCGCCGCCTTCTCGATATTGAGCCGGCTTTCGGCGGCGTTGACGGTGCTTGAGAAACGATCCCTTTCAGCCGTCAAGGCCTCCACTTTCTGATTCAGATCTGTCAGCTGCTGCTGTTGCTGCTTATTGGCCGCCGGGTTGTGGCCCGTGAAATCGCGCCCCAGGTCGTAGATCCACATCGCGACGGCGCCGCCAAATCCCAAAACCAAGACCAGGAAAAGCGCCTTCAATGGCCATGGGTAATGGCTTTTAACCGTCATTTTCGGCGCAGAAATCGACATGCGCCGGACCCACAACTTATATTTCATCGCGGCCGGCTCCGTCGCTCAAGGACGGCTGTCGATGAACGGATGCCGATAACGGGAGCCGATGATACAACGGCGGACCACGTCATGGCATTACTGGCACGTGCAGCAAACCGGTAGTCTCTTCCAGGCCGAACATCAGGTTCATACATTGCACCGCCTGGCCAGCCGATCCTTTTACCAGATTGTCCTGAACCACCAGCACCACCAGGGTGTCGCCGTTGTCAGGACGGTGCAAGGCGATCCGCAACATGTTCGAACCACGGGTGGAACGGGTTTCCGGATGCGAGCCGAACGGCATCACGTCGACAAACGGCTCATCCTTATACGCATCTTCAAACAGCGCCTGCAGCGCCGCATTGTCGATATCCTTGGTCAGACGCGCGTAAATGGTCGAATGCATGCCACGAATCATCGGCACCAGATGCGGCGTAAACAACAGGCCGATTTTTTTATCGGTCAACTTGCCGAGTTGCTCGACTGTTTCCGGCGAATGCCGATGGCCGGATACGCCATAAGCCTTGAAATTGTCGCTGGCTTCGGAGTACAGCATGCCGATTTCCGTCTTGCGGCCACCGCCCGATACGCCCGATTTGCAATCGGCGATCAGGTGCGAGGTATCAACCACATCGGCCTTCAGCAACGGCGCCAGGCCGAGTTGCATGGTAGTCGGATAGCAACCTGGATTACCGATGATGCGCGCGTTCTTGATCGCGGCGCGGTTCAGCTCCGGCAAACCATATACGGCTTCCTTCAGCAGTTCAGGGCAGCTGTGCTGCAGCTTGTACCACTTCTCGAACACCGCGGTATCTTGCAGGCGAAAATCGGCGGCAAGATCGATCAGCCTGACGCCGGCTTCCAGCAGCTCTGGCGCTTGCGCCATGGCGACGCCATGCGGGGTGGCGAAGAACACCACGTCGCATTCTGTAAGGCGCGCTTTCTCAGGCGCCGAAAATGCCAGCGCAACGCGGCCGCGCAATGACGGATACATATCGGCAATCGGCATGCCGTCTTCTTTGCGCGAAGTCACCGCCTGCAATTGTGCATGCGGATGGGTTGCCAGCAAACGCAGCAACTCGACCCCGGTATAGCCCGTACCACCCACAATCCCGACTTTGATCATCTTATTTCCTCGCATGGAGCTGTATTTTTTTAACCCGATTTTCAAGCAGGATTTTCGACCCGGCTTGCCAAATCCGATATGAAATTTATACGATGTTGGACCCGGTGTTTTGGGTAAATTGCCGCCAAGAGCTGGCTATTTTATCAGCCTATGAATTGCTTAGGGCTGCTTAACATTCAAATCGGAAAACCCTTGCAATTGCAGGCTCCGCGGCGCTTTTCCGAATGTTGATCTTTCGCAAAGAGATGCCACAAAAGGAGCGAACAAATGACAAAAAGCCGCCAGGCGCGAACCTGGCGGCTTTTCGATATTCTGAAAGCGTAGATTAGCGCTTGGAGAATTGTTTTGCGCGACGTGCTTTGCGCAAACCGACCTTCTTACGCTCAACTTCACGTGCATCACGTGTAACGAAGCCGGCTTTCGACAGTTCCGATTTCAACGTTGCATCGTAGTCGATCAGAGCACGAGTGATACCGTGGCGAACCGCACCAGCCTGGCCGGACTCGCCGCCGCCGCTGACATTGACTTTGATGTCGAAAGTTTCGACATGGTTAGTCAGTTCCAGTGGTTGACGAATCACCATCAAACCGGTTTCGCGCGAAAAGTATTCATTCGCTGGCTTGCCGTTGACGATGATCTGGCCGGAGCCGGACTTGATGAAGACGCGAGCCACTGCACTCTTGCGACGGCCGGTTCCGTAATTGTAGTTACCGATCATGTCTATTCCTTAGAGTTCGAGTGCTTTAGGTTGCTGCGCAGTGTGCGGATGGCTGCCATCTGCGTACACTTTGAGCTTCTTGATCATGGCGTAGCCAAGCGGACCCTTAGGCAGCATGCCCTTGACCGCTTTTTCCAGCGCACGACCTGGAAAACGCTGTTGCATTTTCTGGAAATTTGTTTCGTAGATGCCGCCTGGGTAACCGGAGTGACGGAAATACGTCTTGTCGGTTGCCTTGGCGCCAGTGACGCGCAGTTTACCTGCGTTGATGACGACGATGAAATCGCCGGTATCAACGTGAGGAGTAAATTCGGGTTTGTGTTTGCCGCGCAGTCGGAGTGCCACTTCGCTGGCAACACGTCCGAGGACTTTGTCCGTCGCGTCAATCACGAACCAATCACGCTGGACTTCATGGCCCTTAGCGGAAAAAGTTTTCATGTTGACTTCCTAACTAGTTTAATTCGCTCAAATGGTGGTTCCATCGCTATCGAAAACCGGCTTTCAGACCAGATCTTTGTCTTGCATTAGCGACAGACTCTGCCTTGTTATCTTTTCCTGAGCAAACGGAAAAGCCGTAAATTATAGCCTTTTCAAGGACTTGGCGTCAAACCTATTGAATAAAAATGCCATTTACGCTAGGAATTGTTGTAAATGCGGTTGTAAATGCGACGGCAAATCCGCCCGGCTACCCTAGCTGCGGATAAAAGAAAACCCGAACTGCGCCTGGCATCGGGTTTAAATCCACTCCAGTGGAGGGGTGGAGGAGACATTGCATCGGTTGCCGGCAATCAACAAGCCCGTAATCGTTAGATTGATCTTAGCAAACGGAATTGTGCGTCGCAAGGTGGAAAGCCGCGGTATTTACCAAAAATGTTGGCCCGGTTTTCTTTTTGCCAAGGAAACCAAGCGAAACCATAGTCGACAAGAGCAGTTAGAATATTGCGACACAATCACTTCTCACGAGATCCTATGGAATGCACAGTTCGCTGGACCGGCTTGTCCGGCATGACGTTTTTAGCCGAAACCGGCTCCGGCCATATATTAACGATGGATGGCGCACCTGACGGCGGCGGCCGTGACCTGGCGCCACGGCCAATGGAAGTGGTGCTGGCCGGCACCGGCGGCTGCACCGCCTATGACGTGGTGCTTATCTTGCGCAAAAGCCATCAGGACATCCGCGGCTGCGACGTTACGCTGAAATCGGAGCGGGCCGAGAAGGAGCCCAAGGTATTTACCAAGATTCATTTCCACTTCACGGTGCGCGGCCGCAATCTGAAACCTAACCTGGTGGAACGTGCGATCAAGCTGTCGCATGAGAAATACTGTTCGGCTTCGATCATGCTGGAAAAGACCGCCGAGATCACCCATTCGTTTGAAATCGTCGACGACCTGGCGGAGCCAACAGCCGGTGCATGACGTTTTGCAGGGTGGGCAGGATTTTATGCCCCCCGCTGAAGCGCAACCGTCCGCGTGGGCGCGGTTGCCCACCCTACAAAATCAGATGTAGTAGGCGACTGTCGTCATCACCTTGGACATCGCCTGCATGACCTTTTGCGCCGGCAGCGGCATATCGGCCGCTCCCAATGCGCGCGCCGCCTCGCCATGGGCGATTTCATCGTCGCGCATCTGCTCGACAATGGCGCGCGACTTGGCGTCTTGCAGAGGCAGCTTTTCAAGATGGCTGCTCAGATGTTTTTCCACCTGGCGCTCGGTTTCCGACACAAAACTCAGGCTGCGCACGTCGCCCAGCCGCGCCGCCAGCGTTCCCAGCGCGTAAGAACCTGCGTACCACAACGGATTCAGCAAGCTGACATGTGAGCCCAGCTCGCGCAGCCGTTCTGCAGTCCAGGCCAGATGGTCTTCCTCTTCCCTGCCCGCTGCGGCAAACTGTTGCTTGATCGGCTCGCCTTGGGCAAAGCGTCCCTGGGCGTCATACAGTGCCTGGGCGCAGACTTCACCGACATGATTGATGCGCATCAGACCGGCGCTGTGACGCTGCTCGGCGGCGTCCAGCACACCGTCAGGCGCTTGCAAGGCCGGATTCGGCCGCGAAGCCGAAGCTTGCCCGGTAATCACGCGCAAGGCGTTGTCGAAATCGGCGATGACTCTGTCTATGAATGGCATGCTGGGATCGTTTATCAAATTAAGTGGCTGAATTTTATCAGGCCGGCATCATTTGTTGCGCTTTGGCCGGAATACTGCGGTATCCGCGTAAAAAGCCTGATCCTGACCACCGCTCCAGCCCGGCACACCCAGCACCGGCAACGGCGTCAAACGGCCGATCAGGGCATCTTGCTGCGCCAGATCGGCGGCGATACTTTGGTCGATCCAGTCACGCTTGGCATCATCTGCCAATGCGAAATACGATTCGGGCACGCTCAGCACCAAAGTATGCGCGGTAATCGCCTTGTAGGGCTGCACCAGCTTTTCCAGCAAGGCGTGGCCAAACAGCCAAACCTCGACCTCTCCGGCAAACATGTAGCCCCGTTCGACAAACACTTGCTGCCATTGATGTTGGCGCAGAGCGGCAATCAGCGCTTGCCCTGCAGCATTGTCCGGCACCAGCAGCAAGGCGGCATTTTCATCAAAGATGGTGGCGGCATCGCGCGCCGCGCCGCGTGGTTTGCGGCTGCCGGAGAGCGTCCCGGCTTTGGCAAGTTCAGCCGCTTGCAGCGCGTTCAGGCGCGCTTTGATAGCAGGAAATGACAACCAGATCAGCGCATTCAGGAAATCGTGGAGATTGTCGCGTGTCGGCACTTTGCCGCTGTTGCCGATAAATGCTTCGTAGGCGGTCGCTGCCGGCAGTTCGGCTTGCGCGACAAAGCTGATCGGCAAACCCTGATAATTGCAGCTGCCGAGCTCTTGCGCGATAGTGTTCAAGGTCAGCCGCCAATCATCGGCTGCGCTCAAGCGCTGACCGAGAACGCGAAACGGTTTGAGCCAGGGTCGAGACCAATCAATGAGGGCGGCGGGAGTAGACATTTGCCGCGCATTTTACCTCGCGCAGGCAATTCAGCCCAATGCTCCCTGTTGCAGAAAATTGTCGAGGTCGATCTCAGCGAAAGCATCGGCACAGCGCACGACTTCGCCGATGACAATAATGCTGGGGCTGCCGAGGCCGCTGTCATGCAGCGCTTGCGGCAGCTGATCCAGGTTGGTCAGCAACTGCGCTTGCGCGGCCAGCGTCGCAGACTGGATCACCGCAACCGGCATCGAGCCGGCCATGCCCGCCTCCAGCAGACTGCGCTGCAACTGCCCGCAACGCGCCACACCCATGTACACCACCAACGTCATGCCGGCCGCCACCAGCGCCTTCCAGTTCGGCTGGGTGACCTCGTTCTTGCCATGGCCGGTCACGAAAATCACGCCCTGACTATAGTCGCGATGGGTCGCTGCGATACCGATACTGGCCGCTGCCGCCATGCCGCTGGTAATTCCCGGCACTACTTCGACTGTCACGCCTTGCCGGCGCAAGTGGGCACGCTCTTCGCCACCGCGGCCGAACAGATAGGGATCGCCGCCTTTCAGGCGGACCACGCAATGCCCGGCCTGCGCTTCCACCACCATCAGGCGTTCGATGAATTCTTGCGAGGTCGACTGGCAACCGCCACGCTTGCCGACATGGATCACGCGGGCACTATCCTGCGCATGCACCAGCACCTCCGGATTGACCAGGTCATCCACCAGCAGCACATCGGCCTGGGCGATTGCCTTTACGGCCTTCAGCGTCAGCAAATCGGGGTCGCCTGGTCCAGCGCCGACCAGCATCACTTTGCCTGCTTGCTTTACAGCTTGTTTCATATGGGCTCCTGTTTGAGCATCACGCCGCTTGGGCGACCGGATGAGCTTGCTTGCGATACAGGAACTCCAGCACCGAGGTCCGGTATTCTGCATAAAGCGGATCCTGCGCCAACGCCACACGTTCGCGCGGCCGGGCCAGCCTTACCTGGACAATGTCGCCAATGGTGGCGGCCGGGCCGTTGGTCATCATCACGATACGATCCGACAACAGCACCGCTTCATCGACATCGTGGGTCACCATCATCACCGTCGATCCGGTCTTGGCGACGATCTTCAGCAATTCATCCTGCAGGTGGGCGCGGGTCAACGCGTCCAGTGCGCCGAACGGCTCGTCCATCAGCAATACTTTCGGCTCCATCGCCAAGGCGCGGGCAATGCCGACACGCTGTTTCATGCCGCCGGAAATTTCATGCGGCCGTTTTTGCCCGGCCGCCGTCAATCCCACCATCGCCAACGCCGCTTTGGTGCGTTCCTTCAAGGCGCTTTTACTTTCCGTAGCGGCAAATACACGTTCCACGCCGAGATAGATATTTTCGTGACAGGTCAGCCAAGGCAAGAGCGAATGATTTTGAAACACTACCGCACGTTCCGGCGACGGTCCGGCAATTTCACGGCCGGCGCAAATCAACACACCGTCGCTAGGCGACAGCAGGCCGGCGATCAAATTCAACAAGGTCGATTTTCCGCAACCGGAATGGCCGATCAAGGTTACGAACTCGCCCTTGCGTACAGTCAGGTTGATATCGCGCAGGGCATGAAACTGGCCCTTGCTGGTGTTGAACACCATTTCGGCTTGATGGATATCGATGAATCTGGCGTCACGTTGTTCCATAATTTCCCCCGTCATTACCCGACTATTTCGTTTTGCAATGGATTAACTTGAAACCTGTTCGTAGGTGAACGCCTTCGCCAGCGCCACCAGCAATTGCTCCAGCAGCAAGCCAACCACGCCGATCACCACAATCGCGATGATGATATGCGGCACGTTGAGATTGTTCCATTCGTCCCAAACCCAGAAGCCGATGCCGACACCCCCGGTCAGCATTTCAGCGGCGACGATCACCAGCCAGGCAGTGCCGATCGCCAGCCGCACTCCGGTCAGCATGTACGGCAATACCGATGGAAAAAGAATCTTGGTGATGATTTTCCACTCCGACAGGTTCAGCACGCGCGCCACGTTCATGTAATCCTGCGGCACTCTCTGCACGCCAACCGCGGTGTTGATGATCATGGGCCAGATCGAGCAAATGAAGATGGACCAGATCGCTGCCGGATTGGCCGATTTGAACACCAGCAAGCCGATCGGTAACCACGCCAGCGGCGATACCGGTTTCAGCAGACTGATGATGGGACCGAACATGCTGGACAGGAATTTGAAGCGGCCAATCATGAAGCCCAATGGAATCCCGACCAGCGCCGCCAGGCCGAAACCGACAGCGACTCTTTGCAGCGAAGCCAGGATATTCCAGCCTATGCCCTGGTCGTTGGGACTGGTCCGGTAGAACGGATCGGCAAACAGTTTCAGCGCCTCCTGCAAGGTCACCATCGGCGTCGGGAACTGGCTGTTGCTCATCGCAATGAGCTGCCAGATCAGCACCAGGAACGCCAGGCCGAGCAGCGGCGCAATGATCTGCATCAGCCAGGACGGCATGCTGCTGCGACGATTGGTCATTTTCAGGACTGGCCGAGGAGTGACGACAGCCGCGTCGACCACGGCCTCTACAGTAGCACTCTCCATCGTTGCCGCCTGACGATTTGCATTTGCCGCAGTATCCATGATTGCACTCATATAGGCTCCGAAATAAACCGCGCTTCTGCTTGGTCTGGATTGACGGTCTGGCTTTATCTACGCACGGATCTTGAAAGACGCGGCATAGGCTTGCGGATTCTTGCCATCCCACACCGTGCCATCCATCAGTTTAGAGGTCCTCAACACATCTTTCGGCACCGGTGTTTTTGTCATCGCCGCCGCATCTTTGTAGAGATCGATCTGGCTGACGGATTTGGCTACCGCCAGGTAATCCGGATCGGTTTTCAACAAACCCCAGCGCCGGTGCTGCGTCATGAACCACATGCCATCCGACAGATACGGGAAATTCACCAGGCCGTCGTTGTAGAACTTCATGTAGTTAGGATCGTCCCAGGTCTTGCCCAGGCCGTTCTGATAGCGTCCCATGATGCGTTGGTCGATCACGTCCTTGCTGGTATTCACATAGGATTTATCGGCGATCGCTTCGGCCATCTTGTTCTTGTTGGCGAGCGAGGCGTCGATCCACTTCCCCGCTTCCAGCACGGCCGCAATCAAGGCGCGGCAGGTATTCGGATTCCTGGCGGCAAAATCGGCGGTGGTGCCGAGCACTTTTTCCGGATGATCTTTCCAGATTTCCTGGGTGGTAATTGCAGTGATGCCGACACCGTCGACAATCGCCCGATGACCCCATGGCTCGCCGACGCAAAAGCCGTCCATGTTGCCGACCCGCATATTGGCCACCATCTGCGGCGGCGGTACCGTGATCACCTTGGCATCCTTGAGCGGATTGACGCCGTTGGCGGCCAGCCAGTAGTACAGCCACATGGCATGCGTACCGGTCGGGAAAGTCTGGGCGAATGTGTATTCGCGCTTGTCGCTGGCCATCAGTTTGGCAAGCGAAGCGCCATCCACGGCACCCTTGTCAGCCAGTTTTTTCGACAACGTAATTGCCTGGCCGTTATTGTTGAGCCCCATCAGGATCGCCATGTCTTTTTTCTGGCCGCCGATGCCCATCTGCACGCCATAGATCAAACCCGACAGCACATGCGCGGCATCCAGCTCGCCGTTGGCGAGTTTGTCGCGCACGCCGGCCCATGAGGCTTCCTTGCTGAGGACGATCTTGATACCGTATTTTTTATCGAAACCGAGCAGCGATGCCATCACTACCGATGCGCAATCCGTCAAGGGAATGAAGCCGATCTTGACCTCGGTTTTTTCCGGTTTGTCCGAGCCTGCGGCCCATGCCCCGGTTGCGGTGCTAGATAATCCCAACATGCTGGCTCCTGCCGCGAGAGTTGCGGTTTGTAGTATTTGACGGCGCTTGCCGTCGACAAGCGTGTTCGGCATGTCACTCGGCAGTGCTTTTTTTGATCCCATCGCATGGCTCCACAGTGTTTCGGCAACAAAAAAGGTGTCGTCCCGCGATGAACAAGTCAATGCGGAAAGACACCTTTGTCTTATGTGGAAAGGACCGCCGTTAGTCGATTCCAGCAGCGCCAGCATTGGCGCCTGGAATTAACTATGCAAACCACGTGCCAGGAATTTTTGTTGGGGGAAATGGCCTTTCGCACCGGCTTTTCGCTCAAAAAAGTGCACCTGATTTGTGCATTGCACCAAACGAGCTCGCAACTATTGGGCATTTCTGCTTGCAGGTTCGCACGGCCGTGACCGGATCAGCCCAGCAAATCGGCAGCATCGATGATGCGTTGAGCAACTTCGGATAATTTGAGGTTCTTGTCCATCGCCAGCCGCCGCAGCTTTTGATAAGCCTCCTGCTCGCTCAGTTTGTGATGCTCCATCAGCAAGCCTTTGGCTCGCTCCAGCACCTTGCGTTCGGCCAGCTTGAGCTTGGTATCGGACAACTCCGCCAGCAGCTTCTGCTCTTGCCGGAAACGCGCCAACGCCACCTCCAGCACCGGCTTGATACGCGCGGTCTGCAATCCCGCCACGACGTAGGCAGAGACGCCGGCCGCCATCGCAGCATCCATGCTGGAGGTTTTGGCATCTTCGGTGAACAGGACGATGGGGCGGCGTGCATCGCGGGTCGCCACCACCACATGCTCCAACACGTCGCGGGCGTCGGACTCGGCGTCGACGATGATCATGTCCGGTTGCAGTTGAGCAATTCTTTCGGGCAGATAGAGATCGGCCGGAAGCGAGGCGATGATGTTATAGCCGGCTTCCAGCAAACCGATACGCAAGTCCTTGCCGCGCGCCTCCTGCGCCTCGAACGCAGGATCGTCGTCGCCCTCGATGGCGACCGGATTGACAACAACTATTCGTAGACTTTGCATGCTTGAAACCCGCGTCCGGAGACGAATCAGTGAACTACGGTTAGACAGGATGGAAAGATGATCGATCCATCGCTATCGAGCATGCAAGCAAAAATCGCACCATGACGATGCGAAAGGGTGATAACAGTGCGCTTAAGCAATCACTTATGTAAGCGTTTATGTAACTCGCCCATGTAACTCTTTGCACACTACGCCATTTGCCAATCTATCGTCTCGCCGCCGTTCAACGGTACCAGCGTAGTATCTCCCAGCGGCAGTTCAACCGGCAGGGTCCACGTTTGGCGTTTCAAGGTGATGGTGCCTTGATTGCGCGGCAGATTGTAGAAAGCCGGACCGTTAAAGCTGGCGAATGCTTCCAGCTGATCCAGCGCACCTGCCTGATCGAAGGCTTGCGCATATAACTCCATCGCATGCAGCGCGGTATAGCAGCCGGCACAGCCGCAGGCATGTTCTTTCAAACCCTTTGGATGCGGCGCCGAATCGGTACCGAGGAAGAACCGTGTGCTGCCCGATGTCACTGCGCGCACCAGGGCCTGGCGATGCTCTTCGCGCTTCAAGACCGGCAAGCAGTAGTAATGCGGCCGGATCCCGCCCTTGAAGATCTCGTTGCGGTTGTACAGCAGGTGATGTGCGGTAACGGTGGCCGCCACCGGTCCTTGGGCGCTCTCAACGTATTGTGCGGCGTCCTTGGTGGTGATGTGTTCGAACACCACTTTCAGCTCCGGCATGTCGCGTCGCAGCGGTTGCATTACGCGGTCGATGAAAACGGCTTCGCGATCGAAAATGTCGATCGCCGGATCGGTCACTTCGCCATGTACCAGGAACGGCATGCCGAGCTGCTGCATGGTTTCCAGCGTCTTGTAGCACTTGGTCAGGTCGGTCACGCCGGCGTCGGAATTGGTGGTAGCGCCGGCCGGATACAGTTTTACCGCGTGGATGAAACCGCTATCCTTGGCGCGGCGGATTTCGTCGGGCGGCGTATTGTTGGTCAGGTACAGCGTCATCAGGGGTTCGAACGCCAGGCCGGATGGCAAGGCTGCCAGGATACGGTCGCGGTAGGCTGCAGCTTGCGCGGTGGTCGTCACCGGCGGCTTCAGGTTCGGCATCACGATGGCGCGGCCGAACTGGCGTGCGCTATGCGGCAGCACGCTGGCAAGCGCAACGCCGTCACGCAAATGCAAGTGCCAGTCGTCGGGGCGGGTGATGGTCAAAGAATCGGTCAGGGTATCAGTCATGTCAGGATTGAGTTTCAGGCTAAACAAATGAGGGTTGGTGCGGCAGGAGTTCTGATGACGCCATTTTACCGCAGTCAGCAGGGTGGCCACTGCCCACGCGTTACCGCGATATCCGGAGTGCGGGCCCATGCGGTACCCAATTGGGCGCGTACGTGGTGTGAGTTCACGCGTGAGCACAAAGGCGTGCCTACCCTACGCGCAATTGACACACGCAAATAAAAAAGCCGCCTGGATATTATCCGAAGCGGCTTCTTGCCCTGCAAAAACACATCGATCAGTGGATGATTTTCGCCAGGAAATCGCGAGCGCGATCGGAACGCGGGGCGCCGAAGAACTCGTCTTTGGTGCAATCTTCCACCACTAGGCCCTTGTCCATGAAGACCACGCGATTGGCAACCTTCTTGGCAAAGCCCATTTCATGCGTCACCACCATCATGGTCATGCCTTCTTGCGCCAAGCCGACCATTACGTCCAGCACTTCATTGATCATTTCAGGATCGAGCGCCGAAGTCGGTTCATCGAACAGCATCGCGATCGGATCCATCGACAACGCACGGGCAATCGCCACACGCTGCTGCTGACCGCCCGACAATTGACCCGGGAACTTGTCTTTCTGTGCGATCAGGCCGACGCGATCCAGATACTTCAAGCCTTTTTCGTTCGCTTCGTCCTGGCTCCGTCCCAACACCTTGACCTGACCGATAGTCAGGTTTTCGCGGATCGACATGTGCGGAAACAGCTCAAAGTTCTGGAACACCATGCCGATGCGCGCGCGCAGTTTCGACAAGTTGGTTTTTGGATCGCCAACCGAGATGCCGTCGACGGTGATATCGCCCTTCTGGAATGGCTCCAGGCCGTTGACCGTCTTGATCAACGTCGATTTACCGGACCCCGACGGGCCGCACACCACCACCACGTCACCCTTGGCGACTTGCGTGGTGCAATCGGTCAGGACTTGAAACTGACCGTACCATTTGCTGACGTTATTAAGCTTAATCATGAGTATTTCTCCTAATTCCTGAATTCTGTTTTACAGGCCGGGCGCTGTCCGAATATCTTCGATATCGCAGACAACGCACTGTCCTTTATCGAATGATCGCAACCTTGTTCTGCAGTTTCTTGACCAGCGTCGACAAACCGAAGCTCATCACGAAGTACACCACTGCGACAAACATATACATTTCCACCAGACGGCCGTCACGTTGCGCGATCTTCGATGCCACGGTAACGAAGTCTGGCACCGATCCCAACACATACACCAGCGAGACGTCCTGGAACAGCACGATGGTTTGCGTCAGCAAGATCGGGATCATGTTGCGGAACGCTTGCGGCAGCACCACATTGCCCATCATTTGCCAGTAGTTCATGCCCAGCGCGTAGCCGGCAGAAACCTGGCCGCGTGGAATCGACTGGATCCCGGAGCGCATGATTTCGCAATAATAAGCTGCTTCAAACAAAATGAAAGTGATCAACGCCGATGAGAACGCGCCGACCTGGACCGGCTGTTGCGCACCGATGATCCAGGCGCCGATATACGGCACCAGGAAATAGAACCAGAAAATCACCAGCACCAGCGGTACCGAGCGGATCAGATTGACATAGCTGGTGGCGATCAGGGAAATCGTCTTGTTATGCGACAAGCGCATCATCGCCAGCACGGTACCAAACAAAATACCGCCGATCATTGCCACCACTGTCAGCGTCAGCGTGAACTTCATGCCGGTGGTGAACAGGTAGAACCAGGAACGCTGGATTACGTCAAAATCGAAATTCGAAAACATGATTAATGCCCCCCTGTATTCGCACTACCGGCGGCAATAAATCCTGGAATCGCGATCGCTTTTTCAAGCCAGCGCGCCAGCAACAAGGCAATCCCAGAAATGACCACGTAGATCACCGTGGCACCCGTCAGGGATTCGAAGGTCTGGAACGTAAATTCGCGCATCGAGTAAGTGGCTGCGGTCAGTTCGACCAGGCCAATCGTCAGTGCGACCGAGCTGTTCTTGATGATTGCTGCAAATTCGTTGGTCAGCGACGGTACGATGATCCGGAACGACATGGGCAACAATACGTAGCGATATGTTTGTGGCAACGTCAGACCAAGTGCAGTACCCGCCAGCTTTTGGCCACGGGGCAGTGCATTAATGCCAGCGGAGACTTGTACAGCGATCCGCGACGACGTAAAAAATCCCAACGCCAGGAAGGCGGTGATGAATGATGCGTTCGGCAGGCTCTTGAGCCAGCCACCGATGCTCGCAGGGACGATTTCCGGCATCACGAAATACCAGAGAAACATTTGTACGATCAGCGGGATATTACGAAATAATTCAACGTAGCCATTGGCCAGGCGCACTGCCCATTTGTTCGGCATGGTACGAATCGTACCAATTACCGTGCCAATCACCAGCGCCATGATCCAGGCCGATGCGGACAACGCAAGCGTCCACTTCAGACCGGTCAGCAAGGTGTCCATGTAAGTACTGACACCGTCAGGAGACTCTTGCCAGAAGATGCCCCAGTTCCAGTTGTAATGCATGTTAAGTCCCCTCTATTACTCTTTGTCTCATTGCTGCTACCTGCACCCGGCACACGCATTGTGCGCCGCAACAATTCAATTCCAGAAACAAAACGGGAGGCTTGCGCCCCCCATCCCGTTCTTTATATTGCCAGTCTTATTTTTTCTTCGAAGATTGTTTTTGCGCTTCAGGCACGGCAGCGTAGGCAGCCGGATCACCCGAGTCAGTCGGATGAGCGAATGCGGCCTTCAATTGCGGGCTCATTGGCACGTTCAGATTGATACCCTTAGGTGGAATTGGTTTCAAGAACCATTTTGCATAGATGTCATTGATCTGACCGGATTTGTACACATTGGCCAGTGCAGTGTCGACAGCATTTTTGAATGGCAGGTCGCCTTGACGTTCAATGATGCCGTATGGCTCAACCGACAAAGCTTCGGCTGTGATTGCGTAGTCGGCAGGCGCTCTGGAGCTAGCCGCCAGCGACGCCAGCAGGATGTCATCCATTGCAAATGCTACTGCACGGCCGGTTTCGACCATCAGGAAAGCTTCAGCATGGTCTTTGGCTGCCAGGATGTTCATGCCCAGGTTACGCTCGGCATTCAGAATGGTGATTTGCTTCAGGTTGGAGGTACCGGAAGTCGACACGATGGTCTTGCCCTTCAGGTCTTCCAGCGACTTGACGTTGGAAGATTTCTTAGCCAGCAAGCGGTTCGCTGTCACGTACATGGTCGGCGCAAAGGAAACAACCTTTTGACGCTCGGCATTGTTGGTGGCGGAATCGCAAGACAGGTCGATAGTGCCGTTGGAGATCAGCGGGATACGGGTAGCTGAAGTTACTGGAACCATCTTGACGTTCAATGCTGTCATGCCGAGTTGTTTCTGAATGGCGGTCGCAGCTTTCAGGCACAAATCGATCGAGTAGCCTTGATAGGACTGCTTGTCATCAAGGTAAGAAAATGGGATAGAAGAATCGCGCACACCCAGCGTAATGGTGCCGGTATCTTTGATTTTTTTGAGTGTACCGGTGAGTTCTTGCGCTTGCACGGAGCCAACCATTACTCCCAAGCCAACCAATGCGACAACTAATTTCGATGACATCATAACAACTCCCGTAAAAAAATTATTCGTGTAGTTTAACAAACTCGCTGCCTGAGCAGCAGACTTAAACTCATGCTTATTTATTATTATCACCTCTTCTACTAAAATCCTTGTCTCCACCTTTGCATAAATCAATAATTACATCCGAAATTTTTTACTTCTAGTTGCCAACCTGATCCGACGGGAAGCGCAATGATTCTCTGAAAAGATAGCCCATCGGCATGTTTAACGTAAGGTTATTTTTTGCCGGAATCGGGCTCAGGAACCATTTGGTGTACAGCTTGTAGATTTCGCCATCGTGGATAATGCGCCCCATTTCACGGTCTACCACTGCTTTGTATGCGGCATCGTCTTTAGGCAGCATGATTGCGTAAGGCTCGGTTGTCAAAGGATCCCCGACCACGGCATATGCTGCCGGATCCTTGGCGGTAGCCTTCAATCCGTAAAGCAGCACGTCATCCATCACGAATGCATCTGCCGTCTTGTCTACCACCATCTTGAACGATTCGTTGTGATCGCGTCCTTCTACGATGGTCATATTCAGCGAACGGACCTGGCCACGGTCTACCAGCGATTTGACGCTGGTGGTACCCTTGGTCGTCGCCACTTTTTTATCGCGCAGATCCGGCCAGTTCTTGATCTTGTCGTCCGCGCGGACCAGCATGCGCGAAGACGCCATGAAATGCGCAATAGTAAAGTTGACCTGCTTGCGGCGCTCCGCATTGTTAGTGGTTGAACCACATTCCAGGTCGATTTTTCCGCTTGTAACCATTTCGATGCGATTCGAAGACGTCACTGGAACGTAGGCGATATTCAATTGCTGCAGTTTCAAATTCTGCTTCACTGCATCCGCTATCTTGAGACACAGATCGATGGCATAACCGACCGGCTTTTTATCCTGATCCACGAAAGAAAATGGAAATGACGCTTCCCGATAGCCAATCGTGATGGTCTTGCTATCACGTATTTTTGCCAGTACATCTTCTGCGTGGGCAGCTGTCGCGCCGACGCTCAGCATCAGCATCAGCATCAGCATCAACGCCAGGCCGAAGCCCGAATTGCGCCGCGCAACATTCCAGCTACCCTTAAATTCCCTAGATACCACTTTATTCTCCCGAGTGTTGCGCTGTCGATATGATTTTTTACAATGAATATTCTTAATGCAATATTCAAGCCAGCCGTTTGATTACCTGCGGTGACTGCTTTCGCGTCACTCTTTTGCAAACAAATCCCCGATTAAGTCCGGGGCCGGACGACTTACGCGCAACCGGCTTACCGGTTGCGCGTGAGCAAAACATTTCGACTATAACGCAACATCAATCAAGGATACAAACCGCGCATCTCACGCGCCTGCAACACACGGGTACAAGCGACGATAAATGCCGCGGTACGCAGCGATACTTTCTTCTCTTCAGCCAGTTGCCAGACTGCGGTAAACGCTTCGCGCATGATGCGGGTAAGGCGCAGGTTGATTTCATCTTCGGTCCAGAAAAAGCTGGAGAAATCCTGTACCCATTCGAAATAACTGACTGTCACGCCGCCGGCATTGGCGATCACGTCCGGCACTACCAGCACGCCCTTCTCATGCAGGATGTCATCTGCTGCCGGGCTGGTCGGACCGTTCGCACCTTCGAGAATGATCTTGGCGCGGATGGTCGGCGCGTTCTCCACTGTGATTTGCTGCTCCAGTGCCGCAGGCACCAAAATATCGCAATCCACGGCCCAAAACTGCGCACGGTCGCTGACTTCTTCGCCGCCGCTGAAACCGGCGACGCTGCCGGTAGCATTGACGTGGGCTTGCAACGCCGCCACATCCAGGCCGCTGGAACGCATCACGGTAGAAATATGATCTTGTACCGCCACCACTTTGGCGCCGGCTTCCGAGAACAAGCGCGCAGCGATGCCGCCGACATTACCGAAACCCTGCACGGCAACCTTGGCGCCATGGATGTTCAAGCCACGCTTGACCGCGGCTTCGCAACCCACCACGAACACGCCGCGGCCGGTAGCTTCGCGCCGTCCGAGGCTGCCGCCCAATGAAATCGGCTTGCCGGTGACAACGCCCGATGAGGTGCTGCCCTGGTTCATGGAATAGGTATCCATCATCCAGGCCATGATTTGTTCGTTGGTATTGACGTCCGGCGCCGGGATGTCTTTGTTAGGGCCGATGATGATGCCGATCTCGCTGGTGTAGCGGCGCGTCATGCGCTGCAACTCACCTTGCGACAGAGTCTTCGGATCAACCCGGATACCGCCTTTGGCACCGCCGTACGGCACGTTGACAGCCGCGTTCTTGACCGTCATCCAGGCCGACAGGGCCATCACTTCGGACAGCGTTACGTCTTGGTGGAAGCGCACACCGCCCTTGCCTGGGCCGCGCGATGTGTTGTGCTGGACGCGGTAACCTTCGAAGTGGGCAATGGTGCCATCGTCACGTTCGATAGGGACGTCGACGATCAGCATCCGCTTCGGACGTTTCATGGTTTCAACCCAACGGGCCAAATTACCAAGATAAGGTGTTACGCGATCGATTTGTTCGAGATAGTCGCCCCATGGGCCAATGCCATGTTGCGTGAGATAGGATGGAACTTCGTGCTTGATAGTCATATTTTTGCGCGCTCCTGGAAGTTGCAGATCGGCCCCCATGAAAGACTGCAGCGGGGCAAAATCGATCTAGTGGCGAATCGTAGGACAACGGCATAGGGCAAAGCCAATGCTTTGTGCGCATGCAACTATGCGTTTTTTGCATTAATATTAAAAATGCAACTTCATTGTGATAGATACGACTTTTCCGCAAGCATCGGAAAATGCCGAGTAACTGGCCGACTCAGCTGATCGACTCGAAATTTAAGCGAGGGCTTGTGGAGTTTTGCGTTTTGCGTTTTTTGCAGCCTCTTTGGCCGCTTCTTTGGCCGCATCTTCCTGCTGTTGCAACAGGTAGGCCCACAATCGTGCCACCACCGGCTTACCCGGCCGTTGCACGGTAGGACGCTCGCGATACAAACGGATTTCCATGGTGGCTTCCCACTCAGGCGCGCCCTCGTCGACACTGGCCAGTTGCTTCAACTTGACTTCGCGGGTCACGGCGGACTCTGGCAAAAACGCCACGCCATGCCCTTCCAGCGCCATCATTTTCAAGCCTTCCGCCATATCTGTTTCATAGCGTTTCTCAAGGTAAAGCGGTTTCTTGGAGTCGGCCAGAATCAATTCCACCATGCGCCCGAGATAGGCGTTGCTGGTATAGGACAGGAACGGCAGAGGCGCGCTGGCGCTGCCGGGGAAGACATAATCGGGTACGCCGGCTTTGTTGCAATGGGCATAGGCGCGCAGTACTTCGCTGCCTAGCGTGATCAGATCGTAACGACCGGTATCGAGCTGTACCGGCTGGCGCGGATGGTGGTAGCACAGCAGCAGATCGCAACCGCCGTCCACCATGGCCATCACGGCATCGTGCACGTTCAGGGCCAGCAGGCGCGTGTTGAGCGGCCCGAAACCGTTCTCCAGCACGCGAATCCAGCGCGGCACATAGGTCAGCGATAAGGTATGCGGCACGGCGAAATCGACGGTGCTCAAACCGGTCGGGCGCTTGCCGCGCATCAGCGCACGGGCGTTGTTGATCTGGCCCAGCATCTCCAGCGCCTGCTCGTAAAAGACTTCGCCGGCGGCTGTCAGGCGCGTCGGGTAGGAAGTGCGGTCAATCAGATCGGCTCCCAGCCAAGCCTCCAGCGACTGGATGCGGCGCGAAAAAGCCGGCTGCGTGACATGACGCAATTCTGCAGAGCGGCTGAAACTATGCGTTTCCGCCAACGAAATGAAATCTTCTAACCATTTGCTTTCCATGCCGCTATCGTAACGCGAGTCGGTAATCGCGGCATAGGAAATTGCTGTGCACCGGACGAACAATCTGCATCGGCGTTGTACGCTTACACCATCCGCACGACGTTTTCAGGGTAATCGTCATCGACGCCAGGCGACGGGCCCGCCGCCTCTTCAGGGTGCGCTTGCTGACGCAGCCACATCTGCGCATAAGCGCCGTCCGCCGCCAGCAGTTGGGCATGCGTGCCGCGTTCAATGATATGGCCGTGATCGAGCACCAGGATTTGCTCGGCGTCGGCAATGGTCGACAAACGATGGGCAATCACCAGTGTGGTGCGATCCTTCGCGATTTCTTTCAATTGCGCCTGGATCGCCTGTTCGGATTTCGAATCGAGCGCCGAGGTGGCTTCATCGAAAATCAGCACGGCAGGATTTTTCAGCAAAGTGCGAGCAATCGCCACCCGTTGTTTTTCGCCGCCCGATAATTTCAAGCCGCGCTCACCCACCATCGAGTTATAACCGTCCGGCAGGGATTCGATGAAATCGTGGATATGCGCAGCCTTGGCGACCGCAATGATTTCCGCCTTGGTGGCGCCCGGCTTGCCGTAGGCGATGTTGTACTCGATGCTGTCGTTGAACAGCACCGTATCCTGCGGCACGATGCCGATCGCCTGACGTAGCGAGGCTTGAGTGATGTCGCGCAAATCCTGGCCGTCGATCGTGATGCGGCCGCCGTTGATATCGTAAAAACGGAACAGCAGGCGCGATAAGGTCGACTTGCCCGAACCGCTGTGGCCGACTACCGCGGTGGTGGTGCCGGCGGCTATCGTGAAATCCACGTCAAACAAAATCTGGCGCTTGCTTTCGTAGCTGAAATCCACGTGCGAAAAACGCACCTGTGCGCCGCCGGTCAACAGCGGCCGCGCCTCCGCGGCATCAGCGATCTCGCGATTTTCATCCAGCAAATGGAACAGCCGCTCCATGTCGGCCAGGCTCTGTTTGATTTCGCGATAAATAACGCCGAGAAAATTCAGCGGTATGTACAACTGGATCATGAAGGAGTTAACCAGCACGAGATCGCCCAGGGTCATCTTGCCGTCAATTACGCCCTGCGTAGCGCGCCATAGAATCAGCGTCACGGCGATAGCGATGATCAGCGATTGTCCGGTATTGAGCAAAGACAGCGAGGTCTGCGATTTCACCGCCGCGGTTTCGTAGCGCATCAAGCCATCGTCGTAACGCCGCGCCTCGTATTCCTCATTGCCGAAATATTTGACAGTTTCGTAGTTGATCAGGGAATCGATGGCCTTGGTATTGGCGCTGGAATCGAGCGCGTTCATGGTGCGCCGGAAGTGGGTGCGCCACTCGGTGACGGTAACAGTAAACGTGATATAGCTGACCAGCGCCACCACGGTAATTCCGGCGAACCAGATATCGTAATGCAGCACCAGATAACCGAGCACCAGCGAGATTTCGATCAAGGTCGGCAAGATGCTGAACAGGGCGTACGACACCAGCGACGAAATGCCGCGCGTACCGCGTTCGATATCGCGCGTCATGCCGCCGGTCTGGCGATTCAGGTGAAAGCGCAGCGACAGCGAATGCAAATGACGGAATACCTGCAAAGCAATGGTGCGCACCGCACGCTGGGTGACACGAGCGAAGACGAATTCGCGTAGTTCGGTAAACAAGGTGGTGCTCAGGCGCAGCGCACCGTAGGCGACCAATATCCCCAACGGCAGCACCAACATCGCCTGTGGATGGCTGACCGTGATGGTCATGCTGTCCACCAGTTTCTTCAATACCAGCGGTACACCGACATTCGCCAGCTTGGCGCCCAGCATGAACAGCAGCGCCAGCGAGACCCGCCACTTGTACGTCCAGAGATAAGGCAACAAGGTCTTGAGCGTGGCCCAGTCGCTGCGCTTGGGCTGAACGCCGTCGGTGGCTGCGCCGTCTGGCGGCGGGGTGGAGGAATGGTGGCGCATGAGATGACAATCTTAAGGAATAGTTTAAGCTACGAACTATACGGATAATTCCGAATAGTTTTAGGTATAGCGCTAATTGTAGCTCTCAGGGAAAATAACAGATGACTGATCAAAACAACAACCAATTACTTCCCGACACCATGCCGCAACTGCGCGTGATGCCGATGCCAGCTGACGCCAATGTCCACGGCGACGTCTTCGGCGGCTGGATCATGGCGCAAGTCGATATTGCCGGCTCACTACCGGCCACGCGCCGCGCCAATGGCCGGGTGGCGACGATTGCAGTGAATTCCTTCCTGTTCAAGCACCCGGTATTTGTCGGTGACCTGCTGTCGTTTTACGCGGAGATCGTCAAAGTCGGCAATACCTCGATCACCGTCAATGTCGAGGTGTATGCCGAGCGCAACCGGTTGCAGACGGAAATTGTAAAGGTCACTGAAGCGACGCTGACTTATGTCGCTACCGATGAGCAGCGCAAGCCGCGCCAGTTGCCGCCGCTCTCGACTTGATTCGCTCCCGGGCTCCCCTGCGATTAGTTTGCGCCAAGTTCGCCGAAGATGCCGGCGGCAGTGGCTTGCACCATGCGATCAGGAGACGAGATTAATGAAGATCACCAAACTGACCACTTACATCGTACCGCCGCGCTGGTGTTTCCTGAAAATAGAAACCGATGAAGGTGTAATTGGCTGGGGCGAACCGGTAGTCGAAGGCCGCGCGCATAGCGTTGCTGCCGCCGTCGAAGAATTGTCCGGCTACCTGATCGGCAAGGATCCGCGCCATATAGAAGACCACTGGACAGTGCTGTACCGCGGCGGATTTTATCGCGGCGGCGCCATCCACATGAGCGCATTGGCCGGCATCGACCAGGCGCTGTGGGATATCAAGGGCAAGGCGCTTGGCGTCTCGGTCAGCCAGTTGCTGGGCGGCCCGGTGCGCGACAGCATCCGCGTGTATTCCTGGATCGGCGGCGATCGTCCTGCCGATACGGCAGCGGCGGCCAGGGAGGCTGTAGCACGCGGTTTCACGGCAGTGAAGATGAACGGCACCGAAGAACTGCAGTTCGTCGATTCGTATGAAAAAGTGGAAGCGACGCTCGCCAACGTCGCGGCAGTGCGTGAGGCGGTCGGCCCGCATATCGGCATCGGCGTCGATTTTCATGGCCGGGTGCACAAGCCGATGGCAAAGGTCCTGATCAAGGAACTGGATCCGTACAAACTGATGTTCATCGAAGAACCGGTGCTCAGTGAAAACTACGAAGCT
>NZ_FOQI01000020.1 GCF_900113705.1 Collimonas sp. OK307 | reverse complement strand
AAACGCAGACCTTCTTCCATCGCGATCGGGTTGATCAACATCACTGTGATCGACACGTTATCGCCTGGCATTACCATTTCTTTGTCTTTCGGCAACTCGATCGAACCAGTCACGTCCGTGGTACGGAAGTAGAACTGTGGACGATAGTTGTTGAAGAAAGGTGTATGACGGCCGCCTTCGTCTTTCGACAGAACATAGATCTCGCCAGTGAAATGCTTGTGTGGCTTGATCGAGTTCGGCTTAGCCAATACCTGGCCCCGCTCTACGTCTTCACGCTTGGTGCCGCGCAACAACACACCTACGTTGTCGCCTGCTTGACCTTGGTCCAGCAGCTTGCGGAACATTTCAACGCCAGTACATGTTGTATCTTGTGTGTCACGGATACCGATGATTTGCAGCGCTTCGCCAACCTTGACGATACCGCGCTCGATACGACCAGTCACAACAGTGCCGCGGCCGGAGATCGAGAATACGTCTTCCACTGGCAGCAGGAAGGCGCCGTCAACAGCACGTTCCGGTGTCGGGATGTAAGTATCCAGTGCTTCAGCCAGTGCCATGATGGCTTGCTCGCCCAATGGGCCAGTGTCGCCTTCCAGAGCCAGCTTCGCCGAACCCTTGATGATTGGCAGGTCGTCGCCTGGGAAATCATACTTGGTCAACAGCTCGCGCACTTCCATTTCAACCAGCTCGAGCAACTCTTCGTCGTCGACCATGTCGGCTTTGTTCAGGAACACGATGATGTATGGCACGCCAACTTGACGCGACAACAGGATGTGTTCACGAGTCTGTGGCATCGGGCCGTCAGCTGCGGAGCAAACCAGGATCGCACCGTCCATCTGTGCCGCGCCGGTGATCATGTTTTTAACATAGTCAGCATGGCCTGGGCAGTCAACGTGGGCGTAGTGGCGAGCTGCAGTTTCGTATTCAACGTGTGCAGTGTTGATCGTGATGCCGCGCGCTTTTTCTTCTGGCGCTGCGTCAATTTGATCGTACGCTTTGGCTTCGCCGCCAAACTTCTTCGACAATACTGTCGCGATCGCTGCTGTCAGCGTGGTCTTGCCGTGGTCAACGTGACCGATTGTACCTACGTTGACGTGCGGCTTGGTCCGTTCAAACTTGCCTTTTGCCATCTTAGACTCCTAAAGATTTTATGAGAATGTTCAGGCACGCGCCCGACCGTCTTACAGTTTGAAAACCCGAATCAGAAGCTCACGCATTAAATTCGAATCTGTTGTGATACTTGAATTGATACCTGGGTTGATACTTGATCTTTGAAGCTTCAGCTTCTACAGCGCCCAATGCGAGCACCGAAAACAACTAAATCTGGTGCCCTTGACGTGGATCGAACACGTGGCCTCTCCCTTACCAAGGGAGTGCTCTACCACTGAGCTACAAGGGCTATGCTGTATGCGCGCTTCATACTACCAACACGCCCAACTTTATATTCTTACTAGTGCCTGCAAAATCTACTGGAGCGGGTGAAGGGAATCGAACCCTCGTCATAAGCTTGGAAGGCTTCAGCTCTACCATTGAGCTACACCCGCGAGATCACTTCAATTCAGCTCACTTCACTTTTACCGTCGCAGCAATTTTTACCGCATTACTTACGCTACTACTTACTTCTACTTCTTCCCAAAATGGTGGAGAGGGCTGGATTCGAACCAGCGTACTCGTAAGAGGGCAGATTTACAGTCTGCTGCCATTAACCACTCGGCCACCTCTCCGCAGGGAACCCCAGATTATAGTAAAGCACCCTTTAAGTGTCAACTACGGAAATTGATTTCTTCTAAAAATTTCTTAGTTTCTTTCAATTTCACCGTCGGATCGTCACCGGGCCTGGCCGGAATCGTAAAAATCGGGGAAATATGCTTCACCGGCCAAGGCGCAAGATAATATCAGAAACGCGTCTCGCGTGCAGCTCTTAGAAAACCATCGAGTATCGGTGTGCAATCCAGCAACTGCGGGCCGC
The DNA here is from genome assembly GCF_900113705.1 of Collimonas sp. OK307. GTDB lineage: Bacteria > Pseudomonadota > Gammaproteobacteria > Burkholderiales > Burkholderiaceae_D > Collimonas. The sequence goes on along the minus strand of NZ_FOQI01000020.1, from coordinate 83,874 downwards.
CGGCGCGATGGAATTCGGGATGCCATTGCAAACCCATGACAAATGCTGCCTTGCGGTAACGTATTGCCTCAACGATATTGTCGCTGCCTGAGATCGCCTCTACCGTCAGGTCGCGCCCCAGGTCGCGCACGGCCTGATGATGAATGGAATTGACCACCCATTCGTTTTGGTCGCTGCCATGGCTATTGAACAAGGTTGCCAGGGAGGAACCAGGCGGGAACTGGATCGCATGATGTAGCCGGTCGTATTCATCGTTCACGTGTTTGATCGAGGTAGGGACATCGGTCGCGATATCTTGGTACAACGTGCCGCCGAAGGCAACATTGATCAGCTGGCAACCACGGCAAATCCCGAGTACCGGCTTGCCTGCTTCGATGAATTCATGCAGCAGCTCCAACTCGTACATGTCGCGCACCCGGTCGCCACCCCATTCAGGGCGGGTGGCAGCTTGCGCATAACTCTGCGGCGAGACATCGGCGCCGCCTTGCAGCACCAGGCCGTCCAGGTGCTTGGCGTAGTCGCGCAGCCGGATCGAGCTGGGATGGACCAGACCGTTGGTGTTAACGGTAGGAATCATGAATACCAGTACATTGCGCGACATGACCCATTGCGCAATGGATTCCTCCAGATACTGCAGCGTCCGGCCACGCAAGCCTTTGGCGCCCTCTTCCGGATGGAAAATCCGCGCCGAGATGCCGATCTTCAAGGTCCTTTGCATCATGCGCCGGCCAGCCTTGTCCGATAGCGCGCGGAAACGCGCCGCGATCAGCTTCCAGGTCTGCGGCCACGGCGGACTGTCGTCACTGCCAGGGCCGGACGGCCTGAAGGCAGTAGTTGCAGCAGGATGGGCGGCAGCGTGAGGTGGGGGAGATTCAGCCTTGGCCGGCTCGGCAGCAACCGGTTCAGGTGGAGTCACAGGCTTTGCGTCGGGAACCGTAGTGGGAGCCGAGGCGGAAACCGCATCGGAAGCCACGTTGGGAGGCGGCGCCTGGCGGGCAGGATCGTTTGATTGGGGATCTTTGGAGTCAGACATAGTTATCAGAAATTGTCAGAAATAAATAAATTTGAGGAAGTGCTGCTAGCATGTCCGCTGCAAGCAAAAATAATGCCCTGGCGCCGGACCTGGTCCAAATCAGTTCGCCAAAGTATAGACTTGATTCCTGTGTGAGCCTTGTTTTCAATATCAGTTCATCCAGTGTTACGCATTTTTACTATTTAGCCGGCAACCACCACCATCGCTCGTCATGACTAAACCACCGCAAATTCTGATCCTGTACGCGCACCCCACGCCGCATCACTCGCGCGCCAACCGGCGCATGGCCGATGCCGCCGCCAAAGTGCCCAATGTACAGGTACACGACCTGTATGAGCTGTATCCGGATTTCCATATTCCGGTGCGGCGCGAGCAGGCGCTGGTGGCGCAAGCCGACCTGATCGTGTTTCAGCACCCCATCCAGTGGTACAGCATGCCGGCGCTGCTGAAGCAATGGGTCGATTCCGTATTTACGCCTGGCTGGGCCTATGGTCCGGGCGGCGACGCCTTGCACGGCAAGGATTTCTGGCTGGTCGCCACCACCGGCGGCTCGGCTCGCTCATATCAGACTGAGGGCCATAATCTGCTCCCGTTCTCGGCTTTCCTGCCGCCATACCAGCAAACTGCGCAGTTGTGCGGCATGCGCTGGTTGCCGCCGCACCTGTTGTTTGGCGCGCACCAGGTCAACCAGAAAACCCTGGCCGCGCACATCGAGGGTTATCGGAAACGCCTGGCGAATTACCCCGACTGGCCGGAATTATTGGCAAGCACAACGCCCACGGCGCCTGCCTCTTCCGCGAGCGTTACTGATCAACCTGCAGACCTACCCGGCTAGATCCATGGAACAGAACCTTTTATTCAATGCATTGATTTACCTGGCGGCGGCGGTCGCAGCCGTGCCGATAGCCAAACGCCTGGGCTTGGGTGCGGTGCTGGGCTATTTACTGGCCGGCATGGCCATCGGCCCTTGGGGCTTGCGCCTGATCGACAATGTCGAAGACATCCTGCATTTCTCCGAATTCGGCGTAGTGCTGCTGTTATTCATGATCGGTCTGGAACTTGACCCGAAACGCCTGTGGTCGCTGCGGCGCTCGATTTTCGGCTGGGGCGCGGCCCAGGTGGTGACGGTTTCACTCGCGCTGTTTGGCGCCGCCGTGGCCGCCGGGGTCGACTGGAAAACCGCGCTGATCGCCGCGCTCGGCATGTCGCTCTCGTCCACCGCCATCGCGCTGGCCACCATCAACGAGCGCAAGCTGACTGCCACCTCCGCAGGTAAAGCCGGCTTTGCCATCTTGCTGTTCCAGGACATCGCGGCGATCCCGATGATCGCCATCGTGCCGGTGCTAGGCGTTGCAGCCGCCCACGGCAGCGGCGAAGGCTGGATCGGCGGCCTGAAGGTAGTGGCGGTGATCGCCACGCTGATCCTCGGCGGCCGGTATCTGATCCGGCCTCTGATGCGCATGATTGCCCGCACCGGGCTGCGCGAAATATTCACCGCATTTGCTTTATTACTAGTGATCGCCATCGGCCTGCTGATGGAATCGGTCGGCATGTCGATGGCCTTGGGCAGCTTCCTGGCAGGCGTGCTGCTGGCCGACTCGGAATATCGGCACGCGCTGGAAACTGATCTGGAACCGTTCAAAGGCTTGCTGCTGGGACTGTTCTTCATAGCGGTCGGCATGTCGGTCGATTTCGGCCTGCTGCTGAGCCAGCCGTGGCTGATCCTGGGCCTGGTGGCCGGTTTCCTGGCGATCAAGCTGGCGGTGCTGTATTTGCTCAGTAAAGTATTCCAGATCGCCCGTGGCCAGCAATTCCTGTTTGCGGCGTTGCTGTCTCAAGGCGGCGAATTCGCCTTCGTGGTGTTCGGCGCTGCCGCCACCGCCCGCGTGTTTTCTCAGGAGACCTCATCGATCCTGGTGGTAGTAGTGGCGCTGTCGATGGTAACCACGCCACTGCTGCTGGTGCTGTATGACAAGGTCATCGCCCCCTACTTCCTGGCCTCGCAGAAACGTCCCGATGATGAAATCGACGACAATGAAAACCCGGTCATCATCGCCGGTTTCGGCCGCTTCGGCCAGATCATCGGCCGCCTGCTGCATGCCAACAAGATCGGCCTGACCGTGCTCGATCACGATCCCGACCAGATCGATCTGCTGCGTAAATTCGGCTTCAAGGTGTTCTATGGCGACGCCACCCGCATGGACCTGATGCGTGCCGCCGGCATCACCAAGGCGCGCCTGCTGGTAGTGGCGCTGGACGATATCGAAGGCAGTTTGAAGCTGGTGGCGGCAGTGCGGCGGGTGGTCCCGGATCTGCCGATCATCGCGCGGGCGCGCAACGTTTCGCATTACTTTGACTTGATGGATCTGGGCGTCACCGTGATTGAACGCGAAACCTTCGAGTCGGCCTTGCAGCTTGGACAGCAGGCGTTGCGCAAGATGGGCTTCGGCGCCTATCGGGCACGCCAGGCCGCAATGAAATTCCGCAACCACAACCTGCAAACCCTGCACGATATGTATCCGCACCAGAAGGACCAGAAAGAACTCGTCTCGATCGCCAAGAAAGCGCGCGAGGAACTGGAAGAAATGTTTGCGCACGACCGCATCTTGCGCGAAGACATGCCTGCCAGCGGCTGGGATGATGAAATAATACCGACAGAGCAAACACCAACGCCACAGGAGCCGACATGATCACGATCTATCACAATCCGCGCTGTTCGAAGTCACGCGAAACACTGGCTCTTGCCGAGCAATACTGCAGCGAGCATAAGATCGAACTTGAAGTCATCGATTATCAGAAAACGCCGCTGACTTTAGCGCAGCTGAAGGCTCTGCATAGTCAGCTGGGCGGACCGGTCAGCGCCATGGTGCGCGACAATGAGGCTGAATATGCAGAGCTCAACCTGGCCCAGGCCGATGATGCAACGTTGCTGCAAGCGCTCGCCGCGCATCCGAAACTGCTGCAGCGGCCTGTCGTGACTTACCGGGAACGGTCAGTGATCGCGCGGCCGCCGCAGCTGTTCAACGAGCTGCTCGATACCTAAAGCACCCGGACCAGCAGGAACAGCACCGTCGACAATAAGATGGTGGAAGCAAACGGCAAGGAGAATTTCTTGCCGAACAGGGTAAACCGCAAGTCGCCGGGCAAGCGCCCGAGGCCGAGTTTTTCCAGCCAGGGCAACGCGCTGGAAAATACAATGACGGCGATAAAAATCACCAGCATCCAGCGGATCATCTTGTACTCATCATCTTATGCTCATCATCTGGTACTCAAAGGCGGTGACTGCGGTCGTGGCTGGCAAAGCGCGCCGGCAACTCGGCATTGACGCCGATTGCCAGTACCTTGAACAATTCGCCCATCTCGGCTGGCGACACCAGTTTTTGCAAGGCATTGGCTTGCGGCAGATAAGCCAGGGCATTCTCTGGCGGCGTGCGCAGCAATAATTTGCCGATCCCGGCTTCCAGCAGGAATGCGGCCTGGCTGCTATAGCCCAGCAAATCCAGCCCGGTATCGAGGGCGGCGACTGCCATCGCGGTGAAATCGACGTGCGCAGTGACGTCCTGCAAACCCGGCAAATAAAACGGATCGGGATGGGCGTGATGACGGTAGTGGCACATCAACGTGCCTTGATCGCGTTGCTGCAGATAATATTCCGCGGCGGGGAAACCGTAGTCGAAGAACAAGGCAACGCCGCCCTGCCCCGCCTTCAGCATCGTGCCGAGCGAACGCATGAAACCAATCGCCACCGGATGCACTTCCGTCAGATGGCCGACTGTCAGTGATTCCGCATCGGGGATTTGCGCGATCAACGCAGGTTCGGCCGGACGGTCAATGTAGATAAATTGACCATCGCCGCCATCCGCATTGGCTTCGCTCAGGCCGACTCCACGCTGCAGCCAGCCTTCAGCGCCGCGCAGCACCAGTTCGACCGGCATCGCATCCAGCACTTCGTTGCCGATCACCACGCCCGAAAAGGACTCAGGTAAGCGATCCAGCCACTGCACTTGTGGAAATGCCTGCAATTTGAGCTGCTGACGCGCCCGTAGCTCTGCCGATAGTTCGACGATGTAATAAGCTTGTGGCAAAACAGCCTCGGCAGCCAGTTCAGTCAGGATGTCATAGGCAAGCTGGCCGCTGCCGGCGCCGAATTCCAGTATCTGCGGCTGCAGCGCAGGCGACGAAACCAGTAATTCTGTTGTCAAATGGGCCAAAGTTGCGCCAAAAAGCGGCGTAATCTCGGGCGCGGTTGTAAAATCACCGTCTTTGCCCAATTTTGCCGCGCCGCCGCTGTAATAACCGAGATCCGGTGCGTACAGCAGCAGTTCCATATAACGCGCGAATGAAATCCAACCGTGTTGCAGGCGGATTTCAGTGGCGATCAGATTGTGTAACAGGCGCGATGCGCGCTGTGCTTCGACCGAAGCTTCGGGTAATTGCAGTTGCATGGCGCTATTGTAGAAGATAACGCCAGGCTGAAAACAATCGAAGCCATTGAAACAGTGCAAATAAGTGCCTGGCCACACGCCTGGAATCCCACTCAGCGATAATGATTAGATAACAATCGTGCGCAAACTTGAATACTCGTTTGCACACCTGGATTTGCGAACATGAGTTTGCGTAAATGAATTTGCCTACCCCCATGCCTACACCAGTTGCCCCGACCGTTGCCCTTGTCACCGACGCCACCAGCCCGGTCGGCCGCGCCGTTGCGCTGGCGCTGGCGCAAAAGGGCTGGCATCTGGCATTGCATTACCAGGATAACAGCACGGCGCCGGCGCTCTCGGCATTGGTGCAGGAATGCCAGGCATTGGGCACGCAGGCCGTCGCCATCCAGTGCGGGTTAGCCGAGGAAACTGAGATAAATACCCTGCTGCCGCGCGTGATGCAGCAGTTGGGCAGCGTCGGTTGCATCTTCAACAACGCCAGCCACATCGAACACGACAATCCCGCCAGCTTTTCCTCTGCAAGCCTGGAGCGTCATATGCGGAGCAATCTTGCCGCCCCGATCCTGTTGGTGCAGGCGTTGTACGCTGCGACCCTCAAGAGCGAAGGCGCACAGGCAGTGGTGATCAATCTGCTGGATCAGAAGCTGTTCAATCCACAGCCGGATTTCCTGTCGTATACACTGTCAAAAGCGGCGCTGCACAGCGCCACCGCTTTGCTGGCGCAGGCTTACGCGCCGCAGTTGCGGGTCGTAGGCATTGCTCCCTCATTGCCATTGACAACAAGCGGCAAGCAACCGAAGTTACCGGCCACTTTAGAAGACATCGCGGCGACAGTTTGTTTTATCGCCTCCTCCTCCGCCATTACCGGCAGTACACTAGTGGTCGATGGCGGCCAACATTTGTATCCTGACCCACGGGACCAGGTTGCCGCTCACGGCAAACCATCCCATCCTCACTGAAAATACCATGCTCTCCGCACTCATCCACCCCGACCTTAGCGATTGCCGCCGCCTGTTCCTGCGAGACTACGAAGTGCAGATCAATATCGGCGTCTACGAATCCGAAAAACAGGGCACGCAGCGCGCGCTGATCAATGTCGACCTGTTTGTGCCCCTGGCTTTGTCAACGCCCACCAAAGATCATGTGGATGACGTGCTGGATTACAATTTCATGCGCAATACCGTGGCAAAGCGCATGGCGCAAGGCCATATCCATTTGCAGGAAACCCTCTGCGACGACCTCGCCAACGCCATGCTGCTGCATCCACGGGTGCGCGCGGTACGGGTATCCTCCGAGAAGCCTGACGCCTATCCCGATTGCCACTCGGTCGGCGTCGAAGTGTTTCGGATCAAACCGAAAGCCTGAAACCGAATCACCTTGAGTGTCGCCATGAATGAGCTATTGAAACAGGAAGTCCTTATGCAAGACCCAATATCAGCACTCGCGCCTGAGTCAGCCCCGGCCGACAGCGCCGCGAGCGCCCCCAGCCAGAAGAGCGTCGAGAAAATCGCGCACGAAAACAATAAATTGCACAAGCGCCTGTGCCGTCAGGTTGGCCAGGCGATCGGCGATTTCAACATGATCGAAGACGGCGACAAGGTGATGGTCTGCCTGTCCGGCGGCAAGGATAGTTATGCCTTGCTGGATATCCTGATGACCTTGCGTGAACGGGCGCCGATCAATTTCGAGATCGTCGCGGTGAACCTGGATCAGAAACAGCCGAATTTTCCCGACCACATCCTGCCGGCCTACCTGGACAAGCTGGGCGTTGCGTACCATATCGAAAACCAGGATACCTACAGCATCGTCAAGCGCCTGATCCCGGAAGGCAAGACCACCTGCTCGCTGTGCTCGCGCCTGCGGCGCGGCATTTTGTACCGGGTCGCCACCGAACTGGGCGCGACCAAGGTCGCGCTCGGCCATCATCGCGATGACATCATGGAAACCTTCTTCCTGAACATGTTCTTCGGCGGCAAACTAAAGAGCATGCCGGCCAAGCTGCAATCGGACGATGGCAAGCAAATCGTGATCCGGCCGCTGGCTTACGTGAAGGAAGCCGACCTCAGCCGCTATGCCGAGGTCAAGCAATTCCCTATCATTCCGTGCGACCTATGCGGCAGCCAGGAAAACCTGCAGCGCAAGCAGATCAAAGGCATGTTGCGCGATTGGGAAAAGAAATTCCCGGGGCGAGTGGAAAACATCTTCTCCTCGCTGTCGACTGTCGCGCCATCGCACCTGATGGACCGCAACCTGTTCGGCTTCACCGAACTGAAAGCGAGCGGGATTGCCGATCCCAACGGCGATATCGCCTTTGACGATGATCCTTGCTCGACGCCGGCCACAATGGCCAGCATCATTCCATTACGGTCCATGGATTAATTTGCCCGATCCTTGTATCGGATTCCCGGCCGGACTATATAATCAAAGCGGACCAGCAGCGATCAAGTGCAATCAGCTGCATATAAAGAGCGATTTGCGCCGTTGCATGGTCGGCAACTTATCAGGAGAAGCTCAATGGCAGGGTCCTATGTTCTCAAGAAGTCGGTGGATGGACAGTACTATTTCCTGCTCCACTCTAGCAACGGCGAAGTGGTCCTGAATAGCGAAATGTATGTTGCCAAGGCATCCGCCGAAAACGGTATCGCCTCGGTCCAGAACAACAGCACCCAAGACGACCGCTATAGCCGCAACCAGGCTTCCAACGGTAAATTCTATTTCAACCTGAAAGCAGCGAATCACCAGGTCATCGGCAGCAGCCAGATGTATACCACCACCAGTGCGCGCGACGCCGGCATCGATGCGGTAAAGAAGAACGGCCCCAGCACCGACGTCAAAGACGAAGCCTGAGCAGTCAAGACAGTCGGCGCAGACGATCGGGACGAGCGTCTGCGCCGACAATTTGCAAGTATTTGTAAGCCCTGTATTCATTCTCCACGGCAAACCGTTTAGTACTCAGGATCTTTTTCTGGAGACATAAATGAATCGCCGTCGTTTTCAACGTTACCTTGTATTGTCAGCTGTAGCCGCGGCCACCGTGTCGCTTGCCGGCTGCGTAGTAGAACCGCCACGCACCCGTGTCGAGTACCGCGAAGTCAAAGTAGTGCAAGCGCCGCCAGCGCCGCTGGTGGAAGTGGTGCCACCAGCCCCCTACCCTGATTCTTACTGGATCGCCGGTCACTGGAAGTGGGAAAACAACCGCTACGTCTGGAATAACGGCCATTGGGAACAAGCGCGGCAAAACATGGTTTACCGGCACGCCTACTGGAACAACGAAGGCGGCCAGTGGGTATACCATGGCGGCGCCTGGGTAGCGATCAATAACAGTTACAACAGCGCGCCACCGGTCGTGATCAACGTCGCGCCGCCGCCGCCGCAGATCGAAGCCATGACACCGGCTCCTAGTCCCAACCATGTCTGGATCGACGGCTACTGGCGCTGGAACAACGGCCGCCACGACTGGGTCAACGGTCATTGGGAAGCTCGCCGCGACGGTTATTTCTGGGCGCCGGGGCATTGGGTTCGCAATGGCAACAGCTGGACGTTCTCTGGCGGTTTCTGGCAACGGTATTAATCTTCGCCGGGCCAGCCTGGCAGATTGAATTTCGCCTCAATGCCGTGCATGCGGCCTTGGGGCGATTTCTTTTCTTGCCGTCAAACGGCCACGCCAACGCCATCGTGTTGTCATCTATACAGCGTGTGATGCTGATTTTGCGGCTACCGCGCATGATAAAATTTGCCACCTATTCTTTCTCCTATCGACTATGAACGTTGTCATTCTTGCTGCCGGTATGGGCAAGCGCATGCAGTCCGCGCTGCCAAAAGTGTTGCACCCGCTGGCGGGCAAACCGCTGCTGTCACATGTGATCAGCGCTGCGCGTGCCTTGTCCCCCACCACTTTGTGCGTCATTTACGGACATGGCGGTGACGCCGTACCGCGCTCGCTGGCAGCTGCGGACCTGGTATTCGCCAAACAAGAGCCGCAACTCGGCACCGGGCATGCAGTGGCGCAAGCCGCCTCGCATCTGGACGACGCGGTGCCTACCCTGGTGCTCTATGGCGATGTGCCTTTGATTGCCAGCAGCACGCTGCAACGGCTGATCGACAGTGCCGGCAACGATAAACTGGCAGTCCTGACTGTAGACATGGCCGACCCGACCGGTTACGGCCGCATCGTCCGTGAACACGGTCAGATCATCAGCATCGTCGAGCAAAAAGACGCCTCGCCGGAGCAACGCGCCATCCGCGAATGCAATACCGGCATCATGGTGGCGCCGACGGCGCAGCTGAAAAAATGGCTGGCGGGCCTGTCCAACAACAATGCCCAAGGCGAATACTATTTGACCGATATCGTCGCCAGCGCCGTCGCTGACGGCACGCCGGTGGTATCGGCCCAGCCCGACGCTATAGCGGAAACCCTGGGCGTCAACAGCAAGGTGCAACTAGCCGAACTGGAACGCATCCATCAACGCAGCGTCGCCGAGCGTTTGCTGGAACAAGGCGTCACCCTGCTCGACCCGGCGCGCCTGGACGTGCGTGGCACGCTGAATTGCGGGCGCGATGTCAGCATCGATGTCGGCTGCATTTTCGAAGGTGAAGTCAGCATCGAAGACGGCGCTGTCATCGGCGCCCATTGCGTCATCAAGAATGCCCGCATCGGCCGCGATGCCAACATCAAGCCGTTCTGCCACATCGAAGACGCGGTGGTCGGCGCCGCTTCCCAGATCGGGCCTTATGCACGCTTGCGGCCCGGCACCGAGCTCGGTGAAGACGTCCATATCGGCAATTTCGTCGAAGTCAAAAACAGCCAGATCGCAGCGCACAGCAAAGCCAATCACCTGGCCTATGTCGGCGACGCCACGGTGGGGTCGCGCGTGAATATCGGCGCCGGCACCATCACCTGCAACTACGACGGCGTCAACAAATCCCGGACCATCATCGAAGACGACGCTTTCATTGGCAGCGACAGCCAGCTGGTGGCGCCGGTGCGCGTGGGCAAAGGCGCTACCCTGGGCGCCGGCACCACGCTGACCAAGGATGCGCCGGAAGGCAAGCTGACCGTCTCGCGTGCGCGCCAAATCACGATCGACGGCTGGCAGCGGCCGGTCAAGATCAAAAAATAGAAATAGAAGCAAAAATAGGAATAGATACGATGAATGAACGCCGGTTACGACCGGCGTTTTCTTTTATACGGCTAGCCGCGTATCGAACTTGCTGCGGTAAATAGAAAAATACGTTCGCACGTTGCGCACATTCTTTTGCGCGGCAAACAGCTGGTGCGCCAGCGCATGGTACGCCGCCATATCCGCCACTTGCACCACCAGCACGAAATCCGGTCCCGGCGACACCCGGTAACATTGCAACAGCAATGGCTCATTCGCCACCAGCGCTTCAAATTCCTCCAGACGTTCCGCGGCTTGATTATCGAGCGTGACTTCAACAATCGCAGTCAGGCCGGCGCCAACCTTGTCGGGCGCCACAATTGCCACTTGCCGCAAGATGATGCCGGCATCGGTCAAGCGCTTGACGCGCCGCAGACAAGTCGGCGGCGACGCGTGCACCTGCTGCGCCAGCTGATGATTGGTTTGCGCGGCATCGGCCTGCAATGCATTCAAAATCCGCTTATCCAGCTCGTCCAGAACAATATCCATATGGCAATATGCAATTTATTGATTAAATTAAAGTATAAATGAAATAATATTTCATGCTGTTTATGGTGTGAAATATTAAGTCAAATATCAATGAATTTAGTAATCATATTTCACAAGTGCTGGCCTAAGATACGCCCATTCACCTAATCAACGAGGAAAGCCATGTGCGGTATCGTCGCAGCAGTTGCCCAAATTAATGTCACGCCCATCCTGCTGGAGGGATTGAAACGGCTCGAATACCGGGGTTACGACTCTTGCGGCGTGGCCTTGCATATAGACGGCAAATTGCAGCGTTCGCGTAGCACTTCGCGCGTGGCAGACCTGGAAACCCAAGTCGAAAAAGCCCATTTGTCTGGCTTCACGGGAATTGCACATACTCGCTGGGCCACTCACGGCGCACCCGCAACTCACAATGCCCACCCGCATTTTTCGCGCGACCGCATCGCCCTGGTCCACAACGGCATTATCGAAAACCACGATGAACTGCGGGCCGAACTGCAAGCCGCCGGTTATCACTTCGAAAGCCAGACCGACACTGAAGTGATCGCGCATCTGGTCGACCATATGTATAACGGCGACCTGTTCGCCACCGTGCAACAAGCCGTACGGCGCCTGACCGGCGCCTATGCCATTGCAGTGTTCTGTGTGGACGAGCCACACCGCGTGGTCGCCGCCCGCCAGGGTTCGCCATTGATTGTCGGCGTCGGCCAAGGCCAGAATTTCGTCGCTTCGGACGCCATGGCGCTGGCCGGCACCACCGACCAGATCATTTACCTGGAAGAAGGCGACGTGGTCGACCTGCAATTGCAGCGCGTCTGGATCGTCGACGCCGCCGGCAAAGCAGTCGAGCGCGAAGTCAAGACCGTACATGCCTACACCAGCGCAGTCGAACTGGGGCCGTATCAGCATTACATGCAAAAAGAGATTTTCGAACAACCGCGAGCAATTGCCGACACCCTCGAAGGTGTCACCGGCATCATGCCGGAACTGTTCGGCGACGGCGCCTTCAACGTCTTCAAGCAAATAGATTCAGTCCTGATCCTGGCATGCGGCACTAGCTACTACGCCGGGCTGACTGCCAAATACTGGATCGAATCGGTTGCAAAAATACCGGTCAACGTCGAGATCGCCAGCGAATACCGCTACCGCGACAGCGTGCCGAATCCAAACTCGCTGGTAGTCACCATCACCCAAAGCGGCGAAACCGCCGACACGCTGGCTGCACTCAAACATGCCCGGGCACTAGGCATGCAACACACACTGACCATCTGCAACGTCGCCACCAGCGCCATGGTGCGCGAATGCGCGCTGGCCTACATCACCCGCGCAGGCGTTGAAGTCGGGGTCGCCTCGACCAAAGCCTTCACCACCCAGCTTGCCGCGTTATTCTTGCTGACGCTGGCACTCGCGCAAAGCAAAGGCCGCCTCAGCGACGAAGAAGAAGCCGCCCACCTGAAAGCCATGCGCCACCTGCCCGCCGCGCTGCAAAGCGTGCTGGCGCTGGAGCCGCATATCGTTGCCTGGGCCGAAGCCTTTGCCCGCAAGGAAAATGCATTGTTCCTGGGCCGCGGCATCCACTATCCGATCGCGCTGGAAGGTGCATTGAAGCTCAAGGAAATCACCTACATCCACGCCGAAGCCTACGCCGCCGGCGAACTTAAGCACGGCCCGCTGGCGCTGGTTACCGAAGAAATGCCGGTGGTGACTGTAGCGCCGAACGATGCGCTGATTGAAAAGCTGAAATCGAACATGCAGGAAGTGCGTGCGCGCGGTGGTCAGCTTTATGTGTTTGCCGATGCTGATTCGCATATCAAATCGAGCGATGGCGTGCACGTGATCAGGCTGCCGGAGAACTATGGTTTGCTGTCGCCGATTTTACATGTGGTGCCATTGCAGTTGCTGGCTTATCACACGGCGCTGGCGCGGGGGACGGATGTGGATAAGCCTAGGAATTTGGCCAAGTCCGTGACTGTTGAATAGGATTGAGACGTCGGCAGCTTCCCTAAGGTGACTATTAATATGGATATTTTTTATCTCTAACAGTCCAAACAAATTACTATATTCATTAAATTTGGATATTTATGACTAAATATTCCTTACAATTAAAGTCGAAAACATTGATACGAGTATTTCAGCGACGGCTGTGGTCCTTCAGAACAAAGATGCTAACTACGGCGGCAGCGACAGCGAATCAAAGAATAATGCATTCCTGCTGACCGCGAACAATCAACCTGTCGGATCGCGGTCGTTAGCCAAAATTTACGTAGCCGCGCCTTGCACTCAAAGTTGCATAACTAGCTTTTTTCCTCAAAACCATCAGTCGATGCAAAATGATGCTCCTATGGTTGCATGAATTAGTAGGAACGCAGGGGCCATGGTTCGGCGTTGAGGATCGGGATGCTCGGTCGTTGAGGTAGCTCCTGGTCAGGTCAGGTCAGGTCAGGTCAGGTCAGTGGTCCTTCAGAACAAAGATGCTAACTGGCTAATAAAGTTGCTAACTGCGCGCCGACTCGTAGAACAAAGATGCTAACTACAGCGACATGTTTTCACCATATCGACTGTCTAGCTGTCGCCGAATAAAAATGTTTAACACAGCTATTGGGGCCCTGTTCCTTACAATTAAAGTCGAAAACATTGATACGTGCATTTCGGCGACGGTTGCCAATGAGGACGGGCTACTTGTATTACTTGACGAATTGTTAGCGTTGGTGAGGTGGGAAACGGGCGACACGTTGACGGTGATCACGAACAATAAAGTCTGTCGGATGCCCCTTCTCACGCCGGGTTGGTTTGAGATGCAGTTCGACCGTTGCTTCAGCAAGTGTCATTTACCTCATGGTTTCCGTCTTTCCGTGAATGGCTCGGCCCTTAACGATTGAATAATCACCTTGGATGACTTTTGCAGAGTTTCCTTAACAAGCCCTATCTAGAAAGTCCGTATATCCGGCTTGATGTCCTGCAAAATCGTTGCAGCGATTTCTTCAATCGATTTGGTCGTCGACGACATCCAGCGTATCCCTTCGCGCCGCATGATCTTTTCCGCTTCATTCACTTCATAACGGCAATTTGCCAGCGCCGCATATTTACTGCCCGGACGACGTTCATTGCGGATTTCCGACAGGCGGTCGGCAGCAATCGTCAGCCCAAAAATTTTTTGCTTGAACGGCAACAGGCCGCTTGGTAACTTGTCGCGCTCAAAATCTTCCGGGATCAAAGGGTAGTTGGCAGCTTTGACGCCAAACTGCATGGCCAGATAAAGACTGGTTGGCGTCTTGCCCGAACGCGATACGCCGACCAGGATGACGTCGGCATCGGCCAGGTTCTTGTGCGACTGGCCGTCGTCATGCGTTAGTGAAAAATTGATGGCTTCAATCCGGTTCTTGTATTCGTCGGTATTGGCGGTGTTATGGCTGCGACCGATAGCGTGGCTGGACTTGACTTCCAGTTCTCTTTCCAGGGGTTCGACAAAAGTCTGGAACAGGTCCATATGCATTGCCTTGGCCTGCTGAATAACTTTTGACAGGTCGGCCTTGACCAGCGTTGAAAACACGATAGGCAATTTGCCGTCTGCCATACAAGCGTCGTTGATCTTGCGGATCGCGTCGTATGCCATGTCCAGGGTATCGATGAATGGCAGGCGCACCTGTTTGAAGCGCAGGTCAAACTGGGTAAGCACCGAATGGCCGAAGGTTTCGGCGGTAATGCCGGTGCCGTCGGAGACAAAAAATACGGTGCGATTGGCAGGAACCAGCGGGGCGGCAGCAGTATCTAGCATAGTATTATCAAAAATAAAATTAAATAAAAAGCAAAAAAAACCGACAGCAATCAAGGTGCGCCGGCGCCCATAACGGCGCAAAAACTTTTAACGCGGCATTCATATTTCTCTTGGTTTTACGGAGGGTAAATATGAAATGATCAGATTTGATCGAGAATGGCTGTTATTCGCTACGATGGGACAACCCCAAGTTGTAGTTGAAGCGTATCGCAGTAAGTAATCACTTGTGCCATGCCAGCACAAACTGCGTTGCATCGATCTCATTAATCGTCGCGCCCACCGTCACCTAGACCTGCCCGATAGCCGGACACCTCGCCCGACGAGACAATATGAGTCAGGATGCCGCGTCTGGCTTGGCGCTGCAATTCGGCAAACGGACTTGAACGGTTCAGCGATACGCCTACGGCCAGCACGTCGATCAATAACAGCAGCAAAATCCGCGAAACCATCGGAATATACATCATGCTGCTTTCGTCGTGCTCGACTGCCAGCGTGTAGTGCGCGCGCTTGGCCAATTGCGAATTGCTTGGGGCCAGAGCGATAATGGTGGCGCCGGAATGCGCCGCGACCTCGACTGCCGGCGCCAGATGGCGCAAACGTCCTGAATTGGAGATCACCACTACGACGTCGCTGCTTTTCAGCATGGCGGCAGAAACTTCCTGCAACTGCGGATCGGTATAGGCCGACGATGGAATCCCCAGGCGGAAGAATTTTTGCTGCGCATCTTCCGCCACCAGGCCGCAGCTGCCGAAGCCGTAGAATTCGATGCGGCTGGCCTGGCTCAATGCTTCGATCACCCGCGACAGGGTATCGGCGTTGAGGTTATCGCGTACTTCCATCATCGCTGAAATGGTGTTGTCGACCACCTTGACGCCGACATCCAGCGAAGAATCGCCGACGTGAACCTGGCTGTGCGCAACCGGCACCGTGCCAGTGACACCTGAGGCCAGCTTCAGTTTGAAATCGGCCAGGCCCTGGCAACCCATGGTGCGGCAAAACCGGATCACAGTCGGTTGGCTGACATCGGCACGCCTGGCGATTTCTGAAATCGGTTCGCTCATCACGGCGCGTGGATGGGCCAGGATCAGGCTCGCAACCTTTTGCTCAGCAGGTGAAAACTGATCGCGCGCCTTACGGATTTTTTCCAGGATAGGCACGGCGTTGCCACCGCCCAGATGCTCGGAAAGAATTGCCGCGACGCCGACAAAGGCTGGATAAGGTGCAGTAATGACAAAGGTCGGGACTTTGGCCAGATAACTGCTGAAACGCCCTTTGCTTTCGAAACGCGCGCGAAACGGCGAGCGTGCGAAATAATCGCCCAGGCGCGGCACCACGCCGCCGCCGATATACAGGCCGCCCAAAGTACCCAAGGTCACTGCAACGTCACCCGCCACAGTTCCCAGCATCGCACAAAAACATTCCACTACTTCCATGCACAAGGGATCCCCGCCTTGCAGTGCGCGCTCGACGATTTGCGCAGTATGCAAGGGCTCAGGCTTGATGATTCCTTGCAAGTCGGCCAGGGCATGGTAAATCATCTCAATACCGGGACCGGAAACCAGGCGCTCGGCAGAAACGTGCGAATAAGTCCGCCAGCAATAGGCTAGCACGGCCGCCTCGCGCGCATCGCCGGGAGCGAAGGTGACATGGCCGCCTTCGCTGCCCAGTGCAATCCAGCGCCCTTCCGTAGGAATCAAACCGCCGACGCCGAGTCCGGTACCGGCGCCGACCAGCCCGATCACGCCGCCACTCAACGCCCTGCCAGCGCCGACCTGGATGCAATGCGATTGCTCCAGATGCGGCAAGGACATCGAGAGTGCGGTGAAATCATTAACCACCAGCAGCGTGTCCAGGTTCAGGCGGCGGCGCGTATTTTCAATCGAAAATTCCCAATGATGATTGGTCATCTTGATGTCGTCGCCCTGCACCGGGTTGGCGATCGCGATCGCTGCATGCCGCACTTGCGGACGGGCGCCGCCGGCAGCCCCGCCGGAAGCCAAGATGGAACTCAAATACGCCTCTACCGCCAGGGCAAATTCCGCATAGTCGGCACAGCCCAAGGTCTGTATCGTGTCGATCTGGCCCGGCGCGCGCTCTAACCCGAAGCGCGCATTGGTGCCGCCGACATCCGCCAGCAGACGGGGACCATCCAGATAGCTAGTTGCCGAGTTCTCGCTAGCGCTCATAAATGTGGATGAAGACATGATGTAAAACTTTCACTTATCCACTTAACTCAGGACTATCGTACTTTCCGTACAAATTAATACGGTTAGATTAGAATTTACTCGGAAAATCAGCTACTTACATTTTGCATAAAATTTCAATGTGCAGTGATTTGTCGCATCTTCCAGCACAACGTTTTTTTGTCGCGCATGCTATCACTCTGCACGAACAGAATGTCCTCCACATGTCGAAAAGTATATTTCAAGGCGATCTCATTTTCACGATCCAAAGATGTGCCAAATCGGCGGCTCCATCTGTACCTTGAACGGTCTTAAAAGCTTCAATCGCCTTGTCTTTCTTGTCCGCCAGTTGGTATGCAATACCGAGGTGAAGTTTGGCGTCGTCACCATGCTTGACGTTACCTTTTTTCAGGCCGTCCTCCATCAAGGTAAGACCTTTATCAAACTGACCAGCGGTGACCAGTGCATAACCCAGATTGATCTGGCCGGTGCCTTCTTTCGCACTGGATACCGACGCTTCGCTTTGCGCCATAGTTTTCTGGTCGTCGGCCGCAGCCTTGTTTGCCTGATCCCGTAAACGCTTTTGTTTGGCGGCGTCCGGGCCGCTGCCCAACGCTCCCAACTGGAAACCTTGATCCATGATTTTCTTGGCCTCGGCGGGAAATCCCGCCAGTAAAGCCAGTTGCGCCATGTCGGTAAACTCTGTATCGGTTTGCAGTTGCACAGTGGCCGCTTTCAAGCGATACAGGTCAAGCAGTAGGCGGTCCGCAAAACCTGGCTTGCTCTGGACGCGGCTAAGTAAATCAGTCCAGTATTCCTTCTTCGGATAGTAGGTATTGAGTTTCTCCAAGGAGATAACGTAGGCTGCTTGGTCGTTTAGCTTCTGTGCGCAATTGGCCAGCAATTTCAAGTTAATCTCAGTTGGCGTACGACCAGCGCTCTCGTCTGCAGCGATGTCTTTCTGCAGTTCGCTGGTAGCGCGTGGAATGTCGTTACTCAGATAGTACGACCGTATCAACAAGGTGCGTGTTTGCGGATCGTCGCCGTTTTCTTTCAACGAACGCGATAACCATTCAATGGCTTTGGGGTAATTTTTTGCACTGTAGTACAAGCCGCCCAGAGCCTGGACAATCTTCGCCTGCTCTGCTGGCGCCAAACGTCCGGAAGCAATCACCGCCTCAAACGATGCTCCCGCCAAATTGGCGTCACCAGCACGTGCTGCTGTGGCACCACGCATACGGTCGATGGAATAAATTTCGTAGGCTGTCTTGTTAGCAACAGCATTAGTTTCAGCGATCTTGGTAAGCGCCTCTTTATATTTTTCTTCTTTGATGAGCGTCTGCGCTGCTTGCAACGGTATGCCTACTTCCGGACGCACTGTCTCGGCTTTGACTTGGTCTTTATCATCCGCTGCATAAGCGCTGGGAGCAAACCAAAATATAGGAAGTACGCTACTTAACCCCAGTGCAGTCACCAACATGAAAATTGGCGCAAATCGTAATTTTTGGAAGGAAAAAATAGTCATGGAATCAAAGAATAGATGTGGTAAAAAATGGATCCGCTGACGAAATGAGAGTCACATTACAGCCTTAAAACGGATCCTAATACCTACAGAGACTCGGGAAATCAGTGCGCACACATCTCATGCTGCACGAAGCTATTTACTTGCCTCGTACCACTATGAAAAGCGTGTTACTCCATGAACTGCTCGTTGCCGACGATACCGATCTTGGTGACGCCCAGCCGCTGCGCCGATGCCATCACGGCAGCGACCGACTTGTACTCCACCAGCTTGTTCGGACGCAGATGCACTTCATCGATATTGCCGCCTGCAACCACCGTCTTCAAGCGATCTTCCAGTTCCGCGCGGCTGGCCATCGGCGTGCCGTTCCACATCACTGTTCCGGTCGGATCGATGTCTACCGTGTCTACCACCGGCAAGGCCAGTGGCGGCGGTGGATTACCGGTTGGCATGTTCAGCTTGATGGCGTGATTCTGGATCGGAATCGTGATGATCAGCATGATGATCAACACCAGCATGACGTCGATCAACGGCGTCATGTTCATTTCCATCATCGGTTCCGGATCATTGGCGCTGCCGCCGGAAGAACCTACATTCATACCCATAAAATACTCCTCTTAATGCCTTTCATACGCCACCAGCGTCTAGGCGACCCCGTCATCCCCGCGCACGTGGGAATGACGATGTGGTTGGCATGTGTGCTAGTTGCGCGCAGGCGGTTCAGTAATGAAACCGATCTTGGCGATCCCTGCCCGCTGTGCAGTCAGGATCACCTTGCCGATATATTCATACTTGGTTTGCTGATCGCCGCGGATATGCAACTCCGGTTGTGGCACGACGACCGCCACTTCCTTCAGCTTCGACAGCAACGTCGCCGTGTTCGGCACCAGTTGCTCGTTCCAGAACATGTCGCCTTGCTTATTCACCGCCAGGTTGATGTTCTCTGGCTTGGTTTTATAAGGTTCGTCGATTTCGCTCGGTAACTTCACTGGAATCGTATGCGTCACCACCGGAATCGTGATCAGGAAGATGATCAGCAATACCAACATGACGTCCACTAGCGGCGTCGTGTTGATCGTGCCGATCACTTCGTCTTCATCCCCATCGGGAGAGCCGAGTGACATCGCCATGATCAGCCAACCTTTTTATTGACATGCGCAACCTGGACCGCCGAGCTCGAGGACATCACGCCGCTCAGCAGAACCGAGTGCAGGTCGGCGCTGAACGAACGGATTTCTTCCATCGCGCTCTTGTTGCGGCGAACCAGCCAGTTGTAACCCAGAACAGCAGGCACAGCCACTGCCAGACCGATTGCAGTCATGATCAGCGCTTCACCCACCGGACCGGCAACCTTGTCGATCGACGCCTGGCCGGCGATACCGATCGCTGTCAGCGCGTGGTAAATACCCCAGACGGTACCGAACAGACCGACGAACGGTGCAGTCGAACCAACCGTTGCCAGGAATGCCAGGCCGTCTTGCAGGCGGCTTTGGACTTTTTCCACCGAACGCTGGATCGACATCGTGACCCAGGTGTTCAGGTCGATTTGTTCCAGCAAGGCGCCATCGTGATGGACGGTCGATGTGCTGCCGGTGTGGGCGATGAAGCGGTAGGCGCTGTTTGGCTTCAGGCCTGCGATACCAGCTTCAACCGTAGCGGCTTTCCAGAATGTCTTTTTGGCGTTGTTAGCCTGGCCCATCAATTTCACTTGCTCGATCAGCTTGGTGATGATGATGTACCAGCTACCCATCGACATCAGCACCAGGATGATCAGGGTGCCGCGGGCAACGAAGTCGCCGCCTTTCCACAGTGCGTCCAACCCGTATGGATTGTCGACAGTTGCCTTGGCGGCCGGCTGTGGCGGCGGAGTCGGGGTGTCTGCCAGCGACGCTGCTGCATCGGCAGCTTTTGGAGCGTCGGCGGCAGCAGGTGCGGAAGCAGCAGCGGCGGAAGATGCCGCTGCAACAGGTGTTTGGGCGATAGCGGCCAGCGGCGAGATCGTCATGGCAGAGATCATCAGGGCGGCAGCCAGGGCGGATAAGCGATTACGAGTGGTAGACATGCTGATACTCCAAATTTTAGAAAATAGATTGCCGCATTCGCGACGTGGTAATGGGCTCGCGCCGGGTGCGCTCAATTGAGCCTATTCAAGCTTCCAGACATACTGCATTTTGGTCGTAGACTGCACAGGCTTACCATCGGCCATGGCAGGGGTGAAATGGCATAAGCTCCATGCTTTCACAGTGGCCTTGTCCAAATCTTTGAAACCGCTGCCTTTTTCGACAGTGGAGTCGACCACATTCCCGTCGGTGCCAATCGTCAGCCTGACAGTAACAGTACCCTCTTCCTCATTGCGCAACGAAGTCCGCGGGTATTCCGGCTTTTCGCAATTGCCAGCAATTTTTGCACTGGTATGCGAAGGGCCTGCTTCACCGGTAGCCAATGGTTGCGCCACAGAAGTAGGCAAGTCATTGGTTGGCGGTTTGACATTGGTGACAGCTGCAATCACGTTCTCTTGCGGCGGCGTTACTTTTACCTCTGGTGGAGGTATGAACGGTGGCGGTGGCGCAACCGATTTTGGCGGTGGCGGAACCGGCTTGTCCGGTGGTGGTGGCGGTGGCGGTTTGATCTCCTCGATGATCTTGGTTTCGACCGGTTGCTGAATCACTTCGACAACCTTGCGCGCGAGCCCGGTAACCAACGCATAAACTAGGGCTACATGCAGAAGAACAACCACGCTGATGCCAACTATATTCCTGGAAGGGTTTTTCCCATCCTGCGTGAAATCCATGCCTCTTTCCTCCGATGCTACTATTCAATTGCTAAAAATACATACACTCTGATGAGTGAACTACTTGCCATATGCATTTACATAAAACACCATCAGCTTACGCATTCCAAGAAACACTCCATTGCGACCAGAACTATTGGGCCGGCTTTCAGTTTCGCCGTGGTCACGCTGAGTTGGCCGTCCTGGCTCAAATGCTGTACTTGCTGCTCTCGATAATGACTTTGTGGGCCGAATCCGCAAAATCACTCGCCAACAGGCCAAAAACACGCCTTGTGCCACTTAAAAGAGCATTACCTTTTATTTTGTTCATTTCAGACTCCTCCATCCGGTAGATGGTTTTTAATTGATTTAATATTAAATTTAGACCAGTTGACAATCGGTGACTGGCTGAAGCAGGCACATCATTACGTCGATCATGAGGATGATCTCGAAGCGGGCCGTGCGATTTTCGGGTTCTTCCCATTTGCGCATGACAATACTTCCTTAAAAAATTAGATAATTGAGTTTCGTAAAATCAGATACAGGACGAATACCGCATTCAGGCATAACACCGCGAATGTTAGCTTGCGCTGGCGGGGCTGCGCGGCGACGATCAGCGTGTACGCAAAGCAACCTAACGCCATTCCCACCATGAGTTCAGCGGTGCAAACGGTGACCAGCGTCATGAGCAAGGGAGGCAGGCTGGCCTCGGGCCGTTTGACATCAATCTCGCACAGGCCTTCCATCATCAGCATGCCGACCAGCACTAACACCGGCGCCGTCGCCTGCATCGGCACCACCGCGATCAGCGGTGCCAGGAACAGACTCAGCGCAAACAGCAGCGCCACGACGACGCCGGTCAGGCCGGTGCGTCCACCCGCCTCGACCCCCGTCACCGATTCAACATATGCGGTGACCGTCGAGGTACCAACCGCAGCGCCGATCACACTCGCCAGTGCATCCGATGCAAAGGCTGCGCGGGCATTGGGCAATTGGCCGGAACTATCCAGCAAATTCGCACGCCGCGAGACGCCGAACAACGTGGCGGTGCCGGCAAAAAATTCCGAGAGTAGGAAATACAGAGTGATTGGCAGCAGCAGATAAAACTTGGACACGAACTGATGCAGGTCGAAGGCGCCAATCAGGTCAGTCTTGAAATGCGGCGCGACCAATAGGTGATCCGGCCACACCGTCAAAAGTCTGCCGTCCGTGCCATGGATGAACGAGCCAGCGATGGTAATGGCGATAATCGACACCAACAGCGCAGCTGGCACCCGGCGCGCCATCAGCATCGGGGTGGCGATGATCCCGGCCAATGCCAGCAGCGCGCCGTGGTCGCTCAGCTTGCCGAAAGTGATCAGCGATCCGGGAGCAGCCACAATCAGGCCGGCGTTTTTTAATCCAAGCCAGGCTACGAAAGCACCGATCGAGCATTGGATGCCCAGTTTTATGGGGACAGGAAACGCGGCAATAATGGCGGAGCGCCATTTGGTCAGCGACAGGATAAGGAAGATTACCGCATTCATAAACACCATGGTCAGCCCGGTCTGCCATGACACGCCCATCTGTCCCACCAACACCTGTGCGAAGACAATATTGGTGCCCATGCCTGGTGCCATCGCGATCGGCAGATTGGCCCAGAACGCCATGACCAGCGTGCCGAGCGCGGCCGCCACCACGGTGGCCAGCAACAGGCTTTGCTTATCCATGCCGGTGGCGGAAAGGATCATGGGATTGACGACGATGATATAGCTCATCGCGGCGAAGGTCGTCAGGCCCGCGAGCATTTCCCTGCCGGCGCTGGTGCCACGACTGTGCAGTTCGAAAATTCTGTCAAGGAACCGGTTCATGTTCAAGGCGTTCTCTGGAAGTGATGATTAGGGTTATCGGTCGAACACTTGTTGGCAGATGGCGGCGCATTTATCCAGATCGAAGGTGTCGTCGGTGCGCACGCCAGATTCCATGTCGATCCAGTACACCACACCGGGATGCACCGGGAAGGTGGGCACAATCGAGGCCAGGTTGTCCGCAGAAAATCCGCCAGAATAACCACATAGAGGATGGTCGATATTGATTTGGGGCCAGATCTTCGGTTGTACGCCGGTGCCAAATGAGACGTCATATAGCCAGTCGACCTGTGAATCACTTGGAAAATCATGCTGACATTGGAGCGCGGCGCGCATGCCATGTCGCGCTGCGAACGTATGGCAATTCTGAATTTCTGCTTTGCTGCTGCCGTTGAAGCTGTGATTGATCTGCATCCGCGCAAAGCCGGACAGATCGAGCGGCGGCGTCTTGCCGGCGGCAATTTCGCGTGCTTCGTGACCGCATATGTGCACCGACAAACGCAGGCCTGCGCATTGAATGGCGCGACGCACGTCGGTGGCCGGGAACCTCGATTGACCTTCGCGATCAGATTCGATTAATACCCCCCACTCGATCGGATAACGGGCTGCAAGTGCTTGCATACCTGGAATCAGTTCGACGCGGTCCACGCCAGTAAATGTGATAAATGCGGGGGTATGTCTGGTAGGTAGCATGAGTATCCTGGTAGTAATGAGTGGTGGATGAATGTGCGGTTGAATGGATTGGTGATTGCGCGGCTCAGAGAACAACGGGAGAAGCGGACAATCGCGATGCAACTTCAGCCCGGGTCGGCAACGCCGATCGAGCGCCAACTACGGTAACGGCAACACTGGCGGCGGCGCAGGCGAAGCGGGTGGCTTCCGCCAGTGTCTGCCGTTCCAGCATCGCGGCAATGAACGCGCCGATGAAGCAGTCGCCAGCGCCGGTGACGTCGACAACGTCCGCTGCGAAGACGCTTTGTTCAATGGTCTCAGAGCGGCTCACTGCGATGGCGCCCTGCGCGCCGCGGGTGATGACCACCATCGCGGGTCCGAGTGTCAGCAACTGCCGTACGTTCTCGCTTGTCACCGGTTTGCGAAGGATAGTAGAAAAATTCTTCTCGTTCATAAATACGATATTGCTCGATGCCAGCAAAACGTTGAAATGGCGAGGTGTAGCGATCATGGCGCTTTCGATATCAATTGAGACCATACTTCCGGCGTCCTGCGCCAGCTTGCTCAAATCTTGAAATTCGTCAAGGTCGTAGGGCATCGCATGAATCACGCGGCTTTCACCCACGGCTTGCGCTAGAGTTGCGGCGTCCAGCACTCGGCCAGCCATGGGTTCATAGACCATCGCCTTTTCGCCACATCCGTCGACGATGATCAATGCATTGGCCGAAGCAGCGCCAGTAATGCTGCGCAGATAGCGTGTATCGACTCCGTCCCGATGAAACTCGGCACGCAGGAAGTCCCCGGTCGAATCTGCGCCCACCCTGCCGTAGGCGCCAGTGACGACATCCAACCGACTGGCGGCGCAGGCGACATTGGCCACGGTGCCGCCGGCATATGTCCCCACCCCTCGTCCCAGACATTTCTCGTCGGCGCCCGGTATCGTATCGACCGCGAAAACCCTGTCGAGATTGGGGTCGCCGAACGCCAGCAGACCGAAGTGGCGATTCGCGCTCGCAGACAATATGTCGATCATTTTGATGCTCCATTCTTGACGTCGATTGGCCGTTGACGGCTTAACAGTTCCATCGTTAGTCGCTCGAACCGCGGCACATCTACGGCTTGGACCACTTGTACCGGGCGCTCGCCCAGATGTGGACCTTTGTCAAGCGGCCAACTCAAGGTATTGCCATAGCCGGCAGTGAAACTGGTATCCACATCGACCAACATGGTGGCACTTTTCTTAATGATGGACGGGTCCAGCCAGACCATCGCCGTCAGTTCATCCCACATCGGCAGAGGAATGCCGTATTGGTGGAGATAAGAAGCAATCGGTGTGCCGACATGCCCCAGGCGGCCCAACAGCTGCGCGGAGAAGAACGTCGCGGTGGTCGGATCGACTGGCACCTGAACGACGCGTTTCCAAGGTTCGTGCAACACCATAGAGGCGGCCTCGGGGTCCCAACGTATGTTGAATTCGAGCCGGGTGTTGTGACGATATTCCTCGGCGAACGCATTATCGGCCGCGACCGGGTTGAAGCTCCCGCCCATGAAGACCAGTTCCTTCGCAAGGCTGGCAAAGGCAGGGTCGAGGCGGGCCGCCAGCGCGATATCGGTCAGCGGTCCACCGGACCAGATGGTGACGGCGTCGGGAAATTCGTGCACCGCCTTGACCATGAAATCGATGCCGCTCCCTGTGACCGGCTTCGTGGTCGGCGTGCCTTCAGCCAATGCCGGCACCACGTAGGGATCGGCATGGCGCTTAGGGTCGCTAGTGGGATCAGTCCAGGCGCCTTTATAGGTCAATGCGCCGTAGAGTTGCTCCCAGCGCAAAGTTTTGGCTGCATTGTTGACCAAGGGGAAAACTGCGCCGAGATAGACTGGCACGTCGGTGCGACCAGCGATCTCAAGCAGGCGCAGGGTGTGCTGTGCGTTCTCGTCGCGCCAGCCGTCGCCGCTCGACACGACGATGCCGAGTACCTCGACATCGCGCGCTTGTAGCAGCATCAGTATGGATTGCATGTTGGTGCCGCCTGGACCGGAGGCATCCTGGGTGATAATCACTTTGCGCGGGACCATGGGGGCATCGGCATGCGCAGGCGCCATGGCCATTGCTGCCAACGCTGCTAGGAAAGTCAGTAGTCGAACCAGGATCATTTTCATATTTTTCATGCGTTGACGATCATTGTCGGGTGGTGTTCCGCCGCGCGGCGCTCAATCCTATGCAAGCAATATTTATGCAAACTGGTACGAACCAATTAGCATGAAAGAGATACTAGCACATTTATTTTAAATGAGTGCAACTGGTACGAACCAATATTCAATTTATTTTTATTTCAAAAAATACATGATACGCTTTGCGACATCCGATGACGCCATCGTTGGGCGCTTGCCGTGCCAGTCTGGTGCAGGCCCGTAACAATGAAAAGCACAGCCACTCAGTCGCGACGCCTGGACGGGTCGTTACGCCAAGCGAAGGTACGCGCGCTGATGAGCAACCTACTCGATATGACCCGCTTCCCGGTAACTGCATTCGGCGACCTTTATCACCAGCGCTGCTGTATTGAGGAGGCGCGAAGAAGCGCTCATCGACAGCAAGCATCGCCTTCATCTGTAGCACGTTTCCGGCTTGTCTCATCTGACCATGATGCAAGACTTCGCCGCTAAAACTTGTGCGACAATTTCCAACCCTCGCCACTTCGACCGCCTATCGGAACGCATCAACCGCGCCTTTTCCCATACAGTTCTCAAACCGTTGCTCCCTGCGCTCTCACCTGACCAGGATGTGGCCGACCTGCTACACGACGCCTTGACGCTCGACACACTTTCTTCATCGCAGCGGTCATTCATAATCAAGAAAGCGCCGTCCGAAGTCGCATAATTTAGTGCAAAAAAAACATTATTCATGGTGATATTTCTTAAGTGATGTGGATTGGGGCTGATACCTGCTAGACTGTGTGAGTTCCCTTAGATTAACAATTGGTACGTACCATAATATTAAAATATGACGCAAATGAAAGATACTGAAACGCCTGGCCAGCCGCGCTATAAGTGGCTGGCAAATATCATCGGAAGTACGATTGGCAAGGGCATGTTGTCGGACAACCAGGCGTTGCCCTCTGAACGCGAATTGGCTGAACGCTATGACGTCAGTCGCGATACCGTGCGCAAGGCGGTGCGCTATATGGAAGAGCGTGGCATCATATACAGTGATCATGGACGAGGCACTTTTGTTGCGCCGGCTATTGTGCGCGACACTACTCGCTTCATCGACAGTTTTTCCCAGGATGCCGACAGTCGCGGCAGCATCGCAGGTCAACAGTTGCTGAGCGTAGGTATGGTGCCGGCCTCGATGGCGATTGCAGGCTTGTTGAATGTGAAGGCTGGAGACCCACTGTTCAGAGTACATCGAATCCGGACCATGGACAACGTGGCCGTGGGTCTGCACGATGCTTACTTCACGCTGCCTGTCGGGGCGAAGATAAGCCGCTCGCAAGTCGAACGCGCTGGTTCTCTGTATAAACTGCTGGGCGAAAAATTCAACTTCTCCCCCGCCGAAGCGGTCGAAAACCTCAGCGCCGCCACCGCTGAATTTGAGGATGCGCGTCTGCTCGGGACTGAAGTGGGCACCCCCTTGCTGGTCTGCGAAAGGATTACTTTATCCGACCGTCGGCAGCCGGTCGAATATTGCCTGATGAAATATCTATCGAACTATCGCTATAAGACGCGCATTGCCATGCGGGGCGGAGACTAATTTTCAAGCTCCCGCTCCCGGCTTCTTTCTTTGGCTGGGGTGTCATAACTCTAATGTCATAGATTCAAATACAGCCTTTGCAACTGGATCCGGCAGCTTCTCCACAGAAAACATTCTGTCCAGATTGGGGACCATGCCGCTAGCCGACGCGCAGACCACCGATAAACGATGATTTCCCAGCGAACTCATCGGAATTGTACAAGGTGAAATTGACATGGCTGCGATATACCCAATCAGTGAAAGCGTACAATTCTCCTTGCCCAAACGGAATCGTAAACCGATGTTGCAAGCGGATTTGCCGACATTGACAGAGAACAGTCAAAATCAGTGCCTTAAATCAAAACCGCTTCAGTATTAACCACTGGTCGGGCACTGGGCCTAGATCGCCTTCGTCACTGGAACAGTTGCGGCCGGATCGGTGATGCTCGGCCTGCCAGTCTCGACGTGACCTGCGATCCGCCGCTGCCAGTTCGAATTGCCGGCGACCGTCAATTGCAGATCGTACCACTGGTTGCTACACGATAGATCCCAATGTGCTTCCACGCTATCACCTGCCGGAACCGACAGCGTAACCGATGGCTGGCCATAGGCAACGTCAGCCACCGTCACCCCCAGCAACGTGGTCCCCGTGTTGAATAACGTGAGGTAGACGTTACCATTGGCAACGTCGTAGCGCGTCACAACATCCGGTTTCGCAACGGCATCTGCGCTAGAGGATCCCGCGAAACGGCGGAAAAAACCGTTTGGACCGTACACATTCAGCATGTAGTTTCCGTTCGCGTCGAGTGCCCATGCATCCGTCAGCACCTTGCCTGCTTCGACCGTGTAGCGGCGCGGCATCGCGATTGGATCACCTGAATAGACCCAAAAATGTGCGCCTTGCATACCGGTATTGGCAAACGTCAACACGTACCCTGACGACTGCAACTGGCCGTTCACGTGCAGTTGGTAAGGCAGCGCACGCGCAGGCCGCGTACCCGGTTCCTGTGCCACGACGACCTGCTGGCCGGTGCTACCCGGTGCGCTCTGCGCTATCGAACGTGCGCACTGGGTATCGGCTTGAGTGATGTAGGTCTGTGTGCTAGGCAGCGACGGCACCGTCGCATCGGATTTTGAGAAGTCCAGTGCCGACGTAAGGTCGCCGCAGATGGCACGGCGCCACGGCGAGATGTTCGTTTCCATCACGCCAAAACGCTTTTCGATAAATTGCAGCACTGATGTGTGATCGAACACCTGCGAACAGACGAATCCGCCTTTCGACCATGGTGACACGACCGTCATCGGCACGCGTGGTCCGAGGCCGTACGGCAGGTTATCAGCCGTATAGGTACCGGCCTGCGTAGCGGTGACGACGCTATGGCGCTCCAGTGTGATATCCACGGTGCTCAAACCCGAGCCAGGCAGCGTCGGCGCTTGCGGTGGTACGACGTGATCGAACAGGCCGTCGTTCTCGTCGTACATAATGAAGAGGACGGTCTTGCTCCAGACGTCGGGATTCGATGTCAGTGCGTCGAGGATCCTGGAGATGTAATTGGCGCCGTAAAGCGGCGTGAACTTCGGATGCTCCGAATAGGCAGCGGGAGGCAGCAACCACGACACCTGCGGCAATGCGTTGGCCTGCACGTCGGCTTTTAATTGCGCCAGTGTACGTGTGCTCATGCCGCGGTTTTGAAGCGACGAGCCAGCCGGTGCGTTCACGAAATTCTGGAAACAAGCCAGCATGTTCGTGCCGTAGTTTCCGGTAAAATTGTCCGTGCCGGTGCCCTGCTGGTAGACCTGCCAGGAGATACCGGCATTTTCCAGCCGCTCCGGGTAAGTGGTCCAGTTGAAGGGCGGCAGCTTAATGGCATCGAACTGGTTGTCGATGTAATCCGTATTATCGAGCAATGGGCCGCCGCCTGTTCCTTGCGGATCGACCATGCCCGTCATCAGATACATGCGATTCGGGTGCGTATTACCCGGAATCGAACAGAAATAACTGTCGCACACCGTGAAGGCGTCGGCGAGCGCGTAGTGAAACGGAATGTCCTCGCGTACGTGATAACCCATCGTCATGTTGCTCTTCTGCACGGCCCACTGATCGGCCCGGCCGTCGTTGATGGCGCCATGCGTGCTGGCCCAGGTATGCGGCAGACCGCCGATACATTGTGCGTTGACATTGGGATTGGTCGTGTCGTACCGGAACGGCGCGATCACTTTCGTGGCGTCTTCCTGGCGCGGCTGGAACCATACGGGCTGACCGTTCGGCAGCGTGACCGGGAAGCGATCGTTATAGCCGCGTACACCGCTCAGATGCCCAAGATAGTGATCGAACGAGCGGTTCTCCTGCATAAAAACGACGATGTGCTGGACATCCTGGATCGTACCGGTGACGGAACTCGGTTCGATCGCTAGCGCCTTGCGAATAGATTCGGGAAACAGCGTGGCGCCAGCCAAGCCGGCAGACAGCCTCAGAAAATCTCGACGGGTTTTAGTGACCATGTGAAAGCTTTAGTTGTAATTGGGATATCAGGATGCCGGCGGGACGAAACCCGGCGAGGTCTATCTTGACAACAGCCATCAGCATCTATCCGCCGCGCAGCCCCTGTCCGAAACCAAGCATACGTCTCGTTCAACTCGGTGTGGCAAATAACAAGTCCGACAGGCTACTGGCAGTCTGTCGGACTATGTGCATAAAAGAATTTTTTTGAAGGTAGTGCTTGCAATTTAGGCTAATTTTCCGTATTCCAATGACCTGAGCGGCATCAGAATTGACTCTGATGCCGCTCGATGGCCTTTAATTGCGTTTCAGTTTCCTCAGTCTGACAGACTACTAGAACCGGGCCTTAAATTGAACCCCGAAAAGACGTGCATTGTTGTCATTAACGTAGCCAGTCAAATTGTTAAAATCGATCCCTCCGACCAGGCGCACTTGATTTGTGATGTTGCGTGCGAACGCCGCCAATTCGTAACGATCGTTATCCCAAAGATAGCCGACACGCAGACCGCCGATAAACGACGATTTCCCAACGAACTCATCGGAATTGTACAAGGTGAAATTGACCTGGCTGCGATATACCCAATCAGTGAAAGCGTACAATTCTCCTTGCCCAAACGGAATCGAATAGCGCAGAGTAAAGTTTGCATTCCACTTCGGCGCGTTAGGTAGAGGGTTGCCGTTAATGCTTGCGACCTTTACGCCAGCAGCATTGGTTGTTACCGGATTTTTCACCGTGCAGGCAGCGCATACGGCGACCTGCAAGTTAGGGTCCTGAATCTGTGTATAGTTGTAGCTTCCCCCGGTAGTAAACAGCAAGTTTTCGGCCAGATAGGTTTGGAAGTCAAGTTCCGCACCTTGGCCAGCGGCTTTCTTCGCGTTCACAAGTACGGTCGAGTTAGTTGTTCCACCAACTGCTGACAATTGCTGGTTCTTTACATCGAAATGGTAGACGTCGAAACTGACCCGTGCTCGCCGATTAAACAAGTCGCTTTTGACGCCTCCCTCATACGACAGGACCGTTTCTGGCTGCGCGACTGACATCGGATTGAACGGGCCTGCAGGCTCGATGGTCGAACCGCGGAAACTCGTGGCGACACGCGAATACAGATTCGTGTTATTCGTCAGCTTGTACAGTGTGCTGAAATCCCAATTAAGCTTTTTATCGCTGGTGCTAGCAGAAAGGCCTTTGGACTTATCAATATCCGATCCGCCTGTCGCCAAATCGTTCGGATCGGTCCGTAGCGTTTTTCTGTCATCCGTGAATCTGAGTCCGCCGGTCAACGACAGGCGGGTATTAACGTCATATTTCAGCGAACCAAAAATCGCCGAAGCGTTATCCGCCTGACGCGAACTCACCTTGGACACAAATGCGTTTTGATGTAATGAATCGTAGGAATAGCTGCCAACTCGGTAAGCTTCGTTGAAGAAAAATACGCCGGCCTGCCAATTCAGCGGGCCAGTGTATTTGGATTCGACACGAAATTCTTGCGTCAATTGATGGTGATTAGATAAGCCATCAGCAGATTCGGCCGAAAAGGGAATGAAGCCCGGACCCGATGGTGGCGCGTATGCCGCCCCATACCCACCATCAATATCGCCTAAAGTGTAGAAATGTACTGTTTCGTAGCCCGTGATCGAGTGGAGCGTGTAATCTCCTCGCGTCCACTGCAAGTGCAAATCGGTACCGTAACTTTCCAAGTGCTGACCGTTCGCTCCATCAGTTTGTACTTTGCCAATGTCGAAGCCCGGAACCAGGTTGTTGGTGCCTGGTTGGATAATATTCGCGCGAAAAAGTGAGGCACTGCCTTCGGACCGATGCTCATGCACGTTCAACAGCGCGCTAAAGTCGGTATTCGGCTTGTAAAGTAACTGGAACCTTAGCGCGTTCTCGTTGTAACCGCCGTAGTGCTTGTCCGTTTGCCCCGGAGCTGTGTTGCCGATCCAGTTGTCTTTGTGCTGATCCAAGAAAGAAATGCGTGCTGCCAACTGCTCATTTATCGGTACGTTGATAGCACCCTCGAGATTCGCCGTATTGTTTGTCCCTTCGGAGGCGCTGATGTAGCCGCCAAACTTATGCTCAGGCGGAGCCGAATTAAGTTTCACAACACCAGCGGGCGTGTTCCGACCGAACAGAGTCCCTTGTGGGCCACGTAAAATTTCGATTTGTTGAAGGTCAAACGCCGGAAAGCCTTTTAATACTGAGTTTTCTAAGACGATATCGTCATATACCAATGAAACCGGCTGCGAAGAGTTGATGTGAAAGTCTGTGTTGCCGTAACCACGCATATAGAACCTGGGGAAAGCGCGCCCATCTGAGTTCTCAGCGTTTAAGCTTGGAGCCCGTCCGGCAAGCGCCGTCAGATCTTGGCCGCCTGTATTAATCGCATTCAAAGCATCGTCACTGATGAGGGAGGCTGAAACCGGAACATTTTTGACGTTTTCTTTGCGACGTGTGGCTGTGACCGTAAGTGTTTGCAATTGCATCGCTGCATTGGCCGGTGAAGCGGCATTAGTCGCTTCGGAGTCAGTGGGGAGCGGCGCATCTGCTACGGTTTGTGCCCATATGTGGCCACTTGCAGCAGCGAAGGCTGTCAAACTGAAACAGCATACCTGCCTTGCAATAAACCTCTTGTCTCTTCTCATTTTTTTTCCCATTTCACACCTCAGAAGGAGGTTCTAGCTGCCTGTCCTGGCACCAGAGAACCAGTCGCTAAACGCATTCATCGCGTTGATCTCTCATACGCAACTAATATGCCATATGGTACGTACCACTGTAAAGTAAAAAATCTTGGTGTGTTTTTGCAACAGATGCCGACCTTGTTCTGCGGGTATTTCCCCAAATACTCATCGCCTATTCGATAGAAAAAAATCCATGCTTAGCCCCATTTTATGGGGCAATTCAACGAAAAATTCGCACTATTTGGTTATGTGGTAACTACGTAAATGCTACTAAGAGCATCAAGCCCAAACTGGCTTGCAAACATCCTCAGTCAGAATTAATTAATAAAATATCGCTAACTGGTACGCACCACAAATGCTCGTTGCGCACTTTTTCGGGGCGTAACGCGCAATTACGCACCATAGAAGCGATGCGGCGAACCTGCAGACAGCGGCGCGTACCGAGCAACATGTCAGTCAAGGGTTGCAATTGCAGCTTGCGACGGTGGCTGAAGGTATTGAGATGGTCAGCATGACAGGCAAGATTGCGAAAGTCTGAGGAGTGCGAATGAGTAGAGGGGTGGTGGCAAACAACAAGGGCAGTGACATGGGAGTCAATGAGGATAGAAAAGATCGTTAATGCCGCCTGTATATTCCTGATGTCACTTTGCGGAGGCTGCGCGAGCAGCGCGTTGCTCTAAATCTTCCTCTAATTGCAGCGCGGCGGCGAGACGCCCGATATCAAATTGATTCGCCATTTACAAACACCCGCCTGCATCAGTCTCTGTCGTCAGGCTGGAAGTGGCGTTTGCGTGGCATGCTGGTTCGTCCAGGTGTCGCGACTGAGCGGCTGTGCTTTTCATTATTACAGGCCGGCACCAGACTGGCACGGCAAGCGTCCAACGATAGCGCCATCGGATGTCGCAACGCGCATCATGCATTTTTTGAAATAAAAATAAATATAATATTGGTTCGTACCAGTTGAACTAATTTAAAATAAATGTGCTAGTATCTCCTTCATGTTAATTGGTTCGTACCAGTACGTATAAATACTGCTTGCATAAGATTGCGCGCCGCGCTGGCAGCAACGGCCAATTGCCCAATGTCCGCGCAGCCTTTGCATCGGATGCATTGGCGATGTGTGATCGGCGCTGCGCTTGGCACTTCAACGGTCACTGCATATGTTGAATCGGTGGCGGGGTCGAGGCGGATGGACGCACCGGCCTGACCGGCGTCATCGTGGCGCTGCTGTTTGCGCTGAGCCTGTTCCTGGCACCGCTGACCTCATGGTGGGAATGGCGTTAGGTTGCTTGCGCACACGCTAATCGTCGCCGCGCTGCCCCGCTAACAGTCGCGGTGCTATGCCTGAACGCGGTATTCGTCCTGTATCTGATTTTACGAAATTCAATTATCTAATTTTTTAAGGAAGTATTGTCATGCGCAATATCAGTGGGCAATCATCAGCGTGCGCGACTGATGGAAATTGATGAATCCAGGCTATTTCAAAATGCAAAACAACGCATAGCTACATAACCCTTTATCAGGAGACACGTAATGAATAAATTTTTCACTATCGCAAAATTGATGGCCTCCACGGCTACGGTACTGCTTTTGTCCGTGCAGCCAGCCCACGCAGATACGGCCAAGCCGCGCATTGCCTTGGTAATGAAATCCCTCGCCAATGAATTTTTCCTGACCATGGAAAATGGAGCCAAGGCCCATCAGAAACAAAACAGCGATAAATACGAACTCATCACTAACGGCATCAAGGATGAAAGCGATACTGCAGGTCAGATCAAGCTGGTTGAGCAGATGATCGTTTCCAATGTGGATGCTATCGTTATTGCTCCCGCTGACTCCAAGGCTCTGGTTCCAATCGCAAAGCGGGCAATCGATGCAGGTATTGTGGTGATCAATATAGACAATGAATTCGATGCCGCTGCACTCAAGGAAAAGGGCATTACTATTCCATTTGTCGGCCCACTGGACCGCAAGGGTGCGCAGCAGGTGGGTGATTATCTGGCCAAGAGTCTGAAAGCTGGCGACGAGGTTGGCATTATCACAGGCTTGCCGACCGCGAACAACGGCAAGCAGCGCACTGCTGGATTCTTGGATTCAATGAAAACAGTGGGCACCAAGGTGGTCAGTGTGCAGACCGGCGAATGGGAGATCGACAAGGCCAATAAGGTTGCGGCTGCGATGCTGAGCGAAACTCCTAATCTCAAGGCTTTACTTTGCGGCAATGACAGCATGGCCATCGGAGCTGTGGCTGCAGTGAAGGCTGCCGGAAAAACTGGCAAGGTGCTGGTTGTTGGTTTTGACAATATCTCCGCCGTCGCACCGATGCTGAAAGATGGCCGCATGCTCGCAACGGCAGATCAACACGCTGACAAATTGGCTGTTTTTGGCATCGAAAATGCGTTGAAACTACTCAAGAGTAAAGCGCCAATCAAATCCATGGGTGGCTTCGTCGAAACCCCGATTGATCTTGTGGTCGCCAGTAAGAAATAATCAACCGACTTAACCGGCAGTTAAAAAAAGCCCGCGTCCGTGAATACACTGGCGCGGGCATATGTCGCCCAATCAGAGAAATGCCTTATTCAATCCATGCGTAAATCCGACATCGCCAAGCGCGCCACGTTCAGCTGCCGTTCGTTGGAAGAGCACATTTCTGTTGCCCATCCGCTGCGCAAGTTGCGCTAGCTGTCTGATGATATTTTGCAGTGGATGAATCGTGGAAGTCAGGGACTTTTTTCACGCGTGGTCGACCTTCTATTTTGCGGGATCGTTTGGTGCGCGCCGGAGATCTCTCCCATTAACTCAGCAAAAATATGCCATGACCTCTATAGTCGAGCGCCAGACTCAACCTTTGCTCCAAATCAGTGGACTTTCCATGTCCTATGCCGCGCCAGTATTACTGGATGTGGATCTTTCTCTTCAACCGGGCGAGGTGCGCGTCCTGGCGGGAGAAAACGGCGCCGGTAAAAGTACACTTTCCAAAATCGTCGGCGGCCTGGTGACGCCGGTCGCGGGCAGCATGCAGTTCTGCGGTATGCCGTATTCGCCAACGTCACGCGCTGAAGCGGAAGCCGGCGGCATTCGCATGGTTATGCAGGAACTCAGTCTCGTCAACACACTAACGGTTGCTGAAAATCTGTTTCTGCGGAAGCTGCCGCGTCGATTCGGGTTCATCGACTCTCGGGCAATGAACGCCGCAGCCCGTGAATGCATGGCGCGGGTCGGACTCAGCGGAATCGATCCGGCGACGCCTGTATCAAAGTTGGGTATCGGTCAACGTCAGATGATCGAAATTGCCGCCAACATTAGTGCCGACTGCAAGCTCCTGATTCTCGATGAGCCAACCGCGATGCTGACTGACAGAGAAGTCGACTTGCTGTTCGCGCAGATCGAGCTGCTGAAGGCTAAGGGCGTCGGCATTATTTACATTTCACATCGACTTGAAGAGACCAAACGTATCGCCGATTCGATTTCTGTTTTGCGCGATGGCCAGGTGGTGGGGACGCATCGCACCGCCGATATTAGTATTCAGGAAGTCGTTAAATTAATGGTGGGTCGTGACGTCGGTGAGCAGTTGGACCGCCCCAAGTCGCGGCCGAGCAAGATCGCCCTGAGGGTGGATAAGCTGAATCGCGGCAGTGCCGTGCAGGACGTCAGCTTCGAAGCGCGAGGCGGTGAAATTCTCGGTATTGCCGGCCTTGTCGGCTCGGGCCGCACTGAAACCTTGCGTTTGATTTATGGCGCTGACAAACGAGACAGCGGCCACATTTTCGTCTCTGGCAAGAAGTGTGACGTTAGAACGCCAAGCGACGCTGTCAGGAACAGCATCGCCATGGTGTCGGAAGATCGCAAGGAGCAGGGTTTACTGTTGACGCAATCGATCAAGGTCAATACGACCTTGAGCGGCATTGCCCAAGTGTCAAAAGGTGGCTGGCTTAACCATCGGAAAGAAAGGACGATTGCCGAAAAAATCGGCAATCTGATGTCATTGCGCGCCAACTCGGTTGGCCAGTCGGTGAGAGAACTGTCTGGTGGCAATCAACAAAAAATCGCCATCGGTCGTTGGCTGCATCGGGAATGCGATGTGATGTTGTTTGACGAGCCTACGCGCGGCATCGACGTTGGGGCTAAATTCGAAATCTACAAATTGATGGCGGAACTGGCGGCGCAAGGCAAAGCTCTGGTGGTCGTATCGAGCGACTTGCTTGAATTGATGCTGTTGTGCGACCGGATTGGCGTCATGAGTGCCGGAAAAATGGTGCGCATCTTCGACCGCGAAGAAGTTAGTCAGGACGCCATACTCGAAGCAGCATTTAGCGGGTATGTGGGGCCTGCGAAACAGACGGCATGAAACGGTGAGACTTACAGCTAGAAGCACAGCGGGCAACGCTTAATTTCAGCCCTCAACACACGTGAAGGACAATACGATGACTACACAACTAAGCGATACACAATCTTCGGCGCCCCGTTCTTTATTGGGTACCGATGCGACCATCGGGAATTACTCAGCAGCACTCGTTCGCGGAGTCCGGGAATATCTCGGACTGGTGCTGGTGCTGGTTGGTATGTTGATTTTCTTTAGCTTTGCAAGTAAATATTTCTTTTCTTTAAAGACGTTTAGTACGATCGCCAACGAAATTCCGGCGCTGACAGTCATGGCGGTAGGCATGACCTTTGTCATGATTATCGGCGGCATCGATTTATCGGTTGGCTCGGTGCTGGCGTTATGTGGTGGCGTACTCAGCCTTGCCATGGTGACTTGGCAATGGGGTTTTATTCCTGCCGCAGCCTTGGCACTGTCGATCGGCTTCTTGTGTGGCATGGTCAACGGCTTGATCTCGGTCATCTGGTCCGTACCGTCGTTCATCGTGACGCTTGGCATGTTGGAAATCGCTCGTGGCTCTGCCTATCTGGCAACCAGCTCACGTACCGAATACATCGGCAACGCCGTGGCCTTCATCAGCGATCCGGTGATCGCGGGCATTTCGCCCGCCTTCCTGATCGCCATCCTGATTGTAGTCGCGGGTCAGGTGATCCTGTCTTATACCGTGTTTGGCCGTCACATGATCGGCATCGGTACCAATGAAGAAGCGATGCGCCTGGCCGGGATTCGCATCCGCCCGACCAAGACTGCAGTGTTCGCACTGTTGGGATTGTTGTCTGCGGTGGCAGCCAGTTTTCAGGTTTCACGGCTGGAGGCAGCCGACCCCAACGCCGCCGCCGGCATGGAATTGCAGGTGATCGCAGCGGTGGTGATCGGTGGCACCAGTTTGTTGGGCGGTCGCGGCTCTGTGATCAATACTTTTATCGGTGTACTCATTATTTCGATACTTGAGGCTGGCTTGGCGCAGATCGGCGCCAGTGATCCGGCCAAGCGAATCATCACCGGCCTGGTCATCGTCATCGCAGTGATCGTCGACATGTACCGTAACCGCACTAGCGCAGGAAAACACTAAATGAACAAACCTCGTATCACCATTGTCGGCAGCATTAACATGGATCTGGTGTTTAGCACATCGCGCATGCCTGCGGTAGGTGAAACCATATCGGGACAGGAATTTCACCAGATCCCTGGTGGCAAGGGCGCCAATCAAGCTGTCGCGGCTGTTAGGCAGGGTGCCGATGTGACATTGATCGGCAGAGTTGGTGATGATCATTTCGGCGATCATCTGCTGGCATGTCTGATCCAGGATGGCGTCGATATCTCCCATGTTGCGCGCCAGGTGAACATGGCAACTGGCGTAGCAGGCATCTTGGTCGACGGCGAGGGACACAACAGCATCGTGATTACGCCAGGTGCAAATCAGACGCTGTCAGTCGCCGATATAGACGCGGACGCGGCAATGATCGAGTCCGCTGAATTACTGGTCTGTCAGCTCGAAACATCGTTGAGCGCGGTTACCCGTGCGATTGAAATCGCACAGCAAAGTGGCGTACCGGTTATCTTTAACCCGTCACCGATGCAGCCCTTAAGTGCTGAATTGCTTCGCATGGTCGACTTTCTAATCGTCAACGAGACCGAAGCATCGCAACTGAGCGGAGTTAAGGTACAGGATCGCGAAAGCGCCGAATTTGCGTCCGTTAGATTGCTTGAGCGCGGGGTGGGAGTTGTACTCCTCACCATGGGCGCGCATGGCGTTTTCATTGCAGAGCAAGGTGCGAGCAAATTCATCCCCGCCGTTGCGGTGGAGGCCGTGGACACCACGGCTGCGGGCGATACCTTCACGGGGGCGTTTGCGGTTGGTCTGGCACGGGGATTGAGCGTGGTTGATGCCAGCGTGGTGGCCCAATATGCGGCAGCCCTGACCGTGACAAAATTTGGTGCGCAAACGTCGATTCCCCTTCGTCATGAAGTTCACCAATTTATGACCAGTCGGGGTGTTAACATCAAACAGTATGCGAAGGCGAGGCACTATGAAAAAAACCCCTTCGCTCAATAGCCCGCTGTCGCAATTTACCGCCGGGCTTGGTCATGGCGACATGCTGGTGATTGCCGATGCGGGCTTACCCATTCCTGCGCGTGGCATTGACCGAAATGCAGGTCCAAAAGGCAGTCGTCGCGCAAGAACTGGGGAGCGTCAGCCCGGCTATCGAAGCGACAATTTCCAGCCTCCTGCCAGACACGGCAGTGAGTCAGGTGTCGCATGCAGAGTTTAAAACAATGACCGCCGGCGCGCGGGCCATCGTACGTACCGGCGAATTCACGCCCTACGCAAACATAATTTTGATCGCAGGAGTGGTGTTTTGATATGAATGACGCAAACAATGTATGTGAGAGCAGCCGGTTGAAATCCATCGCTGCGCTAGGGCAGCAAATCTGGCTCGATAATCTCAGCCGCGAACTACTCGATTCCGGTGAACTTTCACGCTGGATTAGTGATGACGGCATTGCCGGCGTGACCTCCAATCCGGCCATCTTCTACAACGCCATCCGTACCGATCCGGCATATCAAGCGGCACTGCCTGCGTTGCGAGCAGCGCACGCGGATGCTGAAACGTGCTTTGAAGCGTTGGTGTTACCCGATATTCAACGCGCCTGTGATCTGCTTGCGCCGCTCTATAGCAGTAGCCAGGGCGTTGCTGGTTTTGTCAGCTTCGAAGTATCGCCCAACTTGGCCCATGACGTGGTGGGCACCATCATCTCTGCGCAGCGCTTATGGAAAGCAATAGCGCGTCCGAACGTGATGATCAAGATTCCCGCAACGCAAGCCGGTATTCAAGCGCTGGAGGAAGTCATTTTTGCCGGAATCAACGTCAACGTCACCCTGATTTTTTCTGCCAGACAGGGGCGAATGGTACGTGCGGCTCATCGCAGGGGCCTGCAGCGACGCATTGACGCCTCGTTACCGGTGGATGGAATTGCCAGCGTCGCTAGCGTATTCATCAGTCGCATCGATGCGATGGTTGATATGCAACTGCCGGACAGCGCCGCCATGTTGCGCGGAAAGGCTGCCATTGCAGCCGCCAAGATCGCCTACCGGGACTGGCAGCAGGATACCCAAGGGGCATTCGCACCGTTGGCGCGCGCTGGCGCACAACCACAATTGTTGCTTTGGGCCAGTACCGGCACCAAGAACCCCGCCTATCGCGACGTCATGTATGTGGAGGATCTGATCGGTAATGAGACGGTCAACACCGTGCCCGACGCCACACTGGCTGCGTTTCGCGATCATGGTGAAGCGCGCGGAACGACATTGTCTGACGATGTGGCTGCTGCAGAGTCTGTACTGTCTGAGCTGGTTGCCCATGGTATCGATCTGGAAGAAGTCGGTGCGAAATTGCTTATCACCGGTCTAACGCAATTCGAGGAGGCTTTCGTCAAACTATTGGCATTGGTCGAGTAGGCGGCGAGTTTTGCACGTCAAACCATCCTGTACCAGGAGCCCGCTGGATTTGGGGGACTGAGGCGAAAAGAATGACGGAGCGAGGACAGATTTTTCTGACTTTTGTATCAATAGTGAACTATTGGCCAAAACCCCCAGGAGAAATTGACCGCTCAGGCGCTTGCGCAGCCGACTCCTCCTAAGTACGACGGGCAACTAGTGTGCACCAGGGATGGCCATTTTTTAAATACGACGGTTTTGTCGTAGTTTTTTTGAAGCGAAGAACGGAATCATGGCTATATTCAAGGATTTTGAAACACCGGTATTCACTAATTTGACCTCGGCCATTCGCGCACTCGCGATGGATATGGTGCAGCAAGCCGGTTCCGGACATCCAGGCATGCCAATGGGCATGGCCGAGATCGCCGAGGTACTCTGGAACCATCATCTTCGCCACAACCCGGCCAATCCGCATTGGCCTGACCGCGATCGTTTCGTCCTCAGCAACGGTCACGGTTCTGTGCTCTTGTACGCACTGCTGCACCTGACCGGCTATGACCTGCCGATCAACGAGTTGAAACGCTTCCGTCAACTGCACTCCAAAACACCGGGCCACCCCGAGTTTGCTCTCACTCCCGGCGTAGAGACTACGACCGGCCCGCTTGGGCAGGGTCTCGCCAATGGTGTCGGCATGGCGCTCGCCGAGCGACTGTTGGCGCAGGAATTCAATCGCCCAGAATGCGATATCGTCGATCACCATACCTACGTTTTTCTGGGAGATGGTTGTCTCATGGAGGGCATTTCGCATGAGGCCTGCTCACTTGCCGGAACGCTGGGGCTGGGAAAACTCATCTGTTTTTACGACGACAACAACATTTCCATCGACGGCCATGTGGAAGGTTGGTTCACTGATGATACACCGAAACGGTTTGATGCCTACGGCTGGCATGTCATGCCGGGTGTCGATGGGCATGATCCTGTGGACCTGCAGGCAGCGATCGTGGCAGCCAAGGTAGTAACGGACAGACCTTCGCTAATCTGCTGCAAGACCGTGATAGGTATGGGGGCCGCCACCAAGGCGGGGACCTCAAAGGTGCATGGAGAGGCCTTGGGTGCGGCAGAGATCGCCGCTACACGGCCGCACATCAATTGGCACCATGGTCCGTTCGAGATCCCTGACGATGTTTATGCTGCTTGGGATGCACGCGAACGCGGCGCTGAACTTGAAGCCGTATGGAACGAGAAGTTTGCCGGATATCAGGCGCTCTATCCAACAGAAGCAGCGGAGTTCCAACGCAGAATTAAGGCTGAACTTCCTGCCAATTGGCAGGAACACGTGGTCGGGATGATCGATGCAATTCAAGCCAAGGGCGAGAACATCGCTACCCGCAAGGCTTCGCAGAACGCCATTGAGGGACTGGCGCCGTTACTGCCTGAGCTGCTGGGCGGATCGGCAGATCTCACCGGTTCGAATTTAACCAACTG
Organism: Collimonas sp. OK307; assembly: GCF_900113705.1. Lineage (GTDB taxonomy): Bacteria > Pseudomonadota > Gammaproteobacteria > Burkholderiales > Burkholderiaceae_D > Collimonas. The sequence continues at coordinate 41,765 of NZ_FOQI01000020.1, read as the reverse complement.
GTCTGGCTCCAAACTGGTCAGCAAGAAGGTGGGCGGTAACTACATCTCCTATGGTGTACGCGAATTCGGTATGGCCGCGATGATGAACGGCATGGCCGTGCACGGTGGTTTCATTCCCTACGGTGGCACATTCCTTATGTTTTCGGAATACGCGCGTAACGCATTGCGCATGGCAGCGTTGATGAAAATTCGCACGATCTTTGTATTCACCCACGATTCCATTGGTCTCGGTGAGGACGGCCCTACACATCAGGGGGTGGAACAGGTGGCGACACTACGTCTGGTGCCCAATCTGGATCTGTGGCGGCCTTGCGATACGGTGGAATCAGCCGAAGCTTGGGTCGCAGCTATCGAACGCCATGATGGGCCGACTGCACTTGTACTCTCGCGTCAAAGCCTGCCGTTCCAGCCGCGTGATTCGGTGACACGAAGCCAGATCAGGCGTGGTGGCTATGTGCTGGCAGAAGCTCGCGGAGCGTTGCAAGCGGTGATTCTGGCTACCGGTTCGGAAGTCTCGCTTGCGATTGAGGCGCAGCAGGCTTTGGCGCAGGAGGGGATTGCGGTAAGAGTAGTCTCCATGCCGTCTACCAACGTCTTCGACCGGCAGGATCAGGCATATAAAGATACCGTTCTGCCGCGTGGCGTGCCGCGTATGGCGGTGGAGGCTGGGGTCAGCGATATTTGGCGCAAATATGTGTTGGATGGCGCTGTGATCGGCATCGATTGCTTTGGTGAATCAGCGCCTGCGGGCGACCTGTTCAGGCATTTTGGCTTTACTGTCGAAAATGTGATCAAGTTGGTCAAGGACATTTTAAGCTAGCTGAGAATGGTTATTTGACGAAGTAACCGTCCCCAGGTTTTGCCAGAAGACTCATCAAGGTTTGACGTATATATCGGCCGTTGTGAATCTTCTGTCTTGACCAAGAGAAAGAGATGGTATCGGGTTGCAGGCTGCAGCCACATCAGTGGAGTGATCGATGTGACTGCGTGCAATCAACCTCAGTTTTTGGACAACATGTTTGTGTGGGTAGGATGATGCTAGTTATATCTATGTATAACAATAACGAAGGCACTTATCTTGCATACAAATCGGTCGATCTTCTAAAGAAAGCTCATCATGCGTCGTCAACGTAAAGCAAAAATCGTCGCCACGCTCGGTCCCGCCACCGCGGACCAGAAAACCATTCAGGCGCTGTTCGAAGCCGGTGCCGACGTTTTCCGTTTCAACTTTAGCCACGGCAGCCACGCCGATCATCAGGAACGTTACGATATAGTGCGTGCCGTCGAGAAAATCGTCGGTCGTCCGATCGCCATCCTGGCCGATCTGCAAGGACCGAAGCTGCGCATCGGCACCTTCGCCGATGGCAAGATAGCGCTGCAAGCCGACCAGGAATTCACGCTAGACCGCAACAACACGCCTGGCAACAATCAACGTGTCTACCTGCCGCATCCGGAATTATTCGAGGTGATCGCCGGCGGCCAGGCACTGTTGCTGGATGATGGCAAGGTAAGGTTGGAAGTGCTGGCATGCGACGGCCAGTCTATCCACACCCGCGTGGTCAACAGCGGTTCGCTGTCGGACCGCAAGGGCGTCAATGTGCCGGATGCGGTATTGCCGATTCCGGCCCTGACTGAAAAAGACAAGCGTGATTTGAAATTCGCGCTGGAACTGGGCGTCGACTGGATCGCGCTGTCCTTCGTGCAACGGCCGGAAGACGTACTGGAAGCGCGCGCCTTGATCGGCGATCGCGCCAGTATCTTGTCGAAACTGGAAAAGCCGGCAGCGCTGGATCAATTGGATGCGATCGTCCAGGTGTCCGACGCCATCATGGTTGCGCGTGGTGATCTCGGCGTGGAGTTGCCGCCGGAACGCGTGCCGGGCGTGCAAAAGCGTATCCTGCGCGTCTGCCGTCAGCACGGCAAGCCAATCGTGATCGCAACCCAGATGCTGGAATCGATGATCACTTCGCCGGTGCCGACCCGCGCTGAAACGTCCGACGTTGCCAGCGCCATCTACGACGGCGCCGATGCTGTGATGTTGTCGGCTGAATCGGCCAGCGGTGCTTATCCGCTACCGGCTGTGGCGATGATGGATCGCATCATCACTGAAGTCGAACGCGATCCTCTGTACCAGAACATGCTGGACGCCCAACACGAATCGCCGTTGCCGAACCGCAGCGACGCTATCTGCACGGCCTTGCGGGACGTCACCCGCATCATCGGCGCCAAGGCGACGGTGACCTACACCAGTTCCGGCCACACCAGCTTGCGCGCAGCGCGTGAACGGCCAATGGCGCCGATTCTCAGCATTACGCCTAAGCTGTCCACAGCGCGCCGGCTGGCGCTGGTATGGGGCGTGCATTCGACCATCAGCGATCAGATACATAACGAAAGCGAGATGGTAACCGCCGCTTGCCAGACCGCCGTCAAAGAAGGTTTTGCCACGGCAGGTGACCAGATCGCCATTACCGCCGGCATGCCGTTTGGTCAGTCGGGCAGCACCAATTTATTGCGCCTGGCGGAAATCTCGCCGCAATAAGCATTTTCAGCAACGCTACGACATCGTGCGTGCGGCCGAGAAAATCGTCGGCCGCCTGACAATAATCAACGGGATTCCCGTCAAACTGTCTAGCGGGGCTAGTGAATCAGCGATATATACGAAATACCAGGTTCTTTATAAGGTAGGTACACATGAATTCAATAAACATCACGGCACCCTTGGCAGTCGACATAATTTCCTTCATCGAAGGCTTGCCGAAAGCGGAATTGCACCTGCATATCGAAGGCACGCTGGAACCTGAACTGCTGTTCTCGCTGGCCCAACGCAACAACGTCAAACTGCAATACGCCTCGGTGGAAGAGCTGCGCGCCGCTTACGCCTTCACCGATCTGCAATCGTTTCTCGACCTGTACTATGCCGGCGCCGCAGTGTTGCAGACCGAACAGGATTTTTACGACATGACGATGGCCTACATCGTCCGCTCGCGTGCCGACAACGTGCGCCATTCGGAAATTTTCTTCGATCCGCAAACCCATACCGAACGCGGCATCGGCATCGATGTGGTATTCGCAGGCATCGCCCGCGCCTTGCGTGAAGCGCGCGACCAATACGGTTTCAGCAGCGCCATGATCATGTCGTTCCTGCGCCATTTGTCGGAAGAAAATGCCTTCGCCACCCTGGAAGAAGCCCTGCCCTTGCGCGCGCAATATCGCGACCTGTGGATCGGCATAGGCCTGGATTCCGCTGAACGCGGCAACCCGCCGGAAAAATTTGCACGGGTCTTCGCGCGTTGCCGCGAACTCGGTTTTCACCTGGTTGCCCACGCCGGCGAAGAAGGTCCGCCGCAATACATTGTGGACGCACTCGATGTGCTGCATGTGGAGCGCATAGATCACGGTGTACGCAGCGAAGAAGACCCGACTCTGATGAAACGGCTGGCGCAGCACCGCATTCCGCTGACGGTTTGTCCGTTGTCCAACCTCAAGTTATGCGTGGTCGATGATATGCGTAACCACAACCTGGCGCGCCTACTGCAAGCCGGCCTGGCGGTCACCGTCAACTCTGACGATCCGGCCTATTTCGGCGGCTACATGAACGCCAACTTCCTTGCAGTAGCGGCAGCGCTGCGCTTGAGCCGCACCGAGATGGTGACGCTGGCGCGGAATGCGTTTGAAGCAACTTTCTTGCCGCTGGCTGCCAAGCAGCAACTGCTTCTGGAGCTAGACGATTATTGCAAAGCCGCCACTTAGCCAAGTGTTCGAATCCCTAGAGCTACTTATCAAGAAAGCGCCATAACAAAAAGATCAGCCATTCTGGCACTCTCTGTCGGCCCGGCGAATCCGATCGAAGGCCAAGTTTAGCTGCTTGGCCTTCGAAGTAAATTGCCGGGAGACCTCGCTGTTTCAAAAATACGAGTCGTTGCAGGTTGTAACTCACGGCCTTGAGGTTCAAGGCGAACGTGGTGCGCACGATTCCCATGCAGCACACCAGCTTGCCACACATCTGTCTCATGGCGCCAAAAATGTGTTCGATGCGGGCGCTTGTGCGGTGATGCGCCGGTTGCGCTGCTTTTGCTTATCCGAGATCTGTTTCGTGGCGCCGCCTTTTCGCTGGATAGGCTCGACGGGAATACCGAAACCCAGCCAGTACGCTCAGAAACTACCTTTCCATTGATGCGCTTCTGCCCGGCTCCCCCTAATTTTACTCAGCATGGAAATGTGCCTCGAATAGAGAAAATACCAGAGCTTCAACCACTCTTTTTATTAACCCGGATTGGTATATTCTCAACGCACAATTTGGTCGCCGTCACAAAAAAACAACAATAGGTTCGTACCAGTAACACTCCCGTCATATAAACACACTAAAATCTGCGTCGTCGATCCTGAATAGATCAGGAGAGCCAATGCTAACGCTGGTTTTCCAGATAGAAGCGGCTTCTGAATTTGCAGGGATATGAAATATTTCCATTCAAATTCTTGCAAATTCTGGCGACGTTGTCATCGGTAAAATGCCTGGGATCCACAATCTGCCCAGTTGTTCGGCTATCCGTTGCCGGCGCATTTGAATCAGCGCCACGAGCATCGTTTCCGCTCCCGACAGGAACAAACCGAAGGCGATCTGATCGGCCGCAAGGGATCTTTCGGATAACCGTTTCCAGCTACCTACAGAACCATTTTACAAATACTCCTTGACTATTGGTACGTACCAATACAATATACCTTACCGCAAAATAGCAAGCATCGAAACACTGCGACGCTACGATTTTATTCGTGTGTTTGGCTCCCACCGCGTGACGGCATTTCAGATGCTAAAAGACGTTAAAAAGAGACAACTCGAAAAGATTTTTCGACAATAAGCATGCTGCTATTTTGAGATTTATCCAAGTAATCGCTAGTCTGAATAGTTGATGTGTTGAGAAGAATTTTTTAATTCATTTGACTTCAGGTTACGGCTACTTTGAAAAAACAGAACGAAAAAAATGCTCTAACGGAACAGAATTTTTGTTGTTAATAATCTTGGGGGGAACCACATGAACGCGCAAATCAATAACGCAGTTAAAATACTTATCTTGCTGTCCTCTATGCAAGCAGCCTGTGCAAATGCTCAGACTAGCGTTGCTGGCGGCAGTGACGCAAAGCCTGACGCCACTGACAATGATGCAAGTCAAACGACAAATCAATCTGACAAGCAGGGAAAAAGTAACAAGGTAAGTCAAACGCCTGATAATAAAAAAAATAGTGGGGTGCAAACCGTTGAAGTAGTTGGCTTCGCAGAGGCAGTAGGATTTAGTGCAACGCGAGCCAACATAAAAATAACAAAAGAGGACCTCAGTTATTATGCTCCTGGAGTGAGCGGCGACAAGATATTGGAACTTGTGTCAGGTATTCAACAAGGCAGTTCTAGTGCACTTGGCGGCAGCACATTTGATTCAACTATCAACATGCGTGGTTTTGAAAAAGATAGCATAGGATTTTCAGTGGATGGAATTCCAAATGGCAGAACAACATTAGGCGGTGGTGCGGTGCCATCACGGTATTTTGATAGTTCCAATTTAGCAAGCGTTCAGGTTTCACAGTCAGCTGGCGAAATTGGTGCACCGAGCAATCAAGCATTGGCTGGGCAAATCAATTACGTGACTGCTGAACCAACAGATACTTTTGGTGCGAAGGCTGAGTTGGGGTATGGAAGCGCCGATTCAAAACGCGCCTATGTATTGATAAACACTGGAGAAATTGCCGATGGCTTGAAAGGTTATATCAGCGCTTCCAAAAATCAATCCCAGGTCTCCTATGTTTCCGATCCTTCTGGCGATAATACGCAATCTCATGTCGACATGAAGGTAGTCAAGGAATTTGGGAACGGTGCCGAACTAAAATTCCGATACTCATATAACAATATAGATGAAACGAGCGCTGCCAACATCGTTACGCTTCAAAGCTTTAAAGCCAATCCAACTGTAGACGGGTATACGGATAGTTGGAATGGTAAAGCAGCATCGGATGTTAACTATCGAGGCTTTTATGGTAATCCAAGAACAGACCAATTGGCTTACATTGCAGGCTCTATACCAGTGTTCGGCAATGCGATACTTGATGTAAAGGTCTATAATGCGCGCCAAGATGGTGTTGGAAAATATGCAAATTTAGGTAGTGCCTATTCGGCCCTTAACGGTTCCGCAAACAGTATTTACTACCGAGCAAATGACTACTATACCGACCGGAACGGAGCGTTAGCAGAACTTTCCGGATCCAATGGAAATTATTTTGCGTGGCGTGTTGGTGCATGGGCTGAGCAATATCATGCAAACCAAAACAGAAACTTTTATTTGCTGACAGATCCTACGGTCAGCCAAAATTATAGTTCGACATCAAGTTTAACAAGTAGTGACCTCCATTGGCATGATTCAACAAAGCTACTCTATGCCGCCAATACTTCAAAGCTATTAGATGGGAAATTTAAAATCGATTATGGCGTAACTTTTCTCCAAAGTTCGGTTGATTTTAATGCCCCTATATACAGTGCAACATCCTCAAAAGCTTCAAGCAACAAATACAACTATGTAAATCAAGCAGATGCAAATTCCGGAATATTGCCAAAAATTGGTGCGCTGTATAGCTTAAATTCCACTACTCAAGTGTTCGCTGGATATGCCAAGAATGCCGCAAGTATAGGAGACCCTACAGTACAGGCAAATGCCACACCAGCGTCTTCCCCAGGAAATACAATAAATAAAATGGACACCGCGGATGCGTTCGATTTTGGTGTGCGCCAAAAAGGGGACAACCATTCGGTCGCGCTTCAAACATTCATCATACGTGCGAAGCAAACTTTTGCATCTGACATCTTATCAACTTTAACCAAACAAAATATTGCTGAGGGACGCAACGTAAAGGGAATTGAACTCAACTATAAACAAAGGTTTGGCAATTGGACGCTATATGCCGCCGCAACAGTTCAACAATGCAAATATGACCTCAGCAACGTAGATGCGAATGGGTATTCTGCTGTTGGGTTTATCCGAAACAATGCAGATTGTGTAGGAATTGCAAATAAGAATTTCTTTTCCGAAATAACATATAAACCAAACGCAGCACTTAAATTTGCTGGCACTGTCAAGATTAAATCAAATATGGCTGGCTACTATGCCAATCCAAACGTTGCAAACTCTGGGGTAAATGAAACTGTTAATGGCGTAGCATTGTTTGGTTTAAACATGTCATACAAAATGTCTGGACAGATGGTCGGTATTAATGTCGAGAATTTAACAAATAGGCATTATATCTCGGGTATCGCACCTGAACTTGAATCATCGTCATCAGCATCTGGTCGCTATTTTATAGGTGCGCCACGAACTGTGTTCCTTTGGTACAGGGCCGAAATTTAATAGTTTATTAACACCTTAAAAACCACGTCCTAAGGACGTGGTTCAGTAGTGTTTTGGCCAATCCGATGAAGGTATTGAAGAGGCGATCTACGACAGTCAGGCCATTTGCGGCTTTGTCTGTATCGATCTGAATCGTGAGTCGGCTCCGGATGCGACGACGTTGCTGAACTTTCGCCGATTGCTGGAAACCCACGATCTGACACACAAGATATTTGAAACAATCAACGCCTATCTTGCTGCCAAAGGCATGCTGATGCGCGAAGGTACGATCGTTGACGCCACACTGATTGCCGCGCCGCCGTCGACGAAGAACCGCGACAAGGCGCGTGATCCGGAAATGCATCAGTCAAAGAAAGACAATGACTGGCACTTTGGCATTAAACGCCACATCGGCGTAGACGCGGCGTCCGGTCTTGTGCGCACCGTGATCGGAACAACCGGTAACGTCGCTGACATGCCGCAGACCCATGCGGCGCTGCATGGCTAGCAAATCTCCGCCCTTGGTGACGCCGGCTATCAGGGCGTCGTGAAGCGTGAAGAAAATCAGGGGAAGTCTGTGACTTGGCATGTCGCGCTGCGCTGCGCCAAGCGTCGAGCTATACCTAAAAACCAACTGTGACTTACCTTTGAGAACGCAAACGATGATCGAACCGCGACGAGTGTATTTACTTTGCCCGGCAATCCTGCTGGCACTAAGCGCTTGCAGCACGGGAAACATGGCGCCAGCCAACTCGCCTGTGCGATTAACAATTTTGCACACCAACGATCATCACGGTCACTTTTGGGAAAATGCCGACCATGAATATGGTTTGGCAGCCCGTAAAACGCTCATCGATCGAGTTCGTGCAGAGGTAAAGTCGGAAGGGGGAGTGACCCTGGTGCTTGATGCCGGCGATGTTAACACAGGCATCCCAGAATCGGATCTGCAAGAGGCGGAACCTGATTTCCGAGGCATGTCCTTGGTCGGTTACGATGCAATGGCGGTAGGCAATCACGAATTCGATAAATCGCCAGCCGTTATGCAACATCAGCAACGTGAGTGGTCGAATTTCCCCTGGCTGTCGGCCAATATTTATCAGAATGGGGCGCATTTATTTTCGCCATATCACATCTTTAGCGTCGGCGGCCTACGCATAGCCGTAATGGGATTAACTACGAACGATACGGCCAAGATGGGTGTAGCCGAACGTTTTCCCGGCGTACAATTCCGCCCCCCTATCGATGAAGCCGCTACGCTGGTTCCTGCACTACGCCGCCAGGCTGACGTGGTTATTGCACTGACTCACATGGGGCATTACCCAGACGGCAAGCACGGCGTCAATGCTCCCGGCGACGTCGAGTTGGCCCGTGCAGTACCCGGCATAGACATGGTGGTCGGCGGGCACAGCCACAATGCCGTCTGCATGCTGGAACCGAATGTACGCAATGATGCCTACGTGCCAGGGGCGCCTTGCGCACCTGATCGGCAAAACGGCGCATGGATTGTGCAGGCTGCGGAATGGGGAAAATTTGTCGGCCGAGCGGATTTTGAACTGCGCAACGGCAAGCTGGAATTAGTGAAATACCGGCTGCTGCCAGTTAATCTGCATAAGATTGCAAGTGGTGCAGTGACATCCCGCCCGTACACCGAAGAAATTCCCGAGGACAAACAGATGCTGGCGCTGCTTCAGACCTTCCGCGACCGCGCAGGAGGCAAGCTGCTGGAAAAAATCGGCCGCACCAGCGGTAGTTTTGACGGCGTGCGCCTGCATGTACGCAACTACGCAACCAATCTTGGACGCCTGATCACCACCGCCATGATGAAAAAAACCGGAGCCGATCTGGCTCTGATCAGCTCCGGCAGCATTCGCGATTCATTGCCTGCAGGCGTGGTGACATATCGGGATCTGTTAATGGTGCAACCCTTTGGCAATCACATCGTGGTCGTGTCCATGCGCGGCGACGAACTGCAAAACTATTTACAGGCTGTGGCACGCATGACACCCGGCTCCGGCGCGTTCGCCCAATACGCAGGCATGCGCATGCAGCTTACGTCTGACCGCCGAATTGCAAGCATCACCATTGGCGGCAAGAATATCGATCCGCAGGCAATTTATCGCATCGCAGTGAACAGTTTCATTGCAAAAGGCGGCGATGGCTATCCTGATTTGAGTCGCCATCCGGACAATTTCGATACGGATCTGTCCGATGTTGCCGTGTTGCGCGATTATATCGCCGACCACGATTTACTCAATCCTGAAGACTTTATACCGTAAAGAAAATATGATGAAAACCATTTGGCAAAGTAACGGCATATCCGAAGCCGCCAGGCAACTCTGTCAAGCAGCAATCGGCCTGATTGTTTTATCAGGGTTAGCCGGTTGCGCGAGCATCAAGCCGGACACCGCAACAGTCGACGACGCCCATGTGACGGCAGCCTGGGTCGAAATGAGCGGCGGCAACCAAGCTATCGCGCGTGCCAATACTACACTGGCTCAGTGCCCAATGATTTCATTCGATGGTACCCAGACTCGGATGAACTTGCGTGCTGCGGCAGCAACCATATCCCGGCGGCCAACCATCAGCGCCGTTGCCGACTCCAAACCTTCAGTATTTGCCACGGCAACGTGCGAAGCTCCCTTACCGCAGCACGTTACGCAGATAACCATTGGCGCGCGCGCCCTGCCGGTACCCAGGGCCGAGCCACAACGTATTGTCATACTTGGCGATACGGGTTGCCGCCTTAAAAAAACGGACCGTATTTTCCAGGACTGCAATGATGAAGCCGCATGGCCTTTCCCACATGTGGCAGAAAAGGCAGCTAGTTTCAAGCCCGATTTGGTACTTCATGTTGGCGACTATCACTACCGTGAAACCACTTGTCCTGACAACTCAGAAGGTTGCCAAGGAAGTGCATGGGGCTATGGATCCGATGCTTGGTTTGCCGATTTTCTACAGCCAGCAGCACCTTTATTAGCTGCAGCTCCGTGGGTGTTTGTGCGCGGAAATCATGAAGAGTGCGCCCGTGCCGGTCAAGGTTGGTTCCGCTACTTCGACTCCAGGCCATATCAACCCGAACGCAGTTGCGACAATTCTGACAACGACCATAATGCCAATTATTCAGAACCCTTTGCCGTCAACCTGGGTGCGCATACCCAATTGATCGTGTTCGATTCAGCCAAGCTGGGGCAGATTGCGTTGTCGCCCACGGATCCGCAATACATCAAATATCTAGGACAGTTTCAAACTGTGGCTCGATTGGCGGCCAAACCGGGCGTGCGAAGTATATTTACCAGTCATCATCCTGCGTTCGGCTTTGTGCAGTATGGACATGGCGGTCCGGTAGGCTTTGGCGCGGCGCTGCAATCAGTTATGCGTGCGCTCTACCCAGATACTTATTTTCCGCCAGAGGTAGAACTTGCTATCCACGGTCATGTTCATAATTTCCAAGCACTCAATTTTTCGTCGAATCATCCTGCCACCTTCATCTCCGGTAACGGCGGCGATGTTGTCGACCCCAATTTTCCAGTACCTTTTCCTGCCGATGTTACGCCCGCTCCAGGAACAACACTTGAGAGCATAGCGCACACCAATACCTTTGGCTTTATGACGATGGAGCGAGATGGAGCAGATTGGATATTTAAGGTCTATACACGCGGTGGTGAAAAAATGGCGATGTGTACAATGCCAGCGCCTGGCAAAATCCATTGTGATAAAACCGACTATATAGGATGAACGTCTAATCAGCTATCCGGACAAATGCGGCGACCCGATAAGAGACCTAGGTTGAGCGGATTTTCGGGTACTGCGTCCTCCTATGTGCGTAAAGAGTCGTCCGCGCAGGTCGATATAAGGCGGTCTAAGACCTGTAACGGCCGAGGTGGGGTCGCGCGAAGAACACTAGCCACCGGCGAGAGCTACCCCACCTCAGCTACCCAGGCTCAGTCACATCGCCGCATTTATCCGGATACCCCACTCTTGGAAAGCCGAGTTTCATTATTGTATTTTTGCTCACGACAAATGAATCCAAAAACTCCGCCTTCCATAACCGCCTGTATGTCATTTCGAACGAAAGCGCGCCTTAAACTACCTAAGCGGTAATTTGCGGAAGCTGGTGTCGCACTCATTGATCCAATCTTTTAACTTAAGGTAGTCAATCAAGCTCAACTGATGTTTGAGTTGATTTGAGTAGTTGATTGCATCTGGCGAGAAATATGAAGAAGTAATCATTATTCCTGCGGTCACTCGGTCAGCTAAAACTGTTCCTGCAAGCTCACGCACCAAATTCACGCCAACCGGATTGATTGGTGCATATTTCTTGCATTCGACGTAAAAAATAAAATTCCCAATATCTACATGATTGGCAATAATCAAATCCTTGCCGCCATCTCGGGTTGCCTTCGTTAGATCAACTCTATACCCTCTTTTTTCCATAAGCTCAGCAACGAACTGTTCGAACTGGCGCGGCGTCAGATCGAAAATTGCTTTGTGATTTCTCTGAATTGCTTCAAGAAGCTTTCCATTGATTACTCGAATATCGTTCGCTACATGGATAAAATTCGGTTGTTCAATCGACTTTCGGATTTCGCCAATCTGGTCAATTGACCTGTATTTTATGTCTTCGCTAAGAAGTTTGAACAGTGCGTCAATGTTCTTGCTGCCGTTGTTAATATGATTGACAACCAAATTTAACAATAAGGGGTTGCCTTGTGTAAAGTGCGCAACCTTAGCAAGATCACCGTCCGGAAGCATGGTTTCCAGAGCTTGCAACAGGAACTGTTGCGATCCTGCATGCGGCAACGCATTTAAATGTATGTGTGCTTCCGGGTTAAATTCTTTGACGAAATCAGAGAATGTGCTTACAAGGATAAATTGTTTATTTTGATTTTCCTTGATAAAAGATGAAATGCGACCTGATATCTCGCGTGTAAAATCAAAGCTAAGGTCTTCAAGAACAACCAATTTTGTGTCTTTGTTTAGCGGCGGAAATTCATCTGATGATCTGTGGAGATATACGGCCTCTGTGTTTTTCGCAAGTTCAACTCCATGATTCCTAAGGAACTGCATCCACAGCGTTGTTTTGCCGGTAGCATTGTTTCCCGTTATTGCAACAACTCTCTTCCTTTGATTCAATATTGCTGAATTCAGCAGCTCCAGCTCATTCTCCCGCCCCACAACTATCGGAAAGCGATTGAGGTTATCGAAAATGTCGTAGAGGTTGTGCTTTCTCATTCTTGAAGTATCTCTCTGCGGACTTGCTGCCGGTGACGTCTAACGTGATTTAATTCTCTTTTTGCAAATTTAATCGGCGACGAAAAAACAGGTCGCAAGTTTCTTTTCTCCAGAGAGCTTTATGTAACTTAGCCCAAATCGGTTATACCTCGAAAAAGAAGGTATAACCAAATCGACAAAAGAGGCGTAGAGATTAATTTTTATTTTATCAATTTAATTGCAAAATTGAAATAATTTCTAAATTTCGACTTTCGCTCCGAAACCTAAACCTGCCACTGCTAGCATTAAACTTATCAAATGCATTTCACTTTTCCTGACGCTCTTTTTGATAACGTTCAAATATCTGAATTACACACCACGTTGCAATAAGGACGAATGCTACAATTCGAAGCAACAGCAAAACATAAAACATAAGTCCAGATTCGCCTTTCATCGAAAGCAATACTGCTCCCGCACCAGCGGCCTCCAATATCTCAGCTGTACTAAAAACAAGCACTGCAATCACGACAAGTTTCTTTCGCCTCAAGAATGCAATGAATTGATCGCGAATACGTTTTATAGTAATGGGCGCTGACATATTTTTCCTTGCCTTAGTTGAGGCGCTTCCAAGTGCAGAGGGAGCAAGCTAAGCGTCCGTTGAACATATGATGGTCTGTCTTTTGCATCGACCATAGTATCGAAGAACCTTTTCGCCCACGGGATTTTCCTTTTCTTTTCGGATTGCGTCATGCGCCGAAGTTAGCGACCGCGAAAATCCACTGAATCATGTTAATTCGAGCGAGCCACTCCTTGCCATTAACGCCTTGCGCTTTGCCGCTTAGTATCAAAAATGGCACACGATACTCTTTGTTGTCTTCAATTGAATTTAGCTTGTATGCATCGGCGTAAAGCGGATGCTCAGTCGTTGCTTCAAACTCTAACTTGACTGCTGTGTTGTGTATGATTTTGTTACATGCCTCTCTCGCACTCAACACTTCATCGCCACCACCGTTTTTCGTGATTACGCCAACGCCTTTTGGAGCTTGTTCGAGATGTATGGCTAAACCACCCCTTGCATCATCGTTAGCTCGTGATAATGCTGCGAGACTCATGATGTTTCTGTTCAACTCCGGTTCACCCACACCCATCAGGGCGCTCACCACGTCAGCACAGCCGGGGTAGTAGGCGAGGTTTTCGAACTCATGCATTGCAAGCAATTGAGACAGCAAAACATACGCATGATGCTGAAGTGTTTCTTCGTATATGTACAAGCCCTGTTGATACATATTTTTCCTCGGAGTTACTTCAAAGACATTACGTGAATTGTTTGACCAGAATATTTAGCAGTCATCATGCGAAGTTATTCTTGAGGGATCCCGCCTCAAGGATAACTGCGCACGCGGATCACCTACCGCAGTTTCTACTACGTCATCAATTTCAAACTGACGCATTTTCTACTCTTCGTCGTTATACGAACTTAGCCCAGCAACGGCCCGGAAGATGGCAAACCTTACTAACTTTCTATGACCGAAGTGCCCAAAGATGGGCGCGGAACAATCGGTTGACTTCAATGGCGAGCGTTTCAAACTCAGCTGCTACCGCTTGGATGTCTGTGATTGACCATTCCCTCCAACCAGACTTCCCGTTGTAAAGTAATTGTTGGCTTCCAGTCACGGCTGTATAAGGATTACCGTGGATGAGCATGTTCCGATCCGTTACCAGTGCTTTGAACTTATCTGCGGCCATTTGTATTTCCACCATGATGTTGGCTGGTAGCACTGTCGAACGGGACGCCACGCTTTTGAACTTGTCTGCAATTGCTCCTGCTGTTCCCTTTGAAGCCATGTTGATATATCCATGCTCTAGGCATTCAATGCTCCATACAATGCCCCACTCCAAGTAACTGAAGATATACGTTGCAACGCCGAGTTCACGCACGTACTGGTCATTAAAGGGGATTAGGGAATGGCTCGGCGCACCACTGGAATTTGTTTCCATGAATTTTCCTATGCGCGAGCAGATAGTTTTTCGTAGATATCATCTGCCCACCAAGGACCATCGGTGATGCGTGGATTCTTACCTTCACCGATTTGCTGCGCAAGACTACCGAGTTCGTCGGCGTCATCGTTATTCCAATGGTTTGCAAGAGCAGCGGATACCACGTCGCTTTTCAGAATGATTTCGCCCTTATCATGCAGAATCTTGAACAGATCACGCGCCTTGTTCATGTCGTTGGGATGATTTAGGCCAGTAGAGAGGTTCACAGCACTGGTCAAGGTTTTAATTGCTTCATTGATGATAGCGGACATACGTTACTTTCTTCGGCTACCGGCCGATGCACGGGGCGCAGATCGCACCTAGTCATTTTCCTTCAAGTTGTCACCGACTTACTGCTGCCGTCCAAGGCGGCAGGGATAAGGCGACGATCAGGAGCACGGTGGAATCTGTGCAGTACTTCTGCTTGCGGCACTTCAACGACAAAAAAGTGCAAGACAAGACTTTACACTTTTTTAGACAGCGATAACCGCGTTCAAAACACAATCGTTCACTCCTACACCAACCCACAGCGAACTGTCCATTCCGACAATTATGAAGACCATAGGCAATGGCTCGCGGCGACATATCTGTATCCACTCCGACATGTCAAGGAAGGATGGTGTGGGACGAACCTCGGGATGAGTGTGCCATTCCCCCAAATAATCGACCATCGCGTTACTTTCTTTCCATCGCTTTAATGCAACGCTTTGATGATATCGATCTCGCCGGAAGAATCTAAATAGCGAACGACGATCCGCAGGCTGAGGAGTAGTCGCCTCCACAATGTGAAGATGATCCCCGCGCCTGAATCCGAGCAGTATGCCCCCAGCCTCTGTCTTATGCGCCGCGTTCTGTCTAAAGCCAAAGATCATATCGAGGACGGCGGGCTCAACCAGAATACGAGCCGTTGCCTCGAATGGATGAATCCACATCAATGGCTCCCGCATGCTTGGCACCCTTTTAAAGGTGATATATTTTGGTTCTTGACCATTTTAGCGTTTGCGTTCTCGATATATCGGGTGCGAAACCTCGGACTAGGATCACCTTTCATCCAATCTATCACTGCATCTATCGCGAGCGATGCCGCGTGCATTGGTGCCGACACTGCATAGGGAGTAAAGGATCGGCATCCCAACTGCTTTCGTAGTGGCGGGCCATTTAGTATGGGAAAGCGATCCTCGCGATTCCGACTCGCGTCTGTCACCCGCAAACAGTGAAAGCATCCGTATCGCTTTGAATCCACGAAGAGCGATTGAACACACTCGCCGTTTCCTTTTATCCAAACATACAGCACCGGCGGAACATTTATCTTCTGCCTGAGGTGACTTTCATTGATCATTTCACTTACTGCCTCCTCGCCAGTAGCATCGATAATCAAGTCACCTATAAAAAATTTTGAAGTGGCGCGAACTGTGTTGGTTTGCACGGAAATACAAACGTGCGGAAACTGTCGACAGAGCTCTTGCCGTAGCGCATCTGCCTTTGACTTGAACAAAGTGCCCATCCCGAGATAATGGCGCCCGAGGTTTTCTGCACCGATGTTGTCTGAATCGATCAGCAGAAGCTCGCCACAAGTGCCCGTACCCGCGCCCAATCGAATTAGCGCTTGCGCAACATAGCCGCCAATGGCCCCACACCCCACCAGTGTCACGCGCTTTTCCTTCAAATCATCAAAGACCAAGTTGCGGCTGTGGATGAAGTCCGGCCGAATATCCGTGATATCGATGCGAAATATCGTCGTCGAACCGCCCTTGCCGTGAAGGTACTGCTTGAATCGTCTCGGAGCATTACGATATCCCAATCGCACCATCTGATCGAGATCGAATCCGAACCCAAGCCAGCCGATCGGAGTATCGATCGCAAACGTCGCGAACTTCGCCGCGAGATACTCCTTCTCGTGCTCAAGTACGCGGTGGACGCTATTGTAGAGTTGTGGGTCCCACTTTCTCAGCCAGGAAAATACTTCCTTTACCGTCGACGGCATCTTCCCATCCGGCACGACCGGTCGAATCGTCGTACGAAACAACCAGCATTTGCATCGACTCGTTTTTGGTGCCTCGCTACCCAGGGTTGCCGCCAGTGTATTCACATCCGCGTAACTGGTCGCGATCACGGCCTTTCGTTCAGGTGGCAATCCCACAAGATAATAGTCGGCGTAGATTTTCTCCGACGAAGAAGAACATAGCACTACTGGCCATGGTAGGGATCTCTGCCCGTAAAGCCAATGGGCAAGGAATTCATCTTGAAGGTCGTCGGCACAGTATTTTGGATCCAATACGATCTTCTCAAGCACTGCCGCAGCTTGATCCAAACATTGCGCAATTGCTGTGGCAGGATCATAGCGATTCAGGATGACGGAGCCAGGTGAGAAGTAGCACAATCCATCCAACGCGTCGACGTGAGCCATAAGTTCCGGCAAGAACGTCGGCTTGGAAATCAATGTAATACGCGGGTATGAGATGAAGTCCCAATCATCCAAGTGAACTTGTACGCGGACAGCGCCCTTTGTACAATGAAGCTCACCCTCGAAAATTCGACCGCCGCCCCGAACAAATTTAGTCGTCACGAACCCGCGGGCGCTGAACATCCGCAGTGTCTCGCCTAGGTGGGTGCCCTCATCCATCAACCGGCTTGGGTTGCCACAACGACCGGGCGCTTGACTTGGCTGGCATCAGTATTTCGAATGGCATCCGCGCCAGTATCTTGTTCGATCAGATTCTGGTCGTCCGGGATGCGTTGACCGAATGCCTGTCTTAGCGCGCTGATCGCATTTGATTTAAAGCCAAAATGCCAAGTCCTGGCCTGGAAAATAGAGTTCTGAAGCTCCATTGCCTTCTGGGCCGCAACCTCACGCGCAATCGGATCAAGCCGGTTGAAATCTTCTGAGCGACCATCGATTGCAGCCTCGCGAATCTCAAAACGAAGTGCTGTTGCAAGGTGTTCCGCTGCCTTTTCAATCGCCAGATCGTCTCGGCCGGGCTGACGCTGAAAATTCTGTGCGATTGCAATCATTAGGCAAACTGAACTAGGCCCACCATCCTTCCAATGAAAATCACGCCAAGCCTTGAGATACCGCCATACTCGAGCCAACTGGTCGTCGTGCTCCGCGATGCGATCCTTGAGCCAGCGTGTAACTGCCTCAGGGTCTGACTCCTTCCACTCGCCGCTGCGAGTCGCCAACATGATGCTATCCATGTCCTCCCAAGCCTGCCTCTGCAGTTCGCCGCCCGCGAAGCTTTCACTTAGGTCGATGCTGTCCATAGTAATGCCTTGAGCTGTCAACGCCAGAGCTTTCTCAACGATCTGAACAAACTGACTCTCCGGCGCAGCATAAAGCGGCAGATCAATGTGCGCCCAGGTTGCGATCTTGACCCGAATACAGGTATCTTTACCGGAAATCAGGCCCCACTTTTCTTGTGCACACAGGCCTTGTAGTAGCTGTTCAACAAGCTGGAAATACAGCTTCGCCATCACATGCGGTGGCCCGTTGTCTTCCCATACCGTCACCGGTAGGTATACTCCAAAATCCCAGTCCATTTCCTGCGGTGGATGTTGCGCTGGCTGAACGCAGGTACCATACGACCAAGACCCTTGCGTCCTGAATCGCGGTGTCACGCGCCGATCCATTCCCAATTGCGACACCGTTGCCGCTTCGATTCCTTTTCGGAGATGATCGCGGATCTTGTTCTTGCAGCTTACGAGATGCGCCCGCTGTTCATCTGTTGGCTTCAGCTGATGACCGAATGCGTGGCTGATTTTCTCAGCGAATAGTTTGTGCAACTTCAACATGCCTTTGACTCCTCGATGATGTTGGCGTTTGCGCCGTAAAAGAAGCGCGGCTCGACCGGCCGATGCTCCAGGAAATTGAGAAAGCGCGTATCGCCTAGACATGCCTTTGAACGTTGACTGGCAGATCCAAGCAACGCCTCCCGAGCCGGCGCGTCGGCCTTGTCCAGCGCGACCGCCTTAGCCTTTTCGTCTGTAAGACTGTCATCGACATGGAAATAGCGGCGCTCCGTCAACCGATGCCGAAGCATGAAATCCGATAGTGACTCCTGCACGGATATCGAAAGCCCAAATAGCTTCTTCGGCATGTTAGAAGGGTTCAAACCGCCCCAGTCGTAGGTTCCGCCCTCGCGGTTGCGTCGGGGGTCAACTGTGAAGCGCGAAGACATTGTGCCGATCGACATTAAGTGGATTTTTTCGATTGCCATATCGAAAAAGCAGTTCGCTTCATGAACAGCGAGCAAACCAGGCGCATTGGCATACAGTCCGCCATCAACATATTGGTTGTTATCGAACGTATATCGCGGGAAGTACGAAGGCGCTGCACTCGTGGCCATCGCGATGTCCACGATCTTGTGTTTATGATCGCGCTTAAACGTATGGTGATGCGGAGTCTTAAACAGCACAGGCATGCCGCTTGTGTAGCTGATACTGGGGATGATAACCGGGTGCAGGCATGAGCCTAAGACTCGGTCACCAAATAGATCGTCGCCGAATAGCAGTCGTTTGAGGCCATCACCAGAGTATGGGGCGCGAACGATGCCCTTCAGCGACCACCGGCGTTTAAATATCTCAGTTCCATGCCTCTCGAAAAGCTCCACCATTTTCTGCGCGGGAATTTCCAAGGCCAGTGCCAGCGCCAAAATACCGCCGATTGAAGTTCCCGCGATGAGGTCAAAGTGGCGTGCGATCGGGCCATTAATTTCGGCCTCAATATCCGCCAGAATTTTGGCCGTGTACAGGCCGCGGTACCCTCCGCCAGACAGGGCAAGTACTTGGAAGCGTTCTTGTTCTTTGCTCATCTGCGCGCATTCAAATTTGTTAACATTATACAAATGTAGCCGATTTACCTAAATTCAATGTACTGAGGCAAGAAAAAATCGGTTCCTTCATTAGGATTCGAAAACACCATGCGGACTTATCCCTTTGGCGGGAATGGATCTTTGCCGTGGCTATCTTTCGTCTGAATTTGCCCATTTTTTCCATGGATAAGCAGTTCGCTGCCTTGATTGTTTGCAATGACACGCGCCCGATTCACGGCCGGCAGCTTCGTCGAGTAGACTGCCGTAGCGCGTTCAGCGCCCGCCCCCTTCACTGCCCATCCGCCGTCGTGAGGAACAACGTGTTGATTGCGTTTGCTGCTCATAGGACACTCCTGATGACTGAGCGATGTTGCTCAGTTGTATATACTCTGGGAACGGGAAAGCCGGACAAACGCCATCGTGTCCGGTTTTTGAGATCTTGGAGCATATGTAGATTGAGGATGGGGGGATCGATGGCAGCAGATGACGATTTGATGGACGTTCCATCACGCTTGGAGCAAGCGTTGGCAGCTATGACCAACGTAGAACTTGCTCGTCTTTACCGCTTAGCCCAGTACTCTCTCATCGGAGGCACGACGTATGTTAATCCAAAGGAACTTTTCAATGAAGCGGTTCATCGTACGCTCGACGGACGACGCAACTGGCCGCCAGGCGAACCGTTTGGCGCATATATTTGGATGGTCATGCGTAGCATCGCCGATGCAGACCGCAAAATGGAGGCGCAAAGTAATGAGTTGCGTGCCAACGACCAACCAGTCCAGGACGATTTCTATCAGGAAAGTGATCGTCTGGCTGGCTATGGCTCGAGCGAATTAGCTGTTGACCGCGTACTCGAAAACGCAGCCGTTCAACGGCGTGTAACTGAAGACCTACAGACTATTGAAGACCACTTCAAAGATGATCAAAACGTAATGCTCGTCATCATGGCGATCGAAGACAACATTCCGCCGCGGGAGCTTGAGTCAGACTATGGCTTATCCATCACGCAATATGAGTCAGCGCGCAAGAAGCTTCGCCGCTACGTAGATCGTCAGTTTCCTGGACGGAGGACAGTATGAGCCATCTGCCAAAGAACGACCCACGTGCGAAGGTCAAAGCCGTCGAACAGGCCTTGACTGAGGATCTGCACGTAACGTCAGAGACGGAACTTGCAAGGGAATTTGCTGAAGATGGATTAGATATTTCAGAGATCACAAATTCAATGCGAAATTCGGCAATGGATCTAGTTATGCAAGAGAGAAGAAAGAAGCTTGTACGCGCTAGGGCCGAAATTCAAACCCAAACACTTGTCGGAACCGACGGACGTGCCCGACCGAGCATAGATACCATAAAGCGCCTCCTTAGTGATCTCTTTGTTGCAAAACCAGCGCTTGCCATTGCATTCCGACAGGGAAAAAGTCAATCGGAAACCGACTGGATAAGTCTCTGGGACGATTTAGTAGAGATAGGAGAAATTCCCAGGAACGACGATGAGAGTTGACCTCACTGCACTTAGTCCGGCAGAGCGCATTCTGTGGGGACTCGGTATTACAGATCCTCATGATATTGACCTCGATGCGATTGCATATTCTCTAGGTGCATCGATAAAGAGGCGGCGGCTGGATGGCTGTGAGGCTCGTCTAGTTGCGTCCGGAGACAAGGCGATCATTACAGTTGATACGCAGAGCATTCCGACGCGACAGCGATTTTCGATCGCGCATGAAATTGGTCACTGGAGACTGGATCGCGGGCGCGGTGGATTCCTGTGCACAAAAGACGATATTAGCCCACGTGATGGCGCCGCTCGCGACGGCGAGACGCTTGCAAACAATTTTGCAAGTCAGCTGATACTACCTGACTATATATTTAATCCGTACGCGGCAGGCAAATTGATCACTATAGATGCCGCAGAAAAAATTGCGGCTGTTTTTAGCGCCAGTCTCACTGCGACGGCAATCAAAATGGTGCGTAACGCCACGATTCCAGCTTGGATAGTATGTCACCGACAGCGTGGAATTGCGTGGTTCTTCAAAAGTAGCTTCGCGCAGGATGACATATTCCTTCGAAAAGACCTTCATGAGGATACAGAAGGGTTCGCGCTCTTATACGGCGAAGTGCATGCTAGAACGCGGGTCAAGCTCGAGAGCGGTTCACTCTGGTTTTCCAACCGCGACGCATCTCGCTACCAGGTGCGTACCCAGTCAACAAAAGCTCAAGATGGGACTGTGCTGAGCGTGGTTGGGATCTCAAAATAATCGGACGAGATTCCATTCGCCCTCTAGAACCGGCATTAGAAATCCAAATAGGTGAACTAGACGCGGCGCTTTGGCAGTGATATCGATCGCCAAAATGATATTATTTACAATAATTTCCCTTTGGAAATTTTATGGCAGCATATCGGCCGACCAATGCAACAGTTCAGATATCAATGGATCGCGGTCCATTAAGTTAGAAGCAAGGATTTGAAGAATGGGTAATTTAAATTTGATGGGAGCGTTAAGCTCAAGCAATCCTTTTCTAATCAGTTTCGCGCTGCTGATAGCCATGTTCGGATTGGTTAAAATTTGGGCTGAGGTGAGAAGCAGCTCCCACTTAGTCAAAAAGGACAGGCAATCTGCCCTGCTTACAGCAATGAGTAGCTATCTGGAAAAAAAGCCAGAACAGAGTATTGCGTTTTTAAATTATCAACTCGAACAGACATTTGAATATTATTACCGAAAACGCCTCAATCATTTTGAAATTGCAAAGCTTGTCAACACGGCGAAACCGAGCGAGGCAATCATCCAATATTTGGGCGCCAGATTACATCTGGTGATGGAAAATAAGAATGGCGCTCCTGGGAAAATTCGCTTCAAGAAAGAGCCTAAAAGATTTCGCATAAAACTTCTTTTCTGGACCCTACGTCCCTTTAAAGCATCAACACTGGCTTTTCTTTCTTATTGTTTTTTTGGAATGTGCGGCAGCCTCATATTGTTGCATGGAGTTCCTATGACCATAAACAGCAAGAATTATGGACTTGGGATAGCCGCTGTTGTCATTGGGGTGTCACTGATTATTGCTGCCGTCACTTCTCTAATAGACGGAATGAAATATTCGTCAGCATTGGAATTCCTGATTCGGCATCGCGAGTCCTTTCAATCTACTCCCTCACCAGGCATCGGAACAAAGAGTCTCGAATTGACGCCTGATCTGTCGCAGTAAAACCGAGCGAGGGAAGTGCCGGATAACGAGACTTTGCCCCATTTTGCGACAATACAACGCAATCGCCATGCCATCGACCGCGGTCAACTTTACCGGAATATGCACTGGCAGCTGGATTTCTCGAAAAGCAGGTTTGACGGAATTGCTATGATCAATCCTTTTGACGAATTTATAACCCTCGACCGAACTTTCCATGAACTCACAATTGATGCCGGCGCGAATGACGATTCCGATCTGACTCAACTGTTAGGACAGCGCAACGCCATTAGCTGGCCAGATCTTCTGAGCGAGCATCGCGTCATCTTGCTATCCGAAGCCGGTTCAGGAAAGACGACGGAAATCCGCAATATTGCCCTCAAGCTTCGACAGAATGGCAAGCCGGCCTTCTTCGTGCGTATCGAGCATGTTAGTCAGAGTTTCGAGGACGCTTTCGAGGAGGGAAACTTCGAGGAGTTCAGTGCCTGGGCAGAGTCCGGCGAGGAAGGGTGGTTGCTTCTCGACTCAGTCGACGAGGCCCGACTGCGAGATCCCAAGGATTTCGAGCGTGCGATTAGGATGTTAGGGCGGTTGCTGGCGCCGGTACTCCAGCAGGCACACATCGTTATCACCGGCAGAACGACCGCTTGGCGAGCGAAGACCGACCTACTACTATGCCGGACAACTCTCCCCTATCGCCCTTCGGAGAAGACGCCCGACGAGGAAGTATCAGCGGACGAAACGCAGAATATCGCTACCAAGAAAGCGGAATCTCCTACGAACCCGACCGCCCCATTCCTGATCGTCGCACTCGATAATCTTCATGGTGATCAGATTGACGCCTTCTTGCGCGGTAAGATGGTTCAGGATATTAAGCTCTTCCGCGACGCGGTTGATCGTAAGGATGCTTGGTCGCTGACTACCCGCCCGCAGGACTTAGCCGAATTGATCGAGTTCTGGAACGACCATCAAAGGATCGGATCTCGTCTCGAACTCTTGCAGAGCAGCATCTCCCGTCGCTTGGAGGAGCGTGACCAAGATCGCTCGGAGGCACGCCCGATCACCGTCGATAGATTGCGTCTCGGTGCGCGCTTGATCGCTGCGGCGGCCACGCTCACTCAGGAATCAGCCATTCGGGTACCCGATGGTGCCAACAATGCGAAAGGCATCGCGATCCGGGAGGTCCTCACCGATTGGAACGACATAGATTGCGCGACCTTGCTCAGTCGGCCTATTTTTGACGAAGGTATCTATGGTACGGTCCGCTTTCATCATCGATCGGTACGCGAATATCTCACGGCCGAATGGCTGCATGCGCTGATTGTCGACGAAGGCTCGCGTGCACGCATTGAAAATCTGTTCTTCCGGTCGCAATATGGCATCGACGTGATCGTTCCGACGATGAGGCCTGTGCTTCCCTGGCTGGCCGTCCTTGATGAACGAATCCTTGCTCGCGTTTGTCGATTGGCGCCTGAAGTCATCTGCGAGGGTGGTGATCCGAGCCAACTGCCTCGTGAGACGCGAAGTAACATTCTGCGCCAAATCTGCGAGCAGCTGACACAGCCCGCGCATGGTCGGTCACTCACCGATTACGCCGCTGTCCAGCGTTTCGCAAATGTCGATCTTACTGATGACGTCAAGGCGTTGCTCGCCCAATATGGTGATGACGATGACATTGCGTGGTACCTGCTGCGTATGGTTTGGCAGGGTCAGATTGTGGGTGCGGCAGCTGAAGCCAAACGCTTCGCGCTCACCTCGCGTTCGAAATATGCGCGGATCGCGGCGTTCCGTGCACTAATGGAGGTTGGTTCCACTGCGGATCAGGCGGAGGTACGGCGGGCCTTCCTGGCCGAGGACGGAGAGCTCAAGCGCGACTGGCTCGCTGAGCTGATTTCCAGTCTCCCACAAGACGACGAGTCCGTCACATGGCTGCTCGACGCGCTCAAGCGCGTGCCGGCAAAGAATCAATTTGAAGTTGACAGTCTCATGGGCGCCACCTCGCAACTGGTTTCCGACTGGCCGTTGCCGCTGCTGCCCAGGCTGGTAACTGGGTTCCATGCCTTGCTCGAAACCTTACCAGTCATTGAGCGCGGCTATTACGAGGTTTCTCAGCGTTACAGTTGGCTGGCGCAAGCTGCAGCCCAATCCGTACTCCGCCTGATTGATGCACAAGATCCGCGCATCCTCGAACCAGCGGCGTTATCGATTCTCCGCAAGCTCCCGATCGCCGAGAAAAATGGTGAATACGAACTTCGCGACATAAGTGGCGACCTGTCGAAGCGCGTCGCCGAATGGCCTGCACTCAATCATGCATTGTTTTGGCACGACGTGGCCGAGACACGCACTGGCCGCCATCTCCAAAAAGGCGAGCGCGTCACCGACTATTGGCAAATTGGCATCTTCGGTCATTTCTGGACATTCAGTGTCGACAGGTTTGACACCATCTGCGAAGATATCCTCACACGGCCACTGCTCGACGATAAGCTTGTCGCACTCTCACTTGCCTTTGCGATCTACCGGGAGAATAGTCGCCCTACCGCATGGCGTACGCGGCTGAAACGCCTGACCAAGGACGAGCCCGAGCTCAAATCAAAGCTTGAAACTCTGCTCCGTCCGCCGGCCCAAGGCCGGCAAAGCTGGCGCCAGCAAGAGACACGCTGGAAGAGGCGGGTGACGCAGGAGGCCACACGCCAGGATACGAACAAGCGTAATTGGAAGGAATATCTCGACGCGAACGTTAGAGCACTACGTGATCCGGGCAAGCCAGACACTGTCACTCACGCCCAATACTATTTGCACGGGCGAATGCGTGAGAGCAAAGACGGTTCAGGAAATTGGAGCGACGGCGACTGGCGCTCTCTGATCTCAGAATTCGGCGAACCGATCGCGCGTGCGTTTCGCGACGGTGCGGTTCGTTTCTGGCGCGGTTACCAACCACAATTGCTTTCTGAAGGCGCACAGGCCAACAGTACACCGTTCAGTGTCATTTTCGGATTGACGGGCCTGTCGATTGAAGCGCGGGAGGAACCCGACTGGCCGAAAGGACTTTCGCAGGCGGATGTAGAACGCGCGACCCGTTTCGCGCTCCGCGAGCTCAATGGTTTTCCTAGCTGGTTGCCGGGTCTTCACGTCGCCGATCCCCAAACAGTCATAGATATCATACTCAGAGAGATCGACCATGAGCTCGAAACCGAAAATCCTGAAAGCGGAAGCCGCAACGTGCTCTATGCCGTAAGTTGGAGTGGCGATTGGATTTGGGACCAGCTTGCGCCGTATATTGTGACTCGACTGCGGAAGTCGCCTAGGAGCGTCGACAATCTGCGCTACATGATCAACATCGTACAGGGCTCATCACTCGACGATTCAACTATCGCTATACTCGCCGCGCAAAAGGCGAAAGCGACCAAGAGTTTGACGACAGCGCCGATGTGGTTCGCGATGTGGACGGGCGTTGATCCAGTGGTGGCAATTCCAGCACTTGCGGCGCGGCTTGCTGAGATCAAGGCGGATGGCAATGAGACTCTATTCGCGATGCGCTTCATAACTGCGCTCGTTGGCGGTCGTCGAGAAAGCCGCAGCGTGCGCCAAGCCTATCGAACGGTCGAGCATATGAAGGCGCTTTACCTGCTGATGCACGACTATGTGCGCGAGGGAGACGATATTGACCGTGCTGGCAGGGGCGTCTATTCACCTGAGCTGCGCGACGATGCGCAAGACGCGCGAAATGCACTGATCTCTTTTATTCGCGAGACACCAGGCAAGGAGGCCTTCCTCGCACTGCTAGACATTTCACGCGAGCATCCCACCGAAACGACGCGGCCTTGGATGGCGTTTCACGCCAAGGAAAAGGCAACACTTGATGCGGACGCGCCTGCCTGGTCTCCGCACCAGGTGCGTGATTTCCATGACCGGCTCGACCGCACACCGACCAATCATCGCGATCTCTGGTATCTCGCAGTAGACCGGATCCTTGATCTCAAGCAGGATCTCGAGGAGGGCGATGCGAGCATCGCATCGATCTTGCAGCCGGTCGCTAAGGAAACTGAAATCCGCAAATATATTGGCAACTGGTGCCGTGAACGCTCGGGTGGCCGATATGTGATCCCGCAGGAAGAGGAACTTGCCGACGCCAAGCGCCCTGACCTGCGCTTTCATGGCGTCGGCTTTGACGGGCCGGTGCCGACCGAGCTCAAACTCGCTGACAAGTGGACCGGGCCACATCTTTTCGAGCGGCTCGAGATACAACTCTGCGGCGATTATCTGCGCGATAAGCGATCAAGCCGCGGTATCTTCCTGCTCGTATACCATGGGACCAAGACTAGTTGGGACCTACCGAATGGCAAACGCGCCGAGAGCTTCGACGCCCTGATCGATGCGCTACAAAATCATTGGGCGATCCTCTCTCCGCAGTTCTCCGGGGTTGAGGATATTAAGGTGATCGGGATAGATCTCACGAAGCGCGGGGTAGATGCCAAAGCGGCGTCTAGGAAAAATGGTAGGAAGAAGCAGTAAAGGGCGGGTTGGTATACAGAAATGGGGGGGCCAGCTGAATTTACCTGTCCCCCCGAGGGGAGCGATACGGGATTTTCGGTTCGTATAGTGACGATTCGACGCTGTGCGGTGGGAAGTCGCTGCCCCCAATGAGGGGAAGCAGCGACGTTGATTACTTGATTACAACTATTTTGTTGAGGGCATCAGCCTATCATGACGCTGACCGGCTTACCTACGCGAGCTAGCATATCCACCAGCGCATCAATAGTGAACTTGCTGGTTTTTTTATTTACGACGTCCGATACTCGGGGGCGGGTGACATGCAGAATCTCCGCCGCCTCGCCTTGCTTGAGGTGACTGTCCTTGATCCATGACACCAGTTCCCCCATGAGCTGCTCTTTGAGCGCCAGAGTATGGTCAATCCGCCCACGGGACTCCGCTTGATATCCCTTGGCATCGGCCTCAGAAAAGCCAAGTTCAGCGAACAAGTTCGCACCAGGCTTGGTGATATGTCGAACTTGCGTATCGATTTTGTTCATTTCGTTGTTTTCCTTTTTTGCACCATGGCCCGATAGCGAGCGTCAGCAATATCCTTATCAGATTTGGAAGTGGTTTCGGTCTTCTTTTGAAAACAGTGCAAGACGTATATTGCTTCCTCGAATTTAGCCACGTACGTTACCCTGAATATTCCACTAGCCTCCCGAATGCGAATTTCTCGGGCTCCCTGTCCAACATCGTCAAATGACTTCCAGTTGTCGGGATACCTTCGATTGTCTGGCCGAAGATTTTGAACTTATTAGCGGCGCCCGCGCTTACGCATTTTAGAGAATATCACCTGATTAATCGTCCCGCTCCGACTCCCCCTTCATTGCATCGAATGCCGCCTTCGCTGTCCCAGCCCGAGCATCAAGCTCGGCCAAGCGTTCATAATCACTACTCCCGAACTCTCGACCTACAGGAGATATTTGGTCCCAGGCTTCATCTATTGGCAGTCCCGCAGGTATCTCAGCCAACAAATCTTCAAGCTTGCAATATTTCTTTCGTCGAGCCGTCAAGGCGCTGTCGCGACTTCCGTACAGGGCACAAATACGCCGCTTTTTGGTTCGGTTTTTCATAAATGACGACCCTCGCCACAATAACGTTTGTTGCGGGTGAGTTAGGTAGATATATACAGCGGTTTGTCTTGTTTCTGAAGTGCTGTGCTGACAATTTTACCGGAATATGCAATCAACAGAGACAGTTGAAGAGTGCTCTAACCCCAAAAATTAGGCGAGAAATTGGCGCGGAAGAGTTATGGTTCCGGTTATCTGATAAGGCAAAGATATGGTTCCAATAGCGACAGCCAAGATCGCTATTGTTAGAAAAAACATAGTTTTTCTCTCTCTAATTTCGTCGCCTAGGCAATTTTATGATTCTGAGCGCGGCAAAATTATGATTCTAGGCACACAGGTCCTTGTCTATTACGATTCTCCAGCAAGAGTTGTACGTCGTAGCCTATTGGACAGAATTCTACTCAAGGCTGAGCTTTGCAGTTCTCCATCGGTCGGCACCATATTTGCTACTTCTTTTCTGACCAGGACGACGTCTAAACCAAGTTGGTCGCAAAGGGCAATCAACGTGTTCAGTTCCACATTAGCGGTGCCGGCTTCCAACCCCGAAAGCGTATTCCGGTGAACGCCACTGGCTTTGGCCAATTTTGTCTTGGGTTTCTTCTGGTGCACTCGCTCTGCGCGCAGGCTCTGACCGATTTGAAAGAGGGTTGCCATGTCTTTTAATGAATGCTTATTTAAACAGGCGTATAGCCAATATGCACAGTATAGGCAGCGTTACGTGTTTGCGCTGATGCTAGATTGGCCCAAGCTGCCGGAAATTGCTGCCCCACCCGCATGCTTCGAAAACAACGACCCAATGCGGGATTGCAGAGGTTCGATATGGGTCAGTTAAAATCAGCCGCGGGTCAAATTCGAGTCAGCGCCAACATTCGGGTATCCAAATTTTGCTCACTATCAAAATACCTCGGCACCGACGCGACCAGAGGGCATCGCCTCTCCGCCGTGTTTTGCAGGATCATAAGCTGCCAGCCTTTGCTCTAGCGTGAGTTTTGGAGAACCTTTCCGGTGAACCACCACGCCGAAATCGTCAGTGGACATTTCCACGGGCTGTCCAGCCACAAAGTGAACTTTTCGTGCCAGAGCTGCGGGAATACGTACTGCCAAGCTATTACCCCATTGCTGAACGGTTAAAGTTGCTACCTTACTCATAATAACTCCTTCAATATAGATACAAGCATATGCGAAAACTCAATGTATCAACACGTTTATACGCGCACCGACGTCGACGTTGTCCGCTTGCAGCGCCAATCGCTCTCGTATAACACGGCTAACAATCCCCGCTATACTAATGATCGAATTTAATTTGCGAGGGCTGAAATCGTGAAGGGTCGACGCTTTAAAACACAAGCCGATGATGATCGTTATATCAAGCAAGGATGGCCAAGCTTGAGACGGAAAAGGCCGCTCTACACGGCAGCTTTTTCACATCTATAGATTGAACTCCTAAAGCGTGAACGGCAAAACTCACTCATGTGCCGGTAGAGAGGTAACGTAGGAACGAAAAAGCTCGACGAGTTCCTTCGACCAGCCTCTGTACGGGAGTCGCGCCATGACAGCAGAAATCCTCACCGGCCTCCCTTTGCGTTTCTTATGTTCATCCCAGATAATCCACCTAAGCTGGCGCTCCTTCAAAGTTCTCCGTGCCTCCGCAACCTGCTCGCTTAGTGCAGGAGAATTGAGTATTGCCAACATTGCCTGAGTTCCGCTCAACCCAACGACCCTGCCAAGTTGGTTGTATGAGATATGCCGAGGCTTGCTATCGTTCTGAGCCAACAAGACCTTGAGTGCCTCTCCAAGACGATCCTGTCTCTGCCGCAAAACTTTCTGGGCCATACCAGAACGTTTCTTCTGGATAGTCCTTGGCGCCAGAATAGCGCGCACCTTTTCGTAAGTATCCATATCGCGAGCCATCATCCTACGCATCACTGCGCAACGAAGTACAAGAGTAGGATCGTCTGCTTTCAATCTAGTTTCAATCTCATGACGATCCTCTGCAAGGCTTGGGAGCGGTTTAAGCTTCCTGCCTAACTTAGCTTGCAACCAATCCAGATCCCAAATTCGCAAATAACAATACGACCGCATGCTCGCCGGACTTTCAATCCCCTGCAGCATTCGCTGCTGGAAATACGCCCTGGCGGTCGCAATTTCAGACGTTACAGACTTAGTCTCCCGCCTGATAGGCTTGTCCGACGTGGATTTCATCGCTCGATATCTACTGATTGCTTCCTCAATCGATAGCCCGAGAATAGCAAACATCATAGGAATCCTCACTGCGGCTCCCGCTCCATCGCTCCTATGGACAAGTTCGCGCAACGCACCTGGTGGCCGCATAACGAATGCGCCTGTTTCAGAAGACAATGCGCTAAAGGCTTCACGAAGAACGGGCATATAGCGTTTGCTACACAATGGATCGTGTCTCCTCGCCAACGCTAACATGGCCTGCTGGAGTTCTCCCCACGACAAATCCACCGACTCTATTGCAAGAGCCTCTTCTCCGATGCGCCCAAGGCGCTCATAGATCTCAGGGATCTCCTGTTTGCCGTGGACCTCAATACGCCTGTCCGTCCCACATTCACATATCCTGGTTAACATTCCCCAGCCATTGCGCCTCATTGAACGTGTCGAAGCGCCGCAACTTGCACAGGAGCTACGTAATGCGATCGAATGCTTGAAGCAGTAAAACGACGTCACTAGCTGATGATGCGTACGCCAATATGGTTGTCTTCTCTCATCAATATCTTCTGCAATACACGATGAACAATGCCATCTTTCTTCATGGCTTGATGTCAGACGCCCCAGCCCTCTCAGCGACCGCATGGGCGTATCTTGAGCAATGCTCGTTGCTGGCATGCGCAAATCAGTGGTCCCAGGTACAACTCCTTGAGATGCTCCGCGAAAAACCGACCAGAATTTCAGAGTGCTATGTTTCTTGATCGCCTCTTCATAGCTTACTCCCAGCCCGTCAAACAGCATTTCAATGCGCGGATTGAAATTCAATAAATCGAATTGAATCTGATAGAAGACATATCCCATCCCACTGCGATGCGTCAGATTAAGCCAAGCCCCTGATCCATTACACGCCTCAACGCGCGCCAACCAGGATCCCAAAACTTCATCCGAATACGGTGCAGGTACAAACGGAAGCAAACGCGGACCACTCATTATTTAGCTATTCCTTAGATCATTCTTATATCGCCGCCAATTAAGGTTTTCCTCATCCGGATTCCAGATTTTCTATTGACCATCCATTCCGGAGGTTCAGTTATCCCCTCTTGAACCAACCCACGCTGCGCAGATTTCCATCGACGTGCACGGAACGATGCGTCGCTTTCGGCATAATAGTCCAGTGCCTTTTTCACCTGAGGAAATTTTGCATAGTTTCGTCGAATCATCGTTTCGTGACTTGTTGATCGAAGCAGAAATGTAGCAGATACCCGCTTCCTTCGGGATCCTCGTTCCACGCCGGCTACATCACGGATCAACGATGCGAAATAGGTGTCGCGAACGGACCAATCCACCCGAGCATTTGTCAGAGCCTTAGGCTTAGAACGGATAGGGCAATGTTCTATCAACCACTTCCGGTCATGACGATAGAGCCACGAATAGACGCTTGGAAGCTGCTGCCGAAGGGATGTAGTGCCGGCAAAGGGATGCGACTTCATTAAATCAAGCCATTCTTCTCTACGTCGTTGTTCAGCACGGCGATCTGGCTGAATGCGTTCGTTATTTGCTGCCAACGCACGATAAACTGTTGAAAGAGATAAGTTCACTTCTTCTGAGATTCCAGCTGCACGGCAGCCATCTCTTGCCAATTTAACTATCTCGTTTTCTTGTTCGCTCATAAGTATTTTTGGCCTAAGTCCGACTGCCAGCTTCAATGCTCTTCGTTTCGTTACGATGCCATTTACCGATCTTCCTGTTTGTCGAGCTACCTCCCGGCAGGATAGTGATTGATCATGAAGCAATCGCTCCAGATCACCGTCATTCCTGGACGCCAGCTTGGGAGACATCGAATAAACCCTTCTAAGTGATTTATCCTCTATGCTACGGTTTTCTGTGGCGGTAAAAAAGCTTCCCAAATCACCGTATAGATATCCTGCCAATAAGATATGGCAAATAGGGTGCATGTTTCGCTTCGGCCTTTGGCAAAGATCTCGCAACCAGCGGAGGGGTTGGCTCGGTGAAGAAAGCAACCGCTCCTGACAATACATTCCAGAAAACCAGTCGTAGTGGTCGCCGACTAATTGCGCCAATACTTCCCAATGGATCTTGTTTCCTGTGCCCAGACCTAATCTGGCTATGCCGGCGTAATATCGCCCGGTTCGCTCTTCATCCGATAGAGGCTTCGCACTGCAATGTAGAGCCTGCTCCGATAACAAGGCAAAACGCTCTGCGCATAAGCCGAAAACAGCGCTAGCATTTTTCGCCGTTCCCGAATGCGATACATGCAGGGTGTGCCTGTTTGCCTGACCGCTCTGTACTACATGAAATTGGAGGCTACAGCCATGCGCGGGACATATTGAAACGCCCGGCAACTGATGAACTCGAAACCAGGTTTTGCAGCCAAACTCCTCCTCGCATGCGGCATCGCATTTAATGCAGCTTTTAAGCAGTACTGTCGCCCCAAATCCATTTGCCAAGAGACCGACGCCTGCCTTTAAGCCGTTACCATTAACTGAGCACATGCTATTCAAAAGCAACCCTCGTCGTTGCCTGGACATAAATCGACTGAAGTATGGATAAAGCGTCGCCTGGCATGCGACATCCGGGGTCCCAAGGAAAGGCCCCCACTCCTTGGTCTGCCGGCAGAAGTACCTCAACCCACATGGCAAATCTCCACTTAGGGTAGACGTATGTGATCCAAAAAGGGCTTTTAGCGTTGAACGAGGATTAGGCAGCCCATTTAAAACATGTAAGCGCGAAATCCAAGCATAGAGGAGTTCTCCCGGAATGAAATTCGGGACATAGGGAAATACGCACGCATGTGTACGCCTAGCCATAGCCTGTACAGCTAAAAGGGGATCTCCATCGGCAGCGTCACCTTGGCTTCTTCCTTTTCCTTTTTGGGGATGACGGGCTTAGCTGGCTTTTTCCTTTGGGGCTTCCTCTCTTCAACGGGCTCTTGCTTCTCCAGCTCCTGAAATTCCTCTTCCTTCGCTGTTGGCTGATCCGTCCCACCTTTCCAAGCAATCAAGGATCGTAACGGTTCAGCGCCCGAAAGCAAGTCGTCAAACACAGCAAGCGCTGCAGGATCACCAGAGAGAAGTGCGGCTATGGCTGGCTGAAGACTTGCCATATCGTATCGCGCGACGCGCTCAAAAGCTGCGCGATCAACCGTTTCGCGCCCACCAATCTCGTTTCGTTGAGCCAACATAAATGCCAACGCGGTGAATGCTGGATTTCCTCCGCTCGCGTCAAACCATGCCCGCTTGATATCGTCTGACAATTTCAATGGTTTCGCCACAAACTGATAGTCCCAATATGTCTCGCAGAAGCTATTGAATTCAATATCGCCGTACTTCATTTGAACGAAGTGTGAATCCCCCCCAGATCCAAGCTTCCGAAGATTACGCACGTTCTGACTAACTACCGTCTCAAGCGCCGGCGTGCCTGCTATAACCAACGTAACTCCAGCGCGTTCAATGATTTCACTAAAGAGGTTCAGAACGAAGACGGCATTCCCACCTTTCGCGGCTTTGAGATTTTGCAGCTCGTCCACAAAAATTACGCCGACTGATGCCACCGTCGCGACATGTGCCATAAGCAGAGACATCCGTGCAATGCCGCTGACTGATCGTGCCTGCCGATAGAAATTCGTGTTCCCGAGAATACCGTCCACCACCTCAAAGAACTGCAGGCACAAACTCTTTAGGGTGGCATCATGAGCCATGCGGAGGTTCACCCATGGAATCTGGCGGCAAACAAGCGGCTTTCCTTTGTATTCGCGGTGTTCAATGACAATCTGATACGGTAGCGAGAATGCAGTTGCGAAAGTTGTTTTTCCACTCCCACTAATTCCTATAAGCGTCTGTCCCTTAGCGGTGCTTACCCAATTGTTTGGAATAGCGAATTCCCCGTCTCCCGACGCAATCGCCAAACGGCGTTGCATATCCACAGGATTGAGTGGATTTCGGGCGACATATGCCTCCCGAATGTTCAGAGTCAAATTCATGCCGGCACGCTGATATTCCGCAAATGGATATACAAGAGTGCGAATACGTCCCAGCTCCGCTGCGCGGATGATCTCTCCCTTTTTTAGCTCACTCTTGGTGGGAGTGAGGGGATAGTTTTGCAAGCGCGACAAAATGGCATTCTTGCTTTCCTCCATGGGAGGCAACGCCTCAATGAAGGGGTTGCCATCAAAGTCACTTACCCCCGTCGGGCGGTACGTTGCAGGAATACTGATGTATAGCGTGTCTGTCCTGGCTCTCATTACTTCCTCCTTCTCATTCGCTCAATAGTCTCGCGACGCTCACGCTCCTCAAGCTCTTCTCCTTGCGATCTCGCATCGACTCTGGATGCCCTACCTGCCGTTGGCATACCGACTGCGACTTTAGTTGGGCGTCCCAATATGGCATCCTTGACTCTCTCGCTCTCGGCTTCTCTCCGAACTTTCTTATGCTCTGTTGCGGTTGTAGACTCGACCACGTGGCTCCCCTTCCCTCCTCGATCTCTGGCCAATCGCAATTGCCCATCGACAAATGAATCATTCCTAGTCTTAGCAATCAAGAGCCTATGTTTGTCGTGGAGCTGATCTTCTTCCTCTAGAGTGATTTCTTGCAGTTCTTGAAGCCCGGCTTTGTCAACCTTCCACAGCGGCCAGTCCTGGCCTCCAATCGGAACAAAAATCTCCACAGGATATGAGCGGTCAACCTTAATATCGATTGCAGAACGACTAGATGTCGAGTGCCGAGCTTGCCGTTCAGCTGCAGCATTGGCAGGATAGTATTTCCGGTTTCTGAACATGACGGCACCATTGGCAATGGTGCCCTTGTCATTCCCCATCAGAAGTCGCAGATAGTCAGCATCTTCTAATGGCGGACACTCGAGACCAGTAATGTTTTCCAATCCCCAAAGATAGGCATCTCTGGGGGTAGGCCTGACTTGTGCGCGCCGCAATATCGTCTTCGCCTCAAGATGTCGGTGAGAACTATTGTTGTGTTCGTCGACGATATCAATGAGAGTCCAATATAGCTCTCGTAGAGAATAAGCAGCAGCACCTTTGGCAACACGAAATTTGCGTCGACTTTTAGGATCCAAAGGCCGATCCTGGAACCCACCTTTGAGACGCCGATCCGCCATCCTGTCTTTAAGCTTTCGAATGGTTCTCTCGATAATTCCTTTACCGTCTGGGCAAAGAGGCGGAAGAGTTTCAGGTTCGATATGCAGTCCATCGACCGCCGCCTCGAGCATTGCGCGCGAGATCATCTCGGATCCCCGATCCTGAACCATATGAGAACATATCCGGCCCTGAGGCCACCTATCTTCATCTACATTGATGCCGAGATTTCGGAAACGCCGATTACGTGGAGTAAACGCGATCAAGAGTGCGATTCGTATCTCTTCCCATGACGCCGGCCGCAACGTCACGTAAATACTTACGATAAAGCGGCTCCACCGATCTAAGATCAGATAGATCACAGGTGTGCCCAAGACAACATCCGGATTCTCACTATCGACAAGGTGAATGCGGCCGCCGGTTGCATCTATTTCGTAATATTCTCCAGGCCCCACCGCTAAGGTAGCTCCCTTCTGCTGCCTATGACTTTGGCCCGCGTTTTCTGCCATCTCCGCCGTAAAGCTCGCGTACTGGCCGGTGTAATCCCGGAACTGTTTAATGGTTACAGGCTGCGGACACTGCTTGTCGAGATACTTCTTGTATAAGTCTGGATTTCTTTTGCTGAAGTGCTGCGCCAAGTACTCGCTATGAGCAACCGTCTTTTTTACTTTCCCCTTTTTCGCCAGATCCTCATAGCAACTCACCATATCGTCAATGTCATCTCTTGTTACCGAGAATTCATTTCGCCCCAGTATCTCAGCCTCTACAGGCTGGCGCCCTCTTCGCCGACTCGTGACACCTCTTGATATAGTTGAATCAGTGTTAACGCCCTCCCACTCTATGGGACGCCCAACTTTCAGCGGCTGCAGCGCTGCCTTTAACCTACCGAAATAGTAGAAGCGAAGCAGCATGCGACGTAGCGAGACAGGGCTAATATCGAGCTCAACAGCTCGGCGTTGAATGTGGACCGTGAACATGGAGCGCCCCAACGCGCGCTCATCTTCAAAAATCTCCACCAAAGGCTTGATGGCCTCGTAAGTCCAATCGCATTCTTCGGAGCTCAGCAAAAATTCTGGCGGCAACCGCAAACGCCCAATTTGCCACTCTGACGTCTCTAGCCACCGCAGCAATTTCCCGAGGCTCATTTCATAGGGGCGCTTAGCATACCGCGCCATATCTGGCGTCGACACAGGAATAACGTATATGCACTTAGGAAAAATATGCGTTATCCGCACCATCTCTGATGCAGCTTCCAAGCCCATCCTGATAACCAAGCCTATCTGAACTTTCTCTTGGGCAGGGCTAGGCGTAAAGGTCATATTGTTCTCAGCGTTTTCCATCGAGTGTGACCGGTAGATGCATTGTGAGCTTTGAGTTCAATTTAACAGGGATGAGCCCGGCCCACGCGCAATAGCGAAAGTCATTTTGCGCCAGGGAATAACCTCGCTTCATGCGTGAAGCACAAGCCTGAATCAATTCCTTAAGGGGAACATTGGGCTCATAGAGCTTCAGAAACATTTGGCTGAAGTCATTTGCAATGCGCTCATCGGCAGAATAACGATGCGAGAACCAGCCACGCATGAATACCAATGTCGACTGAAGATCGTCAGAAAACCCGGAAACGTCGACAAGCTTCCAGTCGAGAGCATTTCTCTCGCTCCATTGATATTCCACATTAAGCTTCGCACGAGTCTTTTCGTCTGCCGCATCTCCCGGTGTTTTGATACTTCGAGCCTGGTAGACCAGGCGCCCCTCTTTCTGTCTCGTGACCAGAAAGTCGAAGGTAAATGGCTCCGGATAGCGACCGGCAGCAGGATGCTTAACGCCCAGCTCGGCACAAAGAGACTGCGTCTCACTGAGAGCCAGAATGGGAAACTGCTCTCGTATATCGACAACATCGGGTTGTCGGTCCAAATAGTGGAAATAGATTCTCTCCAGCTTGGAGAGCAAGTGATAGGTACGACCCGTGGTAATCCCCTTCGGATTACCCGAACTACCGTCAGATGGCACATCACGAACCCTCAACCAAGGACGGTAGTTTGAGCCAGTGCCCAGACCAAACCCTCTCTTTAGTCGAGAATGCCAATACGTCGGATATGTAGATAGATCAGTGGACCATTCCATACCCTATTCTAACACCATTAATTAGGATATTATCCTAATTAATAGTTACTCAACGGCTTCTTTATTGTCGATGAATAAAAATGTTTGACACAAAATAAAAAAATTTGACACAAGATAAAAAAGTTTGACACAAGAACCAGCACAATTGCGATTTCCATCAATGGCGACAAGGGCTTTTTCGATTCAAACGAATACTTTCTGATTCAATCGTCCCTGTCGCCAGTTCGTCATTTCAGCAGAAAGGCTCGGGAGCGTAGACTTCCAATGGTTGATGAATTCATCCTTAGAATTCTCAACACGGTTCAGTCGATTTCAGTCAATCGATTGACGCGCTTCTTTGGCTTTGAAGGACGCGATCTGAGTATTGCTATTTCCGACCTTCAGGCCAGGGGGGTGGTTGTATTGGAAGCTGACACGCTAATTTTGCATGCATCGTCGCAAGAACTGTTCCGTACCTCATCGTACTGCAGCATTGAATCCAATGCCGCAATACGTTACATATCGTTCAAGCGTAATATTTAAAATTGTGCTTCCATTTATCGGAAGGCAGGCCAGGGTTGGCCAATAAAATCTCACCGACGCGGTCAGAATACTTAACCGTAATAGGCTGTCCCTCGCCTAGCTGACACGCATTGTAATTCAACTTGGTCAGCCCTAAAATGTCCTTCGCGATCTGAACCAGATCGCCATTGCCATGCTGTACCGTAATGGCCAAAGGAACAGGGACTTCGAAGCCATCGTAGGTCGCAATTCTAGGCTTAAACCCGTTGGTGAATAGCAAGCCGTATCGGCCAGAGCGCTGCCAAAAGACGCCGCGCTGTACCGGATGCTGGCCCCGTTTCGCAACATCGGGATGCTCATCGTATCGATACAGGCGTAGGCCGCCACGATCTTGTCGAACACGAATAGCGACTAAGTTGACACTTGGAGGGCACGCTCTAAGAAAGCCTTGGTACTCCTCAGTATCAATCCCAGACCGCGCATGCAGAAAAATCTCCTTTAGTGGGCGTCCATCCTCTTGTCTATAGGTCTCAATGATCCCCCGCAGCAGTGCTTCAGCCTTGTCAGGCGGTAGGTGAAATTCACCGCGGTCCTTCGAATACCATGGTCCAAATTCTCCAACGAAGACGACACCATCACCACTATCAAGAAACATCTGTGCAGCACAACATGCATTGCGACCGTCTTCGGTAAGCTTGTAAGCAAGTCCAACGTAGCAAACGCCTTCTCTGGCCCACGGTGTCTTCCATGGTTTGGCTCCGCATTTGTAGTACACCGCTGTACTAAAATTCCAGAGGCGATCGGATAACGGATTGGTCCCGGGCTCGCCGTTACGCACTTGCGGCGTGACCTGTAACGTAGATTCTTTGACGATCTGAACTGGTAATTCATGCGCCATCATCCGCGCTTTCAATTGTCGACGGAAGTCCGGTGATAGGCCACGAGCCTCCTCGAACTCTGCAATGTCTTCCAACTTAGCGGTTACGACTGGATCTTCGTCATCGAACATGCGAGATTGACCGTTATTTCGGTCGACAATGGCTTGCTTAAGGAAATTGACTTCACCTCTACTGCGGGCCACATCGCTCTGGTTAGCGCGCGCTACCGAAGAATTTGGGCGACAGTTCTCAAAGACTTCGTCAGGAACGACACATACAGCCAAGGCCGGTCGGTTATCCAACTTCGAAAGCCGCTCCAACTGCTGCATGTATAGATTTGCTACGGTAAAAGCTCGATCATGTTTATCCGCTTTTCGCGACGCGCCAGACAACGAGTCGGCATCAACGGCGTAGCTCCGGATCGGATTCGGCCATTTTGCGCCGAAGGCTACATTGAAGCCTGGGAACGGTGGCCAGGCGCGATGGCGCCCAGGATCTACGCAAGCAGCCGGCGCGTTCAACGCTGCACACCACTCTCTCCAGAGACCAATCCCCTGTGGAGTTCCAATAACGATATTTTCTGGCATTTGTGAGCGCGATTCGGCAGGCCCGAAGAGTGCCAGGCCATCATGCGGATCTTCGGCTGTTTGACCATGTCCGAACTCAAGCAAAGGCTCACCTAGAAAGTGAAAGGTATCGGTCATACGTCTGAGGCTCCTATTGAAGCAGAAGGTATTTTGTCCTCGTCTTCATCGTCATCATCTCGAGTTCTATACTCAGCAATCTCATGACCGATGTCCGACAATCCAGAGAGGGCCATCACGTCTAAACCAACCGGACACTCCCAACTCAGTGGCTTAGTCTGCATCACAATGGCCCGCACGCCTTCACCTATTTCAATCTGCCCCTCTGAAGTTTGCAGGGCTTGCACCACTCCAAGTAAACGTGCAAGCCATTGCTTGTTCCACCAGCTTTTGCTGACAATCTTCCGACGTCGACCAATTTCCTTCCCTTCAAACATGCCGCCTTCAAGGGTGGTCACTCGAATATAGACTCTTACGATGACATTCCAGGTTCCGTCATCGTCCCATTGCACCCGAAACATAGGAGAAAGCTGATATAGAAACCGGGAAGCACGATCGCCCCAGCCCTTGGTACGCTCGCCGGTCAGTTGCACTTTCGTCGAACGTCCATCGACGTGCTGTATAGACTGGTTCCAGTCGCCGGACTCTCGTGTTGGAAAATAGAAAACCCTTCTGTCACCACAAAAACTCAGTCCTTTCTGCACACATACGATTTCAAGACTTCGTCGTACAAGCTGTTTAGCGATGTCAGAAGTCCGCTTACCGTCCCTGTACGGAATGTCTGTCCAAAGGAATTCAGGAATATGCTCAACTTTGACTGAAGAAAAAATCTGTTTTGGCGGGGGCGTAAATGCAACTAAACGATATTCGCTGAGGTTAACGAACGCCCATTGCGTGGACAGCTCGTACGATTCTTGCTCTGTCAACGGCTTTCGAAGATCGAAGGTAAGCATGCTCTTCGGCAAGCGAAGAGGAAACACATTCGCAAAAACGGGCTCCGGTTTTGCTACCGTCACATGGGTAGGTAGATAGTCTCTTAAAGCGATCTGCCTTCCTCGCTCTAGATCGAGTGCTGGCTTAATACCCAGCGTCCCCAGCCGCGCAATGACTTGCGTCAAACCGATATTCCAAGACGCGCAAAAATCCGCCGGCACCAATTTGGAAAGTCTTGATGGCATTGCCTCATCACCGCCACTGTTCGCACGACAGGGGAGCACAAAATTTTCCTTACTTGCCGCAATAGTGCAGCGTTCCAAAAACACGCCATTGGTCAAACTGGACGTTGAGATTACAGGCAAATAGTGAATTGCGCGGACTTCAAGCAACTTTCGAACGGTGTCATCGAAATTTTCTCCCGCAAGCGGCGCTGTCCCATGGCACCAGGTTCGAAATCCAGCGAGCGAAAGCCGACGGGCCAACCACGTAGCTACGGCGTGATCCGCACTAACGTGATCTATGAGAATGGTGTCTCTGCTTTCCGAGATGGACTGGCCGCCGAGTTGCGAAAAAAAGGGGGGAGTGAAAATACTGGAATGCTGCGCAATTAAATAACGCTGCGGCCCGACGAGTTGCACTCGTAATCGCTCGAGATCAAACAGGTCGAACTGCCAACCATATTGCTCGGTGACGATCTTATACGCCACATCCTTCTGCGACGCAGATAGCGCCTCCGTACAAACAAATACGAAACAATCGGGATCATGTCCCATTTCATCGACTCGCTTGCAGTCGCTTTCTAGTTTGACACGCCAATCCGATCGGACTGTATAAGCGAAGACAATTTTCTTCCCTGCCGTGTCGGTCCGAACGATGGCGTCCCGCCCTCCATCGCCAGTTCCACCTAGCGGGTCAATACCCGGATAACCTGTCAATGCCGGAGTGAAGATGTACCAAATGGCACGTTAAAAGTGTACCAATCCGGGTTAATAAATAGAGCCGTTCAGGCCCTGGATTTTTCTCTTTTCAATCCACATTTCTATGCAAGGTAGAATTGGGGTGACGGGCGTAGCGCAGCGTAGCCCGTTTCCTCAAGACGTTGTTTTTGCTGTTACGGGTTGGCCCCTCCTTTTTCAGCATTGACGTTTGGTTTGGCATTGCGCTGCTGCCGTTTCTTGCTGGTGGCCAATCGATACGATTCGCCGTTCATCTCCAGGATGTGGACGTGATGGGTGAGCCGGTCGAGCAACGCTCCGGTCAACC
>NZ_FOQI01000036.1 GCF_900113705.1 Collimonas sp. OK307 | reverse complement strand
TTCTCCAGAGTTGATATGTCCTGAGTGATTTCCTCGCCTTTCGCCAATACTCGCAGCAAACGCCGCATGATCTTGCCGGAACGGGTTTTCGGCAGGTTGTCGCCGAAGCGGATTTCCCTTGGCTTGGCGATCGGGCCGATTTCCTTGGCGACCCAGTCGCGCAGCTCCTTGGCGATCTTCTTGGCTTCGTCGCCGGTGGGGCGGCTGCGCTTGAGGACGACGAAGGCGCAGATGGCTTCGCCGGTGGTCTCATCCGGCTTGCCGACTACCGCGGCTTCGGCCACGATCGGGTTGGCGACCAGCGCCGATTCGATTTCCATTGTGCCCATGCGGTGGCCGGAGACGTTCAGCACATCGTCGATACGGCCGGTAATGGTGAAATAGCCGGTATCCTTGTTACGGATCGCGCCGTCGCCGGCGAGGTACAGCTTGCCGCCGAACTCGGGCGGAAAGTAGGCGCTCTTGAAACGCTCTGGATTGTTCCAGATGGCGCGGATCATCGATGGCCACGGACGCTTGACGACCAGGATGCCGCCGTGGCCGTCTGGCAGTTCCTGCCCTGCTTCATCGACGATCACGGCTTGGATACCCGGCAATGGCAAGGTGCAGGATCCCGGTACCAGCGGCGTAGCACCTGGCAGCGGAGAGATCATGTGGCCGCCGGTTTCAGTTTGCCAGAAGGTGTCGACGATCGGGCAACGCTCACCGCCGATATTTTTGTGGTACCACATCCAGGCTTCCGGATTGATCGGCTCACCCACCGTGCCCAGCAAGCGCAGTGACGACAAATCGTATTGCGAAGGATGCACGTTCTTGTCGGCATCGGCAGCTTTGATCAGGGAACGGATCGCGGTCGGTGCGGTATAGAAAATGGTGGCCTTGTGCTTTTGCACCATATCCCAGAAACGGCCGGCGTTAGGATAAGTCGGCACGCCTTCGAAAATGATCTGGGTGGCGCCGACAGCTGTCGGGCCGTAGGCAATATAGGTGTGACCGGTAATCCAGCCGATGTCGGCGGTGCACCAGTAGACATCGTCCGGCTTGATGTCGAATACCCATTTCATGGTCAGCGCCGCCCACAGCAGGTAACCGCCGGATGAATGCTGCACGCCTTTTGGGGTGCCGGTGGAACCGGAGGTGTACAAGATGAACAGCGGATGTTCTGCATCGACCCATTCCGGCTCACAGGTTTCTGCCTGCGATGCTACCAGTTCGTGCAGCCACAGATCGCGGCCGGCGACAAAATTGATGTCGCCGCCGGTGCGCTTGTAGACCACTACGTTCCTGATGGTGTCGCAACCGCCCAAAGCCAATGCTTCGTCAACGATGGATTTCAATGGCAGGCGCTTGCCGCCGCGTGCTTGTTCGTCCGCGGTCAGCACGGCGACCGCGCCGGCATCGATGATGCGTTCTTGCAGCGACTTGGCGGAGAAGCCGCCGAACACTACTGAATGCGTGGCGCCGATACGGGCGCAAGCTTGCATCGCAACTACGCCTTCTATCGACATCGGCATGTAGATGACGACCCGGTCGCCCTTCTTGATGCCGAGCGATTTCAGGCCATTGGCGAACTGGCAAACTTTTTTATGTAATTCCTGATAGGTGACTTTGGTGACATCGCCGCTGTCGGTTTCAAAGATCACCGCGACTTTGTTGGCATTGCCATTGTGTAAATGCACGTCGAGACAGTTGTAGGAAACGTTCAGCTTGCCATCGTCAAACCATTTGTAGAACGGCGCATTGGATTCGTCCAGCACCTTGGTGAAAGGTGTTTGCCACTGCAGGTTTTCACGTGCCAGGCGGCCCCAGAAACCCTGCTCATCCTGCTCGGCTTCAGCTACCAGAGCGCGGTACGCGTCCATGCCGGAAATTGCTGCAG
This sequence comes from Collimonas sp. OK307, assembly GCF_900113705.1. Taxonomy (GTDB): domain Bacteria; phylum Pseudomonadota; class Gammaproteobacteria; order Burkholderiales; family Burkholderiaceae_D; genus Collimonas. Next base: position 5,273 of record NZ_FOQI01000036.1, on the reverse strand, counting down.
TTTTGGAAAATTCTGCCGGGGCTGGAAAAATGCGGGTTTCCTGGCCAAAGGTTTCGATGTTCGCCATGCTGTCTCCTGCTTTTAATAAAAATTAATACTAAGTTGACGCTAAAAGTAAACTTTTACACTTACTTAGGCCTTACATAAATCGATGCTAGCGCTACCAGCGCCCTACAATCCACCCCGCAATCGGATATGATCGCACATTCAGCTTATTCCTACAGCTCATGCAACACACAAAATCTTACGTTTACCTGGCGCTAGCCATGATGCTGGTAGGCGCCAATATCGGTTTCGGCAAAGCAATCATCGCCGTGATGCCGGTGGTAGTGTTCGGCCTGTTGCGTTTTGTTATCGCCGTGATCGTGATGGCGCCGCAGTTCTTCAAGGCAGCGCCGCGCCTGGAGCGCCACGAATGGTTGACGCTATTTGGGCAGGCGTTCTTCGGTACATTCTTATTTACGCTGTGCATGTTGTATGGCGTTCAGCACACCACCGCTACCGCTGCGGGCGTGATTACCAGCACCTTGCCGGCAGCAGTGGCAATCCTGTCGCGTTTGATCCTCAAGGAAAGACTGCAGCCGCGTACGCTGGCCTCAATCCTGCTGGCGATTGCCGGTATCGCCGTGCTTAATCTTAGCAAGAGCGACGGCGGCGACACCTCGGTGATCGGCAATCTGTTTGTCATGGCTGCGGTGCTGTGCGAGGCCACTTACGTGGTGCTGTCCAAGCGACTGACGCAAACCCTGTCGCCGATGCGGATTACCGCCTATAGCCACCTGTTCGGCCTGTTGCTGATGCTGCCGTTCGGTCTGACTGCCGCCGTGTCTTACGATTTCAGCCAGGTCACGGCCGGCATGTGGATGCTGATCTTCTGGTATGCGCTGGCGGCCAGCGTGATCGCGTTCTGGCTGTGGCTAACGGGTACCAAACACGTACAAGCCAATGTGGCGGGCATCTTCACCGCCTTGATGCCGCTGGCCGCGGCCTTTATCGGGGTGGTGTTTTTGCACGAGAGTTTAAGCTGGGGCCATTTTGCGGCATTGGCGCTGGTGCTGACGGGAATCGCCGTGGCAAGTTGGCCGCAGTCCATGAAAACCGTACAAGAAGTGTAAAATAGCGACGCTTAATTCCTTCCCGATAATTCCAATGAGCAACATACAAGTTTCCGCGCGAAAAACATCAGCCACCCGCCGAGCCGGACGAACCGAATCCTCATGCGCCACTGAATGTACTTGTTGTAATTTCTTATAGCGAATTTTCACCGAATACTTTTACCGAATTCCGAATTCCATTACCGAGAAACGCCATGACCACCCTCACCACAGTCAAGCAAGAAGATCTCATCGAGTCGGTAGCCGCTGCGCTCCAGTACATCAGCTATTACCATCCCGTCGACTATATCCAGCATCTGGCGCGTGCTTACGAGCAGGAGCAAAGTCCTGCGGCGAAAGACGCGATTGCGCAGATCCTGACCAATTCGCGCATGTGCGCCGAAGGCAAGCGGCCGATCTGCCAGGACACCGGTATCGTCAACGTGTTCCTGAAAATCGGCATGGATGTGCGCTTTGAAGGCTTCAAGGGTTCGATCACCGATGCCGTCAACGAAGGCGTGCGCCGTGGTTACCTGAATCCGGACAACATGCTGCGCGCATCGATCGTGGCCGATCCACAATTCGAACGCAAGAACACCAAAGACAACACGCCAGCCGTGGTGCACATGGAACTGGTGCCGGGCAATACGATTGACGTGCAAATCGCAGCTAAAGGCGGCGGTTCGGAAAACAAGACCAAGTTCGCCATGCTGAATCCCTCCGATTCGCTGGTCGACTGGGTCATGAAGACTGTGCCGACCATGGGCGCCGGCTGGTGCCCGCCGGGCATGCTCGGCATCGGTATCGGCGGTACTGCGGAACGGGCGATGCTGATGGCGAAGCAAGTGTTGATGGAAGATATCGACATGTACGACCTGCTCAAGCGCGGCCCGCAAAACAAGACTGAAGAATTGCGTATCGAACTGTTCCAGAAGGTCAATGCACTGGGCATCGGCGCACAGGGACTGGGCGGCCTGACCACCGTGCTCGACGTCAAGATCATGATGCATCCGACCCATGCGGCATCGAAACCGGTGGCGATGATTCCAAACTGCGCGGCGACCCGTCACGGCCACTTCGTGCTCGACGGTTCGGGTCCAGCCTACATGGAGCCGCCATCGCTGTCGGAATGGCCGGAAGTGCATTGGGTGCCGGATACCGAGAAATCGAAACGGGTTGATCTCAACACGTTGACGAAAGAAGAAGTCGCATCATGGAAGCCAGGCCAGACTCTGCTGTTGAACGGCAAGATGCTGACCGGCCGCGATGCTGCGCACAAGCGTATCCAGGACATGCTCGCCAAGGGTGAGAAGCTGCCGGTGGATTTCACTAACCGCGTGATCTATTACGTCGGCCCGGTTGATCCGGTGCGCGATGAAGTGGTTGGCCCGGCCGGCCCGACTACTGCTACCCGCATGGATAAATTCACCGACATGATGCTGGAACAAACCGGCTTGATTTCGATGATCGGCAAATCGGAACGCGGCCCGGTGGCGATCGAATCGATCAAGAAACACAAGTCGGCTTACCTGATGGCGGTTGGCGGCGCTGCTTACCTGGTTTCCAAGGCGATCAAGTCGGCGCAGGTGCTGGGCTTTGCCGACCTCGGCATGGAAGCAATCTACGAGTTCGACGTCAAGGATATGCCGGTAACGGTGGCGGTCGATTCCAACGGCATTTCGGTGCACAACACCGGGCCGAAGGAATGGCAGGAAAAGATCGCGCATGCGGCGCTGTCGAAGATCCCTGTGACTACCATCTGATTCGACTTGATCGAAGAATCAATACGATGACCAGTAGCACTCAAGAAATGCCGATGGCGCAAGTTGCGCCCATCGGCATTTTTGATTCCGGCATCGGCGGCTTGTCGGTGCTGCAGCATATTCATCAGCATCTGCCGCACGAAGATCTTTTGTATTTTGCCGATTCGGCTTATGCCCCGTACGGCGATAAATCGGAAGCGGAAATTTCCGCACGCTCGCTGGCGGTGACGGAATTCCTTCTGCAAAGCGGCGTCAAGGCGCTGGTAGTTGCTTGCAATACCGCTACCACCGCCGCTATCCAGGGGATACGCAGCGCTTATCCGGATTTACCGGTAATCGGCATCGAACCCGGACTCAAGCCGGCTGCTTCCCAAAGCCAGAGCAAGATCGTCGGCGTATTGGCCACAAAAGCGACGCTACTGAGTGCCCGGTTGCTGACATTGCAACAGCAAATCAGCGCGGCCAGCGGTGCACGCTTCGAGCTGCAGGCCTGTGTCGGCCTGGTCGACCAGATTGAAAAAGGCGAATTGCGCTCTGCCCAAACCGCGCTTCTGCTGCGACGTTATATCAGTCCGTTGATAAAGCAAGGCGCCGATACGCTGGTGCTAGGCTGCACCCACTACCCTTTCGTGCGGCCGTTGATCGAAGAAATCGTTGGCGAGCTGACATCCCGGCCAGTAACCGTTATCGATACCGGCGCTGCGGTCAGCCGGCAGTTGGTGAAGATATTGACTGAAAACAAACTGCTGCGCACTTCCCCGCGTGCGGGCCAGGTGAACGCCTTCACCAGCGGTAGCCAGTCAGCCCTGACGACCGCGTTTGCCAACCTGCTGCAGCTGCATCCGCCGGTGTCGATGGTGGGGACAATCGGTCAGCCAGCAGGAATTTCATAAAAAACGCTAAATTAATTTGCCAAGCGGCGGGCAAGTTTGTATAATTGCCAGCTGCCTTAGTGCTGAATAAGCATGATGGTAATTGCAGTAGTACAGCAATGGTGGCTGTAGCTCAGTTGGTAGAGTCCAGGATTGTGATTCCTGTTGTCGTGGGTTCGAGCCCCATCAGCCACCCCAATAAAATCAAACACTTAGCCCGCTCATTGAAGCGGGCTTTTTGTTATGTGGAAATTGTGTAGGCACTGTGTAGGTTTTGTAATCTGCAATACCTTAAAATTTTTACGAGATAATTTGCATTATCGGCAGCATCGCAATTTGGCGCCGAACGCCAAGACTCCCCCTCTCCCCGCATTTCGCTCGTTTCTTCTGAGAACCGCCCTCGATCTAGACAAGCTATACACTAGCTCAAACCCGAGGCCGGAATCTCAAAGCAAATATCTTTATCGTTTTTTCAATATTTGTGTAGAGTGGATGTATATCCAAGCAATGCGGCAGAGCAACCTTCGTATACCGTACCTTCGAGCAGGCATCCTGGCGCCAGTTCTCAACGTGCGTGATGATGTCTACAGAGCGCTCCATCGTGACGGAACAACCCGGTTCGTCGAGGGCCTCAAAACGGCTACTCGTGTAGACATTGCCGAATCCTACATTGCGAATGGCGTGGACAGTTTAAGGCTAGCAATTGCTTGAGGCGAGATTAGGCATCATACTGACTGTTGTCATGCGTCAACCTCGTTGACGTCCACTTTACGCTATGCTTTCCTGGAGATCGTATGGAGATAATTTTAGTTCATTGGCTCATCAAGCCAGACAAACGCGAGGAGTTCGAGAAGCACTGGCGGGAAAACATGAAGGTGGGCAAGCCCGATGGTTTTTATAGAGAAATTCTTACGAGGCCAATAAGTAAACCAGATCCAAAGTTCAATACTTTTAGCGTTACTGATCAGCACTACGAAACATACATCAACATCGGAATTTGGGAAAGTGTTGAGCACTTCGATGCTGCCATTCAAAAATACATGCCGAAGGCAACAGAAGAAGAAAAAGATGGTAGGAAGAAACAGGTCGTCGAGCTGGAAGAGTTCGAATTCAAAATGCGCGAAAGAATCGTTCTGAAAAAACTAGACGATAGAGGAGGAGAGCTCCCACTGCCTACGCTCGAAAATTAGCCGGTGTGGCATAGATATAAATGCCGCGTGAATAATGTACCGGAAAGCGCACTTGGAACGGCCATGAATGGCGCGTTAAAAGTGTACCAATCCTAGCCTGTAGTCTTATGTGCCTGAAGGTGCATAAGAAAGGCGGAAAGGATGTTTCCCGTGGACTTATACGTCAAAGTACGTCGCGCCGTGATGGTCGAGAACAAGAGTGAGCGTGCTGTTGCGCGCTACTTCGGCATCCATCGCAATACTGTCCGGAAGATGTGCCAGTTCGCAGCGCCACCCGGTTATCGGCGAACGCCGGCCCCGGTTTCTCCGACGCTAGCACCGTTTGTGGCGATCATCGACGCCATTCTGGAAGCC
>NZ_FOQI01000015.1 GCF_900113705.1 Collimonas sp. OK307 | reverse complement strand
GATCTGGGCGCTATTGGCGCACGATCGAAAGTATGAGCGCGCTTACGTCAGCACCAGAGCCGCATGAACAGATCGTTACGTAGCAGTTGATGAGTTTTACAACATGAGTACGTTGAAAGGTTGCGCAAGGTAATTGAGTGTGATGGCAAACAGGTCAGACCGGGACTCACGAAACCTGAACTTACTTTAGAGCCAAGAGCTCGTCAAAGAAATTAGGTGTGAGTCAGCGGATTCCATCAAGGCCAGCAGGGTTCAGTCTGCAACAGGGCCGGATATAAAACTGCATCCTTATCTGTTTGGCAGTACACAAAAAAACCTTGGCAAATAGGAGGCGTCCATATAAAAGTCAGTAGCCGCCGGGCTACCCCCGGCATGTACCCACGGAGTAGCAACCGTTACAGGTAACGTGGATTTCCGTAAAATACCAACGCACGCACTCCGTAGGCCGTTAAATGGGGACAGGGTAATTTTCGCAAACAGCGCGAAAAAAACTCTGACCCCATTTAACTACTGCCGCAACTCACTTCGACGCCACCAGCTCATGGTAAGCGCCCAACAGCTCAGCCACGGTAGCAAACCCATCGATCCGCAACCACGGTTTTCCAGGCGCAGCACGCAACAAGGTCACCGGGTTATGGTTCATCTTGTCACCACGATAGACATCAAAAGCACGCTGCGTTGCGATACTCGCCGCCACCGTCCCGGTGTAATGCTGCCACTCAGGCCCCGCCCCGTATTTTTTTGCATACTCCCGCAGCCGCGCAGGCGTATCCTGCTCCGGATCGATCGAGATAGACACCATATGCACCTTGTCGCGATCACTGCCCAGGTCACTCTGCAATTGCGACAGCGTCTGACTGATCATCGGGCAGATCGAAGTGCATGTGGTGTAGATGAAAGTCAGAATCACCGGCCGCCCGTCATTCAGCTCATTGACAAGCGACACGGCTTTGCCATCTTCCCGTACCAGCGACACCGGTGGTAGCGTGTAGTCCACTGTCGAACGCGTGATCTCCGACATCATGTGATGGTGGTGAGCATGCGGGTCAGGTGCGTTTGCAGCGGATACGCCGGTTGCTGCGGCATGGGCAACCGGCGCAATCATCCCGGCAGCTGTCAGCGCCAAGACACCGACCAGGTATCTGATGACTGTTTTCATGATAATTGCTCCTAAGATTCGATTCGTGAACAGCAATTTCGCCTAACCGCACCGCATCGTGCCGCTACGGCACAATCCAGTCACCATCAGCAACCAGCCGCATACCGTCAGGTTCGGCGAAACGGACGATATACCCTCCCTTGGAGGCAAAGCGCTGACCCGATGCAAGTGTCAGGCGCGGATAGTAACCAGTGAGGATTCGGCGTTCCAGCATGTCCTCGATGCGCTCGACCAGATAATCGCGGACAAACGTGTCAACCATGTGGCTCAACGTCTCTGCCAGCAGGCCGCAGGCAAGATAGGTATCTGCCTGCACCTGGATAGACACCACCGGAATGCGCCGGATCGAAAACCAGCCAAGCGCATAGTCGACACGGACGCGCCGTCGATCCGGCAGGTCGAAGGGATAAGCCAGGCGCGTGCTCCCACGCCAGCTCGACGGCAACGGTGAGCGCTCGAGTCCGCCCATCAATCCCGACATGAACACGACCGCCGGCATCGGTGTGGTGGGAAGCGCAGCGATGTCGGCTGGACGTAGCCACAGGACAATCACATCCGTGCCTGCGACCCCGCGCAGCGCATTAGCAATGCGCTCACCCGGCGCCAGCACACGACTTGAGACAGAGATGCCATGATGTTTCAGTGCCGCATCAAGTTCCTGGGCGCCCGCCTCGCCACTGTCGTCGGCGCGATATATCTGGCGCACATTTTTCGCTACGGTACCACTGCCCGCATCGAGTATTTTTTTTGCGATCAGATCCGCTTCCAGCATGACTCCTTTGGAAAAATACAGGGAATAAAAATCATTACCGGTACCGACCGGCGCTTCGACGTTTGGAAAAAGACAGGGTATGGCTTCATGCTCGCAAAACGCATGGACCGGCGCCCATGTCTTGCCCCCTAATCCTGACACCACGGCAAAGACCGGCTCCTCGGCCAAATGCCGCTTCAATTGTGCTTCCCAGGTCGCCGCCGGGCCAGTCAGGTCCCATACATGCAACTGCCAGCGGCGATTCACCATGAACATCATTTTGCGCGAGGTACGCAAGCGCGGAGTCGCGCCGAGCGGAGACGCGTTCTTGTCAGCGAAGTAGTGCTCGAGCACATCCAGCATGCCTCGCCGCTTAACAGGATCGGCATCTGGCGTAATGATGGTGGCAAAGTGCAGCACCGTATCCGTGACCCCGAGCGGCCTGCGCTTATCGAGACGCTTCAGGTAGGCGATTAGCGCCGTCATGTCGGTGTCGTTCAACGCGAACTGCGGCATCAGATAGCTAAGTGGCTTGCCTTCCGAATTGAGACCGGAGCGAATCGCCCTGGCGATGGTCTCGTCGGTATACGGATCGCGATCTGCGCGCATCCCGTCGACGTAGGGCAGATCGATATCCTCCATATTTGTGGTGCGCGGGTGCAACAGGTAGCGTCCGGTGATTGGGGGAATGCTGTTGCGGCCGGCTTTGGCGCCAAGACCGCTAGGCCGATGGCAATTGATGCAGGCCGCATCTGCACCGTACAGACGCACACCTGCCTCGCGGGTGGCCTCAAGCGGCTCGCCTGAGCCCTGTATGCCATGCCTGAAGATCGCTTCACCAACATCTGCCGTCGAATTGTCATTAGTCACGCTGGCGTGTATCGGCGCGAGTGGCGCGGCGAACAGGAGACCGCTATCAAACGGCAACGCAAACGAAAGCACAAGTGCAAGCAATGCAAGCCGCCACACTTGTGCCAAGACGACCCCACGGAGAAATACTTTTATTCTTGCAAACGCGTTCCCTCTGCCAAGCATCCGCGAAGCCAGCCATGTGGACTCCGCGCCAGGCCTCGACAGTAGCGCGGCCATGGCTAACGCGCCGGCCGCTCGGTTCCGCGAGCGGCCGGCGAAGTGTCGACAGTTATCGAAACCGGATTATTACGCCCCTGCGTTCCGGGTTTGGCGAATCTCCAGTCCTCCAATGGCGGATTAAGTGCGATCTTTTCAATCACAAGCTTGTTCTTGACTTGAGTCGTGCTCATGCCGGTTTCAATAATGGCAGGAATCTGCAAACCTTCGACGTTCTGGTAATTGCGGTAAAACACTGATATCGTCGCCGTCTGGCCGATCGCGCTGCGTGTTTCGCGATCGTATTTGACATCCAAAAAAGTCTGGGCATCGATCCATATGTGATGACTGATACCGGACGGCAATCTGACATTCAGTCGATAGGCCTTATGTCCCTCGACTTCATCAAGCCCGTCGAGGCTGACGGCAATCCCCTTGGCCTGATAATCGATCAGGGGACCGTCGATGACTTGTTCCTCGCGCGCAAATTTCTGCTCATCCGGCGTGTAGGCCTGCAGATCTGGCTTGCCGTTGCGGGTCGGACGCAACTTCCAGCCATTGGTGCCGTCATAAACGCGCACGGCCACCTGGTTGAGTGCCGTGATTTCAAAGCGTGTCTTATTCGGACGTTTCAGCTCGAGCACAAACGGCAGAGTAGGCACAGTGACGTTCGCGCTTTCCACGTGCCCGACCCAAACCATGGTCTGAATCTTGCGCCAGGCATCCCTCCCTCCTCTCGCAGCTTCGTTTTTCTCGACGATCTGGGCCGCACTCAAACCATGCTCGCCGCTTTGCCCTACCGCAGGCTCTTGCGCAAGGGCGAACGCCGGAAGACCCACCGACACGTAAACACACGCGCAAACACAAGCGAAAAATACTCGCACAGCGATCTGGTTTGAAGACAGGTTCATGGTCGTCCATCCCCTATTCGCCGGATGCCTTGGCCACCGTCAACGGCGGTTTCGCAAACAGGGCGTCGTCCGCCGCTGGGTTCAGCGTCACCTGTTGGATACTGATCTTGTGGCTGGCTTTGGCGCCTTCGACGACAGTCTCCATCAGATAGGGCAAAGTCAGCCCTTTTTCGGTCTTGTAGTCGCGGTAGTAAATGGCTACATTGTGCATTCTGCCGTCGAGCTTGCGTGGTTCGCCGTCGATTTTCAGCTCCAGAAAACTCTTGGCGTCGATCCACAAGCGCCGCTGTACGTGATCTTTCATCGTCAGTTTCAGTTTGTAAGCACTATGCCCCTCCACCGACTCCATACCCAGCAACTCAACCGTTGTGCCTTTGGCAGCATAGTCAATCAGCGGGCCATCTAATTCCCCCAGCGTGGCGGCCGATTTTGTTTCGGCAGGCGTGAACGGCTCTACTTCATTGCGTCCCAGGAAGGGTCTCACCTTCCAGCCTTGCGTGCCATCGTAGACCTGCACTGCAGTTTGCTCCTGGAAGCGTAGCTCGAAGCGGCTCTTGTGCGGCCGCTTCATGGTCATCACGAACGGCAAAGACGTTTCTTTCTTCCCGCCAACATCGATTTTTCCCGACATGCTCAGGCTGCTGACTGCGTGCCAGGCTGGCAGCCCGCCGCGCGCAGCCACATTCTTGTCGACGATCTGCGCCGCACTTAACCGGCCTGCCGGGGCGCTATCGGTTGCCACGGGCTTGGTGGCGGCGGCCGCCGTAACCGCCATCGAGGACGTGGCCGTAAATGACGCCAGGCCAAAGGCCAGCAAGAGAATTCGGTTCATGAGTACATCCCCCCCCTTAGTTCTTAGTTCAATCGTCACAGATCGCGCTCGCACGTGATCACTCAACCACTAGTCCGTCAAAATGAGCGGAACCGATCGTTACATTGACGCGGTCCCCAGCTTTAATCAGATTTCCCTTATTGGAAAAAACCATCCAGTATTCCTGCCCGATTTCGGGCGTGCCGGTCTGCCGCAACTGGCCGATTTTGTCCATCACGGGAATTTGCAGCAAGGCATGGCTCCTTTGCCCGATCATGTAAGGCGTCACGTTCTTTTCGCCCAATGCTTTGGCTCTGGCAGGGTCGGTAACACGGTAGCTGAAGCGGATCAGGTTACCCGACGCGGTCTGGCGCACGGTTAAATTGTCGACGCCGCCATAAGCCTGGTAAAAGGTCCTGGCGTGCTTCGGTATTTTCACTGGTTGATAACGAGAAGACTTGCCTGCCGACGCACGCGCAGTACCGGGAGCAGCCGACGAAGCCTGCTGCTCCTGGGCAGATTGAGCCGAGGACGCAGCGCTCCACAGACTGCACGCTAGCAGCGTCGCCATGGTCGCCAATTTCACTGTCTCTCTGGACGTGTTCATATTCTTCCCTGTTGGCCACGTTGGTCACGCGGCCTACGTTGTCCATTCTTGCGCTAGATGTTCGACTCCAGAGCGCCGGCACATGCCTCAATCACTTCCTCTTTTTTCGCCGCCGCCAGTTGTCCGGTGATGGATTCATAGCCACGCTGATATTCCCTGCTCTTGCGCACCGCCGCCAGTTCTTCAACAGACACATCGCTGGTCAGGGGCGTCAACAATTCGCGGTACCTGACGCTATCCGCCGGCTTGACCTGGCTGCAATGGGCAACCACGGCCTCCATCTGCCCAAGCCTTACACCATCTACCGCTTGCGCAGCCGTGGCCGCCAGCGAGAAGCCGGCCGCCGCACACAAAGAAACCAGTAAAGAGAGCTTCATGTTATTCCTGCCTCCCAACAGATTGCCGCTAAAAACAGCCGGGAGAATAGCTCTCTCTCAAGCTGCCAACTGCAGATTCCCAGGCTGCCTGCGGCAATCTCCCGCAGGCAGCATGACCTTAAACGGACGTCACCTTCCGGTTCCCGTCAAAGTCGATGTCTGGCTACCTGCCGCATCGCTTACAGATATCGTTGCACTCTTGGCGCCGGTCGAGTGCGGCGTGAATCGCACGGAAACTATGCAAGTCGCGCCCGGGTTCAAGGTTGTAATCGTCGTGAGCTGACCGAGAACAAGGGGGCCGCAGGTCGACCCCAGCGCGTTGATGGCATAGTCAGCCGGGTTCGTGCCTGCCAAGGTTCCGTTCGTGATGCCGGTGAGCGCTACGTTGCCGGTATTGGTCAGCGTAAAGCTCTGGAGCGGCCCCAATGTCGAGCTCAACAATACCGCAGTACTGGGCGCAGCCCACGTGGTCGGAGCCAAGGCTGCGCTGACCACGGCGGCGGCGCCGCTACCGGTGAGGGGCACTGGCGAGCCCGAGACCGGCACGTTGGCGCCGATGGCTAGCGTCCCGTTTGCGGCACCCGTCGCTGTCGGCTTGAATACCACGTTGATGGTGCAGGTGCCAGCTGCAGCCAGCGTCGTACCGCAGCTGCCGCCCGATGCCGCCCGGGCAAAGCTGCCGGTGAACGTCAGAGTAATGCCTGTCAGCGTGGCGCTGCCGGTATTGTGCAACGTCAGGGCTTGCGAGGCGCTGGTGCCGCCGACCACCGTACTGCTGAAGGTCAACGAGGTTGGCGTTACATTCGCGGCGGCAGTGGGCACTGACACGAACTCGACCGCACCGATATCGAAGCTTCCGCCTTGCGGCCTGGTGGTGCCAAAGAAGTCTTTGGTAGGCGCATTGGCCGAAGTCCCGGTATTGATCGCCGGCGACCCCGCCGCAATGGCGTAGTTACCGAGTGGCAAACCGTAGCCTGCGCCACCCGACGCGATGGTTGCATTGGTCAATGAAAGCGGTCCGTAGAACATGTTGATCCACTGGTTGCCTTCATCCGGTGTTGCCGCAGGCATCAAGGTGAACAATGGGTTTGGCAGGACAGCATCGGAGATGCCCGGAGGCACCGCGAAGCCGACGCCGCCACCTTCGGGCGGCACCCGCGAACCATTGCAGTACTGGCTTACCACAGCTGGATTGGTACCCAGGTTGCTTGCTCCCGGATAGTCGGCAGCGTCAGTCAGGATCGAGAATTTCGGACTGAGCGTCAACCCGGAACTATGATTGTTCGGCGCAGTGTCGCCAAAAGCGCCGATGTCCCAGTAGACCGCATGCGAGTCGCAATAGCCCGTTTTTTGGCCAGCCTGGTTCAAAGTCGGATTCAACGTCACCACGTTTTGCAAGCCCGGTATCGCCGGATTGAGACCGCCTACCGTGATATAGAAGGCACGGTTCTGCCAGAACAGATTGTTAGTCATCACTGGATTCGAGAACGTCGTGCAATTCGGCAAACCGGCAGGACAAGCCACGCTTGGCACTGTGAACGCCGTAATCAGGTTGGTGGTGTGACGCGCTGTTTCCAGACCTGCCGGCTCATATTGCGAGGTGGTGATCGGGCTGCAGGTTGTTTGACTGCCGACCGTCGTGCAATTCGGTGGCGGCACATTGGCTTGCGTAGCTGCGTCGGTGTTGAACAGCACGCCGGCCGAAGCGGTGGTGTCGTTGGAAACGATGGTGTTATTGATGAAGTTGACACGCACGGCATCCTGCAACGAGACGCCGCCTCCGGCCCAGCCGGCGACGTTATTCGCAATGATGTTGTTGGTGACGTTGACTTGATACCACGCATTCGCATTGTTAGGACTGCGCGCCACCTCCGTACCATTGACATTCTGCAGCCGCAGGCCGCCGCCCTTGCCGCTTTCAGCCGTATTGCCGATGATCAGGTTGGCGTCAACCTTGATGCCAGGACCGGCGCCATCGGACAGCTCAGGTGCGCAATCCTGGTCGACCGCGGCGTTTTCGCAGAAAGTACCGTCCGGAGCGACGCCCTGGACAATGATGCCACCGCCGTAGGTCGGCAGCGTCGGGTTGTTGCTCTGGTTGAAGAGGACCCAGTTGTGCGAGATGTCGCCGTTATAGCTGAAGCCGAAGTGCGCCATGCCGCCGCCGTCGCCGCTGCTCATGTTGCCGCACACCCAGTTGTAGTTGAAGTGGTAGTTGTCAGCCCCCGAACAGAAAGTGACGCCACCGGCCGAGGACGGCGTGGTGGAGTTGATTTCATCGCCGTAGGATGAGTTCAACGTGACCGAGTTGTGATGCACATTGACAGCGTTGTTGAAGCCGTATGGCAGTTGGGTCACGCCATCCGCAGCGAAGGTGCCGTCCGGAACTTCCACCTGGCCGACGGTAATGCCGCCGGTGAGGGTACCGGCATTGCCGAAGACACGGTTGTTGGCGACTTCCATATTGTGGTTCCAGCCGTGCAGGAAGATGCCGCCGCCGCCTTGAGAGCTGTTGTTGAAACTGATGCCATCGATGCGCGACGGATTGCACAGGAAGTTACTAGGATAGCTTGTGCAATCCGCACTGCTAGCCGTGAGCGGCGTGAAGATGCCATTCGCAGTGAAGTTAGGATCGGCTTGCAGGACCCCGCCCACCAGCACGTCGCGTACTCCTTTTGCCAGCACGGTAATGGCGGCGCCTTCATACGCTCCCATCAGCGTCGGTTCTATCAGGAGTTCGCCCAGATTGCCGTTAAGATTGGTGTCCCAGCCGATATTCGGCTCGAGCGGGATCGGATCCACCTTGCGCAGCATCGCCGCCGGACACGTGTAGGTACCGGTCGGATCGTAGGGGTTGGCCGATGTGATCAAGCCACCGTTGAGCGCCACGCCAAACAGGCAGTCGACCTGGCGCCGCCACGGATCCATCTTGCCCGACGGATGGGTGTTGGCATTGACTGTTACCGAGGCAGCACCGACGCCTTGCAGCCGGATCGGCTTCCACATGAGCAGCATTTCGTTATACAGGCCTGGGCCGACCATGAGCATGTCGCCCGGAGTGGCGCTGTCGATCGCGCTCTGGATGGCATTGCCTGCGGCATTTTCGCCATTGATGTATTTCGGCGTGTTGCCGCCAATGGTGACCGTGACCGTGTCGATCGATTTCTTGCCGGCGCCGGTCGTGATCACCAGCTCACCGCAGGTTGCAGGGAGCAATGTCCCGCGCTGCTGGACCGGGCAACTCGACTGCGCCGCAGTCAATGCGGGCGCCAGCACCGTGATCTGCGTATCGCTCCACGATGACACGAACGCATTGACGCCGCCGATCGTTACCGATCCGCTACCCTGCGTCGCCCCGAAGCCATAGTGACGCGTGATGAACTTCTGGTTATATGGCGCGGTAGTGGCAGCCGGTCCGGAATAGGCGTGGTTCAGCACTTGCGCGTCGCCCGTGTTATTGATCGCAGTGATCGTCAGAGCGGCGCCTGCTGTACTGACCCAGGGGCCGGCACCACCGCTGACTGCCGTGCCGGTCACCTTGCCGATAGCAGGGGTGGCGTCCGGATAGGCGCAGTCAGGCGGATTGTAGCCTTCGGCGAAGGCCGAGACCGGCACCACTGGCGTATCCATATACTGGGTCTGTCCTGGCATGAACGGAATCTCGTAGCAGAACTGGCTGTAGGCCGGATTGTACAAAGGATCGGTGATGGTCTGGCCGGGGTGTGCCGGATCGGGAATCGGCCCCGGGTCGTTCATGCAGGTGACCATCATGGTTGGTGCGTACCCGGTTGGATTTGGCGGATTGACTTCCCAGGTCGAATAAGTCATGCCATTGAAGATACCCCACTGGTCGGAATACACACGGGAAATTTCAGTGCCGGTGAAATCCTTAAACGATACCGGTACGTTGGGGACGGCGAACTTCTCACCGAACTGCGGTGAATACGGATCGAATTCCGAGGAAAAATCGTCCAGCATGAAACCGGTGTAATGCGCGGCAACGTGGGTTGAGCTGAACACCCAGAATTTCGCCAGCACCGTCATTTGCGGGTCGAGCCGCACTTCCTTGCGATCGCACAGATTCCGCGAAGCACCCGCGAACGGCGCGACTTCCTGCGAGCCAGGGAACAGGCTGATGTAATCAGGCACGATACGCAGTGCACCGGCGCAGGGCCAGAAGGTTTCGACACTGCCGGTGTCGCCTTCATGCCGGGGCGACGAGCCCAGGTTGGTGGTCGGATTCTGTGGATTGTTCTGGTTATAAGTGCCATTCACCGCGGCCTGGTCAGGCAGGATGAAGATGCTGCCCAAACCAGCGAACTGCTGCGTCACCGGAGCAATATAGTTATCGCCGATGAGGATGTTCTTATCTTCCTCTTTCACCAGTTCATAACCCGGTGGCAAGATCATTTCCACCACGTACTTGCCTGCAGGTAGCATGACGGTACCGTCACCGCTTGGATTCGGTACGCAGATAGTGCAGTTGCTGGCTGTCGGTTTGCCAGTGGTCGGGCTGGTCGCCGTCACGCTAGGGAATTTGTACATACCGTCGTAAGGCGCCGGCTGCAGATGGTTGAAAGAATGCATGCCGTCGTAGCATTTGAACTGCGCATGCGCGGACAAGGGCCTTTTCAGCGGATCGAGCCACTGGGTACTGTCCTTCAGTGTAAAGAAGAAGGGGTCGGTGGTTTCCTGGCCGGGGCAGTTCATGTTGGGAACGCCGTCGGAACGGAAGCCCTGCGCCCAATCGTCCCAACTGCTAGTCTGGGTGGTGTCCACCAGAGTCAAGCTGGGGCTGCCATCTGCAGCCGTACCCTTTTGGTACAGATTGATGGTGACGTTAGGAACATTCGGCGTCCAACTGGTGTGAATCAGCAACGCCGGGTCATCGAATGGCCGTGTCGAAGCGTAAATCACCTCGCCCTTGATCCCGCCATTCTCCGTGTCGGCGAACGGCTTCTTGCCGAATTCGATGAACGAACTCTGGCCGGAGAAGCCCTGCCAACCCATAGTAGTTACCCATGGCGGATCGATGCGGCCGGTGGATGGATTGGCGGCACTGCTGCCAGGGCCGTTCAGGATCGAAAACCCGGTGCAGTCCGCATTGTCGCAATACACCGCTCCCGGAACCCGCTGAGCGACAGGGAGGTGAGCCGTAGCCGATTCCAGCGTATTGGCAAAGTTCGCGGCAATCGACGAGCTGCCGCCGCCAGGCGTGCCGTCCGGTGGACCGCCGGCGTCATAAACCACGTGTACGCCAGTCTGTTTGAAACGCGTCGTATCGGCTTCAACCACGTACCAGTTGAACAACGGGAACACCTCGTTGAATCCGGCGAAACCGTTGAGGTCCGTGTTGTTGAAATTGGAATAGCTGCCGTCGCGGAAGCGGATATTGGTCGGCACCAGTGTCAGCCCCGGTTCGTTGTCTTGGGACACGCCGTCGCCGTTGGTGTCGAGGTAAGTCCTGGTATACAGATTGGTATGCCATTGCAGGACCGGCAGATCGCCGACGTTTTTATTCTGGTTTCCGGTCAGTTGCACCGCTGTCGCAAGGCCGTCGACAATCTGGTCGTTCCACTGGTCAAGGACGGTCAATCTGAACGTGCCGTTGGGTATGCCGCTAAAGCTGAACTTGCCATCGGCGTCGCACTTGGTGAATGCAATATCCTCGCTGTCCGGATCGCCCAGGCTCACATAGCACTGCGTGAAACCAAGCGAGGTGCGCGAACCGCTGCCATACAGATTCTGGTTCGGCGGACGGCTGTAATGCAGGTTGGTGATCCGGCCACTGACCGAATTGGTGCACGAGAGGCCGCTGCCGGATGGCGCGGCGTCGCACAACCCGGTTGCCTGCGCGTTGGTGCGGCGGTCATTGATGATTTTCGGGTTGGCGAAACCAACTGTGACATGGAAACCGGCTGGCCCGAACTCTTGGAAATAGGCCGGCCCGGCTACCTTGACGAATGCATCATGGGCTTTCTGTCCGTCTAGCGTGTTGGTTTGCAGCCACTCTTCTCCCCTGCCGATGCGGTCGGCTGCCGGTGTGGCGACTACGCCGTACCTGCCTGGCATGAGGTTGGCAATCACTGCCTGGCCGACCAGAGGCGAATTAGTCACGCCATCCGATTCATATTTCGGACAAGTTGGAATCATGCCTACCAGGCCGTCGCTCGACTTTGAAATCGGGCAGGCATTGAGCCCGGTAGATGGATCGATCATTCCCTGCAGAGAGTTGGACAGCGGCATGTTGAACATGTCATAGGTCATTTGTCCGGTCGGATCACCGGTGCCGCCGGCGTCGTCGAACAGCTTGATCTCAAAACCGCCCAGTCCTGGCTCGCGGGCAGTGCCGAAGGCGTCCAGACCACCACTGACGTCGATTTCACCGTTGAGCGGAGCGTCATCCTCGAACACATACACGGAAACCTTCGCAGTCTGGAACGGCGTCTGTTGCAAGAGTACGTTGACAGCAGTCATCGCCGGCATGATCGAGGCGCCGCCCATGCCATGGCCGCAAGTCCCGGTTCCGGGGGCAAAATCCGCTCCGCCAGGGCCCGATGGACAATCCAGGGCGATGCTGAATTGCCGCTGCGGTCCGTTGGGGTTGCTCGCACTGACCGGCACTGGCGCACCGGCGCCCGCTGAGAACGTGTTGCCGGCATCGCCTGGCAAAATCGAGATGTAGTAGTGCTTGGTCGGGTCCAGCGCAACCTGGCTGGGATCGACGGCGGTCTGTTGTGCGGCAGTAGTCCGGCACACGCCGTTGCCAATGTCGCACACGGCTGGCGTACCCTGCACTTTCTGCCCGGATTCGCAAGCGACGGTGCCGACGCAGCCCGCCGCGACCACCGGCATGTAGCTGGTATGGAAACTGGTGCCGACGCTCGGAACCGGCAGCGGCGGGCAACTGGCCGGCCGCGTGCTTGAGTTCGTCTGGCAGGCAGGGTCGATCTGGAAGCTGCGGTCTTCCTCGATGATCCAACGGTAGTCATTGATACGCACCGGCGTAGCCGTCTTCATGCTCGGGCCGTCAAACACTTTGACGGCCAGGCCGCTGCCGCCCTTGAACGTCACAGTGACGGTGGCCAGCGCCGAAGACGTATTTTGCGAATTCACGGCGGAATATTTGAACGTCACCGTGGCGGTAGCCGCACCGACGGGAGCGGCTGTCGGCGCAGCCGTGAAAGACCCGTCCGGGTTCAACGCGACGGTGCCGCCAGTGATACTGCTAGGCGCCGAGGCTTTCAACGGGTGTCCGGCAGGATCCTTATCGTTCGCCAGCACCCCTGGCGCACCGATCAGCACGCGCGATGCGATGGTGCTGGTATAGCTGTCGTTATTGGCGATCGGCGCGCCACCCAGGCAACTCGAACCCGCAGTACAAGCGGCCAGCGTCACTGTTGCCGTAAGCGCCGGATTGCCGTTCGCCATATAGGTGAAGCTGTCGGTAGTGGTGCCGGCACCCGGCACATAGGTAAACGTGCCGTCAGGATTCAAGGTAAGCGTGCCGTGCGCAGGCGGTGTCGCCACCTTCACGCCATAAACCCGGACGTCATTGGCGATCACGCCCTTGGCCGGATCCGTGACGGCAAGGGTATTGCCCGGGACAAGAAAATAATTGTCGGGATTGGCAATCGCATTCTGCGTACCGGAGGCCACGGGCAAGGCGCCGCCATTGACGCTGATATAGGCCAGCATGCCGCCGTCGCGCTGATTATTGGTGGACAGGCTGAGCTGGCGATCGTACACCGGCAACGCCAAGGCTCCCGCTGCAGGTGCATTCATCAACACGTCGTAGGTCTTGCCTGCGGCCAGGAAAACTTCGCTCTGGATCCGTCGGGCACCTGGCAGGAGGTTGCCGTCTTCCGCAACCAGCCCGAAACCGGAAGCGGCCGGGATGCCAGTTTGCGCTCCAACCACGGTCGGAACATGCATGCGCAGGCCAGCGTTGACGAAACGCACCAGAACCTGACCGGTGGTGGCAGGTGCGGCAATAGAAAATTGGGACTTGATTTCGTTGGTCCGGTCAAACGAAACGCCGTTGATCAGGTAATAGCGTGGATCGTAGTTCACTGCCGGCGGATAACAGGTGCGGAAGACCGTCGATGGCGAGGCCGGATTGCCGCACCCGCCGGGCTGTCCGGACCATACCTTGGTTTCGCTGAAACCGGTAGTCGCCACAGCTGCCGCCACAGCGGCGTTTTGTACCGGATCGATTTCGCTGAGCACCAGCGGCACGCTGGCATCGTAGCTGACTCCCGGGTAGGCCTGGGCCGGGGTTAACCCGCTGGCGGGCGTGGTCACAATCAGCACGCCATACAAACCCATAGGCCCCTGAATCGAGGGGTGCGTTCCCGACTCGATCAGGTAAGTGCCTGGTTTCAGATTGGTCCAGCTTAATATCTTGGTCGTGCCGGTCGTCACTTCAGTGGCAAACGACTGGACCCGAGGCGCCTGGGCAGGCGGCGTGAATTGCGGGCCGGTTGCGTCACCAACGATAGGCCAGGTCGTACTTTGGGTCGCATGCGCCGGACTCGCAGTCGTCGTCGCCGTATTGCCTAAACCGCCGCCAAGCTGCCCCACGATCACCAGAGAAGTCGGCACACCTGTCGTGGCGCTTGGAGGTGTCGGCAGATTGTTGGTCAGGTTGATAATCAGATTGCCTGGCGGGGTGGTAATGACCAATGGCGACCAGCCCGTCCCGGCGTTCGGATTGGCGGCGGCGCAAGTGGCCGGCGCTACCGCAGCGGCGCTACAGGAGTAGCCCCACATCGGCACCACTTGGCCATCCGGCAGCGTGGTGTTCACGGCCTTCGCGGTCAGATTGACGCTTTGCGCGAAGGACGCGCCGCACGCCATGAAGAAAATCGACGCCGCTAGTCCGGCCTTGACCAAGTCAAAGAACCTGGTGTTGAACAGATTGGTTCTCATCGCGTTTCTCCCGCTTTATTATATTTAGTTGGCTTCGTTAATCAGGTACGCCTGTGGATCAACGAGCATCATCATCATCATTCCGCCCGGGAAGATATTGTTAGTAGTGATCTCTCGCTCATTGTGCGAGTGCCACATGAAGGCGAAACCCGCTTCGCCTGTTGGCGAGTTCGCGATCGTGCCGGACGGTGGCGTAGAACCGGTGGGGCCGACAGCGCGAGTGGTCGCATCCGGCCCGAGATAAGGGCTGCCGCCATACCAGGAACCGTTGGTCAGAATGTTCGCATCGGGCAGCGTCACAGGGCCGCCGCTGCCTACAGCGCCGAACGCATGGGCTTCCAGCGGCTTGTTGTGATCCTGGCACCACTCGTAATAGTTGGGCGCAAGCGGATCTGCCGTGTAATAGCCATTGGCATCCGGGATACAGACAACCGGCTTTCCGAGGTAAGCGGGGAAAGCCGCATCTGTGTAAACACCTCCGGCGCTGTGGCCATAGACGTCCCAGTTCAAACCCTTCCCGGTCCAGTAGAAGATGCCATCCATCGCCACGCCGGGTGTGGTGGTCGTGGTGAACAGAAGCGGTCCGGCCAGCTTGGTCGAATCAGTCTGACTCAAGATCAGGTTGCCGTCGCGGCCGAGGATGCGGACGTGATTGCCGTGCTCATGGAACGGATGCTGCCAGCGGCCGGCGCCGATGATCCGCAACAGCACCAGCTCGCCGGGATGCATGTGCGGATTGCCGTTGTATGGCTGGTGCGGGTACTGCACCGCGTAGTTCGGATCCATGTCGTCGGGCATTGAACGGCCGTTGATCATGAAATAGGCCGGATGGTAGGGTTCAGTCTCGACGGCCATGCAACCGTTAGGCTGGGTGCATGGCGCGCCAGCCTGGTCTTCCGCCTGCGAATGGATGCGTGGATCCATTTCGGAGAACTGGAACAAGTACTCGCGGTCATAACAGCTGGCGGCGTGGTTGTATGCCGCCGCGGCGTTGCGATAGTCGGTCTGGCCGTCGGGCAGCGTCGAGGCCAGCGCGCGACAGCCGGCCGGCACCGCAGTCGGCAACACGATGATCGCGCCGTACAGTCCCATCTCGATCTGCAGATCGCCCTGCGTACCGCTGTAGTAGTTGTGGGTGCCCGTAGTACTGGCGATGAAACTATAGGTGACCGAGCCACCGTGAGCGGCTTCCCGCGTCAGGAGGCCTGGCACGCCGGTTGGTACCGCAGGGCAACTTCCATCCGGGTTCAACACGGCTGTGCACACCTGGAATCCGGGGAACAGGATCGAGGTGTTGCCTGCCGCCGCCGGCAGGTTATTGGTCAGCGTCACCGTCACCTTGTCTCCCTGGCGGACGATCAGCGTCGGCCCCGGAATTTGCATGCTCGGACAGGTCGCACCGGTGATCGTAGCAGGGGCAAAACCGGACGGCGCAGTGCGGCAGCCGTAGCCCCATGAATAAACGCTCGATCCGTCAGGCTGGCTGATGCGATTGGCTTCCGCACTGAAGTTGAAACTAGTCCCGGTAATGCCGGGGGCCGCAGCCCTCACCGGCGCTACGTAAAACATGGCGAGCCATGCGGCAAGTGCAGCCGTGGCGAGCCATGCAGCCTTCCCGCTCCAGTTATTATTGATAGTGTGGCTCACGGCTCTTCTCCTAGGCGCAAGACTTGGTGTTCGGGTTCACGCTATTGCAAATGTGAACCTCGGTCATCAAGCCGCCAAAATTCTCGGCATCATTCGACAGGTGGTCGAGGTTCGGCGTGTACAGGTAATACACTTGCCCCGCCGGGTACCTGGTAGTGTCGCTGGCATCCAGAATCACGTCGATGGACTCGCCGCCGCCAAGCGTGATCGAGTTGGTTTTGTAGGTCAGGTCGTTACCGGACAAGTCGCGCAGCAACCTGGCGTTCACACCGATCACGTGCATCGGGATACCGAGCGAAGCCAATGTCTGGAACTCGGAGACGTCGAGATCTGAGATCCTGAGCAACGCCTTGCCGCCGACAGGAATGTTGATGATGGTTGGCAGCGGCTGCGAGAAATGTTCGGTGCCATCCGCCGACTGCGTGTGCATGGCGTTCGGATTGACAGTATCCGGATAGCTGCGGCCATTCAGCAGGAAGTGCTTGTCCTTCATATCGGTAAACGGCTCCGGATTGAAGGTCATGCCGACGAAATGGAAGTTGGGATCGAAGCCGTGGATCTGCACCGGATACTCGACGTCATAAGCGGTCGAACCATCGCCGTCGTTGTAGGCGTACAGCGTTGGCGTGCCAGCCTTGTTGTTGACGTGCGTGATTGCATTGGACGGCGGCAGCGGCGAAGAACACAGGATGTCGGTGCCGCACTTGGTCCGCAAATCGCTTTGTTGCGCCACCAGGCCCGCATACAGCGTGCCGCTGGCGACCCGGTTCTGGCGCGGCCGCACGTAGATCTGGCCGACCATGCCCATCTGCAGATGTTCCGGCGGCGTGATGTGGCAATGCCAGAAATAGGTTCCTGCATCCGGCGCCAGATAGTAATAAGTGAAGCTGCCGCCAATATTGATCGCGACCGAGGCATCCGGCACGCCGTCATAGAACGCGGAGGCGTTGGGGTAGCCATGGAAGTGCACCGTGTGCTGCTCGAACAGGTCGGGACGCATGATCATGCCGACATTGGTCAAGGTGAGGAAGAATTCATCATCCTCGTCAATCGCCATGGTTGGCGCCGGAATGTTACCGTTCATGACGCCGACATCCATGATCGGCCGTGGATCGACGTGGCCTGTCAACTGGTTAGGCGGTACGGAATCCGGGTCCGGGGTGAGACCGACTGCACCGTTGAAGGTCGTACTCGGAGATGGATCGCCGATGCCGACACCGGTAGAAACCTGGTTGAACACCGACGCCGGCTCCGTGCCCGGCAGGCCATGAATTATGTCGACCAGCCCTGACAACGGGCCGAAGGCGAACAGGTAAGTCTGGGTACCGTCGGCCATCGTCGCATAACCATCGCCGCCGCCGATTTGCTGGCATTTGATCGAACCGCCGGCCGGATTAGGGTTGGTAGATGGCGGCGTTGGGTGCAACGCGGTAACCGGCGGGCATTGAACCCGGAACGATTGGGCGAACACAGGCGATGCAAAAAAAACCAATAGCAGCGCGTATAAGCCGCGGCTAAATAATTTCGTGCTGAACATATGACCTCCATCATGCTCCGTCTACGCTATGCGCCCGGAGCGTCGTCATTTACTTCATCTACAACCGTGGTCGCCGATTGCCATTTGCTTACCCGTCTCAGCGCCATCCCAAAATCATTACGCCCTGCGATCCGGCGCCACCCGTGCTCGTCGCCAGACCGCGCCATGACTCCATCAATTCGACTGCATACCGTTACTCGTCCCACGCATCACCACCGATTGCAGTTTCCAACGAGCTTCTACCGTCGTACCGCTGCCGGGCGAGGATTTGATCGAAAAAAAACCGCCAGTGGACTCCGCCCGCTCCCGCATGCTGCGCAAGCCGATACCTTGCTGACTGACGTGGCCGCCCGCAAATTGCTTGGCGTCGAAGCCGACACCGTTGTCGCGAATGCCCAGGATCAGGTTGCCGTGTTCGTTCTGCATCGACACCGCGACCGTCGAGGCGCGCGCGTGCTTGGCGGCATTGTTCATAGCCTCCTGGATGATGCGGAATATTTCCGACTTAAGGTGCATAGGGATTTCCGTCTCCGCAACGTTAAGATTGCGTTCCAACTTTATGTCGTCGTACGCATCCTCGTATTTGCGGCAGTGCCCTTCTACTGTCGGGATCAGGCCCAAATCGTCAAGTGTGCTAGGCCGCAACTCGCTGGAAAGACGTCTTACGTCATTCATCGCGTCGCGCAGGCGCAGCACGGTCTCGTCGAGAATGTGCACTCCCTCTTGCAGCTTGCCTTGCTTTAGCCTTCGCGATGCGTCCTCGACCATGAATTTGATCATCGCCAATACCTGCCCGATGCCGTCGTGCAGTTCCGACGAAACGCGTTTTAGCTCGACCTCATGCGCAACAATCAAGCGATTGGCAAATTGTTGAAGTTCCAGTTCGGAGTGCTGCAGCGTGTGCGACGAAACCTGGCGCTTGGCTTTTTCTGTCAGCATCAACATCATCGAACTCGCCACGCCATCGACATGATCGATGGGTACCGGCACCACCAGCACAGCACTCTTGCGGCCGCTGCGGCCATGCAAAACCAGATCGAACGGCTCAAAATTATTCGTCTTGGGACCATGCAGGAGCAATTGGCTAAAAGCGCTGTCTCCCTCTACCACCAGACGCATCAGCAAGGTGCCCATCAGCTCCTGCACCTTGAAGCCGAGCATATCTGCGGCGGTATCGTTGATGCTGGAAATGGCGCCTTCGTTATCAATAACGATGGACGATATCCCGAACAGGTCCGTAAGCTCGCCAAATTGCGGCTCAGACAATTCAATCTCGGTGCGCATTTTTCGCATCACTCCAAGCACCTGCTGCAATTTCAACATAGCCGTTCCCCTTCTAGGCTCTTTTTATACTGTCGTCCTGCCTGTTGATGACTGCGGGACTACCATCGAAGCCGCGGTGCAAGGAATCGAGGATAGAGTGGCGACTGGTGACTGTAATGGGGAAGGTCGGTGCGGACATGGACAAGCGGTGGAGCATCGCCTGGAACTGCTGCACCCTCGCGGTTGCCACAGCATTCCAGTGCAGCCATGCCGGTCAGCGTGTCAGGCCGCCCAAAGAAAGGGGCGCGACACAATGCAACCACAGATAACCAAGACGCATTTATGTGACGATAGGCCAGCATGCTACCTCTCCCTGTGGAATGCCTTCCCGTTCGGACTTTTTATGGCATTCGCTCTTATTTATTACTTTGATCCATTTGGCGCCATCCGTCAGTGGATGAACACCCGCAGAATCCGGTAGGGTTTGCCCGACTAAAATTTAGTGTAGTCGAACAATCGTTACCTCGATATGAACTTATTAAAAATATATCCGGCGCTGTGGCGCTCCGTATTTACAACCGCCGATAAAAATCAAAGCAAATGCCCCCCTGTCACCGGCACGCAGCGCCACGCCTGTTTCGCACCTATTTGTAATGCGCCAGTACTTTTGGAACATATTTCTGCGTTTCGCTGTAATTGGGAATGCGATAGCCGGCTCGAATCACGGCTTGCTCACCGGCGTTGTACCCGGCCAGCGCGAGCTCTACATCGCCTTGAAATAATTTAAGCAGCCACTGGACGTACTCGGCGCCGGCGCGAACGTTTTCTCGTGGATTGTATGCGTCGGAGACGCCAAATCGGCGGGCGGTATCTGGCGTCAGCTGCATTAATCCGCGCGCGCCCTTTGCAGACAGAGCCCGCGGGTTATAGCCTGATTCGACCCGGATTATTGCATGCAGCAGATTAGGATCAAGGTCATGCAGACGAGCAGCCTCATCCACCATATCTTTGAAAGCCTTGGGAATTGCGGAAATTTTCCCAGGCGGCGCGACGACAGGATCGAATCCCGCTTTGTCTGCGCTTGAAGGCGCTATCAGCAGCATCGTTGCTTCGGGGCTGCTGAAATTTGATAGAACAATGGTGCCCCCGGCAGTCATGCCGGTGTACACCTGGGCGCGCGCGATATCCGGCACGATTAACGCCGTCAGGCACAACAGAAAAACAGATGGTGGTATTTTATTTTTCATCTTTGCTCCCCATAGCACAGGTATAGGTCAAAGCTCAGCGCAAAGAACTTGATGCAATCCCCTCATTCAGCATGGGTACTATTACCACTTTTATAGAAATAATTGATGAGAATCATTTCGATAAATTACAGAATATTGCACTCATTCAAAATACTGCCCGTGATTCAATATTCTTAATACTTGGCAAATAAATCAGGAATATAAAAATCAATCGTCAATATGCAGAAATTGAAATTTTATAATTCAAAATTAATAATAATCAGTAATTAATTACTCGCGTGAAATTGAAAATATTCAAACATTTGATCGTAATTATGGAATAACTTCCTTCACAAATAAAATCATCACGTTATTCATCAAAATTAATTTGAACTAATTTCCCATTTGTTTTTCGAAAAAACTCGATACGTGCTTTCCTTCATTCCGTGTCGGCAATTCCGCTCTTGAGTTTATATATTTCTACACTCATATTTTTAACGAATCCCCTAATAAATATGCGGGTGAGCGGGGTATTTCACTATTTTTTAAAGGAGACCGAATGCATCAATTTTTATTTGATGGAATTAACAACTATTCGTAATAGTTTTAATTTTGTAATGTTAATTATTACCTTTTCCCGAGAAGTTAGAAGAGTGCCACTTTATAGTTTGTAAAAATTCGTAAAATAAAGAGGCAAATCTCAATTTATTGTTTTCATGATTTAATAAGGATTACCAATGGAATTATTCCGCCTGAGTATCGTATATCTCCATCTTATCGCTTGCTGTGTAGCTATCGGCCTGGTTCTCACCAGTGACATTGCCATGGTCACACAATTATTCAAGGGCGATGCCGAGAAGAAACAGGATGCTGCTCATTTGAATTCTCTTAAAACGACGGTTTCACTGGCACTAGCTGCGTTATGGGTAACCGGCATTGCAGTGATTTGGCTTGATGTCTCGGTCAAAGGATTTGCCTATTATTTTTCCAACCCGAAATTGCAGGCCAAATTAACCATCGTGGCGCTGCTGACGCTTAACGGCTTCGTTCTCCACAGCGCGGTGATGCCAGCCATGGAAAAAGCCGGTTCGCTGCTGCAGATGCCCTTCAATCAGCGCATGCTGGCAATTTTCGCGGGAGCTGTGTCGGCGGTATCCTGGTTTTATGCGGCCATGCTGGGTGTTGGTCGCCCGCTGGCCTGGAAATACTCGCTAGTGCAATTGCTGGCTGCCTATCCAGCTCTGATAGCGAGTGGCTTTGTGGCGATGGTGTCGCTCACTGTCTGGTCTAAATACCGCAGCAACCTGGATTTCACCCGGTTTGTCGAAGCGCACCCGCGAGAAATGAAGTAATTGATTGATGTGCGTGCAGGCCGCAAAAGAAGTCTGCGCCCTGCACGTACCCTCTCTCAAGGCCTGCCATGACTAACCATGTTGATTGGATGTGCTGGCGATACCGCTCGGGCGGTTTCATGTGACGGATTTACTGCCGGAGGCAACGACGGTTTTGGAATGGTGAACTGATTCTCAAGCACAAAAGCAAAAAGCCCACCAGAAGGCGGGCTAAATACTGTGTTTTGGAGGCGGGGGTCGGGATCGAACCGGCGTAAACGGCTTTGCAGGCCGCTGCATAACCACTTTGCTACCCCGCCAGGGGTGTACCGACTGCAAAATCAAATAATATTAGCCGAATTTATTTGAATTAACCAACACGTTCAGCTATTGATTTCGCATAAAAAAAGGAAGCTTTTTCCAGCTTCCTTTTTTGAATCTGGAGCGGGAGAAGAGTCTCGAACTCTCGACCTCAACCTTGGCAAGGTTGCGCTCTACCAACTGAGCTACTCCCGCATTTGTTTCTTTTTCCGCATCAACTACAGAGACGACATTATAGTTGATCTACAGAGTTTGTCAATGATTTTGAAAAATTTTCATCACGTATTTTCAAAACACCGACGTTCATTTCACTGCTTGTTGTTTTCTTTTGCAGCGGTACTTTCTTTGATCAGCGGCCAGGCCTTACGCAAATAGTAAAACATGGACCACACCGTCAACACCGCTGCTATCAACAATAACACTTGCCCCCAGAAACGGGTATCAATGCCAAGCAGGTCGCCATAATACAACAACATCGGGATCGCGACCATCTGTGCGGTGGTTTTTATTTTACCGATCGAACTCACCGCTACCGATTTCGATGCGCCGATTTGCGCCATCCATTCGCGCAAGGCGCTGATAGCGATCTCGCGGCCGATGATCACAAACGCGATGATAGGATCGACCCGCTGCAGATGCACCAGCACCAGCAAGGCGCCGGCGACCATCAGCTTGTCTGCGACCGGATCCAGGAAAGCGCCGAAGGCCGAAGTCTGGTTCCAGCGCCGCGCCAGGAAACCGTCGAACCAGTCGGTCACTGCAGCGACGATAAAAATGATGGTCGAAGCCAGGCCCAACTGGAATATTGAAAAACCATGAAAACCAAGATCGGGAAGGTAGAAAACACCGACCACCAGCGGGATCAAGGCAACCCGCAGCCAAGTCAGTAAAATCGGAAAATTAAATGGCATAAATAGTTTTATAGTTAAGGAGCCAACTGTTCATGTTCTAATTATCTAGGAGTATGCAGCAGTTGGGAAATAAAACCTGCAAAAGCAACAAGCGATGACCCAACATGCAACATTCATGTCAATGGAGCTGCTTGTAGATTTCTTCGGCCAGCACGCGCGAAATACCCTCAACCGAGGCAATGTCTTCAATGCTGGCGTCCGCCACGCCGCGCAAGCCGCCAAAGCGCGCCAGCAGTTTCTGGCGGCGTTTGGCGCCGATCCCTTCGATTTCTTCCAGCCGCGAACTCTGGCGCGCCTTGGCGCGCTTGGCGCGCATGCCGGTGATGGCGAAACGATGTGCCTCGTCGCGAATCTGTGCAATCAGCATCAACGCCGCGGACTCCTTGCCCAGTTCGCGGGCGGCGCGGCCATCGGCGAAGATCAGGGTTTCCAGTCCGACCTTGCGCCCTTCGCCTTTGGCGACACCGACAATCAGGCTGATATCCAGCCCCAGTTCGGCCAGCACCTGGCGCGCCATTTCAACCTGCCCCTTGCCGCCGTCGACCAGCACGATATCGGGCATGACGCCGTCGCCGTTAGCCACTTTTTCGTAACGCCGCATCAGCACCTGGCGCATCGCGGCATAGTCATCGCCAGGCGTGATGTCCTTGATGTTATAGCGCCGGTATTCACCGTTTTGCATGGTGTGATGATGGAACACCACGCAAGATGCCTGGGTCGCCTCGCCTGAGGTATGGCTGATGTCGAAACACTCGGCGCGCAAGCTGTCGATATCCTCGACTTCAAGACCGAGCACGTCGACCAGCGCCCGCGTCCGGGACTGTTGCGAGCCCTGCTCCGACAACAATCTGGCGAGAGAAATTTCAGCACCCTTTTGCGCCATCTCCAGCCATTGGCGGCGTTGCCCTTGCGGCTGGAACAACAGGTTGATGCGATGGCCGCATTGCTCCATGAGCGCCACCATCAGCGCCGGTTCGTCGAACTCGATATTCAGTATCAAGGTGCCTGGAATGAAAGTATCGATATAGTGCTGCGCAAGGAAAGCCTTGAGCACGGCAAGCTCTATGGTTTCTCCCTGTGCTTCTTCCGGGTTCGACAACGCGCCATCGACATGGCTAGGGAAATACGCGCGATCGCCCAGATGGCGGCCGCCGCGCACCATCGCCAGATTGACGCAGGCGCGTCCACCCTGGACGATGACGGCAACGATATCGATATCGCTGTCGCCAACGGTTTCCATGCTTTGCTGATGCAGCACGCGCGACAGCGCCGTGATTTGGTTACGCACCGTCGCTGCCTGTTCGAATTTCAATTCGGCAGCGTAAGCGTGCATCTTTTGCTCCAGCGTCGTCAACACTTCGGTTTGCCGTCCGCGCAAAAATTTTGCGGCGTTATCGACGTCGGTCAGGTAATCCTCATGGCTGATCAGGTTCACGCAAGGCGCACTGCAGCGCTGGATCTGGTGCAGCAGGCAAGGCCTGGTGCGATTCGCAAAGACACTGTCTTCACAAGTACGCAGCAAGAACACCTTCTGCAAGATCTGCATCGACTCCTTGACTGCCCAGGCACTCGGAAACGGTCCGAAATACTGATTTTTTTTATCGACGGCGCCGCGATAGTAAGCCATGCGCGGGGTTTCCTGGCCGCTGATCTTCAGGTAAGGATAGGATTTATCGTCACGGAAAAGAATGTTGTAACGCGGCTGCAAGGACTTGATCAGATTACTTTCCAGGATCAAGGCTTCGGCTTCGCTGCGCGTTACCGTCGTCTCTAGCCGGGCGATGCGCTCGACCATCATGGCGGTGCGCGGACTGGCAAGATTTTTTTGAAAGTAGCTCGATACCCGCTTCTTCAGATCGCGCGCCTTGCCGACATAGAGGATGTTATCGGCCGCATCGAAATAACGATACACACCGGGCAGATTCGGCAATTTGGCGACGGTTTCCAGCACCACCGAGCGTGGATCTGGGGCGTCGGGAGTTTCCGGCTTTTCAGCTTCAGTCATGATGCAAGGCTCTCAATCATCCCATCCATCATAACAATGATTGCACCAGCGACCTCGCAGCCAGGTAATCCGCATCGGTTTGCAGCGTATCCCAATCCAGGGCAGCAGTTTGCGGTAACAGGGCTATCAGGCGCGCACGGGATGCGGCCGACTCGTCGCCAGTCACGCTTAGCCCGGCCAGCAACTGGTCAGCCTTGTCCGGTGAATTGCAGATCAGGACTACATCGCAACCGGCCGCCAAAGCCGCCTTGGCGCCATCCAGCACGCCGCCGGCAGAACCGGCTGCTTCCATGCTCAGATCGTCGCTGAAGATCACGCCGTTGAAACCGATATCCTTGCGCAGGATGGTCAACCACTTCTTGGAGAAGCCGGCCGAGTGCTTATCTACCTTCGAATAAATCACATGCGCCGGCATCACGGCCGCCAGGCTCATGCCGAGCCAGTCGTAGGGCTTGACGTCTTCTTCCATGATCTGCGCCAGGCTGCGGTCGTCGACCGGCAGCGACAAGTGCGAGTCGCCCTGCACGTAGCCATGGCCGGGGAAATGCTTGCCGCAGTTAGCCATGCCGGCCAGCGCCAGGCCATGATTCAAACTCTTTGCCAATAAGGTGACCACGCGCGGATCGCGATGGAAAGCGCGTTCACCGATCACGCTGGACTCGCCGAAATCAAGATCGAGCACCGGAGTAAACGACAGGTCGACGCCACAGGCGCGCAACTCGCTGGCCAGCACAAAACCTACCGCGGTCGCCGTTTTGGTCGCGCCCAGTACATCGTGATCCCATTGCTCCCCGAGCAGGCGCATTGCCGGCAAACGGGTAAAACCATCAGTCCTGAAACGTTGCACCCGGCCGCCTTCGTGGTCGACCGCAATCAATATGCCGGGGCGCGCCGCATGAATCGCTGCAGTCAGGGCAGTAAGCTGGGCGCGGTCCTGATAGTTACGCGTGAACAGGATTACGCCGCCGGTGAGCGGATGCTGGATGCGACGGATATCGTCGGCGCTCAGGCTGGTGCCAACCACGTCCAGCATGACCGGACCGAGTACCGCTTGGTTTACTGCGTGATCATTCACTACACTACCTGAACCACTACTCATTTCTTCTCCACGATAACGAAGGCGACCGCGTATTCCACTTCATCGGTAATCGATACCTGAGCGGTCAAGCCATTCTTTTGCATGTATTCTTCCAGCGCCGGGTTGACGACGACGATCGGCTTGCCACTGGGCGCGTTCAAGGTTTGCATGGCGCGCCAGGTCATCGGCATCCTCATCCCTAGTCCGAGGGCTTTGGAAAAAGCTTCTTTGGCAGCAAAACGCGTGGCCAGGAAACGGATGCCGCGCGCCTCTACCTTGGCTTTGCGGGACAGGTACTTTTCCATTTCTTGCGGACCAAGGATTTTTCCCGCAAAGCGGTCGCCGTTCCGCTGCAAGGCGGCCGCTATCCGCGGAATCCGGATGATATCGGTGCCGATGCCATAAATCATGCAAGCCTCTCTATGTGCCCAGACGCGCTTTCACCATCAAGGCTTTCATTTCGCTGACGGCGGCTTTCCAGCCGACGAACACCGCATGCGCCACGATGGCGTGGCCGATATTCAGCTCGGCGATGTCGGGAATCGCGGCAATTGCCTGGGTATTGGTGTAATGCAGGCCATGTCCGGCGTTGACCTTGAGGCCGCGCTTGACGCCTTCCTGCACCGCTATTTGCACGCGCTCCAGCTCGCTGCGTTGCCCGGCTTCGTCATGCGCTTCGGCATAACGCCCGGTGTGCAGTTCGATTACAGGTGCGCCAACTTCGGCAGCGGCTTGAATCTGATCGGCTTCGGGATCGATGAACAAGCTGACGCGTATACCTTCCGCCTGCAATTGACGCACTGCCGCCTGCACCTGGGTGAAATACTTGACGACATCCAGGCCGCCTTCAGTGGTCAGCTCGTGCCGGCGCTCCGGCACCAGGCAAGAATCCTGCGGCTTGATCTTGCAGGAAAAATCGATCATTTCCTGAGTCACCGCCGCTTCCAGGTTCATCCGGGTACGCAATTGCGGCCGGATGATTTCAACATCGGCATCCTTGATGTGGCGCCGGTCTTCGCGCAAGTGCAGCGTAATGACGTCGGCGCCCGCTTCTTCCGCCTGCAATGCCGCTTGCAGCGGATCAGGGTAAGTAGTGCCGCGCGCATTGCGCAAGGTGGCGACGTGATCGATATTGATGCCAAGGTCGATGATCGGGGATGTAGGGTTGAGATAGCTCATCGTATGCTCAGGTAATGGAATTGGTTTTGTCGGATATCAAGATTGCACTAAATCTGCCGCGACGGCAACGCAGATATGGTTGGGCCAGGTGGAAATTTTCATCAATAATCGACACCCTCACAGTTGCATCAGGTCAATCAGAATCTGCCGCGTGTTCAAGGGCGCACCACCCAGATGATGGGCCAGCAAAAAGCGCATCAGTACCTTGCTCTGGGCCTGGGTGACGACGTCGCTGTAATCTTCCCGCTCCATATCCAGCAAGGTCTTGCCGCTGACGCGCGGCCAGGAATCGGCCGCCCGCGCAAGGCGCGGACCGCGTTCGGGATCGACTACATAGCTTTCTGCGGGATCGACCGGCTGGCGGCTGCTGGTGCAACGGGTGAAATCGCCGGCCACTCCGGTCTGCTTAAGCAATGCTCTTTCGAATTGGCGCAGGACGATCGGCGCAGGTTCCTGATGTGCCAGCTGGTTCAGGGTGGTGACGTAGTGGTCGAACAATATCGCATGTGGATCGTCGCGCGCTACCAGTTTGACCAGCAGTTCATTCAGGTAGAAACCGCATAGCAATGCCGATTTTTCCAGCGGCAGCATGCCGCCTACCCATTCGGCGGCGATCAAGGTGCGAACTTCGGATTTGCCACTCCAGCTCAGCGACAAGGGCTGGAAGGTTTGCAACACGCCGCGCAATTTTGACAAAGGACGTTTGGCGCCCTTGGCAACCAGTGCAATGCGGCCGTAATCGCGGCTGAAGACATCGATGATCAGGCTGGTTTCGCGGTGCGGGTAGCTGTGCAGTACGAAGCCGGGTTGGCCAGTGACGCGGGTATCGGGCGGTTTGGCCCGACGTTTCGGCGGGCTGGCTGATGTGGATGCGGCGGTAGAGGTTGAAGCAGGAGCAGGAGTAAAAACAGGAGCAGCATCGCTGATGATCGCGATCGACTGCTCTTCAGCCACGGTCGGCGGCAGGGCTGCTTCTCCGGTGCTATCGTCAGCGATGATCGCGTTCATGCTCTCTGGCTTATTCGTAGCCGTAGGCGCGCAATCCGGCTTCGTTATCGGCCCAGCCGGATTTAACCTTGACCCAGATTTCCAGATATACCGGGCCGCCGAACAGGCGCTCCATATCTAGCCGTGCCTGGGTTGAAATATCCTTGAGGCGGGCGCCCTTTTGCCCGATCACCATCGATTTGTGGGTGTCGCGCTCAACCAGGATCGCTGCGAACACACGGCGCAGGTTACCTTCGAGTTCGAATTTTTCGATCAGGACGGTGCTGGTATAAGGCAATTCATCGCCGACAAAACGGAAAACTTTCTCGCGCACTATCTCGGCTGCGAGAAATTTTTCGCTGCGATCGGTAATATCGTCTTCACCGAACATCGGCGGATTTGCCGGCAGATACTTGCGGATTTCACCCTGCAGATTATCCAGCTGGAAGCGCAACTTGGCCGACACCGGCACCACAGCGGCGAAATCGCGCATGGCGGCGATTTTTTGCGCAAACGGCAGCAGCACGGCCTTGTCCTTGACGCGGTCCGACTTGTTGATGACCAGGATGCAAGGCACGTTAGCTGGCAGCAAAGCCATCACTTGCTGGTCGGCCGGACCAAAAGTACCGGCTTCGATGATGTACAAAATAACGTCGGCCGCGGTCAACGTCGTAGTGACGGTGCGATTCAGTGTTTTATTCAGCGCATTCGAGTGGCGCGTCTGGAAGCCAGGCGTATCGACATATACAAACTGCGTGTCGGCCACGGTTTGAATCCCGGTAATCCGATGACGGGTGGTCTGCGCCTTGCGCGAAGTAATGCTGACCTTGGCCCCGATCAGCTCGTTCATCAGGGTCGACTTGCCTACGTTAGGGCGACCGACAATAGCTATGTAGCCACAACGGAAATCAGTTGCGGCATTAGTCGATGCCTGGGGTGTAGAGTCTGTCATGCGGTTTTCGATTTACTCGTAGTATGGAGTGTTGCATTAGAAGGAGTTGCTACCGTGGCCACGCTACCTGCGGCGACGGTTTCTGTAACGGCATTGGCCGCATTGCTTGTTTTGGATGGCGCGGCTGCTTCGGCACTGCCTAGGCTACCCACATTACCGACACTACCGTTAACGGCTGGCGCCTGTGCCTTGGCGGGCGCCTTCGCCGCAGTTACGGCCGTGGTTACTTCCGCCGGACCTTTGTCCTTGACCGGCGCAGCAGGTTTGCCTACGACATCCTGTGGCGCTTCCGGCGCATCCGGCTGAATCGTCGCAATACCGCTCAGTTTCAATTGCGCTGTACGCGGCTTGGCTTTACGCGGCGCCGCTGGTGCTTTCACAAATGCTTTTTGCACCGCTTCCAGCGCCAGCTTGGCGGCTGCCTGTTCGCCGGCGCGACGGCTGCCGCCATTGCCGAATACTTGTATATCCAGTTTAGGCACCAGGCATTCAATTTCAAATTCCTGATTGTGCGCGGCGCCGTGAGTAGCCACAACATTGTATTGTGGCAACGCGATTTTCTTCCCTTGCAGGTATTCCTGCAGCAGGGTTTTTGCATCTTTGCCCAAGGTCTTGGGATCGACGGTATCCAGGATCGGGATATACAAAGCGCGGATCACATCGCGCGCCGCATCGAAACCGGCATCCAGGAAAATCGCGCCGAACAACGCTTCCAGCGTATCGGCCAAAATTGAAGGCCGGCGGAAACCACCGGATTTCAACTCGCCCTCACCCAGCCGCAAAAATTGCGACAGCTCCAGCCGTTGGGCGATTTCATACAGCGATTGCTGCTTGACCAGATTGGCGCGCACCCGCGACAAATCGCCTTCGTCTATCTTGGTATAACGGTCGAACAACAATGAGGCGACAACGCAATTCAGAATAGAATCGCCAAGGAACTCCAACCGCTCGTTATGCAAGGTGCTATGGCTGCGATGCGTCAAGGCCTGCTGCAATAACGTAGCATCCTTAAAAGTGTGGCCTAGCCGATTCTGCAATAACATGAGGTCCATTTTCTTCTTCGACTCTTCGACGTTTACGGTTGTCGTCCGCTTTGATTTTTCAACACATGCTTCAACGCATGATTCAATACTGATCAAGACTTTGCAGTGCTGCCCGCATAATCGATCAACAAGCTGACAGGGCCGACCAGCGGGATTTTTTTCTGATACGAAAAACTGATCTGGACATTGTCGCCATCCTTCGTGATCTCCAGGTCTTTGCCTGAAATCGTGTCGATATAACCAACCTCGGCTTGCTTGTTAAACGCGTTCTGGATTTCCTGTACCGTGGTGCCGGCCGTTCTGGCGCTGGCTATCGCTTTTTTGATGGAAAAATATTCGATCGTAGTCGGCGTCACCTTGGCCACCAGCACCCCGATACAGCCGAGAACCGCCAAAACAACGATCAAGCCGAACAAAGTAATGCCTTGCTGCTTCCGTGTAGATCCGGAAATTCTTGTCATCCCTGACTCCGCAATGGTTTATTTAAAAAAAGTGCCGATACGCTTGAAATTACCCAAATTCATCCAAACTAAAAATGCTTTTCCGACAATATTCTGATCTGGTACAAATCCCCAATAGCGACTGTCTTCGCTGTTATCCCGATTATCCCCCATCATGAAATAATTGCCAGCAGGAACGGTACAGGTAAATCCTTCCGGATTATAGGAACAGGCGTCTTTGTCAGGAAAATCCATCACACCTTCCAGCGAAATCGGCGGCCGGCCATTACGCACTGCGATCGTATGTTGCACGTTTGACAGGTTTTCCGTGAATTGCTGGGAGTAATCCAGGCTGTCTTCATTCAGGTAATCCGGCAACGGCGTATAAGTAAGAGCTTTACCGTTAATTGTTAAACGTTTGTTTTGGTATGTTATTTTATCACCCGGCACCCCAACCACGCGCTTGATGTAATCCAGCGACATATCCTTGGGGTATTTGAACACCATCACGTCGCCGCGCTGCGGTTGATTCATCTCGATCACTTTTTTATTCAGGATCGGCAGACGAATACCGTATGTAAATTTGTTAACCAGGATCAGGTCGCCCACCAGCAGCGTCGGCACCATCGAGCTGGATGGAATCTTGAACGGCTCGTACAAGAACGAACGCAAGAAGAACACCATTGCAATGACTGGGAAAAAGCTGCCGGAATACTCAACCCAGGTCGGCT
The DNA here is from genome assembly GCF_900113705.1 of Collimonas sp. OK307. Classification (GTDB taxonomy): domain Bacteria; phylum Pseudomonadota; class Gammaproteobacteria; order Burkholderiales; family Burkholderiaceae_D; genus Collimonas. The sequence continues at coordinate 118,689 of NZ_FOQI01000015.1, read as the reverse complement.
GGCGCAACAGACCTGCTTCCAGCGCCGCGCGGCCGCTGGCCTCGAGCTTGATGCCGTCGGCATTCAGCTTGGCATTGCGGGCATCGAACTCGGCCAGGGCGGCATCGGCCCTGGCGCGCCGTTGTTTGCCCAGGTAGAAACGATCAAAAAACCAGATGATGCCGGTGACAATGGTCAAGACAAACAGAATTAATGCGAAATTTCCTAAGATTGATTGCAATGTCATTTTTCATCCACTTGTAAGATTGCCAGGAATGCTTCTTGCGGGATCTCGACTGAACCCACCTGTTTCATCCGTTTTTTACCGGCCTTCTGCTTTTCCAGCAATTTGCGCTTACGGCTGATATCGCCGCCGTAGCACTTTGCCAGCACGTTCTTGCGCAACGCCTTGACGTTTTCACGCGAAATGATATTGGCGCCGATCGCCGCCTGAATCGCGACGTCGAACATCTGGCGCGGGATCAGCTCGCGCATCTTGGCAGCGACTGCGCGGCCGCGGTACTGACTGTTGGCGCGATGCACGATGATCGCCAGCGCATCGACTTTTTCGCTGTTGATCAGCATGTCGACCTTGACCACGTCGGCCGAGCGGTACTCCTTGAACTCGTAGTCCATCGAGGCATAACCGCGCGATGTCGATTTCAGGCGATCGAAGAAATCGAGCACCACCTCGGCCATCGGGATTTCATAGGTCAGCTTGACTTGCTTGCCGTGATAACTCATGTCGATCTGCATGCCGCGCTTCTGGGTGCACAGTGTGATCACCGAGCCCACATACTCTTGCGGCATGTACAAATTGACCGTGACGATCGGCTCGCGCACTTCTTCGATATTGGACGGATCGGGCATCTTCGATGGATTGTCCACCAGCATGATGGTGCCATCGCGCTTTACCACTTCGTAAATCACCGTAGGTGCGGTGGTGATCAGGTCCATGTCGAACTCGCGCTCGAGCCGTTCCTGGACGATTTCCATGTGCAGCAAGCCGAGGAAGCCGCAGCGGAAGCCGAAGCCCAGCGCTTGCGACACTTCAGGTTCGTATTGCAGGGCAGCGTCGTTCAGCTTGAGTTTTTCCAGCGAGTCGCGCAGCGCATCGTACTGGTTCGCTTCGACCGGGAACAAGCCGGCAAACACCTGCGGCTGCACTTCTTTAAAACCAGGCAACGCTTCGGCGGCAGGCTTCGACGCCAGCGTTACCGTATCGCCAACCTTGGCTGCCTTCAATTCTTTGATGCCCGCGATGATGAAGCCCACCTGGCCGGCGGACAGCGATTCGCGCGACTGCGATTTAGGCGTGAACACGCCGACGCTTTCGGTCAGATGCTGGGAACCGGTGGCCATCAGCAGGATCTTGTCCTTAGGACGCAAAGTACCGTTCTTGATACGCACCAGCATCACGACGCCGACGTAGTTATCGAACCAGGAATCGACAATCAGCGCCTGCAAAGGAGCGTCCGGATCGCCCTTCGGCGGCGGCACTTTGACAATCAGCGACTCCAGCACTTCGCGCACGCCCAGCCCGGTCTTGGCCGAACAATGCACCGCGTCGTGGGCATCGATCCCGATCACGTCTTCGATTTCAGCAATCGCGTTATCCGGATCGGCAGAAGGCAAGTCGATCTTGTTCAGTACCGGCACCACTTCCACGCCGAGATCCAGCGCGGTATAGCAGTTGGCCACGGTCTGGGCTTCCACGCCTTGCGAAGCATCGACCACCAGCAGCGCGCCTTCGCAGGCGGACAGCGAGCGGCTGACTTCGTAGCTGAAGTCGACGTGACCAGGCGTATCGATCAGGTTCAGATTGTAAATCTGGCCATCCAGCGCTTTGTAGGACAGCGCCGCGGTCTGAGCCTTGATCGTAATGCCGCGCTCGCGCTCAATATCCATTGAGTCGAGTACCTGCGCCCCCATCTCACGATCGGACAAGCCGCCGCAAGATTGGATGATACGGTCCGCCAGGGTAGATTTACCGTGGTCGATGTGGGCGATGATGGAGAAATTACGGATGTTGTTCATTGACAGACGCGATTACAAAAAAGGCGCTCTGAGCCGGGCGCAGTGTAGTGTTCGTATTTGGCGGCACGAATAAAAGTAAAGGATTTTTGTTCCAGACTAGACGCGCGCCGGAGCGATAGTGAACTATCGCGAGGATGCGCAACGACGTATGGGGCAAAAAGACGAACTTTTATGTGCCGACAGGTGCGAAACACTGCACTAGTGTCCCAGGCAAGCGCCTTTTATGACAGGTTATTCAGTGCCGCCATTTTACCGGATTTCAGAGGGGAAAACCGACAAATCAAAGGGCTGAAGATATTGCCTTCCAGTATAACTGGGAAAGCGGTTCATCTACATACTCCTATAAGTATCTTAAAAGCACCTTAAAGCATGGGCCATAAGAGTCTCTTTTTATCTTTCCTGGCGGGAGTATATGAGTTTTTATTGCAATTTGGAAAATATAAATGCCATATTTGCATTTATATGCCGATGCCTGGACTAGAGCAACTCAGTCGTCTTCGCTTAAAAATTTCTTTACCGATTCAACATCAAGAAAATAATGACAAAGTTGCATCGATACGCCGCCATCTTTGCTTCCTGAAAGTACCGGCACCAGCTCATCGTACTTAGCCACCAGATCGGGATGATCGTCGACATCAATCACTTCTACGTCAAACCAGCCCGCATCACTTTCACCAGGTGCTCGCAAAGCCAATAGCGCCTGCAACATGTCTTCGCAAAGATGACAGTAGGATCGGCTATACAGCGTGAAGTAAATTTTTGACATGAATGCTCCGCAACCTCTGAAGACATAGCCTGGCAAGCCAAGACCGGCAAAAACAAAAAGCTGCAGGCCCAGGGCCTGCAGCTCCGGACAACAACGAATAGCGCGATCAGTTGCCTGGGCGCAGCGGTACGAATTGCGACGACTCGCCGCGACGTACCAGCAGCACAGCCATTTTCTTCGGCTCCAGCTTGGCGACCAGTGCGTTGAACTGCTTGGCGTCCTTGATATCGGTATTGTTCAAGCGTTGCACCACGTCGCCGGCACGCAAACCGACCCGGCCCGCGCTACCTTCGGCCGACTCGACCAACACGCCAGCATCGATGCCCAACTCTTTCTTTTTGGCGTCGGTCAAATCACTGACGATCAGGCCAAGCGCATTGGCAACCTGCGGCTCCTTCTTCGGCTTCGGAGCGTCATCCGGGGCGATTTTATCGGCCGCCAGTTCCGTGATCACGATCGGGAAGTCGCGGCTGCTACCCTTGCGCCAGACGCTGATCGTACCGCGCGCTCCTGGCTTGGTATTGCCAACCAGGCGCGGCAAGTCGTTAGCCTTCTCAATTGCCACACCGTTGAATTTCAAGATGATGTCGCCAGCCTGCAAGCCAGCCTTGGCGGCCGGGCCATCAGCCTCGACCCTGGCGACCAGGGCGCCTTCAGCTTTAGGCAAGCCCAGCGACTCGGCCACATCTTTGGTCACTTCGCCGATCTGCACGCCAATTCGGCCGCGCGTCACCTTGCCGGTTGTTTTCAACTGGTCCGACACGCGCATGGCTTCATCAATCGGCACCGCAAACGAAATTCCCATGAAGCCGCCGGAGCGGCTGTAGATTTGCGAGTTGATGCCAACCACTTCGCCACGCATATTGATCAACGGGCCGCCGGAATTACCGGGATTGACGGCGACGTCGGTCTGGATCAAGGGCAGGTAGTCGCCGGTATCGCGCGCTTTCGCCGAAATGATGCCGGCAGTCACAGTATTTTCCAGGCCGAACGGCGAACCGATCGCCAACACCCATTCGCCGGCCTTGATCTTGTCGGAATCGCCGATCGTCAAGCGTGGCAAGTTGGCGCCGTCGATTTTCAACAAGGCGACGTCGCTGCGCGTATCCGCGCCGATCACCTTGGCTTTGAATTCGCGCTTGTCGGTCAGCGTTACATACACTTCGCTGGCGCCGTCGATTACGTGCGCATTGGTCATGACATAGCCGTCGGCCGAAATCACGAAACCGGAACCTACGCCGCGCGGCACTTCTTCCTGCGGCTTGGGCTCAGCCTTGCGGCCGCGCGGGGCCGGGGCCTGCGGGCGCGGCGTGTTGGGAACCGGAACACCAAAAAAACGACGGAAGAAATCTTGCATTTCGGCGTCGCTAGGATCGTCTGAATCCCCCTGGCCGGAACCGGTTTTGACTTTTTCCGTGGTGCGGATATTGACCACTGCAGGGCCGGTTTTTTCGACGATATCGGTAAAGTCCGGCAATCCGGATACCGGTGCAGCGATCGCCTGGGGGCCGATGCCAATCACGACAGGAACAAAAAGAGCTGATGTGACGCCAACGACACCAACAACCATTGCAGACAAAACGTAACGAACCGGATTTGCCGTTTTCATAGTCATATAAGTTTTATTTGTTTTTGAGTTCAATCGAATTCGCCACCTGCCGCATTGCCGCCGGCGGCACATCGCCAACAATCGTCAACCAGTATTCCCCCTGGCGCTTACCCACGATATTCAATGCTCCCTGCTGCAAGGATCCTTCGGTACGGCTTTGACTGCCTGGTTCGATAAATATGGAAATCGCCACCAGCCCGTCTGAAAAAATCAGCTGCGAAACTTCGCGCCGCGTTACCGGCGTACCGGGAGCGCTCTTCGCGGCCGGCGCATCCGCCACCATACGCTTGAGTTCGCGTACTTTCTTGAAACCCGGAGGCATGCCGGTAACTGTCCACTCGTTCAGATTGGAGGGATTGATTACGCTGCTTTCGGTATGCCACGCATTGGTGTTGCCAAAGCTCGGCTTCAATAGATTGTGGTCGATATTGCCGATGGCGACTTGGGTAAACGAAATCTGCTCGATGATTTCATTCTTGCCGTTCAGCGTTTGCGCCCGCAACAACAAGCCGGATTTTTTCTCTGCCCATAGCTTGTAACCATAACGCATATTGTCCCTGGGTTCCAGCAGCACGGCCTGGCAATCAAAACCGGCGACCCGCCCGGTCTCGCCCATTTTTACATTGTAATAATCGGTCAGGTCGGCCGGCAGCGCCGCCAAAATGGCAGGAAAACCGTCTTGTGTGACGCGCCTCTCGACTATCTTGGTTTTAACCTCCGGCATATAGCAGGTGACATCCTCGTTACGCCGGATATATTCGCGCGGCTGGCCATCGAGGATTTCCAATTTTTCTATTTCATTCCGGCCATCCAGCATATGCGTAATACGCGACGTGCGTATCTGGTTTGCCTGCTGATAGATGAAAGTACCGGAATAACTCAGTCTTTGCGCCGCCGACTGGATTTTTTTCAGCAGCGTCTGCGCCTCCTGCTTGTCGGCTGCATTTGCAGCCGCATTTGCGCCATCGGTGCTTTCCGCTTGCGCGGAAAGCACCATGACCAGCGACAGAACAACTCCTAGCAAGACCCGCGTCTGCCGCATGTTAGTTATTAGCATCAGGTGCGTATGTGGCCGGCCGTGCGTATTGCGCAGCGCTATAAAGGGAAGGAGAGAAACGTTGATGCGCCACCAGATATTCATCCATCCGTGGGTCCCGTAACACTTCTCCGTTACGTGTGACGGCGTGATCGTCGCCGACTGCAGATGCCGAAGCCAGGGCCAGTTGCGACGTTGCCGCCCCATTGGACGCCGGGCCGCCGACCACCGCCGTTTGCGGCGTGATGATGAAAGCCGCTGCCGCTACGGCCGCAGCAGCCATGCCAGGCAAGGCAAAGCGTTTGATGGAACGCCCGACGCCGCCCGTGATGCCAAAGCGCATAGACTGGCCGCCACCGACAGCATGACGCTCGGCAGGCTGCAAAGTGGCGGCCAGGGGCGCAGCAATAATTGCAGGCTCAGCGTCTAAGCGCGCCGACATGCGGCTGAAAAAATCCGGACTCATGGTCAACGCCATATCATCCGAACGCATGATGTCGCCTATCTGGTGATAGACGTCCCATGTGTCGCGACCTTCAGTCTGACGCAAAGCAGCCATTGCCATATCCACATAGGCATTGGACAACTCACCGTCAGCCAAGGCAGAAATCTGCTCTTGGGTTATATCTTTGGTATTCATATGTCACCTTAAAACCAGGCCAACCCCTTCGTTCCCGAAAAACCACTATCTTTTTTTACGTTTTACCAACGTTTGTCGATGGCCGTATCCAGCAATGGCCTCAACTTATCTGCGATAGCTTCCCGTGCCCTAAATATCCGACTGCGCACCGTTCCTATCGGACATCCCATTGCCTCAGCAATCTCGTCATAACTCAAACCCTCTATCTCACGTAAGGTAATCGCCGTACGCAACTCCGCCGGCAAAGCCTCCATTGCAGTGTTCACGGTTTGCGCTATCTGCTTGGTGGCCAGCAAAGATTCCGGGGTGTTTATATCCCTTAGTTGCTCGCCATCGTCAAAAGTTTCTGCTTCTTCAGAATTTGCTTCAGTTGAGGTGGGCGCCCTGCGTCCCTGGGTCACCAAATAATTCTTAGCAGTATTTATGCCAATCCGATACAGCCAGGTATAAAAGGCCGAGTCGCCCCTAAACTGAGGCAGTGCCCGGTACGCCTTGATAAAGGCTTCCTGCACAACATCCTCAGCTTCTGCCTGATCGCGTACCAGCCGCGACACAAGACGCATCAGCTTGCGTTGGTATTTAATAACCAAGAGCTCGAACGCCTTCTTATCGCCACGCTGTACGCGCTCGACAAGCAGTTGATCAATTTCGCGTTCTGTCGTCAATCCCCATTCCCTTGTTTTGTTGCGACCTGCATTAGGGTGCCGGAATAGATAGTAAGCAATGACAAAAGTTCAAGAAAATGCTTATTCATTATCTAACCCAACGAGCCCTGTTTTATCCGTGCGCGACGCAATCCAGCGGCATGCCACGGATAATCTTCTGAAAGCATCATTAGAAACGCTATCAGGCAGTATAGCGATTGTTCGGACCGAGCCGCTATCCAATCGAAGGCGCAGCAGCAGTAAATGTGACCAGAGAGTGGTGCCTTCAAGCAACTTCACTCGTAATGGTGTCTGTTTCGCGGCAGGTACGGCCTTGACCGTTGCCACATCGACAAGTCTGATATGGCCGTTTCCGGAAATATTGATTTGAACTGCTTGCCTGCTACGAGTGTAGCGCGTTATGCCGTAAATAGCCGCCGACAAACACAGCGCGGCCAGAGCAAGGCGCTCGGATAACGGTAAATCGCCTACAGCACCAACGGCAATCAGGATGCCAACCGAGCCGGCCAGCAGACACTGCAAACTCACCAGCGCAGACATCACCTTGGATGGCCGGATAACGGCAGACAGGGCGATCGACATCATGAGAAGTTAAAGCGAAATTCGAACCGGTCTCGACAGAGACCGGTTCGAAGCCTGTTGCAAAATTTTAAATTTTGCCAAAAACCAGGGTGCCATTCGTGCCGCCAAAGCCGAATGAATTTTTGACTGCGATGTCTATTTTCATGTCCCGTGCCGTGTTGGCGCAGTAATCAAGATCACATTCAGGATCTTGATTGAAAATATTGGTCGTCGGCGGCGAGATTTGATTATGCAGAGCCAACACTGTAAATACCGACTCCAGTCCACCGGCGCCACCCAACAGATGTCCGGTCATCGACTTGGTCGAATTCACCACCAGCTTATAAGCATGATCACCGAAAGCGGCCTTGATCGCTTCCGTTTCATTCTTGTCGCCCAATGGTGTCGAAGTACCATGCGCATTCAGATATTGCACCTGGTCGGCGTTGACGCCGGCATCGCGCAAGGCATTGCCGACGCAACGACGCGGGCCATCCAGGCTAGGAGCAGTCATGTGATAAGCATCGCCGCTCATGCCGAAGCCAAGCAGTTCCGCATAAATCTTGGCGCCGCGCGCCTTGGCATGTTCGTATTCTTCGAGCACCAGCACACCGGCGCCCTCACCTAATACGAAACCGTCCCGATCCTTGTCCCACGGACGCGAAGCCGTGGCGGGATCGTCATTACGCGACGACAATGCGCGCGCTGACGCAAAACCGCCAACGCCCAACGGCGACACGCTGGACTCCGCACCGCCGGCAATCATCACATCGGCGTCGCCGTACTGAATCATGCGGCCGGCAGCACCGATACAATGCAAACCTGTAGTACAAGCAGTCACGATCGCCAGATTCGGTCCTTTAAGACCGTATTTGATCGACAGATTGCCTGAAATCATGTTGATGATCGATGCCGGGATGAAGAAAGGGCTAATCCGGCGCGGACCGCGAGCGGTCAGTTCGGCATGCGTTTCTTCGATCAAAGGCAAACCACCAATGCCGGAGCCGATGATGACGCCTATCCGCTCAGCATTAGTTTCAGTTACTTCCAGGCCACTGTCTTGCATCGCCTGCATCCCTGCCGCCATGCCATAGTGGATAAAAGTATCCATATGCCGTGCTTCTTTGGCAGGAATGTAATCTTCGATATTGAAGCCCTTCACTTCTCCCGCAAAACGCGTGGAAAAAGCGGTGGCGTCAAACTTGGTGATGGCTGCGATCCCTGATTTGCCTGAGATAATCGCATTCCACGCATCGGCAATCGTATTGCCGACCGGTGAAATGCAACCCAGGCCAGTTATCACAACGCGGCGTTCACGTGTGCGGCTCAAGCGGTTCTCCTGGATACATTCAAAGCTTGCTTAGGCAGCCTTAACGTGGGCCTTAGCGTAATCAATAGCTTGTTGCACTGTAGTAATTTTTTCAGCTTGTTCGTCAGGAATTTCCATTTCGAACTCATCTTCCAGTGCCATCACCAGTTCAACTGTGTCGAGTGAGTCAGCACCCAGATCGTTAACAAACGACGATTCGATCTTGATGTCAGCTTCTGCGACGCCCAGTTGCTCAGCGACGATTTTTTTAACGCGTTGTTCGATATCGGACATGTGATGCCTCCATTAGGTTACAGAAAGTGCGCGCATTTTAGCAGGTTTGCGCATTGAAAATTTACTTTCGACATTAGTCTTTAAGATTTAACAAAACTATGTCAAAAGCTTCTAAATTGGTACTAAATGGTACTACTTACATTTAAGTCTGATTTAACTCTGATATAAGCCCGGAACTGCACGTCCGTTTTAGCTCATGTACATGCCGCCATTCACGTGCAAAGTAGTGCCCGTGATATAGCTGGCTTGTGGCGATGCCAGGAAAACCACAGCCGCTGCCACATCATCTGCAGCACCCAGCCGTCCCAGCGGAATCTGTTGCAGCAATGCAGCGTGCTGCTGCTCGCCCAGGTCCTTGGTCATATCGGTATCGATAAAACCGGGCGCTACGCAATTGACCGTAATGTTGCGGCTGCCGATCTCGCGCGCCAGCGCCCTGCTCATGCCGGATACGCCGGCCTTGGCCGCAGCATAGTTCATTTGCCCCGGATTGCCAGCCGAACCGACTACCGAGGTGATATTGATGATACGGCCGTGCTTGGCTTTCATCATGCCACGCAGGACCGCGCGCGACAAACGCGCTACAGCGGTCAGGTTGGTGGCGATGACAGCATCCCATTCCTCGTCCTTCATGCGCATTGCCAGTTGATCCTGGGTAATGCCGGCATTATTGACAAGGATCGACAGGCCGCCGAATTCCTTCTGCGTCAACTCGACTGCCGCCGCACAACCGGCAGCGTCATTCACATTCAACACAATACCGCGCCCCTGGCCCGGCTGGCTGGCTTCCATATACTCTGTGATCGCCGCTGCACCCGCTTCGGAGGTTGCGGTGCCAATCACCTTGGCGCCGCGCTGGAGCAATTGCAATGCGATAGCCCGGCCGATTCCGCGCGAGGCGCCGGTGACCAAAGCCACCTGCCCGACCAAATTCTGTGAGTCTGTATTTTGTATAGTCACTTCAAAGTCTCCAACATTTTATCCAGCGATGCCTGATCGACAATCATATCGCTGATCAAGGTATCGTTAATACGTTTGGTCAAACCAGCAAGAACCTTGCCCGGACCGCATTCAACCACATGCGCGATACCTTCGGCTGCAATTTTTTGCACCGTTTCCACCCAACGCACCGGGCTGGCCGCTTGCCGCACCAGCGCATTCTTGATGGCTTCAGGGTCGCTCACGATGGCCACATCGACGTTATTGATCAACGCGATCTGCGGCGCTGCGAAACTCAGGTCTTGCATGTATTCACGCAAACGATCGGATGCAGGCTTTAACAACGAGGAATGAAATGGGGCCGATACCGGCAATGGCAAGGCACGTTTTGCGCCTTTTTCTTTCGCGACCACACAAGCGCGCTCAATCGCCGCTTTATGACCGGCGATCACCACTTGTGCCGGCGCATTGAAATTCACCGCCTCGACGACTTCACCCTGCGCAGCTGCCAGGCAGACTGCACGCACATCTTCATCCGACAAACCGAGGATGACGGCCATGCCGCCCTGCCCGACCGGCACCGCTTGCTGCATGGCTTGCGCACGGAAACGTACCAGCGGCACGGCATCCCTGAACGCAATCACGCCGGCGGCTACCAGCGCCGAATACTCACCCAGGCTGTGACCAGCCACCAGCGATGGCGCTTTACCACCAGCCGCCAGCCACGCGCGGTAACAGGCAACTGCCGCGGTCAACATGACCGGCTGGGTATTGGTGGTCAGATCCAGTTCTTCTTTCGGCCCCTCGGCAATCAGTTTGCCGAGATCGAACTGCAGCGCTTCCGAAGCTTCTGCAACCGTGTCTTTTACCACCGGGTTATCGGCAAAACCGTTCAACATGCCAATGGCCTGCGAACCCTGGCCCGGGAAAACAAATGCGAATTTATTCATGCCTTACCTAATTGGGTATCAAATTTGTTAAACACACGCTGGATATATAGCCGCGGTCTGGCAGCAACCTGCCGGATAGACGTTAAAGCGCCTATGCGTGACTTATGTCGCTGCTTATGTCTGGCCTATTGTTTTACATGCGCGCCAAGATAGCGCCCCAGGTAAAGCCGCCGCCCACACCTTCCATCATGACATTCTGGCCAGGCTTGACGCGGCCATCGCGTACCGCCTGGTCCAGCGCCAGCGGAATCGACGCCGCCGAGGTATTGCCATGCTGGTCGACCGTCACCACCATGCGCTCGGGATCCAGGCCCAGCTTGCGCGCGGTGCTTTGCATGATGCGGATGTTGGCTTGATGCGGAATCAGCCAGTCGATCTCGGAAGCCGACATGCCGGCAATCCGCAAAGTCTCATTGGCGACTTTTTCCAATACCGACACTGCCAGCTTGAAGACTGCCTGGCCATCCATATACAAGAAGGCACTGCCCTCAACCGCACCAGCACTCACCTTGCCGGGCACGCACAGTATGTCTTTATGACGGCCATCGGCATGCAGCTTGGTGGCAAGGATGCCAGGTTCGGAGGAAGCGGTCATGACCACCGCGCCGGCGCCATCGCCAAACAAGACACAGGTGGTGCGATCTTCAAAATTCAGGATCTTCGAAAAAACCTCGGTGCCGATCACCAATACGTTCTTGTGGGTGCCGGTCTTGATAAAGCTGTCCGCGATCGATACCGCGTACACAAACCCGCTGCACACCGCCTGTACATCAAAGGCTGCGCCGCCATTGGTGATGCCGAGCTTTTGCTGCACTACGCAGGCAGTACTCGGGAAACCGCCGAAATGGTCCGGGGTTGAAGTGGCGACGATGATCAGGTCGATATCTTCGGGCTGCATGCGAGCCATGTCCAGCGCCTGTTTGGCGGCGGCCACGGCGAGATCGCTGGATTGCACATCCGCTTCAGCATAGTGGCGCGCTGCGATGCCGCTACGGGAAAAAATCCATTCATGGGATGTCTCGATCCCCTTCGCGGCGAGCTGCTCGGTGAGCTCCTGGTTGGTTACCCGCTTCGGTGGCAAATAGCTGCCGGTGCCGACAATTTTGCTAAATGTAGTCATGCTGTCTTTTGTTGGGTTAATTCAGTATTAACGATTTCACCGGACGCGCCACCCGCACCGGCATCCGCCGGCCTGGAGGCGATATCGGCTTGCGGCATCAGCTCCGCAATCGTGGTCGCAATACGAGACAATACATCATATTTGGCTGCATCGAATGCGCGCTGTATGGCCCATTCGTAACCATATGCATCGGCACTGCCGTGGCTCTTGAAAACCAGCCCGCGCAAGCCAAGCAGGCTGGCGCCGTTATAACGCGACGGATTCAGGCGGCGCGAGATCGCTTTGATTGCGCCGCGAGCGATGACTGCGCCCAACATGTTCAAAATGCCGCTCTTGAATTCGGTCGTCAATACCGTCTTGACGAAACGCCCCAGGCCTTCGGAAGCCTTGAGCGTGACATTGCCGACAAAACCATCGCAGACGACGATGTCGGTAGTACCTTCGAAAATGTCATTGCCTTCGACATTGCCGTAGAAATTCAGGATACCTTTTTCGTGATCCGCGCGCAGTAATGCCGCGGTCTGCTTGACCACTTCATTGCCCTTGATATCTTCTTCGCCGACATTGAGCAAACCGATTGTCGGCATCGGCTTGCCTTCCATGGCCGATACCAGGGCCGATCCCATCAACGCAAACTGATGCAGATGCAGGGCTTCGCAGTCAACGTTCGCGCCCAGGTCGAGCATGTACGTCGGACGGTCTTTTTGATTGGGAAGAAGGGTGCAAATGGCAGGGCGGTCGACGCCGTGCAAAGTCTTGAGCAAATAACGGGAAACCGCCATCAAGGCGCCGGTATTACCCGCCGAGACGCAAGCCTGCACCTGCTGGTCTTTAATCAGACGCAGGGCGACACGCATTGAGGAATCTTTTTTACGGCGTAATGCAGTTTCGATGGAGTCATCCATCGTCACCACTTCGGATGCATGCTGCACCGATAAACGCGGATGGGAACTCGCCCTGTGCTTTTTCAGTTGCGCCCGAATTTCGTCTTCGAGACCAACCAATACCAACTCAGCCTCAGGCTCGCGATTGGCAAATGAAATAGCAGCAGGAACGGTAACCGATGGGCCGTGATCACCACCCATACAGTCGATAGAAATTTTGATTGTCATTGTTTTGATTCAGTGCCTACTCTAAGCCGTATTATGAGGCAGATTGGGCGCGATTCAAAATGACGCAAGGATATATTCAGTCTATTCTGCATACAAAAACGGCGCTGCTGAGTAAAACTCATCGCGCCGCCTTCACCCTGCATCGCAAGAACAAGTATTAATTACTCGTCGTTCTTGGTCTTCAACACTTTACGGCCACGGTAAAAGCCGTTCGGGCTGATATGGTGACGCAGATGTGTTTCACCGGTCGTTGGCTCGATAGCCAGCGGAGGTGCAACCAGAAAATCGTGGGCACGGTGCATGCCGCGCTTCGATGGGGTCTTCTTATTTTGTTGAACTGCCATGATAACTCCTGCTTTCTTAAGATCTTAAAGTTTAACATATCCAACCCTCAGAACAGGGAAAGGCTGGATATTCCTGCCGCGTTTGTGCGCGGATTTTACTACCTATTGCCACACCTTAGTCACACGGAATCACATTCATGTGAAAATCAGCGCAACAAATTTACCGCAATTCCTTATTACCGCAATTTACATCTATTGCAATTACTGCTACTTCAAATTCTTTAGCATCGCGAACGGCGATTCTTTTTTGCTGCTTTTCAGCCCATCCAGTGCAGACTGGTCCGGGCAAACCGGATGCTTGGGCGACAGCGGCAAGGCCAGTAAAGCCTCATCCTCAATCAATTCAACGATATTCAGTGATTTAGTGCCGACGATGACATCGATTTCGTCATTATCAAGAAGCGCATCGATTGCATCTGCACTTTCTTCATCTTTTGCCAACACCAACACGGATTCCGCATCGATATCGAAGGCAAACGGCGTCAAGCAGCGCTGGCACATGATCTTGATCGAGCCTGTTACCGACATCGTCAACTGGGGATGCCCCAAGTTATCGACACCGCCAACCAGAACCCAATGCAGAGTGCCGGAGCGGTCTGCCGATTCATCAGCCAGGCGACTCAAGTCAGCCACGGCGATTTCGCCTTCACGGCGCTCTTTATGGCGCGAATACTCAAACGCGTCGATTACAAAAGCACTCATAGTCTAGCCGGACCCGGAAAACCTGCGATAATAACAGCCTTTTCCCTTATTCGTCAAAGTGTTAGCGTGATTTCCGCACTTTCTCGGCATTTTATTGTTGGGCAATCGTTCAATTAACGAAAACCATGGCTTCTTTACAACAAACGACTTCCTCCGCAGCACCCGCAACCCCATCCCTGCCGCGCCTGATCCTCGGCTCCAGCTCAAAATATCGCAAAGAATTGCTTTCCCGGCTACAGATGCCATTTGAGGTGGTGGTGCCGGATATCGACGAAACGCCACGCCCCGGCGAAAATCCGGAAGCCACCGCCTTGCGCCTGGCGCTGGAAAAGGCCCGCACAGTGGCGCTGGCAGCGCCAAATGCGCTGGTGATCGGCTCGGATCAGGTTGCCACGCTGGATGGCGAGCAGATCGGCAAACCCGGCAACCACGAAAATGCCTTGGCGCAACTGCGGAAGATGCGCGGCCGCCGCGTCATATTCCATACCGCCCTGTGCTTGTGGGATAGCCGGCAGAGCCAGGCCGGACAAGCAGCGCAGATAGAAAATATCCAGACCTTCGTCACTTTCCGCGACCTGCCCGATGCCGAACTGGATGCCTACTTGCGCATCGAACAACCTTACGATTGCGCCGGCAGCGCAAAAAATGAAGGACTGGGCATCGCCATCCTGGAAAAAATCGAAAGCACCGATCCGACTGCCCTGACCGGTTTGCCATTAATCGCACTGACCGGTATGCTGCGCCGCGCCGCCTTCCCATTTTTCATAAGATAGACCGACATGCCAGGTATTCTGTATTTAATCCCCAACACACTAGGCCAGAGCGAAGCCACGTCGGCGCAGCCTCCGGCTACCGGGCTGTCAGCCGTTATTCCGCTTGAAGTACAGGCACTCACCGCCCGGCTGGATTACTTCATCGCAGAAAATGCAAAGACGACACGCGCCTTCTTGAAATTGATCGATGCCGCCCGGTCGCTGGCCAAGCCATTGCAAGAAATTCAAATCGCCGAGCTCAACGTCAACACTGCCAGCACCGCATTACCGGCGTTGCTGGCGCCGATCCTGGCCGGCCAGGACGCTGGCCTGATCTCAGAAGCGGGAGTGCCTGCAGTCGCCGACCCCGGCGCCAATCTGGTACGGCTGGCCCATGCACACGGGATTCAGGTGCGGCCATTGGTTGGCCCGTCATCGCTGTTGCTAGCAGTCATGAGTAGCGGCCTTAACGGCCAGAGTTTTGCCTTCAATGGTTACCTGCCCACCGACGCCGAACAGCGCAACAAACGCATCAAGGCATTGGAGTTACGCTCGCGCCAGGAACAGCAGACGCAATTGTTCATTGAAACGCCATATCGCAATAGCGCATTTCTGGAAGCACTGGCTAACGCCTGTCAAGCCAGCACGCTGATTTGCGTGGCCACCGATCTGACCTTGTCCTCCGAAACCATCAGGACCCAGACCGCGGCCAAATGGAAGGCGGCCCTGGCGGCCGGCAAACATCCGGACTTTCACAAGAAGCCAACTGTGTTCCTGTTCCTTGCTCAATAGTTGCCAGATAGACGTTCTGTAGTTTCACGCACAATGATTTCCGCGCGCAAAATGCAAAACGACGACGGTGTTGCGCCGTCGTCGTACTTGCCTGTCTCGAAAGACATTATGTTGAGAAGTCGAAAACTTCTCGGTGCCGCATCCGTGATGCGGTGGTTTGTCCAGCAGCAAATGTACTACGTCAATGCAAGGGGTTGTATTGCAATGGCGCGACTTTTTGCTACCGAAACAATTGCAACTGAGTGGCCAACGATTTAACTATATCTATAATCGCCTCCTCCGTTCGCTATTCCTCGAGTCACTTCAATATACAACAGGATCGCGAAGATACAAGGCGAATTAAGGTATTACGATATGTCGATTTCGAATCGATATTGAATCGGTTTCCACTTTGATATCGCCTTCAAAGCGCGCTCGCAATGTTGCACGAGCAGGCTCTTGACTTAAACTCAACGCAAACTTGGCTTGACGCTGCCAACCAGAGACTGCACCACACCGCCGCCCATCGCCACGCCGAATTTTTTCAGCAAACGGTCAGGCAAACCTTCGCTCTTGGTGTAATCGACAATATCTTCCTGCTTCAAGACATCGCGCGCAACACTGTCCACTGTTCCATAACCATCCGCGAGACCCATCTCGATCGCCTTGGAGCCGCTCCAGAACAGGCCGGAAAAAATTTCCGGCGTTTCTTTCAGGCGCGCGCCACGGCCCTTGCGCACGACATCGATAAACTGCTGATGGATTTCCGCCAGCATGGTTTGCGCATACCCCTTCTGGGTAGCGCTCATCGGACTAAACGGATCGAGGAAACCCTTGTTCTCGCCAGCAGTCAGCAAGCGCCGCTCGACACCTACCTTATCCATCAATCCGGTGAAGCCGAAGCCATCCATGAGCACGCCGATCGAGCCGACGATACTGGCTTTATTGACGTAGATCTTATCGGCCGCAGCAGCGATGTAATAACCGCCGGACGCGCACATCTCATCGACCACTACGTACAGCGGCTTGTTCGGATACTCTTTGCGCAAGCGAGCGATTTCATCATTGATGATGCCGGCCTGCACCGGGCTGCCTCCAGGACTGTTGATGCGCAATATCACGCCGACCGAATCGTCTGCGGCAAAAGCATTATCAAGCGCCGGCACCACCACGCTGGCTGAACCGTTACCTTCCGATTCGATCGCACCGTTGATCTTCACCAACGCAGTATGCGCACCGACGGTTTGCGTATCCGAACCTTCATAGTTCATGCCGAGCCAAAACGCGAAACCGATCACGCCAAGAAAAGCCAGCTTGAAGAAAATACCCCAGCGGCGCCGCGCGCGCTGCTCGCGCAACGAAGCGAACGCCAGCTTCTCCAGCACTTCGCGCTCCCAACCCTCTTTTTTAGCAGGCACCGCAGCTCCCACATTATCAAATTCGTTATTGCTCATGGCGTTCACTCACTTCGTTTATCTGAAATCGTTATTGAATACGGCAGCCATGCAATCTCAGGCGACTGCCGGCCGTATGTATTCATCAGGGATCCAGAACACCTGATCATTGCTTTCTTCAACCATAATCTTGTGCAAGCGGCCACCGCGGCATGGGCCGCCGGCACAGTACCCGGTTTCCGGCTCATACACCGCGCCATGCGTTGCGCACATCAGATACAAACCGCTGGACTCGAAAAACTCGCCTTCATTCCAGTCCAGCTCCAGCGAAATATGCGCGCAACGATTCAGGTAAGCATGGACGATATTGTGGTGGCGCACGACAAACGCCACCGCATCCTCCCCCCAGGCGGTAACTGCAAAGCGCACGCCTTTGCCGCGCTCTGCCAGCGCAGAAGAAGCACAGATGGGGATTCGGATATCATTCACGGTGCGTCGCTCAGTTGCCCACTCGCCGGCCCGGATTCAATGGCATAGATTCAGGCGTTCTCATTAAGCCACGCATGCAGTTCCACCGTCGACCTTGCATTGAACAACGGTTTCAGCACATCCAGTTCGTTGGCAGGATGCGCGCCATATTCAACCGCAATACCCGCCGCGCCGGCATTGATAGCCATTTGCAGATCATGCGTGGTATCGCCGATCATCACGGTGCGTTTCAGGTCTTGCCCCAACTCGCGGGTCAACTCCTGCAGCATGGCCGGATGCGGCTTCGAGAAAGTTTCGTCGGCACAGCGGGTAGCGTCGAATACCGACAGCAATTTAGTCTCGTGCAGGGCGCGATTCAGCCCGACCCGGCTCTTGCCGGTGGCGATAGCCAGGAAATAACCCTGCTGCGACAGATCCGCCAGCATTTCACGTACGCCGTCAAACAAGGTGAGGTCCTGGTCTTGCGCCAGGTAGTGATAGCGATAACGCTCTACCACTCGCGGATACTGGCCAGGCTCCAGGCCCGGCATCGCCACCTGCATCGCTTCCGCCAAACCAAGCCCGATCACATGCGAAGCTGCCTTGTTATCCGGAATTGCCAGCCCCAGATCCCTGGCCGCCGCCTGAATACACTTCACGATGATGGCCGTACTGTCCATCAAGGTGCCATCCCAATCAAATACGATCAAGTCAAATTTTTTTCGTGCCATATTGCCTGACAATCCTTTGCCAATTCCTGTTGCTGTTGTCTGTTGCCGCTCGCCGATAGCAAAATCGACAAGCCGATAAACAAATACTAACTGATATATTCTAATCGCCCTTGGCTTCCGATGTTGCCTCAGGGACATTTTTCGGGAGGCTCTTCAGGAATTTCTCGCATTCCGGCGGCAACGGCGCCTTGAGGGTTACCGGCTTACCCGTTTCGGGATGGGCGAAAGTAATCTGATAAGCATGTAAAAACATTCTTTTCAGGGCGATACGCTGGCCGTCTGCCTTCTGCAAAGCCCGGTTCAAGGCAAAGTCGCCATACTTGTCGTCACCCGCAATCGCAAAACCGCTGGCCGACAGATGGACACGGATCTGATGCGTGCGCCCCGTCTTCAGCTCGGCCTCAAGCAATGCGTAATCACCGTAACGACGGATCAGGTTGAAAATCGTGTGCGATGCCTGGCCGTCGGCTTGCACCCGCACGCGGCGCTCGCCATCGCCCGCCGTATACTTATGTAAGGCCAGTTTGACGTGCTGGCGTTCGTTTTGCCAGTCGCCGTGCACCAGCACCAGGTAGCGCTTGTCCGTATCTCCATCGCGCATCTGTTCGTGCAGATTGGTTAGCGCAGAACGTTTCTTCGCCAACAACAAGATGCCGGAGGTATCGCGATCCAGCCGATGCACCAGTTCCAGGAACTTGGCTTGCGGACGGGCCGCACGAAGTTGCTCAATGACACCATAACTGACGCCGGAACCGCCATGCACGGCAACGCCAGCCGGCTTGTCGATCACCAGCAAATGATTGTCTTCCAACAATATCTTGAATTCCGCACCCGGCACCACTTTTTCTTGCTTTTCAGCAATGCGGATCGGCGGCACCCGGATCACGTCACCTTCCACCAAACGGTAAGTCTGGTCGATGCGGCCTTTGTTAACCCTGACCTCACCGGAGCGCAGCACACGATAAATGTGGCTCTTCGGTACTCCTTTGCAAATACGCAACAAAAAATTGTCGATGCGTTGACCGGCGTCTTCTTCCCCGATAGTCAACAACTGCACGGCAAGTGCTTGTGGCGGCGGTGGCGGCGGCGCCGACGCCTCTTGCTTTACGGCTACATTACGCTCGGCCTTATGCTTGGGCGCGGCCTGTGTCCGCGCCTTGGGACGAGTCTCAACCCGTCCTCCAGAAAATCTCGCTAAGTCCTTCATTTTGAATATATAATTGTTCTGCAATTGTTAGAAAACAGTTGCTGGTGTAAGAATAAAAAGACCATTCTACACAGGGGCGCGCCCATCAGCCTCGCCAATTTGCAAATTTGATGGGAAATGTGTACGCATCACCCCTGCGCGAGTCAAGGTCGCACCGTTGTTGTCATCGGATAACGCGCACGGATGCTGAACAAGAATGTCTGGATGATTAGGATAAAGTCCGGCGAGCTCGATGCGATTGTAACGACGTTACGATTGCGACGAGCTCGCCGGTTGATGTAGTGCTTATAAATTTGTCGTATATTTTTTACTGAAACCAATGCTTTATCTGGCTCTATCAAGCTGCTCACCGCCAGGCGTCGTGCTCGCGTTCCGCGAATCGCAAGACGCTGTACCGGTGCACGCTGGTGGTTTTCAATAAAGCGTTCAGTAAAGTTTTTCAGTACCGCGACAGCACTACATCCGCGCCTGTGCACTGCGCCCTACTTTGTAGATTGGCGCAAACACACCAAGGCAATTCTCTCCCCCCTGACACTCCGTTCTCGCGTACATCCTTGTACTTTTTGTCGCTGACAGAAATGCTGAAGAACAGCAATCCTTAAGCGCCATTGCATTGACCCGAGGGTCACGGAGCGAAAAATGAAACGCATGTTGTTTAATGCCACGCAGCAAGAAGAACTGCGCGTGGCGATTGTTGACGGGCAAAAGCTCATCGACATCGATATCGAAACCACCGGACGCGAACAACGCAAGTCCAATATCTACAAAGGTGTGATTACCCGTATCGAGCCGTCGCTGGAAGCCTGCTTCGTCAACTACGGTGAAGAGCGTCATGGCTTTTTGCCGTTCAAGGAAGTTGCCCGCACTTACTTTAAAGAAGGTGTAGACGTTCGCAGCGCATCGATCAAAGATGCATTGCGCGAAGGCCAGGAAATCATGGTGCAGGTCGAAAAGGAAGAGCGCGGCAACAAAGGCGCGGCCCTGACCTCCTTCGTTTCGCTGGCTGGCCGCTATCTGGTCCTGATGCCTAACAACCCGCGCGGTGGTGGTGTTTCCCGTCGCGTCGAAGGTGAAGACCGCCAGGAACTGCGCGAGACAATGGACAAGCTGGACCTGCCAAACGGCATGTCGGTGATTGCACGTACTGCAGGTATCGGCCGCAACGTTGATGAATTGCAATGGGATTTGAATTACCTGATGCAACTCTGGCGCGCTATTGAAGGTGCCGGCACGCAAGGTAATGGCGCGTTCCTGATTTACCAGGAATCGTCGCTGGTGATCCGCGCGATCCGCGATTACTTCCAACCGGATATCGGCGAAATCCTGATCGATACGGATGAAATCCACGACCAGGCCCAGCAGTTCATGGCCCACGTCATGCCCGACATGGTACACCGCGTAAAACGTTACCGCGACGATGTGCCGCTGTTCTCCCGTTTCCAGATCGAACACCAGATCGAAACCGCGTACTCGCGCACCGTGCCCCTGCCATCAGGCGGCGCGATCGTGATCGACCATACCGAAGCCCTGGTTTCGGTGGACGTCAACTCGGCGCGTGCTACTCGCGGCGGCGACATCGAAACCACCGCATTCAACACCAATTGCGAGGCCGCGGAAGAAGTTGCCCGTCAATTACGTTTGCGCGACCTCGGCGGCTTGATCGTGATCGACTTCATCGACATGGAGAACTCCAAGAACCAGCGCGAAGTCGAAACCCGCCTGAAAGATGCACTGCGCTATGACCGCGCCCGCGTCCAGATGGGTAAGATTTCACGTTTCGGCCTGATGGAATTGTCGCGCCAGCGCCTGCGTCCGTCGCTGTCGGAAGGCAGCCATGTGACTTGCCCGCGTTGCAACGGCACCGGTCACATCCGCGATACAGAATCGTCCGCCCTGCAAGTCCTGCGCATCATCCAGGAAGAGGCGATGAAAGAAAACTCGGCAGCGATCCACGTCCAGGCGCCAGTCGACGTTGCTGCTTTCCTGCTCAACGAAAAACGCGGCGAGATCCTGAAGATCGAAACCCGTCACCGGGTCGGCATCATCCTGATCCCGAACAAGCATCTGGAAACCCCGCATTACAAGCTGGAACGCCTGAAGCACGACGATCCGCGCCTGGAAGAAACCCAGGCAAGCTATGCCATGGCAGAGCAAGCCGATACCGATATCGGTTACAACAAAACCCAAAAAGAAGAAGGCAAGCCGCGTCAGGAAGCTGTGGTCAAGGGCATTACGCCAGACCAGCCGGCACCTATCGTCGAGCGCAAGCCAGCAGAAACAGCAGCGCGTCCGACAGCCGTGGCTGCCGCTCCTGCAGAAACAGGCTTCCTCGGCAAGATCTTCGGCTTCTTCTTCAGCAAACCAGCTGCGCCTGTGGCAGCTCCTGCCGCACCTGCCGAAGCCAAGGGCCCGCAACAACGCGGCGACCGGGGCGATCGCAACAATCGTGGCCAGCGCGGCCGTAATCGTGGCGGTCGCAATCGCGATGGCAGCGAAGGCAAATCGGAAGCACGCGACGATACCGCCAGGAAACCGGTGGTTGAGACGGCAGAAGCCAAAGAAGCTAAAAACCAGCAAGCACGTCTGCCACGCCCTCCGCGCGAATCTAAAGAGCCGAGAGAGCAACGTGACGCCGGCGACAGCAAATCGGAAACTCGCAATGAAGGCCGGCGCGAACGTAGCGAACGCCCACCGCGTCCGCCACGCGAAGATCGCAAGGAAAACCTGAGCGAAGAAAAAGTCGATGACACCTTGCTCAAGGGTGGTGTAGTCGCCACTGCAGGTGTCGCTGTAGCCGCGATTGTCGATACTGCTGAAACAACGGAAATCGATAGCGGACGCACCGAAGTCAAAGCCGGCGAGCAAGAGGAAGAGCCACGTCGTCGTCGTCGTCGCGGTGGCCGTAACCGTAATCGTCGCGATCGTGACAGCACCGAAGGCACGACCGAAGGTAGCAGCGATGAAGTCGAAGCAGGCGAAGCCGCTGCAGTAGCAGATACGGCAGAAGCCAGCGTTGTTGTTGCCGCATCTGCAACAACAGCGGACAATGCTCCGGCTCATGCCGAGCCTGCCGCACTGGTCAGCCACAGCGTACCGATGATGGCCTCCTCAGTTCCTGCACAGCAAGAAGTGAGCGCTCCGGCATTTGAGGCAGCACCTGCTCCGACGGCGTTGTCGAACGCAATCGCTGCACCGCTGGTCCCGCAGCAAGTTGAACCACAACAGGAAACAGCTCCGGTCGCAGTCGAAGTGACGCCGGTAGCAGCAGCTCCGGCCCATGAGCCAGTGGTTGCAGCACCAGTTGTTGCAACAGTTGTCGAAACGCCTGCAGCCGAACCTGAACCAGTCGTTATTCCGGCCCCGGCAGCAGTCGCCGTACCGGATCAACTGGTACTGCCTGAAGTAGCCGCTATCGCTGCCAGCCAACCTGCAGCAGAGCCACAAATCGAAACCGCAGCTCCGGTAGTTACTGAAACGGTGGCTCCGGTGGCTCAGGTAGTTGCTCCAGTTGTTGCGCCGGCACCTGTAGTTGAGGCGCCAGCCGTCATCAAGACAGCCGTGCCGAGCACATCGGCATCGCCTAAGGTTGAAGATTTGCAAAGCGTTCTGGCTGCAGCAGGTCTGACATTGGCGGCAACCGACCCAAGCAAACTGCGTGCGGCGCAGGAAGCAACGGCAAGCATCGCTCCGGCACCACGTGTGCCACGCGAACGCAAGCCATTGCCGGCGCAAACCAGCGAACCGCTGGTTCAAGTCGAAACCCAGCGTTCACAGTCGTAAGCTGACGGTTCACCGCAAGTTATTAGCGGTGTAACGCGATGGCAATAAAACAAAGGGAGTCTCTGACTCCCTTTGTCACGTCTGCACCTGTTTGAAAAACCGGACCGGCCCGCGTTCTTCGGTCCGCTGCAGCCAAAAAACGATGCTCATGGTATCTTGTAGAAGTTACCACCCCAAGACATTGCACACCTTTGCAGACACACATCATGACTAAAAAAGTCATCCCGCTGATCGATAGCCGCAGTTTTTTGCCGCCGTCACTGCCACCGACCTTGCCCTCTATCCTTGAAGCGCCGACCGGCCTGATCGCCGATGAACTGGGCCGGCCGCTACACGACTTGCGCATCTCGGTCACCGACCGCTGCAACTTCCGCTGCGTCTACTGCATGCCACGCGCAGTGTTCGACAAGGACTATGCATTCTTGCCGCATACTGCATTACTGTCGTTTGAAGAAATTACACGACTGGCCAGTTTGTTCGTCGCCCATGGCGTCCACAAAATCCGCCTGACCGGCGGCGAGCCCTTGTTGCGCAAGCACATAGAGACGCTGATCGCCATGCTGAGCGCCCTGAAAACGCCCGATGGCAAGGAACTCGACCTGACCCTGACCACCAACGGTTCGCTGCTGGCAAAAAAGGCGCAGGCGTTGAAAGATGCCGGCCTCAAGCGTGTCACCGTCTCGCTGGATGCACTCGACGAAAACATATTCCAACGCATGAACGACGCCGACTTCCCGGTTTCCGAGGTATTGCGCGGACTAGACGTCGCACATCAGGTCGGGCTGGGGCCGATCAAGGTCAACATGGTAGTCAAGCGTGGCGTCAACGACCAGGAAATCCTGCCGATGGCGCGCTACTTCAAGAACACGCCGTATATCCTGCGATTCATCGAGTATATGGATGTGGGCGCCTCCAACGGCTGGAAGATGGATGAAGTAGTGCCCTCTGCCGAAGTAGCACAACTGATCCAGACCGAACTGCCGATGCAACCGGTGGCAGCCAACTACCTCGGCGAAACCGCGCAGCGCTGGCGCTACGCCGACGGCATTGGCGAAATCGGCCTGATCTCCAGCGTCACCCAGGCGTTTTGCCACGATTGTTCGCGCGCCCGCCTGTCGACCGAAGGCAAGCTGTACACCTGCCTGTTTGCCAGCGCCGGCCACGATCTGCGCGCCCTGTTGCGCAGCGAATGCAGCGACCAGGAGATATCCAGCGTAATCGGCCAGTTGTGGCGGGCACGTGACGATCGTTATTCTGAATTGCGGACGCAAAACACCGAGGGGCTGGCATCCCCCCGCAAGAAAGTGGAAATGTCGTACATAGGCGGTTGACCAAGTCACGCCATGAAAACCGATCCCGACCTTGCTCCCGTTGCGCAGAACATCACTGGCCTGATACTGGCTGGCGGCCGCGGCACGCGCATGGGCGGCGTCGACAAGGGCCTGGCCTTGCTCGATGACCTGCCGATGGTGGCGCACGTCATTGCGCGCCTGGCGCCTCAGGTCAACAGCCTGATCATCAACGCCAACCGCAACCAGAGCAGCTACGCGGCGTTCGGGCATCCGGTCTGGGCGGATGAGCAGCCTGACTTTGCCGGCCCGCTGGCGGGCTTGCAGGCCGGCCTGAGCCACTGCACCAGTCCGTACCTGGTGACGGCCCCCTGCGACTCGCCCTATCTGCCGCATGATCTGGTATCCCGTCTGGCTCAAACACTCCAAAACGCCAATGCCGACCTGGCGGTGGCAACCACAATCGACCATAGCGACCCAGGCGACCCAGGCGACCCAGGCGACCAGAAGGTCCAGCCGCAGCCGGTATTCATGCTCCTGAAAACCGGTTTATTAACCGAGCTCAATGACTTCCTGCAGGGTGGCGGGCGTAAGATGGAAACATGGTATAGCCGCCTAAACTATTGCGTAACGCTGTTTACCGACGCCGACGCTTTCCGTAACATCAATACCCGAGAACAGTTACAACAGCGATAATGCAATGACCAATTTGAATGCCCGCCCAGCCCCAGCCAAACAGTCCTTGTCCCAACTGACCAGTTGCCTGTCGGACTACGATCCGCATGCGATGCCGGTCAAGCAAGCGCAAGCCATCATTCACGATTGCATCACGCCAGTCACCGCGATTGAAAAAGTGGCACTGCGCAGCGCCCTTGACCGAGTGCTGGCAAGCGACATCATCTCGCCCATCAACGTCCCGGCGCATGACAACTCGGCCATGGACGGTTATGCGTTCAACGCCGTCGACCTGTTGCCCGACGCCGATACCATGCTGAGCGTGGTGGGCACCGCCCATGCCGGCCGCGCCTTCGACGGAACGCTGGCGCGCGGCCAGGCGATACGAATCATGACCGGTGCCCTGATGCCGGACGGTCTCGATACCGTGATCCCGCAGGAATTTGTGCGCATTCCGCCTGGCAGTCCGGCAAACTCGGTCACCATCCCGCTCGCAGCCGTAAAGCCGGGCGCAAATCGCCGTTTGGCTGGCGAAGATCTGAAAGCCGGTTCAATTGCCATCGGTCAGGGCCGCATCCTGCGCCCAGCCGATCTCGGTTTGCTAGCCTCGCTGGGGATTGCCGAAATCCCGGTAAGGCGCCGGCTGCGCGTGGCATTTTTCTCCACCGGCGACGAATTGCGCTCGGTCGGCGAAATGCTGGATCCCGGCTGCGTCTACGATTCCAATCGCTACACCTTGTACGGCATGCTGCAGCGGCTCGGCTGCGACATCATCGACATGGGTGTGGTCGGCGACGATCCGCAGGCGCTCGAAAGCGCTTTCCGCAGTGCTTGCGAAAACGCCGACGCCATCATCACCTCCGGCGGCGTCTCGGTCGGCGATGCAGACCACACCAAACAAATGATGGCGCAACTAGGCGATGTCGCTTTCTGGAAAATCGGCATGCGCCCAGGTCGCCCGCTGGCTTTCGGCAGCATCACATCGGCCGGCAGGCAAGCCCTGTTTTTCGGCCTGCCCGGCAATCCTGTTGCGGTCATGGTGTCATTTTACTTTTTTGCCCGCGACGCTCTGCTGCAAATGATGGGCGCGCGGGTCACGCCACTGCCGCTGATGCGCGCCACCGCCGCCGTCGGCATTCGCAAACGACCTGGCCGCACGGAATACCAGCGTGGCATCCTGAGCTTGAGCGATGGCCAGTGGACGGTACGCCCCACCGCAGCCCAGGGTTCCGGCATCCTGCGTTCCATGGCGGAAGCCAATTGCATGATCGTGCTGGCCCATGAGCAGACCGATGTGGCAAGCGGCGATACAGTCGAGGTGATCCTGTTTGACGGTTTGATCTGATCCCTGTCGCCAGCCAGGCACGATAACAGCATGTTCAAACAATACCGGCACGATCTGCAACAGCTGGGCAAACCTTTCATGCTGGTACTGATCAGCGAGATGGCGACACTGAGTGCGCTATTGCTTGGCAATATCACCATCGCCTGGTGGATTGCCCAGCATGGCGGCGCCCGCGATCTTGCCACCTTTGGCGTGACCGTTGCAGCCGCAAGCCTGCTCGCCATTCCCCTGCTCAGCCCTTTAGGTGACCGTTACCCTAAGAAACGCCTGATGGCGATCGGCTTCATCGCCATCGCGATTGAAAGCGTGGCCCTGGCGCTGCTGGCGCAAACGAATTTTTACCATCTCTACATAATCATCGCCTGCGAGATGATCGGCGTTTGCGCCATGGCGATCATCATGCCGTGCATCCAGACCATTGCATCGGAACTGGTGCCGGCGGAAAAACTGTCGCTTGCCTTGAGCATGCAAAAGGTCAGCGGCTCTCTCGGTGGCATCATGGGTCCGGCGCTGGGCGGCAGTGTAATGGCCGCCAGCAGCGTCGCCAGCGCGCTCTGGGTCCATGTGGCTTTGCTGTTGATTGCAGCGTTTGCCGCCACCAGATTACCCAAGGCTGTGACGGCAAACAAACCTGCAGCGCTTGGACTCACGCAATGGCTGCACGAGCTGAAAGCAGGCCTGCGCATGAAATGGCATATTCCGCTGGAACGTCACTGGACCATTGTGACGCTAGTCATCGGCATGTTTTACGCTCCCACTATCGGCATGATGGCAGCGCTGAGAGTGACCAGCCTGGGCCTGTCGGCCTTTTGGCTGGGCGCGACGAACATGGGCATCATGTCCGGCATGTTTCTCGGCTTTCTCGGCTGCGCGTCTTTTCTCTCAAGAAAGCTGGGACGCTTCCGGGCGTTGATAGGCGCAGCCCAGTTACGCGCCGCCGCGCTCCTGCTGGTGGGCCTGACCGCATCGCCGTTGATGCTGGCAGCGGCATTTTTCATGCTCGGCATCTCGCAATCGACAACCCAATTTGTCGGCGTCACGCATCGCTTGCTGGCGATGCCGCCCAACTATCGCGCACGACATGCGTCGGTCAATACGATGGCCTGGCAGATCTCGTCGACACTGGGGCCGGCCGTCGCAGGCACGGCCTTGCTGCATGCGTCGGTGGCGCAATGCTATGTGATTTTCGGGACCCTGATCGCGCTGCTCAGCATCGGCCTGGCGCTGATTCCGAAAATGCGCGAATTCCTGAGCGTCGATCACGACGTCGCTAACGGCTGGTATCAGCGGGAATATCCTGCCGCATTCCGGAATTATAATAAGTCCACCTGATGGTTTGATGATTTATGATTGATTCAGGCGCCTGCTTGCTCGTGGCGACAAGTTTTCTTTTTATATTCTTATGATCATACGAACCGCAACTGAAGCCGACCTCCTGACTATTTGCAAGCTTGGAATGGAAGTCAATCTTTTGCATCACGAAGCATGGCCGACAGTGTTTGCACCTGAAGCAGCGCCGGAGCGAGACCGGGATTATTGGCGCGCCTGCTTGTTGCACGACGGCGCGCTGATCCTGATCGCCGAGATTGACTGCCAGGCAGCGGGGATGGTTACGGCACAGATAAGCGAAGAAACCGGCAGCCTGGTGCATCCGCACAAATTTTGCCGGATCGGTTCGATTTCAGTCA
This sequence comes from Collimonas sp. OK307, assembly GCF_900113705.1. Lineage (GTDB taxonomy): Bacteria > Pseudomonadota > Gammaproteobacteria > Burkholderiales > Burkholderiaceae_D > Collimonas. Next base: position 90,526 of record NZ_FOQI01000015.1, on the reverse strand, counting down.
GTACATCGCATCGCGGCGGTGGTATCGGGCGCAGCCTGATGTCTGGGATTGAAGCCTGGGCTACGTCTCAAGGCGCCAGCGATTTGCGGCTTACCGTATGGGACTTCAACCAACGAGCGATCGCCTTCTATGAAGAGCTGGGATATCGGACAAGGTCGCGCCTGATGTGGAAGCCGTTGCAAACCGAGACGATTACGGCAACCTCATGCGAGTTGCGCCCTGCTCATATCGAAGATGCCACTGCAATTAACGCTCTGATCCTGCAGTTTCTGCATGAATTCACGATCAGCGCAGATGGCAGCGGCGCTGAACAATTCCTCGCATCCGTCTCCACCGAAGCTGAAGCCCGCTACATCTCAGATCCGCGCTACCTCTACATCACGGCATTCGCCGGCGATGTGCTGGCAGGCTTCATTGCCATCCGCGACCGCAGCCACATCGCCCATCTGTTTGTAGCGCCACAGTTCCAACGCCAGGGTCTGGCCACCCGGCTTTGGCAGGCAGCGCTGAGCTCTGCCTCGGACCATGACCTTGAAGGCTTTACAGTCAACTCTTCGCCCTTTGCACTACCCGTATACGAGCGCTTGGGGTTCGTCAAAACCGGGCCGAAAATTGAAAAACATGGCATATGCTTTGTCCCCATGCACCTGTCGCTCAGGTAAGTTTGCACAAGCATGAAACACTACGATGATCTCAACTCTCTGTTGCTGGCGGATCCGGTGCGGCAACGTCTGATAGCGCTGGTACATTCCCTCGACCTTCCCGATTGCTGGATCGCGGCTGGCTTTATCAGAAATGCCGTCTGGGATTTTTTGCACGGAAGATCGCCATCATTACCCTCCGGGGACGTCGACGTGATTTGGTTCGACTCCTCCAGGAACAATGCAGACATCGATCTGGAATTGGAAAATTGCCTGAAGAATAGTGATGATTCGATCGCCTGGTCGGTGAAAAATCAAAGCCGAATGCATACTCGCAATGACGATACGCCTTACCAGTCGAGCATCGATGCCATGCGCTTCTGGCCAGAGACCGCAACTGCTGTGGCGGTCAGATACACCGAACATGGCGATCTGGAATTGGCAGCGCCATTTGAGTTAAACGATCTGTACCAGGCTATCGTCAGGCCGACTCCACGTTTCACCGGCGAAAAGCGCCCAATATTCGACCACCGCCTGCAGCAAAAGAACTGGCTCGATCACTGGCCTCTATTGCGTGTCGCGGCAAGCCCACCAGTCGTGAATTGTAAATAGGAAAAACCAACCCAGGGTTTTCCTCTAAAGTGAATTCCGGAGACAATTCAGTTGCGGCCAAACGCTTGACGGTACTCCGCCGGCGTAAGTGCAGTAAGGTCTTTGAACATGCGGCGCATGCTGGAATCGCTGCTAAAACCAAGCTCTGCGCTGATGGCGCTGGCGGGTACGGATGTCAGGATAAGACGCTCGCTTGCCTGGTTGAGTTTGATTCGTCGAACATAGTTTGCAACCGACAAGCCCGTGGCCGCGATAACTTTCCGCGCAAGAGTCCGTTCCGAAATATGCAACTCCCGTGCCAAGTGATGTACCGTCACCTCGGTAGCGGGCATTTGTTCCGCCACTGCATATAGCTTGCGCAGCAGCCGGTCAGATTGTTCGATCAGATTCATCGACTGAAACACATGATGGGTGCGCTCGGGACGCGGCAACACCATGAGCTTGGTCAAATCTCGATAGGCTTCAACGCTGAGATATTTCTCTATCAAGGCCTGGGCGATCGGCAAATAGCCGTTGACCCCAGAGGCGGTAGCCGTGCGCAGGTTAACAATGCTGGTTCGCTCGTTTTGCCAAAGAATTTTCGGATAACGCTGCCGCATCGCATCGGCCAGCCACCACGTAACTGTCGCTTTCTGGCCATTCAACCGTCCCGTGGAAGCGAGCAAACAGACGCCGGTGCAGTAGCTCCACATCATGACGCTCTTCTGCAATCCCGCCAACGCTGCGATCAAGTCCGCATTGATGGCAAGTTCGTCCGATACCTGCTGCGACGATTCTGCCCAGAATCCCGGCACCAGCATGGCGTCGAGATTAGCGCCCGGAATCGATTCGCCAGCTGCCAGCGATTGGCCGTGAGCGCATTCAACAACGCCGGCCTGCTCCGCAACGAAAACCACTTCAAAGAGACGCACGCCGGCACGCCGATTCGCGGCATAAACAAGATCCGCAAATGCAAACAATCCTGCCGGCATGCATCCGGGATACAAAAGCAAACCGATACGAAGAGTCGGCTGGCCAGCTTTGGCAGAAAATGATCGCTTTATGTCCATTCTTGCCATTTTAAGCTTACTCATGAGGCCACACAATGAGTCATTCCTATGAAGAAAGACTCATCATGAAAATAACGCAGCTCCGTAATGCGACAATCGTGCTTGAAATTGGCGCCCACCGGATCCTGGTTGATCCGATGCTAGCGCCGAAAGATGCGTTGCCACCGCTAAAATTCCTCGGCCAGCGGCAACGCAATCCCGTCGTTGAACTACCTGTAGTGGCCGACACCATGCTTGAGTCGGTGACGCATTGCTTGATTACCCACTGCCAGAAGGGGCACTTCGATCATCTCGACCATGCGGGAAAAGAATGGCTGCGAACCCGGCAAATTCCCGTGATCTGCACGCCGCACGATGCGGATTACCTGCGTCAGCGCGATCTGAACGTTTGTCCACTGCCGGTGAGGCTTCAGGAGCCGCAGGCCTTTCTTGGCGGTCAAGTCAGAACCGTGCCTTGCAGCCACGGCAGGGGCATGATCGGGTTACTGATGGAACACGGCGTTGGCTACTTTATCGAAATGCCCGGAGAGCCAAGCCTCTACCTTTCAGGCGACACCATCCTGACGCCTGCCGTGCGCGATTTTGCTGCGCGCCATCAGCCGAATATTTGCGTGGTCCCGGCAGGTGGCGCCAGATTTGACGTCGGGTATGAAATCATCATGGGCACCAGCGAAGTCATCGAATTCACGTTGGCATTGAAAGGCACGGTAATTGCCAATCACTTGGAGGCTCTCAGTCATTGTCCGGTGCGCCGAAGTGAGCTGTCCGCCGCTGCCGCCCATGCAGGCGTAACGGATCGGCTACGGATACCCGAGGATGGGGAAACCCTGGAGTTGACGGTCTGAGTCGGCTGCTTCCTCATCGGAAGCAGCCGCCCGACGATTACAGCTTGCCAAGCGTGGATTGATCAGGCTCCCCTTCAAAATATTTTTGCAGGCAATCGTTGAAAACCTGATTGCCGGTTGCTGCTTTGGCAAACAAGGTCATTGAAGATTGAAATTTCATGTAGTCCGGGTAACCGAATATATCTTCTATCGAACGCCCGTCAACCGCTTCGACCAGTCGGCTGCACTCCAGCAGCCGCGGCCCAAGCAGCGGATGCGCCAGATACGCCTTGGCTTCGTCAAACGAGGAGATGGCATATCTGGATGCCATCTCGCTGTGGCCCAATCCCTGAATCTGGGGGAAAATGAACCACATCCAATGGCTTCGCTTGCGTCCCGCGCTTAGTTCTTCACGTACGATATCGAAGACTGGCTGTTGGGCCGTCACGAAGCGTTGCAGATTGTATTGATCGTTCACGTCTTTCTCCCTCACATTGAAAGGAAAAACCCTTGATCTCTCATGTCTTTGTCGGCATCACCGATTTTCAGCGCGCGTTCCGGTTTTATTCGGCTGTCATGGAGACCCTCGGCCTGCAGTTGAAATTCTGCGATGCAGATAAACCATGGGCGGCCTGGATGGTGAGTGGCAAGGCGCGTCCGCTGTTCATCATTGGTCCGCCTTACAACGGAGAAATCGCAACTGCCGGCAACGGTCAGATGATCGCCCTGCTCGCGCCGGATCGGGCTGCCGTCGACAACGCTTATACTGTCGCTTTAAAAAACGGCGGCCACTGCGAAGGCGTCCCCGGGTTACGCCCCCAATATCATGCCCATTATTACGGCGCCTATTTCCGCGATGCCGACGGCAACAAGATTTGCGTTTGTTGTCACGATGCAGCGGCTTAGGATTTAACTGAACGCCGTCGTCACGTTAAAACAGGACATCAATTCAAGTATAGATGTCCTGCGAAAAGTACAACTTTAATTGTCAGAGAAGCGCCGGCGTCAAAACGACGTGCATTGGATTAAGCCAGGATGTCCAAAGCAAGTAGTCGTAGCCGGGTAACGTTCTGTATTGTCTTTTGTATCCAGCCGCAGCACACAACTGCGCCATTCGTCCGAATTGTTTTTGTATCCAAGCCGGTCGCAAGCCGGTCCGTAGATGCGCATCATCTGGTCGACGTCGCGTTGCGCCTGGGCGGCACGTTCGGCATCCGTCGCGCAACCGGCCAACATGGCGACCGCCGCCAGGATAATGAGTGTACGCATAAAAAACTCCTTCCTTTCGGTTCTGTTCAGCGAGCTTCGGTGAACTCCGGTTTTTCTATTTATCGCAAGCAAAATGCATGAATGCGCGGAGCTTGCTGTGACAACAGTATAGGCCAGCCCCTATCACTCCACAGTTTCCGATTACGCATAGTTGCTACCAGATGTAACCGACGAGAAGTAGTACAAAGTTTAGAATTTTATACGTTATTCTTCCCTATCAATTTAATTGCTTTTATTGTAATTTAATGAATTAAATGACAATACATAGGATACCAAATGGCACAGGATATGTTTTTAAAAATCGCGGGCATTGATGGCGAATCAAGCGACTCAGCTCATAAGGGCGAAATTGAAATCTCCCATTGGGAGTGGGACATCAAACAAAACGCCACTATGCATTCTGGCAGTGGCGGCGGCGCAGGAAAAGCAACGATTAGCGACTTATATTTTGAACATTCTGCCGATCGCTCTAGCCCTAACTTGATGAAGTACTGCCTTACTGGAAAACACATTTCTGAAGCCATTCTGGTAACGCGCAAAGCTGGCGGCAACCCGCTTGAATACATGAAAATAACTATGAACGATGTCGTCGTTACTGGCGTACATCCTATTTGCAGCGGCCATAGCGATGGCATCCGTGAACAAGTTAGCTTGTCTTTTTCCAAGGTAACCCAGGAATATAAGATGCAAAATTCTCAAGGCGGTAGCGCCGGAATGGTAACCGCCAGCTTTGATATTAAAGCTAACCGGGAAACCTAGTCGTGGGTGATCGCTACGCAGGGGAACGCTACTCTCCGAGGCTTCCGACATGTGGCAAAGCGACTTTTTCATTACACTTTGATGGAAAATATTTACGCGGATCTGGGATGAACGGTGCAACGCAATTCTCTGCTGTTTCAGGACGTGATATTGGCGGTAAATTTGATTACTCGGTTGCACGCCAAAGCATTCCGAATGAAGGCCCCATACCAGAAGGTGACTACTGGATTCAACCGAGTCAATTACAAAAAAATAACTGGTATCGGGTACGTAATCCACGCATTGCATGGGGCAATTATTGGATTACCATCCACCCGTATCCAAGTACACAGACGTATAAACGCGGCGGATTTTTTATTCATGGAGGAAGTACCTTAGGCAGCGCTGGATGCATTGACTTAACAAGTCAAATGGATCGTTTTGTTGACGCATTGAGAAAAGCTCTTGCCGACCAGCCGGACTGCTACATACCGCTCTCCGTTCAGTACCCAAAATGAAAAGATATTTCTCACACCTCATTTTCATCATTTGTCTCGCAACAATTTTATTTGTTGGCTATATCAACGTAGATGCCGTTCAGGGGGCATTTGGAGACGGGCCTCCATATTATGGACGGACTACGAACATGGACAAATGGGGAAATCCGATTCCGTTACTCGCGGTGATTGATATTGTCACTACCATTTTTATTGGCGTAGCTGTTCGATGGGCTTGCAAAGCTTTGAAATAACAAACTTCGGGAAGCGCTGATTTTCAAACCGGAAATTTTAATCTTGCGACGGTAGAAGCTGGAATCGCATTTATAGAGAAAAGTTGGCCTGCTTTTCCTGCCGTCAGACGCCCTTGATACGCTCCATCAAGTAGCCACACTACTCAGTGGGGACCGTCGAGGCTGTTGATCACCATTGGAGTGAAATCATGAGCAAAATCAAAAATGGCGTGCAGCCGATCCGCCCGGGAGATTTGTTCGATTATTAACTTGTAAATAGCAATAATTCTCATTTATAATAAATCGCGCAATACACTGACGTAGATTGCCCACCCTCAGATACTTCCCTCTTTCCAGCCAGCCGCATCCTCAGCGTCGCCAGCCACTCAACAAGTTTGACTGTTTTGGAGCACGACGCTTTGCCCAATTTATATCCAACCCGCATCGCGATGCCGGGAATGCCTGCGGCCGCCAACTTTGCCGTCTTCGCCACGATCGCCGTATCGCTGCCGGTTTTTGCCCAGAGTGCGCCACAACTACTGGCAGGCACCTATGCCACCAGTCACGCACTCGACGAAATATCGGTGACTGCGACCCGCAGCGAGACCGCGGTGTCACGCACGCCCAGCAGTATTTCTGTGATCAACGCCGACACCATCGAAGAACAGCAGCCCAGGGATGTCAAGGATCTACTGCGCTACGAACCCGGTGTCACGGTCAGGCACGGGCCTTACCGGCCATCGCCGGCGGCCGCGGCGGTAATGAAGGCATCAATATCCGCGGGCTTGAAGGCAACCGGATCCTGTTGATGGAGGACGGCACACGCCTGCCCAGCGCGTTTTCGTTCGGGCCGCTGGAAGCGGGCCGGGGTGACTATGTGCAAATGGATATGTATAAGCGGGTGGAAATCCTGCGCGGACCGGCATCAGCCATGTACGGCAGCGACGGTCTGACCGGTGCAGTCAACTTCATCACCAAGGACCCATTCGATTTCCTGAAGATTTTCAACAAGCCGACTTACTTCTCGATCAAACCCAGCTACGACTCTACCGACGGCAGCACTTCAACTACTGCTGTCGCCGCTTTCGGCGGTGAACGTTTCGAAGGCTTGATCATTGCCAACAAACGCGATGGCAATGAGGTTGATACCCAAGGCACGCGCGATATCGTCGGCCCCAACCGCGATACCGCCAATCCGCAAAATGTGCATGGCAACGGGCTACTCGGCAAGCTGGTATTCAAGGCCAGCGCCGAGGATACCTTCACCGCCACCATCAATCACCAGGAACAGAAAACCGGCTCCAATGTGCTGTCCGCGGTCACCGCCAGCACGCTGGCGCTGCGCGCTAACGATAAACTCGAACGCAATCGCTATAGCCTGGCCTATGATTTCAAGGACACCGGCAATCCTTATTTCCAGAATGCCCATGCGCAGATCTATTACCAGGACGCCAAAAATCACCAGTTTTCCTATGAAGACCGGTTTCCCGCGATTGACCGCACCCGTGACAATACCTATCAGGAACGCACCTACGGCGCTTCGGCGCAGGCCGAAAGCGGCTTCGCCACCGGCAGCCTGCAGCACAAGCTGGTGTACGGTTTCGACCTAAGCACCGCACGCATCAGTGGACTGCGCGATGGCACTATTCCGGGTGTCGGCGAATCACCGTTCCCCAACAAGGCTTTCCCGAATACCGATTACTCGCTGTTCGGCGCTTTCATCCAGGATGAAATCCGGCTGTCGCAAAACGGCGCGCTCAGTATCGCGCCCGGTTTGCGCTTCGACGGCTATCGCCTGACACCGGACGAGAATGATCCGTCCTACACCGGCAAGCCCACCAAATCGAGCGGCAACGCCGTATCGCCGCGATTGGCATTGATGGTTGAAATCAATCCGGCATTGCTGCCTTACATCCAGTACGCACGCGGTTTCCGTACGCCGACGCCGGACCAGGTTAACAACAGTTTCGGCAATCCGATCTACGGCTACGCCACTATCGGCAATCCGGATCTGAAACCGGAGACCAGCAACACGTTCGAACTCGGCTTGCGTGGCAAACTGGACGGCGGCAACAGCGTCCTGCGCTACAGCACGGCAGTCTTCACCGGCAACTACAACAACTTCATCTCGCAAGAAGTGGTTGGCGGCAGCGGCCGGCCGTTCGTCGATCCGCTCATCTACCAGTATGTCAATCGCGCCAAGGCCCGCATCAGCGGCGCCGAAGCGAGAATCGACTGGCAACTTGCCAACGGCCTTGGCTTCAAGGCCGGCATGGCGTATACCAGAGGCCACACCGAAGGCGCCGACGGTAGCAGCACACCGCTCGATACGATCAATCCTTTCATGGCGGTATTCGGTTTACGCTACGAACCCAGCGAACGCTGGTACGGACAAACCGACTTCATCTACCAAAGCGCTAAACGCCGCAGCGACATGAGCAAGCAGACCGACTTTGCACCGCCGGCCGCTTTCGTCATGGATCTGCGCGGCGGCTACAACATCAGCAAGAACGTTGCACTGTTCGTCGGCATTCACAACCTGTTCAACCGCCAATACTGGAACTGGTCGGACGTGCGCGGCCTGGCCGACAACTCGACAGTCAAAAATGCTTATACCGCCCCCGGCCGCAGCTTTAACGTCGGTTTGAAATTCCAGTACTAATCCACGTATTAATCCCCCATTCCCGGACAAGGAGAAAACCATGCCTACCACTAACCTGCACAAGCAACGTGATCAACAGCAGTTGCGCGCGGATTTCTTAAACATCAAACGCGAGAAAAAGCTACGTAATCGCGATGCCGCCGCCGCAATCGGCATCACCGAAGGCGAAGCCATTGCAGCCTGCGTCGGTGTAGAGGCAATCCGCTTGCTGCCACGTTTTGTGGAGTTGTTTGAAGAAGTGCCGCTGCTCGGCCCGGTCATGGCGCTCACCCGCAATGACAGTGCAGTGCATGAAACGGACGGCGCTTATCAAAAGATGAGCCACAACGGCCAGGTCGGCCTGGCGCTCGGCGAAGCCATCGATTTGCGGATTTTCTATAGCCAATGGCGTTTCGCTTGTGCCGTGATTGAAGATATCGTGCGCGGCACCGAAAAGACATTGCAAAAAAGCCTGCAGTTCTACGACCTGCACGGCGAGGCAGTACACAAGATGTTCTTGCGCGAACACAGCGATCACGAAGCCTTCGATGCTTTGGTAGCGCGCTGGCGCGATCCTGAACAACAGCCCGGCATGACGGTCGAACCTGTGCCGCCGGCAGCCATTGACACTCCGGATTCAGAAATCGACGGCGACGGCTTCCGCGCCGCCTGGAAAAGCATGACCGACACGCATCAGTTCTTCGGCCTGCTGCGCGAATTCGGTGTCAGCCGTACTCAGGCGTTGCGACTGGCGCCGCCGCAGTTTGTGCGTCAGGTCGACAACAGCGCTACCCGTATCATATTGGAGCAAGCCGCCGCCAGCGCGTTACCGATCATGGTTTTCGTCGCCAATCGCGGCATGATCCAGATCCACTCAGGCGCCGTCGCCAACATCAAGGTAATGGGACCCTGGCTAAACATATTAGACCCAGGCTTCAATCTGCATTTGCGGGAAGATCTGATCGCGTCGAGCTGGGTGGTAAGCAAACCAACCGGCGACGGCGAAGTCACGTCACTCGAACTGTTCGACAATGAAGGCAATACCATCGCGATGCTGTTCGGCGTGCGCAAACCGGGTCAGCCGGAACTCGCCGCATGGCGCGCAGCGGCCTTGAATCTGCCGCTTACAGCAAGCGTGGCGGAGGCTGAAGCGTGAAACGGCACATCAATACACAACGGCGCTTGCTGTTAAGCGGCAGCGCAGCCGGCCTGTTGTTAAGCGCCTTGCCCGCTCTGGCAACGACAAAAGCCGCAGCGGGCGCCACGCCGCGTCGCGTGGTTGTGGCCGGCGGCGCCATCACCGAGGTAGTGTATGCGCTTGATGCCGGCACAGTCCTGATCGGCGCCGATACCACCAGCACCTATCCTGCCGCGGCGCTGGCGCTGCCCAAGATGGGCTACCAGCGTGCATTGTCGGCCGAAGGTGTACTGTCGCTGCATCCCGATCTGCTGCTGGCGTCAGCCGACGCCGGTCCGCCGGCCACACTGCAGCAGATTGCCGCGGCTGGAGTGCGCGTGATCCGGCTAGGCGAGCGACATGACGTAAATACCGTGCGCGAAAAAATCATCGGCGTAGCCTCTGCACTGGACCTGGCGCCACGCGGCAAGGTACTGCTGCAACGTTTCGACAGCGAATGGCAAACCGCGTTAACAGCAGTTCAGAAACAGCGCCCGGCCAAGCCGCCGCGCGTCCTGTTCATCCTGAGTAATAGCGGCACGCAGGCAATGGTTGCCGGCCGGGATACCGCAGCCGACGCCATGATCCGTTACGCCGGAGCAGTCAACGCCACTTCGGACGGCAAGGGTTTCAAAGGTTACAAACCTCTGACTGCAGAAAGCGCGGTTGCCAGCGCACCCGACATCCTGTTGATTGCCAGCGAAAGCCTGGCAGCGATAGGCGGTGTCGACCGTTTGCTGGCTAGCCCTGGCATCTCCCTGACGCCGGCAGCTAAGGCAAGGCGAGTGGTGTCCGATATCGATTCACTGTTGTTGCTGGGCTTCGGACCTCGGCTGCCGCAAGCGCTGAGCCAGCTGTCCACCCAACTGTATTCTTGACCATTGATCATTGATAATTGACCAACGCTGCGATGTCATCCTCATTCCCTGGTACCTTGCCCGGCTCTGCAATCTCAGCACCCCACGCACCCGAGTTGCCGCGCAAGAGCCGACAACGCATGGTGCTGGCGGGCCTGTTGGTGCTATTGATCGTCACCACGCTGTTATGTGCCGCATTGGGCGCTTATCAAATCGATCCTTGGCGCATCCCGCTGCTGCTGTGGCCTGGCAGCCAACTCGACATAGCCGATACGCAAACCCGCGCGGTGCTAATGGATATCCGCTTGCCGCGGGTGCTGCTGGCAATCCTGGTCGGCTGCGGTTTCGGCGCCGCCGGCAGCGCCATGCAAGCCTTGTTTCGTAATCCGCTGGCCGATCCGGGCTTGATCGGCGTCTCCAGCGGCGCTGCGCTCGGGGCGGCACTGACCATCGTGCTGGGCACCACGCTGTGGCCTGACGCACTGCGCATGGTCGGCATTTACGCGCCGATGCTGGCTGCCTTCATCGGCGCCCTGGCGGTGGCGATGCTGGTGTATCGGATCGGCGCCGCTCGTGGTCGTCTGGCGCTGCCTCTGCTGCTGCTGGCCGGGATCGCCATCAACGCCATCGTCGGCGCCGCCATCGGCCTGCTGATCTATGTCGCCAGCGACGACCAGCTGCGCACGCTCACCTTCTGGAACCTGGGCAGCCTGGCCGGTGCGCAGTGGTCCTTGCTGGCAGTGGCGACGCCGGTGGTGGTATTCAGCATCGCCGCCCTGGCCCGCCATTCGGCAGCGCTGAATGCCATGTTGCTGGGAGAAGCTGAAGCCATGCACCTTGGCGTGCCGGTGCAAGCCATCAAACGCCAGGTGCTGATCGCCAGCGCGTTGTGTGTCGGCGCACTGGTGGCATGCACCGGCACGATCGGCTTCATCGGCCTGGTGGCGCCGCATTGCATCCGCCTGGCCTGCGGCCCGGACCAGCGCGTGGTGCTGCCCGGAGCGCTACTATTCGGCGCCGTCCTGACCTTGGCTGCGGACCTGATTGCACGCACCGTTGCAGCGCCCGCCGAAATGCCTTTGGGTATCCTTACCGCGCTGCTGGGCGGACCGTTCTTCATGGTGCTGCTGTGGCGTCGACGCGGGCAGCTGGGTCTTTAGGGCCTGTTGCCATATGATTTGGGAGTGCGAACGCGCGGCAGGCGTTGCGTGCCTAGGCGCAGCGACGCGACGTAGCGGTGCTACGGCAAGGAGATGCAACAACGGCATGCGACGCCTGCAGCCGTTCCCGGAGGGTTCAAACCAAAACGAGCGCTGGCCGCGTTGCATGGCTTGTTGGTGTACCAGCCCCAACCGCACCACGCGCCTTGCCAGCGCTCGTTTTGGTTTGAACGCATCTCCCAAATCATATGGCAACAGGCCCTAACCAATCTGGAGTAACACAATGTTAATGGCAAGCGATCTCTCACTACGGCGCGGTAGTAAAACCATCTTGCGCAACCTTAGCCTGCATATCCAGCCGGGTGAAATCGTCGCCCTGCTGGGCCGCAACGGCGCCGGTAAAAGTACGTTACTGAAAGCCATGTCCGGCGAGTTCCATGGCAAGCTGCAAAATAGCGAGGCGCAACTAACCGGACATATCACGCTCAACGGTACTCCGCTTAGGCAGCTGACGCCGCAGCAACTGGCCACTACCCGCGCAGTATTGCCGCAAAGCGTGCAATTTTCCTTTCCATTCACAGCCATGGAAATCGCGTTGCTGGGCCGTTATCCGCATGGCGGCGGCGGCAGCATGACTGACCGCCTGATTGCCATGGAAGCGCTGGCGCTGGCCGGCGCTGCCGCACTGGCAGAACGCGACGTCACCACGCTCTCCGGCGGTGAGTTGGCACGGGTGCAATTTGCCAGGGTGCTGGCGCAATTGCGGCCGCAAACTGAGCATGCGCAATCGCAGCCTGCTGCACGCCACTTGCTGCTTGATGAGCCGACCGCAGCACTGGACCTGGCGCATCAGCACCATTTGCTCAGCACCTTGCGGCATTTGACGAAAGAATGGAATATCGGCGTACTGGCGATCATGCACGACCCCAACCTGGCGGCGCGCTATGCCGATCAGCTAGCCTGGCTGGCAGATGGCACCCTGCTAGCGCAGGATACGCCGGCACTGACCATGACGCCGCATATCGTCAGGACTTGCCTGGGAATTGATGTCGACGTAGTCCGGCAAGCCGGTAAGCCGCCGTTTGCGATGCCTTGCATGGCCTGATATAGATCAGCGCGGCTCCGGCCAGAAGACAACGCCGACAATGCTATTTCAGCTTTCGTCGTCGGGCGCCAACTCCGGCTCCGACTCTTTACCCAACAAGCGCTGCGCCGCATCGCTCGGCAACGCTTCCACCGATTTCAACTTGCGCGCCATCTGGCGGCTGCGCACTTCCGCCTGGTCGATATTCTTGGCGGCACGTTCCAGCGTCAATTTGGTTGCTGCCAACACGTCGCCGAACTTGCCGAATTCGGTCTTCACCGCACCCAGCACTTGCCATACTTCGGATGAACGCTTCTCCAGCGCCAGCGTCCGGAATCCCATCTGCAAACTGTTCAGCAAGGCCGACAAGGTAGACGGCCCGGCAATGCTGATCCGGTGCACCCGCTGCAATTCATCGGCAAGACCGGGACGACGCATGACCTCGGCATACAGGCCTTCGGTCGGCAGGAACAGGATGGCGAAATCGGTGGTCAGTGGCGGTGACAGGTATTTCTCGGCAATCGTCTTGGCTTCGCCGCGCACCGCGCGCTCCAGTTCGCGCGAAGCAAGCGCTACCCCTTCTGCATCGGCGCGATCAGCTGCATCGGCCAGGCGTTCGTACTGTTCTTTCGGAAACTTGGCATCGATCGGCATCCACACCGGCGTGCCGCTATCATCATTACCAGGTAACTTGATAGCGAACTCGACCCGCTCGCCACTGCCAGGGACAGTTTCCACATTCTTGGCATACTGTTCCGGTGTCAGCACTTGTTCCAGCAGCATTTCAAGCTGCACTTCACCCCAGGTGCCGCGCGTCTTGACGTTGGTCAGCACGCGCTTGAGGTCGCCGACGCCGATGGCCAGTTGCTGCATCTCGCCCAGGCCCTGATGCACCTTTTCCAGGCGATCGGAGACGATCTTGAACGACTCGCCCAGGCGCTGCTCCAGCGTTGCGTGCAATTTTTCATCCACGGTCTTGCGCATTTCTTCGAGGCGCAAGCCGTTGTCGTTTTGCAGATCCTTGATCTTCGCTTCCAGCGTGGCGCGCACTTCCGCCATCCGCTGTGCATTCGATTCGGTGAGCGCCGCCAACGTCTGGTTCAGCGTATCGCCGAAGCGCTTCAGCGACTGCGCCTGTTCCTCGCGATTGGTCTGCGCTTGCTGGTTCATCGCCAGCCGCATGCTGTCGAGCTGCTGGGAGTTGGTTTCGTTGAGCTTGACCAGTTGCTGGGCGAAGGTATCGATCTGGTTGTTTTGCAAAGTCGCGACGCTAGTCATTTGCGCCGCCAGGGTCTGCTGCAGCTGGCCGAAGTTACTGCCCAGTTCCTGCCGCATGCCTTGCGCACTGGTTTGCACCTCGCTGCGCAGTTCGCGTTGCTGGCGCTCGCCGCGATCTTGTTGATCTTGTTGGTGGCCTTGCAAATCGCTCCGCAATTGCTGCAGTTGCTGCGCCGGATCCGTGCCCCGTGAACTGCGTACGATGGCGATAATTTGCAGCACGATGATAACGGCGGCAACGGCTAGCAAGATAAGCAATTCTGATGATGTCATGTATTCCTGAATTGATTGAAAACTGCGAAACTGAAAATTGCCGAACTACAGGCTAGAGCGAAATCACGGGTGGACGTCGGCTTTGTTGCGCATCCAGTCTGCGGTCTGGAAAAAAGACGTCAGCAAATGCTCCTGCAGCCGTTCCTCCATGCCGACATCCTGCATCGCCAGCGCCATACAGCGCAACCACTGGTCACGCTCCGGCGAGGCAATCGCGTACGGCAAATGACGGGCGCGCAGACGCGGATGGCCGAATTGTTCTATATACAAATCGGGGCCGCCGCTCCAGCCGCTTAAAAACCAGTAAAACTTGTCGCGCGAACCATCCAGCGTAGTCGGATGCAAGGCCCGGATCACGGAAAATTGCGGCTCCAGGTCCATCAGGTCGTAAAAACGGTCGACCAGTTCGCGCAGCTTGTCGGCGCCGCCTATCATGTCGTAGAGGCTGGCCTGTTGCTGATCCGCCGGCTCGGTGGCGGAAGTGGTGTTTTCTGTAGTCATGGGGAAAAATGATAGCGTAAGCCGGCATTATCCCCGAAATGACGTTATAAGGTGTCGAATCAAGTCTCTCGGCTCAAGCTTCTCGCAAAGTTTGCAAAGGCGGTTGATTCAACACATGCCGCAATCCGACCCAGCCGCCGGCAAACGTGCAGATCGCACCGATCGCCATCCCGGCCAGCCACACCAGCGGGCTGAAGGTCCAGGTAAAGTTGAATACGTAATGCGCCAGGGCCCAGCCGATTGCCGCAGCGCCGCTGGCCGCCAGGAAACCGGCGAGACTGCCGATCAAGCCGAATTCTATCCATTGCGATTGCGACAATTGCTTGCGGGTTGCACCCAGCGCGCGCAGCAGACCGGCTTCGCGGGTCCGCTCGTCTTGCGAACCAACCAGCGCCGCGTACAGCACCAGTGCACCGGACAGCAGCGTAAACAAGAAAAGGAATTCGACCGCCGCCACAACCTGATCGATCACACCTTGGATCTGCTTGATGACGCTACCGATATCAACCACCGTCAGATTCGGGAAATCACGTGTCAGTTCATTGCTGAAATTGGCATGCGCATCCGGTAAATTGAACGCGGTGATCCAGGTTTGCGGCATGTCGGCCATCAGCTTGGGATTCAGAATCACAAAGAAATTGACCCGCATCGACCCCCACTCCAGCTTGCGCAAACTGGTAATCGGCGCACTCACCATCTGGCCGGCGATATCGAACTGCAGCGTATCGCCAAGCTTCAGGTTCAAGGTCTTGGCCAGGCCTTCCTCAACCGAGGCGGCAGCTTGCGTATCGTCAAACCAGTGGCCGGCGCTCACCGTATTCTGGGCCGGCACCTGGTTCATGGTGGACAGGTTGAATTCGCGGTCGACCAGGCGCTTGGCCTTGTCTTCGGGATAGGTATCGGCGGTGATCGGCTTGCCGTTGACCTGGGTCAGGCGGCCGCGAATCATTGGGAACAACTGCGGCTGCGCGATGCCAATCGCTTGCAAGCGGTGTGTAATCTCGACGCGTTGGTCGTCCTGGATATTGATCACAAAACGGTTAGGTGCGTCAGCCGGCGTCGCCTGGCGCCAGGCGCCGACCAGATCGCCGCGGATGACCGTCAGCAGCAGCAAGGCCATCAAACCCAGCGACAAGGCGACAATTTGCACGATGGTGGCCACCGGCCGCCGCTGCAGAGCAGTCAACGCAAAGCGCCAGCTTGGGTTACGCGACAAACTACGCACATGGCGCGAGGCCTTCAACGCCAGCCAGCCCAGCAAGGCGAACACGGCAAAGCCACCCAAAAATCCGAGCGCGGTAAGCAAACCCAGTTTTATATCGCCTGCCTGCCACAACAGCAAGCCGATAAACGTCAGCGTACCAAACCCGTAGGTAGCCAGCACCAGCGCTTGCGGCGCATCTTGCTCGCGCCGGATCACGCGGTTATGCGGTACATTGCGCAGTTGCAGGATAGGCGGCAAGGCAAAGCCGATCAGCAGCAGCATGCCGGTGATCACCCCTTGCAAGGCCGGCATCACGCTGGCACCGGGCAAATCGCTGGCGACAAATTTCCCCAGCAGATCGAGCAACATGAAATGCGCGCCGAAACCGAGCGCTACACCAATCAGGCTGCCAGCCAGGCCGATCAGCAGAAATTCCAGAAAATACAATTGCGTCACCTGGTTTTGCGTCAAACCCAGACAGCGCAACATGGCGCAGGCGTCCAGGTGGCGCAGCATGAAGCGGCGCGCTGCCATTGCCACCGCAACTGCTGCAAGCAAGGCCGACAACAAACCGACCAGAGACAGGAATTGCTGGCCGCGATCGAGTGTTGCGCGCATTTCAGGACGACCGTTTTCCAGGCCCTCGATACGCACGCCTTTGAGGTTTTCGCGGCTAATATCGCTCTCTACCCATTTCTGGAAATCCTGCACCTGTTGCGGGGCGCCGGCCAGCAGCAAACGATAGGTGACCCGCGAGCCGTCCTGGATCAGGTTGGTAGATGCCAGATCGGCCATCGACAACATCACGCGCGGCGCAAAATTGATGAAGCCGCTACCGCGGTCTGGTTCGACCACCAGTACCTTGGCGATCTTGAAAGTACGATCGCCGAGCTTGAGCGGATCGCCCACCGCCAGGTTCAGCGCGGTCAGCATGTTGGAATCCAGCCAGACTGTGCCTGCGGCTGGAATCTCCCGGGTCTTGGCATCCGTCCCGCCGACGCTATCGGCGACCACCAGGGTGCCGCGTAGCGGGTAGCCGGCGCTCACCGCTTTCAGCGAAGCCAGCTGCGACCTGGCGCTGTCGCCCTCGCCGGCGATGGCCATGCTGGGAAACACGACCGTATCAGCCAAAGTCAATTGACGGCGTTCGGCCTCTTGGCGCCAGCTGGGGGTTATGCGCTGGTCACCGGAAATCAGCAGGTCGGCGCCCAGCAACTGGTGCGCATCGCGGTTCATCCCGGCGCGCATCCGGTCTACAAAAAAGCCGACTGCCGATAAAGAGGCAACGGCCACAATCAAAGCGATCAGCAAGAAACGTAATTCGCCCGCACGCCAGTCGCGCTGAGTCATGCGTAGGGACTGCAAAAAAATCATGTAGCTAGCCTTTGAAATACCCAGCGTAATCCGCGCCACAGCTTAGGCAGCAGCCAGATCGCAAACAGGAAAAACAGGAACAGAAATGCAAACAACAGCCAGGGATGGAAAAAAGCCGCCCATAAGCCACCCAGCACGGTTGCATCTTCGGAAAACGATGCAGTCCAGTTGCTCAAGGGTTCCGGCGTGGTGTTGATCATGGCCCGGCTGCCGGCCTTGGTAGCGTGCGCCCCCAGCGCAAAAGTGCCGCCTATCAGCGCCGCCACCGTAGTCCAGGCCGGATCCATGTGGCCCATGGCAGCCACTGCGAGGATGGCGCCGGCCGGAATCCGGATAAAGGTGTGGATCGCGTCCCAGACTGAATCAAGTCCGGGAATCTTATCCACCAGAAACTCGATCGCTGCCATCAAGCCGGTAACACCGATCACCCATGGCGATTCCAGTATCTGCAGCGCCTGCGGCAGATCGATCCAGCCCAGGCGGCCGAACCAGCCGGCGATGAACAACGCCATATACAGGCGGATGCCGCTGGCCCACGATAAGCCACCGGCCAGCGCAGCGCTGGAAAGTGTATCAATCATGATGTCCCCTCTTTCTCCGGAGTCGATCTGGTTTTGAGTGTTACGGCTAGCGTAACGTAAACCTACATCAGGCGCGCAAGATTAGCTATCTTGCAGACAAAAATCGGCCGCAGGAGTTCAACAACCCGGTAAATCAACAACGCACGGGAAATAACGAAAAGAGGATGGGCGCCGCCAAACTGTGGGGCGGCGCCAGAAAATTACTTGGAGTCGACCAGCGGCGCGACCTGCACATCGCCGCATTGGGCGCGATGCCGCAAGGCATGGTCCATCAGCACCAGGGCCAGCATGGCTTCGGCAATCGGTGTCGCCCGGATTCCGACGCAAGGATCGTGGCGGCCGAAAGTCTCGACCGTGGCCGGATTGCCTTGCTTGTCGATCGACTGCCGCGGCGTGCGGATGCTGGATGTCGGCTTGATGGCGATCGACACGGTGATGTCCTGGCCGCTCGAAATGCCGCCCAGGATGCCGCCGGCGTTATTGGTCAGGAAGCCGTTGCGGGTGATTTCGTCGCCATGCTGCGATCCCTTTTGCGCCACCGAGGCAAAACCGGCGCCGATTTCCACGCCTTTGACCGCATTGATACCCATCATGGCGTAGCCGATCTCGGCATCCAGCTTGTCGTACAAAGGCTCGCCCAAGCCTACCGGCACCTTGGAAGCGACGACATCGATACGGGCGCCGCAGGAATCGCCATCTTTGCGCAACGCATCCATATACGCCTCAAGTTCGGCGATCTGGCTAACATTGGCGGCAAAAAACGGGTTGTTCGGTACGTGGTCCCAAGACTCGAAAGCGACAGGGATTTCGCCCAGCTGGCTCATGCAGCCCTTGAAAGTGGTGCCGTATTGCTGCAGCAGCCACTTCTTGGCGATGGCCGCAGCGCCCACCATTGGCGCCGTCAGACGTGCCGACGAACGGCCGCCGCCGCGCGGATCGCGGATGCCGTACTTTTGCCAATAGGTAAAATCGGCGTGGCCGGGGCGGAAGGTGTCGACGATATTGCCGTAATCCTTGCTGCGCTGGTCCTGGTTGCGGATCAACAGCATGATCGGGGTGCCGGTGGTCTTGCCTTCATAGACGCCGGACAGGATTTCCACCGTGTCCGGCTCCTGGCGCTGGGTAACATGGCGGGAAGTACCCGGTTTGCGGCGATCCAGGTCGGGCTGGATATCGGCTTCGGACAATTCCAGTCCCGGCGGGCAGCCGTCGACTATGCAGCCGATGGCCGGACCGTGTGATTCGCCGAAATTGGTGACGCTAAACAGACTGCCGAAGGTATTGCCGGGCATGATGATCCAGATAAAAAGGGGCTGAAAAATGTAATTTTACCAGCGCAGCTGCCGTGATAGTGAATCGGGCGCCAATAGTTATCATTTCAACACCCCACTTCATTCCCGCGTCCGCGAGGATGGCGGAATTCACTGCCAGGCGCCGCGCAAAGTCTGTACTTGCTGCTGCAAATATTCCGGCGTCGCCTGAGTCGGCGCTACCGCTTCACCCACCGTCAGTTGCAGAGCCGATAGCGGACCGCGCTTGAACGAGCGTTGAAAGGGATTGCCGGCACCACGGGTCCACATACTCCCCCACAAACCGCTCAATGCCATCGGGATCACGGGCACTGGCGTGCGGTCGATGATTTTCTTGATGCCGCCTCGGAATTCGTTCATTTCACCGGTGCTGGTCAATTTACCTTCCGGGAAAATACAGACCAGGTCGCCATCTTCCAGCGCTGCAGCGATTTGCGCAAACGCGCGCTCCATCAATTCCGGATTTTCCTTGGCCGGCGCAATCGGAATCGCCTTGGCGGTTTTGAACAGCCAGGCCAGCACCGGGATTTTGAAAATCCGGTGATCCATCACAAAACGGATGGGCCGCGGACTAGCCGCCATGATCACGATCGCATCGACGTAACTGACGTGGTTACAGACCAGCACCGCAGCGCCTTCGTCCGGAATACGGTCGCGGTTGATGGTGCGGACCCGATGGATGGTATGAATCAATATCCAGGCCACGAAACGCACCAGGTATTCCGGCACCACCGTGAAAATATACAACGCGACGATGGCATTGAGAATCGCGGTAACCAGGAAAATCTGCGGAATCGTGAAACCGAAACTCAACAAGGTCATCGCTACCAGCGCCGCCGCCACCATGAACAAGGCGTTCATGATATTCATGCCGGCAATCGTGCGCGACAGATGCCGGCGGTCGCAACGGGTCTGGATCACGGCAAACAGCGGCACGATATACAGGCCGCCGAACAGGCCGATCATTACGCAGTCGAACAGGATGCGCCAGCTGCCGTGCTGCTGCACAAAACCGGCCATGTCGACCATCGTGGTATTGGTGTAGCCGAGGCTGGCAAGAAACAGGTCGAAACCAAACACCGACAGGCCGATCGCGCCAAACGGCACCAGCCCGATTTCCACCTTGTGGCCCGACAAGCGTTCGCACAGCAGCGAGCCGGTGCCGACGCCGAGCGAGAATACCGTCAGCAACAGGACAAAAACGCTATGGTCGCCATGCAGGTAATTTTTCGCATACAACGGGAACTGCGCCAGCACGATCGCGCCGTAAAACCAGAACCACGAGTTGGCCAGCATAGCCAGGAACACCGGCCGGTTCTTGCGGGAAAATCCCAGGTTGCGCACCGTTTCGGTAATCGGGTTCCAATTGATCTTCAACGCCGGTTCGGCGGCCGGCGTCAGCGGGATGCCGCGGCTGAACAGCCAGCCGACGACCGCAATCGCCAAGGTACCGCCCGCCACCAGTTCGATACCCCACGGCTTGTGCACCACCAGCACCGCGCCCAGCACTTCACCCAACAAGATGCCGACGAAAGTTCCCATCTCGATAATGCCATTGCCGCCGACCAGTTCATCCTGACGCAGCTGCTGCGGCAGATAGGCGTACTTGACCGGCCCGAAAATGGTCGAATGGACACCCATGCCCACCACCGCCAGAACCAACAGCCATAAGCTATGCGTCATCCAGCCCACGGCGGCAATCGCCATGATGACAATTTCCAGTACCTTTACATAACGCGCCAGGCGCGATTTCTCGAACTTGTCGGCCAGTTGGCCGGCAGTCGCCGAAAACACCACAAACGGCAAAATGAACAAACCCGGAATCAGGTTGTTCAACAGATTGACATCCATGCTGGTCCAGCTCAACGCTTCGTAAGTCAGGATCGTCAGCAAGGCGGTCTTGAATACGTTGTCGTTGAAAGCGCCAAAGAACTGGGTCCAGAAGAAAGGAGCGAAGCGTCGCTGGCGCAGCAGGGCAAATTGACTGGATTTGGACATAAGTGGACTAATGGGAAGGGGCGCGCCTCGGCAGCGACGAATGCATTACTGTTTTAATATTTTTTAAAACTTACACAATTACGCAAAAAAACCGTTTGCGGCATCTCCCTGCCACAAACGGTTCCTGACAAGCTTTAAACAAATCCTATTCGTCGGCGTTGGACGGCCAGTCGCGAATGTAGGCTTTCAGCATCTTGTTTTCAAAACCCTGGGCGTCCAGCACCGCTTTGGCTACGTCATAAAACGACATCACGCCCAGCAAGGTGCGGGCATCCATGATCGGTACGTAACGTGCGTGGCGCTCCAGCATGATACGTCGCACTTCATTGACTTCCGTATCGGGCGTGACGGTAATCGGGCTGTCGTCCATATGCTTGCGCACCGTGTTGCTGCCGACCGCACCACCGTTCTGGTGAATCGCGTTCATCACTTCACGGAAAGTCAGCATCCCCACCAGCGTACCGAACTCCATCACTACCAGCGAACCGATATCTTTTTCCGCCATCGTATTGACGGCGTCGATCAACGGCGTTTCCGGCGTCACTGTGTAGAGAATATTGCCTTTGACTTTGAGGATCTCAGAAACTTTCATGGGGCCATCCTGCCTTTGCTTGAGTTATGCTTGCTTATATCCAGAATGTAGCCTAAGCCAGACTAAAAATCTACCGCGCAGCGCATCACGAGTAGAACGAGTTCTCATATTTCAAGAATAGAAGGAGACAGCAAACACCATGAGCGCCCCCCATTACCCCGGCTTCGACACCCTGTCGCTGCACGCCGGCAGCGTCCCTGATCCGGCCACCGGCGCCCGCGCCACGCCGATCTACCTGACCTCGGCCTTTGTCTTCAAGGATTCCGACCACGCTGCCTCACTGTTCAATATGGAACGCGCAGGCCACGTGTATTCGCGCATTTCCAACCCCACCAACGCTGTGCTGGAAGAGCGCATCGCCGCGCTCGAAGGCGGCGTCGCCGGAATTGCTGTCGCCAGCGGACAAGCGGCCATGCATCTGGGCCTGGCCACTATCGCCGGCGCCGGCTCGCATATCGTGGCGTCGCGCGCCTTGTATGGCGGTTCGCACAACCTGCTGTCCTACACCATGAAACGCTTCGGCATCGAAACTACCTTTGTCGATCCGAGCGACCTGGATGCCTGGCGCGCGGCGATCAGGCCGAATACCAAAGTACTGTTCGGCGAGACGCTCGGCAATCCTGGGCTGGACGTGCTGGATATCCCGCGCATTGCGGCCCTGGCGCATGAGCATTATCTGCCGCTGATGGTAGATGCCACGTTTACCACGCCGTACCTGCTGCGCCCGTTCGATCATGGCGCCGACCTGGTGTTCCACTCGGCCACCAAATTCCTGTGCGGCCACGGCACCGCAGTCGGCGGCCTGCTGGTGGACGGCGGCACTTTCGATTGGCAGCAAGCGTATGAAAAAACCGGCCGCTTCAGCGAATTGTGCGAGCCGTACGAAGGTTTCCACGGCATGGTGTTTTCGGAGGAATCGACAGTCGCACCGTTTTCCTTGCGCGCCCGCCGCGAAGGATTGCGCGATTTCGGCGCGGTCATGAGTCCGCACAATGCTTTCGCCATCCTGCAAGGCATAGAGACGCTAGCGCTACGCATGGAAAAGCATGTCGCCAATACTCGTAAGGTAGTCGAATTCCTGGCGGCGCACGCTGCGGTCGAGTCGGTCGCCTATCCTGAATTGCCTTCGCATCCCGGCCATGCGCTGAGCAAGACACTGCTGCCAAAAGGCTGCGGCGCGGTGTTCTCGTTCAACCTCAAGGGCGATCGCGCAGCCGGCCGGCGCATGGTGGAATCGCTCAAGATATTTTCCCACCTGGCTAATGTCGGCGATGCCAAATCGCTGGTCATCCATCCGGCCTCGACCACCCACTTCCGGGTCCCGAGCGAGCAACTGGCGGCCTCCGGCATTACCGAAGGCACCTTGAGGCTGTCGATAGGCCTGGAAAACGTCGAGGATCTGATTGAAGACCTGGCCCACGGCCTGAAAATGTCACAGCGCGCCGAGCGGAAGGAACAATGAGATGTTACTAAAAACACACTTCCGCAGCACAGATTACGATACTTATTGTTATACCGGCGGCAAAGCCTTCAACCCGGCTTTGCCGACTGCGGTGTTTATCCACGGCGGTCAGAACGACCATTCTGTGTGGATCTTGCAAACCCGCTATTTCGCCCATCATGGCTTCGGTGTCCTGGCGGTGGATCTGCCGGGACATGGGCGCAGCCAGGGTCCCGCCCTGGCCACCATCGAGGAATTGTCAGAATGGTTGAATTCGTTGCTGGACGCTGCGGGTGTCACCAAAGCGATCCTGGTCGGACACAGCATGGGTTCGCTGATTGCACTGGAAACTGCCGGTCGCGCAGCAAGCTCCGCGCGTATCGCAGGCATTGCCCTGGTCGGCACTGCGTATCCGATGAAAGTCGCCGATGCGCTGCTCGATGCCGCCAATAATGCGCAACATAGTGCGATCGACATGGTGAACATCTGGTCGCATTCGACTATTTCACCCAAACCCTCTGCCCCCGGCCCGGGATTCTACGTACAGGGAGCCAGCCAACGCCTGATGCAGCGCATTGCTCGCCAATCAGAAAGCAAGCCGACCGTGTTCTATACCGACTTTGCAGCATGCAACAGTTATGCAAACGGCGAACAGGCATCGCAAGCCGTGACTTGCCCTACCCTGTTCCTGCTCGGCCAACGCGATGTCATGACACCCGCCAAAGCCGCGGCCGGCCTGATTACTGCGATCAAACATGCCAAGGTAGTGCAGGTAGAAGCCAGCGGCCATGCATTGATGGCGGAACAGCCGGATGCGGTACTGGATCATTTGTTCAAGTTTGCCACGGCGGCGCTGCGCTCTTCCTCAGCAGTTGCAGCTGCCATCAAGGGGGATTAAGCTTAAAGAACAGTAACTTCGAGGAGACGCCATGCCTACCGTACTTGAAAAGAAATACGAGACGTTTGCCGAGTTTTATCCAAGTTACCTGAGCCAGCACAGCAACCGCACTTGCCGCCAACTGCATTTCGCCGGCTCGACGCTGGCGCTGCTGGCGTTGGTCGCGCTGGTGCTGACCGGCGCCTGGTACTGGTTGCCGGTGGCGCTGGCGTGCGGTTACGGCTTTGCCTGGGTCGGCCATTTCGTATTCGAGAAGAACCGTCCCGCCACCTTTAAACAACCGCTCTACTCTTTCCTTGGCGATTGGGTCATGTACTGGCAGATGCTGACCGGCCAGGTTTCTTTTTAATTAATCATGTAAAAAAACGGCTCACAGCAATGTGGACCGTTTATCCCTTAAAATAACGATTAATTTACTTTTAAACATCACAAAAAAACAACCATCGAATGCCCACAAAACAGCGCCGGTTTGTAATTAATTACACACATGCGACGTACAAAAACCTGGCGCAAATCAGCTATTTCCGAGTCCCGGGACTAGGACGCTGCGGCACTCTCAAGTTGAGGCTGTACTAGTCCGCCCGCGATAAAATACGCCGCCAGGGTCTGTTCCAGGCCTTGCTCTATGGCAGCTTCAACCTGCCATGCCAGCGCTGATTTAGTCACTTTGGCCGCTACCAGGTTGCACACGAACAAGCGGTAGATGTCTGCAAGTTTCAGCACATCCGGATTAGCCAGTAAAATCCAGCCATCGATACTGACACGTACTTTACGCCCCCACTGGCTTCTGGCCTGCATCTCGGTCTGTACGCAGCCGACCCAGCCGATCTCCAGCATTTGCTGCAGCAAGCTCTCTGACTCATCGAAACCCAACCGGGTTGCGCGGCGTATCTGCGATGCATCCACTGCGGCTGAATTGCCCTCGGTCCTGGCTTGATACAGCACGCCCAATACCGCCATCGCATCAACGAAAGCGCTGCCCGGGGTCGGCACATGCCACCAACGTTCATATTTCACTACCGGCAACGCCGCCACCAGCAAGGCGCCGACCAGCGTGATCATCCATAACATGTAGATCCACAACAAGAAAATCGGCAAGGCGGCCAAGGCGCCGTAGACCATGGTGTAGGTCGGAAACTTGATCACATAGGCGGCAAAGAAACGCTTGGCGATTTCAAACGCGATACCGGCCAGCAAGCCGCCCCACACCGCGTCGCGCCAGTCCACCCGTTGATTCGGCACCGCCACGTACAGCAGGGTAAAAGCACCGGTAGTCAACGCTATCGACACCAGCGTATAAAACCAGTTGCCGACCCAGCTCATCACCAGCCCATTGGTAACCGCCGAAATATTAGATGTGACGCTGATCGAAATACCGATCAGCAGCGGCCCTAGCGTGATAATCGCCCAATACACCAGCACCCTGTGGATCCATGGGCGTTGGGTCTTGACCCGCCAGATGCGGTTGAACACGTGGTCGACCGTCGACATCGTCAACACCGAAGTCACGATCAGCGCAATGCCGCCGACCGCCGATAATTTGGCCGATTTACTGGCAAACTGATTGAGAGAATTGAGAATCGTATCGGAGAACCCGCGCGGCATCAGGTTATGCACGAAATACTGCTCCAGCGAAGCGCGAAAAGTGCCGAACAACGGAAACACGGTAAAGATCGCCAGCGCGATGGTCAGCATCGGCACCAGTGCCAGAATCGAGGTAAAGGTCAGGCTACCGGCCACTTGCGGCAAGCGCTCCTCATCCAGGCGGCGCGCCGCGAACCGAAACAGATCGCGCAATTCCGACCAGGACAGGCCGCGTAATCCGGAAAATTTTATTGACTTCATGTTTTACCTAATCTTGCCCGCCCGCGTTGCTGCCGAGCTTCGCGATCCAACGCGCATTTGCAGCGTGAACCGACGCTAAAGCGCCCTATAATACCAAAATGAGCTCATCCAATATTAACGTTAATACACCAATTCTGGTTTTGTACTACTCCCGCCATGGTTCGACCCGCAAGCTGGCCGAACTGATCGGCCAGGGAATAGACGCCGTGGCCGGCTGCGAAGCACGTTTGCGCACCGTACCGGCCGTATCGACCGTGACCGAAGCCAGCGCCCCCGATATCCCGTCGGAAGGTGCGCCCTATGTCGAACTGGCGGATCTGCACGAATGCCAGGGCCTGGCGCTCGGATCGCCAACCCGCTTCGGCAACATGGCCTCCGCCATGAAGTATTTCTGGGACGGCACCAGCACCGACTGGCTGGCCGGCACCCTGGCCGGCAAGCCGGCTTGCGTGTTTACCTCCACCGGCAGTCTGCACGGCGGCCAGGAATCGACGCTGATATCGATGATGACGCCCCTATTGCACCATGGCATGCTGGTGATGGGCCTACCCTACACGCTGCCAGAATTAATGACAACCGCCAGTGGCGGCACGCCGTATGGCGCCAGCCACTGGTCCGGCATGAACGGCACGCATCCAATCTCTGCCGAGAGCCGCATACTAGCGATCGCCCAAGGACGGCGCCTGGCAGAAACCGCCTTGAAGTTAAATCCCAAGCGCGACACAGCGAGGGCATGATGACCACCAAACTAAAACCCGGCGTATCGACCCACCCCCTGCCACACGCAGCGCGCCAGCCACGCTTCTTCTATTTCGGCGCAGTCGGCAGCCTGCTAGCCCTGATAGCACTAGGCCTGGCCTGGGAACTGGCGCTGGCACCGTTACGGCCGGGTGGTTCCTGGATGGTATTGAAAGTAGTACCACTGCTATTTCCGCTACGTGGCGTATTGAAACGCGACGTCTACACCATGCAATGGGCCTCGATGCTGATCCTGATCTATTTCACCGAAGGCATAGTACGCGCCACCAGCGACAGCAATCTTTTGTCCAGCAGGCTTGGTTGGGTAGAAGTAGCCCTGAGCACCATTTTTTTCTTGTGCACGATTCTTTACCTGCGGCCTTACAAAAAAGCCGCCAAGGAAGTAGCAAAACAAGCGATCAAGAAGGCGTCGCAAGAGTAAAAAATTACCGGGTTGCAGTTGCGGTTGTTTTTGACGCGGCTTTTGACTTTGAAGTCCGCATGGGGACCTGACCGAAGGGAAGGCAGTGGCTTTGCGGTCGCCTTCTTTTGGTTACTTTTCTTGGCGAAGCAAGAAAAGTGACTAGCCGCCGGACTACCCCCGGCATGTACCCACGGAGTAGCAACCGTATTAGATAACGAGAATTCGCGTCGAACGCCCGCGTACGTACTCCGTGGTCCGCTAAAAGGGGTCAGAGTAATTTTCGCAAAGGGCGCGAAAAAAAACTCTGACCCCATTTAGCTTTTTTTGCTGAACCTGGACATGAAAAACACTGAATTTCTGGATGGTTGCCGTAGTGCTATTGGCGCTGCACACGTTCTCACGGATGAGGCCGACAAGGCTGCATATCTGACCGACCAGCGTCAGCGTTACACCGGCACCGCGCTGGCCGTGGTCAAACCCGCCGACACCGCCGAAGTAGCAGCCATCGTAAAACTCTGCGAAAAATTCCAGATCCCGATCGTCCCCCAAGGCGGCAACACCGGCCTGGTACTTGGCAGCGTCCCCGACCAAAGCGGCCAAGCAATCGTCCTATCGCTAAAACGCCTCAACAAGATCCGCGCCGTCGACCCACTCAACCACACCGTCACCGTCGAAGCCGGCTGCATCCTGCAACACATCCAGGAAGCCGCCGCCGCCGAACAGCGCCTGCTCCCCCTGTCACTGGCAGCCGAAGGCAGCTGCACCATAGGCGGCAACCTCTCCACCAACGCCGGCGGCACCGCCGTACTCCGCTACGGCAACACCCGCGAACTCTGCCTCGGACTGGAAGTAGTCACCGCCCAAGGCGAAATCCTGCACGGCCTGCGCGGACTACGCAAAGACAACACCGGTTACGACCTGCGCGACCTGTTCATCGGCGCCGAAGGCACGCTGGGCATCATCACTGCAGCCGTACTGAAAATATTTCCGCAGCCGAAAGTCCAACTCACCGCGCTAGCTGCAGTCCAGACCCCAGCCGACGCCCTGCGCCTGCTAAGCCTGGCGCAAGACCGCTGCGGCGCCACCCTGACCGGTTTTGAACTGATGTCCGACCTGTGCCTGCAACTGGTAGCCAGGCATTTCCCCCGATTGCCGTTTCCCTTCGCAGAGCACCACCCGCACTATGTACTCCTGGAATTATCCGACAGCGAACCCGCCCCCCATGCCAGTACGCTACTAGAAGCAGTTATCGGCGATGCGCTAGAACAAAATATTTGCCAGGATGCCGTACTCGCCACTTCTACCGCCCAGTCGCGCGCCCTGTGGCAACTGCGCGAAAGCATATCCGAGGCGCAAGCCAAGGAAGGCAAGAATATCAAACACGACATCTCGCTGCCGATTTCCCGCATAGCCGAATTCATCAGCGTCACCGACACCATGTTGCAAGAACATTTCCCCGGTTGCCGCAACGTCACTTTCGGCCATCTGGGAGACGGCAACCTGCATTACAACGTCTCGCCGCCCATTAACACTTCCGCAGAGAAATTCATAGAACGGCAAGCCGACATCAACCGCCTGGTGCACGACAGCGTCGACCGCATGAACGGCTCGATCTCGGCCGAACACGGGCTCGGCGCCCTCAAGCGCGACGAGATCCTGCGCTACAAATCCCCGGTGGAAATTGCGCTGATGAAAACCATCAAACAGGCGCTCGATCCATTGAACCTGATGAACCCAGGCAAGGTAATCTGATTCGCCAAACGATTTCCCGATCTGTCGATATTGCCGTATTACAATCTGTTACACCACCCTTGTATGCGCAGACCGCTAGCCAAGCGTTAATTAGCGGTGTAAGCCGAAAATTGCATAAGGTGGAACATGTCGACAATAAGAAACCCTGGTGTGCTATCGATCGCTTTGCTGCTGGGCGGCCTGGCAACGCTTAACGCCAATGCGCAAACTACCCAGCCGCCGCTGAGCGACTCGGAAAAAGCGCTGCATGTCCTGAACCGGCTGGCCTATGGCCCCCGTCCCGGCGACGTCGATGCAGTCAGACACATCGGCATCAAGCGCTACATCGAACAGCAATTGAATCCTGACAGCGTGCCAATGCCAGCCGACCTGACGGATAAACTGTCAACCTTGTCGACTTATCAACTGACATCGTCCCAGCTTTACCAGCAGTACGGCCCGCCATCCTTCCCTCCCAATACCGCCACTCCCGAAGAAAAGAACATGGCGCGCCAGCGCGCCAACAAGGAAATCACACCTCAGGTGCATTTTGCCCGCCTGTGGCAAGCCACCGAAAGCCCGCGTCAGTTACAAGAAGTGATGACCGAGTTCTGGTTCAACCATTTCAACGTCTTCGAAGGCAAGGAATGGGTGCGCTACTGGGACGGCGAATATGAAAAAGACGTATTGCGGCCCAATGCACTCGGCAATTTCCGCCAGCTGCTGGGCGCGGTTGCCCATCATCCGGCGATGTTGTACTACCTTGACAACTGGCTGAGCAGCGGCGTCAATACACCGGAAGCCAAAGGCCGCTTCAAAGGACTCAACGAAAATTACGGCCGTGAATTGCTAGAGCTGCACACCATGGGGGTCGACAGCGGCTACACCCAGGCCGACGTGATTTCCCTGGCGCGCATCCTGACCGGCTGGACCATCGATCAAAAAGGCATGACAGACGGCCAGCCGGGATTCGTCTTCAACCCGCGCCGCCATGATTTCGGCGATAAGGTATTCCTCGGCCAGACCATCAAAGGCAGCGGCTATCAGGAAGGCGAGCAGGCGCTGGATATCCTGGCGCGCCATCCCGCCACCGCGCACTTCGTTGCCGCCAAACTGGTCCGGTATTTTGTTTCCGACAAACCCGAACCGGTGCTGACCGAGAAACTGGCGCGCCGTTTCCTGAGCAGCGACGGCGACATCAAGGCGGTACTCCATACCTTGTTCGACAGCCCCGAATTCTGGGCCCGCAGTAATTACCAGACACAGTTCAAGACTCCGTACCAATATGTGGTGTCGTCGCTACGCGCAACCGCAACGCCGGTGCTTAACGTCAAACCGATTGACGGTGTGTTGAATCAGCTCGGCCAGCCGCTATATGGCTGGCTGACCCCGGAAGGCTATAAATTTTCCGAAGAAGCCTGGCTCAATCCGGATGCCCTGCTACGCCGGATCAATTTCGTCAACAGCCTGAGCAACGGCAAAACGCCGATAGCGCGCGGCGAAGTCCCGGCAGGCGTTGCGTCGAGCGCCGGCGCAGTTGGTGGCCCCGCCTTTGGCACCCCCATCGACCCACAGCAACTGATACAAACCTTGACTCCGACGCTGGCGCAGTACAGCCTCAGCACCATCAGTGCCGCACCCGCCAACCTGCAAGTCGGCCTGATACTCGGCAGTCCGGATTTCATGAAAAGATAGCCCATTGGAGCCCTGTTATGAACCGTCGTGATTTCATCCGCCATCTCGGCTTGTGCACCAGTGGCGCGATCCTGATTCCAGTCGGCTTGTCCGGTTGCGTGGTGGCGCCTGCCACCAAACCGCAAGCAAAAGCCAAGGCTCCCCCGATCGCAGCAGCCGTCGTCAGCGACAGCCCGTTATCGTATGGCAGCCCGTTGCAACGCGCCCATGCCGCAGGCGATGGCACGCCGCGCATGATCGTGGCGTTCCTGCGTGGTGCGGTGGATGGCTTGAACGTGGTGGTGCCGCACGGCGATCACAACTATTACAAGGCACGGCCAGGGATTGCAGTGTCGCGCCCCGGAACGCAAAACGGCGCGATCGACCTGACCGGTTATTTCGGCCTGCATCCGGCATTGCAAGCACTCCAGCCATATTGGGACGGCGGCCAGCTGGCATTCATTCACGCCTCCGGATCGCCCGACATGTCGCGTTCGCATTTCGAAGCGCAGGATTACATGGAAACCGGGACGCCGGGAGAACACAATACCCGCGATGGCTGGATGAATCGGATGCTTGGCGCGATGCCGGTATCGGCATCGCCGATGCAAGCTTTGACCCTGGGTGAATCGGTGCCGCGCATCCTGACCGGCAAGGCGGTAGTCGCCAACATGCCAACCGGTCGCGATGCCACCAGGCCAACCCTGATCGACCGCCCTGAAGTCAACCAGACTTATGCCGCGCTCTATGCGCAAGATGCGGTCCTTGGCAAAACCTATCGCGACGGCATTTCGGCACGCAAGGAATTGATGGCCGACGCCAGCAGCACCGAGCAAAAGGCAGCCAATAACGGTGCGCCGCTGCCAAATGGCTTATCGATCGACACTTCCCGCCTGGGCCGTTTGATGCGCAGCAACCCCGATATCCGGCTAGGTTTTATTGCCGTCGGCGGCTGGGATACCCATACCAACCAGGGCAACGGCAACGGCCAGCTGGCCAATCGCCTGCGACCGCTGGCCGACGGCTTGACTACCCTGGCGCGCGAACTCGGGCCGGCCTTTAACGATACGGTGATTGTGGTCATGTCGGAATTCGGCCGCACTTTCCGCGAAAACGGCAACGGCGGCACCGATCACGGCCACGGTAACGCCATGTGGCTGTTAGGCGGCAATGTCCGCGGCCGCAGCATCTACGGTCAATGGCCGGGCATCGACGACAAGTCACTCAATGAAGGCCGCGACCTGGCTGTCACCACCGACTTCCGCGCAGTGCTGGCGACGCTGGCGGAAAAACACATGCGGATCGGCGATCCGGCCATGCAAAAACTGTTTCCGCAATATGGCGCGGGCAATGCGCATGCATTGAATTTCCTGGTGTAAAACAGCCGGGAATTAGCGCACCAATGCCTTGATCTCCGCCAACTGCCGCCGTGAAATCGGCAGACGATGATCGATGTCGCGCAAGATGACTTGCCAGACTTCCTGAGGCTTATCGCCGTCGCTGTCGCTATCCGTGGCATGCATGACGCGCTCGACGCCGCTGATAGCGTTACGCGCCACCAATG
The DNA here is from genome assembly GCF_900113705.1 of Collimonas sp. OK307. Taxonomy (GTDB): domain Bacteria; phylum Pseudomonadota; class Gammaproteobacteria; order Burkholderiales; family Burkholderiaceae_D; genus Collimonas. The sequence goes on along the minus strand of NZ_FOQI01000015.1, from coordinate 58,318 downwards.
CATTGCGATGCACTCGCACAAAGTGCGCAGCCAGCTCTTCTTCGATCGACACCAGCGAATCCTCGATCAGGTATTCCTTGCTCTTGGTACGTAGCGTGACGTATTTCAATTCCGCCTTCAGATACAGCACTTCCGCCATCGGCACCAGCGACATGCGGCCCCGTTCCTGCACTGCAAAATGCTGGCGCGGCAAGCCTGTAACGGCCGGCGGCGCAGCCATTGCGGCCGCTTGCGCATGCTGCCGCACGCGGCTGGCGCGCGTGATAGCTTGCGCCAGTCGCGTCGCGCGCACCGGTTTGACCAGGTAATCGAAAGCCTGCACATCGAATGCGCTCAAGGCGTAATCGTCATAGGCAGTCACGAAAATTATCAGCGGCGGCTCGCTGCTGCCGGCGTTGCGGATCAGCTGCTCGGCCAGTTGCAGGCCGCTCATGCCGGGCATTTGCACATCCAGCAAAATCAAATCCGGCGCGGTGGCCCGTATACCTTCCAGCGCGGTCTCCGCATGGCCGGCTTCGCCCACCAGGTAATGCGGGCAGTCGGCCACGATATCGGATAGCAGCGTGCTCAACCTGGCGCGCGCCGGCGCCTCATCATCGACGATAAATATGCGAGGGATCATGGAATTAGAAAGAGAGTATCCGCACTGTTGTATTTAGTTGATTTTTATTCACTGCTTTACTGCTTGACCAAGGCCGCTTTGACATACGGAAAACTGGCGCGCACTTCAAACTGGCCGAGCTTGGTGGTGGTAGTCAATTGCGCTTCGACATCGTACAGCAACGACAGCCGTTCGCGGATATTCTCCAGCGCCATCTGATTCCCTTCAGGCAGCGCGGCCACACCTTTGCCGCTGTACGGATTGTAAGGATTGGTGATGATGATTTCAATCCGCTCCAGCGAATGACTTAGCTGGATCCGGATCAAGGCCGGCTCGCTACTCGGTTCGACGCCATAGTGGACGGCGTTTTCTATCAAAGGCTGCAACAGCAAGGTCGGAATCTGCGCCCGGAAAATCACTTCATCGCTGATGCCTGCGCGCTCCCATTGCACCTTAAGGCGCTCGCCAAGACGTATTTTTTCTATCGACAGGTATTGCCGGCACAGGCGGATTTCCTTTTCCAACGTGGTCATGGCGCGGCCATCGCGCATCAAGACGCGGATCAGATCCGCCAAATCTTCCAGCGCCGCCTCGGCCCGGCGTGGCTCGGTCCGGATCAGCGACAGCACCGCATTCAGGCTGTTGAACAGAAAGTGCGGCCGGATCCGTGCCTGCAAGGCTTGCAACCTGGCTTCCACCAGGACCGGAGAAAAGGCTTTGGCGCGCAACTCGAAATAGTGTTGCAACGCGCCGCCGAACAACGCCGCCACAAATGCGGCAAGCGGAATGCCGCCGGTGGCGCTCAGATGAGAAAAGCCGCTGAGAAACCAGTCGAAGCCAGACAATAGCCTGATTACCGCAATCGTCACCAGTGCCGGCACGAACCAGCATGACACGCGTTGCATAAACAAAGAAAAACGGTCGGCAAGCCGATGCAAACCGCACAATATCGACAATGACAGGAAACAGGCAGGTTCGATCAGCATGGCCGACTCGACAAAGCTGTTGAGCGCCGCCATCACGCTATCGCTGTGCAGCAGCAGCGCCACCATGACGGCCAGATTAACCGCGATCAGCGCGCGAAACACCACGCCCAGGTTGCAGCCATCGGGAATCACAACGGTATTCGGCTGCTGCGCTTGCGCGGTGTCTGCGATCTGATCGTTGGGCATGAAGGAAAATTAGTTATCTGAACAGCAATTAATGGTTGTTTTAAGTTTTTTCCTGAGACCGGCAGATGCCTGCGACATGCATCTGCGCGCCGAGATTCAACCATAAAAGCAGGTTTTCAGGAGCGGTGATTTATAATCGCATAATTCATTGCTATCCCAGCGCACGATTCAATACCCGATTCAACACTTGGTTCAATACATAATTATGACAGCACAACTCTCCAAAAAAGGCGAAGCCTGGTCGGCTCGTTTCTCCGAACCGGTCTCTGATCTGGTCAAACGCTACACCGCCTCGGTATTTTTCGACAAGCGCCTGGCCGCAGTCGATATCCAAGGCTCGCTGGCCCACGCCGAGATGCTGGCATATCAAAAAATCATCAGCGCCGACGACTATGCGGCCATCCAGAAAGGCATGAGCCAGATCCAGGGCGAAATCGACGCCGGCAAGTTTGAATGGCTGCTGGATCTGGAAGACGTCCACCTGAACATCGAAAAACGCCTGACCGAACTGGTCGGCGATGCCGGCAAACGCCTGCATACCGGCCGTTCGCGCAACGACCAGGTCGCAACCGATATCCGCCTCTACCTGCGCGGCGCCATCGACGACATCAGCGGCTTGCTGCGCGAACTGCGCCTGGCCCTGCTGGATCTGGCGGAACAGCACGCCGACACCATCCTGCCCGGCTTTACCCACATGCAGGTAGCACAACCGATCACGTTCGGCCATCACATCCTGGCCTACGTGGAAATGTTCGGGCGCGACGCCGAACGCATGCAGGATTGCCGCAAGCGCGTCAACCGCCTGCCGCTGGGCGCCGCCGCACTGGCCGGCACCACGTTCCCGATCGATCGCCAACGCGTGGCGACCACCCTCGGCTTCGACGACGTCTGCCGCAATTCGCTGGATGCGGTCTCGGATCGCGATTTTGCGATTGAATTCTGCGCCGCCGCCGCGCTGGTGATGACCCACATCTCGCGCATGTCGGAAGAACTGGTGATCTGGATGAGCCCGCGCATCGGCTTCATCGACATCGCCGACCGCTTCTGCACCGGCTCCTCGATCATGCCGCAAAAGAAAAATCCCGACGTACCGGAACTGGCGCGCGGCAAGACCGGCCGCGTCAACGGCCATCTGATTGCCTTGCTGACCCTGATGAAAGGCCAGCCGCTGGCCTACAACAAGGATAACCAGGAAGACAAAGAACCGTTGTTCGACACCGTCGACACGTTGACTGACACGCTGCGCATCTTTGCCGACATGGCGCGCGGTATCAGCGTCAAGCCGGAAGCTATGCGCGCCGCCGCCCTGCAAGGCTACGCCACCGCCACCGACCTGGCCGACTACCTGGTCAAGAAAGGCCTGCCGTTCCGCGATGCCCACGAAGCCGTGGCACGCGCCGTGCGCAGCTGCGTCGACCAGGCTTGCGATCTGAGCGATCTGTCTCTGGATCAATTGCGCGCATTCTCGCCGTTGATCGAGGATGATATTTTCGAGGTGCTGACATTGGAAGGCTCGGTAGCGGCGCGCGACCATATCGGCGGCACCGCACCGCGCCAGGTACGCCTGGCAATCCAGCATCTGCGTGAGCAGCTGGGCTGATTTAGTCTTAGATCGAATCTTTAAAATGATGGGAAGCGCAATGCTTCCCATCATGCCAATTTGGCATAAGGTCCCCGGCAAAAATTCTCAACGCCGAGTATAATTGGCCAAAAACACGCAATATCTCTCCATTACCGACCAAAAGTCGTCACCCCTCCGCGTAAAACATCCGCTTTACCTGGCTCGTGAGTAATATGTGTGCCAGGAATTTCTGACCGAAAATCCCTTATACTTTGTTCACTTTTGGTGCGTCCACCCAGCACGCGCCGAAATAAAAACGCTAGCTGCTAGCTGATCTCTTACTTCATAATGCTTTTCGGCCGTAGCTGACCTTGTCCGCTGCTGCCTGGAGACATGTGGTAAGTCATCGCTCAAAAAAACGGTACCTGGAGGATTTATAAATGCGAGTCAAAACATTCCTGAAAACACTCCCTTTGCTGATGCTTGCCGCCGGCCTGGGCAGTTCCGCACATGCCGCCGACGTCAAGCTCGGCCTGGCCGCAGCACTGACCGGCCCAGCCGCCAAATACGGCGTCGCCATCAAGAACGGCTTTTCACTGGCTGCAGATGAAGTCAACGCTGCCGGCGGCGTTAGCGGTAACAAGCTGCAACTGATCATCGAAGATGAGCAAGGCAAAAAAGAAGAAGCCATCAACGTCTTCAAGAAACTGATCTTCAAGGACAAGGTTTTGCTGGTATTCGGCCCTACCCTGTCCAACTCGGCATTCGCTGCCGACCCGATCGCCAATGCCGCTAAAGTGGTAGCATTCGGCACCAGCAATACCGCTGACGGTATCACCGCCATGGGCCCGTTCACCTTCCGCAACTCCGTCATGGAAGCCGACGTTCTGCCGGTCACCACACGCGCTGCGGTCAAGCACTTCGGCATCAAGAAAGTCGCCATCATCTACGGTAACGACGACGCTTTCACCAAGAGCGGTTACGACGTTTTCAAGGGAACCCTGGCCGATCAGAAAATCCCGGTCACCACCACTGAAGCGTATGCCAAGGGCGACGTCGATTTCAAGGCGCAGCTGACCAAGATCAAGGCTTCGAATCCAGACGCCATCGTTTGCTCCTGCCTGACTGAAGAAGCGGCCAACATCATCCTGCAAACCCGTGCGCTGGGCATGAAGCAGCCGTTCATCGGCGGCAACGGCCTGAACTCGCCGAAGCTGTTTGATATCGCCAAGGGCGCCGGCGACGACACCATCATGGGCAGCCCATGGTCGTCCGAAAACCAGACGCCTGCCAACAAGGCATTCATGGCTGCTTATAAAGCCAAGTTCGGCAGTGATCCTGATCAGTTTGCTGCGCAAGCTTATGACGCTTTGCATGTTGTTGCCGCTGCTTTGAAGAACGTCAAGCTGAGTGGTGCGATTGATAAGGATCGGATTGCTTTGCAGCAGGCTTTACGGGCAGTGACGATTGATGGCGCGACAGGCAAATTCGCATTCCGCAAGGCGCCGGCAGTGGCCGGCAAGGAAGTCGGCTACGACGCGCAGCAGGAAGCGATTGTGAATATTGCCAAGGGCGGCAAGTTCATTTTGCTGAAGTAACGGAGTCTCTAGTCAATTGGGGACAGAGTTTAAGAGTCGCCGCAGCGCGACGAATTACTCTGTCCCCTATTGACGGCGTCCGGAGAAAGAATGCCTTCGTCGCACTAACAAAGTACTGCACAGGCCGCAAAGAACTGTACTCCGTAGTCCGTTAACTGGGGTCAGAGCCGCACGGGGAGTGTAATTTACGACGATAAAGCTATCGTAAAAAAACTCTGACCCCACTTAACTATCTTTGCGGCTGATTTTTAGAAAAAAACCTCCATGCTTGAACAACAACTCATCAACGCCCTTTCGCTGGGCAGCGTCTATGCGCTGTTTGCCTTGGGTTTCACGCTGGTCTTCGGCGTGCTGGGCGTGATCAATTTATCGCACGGCGCCATTTTCATGCTTGGCAGTTACGCGGCGTTGCTGCTGGTGGAACACCTGGCGCTGCCACTCTGGCTGGCGATGCTGGCGGCGATGCTGGTGTCCGGCCTGATCGGCTTGCTGGTCGACTATCTGGTGCTGAAGCCGCTGCGTGCTCGCAACGCCCCCCATCTGGCGCCAATGATCGCCACCATCGGCGTCGCCACCATCCTCACCAGCCTGGCGCAAGGTATGTTTGGCGCTGAAAACAAACGCTTCCCGGTCGGCACCATTCCGGAAGAAAGCTATAACTGGGGCCATCTGCATGTCACCGCGGTGCAAATCGGCATCGTCCTGATTTCCTTCATCCTGATGCTGGTGCTGCTAGCGGTCATGCGCCGCACCCAGCTCGGCCGTGCCTTGCGCGCGATAGCCGAATCGCCGAAAGCAGCATACCTGCTCGGCATCAATGTCGAAGGCCTGTTCTACCTGACCTCGTTCGCTGCCGCCGCCCTGGGCGGAGCCGCTGGCGTGCTGGTCGGCCTGTCGTTCAACGCGATTACGCCATTCATGGGCCAGCCGATGCTGCACAAAGGCATCGCCGTCATCATCCTGGGCGGCATGGGCGACATTCGCGGCGCCATGATTGCCGGCCTGTTCCTCGGTTTCGCCGAGGTGCTGACGGTAGCCTATATTTCCAGCGATTTCCGCGACGCCGTGGGGTTCGGATTGCTGTTTCTGATTTTACTGGTCAAGCCTTCCGGCATGTTCGGCAAAGTACTGGAAAGGAAGGCCTGACATGACCGAATTGCTTACAACTGTCGGCGCTGCCGGCTTCCTGGATTGGTGGGACGGCTTCTGGTCGACCTACAATACCGTCATTTTCAGCCTCGGCGTCAACGCCATGCTGGCACTTTCGATTTACGTTACGTTGTCATGCGGTCTGCTGTCCTTGGCCAATGCGGCCTTCATGGGTATCGGCGCTTATGCCGCCTCGCTGATCAGCATGCAGACCGGCCTGCCGTTTCCGGTAGCGCTGGCAATCGGCGGCGCATTGCCGGCGCTGGTGGCGCTGATCATCGGCATTCCGACCTTGCGCCTGTCCGGCGTCTATCTGGCGATGGCGACCCTTGGCTTCGGCGAGGTGGTCAGAGTGGTTGTGCTCAACATGGATATCACCGGCGGCCCGCTCGGTTTGAACGGCATCCCGTTGAAAACAGAATGGTGGCACATCGTGTTGCTGCTGGCGCTTACGCTGTACATCCTGGCGCGCATCCGCCGCTCGAAAATCGGCCGCGCCTTCGAAGCCATCAAGGAAGATGAAGTTGCGGCGCGCCTGATGGGCATCAATGTCGCCGGCTACAAGCTGCTGGCGTTTGTCATCGGCGCTGCCATTGCCGGCGTGGCCGGCGGCCTCAACGCCCACTACACTTTCACCATCGGCCCCGGCAACTACGCTTTCGAAAACGCCGTCGAGATTCTGACCATGGCCGTGTTCGGCGGCACCAGCACCCTGATCGGCCCGACCATCGGCGGTATGGTGCTGACGCTGCTGCCGGAAGCGCTGCGCGATTTCAACAGTTACCGGTCGGTCGTCAACGGCTTGATCCTGGTGCTGGTGATCCTGTATCTGCCGAAGGGCATCTGGGACCCGCGTCGGATCCAAGGTTGGACCCGTGCGTTTTTCCAGCGCAAGGCACAGGCTGGAGGAAGTAAATAATGCTGCAACTCAAAAACATCAGCAAGAACTTTGGCGGCCTGCAGGTTTTGCAGGACGTCAATTTTAATGTCCCGCAGGGTGGCATCTTTGGCTTGATAGGCCCTAACGGCGCCGGCAAGACCACCGTCTTCAACCTGATCACCGGTTTGCTGCGCGCTTCCGGCGGCGCGATCGAATTCGACGGCCAGGACATCGGCAAGGTCGCACCGCACAAGATCACCGAGCGCGGTATCGCCCGCACGTTCCAGAACATCCGCGTGTTCAAGGAAATGACCTTGCTGGAAAACGTCGTGGTCGGCATGCACGATCATATGCACTACGGCTTCGGCAGCGTGTTGCTCAATCTTGGCGGCTTCAGAAAGATAGAAGCTCAAGCGCGCGAGCGGGCGTTGGAATTATTGTCCTGGGTACGTTTGGATCATAAGGCGCAAATGCTGGCCGACAGCCTCTCCTATGGCGAACAGCGCAAGCTCGAATTCGCCCGGGCGCTGGCGACCAAGCCGAAGCTGTTGCTGCTGGACGAGCCGGTGGCAGGCATGAATCCCGCCGAAAAAACCGAGCTGATGACGGAAATCCTGAACATCAAGCAACGCGGTTTCAGCATCTTCATGATCGAGCACGATATGCGCTTCGTGATGGGCCTGTGCGACCGCATCGCGGTGCTCAACTTCGGCCGCATCATCGCCGAAGGCACTCCCGATCAGATCAAGAATAACCAGGAAGTGATTGAAGCCTACCTGGGCAAGGAAGACGCAGAATGAAGGCCGAAGCGAACATGAACAAGACACCGATTCTGCAAGTGCAGGACCTGGCGGTTTCATATGGCCATATCGAAGCGGTCAAAGGTATAGACCTGACGCTTAATGAAGGCGAAATCACTGCGCTGGTGGGCGCTAACGGCGCCGGCAAAAGCACCGCCCTGCTCGCCATCTCCGGCCTGTTGAAACCGATCCGCGGACAAGTGCTGTTCGACCAGCGAGACCTGACCAAACTATCGCCGCACAAGATCGTCCAGAGCGGCGTGGTACAGGTAGCCGAGGGCCGCGCCACGCTCACCACCCTGAGCATCGCCGAAAACCTGGCACTGGGCGCATACACCCGCAAGGACAAGGCGCAGATAGCCCAGGATCTGGAGTGGGTGTATTCCCTGTTCCCGGTACTTCAGCGGCGCAAGGATGGCCTGGCCGGCAACCTGTCGGGCGGCGAGCAGCAGATGCTGGCCATCGGCCGCGCATTGATGGCCAAACCGCGCGTACTGTTGCTGGATGAACCGTCGATGGGATTGGCGCCGTTGCTGGTGCAAGAGATTTTCCGCATCGTCCAGGAAATCAACCGCACCGGCCTGACGATTTTGCTGGTCGAACAAAATGTCCGGCAAGCGCTACGCATCGCCCAGCGCGGCTACGTGCTGGAAACCGGCAAGATCGTGCTGGCTGAAAGCGGCAGTAACTTGCTGAACAACCCTAAGGTGCTGGAAGCGTATCTGGGCGGTTGACCTGCTCGGTTATGCCAGCTTTGCATTAAACCTATGTAGCGTTCAAATTCAAGGCCAATATTCATATTGGCCTTATTCATTTCCGGCATACCTGCATATAAGACAACCGGGTATCTTCCCTGCAAACTCGGAAAATCCGACAGAATTATCGATAGTCTTGCAGAAGGAAATAAACCATGTTGGGCATTGCTCTACTGTTCATCGGCGCAGTGCTGGTCGTCAATGGCGTCGGCTTGACCGGCCGCATCGAGGCGCGTGAAAATGCCGTCTTCAATTTCCTGGTCGGCATCCTGGCGCTGTTCATCAGTCTGCTGGGCCTGGTCCGCAGCGTTGACAATGCCGGCTACCTCAGCACCGCGGCGGGCCTGTTGTTTGCCTTCACTTACCTGTATCTGGCAGTGGTGCAATGGAAAGGCATGAACGGCAAAGGCTTAGGCTGGTACTGCCTGTTCGTCGCTATCAATACCTTGCCGATGGCGTGGCTGGCGGTGAACCAGGATATCCGTTCTACCGTGATGTGGCTGGCATGGGGCGCACTCTGGTTCCTGTTTTTCCTGGCCATGGCGCTTCAAAAAACCATTCGATCGCTCGGTCCCATCACTGCGATCATCGGAATTTTTTCATGTTGGATTCCTGGCTTTTTAATGCTGACCGGCCGCTGGTAACAAGAGACCGCTACTGCAGACTACCCCAGCGTTCCACCGCTGGTTCCGCTACCGCCCACTTCCACACATCATCGCTGCGGCAAGCGCTGGCGATATACCAGGCGCGCTTCAACTGCGCACCCTCACCCGTGTCGACCGACAGCATCATTTCCTTGCATAGAGCCAGCGGGGTGTCTATCAGGCGCGTCACGCGCACTTCTCCCTGCTCGTTACCGTAGCCGATCGGATTGACGTATGCCCAGTGACGTGACTGGCCCACCTCCAACTGACCGGTGATGGCTGCAATTTCATCCTGTTCGGTTTTCTGCCAGCTGCGGTAGATATATTTGGTAGTTGCGTCGGTCGCCGCTTGCACGCCTATGCCGACGGCATAGCCCACTGCCGGATTGGAGCTGACGGCGCCGCTGGCGACGCCCGCCGCCGCGCCGGCAAAACCGCCGATGCTGTTACAGCCGCTCAATACTACTGCCGCCGCCAGCAAACAGGCGCCACTGACAGCCCTGCGTGAAATACCACCGCGCCGCATCACTGCAATGCTCCCCAGCGCTCGGTTGCGGGTTCCGCGGACGCCCACTTCCAGGCTGGTCCCGCCTGGCATATGGTCGCCATGTAAAATTCACTGGTCGGTTTGCTAGCCTTATCCACCAGCCCGTCGACAGAAAACACGATCTCCTTGCAACTCATGCCCTGGCTGGCGATAACCCGGCTGACGGTAACCCGGCCGCGCTCATTGTCTTCGATCGGCAACGAGTGTACGACCTGCCAGTTGGCGACCGCGCCGACCGCCAGGCTGCCGGCTGTGCCGGCGATGGCGTCCTGTGCCTCGCCATGCACCTTGCGCTGCTGATACTGCACACCCGCGCGCGTCGCCGCTTGCACACCGAGACCGATACCGGTCGCCACCGCGGCATTATTGGTAAGCTTGCTCGCCAACGCAGTACCGGCCACCCCCGCCGCTGCCGAACTACCCTCGGTCACGACGGAACTACAAGCACTCAACATCACGACACTACCCAACACCACCCAACCACTTATCTGCTTTAACCGCATTACCGAATCCAATATGTAAGCACCGGCCACGGAGGCATCGGTAGACATCAGCCAAAACAGCTGCAAACATTTTAGAAGGGAAAACTCCGGTTCGGTTCGACAGGAAAATGGTAAATTTGCAAATTCTTGTTAAATCATTCCTGGCAAAAAAATTTCCAATGAAAAAACGTGGCATGCAATTACATGCCGCCGCCGTTTGTCCCTCCCATGCCCCCCATACCGCCCATGCCTTTACCATGGCCCTTGCCGGACGGTTTGTCCTTGCCAGCCGTTGAGCCGGGCTCGCAAGACACCTTATCTACGCGCACCAGGCGATCCGCCAGGAACAAGCGAACCGCCTGGCGCTGCTGATCGTCCAGTGCATCGTTCATGGTCAGCCACAGTTCGCGCAACTGGCGCCCTTCCTGCGCAGCCAATCCGGATTCCGTATCAATCGCTGCCGACAACTGCCGCAAATCGATCGCCGGATCCTTGAGACCGTTGCTCATATTGGCTTGCAGATCGTGTTGCCGCTTTTCCCTGTCGCTGAGGATGGTGTGCGTCCTGGTTTCCAGCTGGCGCCATAAAGTCTGTTGATTCGCGTTCAGATGCAACTCGTCCTTCACCCCGCCGGCCACCGACAATACATCCTCCACGTGAAAATCCATCACCGGCGCTGCCAGCGCCGAGGATGCCAGCCCCACGCTGAACAAAGCTGCAAGCGAACCCAGCTTCAAAGCGGACAACAGCTGCTTGGTGTGCATAACAATCTCCAATAGATAAATCAGCTATTTAACCGGAGTTGCCGCATCAACGAAGCAGGTGAATCAATTGGTAACAGCTAGCCACGGTTTGATACACGATGTTGCGAGGCGCAATTTGTCGCGTATCCTTTTCACACATTGCTTTATTATTAGCAGCTTGCATTGCTGTCATGCTCCCTACGTCACCTTATTGACTGATTAATGGATCGATTCAATCACATGATAAAAATCTCCGGCCTTACCTTCGATTACCCCGGTCACCGCGCTTTGCATCAGGTCAGCCTGCAGGTCGAAGCCGGTAGCGTGACTGCACTGGTCGGCTCCAACGGTGCCGGCAAAACCACGCTGATGCGCTGCATTGCGGGTCTGGAAACCCCACTTTCCGGTTCGATCAGCGTGGCTGGCATGGATGTGCTGGAACAGCCGCGTGAAGTACACCGGATCATGGGTTACCTGTCCGATTTCTATGGCTTGTATCAAGCGCTGACCGTGGCGCAGTGTTTTGAATATGCGGCCGCCGCCCAAGGTTTGCCGGCGTCGGCGATCCCGCAGGCGACCCAGACTACCGCGCAGCAACTAGGATTGACAGAACGCCTGCAGCAGACCTGCGACAAGCTGTCGCGCGGCTTGCGCCAGCGTGTCGCCATCGGCCAGGCCATCATTCACAGTCCGAAAATCCTGCTGCTGGACGAACCGGCATCCGGCCTCGACCCCGAAGCGCGCGCCAGCCTGGCGGGACTGTTTCGACAGCTGCAGGCGCAAGGCATGACGCTGCTGGTGTCGTCGCATATCCTGGCGGAGCTGGATGAGTATTCGACTCATATGCTGGCTTTGCGCGATGGCAAAGTACTGGAATATCGCGCGCTGGCCCACGACAGCATCGAACTCGCTCAACACAAATCACTGCGGATCACTCTGGCTCAAGCCAATTCCAGCTTGCGCGCGCAACTGGCCACCGAGCCGTCCGTGCAGATAAGCGCCTGCGACGAGCGTAGCGCCGATTTCGTCTTCAGCGGCGACGAGCACGCCCAGGCGGCATTGCTGGCGCGCCTGATTGATGGCGGACTGGCGGTTGCCAGCTTTACCGATCAAAAGGAAAACCTGCAGCAATCGTATCTGCGCTCAGTCGCCAGCTATGAAAATAACGGTCAAACTGCCAGGAGCGCATCATGATCAATCCTGAATTCAAACGTAACCTGTGGCTGCAATTCTCCTTACATCGCTTGATTGCCATGCCGGCCATCCTGGGATTGATTTTTTTCGCATTCAGCATCGCAAGCAATAATTTCCTTGGCGGCCTGCCGCTGGACAGCATAGCGTTGATCTTGTTTGGCGGCATCGTCTGCCTGTGGGGAACCCGCAGCGCCAGCAGCGCCGTGATCGATGAAATCCGCGACAAAACCTGGGACCAGCAACGCATGAGCGCGCTCAATCCCTGGACCATGACCTGGGGCAAGCTGTTCGGCGCCACAGCTTTCAACTGGTATGGCGGCGTTCTTTGCTTGCTGGTATTCGCGATCGCCGCGCTGACGCGAGAGGATGCCATGACATTTACCAGCAGCTTGACGCTGGTAGCCCTAGGCATACTGATGCATGCAGCGACGATTGCCCTGAACCTGCATTTGATGCGCAGCGACATCCGTGCAGTGCAGCGTGGCGGCATTGCCTGGGCAGTGGTGCTGATGGTTTTCCTGTTCGCACCACGTTTGCGCTCTGGAGTCGACGCTTCCGTTCTCTGGTGGGGGCAGCCGTTTGCGTATAGCGCGTTTCTGCTGGCCAGCACGATATTCTTTGCCGCCTTCGCTGTATTTGCGGCATGGCGCAGTATGAGCAGCGCGCTGCAAATCACGACCATTCCCTGGGCCTGGCCACTGGCTTGCTGCCTGCTGGCAGTCTATGTCGCCGGCTTTACCGACGGTGCCGGGCTGCCGTGGATTGCCCTGCTGTTCTCAATGGCCATGACCTACGCGGCGCTATTCTCGGAAGAAAACGACATCGCGCTCTGGCAACGTGTCATTACCCGGGCAAAAGCTGGCAATTGGCATGGCCTGTTCCGTAATTTGCCAATCTGGCCAACTACGCTGGTCTTGAGTTTCTGTTTTGCGCTACTGCTGCAGTTCAGTAATGGCGAAGACCTGCCATTCAAGCTGTCGGCAACCATCGCCAGTCTGTCGTTCCTGGCCCTGACGCTCGCCCTGATGTTGTTGCGCGACTGCTGTGTATACCTGTTCTTCGCCTTTTCCGGCAAGAGCAAGCGAGTCGGCGCCACCACCATCTTGTATCTCGCGCTCATCAACGGCTTGCTGCCGTTCCTGAGCAAGATGATGGGATTGAAATCCCTATCCATATTCTTCATGCCGCTGCATATCGGCAATGGCTGGGTGATGCTTGGCATAGCCGCGTTGCATGCCCTGCTGGCTTTGGCGCTGTTAGGCTGGCGTTGGCGGCAGCAAGCCTTGAAGGACGACTTGCTGCCGCAGGCGGCGTAACTTAAGAAACCAGCGCCGATGCCAGCAAACCCTCGATGATCTTATCGAGTTTGACCGCATCGGCGGCAAAACCGCGTATCCCTTCGGCCAGTTTTTCGGTAGCCATTGCGTCTTCATTGAGCGCATAACGGAAACTCGCTTCGTCGTAACTGACAGCTTGCAAGTCGGCGTCAGCGGCAGCGTTCTTATCCAGCGCACGCGGCATAGCCGCATCGTTGGCTTGCAACTGCGCCAGCAAATCCGGACTAATGGTCAGCAGATCGCAACCTGCCAGCGCGGCGATCTGGCCGACGTTACGGAAGCTGGCGCCCATTACTTCCGTTTCAATTCCGAAGCGTTTGTAATAACTGTAGATCTGCGCCACCGACTTGACGCCAGGGTCGCTCGAAAGCGTGTTCGCGGATTCGTCCCAAGTGCTACCGGCGGATTTCTTGTACCAGTCATAGATGCGGCCGACGAAAGGCGAGATCAGGCGTACCTTGGCGGCGCCGCAGGCAACCGCCTGGCAGAACGCAAACAGCAAGGTCAGGTTGCAGCGGATGCCTTCGCGCTCCAGGATGGCTGCCGCCTGAATCCCTTCCCAGGTCGAGGCGATCTTGATCAGCACCCGCTCGCGGCCGATACCGGCAGCTTCATATAAAGCCATGATGCGGCGCGCCCGGGCAACCGTGGCAGCCGTGTCGAAACTGAGTCGCGCATCGACTTCGGTAGACACCCGGCCCGGCACCACTTGCAAAATCTCCAGGCCAAACCGCACCAGTACCTGATCGACGATCTGGTCCAGCGCACTGTCGGCATGGGCTGCGACTGTTTCCGCCAGCAACGGCGCGTAGTCGGCTTGCTGGACTGCTTTCAGGATCAGCGATGGATTGGTGGTAGCGTCGCGTGGCTTGAATTGCGCCAGTTGTTTGAAGTTTCCGGTGTCGGCCACTACTGTCGTGTATTGCTTGAGCTGGTCCAGCTGATTCATAGTTCATGTCCTTGTAGAAAATGGATTAATCAATTTGCAATAATTCAGTCGTCAATCATGTAAGGCTTGCGCCGCCGCGAACAATCCGCGGAATTTCTGGTAGCGCGCTTGCAGCATCTCTTGCTGTGCGACCGCTGGAACGAAGCGTTCCTTTACCGGCATGCCCCGGCCCGGCAAGTCATTGCCGCGTCCATACGCCAGGAAACCCAGCTTGGCGGCGCCGATGCAGGCACTGAGTTCACTGCCCGACAAGGTGCAAATCTCCCGGTCGAGGATGTTCGATAACAATTGCGCCCAATAGTTGCTGCGTGCACCACCGCCGACCAATGAACACTGGCCTACCACCGCTCCCGCCGATTGCACCGCACGCATCGCATCGAGCAGGCCGAAGCCTACGCCTTCCAGCACGGCGTAACCGAGCATCGCCGGTGTCGTGTCATGCGCCAAGTTCATGAATCCACCGCGCAGCAACGGATCGTTGTGCGGTGTGCGCTCGCCAGCAAGGTAAGGCAAGAACAAAGGGATCGCGGCCGGAACCGGTTGCTCGATAGGCACGCGTTCCTGCACCAGTTGCAGCAGAGCTTGCTCGTTGATCTGCCCCAACAAGTGGGTAACCCAGCGCAGGCAACTGGCGCCGGCCAGCATCGCGCCCATGGTGTACCAGCGCTGCGGCAGCGCATGGCAGAAGCTGTGCACCGCGCTGGCCGGATTACCTGCCACCCGATCGGTAATGGCGACAATGGCGGCGCTGGTGCCGAGCGTGACAAAGGCCTGGCCGGCCTCAATCGCACCGATCCCAACTGCCGATACCGGATTGTCACCGCCGCCTGCTACCACCACCGGCTGTTGCAATGCCAATAACGATGCTGCAGAAGCACTCAAGTCGGCGGACGCCGCCGAGCCCTCCACCAACCTCGGCATCTGCTTCAGCTCAAGCCCGGTGGCTTGCAGCATCGGTTCAAACCAGTCGCGCTTGCGCACATCCAGCCAGAGCGTACCGGCGGCATCGGAGACATCGCTGATGCGTTCGCCGGTCAAGCGTAAACGTAAATAATCCTTGGGCGACAGCACGCAGGAAATCTGGTTGAATATTTGCGGCTCATGCTCGCGCAGCCATAGCAGCTTGGGAGCGGTCAGGCCGGCCATCGGCAGGCTGCCGGTGAAATCGGCAAACCCGGGATGTTCATGACACAGCAATTGCGCCTGCGCCATGGCACGCGAATCGTCCCACAGAATCGCCGGACGCAACACCTGGTCGCCATGACTCAGCAACACGGCCCCATGCATCTGCCCCGACAAGCCGATGCAACGGACTCTGGCATACGCGTCCGGCTGCTGCTGCCTTAACTGATGCAAGGCCGTCAGGCAGGCCTGCCACCAGTCCTCCGGGTTTTGCTCGGACCAGCCGGCTTGCGGCCGCGAGATGCTCAGTCGGACTCCGGCATGTGTCAACACCGTGCCGCTCTCATCCAGCAATATCGCTTTCAGTTCCGAAGTGCCGAGATCTATCCCGAGTGAGATGGGATTACCCATAAATATCCATTTCTACATTTCTCAATTTCTGGCGCTGGTTCAAATCAGGAAGGCATCAAAGACAGCCGCAGGAGTTACGGACGCGCAGCGTCGGCGCCAGCCGTACCGTCTGCTTTTTCCCTTCGGGTGTTTCAATCCGCTTCATCAGCAATTTGACCGCCCGCGTTCCCAATTCCTTTACCGGCTGCGCCATCACTGTCAGGCGCGGAATAAAAAAATCGGCCCAGTCGAAATCGTCGAAGCCAACCAGGGCGATCTGCTCCGGCACATCAATCTTGGCATCGCGCAAGGCATGCATGGCGCCGATGGTCATCAGGTTATTGGCCGTCATGATAGCTGTCGGCGGCGCTGCCAGAGTCAGTAGCTGGCGGGTTGCCCGCCGCGCCGGTTCGCTGCTGGATTCGCCGCTGACCTGCAGCGCCGGATCGAACGGCAGGCCGGCAGCATCCAGTGCGGCCCGATAACCTTCGATCCGTTCATCGGTAGTAGGCAGGCCGACGCTGCCGGAAATCAGCGCGATGCGCTTGTGGCCATGCTGGATCAAATGACTGACCAGTACCTGCGACGACTTCTTGTTTTCCACGCCGACCTGGTCGAATCCCTGCGTCACCAGCCGGTCGACCAGCACCGCCGGGATCTCGTTGGCGCGCAGATACTCCAGTGCCAGGTGCTGCGGATCGGCGGACGGCGCCAGCAGGATGCCGTCAACCCGCCGATGATGCAGCGCCTTGACCGCGCGTAGCTCTTGCTCGGGATCGTCGCGGGTATCGACATACAACATCATGATGCCGTGCTTGGCGCATTCGGTTTCGATGGCGTGCACGGTTTCGCTGAAATAATGATTGGAGAGCGCTGAAATCGCCACGCCGATGGTGTTCGATGTCGAACGCGCCAGCGAGCGCGCCAAGGTATTGGGTATGTAGCCAAGCTCCTGGATTGCCGCCTCCACCGCACGCACGGTAGCCGGCCGCACCTTGCGCGTACCGTTCAATACATGCGAGACCGTCGAAGTCGATACCTTCGCGATTCTTGCGACATCATCCATCGTAGCCAATTTTTTCGTCCCCTTTTTTATGCTTTAAACCGGCGGCCGCGAACAACTCTGCCTCAGCGGCCGCCTTGTCAACATTACCGCTGACTCGACCAACCTTTATAACTAGCGACATTATCATGGGTAATCAGCATCGGTGTCAGCAACACGACAGGCTTGGCCGGCCGTTTGCCGTTCAGGATGTCATAGCCGATCGCAACCGCATCCTGCGCCTGGGCCCAAGGGTCCTGGCTGGAGGAAGCCTGGATCGAGGTTTCCGACTTCAGTGCTGCTTCGATATCCGGTGCGCCATCGACCGAAGTGATGACGATGCCCTTGCGCTTCAGCTGCTTGGCGGCGAGATCGCTCCCGATCGCTTGCGGATCGTTAATGGTGAACAAACCGTCGATTTTCGGGAAGCGTGTCAGGTAGCCTTGCATGGCGTTCAAACCACCTTCGCGTGAACCTTTGCCATCCTGGTCATCCGACAATACCTTGATGCCTGGCGCTGCGGCGAATACCGTCTTGCAGCCCTTCACCCTGTCGATCACGGCAGTGACTTGCGGCCCGTTCTGGATAATCACGTTGCCCTTGCCGCCTAGTTTATCGACCAGGAACTTGCAGGCCAGCCGGCCAGCCATTTCGTTATCGGTCTGTACTGTGGCATCAACGCCTTTGGCGCCGACATCCACCGCCACCACCACAATCCCCGCCTTCTGGGCTTTCTTGATGGCGGGCTCGATGGCGACCGGATCGGTGGCGTTCAGCAAGATCAGGTCGACCCCCGCTGAAATGAAATTATCGATCTGCGTAAACTGCTTGCTCAGATCATAGTCGGCCGAGACTGCGGTGACCTTGGCGTTCGGATTGATTTGCAGGGCCTTTGCCTTGGCGCCGTTGGCCAGCGTTACAAAATAAGGATTACCGAGCGAACCGACGGTGATGCCTACCGATTTCAGTTCACGTGCCTGGGCTGACGTCGACAGCGTCAGAGCCAAAGTGAGCGGAAGTAATGCCAATGCCGCGAGAGCGATTTTTTTCATGATGCACTTATCTCCTGTTACTGGTCATATAAAAACCCCTGCGCAACGACCAGCTTATCGCACCCGGGTGGTCTGCTTATTTACAAAACTTAAGTACGCGCACCCGATTGCCGATAACGGTCAAGCGCCACCGCGCCGATAATCACGATGCCCTTGATGATGTATTGCCAGATATCGGAAACGCCCAACAACACCAGGCCGTTGGTCAGCACCGCGATGATCAGCGCACCGATCAGGGTGCCGCCGATGGAGCCGACGCCGCCGGTAAAGCTGGTACCGCCCAAAATCACCGCTGCGATCGCATCCAGCTCATAGGATTGCCCCAGTTGCAGGCCATTGGCGGCAGACAGGCGCGATGCCGTCATCACCGCCCCCAGGCCGGCCAGCAGGCCGGATACCGCATACACGAACAACAACACCTTCCACACCTTGATGCCGGACAGGCGCGCCGCCTCGTGGTTGCCGCCAACCGCGTAGATCTGCACACCGATCACGGTCCGGCGCAGGATGAACCAGGAAACCGCCACCACCAGCAAGGCAATGATGACCAGCCACGGCACGCCCAGCACCGAGTCGTTACCGATAAATGCGAACGGAAGTTCCGGGTTGAAGACGGTCTTGTCATCTGCCAGCAGGCGCGCCAGGCCGCGCATCGCGGTCAAGGCGCCGAGCGTGACGATGAACGGCGGCAGCCGCATGAACGCAATCAACACGCCGTTGGTCAATCCCAGCAACAGGCCGAAGCCAATCCCTGCTGCAATCCCCAGCATGCCGAATTGCGGCGAGAGCGAAGCCAGCATGGCTACCACTGCCGACGCCGCCAAAATCGCGCCGACCGATAAATCGATGCCGGCAGTCAGGATCACAAAGGTCATGCCGGCAGCGAGGACAATATTTACCGAAGCTTGCTGGGTGATGATCGACAGATTCTGCACCGTGAAGAAGTTCTCGCTCATCAGGGCAAAACCCAGGACCAGCAACAACAGCACGGGCAGCATGCCGACGGTGCGTAACAGATTGCGCATTTGTTCGCGCTTGCCGACTGCAACGGCGGCGCCGCTATTACTCGCTAATTCCATGATTTTCGTCTCCTTGCTATTCTGATTTATGATGTCAATGTGTTACGGGTAGTCAGGCTGCCTGCGGCTCCACTTGTTGGGCGCCGGTAGCCAGTTCGATGATGTTTTCCTGGCTGATTTCACGCCCTGAATGACCGCCCAGCTCGGCCACCAGCTCACCTTCACGCATCACCAGTACGCGGTCCGAAGTACCGACGATTTCCGGCAATTCACTGGAAATCACCACCACGCCGATACCGGCCAGCGCCAGTTCGTTAATGATCCGGTAGATCTCCGACTTGGCGCCGATGTCGACGCCGCGCGTCGGCTCATCCAGGATCAGCACATGCGGTTTGATTTCCAGCAGACGCGCCAGCAATACTTTCTGCTGATTACCACCCGACAGCGCACCGACGTTGATATTCGGCGAGGCAACCCGGATCGCCAGAGATTTGATCGCCTCGCTAGCACGTTGCGCGCCGCGACGGCGATTCAGCACGCCGCCATAACTGGCATCGGGCACACAAGCGCAGACATTGATGTTGTCGCGCACGCTCATGTCCAGGAACAAGCCCTGTGATTTACGGTCCTCGGTCAGATACACCACGCCGGCGCGGATTGCATCGACCGGTCCACGTAGCGAAGTCACCGCCTTGCCTGCCACTTCAAGCGTGCCGGAAATGCGCGGATCGGCGCCAAAAATCAGGCGCGCCAGTTCAGTACGGCCGGCCCCCACCAACCCGGCGATGCCAAGCACTTCGCCAGCATGAAGATCGAAACTGCAGCCTCGAACCCGGCCGCCATCCGCCATATCGCGCACCCGCATGACGACGTTGCCGGGGTCGTAAGGCGCATGTTCCTTTTTGTAGAAACCGGACAGATCGCGCCCCACCATCATTTTTACCAGCGCCTCGGCCGACAAATCCTCGCGCGCCAGCATGCCTACGTGCTTGCCATCACGCAGTACCGAGACCCGGTCCGAAAGCTCATATATTTCAGCCATCCGATGGCTGATATAGACAATCGCCAACCCCTCCTGGCGCAATTGCCTGATCAAAGCAAATAGACGATCAGTCTCACGTGAAGACAGCGGCGTAGTCGGCTCGTCCATCACCAGGATCCTGGCGTGGGCATGGACCGCGCGCGCAATTTCCACCAGCTGACGCTCCGCGATCGACAAAGTGCTGACCTTGGTCTGCGGCTTGAAATCCGCCCCCAGGCGTATCAATACATCCACACAACCCGCCTCCATCGCCTTGCGGTCGACGGTCCAGCTGCGCCCGCGCAGTTCGCGGCCGAGATAGATGTTCTCCGCCACGCTCAGGTTCGGGCACAAGCTCAGTTCCTGATAGATGACAGCGACGCCGTGCTCCTTGGCGGCACGCGGTCCGTAACTGGCCACGCGCTGGCCGTCGATACGGATCTCGCCGCCGGCATCGGCCTGATGGGCGCCCGACAGGACTTTCATCAGCGTCGACTTGCCGGCGCCATTCTCGCCCATCAAGGCATGGACTTCGCCGGCAAATACGGTCAGGTCGACCTCCTTCAGCACCTTCAAGCCGCTGAAGGTCTTGGAGATGCCGCGCATCTCGAGAATCGGTGTTGCGCCTGATTCAGGTTTCATGAATAGCCCCTAAATTTGACTGATCAATCATTTTTATGAAAACGGCCATAGGGATGAAGCAGTTCGTATGACCCGATGAAAATAGTACAAACTGATTAACAAGATGTTTGTTTCGGCAATTTCGATACCGGGAACGACCGTTCAATCTCAATTTTTGAGCGAGGTGCGGAACGAGGCCGTAGCGCCTCTGTGGGATGCGGGATATTCATTTGTCTCCTTGCGTATTTGTTTTTACCTAGGTGGAGCAACTGCCGGACAACTGCCGGACTAGTTCCAACGACCTGATTTGCGATCAATATTAGAGGAAAGCAAGCGCTTGCGCAAGCGCTTGCTTTTTTTGATATTTACACAACACAAATGATGAAGACAAAAAAACACCTCCATGAAGGAGGTGTCGTATACAGCTAAAACCGCTTGGCGCAGAGTGTCGAAATACCCCGGTCAGTTCCCTGCCACGGTCATGCTTTCAATCAGCACCGAGCCGGTCTGCTTGGTGCCGCGAATCAGCGTATCGGCGCCGATCGCAACGATTTGCGCCAGCATGTCTTTCATGTTGCCGGCAATCGTGATTTCCTCGACCGGGTATTGGATCACGCCCTTCTCAACCCAGTAACCGGAGGCGCCGCGCGAATAATCGCCGGTGACGTAATTGACGCCCTGCCCCATCAGCTCGGTCACCAGCAAGCCGGTATCGAGCTTCTTCAGCATCGCCTTGAAATCATCCGAAGACTTGGTGAGCGAAGAAGTGATGCTCAGGTTATGCGAGCCACCGGAATTGCCGGTAGTTTTCATGCCGAGCTTGCGCGCCGAATAGGTCGACAGGAAATAACCCTGCACTACACCATCCTTGACCACATCGCGGCGCTGCGTCTTGACGCCCTCTTCATCGAACGGCGCCGAACCCACCGCGCCGATAACATGCGGATCTTCCACAATCTGGATATGCGGCGCAAATACCGACTTGCCCAGCGTATCCAGCAAGAAAGTCGACTTGCGATACAGCGCACCGCCCGACACCGCTTGCACGAAAGCCCCCAACAAGCCTGCCGCCAGCGGCGCCTCGAACAGCACGGGGCACTTGCGGGTATCCAGCTGACGGGCGTTCAGCCGCGCCAATGCTCGCTCTGCAGCGTAACGCCCGATCGCTTCCGGCTTGGCCAGCTGCTTCGCATCGCGCATCGACGAATACCAGTCGTCGCGTTGCATCTTGCTGCCCTTGCCAGCAATAGGCGCGACCGAGATGGTGTGCCGCGAAAATGGATAGCCGCCCATGAAACCGCGCGAATTAGCGCTGACAAAGTGCGATTGCTGGGCGTAGACGCCGGCGCCTTCGCTATTGGTGATACGTTTATCAACGGCAAATGCTGCTGCTTCGCAACGTTTTGCCAGTTCCACCGCCTCTTCGGCAGAGATCAGCCACGGCGAGCACAATTTCAAATCCAGGGGATTCATTTCCAAAGTATCAACATCTGGCAAGCCGGCACAATCATCCTCGGCGGTAAAGCGGGCGATGTTGTAGGCAGCTTCGACCGTGTCCTGCAGCGCTTTTGCCGAAAAATCGGAGGTGCTGGCATTGCCGCGCCGGGTATGGCCTTCCTCGCCCAGATAGACGGTGACGCCCATGCCCTTGTCCTTGTTTTGCTCGATGGTTTCGACGCTTCCCTTGCGCACGCCCACCGACAAACCGCTGCCTTCGCTGATTTCAACGGCGGCGCCGGAAGCGCCTTTTTCCCGTGCATAGCGCAAAACGTCCTGCGCAAGTTGTTGCAATTGCTCTTGGCTATGTATGAATACGGAGTCGCTCATGGGTCGGTTTTCTTCGAAAAAGGTATAAAACGGTTATCATAGCAGTCGTTTACAGTATGGAAGTACCCTTAACATCATGCCAAATCCCAATCGTGGCTCCTGCGGCTTTCAGTCCAGCGAGTTCGAACAAGAATACGATCGTCCCTCCAAGTCCCAGCTCAAGCGCGAGATGACTGCATTGCAGAAGCTCGGCGAAGAGCTGATTGCCGAGTCGCGCGACCGCGTCAAGCGGGTGCCGATGCCGGAAGATGTGCGCGACGCCATCCTCGAGTGCCAGCAAATCAAGGATCACGAAGGACGCCGCCGCCAGACTCAGTATGTAGGCAAGAAGATGCGTACGCTGGAGCCGCACGAAATCGCCGAAATCCAGAAAACCCTGGATAGCTGGAGAGGCTTGTCGAAAGCCGATACCGCCGCCATGCACGCACTGGAACGCCACCGCGATCGCCTGCTGAAGGACGATAACGCGCTGACCGAACTGCTGGCGCAGCATCCGGAACTGGATGTGCAGCACATCCGCACCCTGATCCGCAACGGCCGCAAGGAACAAGCCGAGAACAAGCCGCCGAAGGCTTATCGCGAAATTTTCCAGTTGCTGAAGCAATTGCAAAAGCCATCAGCTGATCGGGATGGCGAGGACGATAGCGAGCACGATAGCGAGCACGATGACGACGAAGACCAGCACAATTAATACGATGGGCGCAACTAATCCTGAACCGAAGCAAAGCTTGAAAATCGGCCTGGTGTCGGTTTCGGACCGCGCCAGCACCGGTGTTTATCAGGATCAAGGTATCCCTGCCCTGCAAGACTGGCTGGCGACGGCGCTCACCAGTCCCTGGGAAGTCGAAACCCGCCTGATCGCTGACGAACGCGCGCTGATCGAGCAAACCCTGGTTGAGTTGGCAGATCTACATCATTGCGATCTGGTGCTGACCACCGGCGGCACCGGCCCGGCCCGGCGCGATGTGACGCCGGAAGCAACGCTGGCGGTCGCTACCAAGGAAATGCCAGGTTTTGGCGAACAGATGCGGCAGATCAGCCTGCAATTCGTTCCTACGGCGATCCTGTCGCGGCAAGTCGCGGTGATACGTGAAAGTGCCGACCATGCGGCCCTGATCCTGAACCTGCCAGGCCAGCCGAAAGCCATCAAGGAAACGCTGGAAGGCTTGAAAGATGCAGACGGCAAGCAAAAAGTGTCGGGCATCTTCGCTGCGGTGCCTTATTGCATCGACCTGATCGGCGGTCCCTACATTGAGACTAACGAAGCAGTCTGCAAGGCGTTCCGGCCGAAATCGGCGATCAAACCTGCGTAGGCGCGGTCGACGCCGACAAGCCCTCCTCACCCAACTCTTTTAGCGGACAGCATCCATGTTGCCAGCGATCGTATCCAAACCCTGCATTGCCCGATCCTTGCTTCTGCCGCTACTGACGTTGGCACTGAGTTCGCCCTTACCTTTATTGGCGCAAACCCAGCCCCTGCGCCTGATCAATGAATATCCGGCGACCTCGATCACTGCCTCTGCCGACTTGCAGTTTGCCGCCAATGTCAGGCAACTAGCCGGCGACACACTCGCCATCAGCACCGAGCAGGAAGCACAGAATCCGTTCAAGGGCGGCGCACAAGTCAGCGCAGTGAGCGACGGCAAGGTCGAAATGGCCACGCTGTTTGCCGGCATCGTCGGCGCCAGCGATCCTTTCTTCCTGCTGTCTTCGCTGCCGTTCACGGTAAATGATTTTGATGAAGCCAAGGCGCTCGCGAGTTGCTCCCAGCCTGCCGTTGAGCAGCATCTGAGCAAACTCAATGCGCATCTGCTGTACGTCACGCCATGGCCGCCGTCCGGTATCTGGTCGGCGACGCCGCTGACCGATTTGGCGGCACTGCGGGCGCTGCGGATTCGCACCTACGACGAAAATAGCCGCGCTGTATTTGAGCAGGTTGGTGCTCAGAGCGTGAATCTGCCGTTTTCGGCGGTTCCGCCCAAACTGGCTGCCGGCGAGTTGAATGCAGTGCTGTCGTCAGGCGACGGCGGCGCAGGCAACCGCTTGTGGGAACAGCTGGGCAATTTCAGCGCTGTCAGCTACTCGATTCCGTTGAGTTACACCGTCATCAACCAGGATGTCTGGCAGCGGTTGAAACCGGAACAGCAGGCGATACTGACCGAAGCCGCCAAACGTACCGCAGCCAGCTCATGGAGCAACGTCAAGGATCGCATTGCCAGCAACTACACACGCATGCGCGAGCATAAAATGGCCTTGAACCTGGCGCCTGCGCAAGAGATACAAGACAGTCTGCGCAGTGCCGCAAGAAGCCAGGTCGCGGCCTGGCAGCAAAAGGCCAATGCCGCAGATATCGTCGGACTCTGCCTCACGGGCGCGTCACCTGCGCCACAAGCGTCAAAATAAGCCGGCAACCGGCACCGATCAATCATTCACTCTCTATCCGGAACACCTAATGTCAAGCACTCTCGAAACCCTGGAAATCGCCACCTCCGAAACACCTGCCGCCGCAGTCATCTGGATGCACGGCCTGGGCGCCGACGGCTCCGATTTTGTGCCGATCGTGAAAGAACTGGATCTGAGCGACTGCCCCGGCATACGCTTCGTTTTCCCGAGCGCTCCGGCGATACCGGTGACCATCAACAATGGCTATGTGATGCCAGCCTGGTACGACATCCTGACTACCGACCTGATCCGCCGCGAAGATGAAGCCGGCCTGCGCAAATCGCAAGTTGAAATCGAAGCCTTGATCGCGCAGCAGATCGCGCTCGGGATTGCCGCCGACAAAATCGTCATCGCCGGGTTTTCACAAGGTTGCGCTATGGCGCTGCAAACCGGTTTGCGTTATCCGCAAAAGCTGGCCGGCCTGATGTGCCTCTCCGGTTATCTGCCGCTGAGCGACATGACCGCCGCCGAGCGCAATCCAGCCAACCAGGACACCCCGATTTTCCAGGCCCACGGCCGCGGCGATCCTGTGGTGCTGATCGACCGCGCAGAAAAATCGCGCGACTTGCTCAAGCAACTCGGCTACCAGGTTGAATGGCATGAATACATGATGCCGCATTCGGTGTGCGCCGAAGAAGTTGCCGATATCGGCAACTGGTTGCGGCGTGTGTTGGCATAAATCGGCGCAACGCACGCTGTTGCACCAACCCATAAAAAAGCCCGCACTGCATGCGGGCTTTTTTCTGTCGGCAAAATTTATATCGCCTGCGGCGTATAACCAGCATCCGCAATCGCTTCAGCAAGCTCTTCCTTAGTTGCCTTGCTCTCAACCGACACGGTCCGCCCTTCTATCTTGATATCCACCTTGGCGTTTGCATCAACGCCAATGATGGCTTTGCTAATACGGCTGGCACAGTGGCCGCAAGTCATGTCCTGCACATTGAATTCGATCATTTTCCTGCTCCGTCCTGAGTTAGTTAAGTACCGGTATCAACTATAGACCTTCCCATCATGATAAGGTCAAGCCCTAACTGCCGCAACACGAAAAGCAAACGATCCAACAACGCTACAGGGCGTCATGCACGTCTTAATTCAAGCCGTTCTTACCTTCGATTTCATTGGCTTTCAAACCACCCAGGCGCGCATGCAAGCGGCCACGTGTCGCCACTGCGAACGCCACCACGACTTCATCGGCGTTAGGCGCATCGAAGAACCGGGTTGTCACGGTGTCGTAATGCGATGGCACGTACAAGGCATTTTTGTGGGCCAGCGGAATATCGAGTTCAGTGCCAGGTACGCCGCGTTTGCCGGACGATGGGATCCAGGCCTTGCCGCCACCGATCGCTTCGCGGATCGGCATTACCATGGCTGGCGTCAGGAAGGCATTGCCGTGCTCGTATTCGCCGCCAATGCCGACGATGCAAGCCTTGCCGTAGCTTTCCACCTGGTCCTGGCCCAGCGCGGCGACAATGCGACGACCGAACTCATGGCCGAGCGCCGGTGAATTAGCCAGGATCAGATCCAGGTTTTCGCTGAAACGCCCGGCATAGGGATTGTGGATGGCTGCGGCGATCACGATCTTGCGTAGCAAGCTGCCATCAGCCAGCACGCCGTTT
Source organism: Collimonas sp. OK307 (assembly GCF_900113705.1). Lineage (GTDB taxonomy): Bacteria > Pseudomonadota > Gammaproteobacteria > Burkholderiales > Burkholderiaceae_D > Collimonas. Next base: position 31,754 of record NZ_FOQI01000015.1, on the reverse strand, counting down.
TCATTGGCCAGGGTGTCGTCGATCTGGGTGTACCACTTGCGGATATGATAATTTTCGAAATTGGCTGGTTTGGTCATGGAGGATTCCCGGCAAGTTGATGAGCGTTAATAATTTTAGTATACAAAACTCGTGTACATTAATTATAGCTCACTTGACCCCCTTCCCGTATAGCGCATTACGTATAAGCAGTAGAGCTTTTGGCAGCGCAAAAGGCAAACTGTTAAGATTGTGCTTGACCTTCCCATCATAGGAAGGCTGATCATGCATCATCCCCACTCGTCAAATTGAGTCCATCATGAGCAGCACCGACGCCATACAAGCAACCCAAGCGACAGAATTCCAATTAGCGATAGACGGCATGACCTGCGCATCGTGCGTCTCCCATGTCGAGAAAGCATTGCGCAAAGTTGCCGGTGTGCGCGAGGTCAGCGTCAACCTGGCGACCGAACTGGCGACCGTGCAAGCCGATGGCGCAAACGCTATCGGGCCGCTGGTCGCCGCGGTGGAAAAAGCCGGCTATCAGGTCAGGCAGCAGGAATTGACACTGGATATCGAGGGCATGAGTTGCGCTTCGTGCGTCAGCCGGGTTGAAAAAGCGTTGCACAAAGTAGCCGGCGTACAAACCGTTGCCGTCAATCTGGCCAGCGAGAAAGCCACGCTGACCACTGCCGGTGTGGTACCTGTCAACAGTCTGATAGCTGCAATCAAGGCAGCAGGCTATGAAGCTTCTTTGCCAAAACCCACACTTGAAGCATCTGCAAATTCGGCAAGCAAACGGCCGTTGCCGAGTTGGTGGCCGGTTGCCGTTGCTGCGTTGCTTACCCTGCCGCTGGTCCTGCCGATGCTACTGATGCCTTTCGGCGGCAGTCGGGCCCTGCCCGGCTGGTGGCAGCTGACGCTGGCGACGCCGGTGCAGTTCTGGCTGGGCGCGCGCTTCTATCGTGCCGGCTGGCGCGCGTTGAAGGCCGGCACCGGCAATATGGACTTGCTGGTGGCGCTCGGCACCAGCGCTGCTTATGGATTGTCTTTGTATTTGCTGCTGGCGGCCGAGCATGGCGCGATGGCGCATCTGTATTTCGAAGCATCGGCGGCGGTGATCACGCTGGTGCTGCTCGGAAAATGGCTGGAAACCCGTGCCAAGCGCCAGACCGCCGACGCTATCCGGGCCTTGAACGCGCTGCGTCCGGAGCGCGCCACCGTGCGGCGCGATGGCGTAGACCGGGAGATCGCCATCGCCGACCTGCAGATCAACGATCTGGTGGTAGTGCGTGCCGGCGAACGTATCGCGGTTGACGGCCTGGTGTTAGAGGGCCACAGCCAGGTCGACGAATCCTTGCTGACCGGTGAGAGCCTGCCGGTAGAAAAACAGCTGCACGACCGGGTGACCGCCGGCGCCATCAACGGCGCAGGCTTGCTGCTGGTGACCACCACCGCAATCGGCGCCGAAACCACGCTGGCCCGCATCATCCGCATGGTGGAACATGCACAAGCCGCCAAAGCGCCGATCCAGCGCCTGGTAGACCAGGTCAGCACGGTCTTCGTGCCGGTGGTGCTGTTGATCGCCGCCGTTACCTTGCTGGGTTGGGGCTTGAGCAGCGGCGACTGGCAACAGGCCTTGCTCAACGCAGTGGCCGTGTTGGTGATTGCCTGCCCCTGCGCACTGGGGCTGGCGACGCCGACTGCAATCATGGCCGGCACCGGGATCGCCGCCCGCTTCGGTATCTTGATCAAGGATGCGGAAGCGCTCGAAATCGCCCATCGCATCAGTATCGTGGCCTTCGATAAAACCGGTACCTTGACGGTCGGGCATCCGGCTTTGCTGGCCTTTCTGCCCCGCGTACAAGGCGCAACCGCCAGCGACGACTTGCTGACACTTGCCGCCGCGGTACAACGCGGCAGCGAACATCCGCTGGCGCGCGCCGTTATCGCCGCCGTAGAGAAAAAGGGAATGCAGCCCACGTCCGACCTCAACGCCAGCAAAGTACAAAGCGTCGCCGGACGCGGCGTGCAAGCTACTGTCGGCGATCGACAATGCTATCTGGGTAGCTCGCGCTGGATGCAGGAACTGGGCGTCGACCTCGGGACACTGGCAAACGAAGCCAAGAAGCTGGAAACCGAAGGCCGCACCGTTTCCTGGCTCGCCACCGAAGAGAATGGCAAATTATCACTCACCGGCCTGCTGGCTTTCGGCGACGAAATCAAGCCGACTGCCAAGGCCGCGATCCAGCAACTGCAACAACGTTCGATCCGGGTGGCCATGCTGAGCGGCGATAACCACGGCAGCGCCAACGCCGTCGGCCGGCAGCTGGGAATCACCGAGGTCCATGCAGAAATCCTGCCGGGTGAAAAAGCCAGGGTGATCACCGATCTCAAATCCGGCGCCGCCGTGGTCGCCATGGTCGGCGACGGCATCAACGATGCGCCGGCGCTGGCTGCCGCCGATGTCGGCATCGCCATGTCGACCGGCACCGATGTCGCCATGCAGGCCGCTGGCATCACGCTGATGCGCGGCGATCCGGGCCTGGTCGCGGATGCTATCGATATCTCGCGCCGCACTTACAACAAGATTCGCCAGAACCTGTTCTGGGCTTTTATCTATAACCTGATCGGCATTCCGCTGGCAGCGCTGGGCTATCTGAATCCGGTGCTGGCCGGTGCGGCGATGGCGTTCAGTAGCGTCAGCGTGGTCAGCAACGCCCTGTTGCTGCGCCGCTGGCGGCCTTTATCTTTCAAGGAAATTCCACATGACGACTAATGCAATGAATATCGGTGACGCTGCACTGGCCTCAGGCGTCTCGGCCAAAATGATACGGCACTATGAAGAAACCGGCCTGATCCCGAAAGCCAGCCGCAGCGACGGCGGCTACCGCACTTATACCGAACGCGAGATCCATTTGCTGCGTTTTATTCGCCAGGGCCGCTTGCTGGGATTTTCGATGAAGCAGATCGGCGAGCTGATGGGCCTCTGGCTGGATCAGTCGCGCCCCAGCAGCAAAGTCAAGCAGCTGGCGCTGGACCATATCGCTGAACTGGATGAAAAGATCAAGGAGTTGCAGGCCATGAAAGCCACGCTGGAACAATTGGCTTGCCATTGCCACGGCGATGCGCGGCCGGATTGCCCGATTCTTGAAGGCCTTGCCAAGCAGCCACATCACGTAACATAAATCAATGCTAGAATCCGATCCATGTTTGCCATAAACCGACTCAGGAACCTGCTGATTTTATTGCTGGCGCTGACACTCCCTATACAGGGATATGCAGCGGCGGCAATGGTTTTTTGCGCCTCGGAAAAAATTACGGTGGCAAGCACCGTCAGCGATGATGCCGCAATGGCGCATCATATGCATGCGCAAAATGCGGATCTGCCGTCCAAGGCTCAGCCCGGCAATCACGAGCACTCGTCCCACGACAAGAACTCAAGCTCCTGCAGCTCCTGCGCGGCTTGCTGTGTCGGCGCGATTTCGATGCACTCGGCACTGACTGCTGCGCAACCGCTGCCGACCATGCATTTCACACAATTCCCACTTTCAGGTTTTGTCGGCTACACCCCGGAAAACCCAGAACGGCCTCCCTCAGTCCTCGCGTAACACTCCCGACTCAAACGTCTTGCCGCCCGATCGGGCTCGGCAAGTTTGATTGACGGGCAACGCCCTGGCGACGTCTGCCAGGCATTGCTCCAATGTTCGGCCAACGAGGACATCATGTTCATTTTTTTACGCAGGCGCATGCTGCCTGCTGCGCTTCTGGTCGTCCTGACCGGCTGCGCCACCTTGAGCGCCGATCACGGCTTTGGCGAAGTCAGCGAGATTACCAAACAACGGCTGGGACAAGCCCCGGCTCAGCCGCGCTCCGAACAGGAACGCAGCGAAGTGCGGGATACCGTTCAGAAACTGCTGCAACAACCGCTCACCGCCGATGCTGCGGTACAAATCGCATTGCTCAACAACCGTAGCCTGCAAGCCGATTATCAGGAACTCGGAATTGCCGAAGCAAATTGGGTGCAAGCCAGCCGTTTGCCGAATCCCGGTTTTAGCTTCGGCCGCACCCGCAGCGGCGACGATCTAAAGATAGACCGCAGTTTTTCGATGGCGCTCATGGGCCTGCTGACACTGCCGTTGAGTTCGAAAATCGAACAGCGCCAGCTCGAGATCAGCAAACTGACGATCGTCAATCGCATCCTGCAGGTAGCCGCCGAAACCCGCGGCGCTTACTACCAAAGTATCGCGGCGAACCAGAGCATCTCCTATCAGGAGCAAGTCGAAAGCGCAGCAGCAGCCGGCAGCGAACTGGCCGGCAAGATGGCTAAGGCCGGCAATTTCAATCAATTGGAACTGGCGCGCGAACAAGCGTTTCACGCCGACGCCGTGACGCAATTGACGCGCTCGCGCCAGCAAGTAGTGGTCGCACGAGAACATCTGATCCGGCTGCTGGGCCTCGGTTCTACGCAAACTGCAATGCAACTGCCGCCACGTTTGCCAGAGCTGCCGACCGAGCGCCCTTCTCTGCACGATGCAGAGAGCCTGGCCATGGCGCAGCGGCTGGATATCGCTGCCGCCAAACTGGAAGTCGAAGGCCTGCAGGCATCGCTGGGATTGAATCAGGCTACCCGCTTTATAAACGTGCTGGACCTGGCGTACCTGCATAACTCCGAACCGGGCATCCCACACGAAACCGGCTATCAAATCAGCCTGGAAATTCCCTTGTTCGACTGGGGCGGTGCGCGCATTGCCAAATCTGAAGCGATCTACATGCAAGCTGCGCATCGACTCGCTGCCACTGCTGCGGATGCGCAATCGCAAGTACGCGTTGCGTATCAGGGCTACCAGAGTGCCTACGACCTCGCACGGCATTATCGCGACCAGGTGGTGCCTTTGCGTAAGCGGGTTTCAGATGAATATCTGCTGCGCTACAACGGCATGCTGTCCAGCGTATTCGAGCTATTGGCCGATGCCCACGAACAAGCCAATGCGGTCAATGCCGCCATCGATGCCAATCGTGATTTCTGGCTGGCAGACAGCGAGATGCAACTGACGCTCGGCGGCTCTTTGCCGCCTTCAACATCCTCATCTGCGCCCGTGCCGGCGCCTGCAAAACCACAAGGAAAACAACCATGAAGCACTTATCACGACGCGCCTTTTTGCAAGGCTCGGCGCTGGCGGTCAGCGCTACCGCCGTCAGCCGGATCGGCGCTGCCAGCCTGCCGGAAGCAGTATTGCAAACCCAGGCCAGCACCCAGCCACCGTTGACTCCGGCCAACGGCCGTCCTTATCAGCCGGTTGTCACCTTGAACGGCTGGACGTTGCCGTGGCGCATGAACAACGGCGTCAAGGAATTCCATCTGGTGGCGGAGCCGGTAGTGCGCGAAATCGCGCCCGGCATGAAAGCCAACCTGTGGGGTTATAACGGCCAGAGCCCGGGGCCGACGATCGAGGTGGTGGAAGGAGACCGGGTACGAATTTTCGTGACCAACAAATTGCCGGAACATACCTCCGTGCACTGGCACGGCCAGCGTTTGCCGAATGGCATGGATGGCGTCACCGGCCTGACCCAGCCTGGTATCCCGCCCGGCAAGACTTTCGTCTATGAATTCGTGGCGCGCCGTGCCGGCACGTTCATGTACCACCCGCATGCCGATGAAATGGTGCAGATGGCGATGGGCATGATGGGCTTCTGGATTACCCATCCGAAAGACCCGTCGCTAATGCGGGTCGACCGCGATTTCGTGTTCCTGCTGAACGCCTATGATATCGAACCTGGCGCCGCCACGCCCAGGGTCAATCAAATGACCGACTTCAATCTGTGGACTTGGAACAGCCGTGCCTTTCCCGGCATCGATCCGCTGGTGGTGCGGCAGCATGACCGGGTCCGGATCAGAGTCGGTAACCTGACCATGACCAACCATCCCATCCATCTGCACGGCCACGAATTCGTGGTAACCGGCACCGACGGCGGCTGGACTCCGCCGGCCAGCCGCTGGCCGGAAGTCAGCACCGACATCGCCGTCGGCCAGATGCGCGCGATTGAATTCGACGCCAGCGAGCCAGGCGACTGGGCGTTGCATTGCCATAAATCCCATCACACCATGAATGCCATGGGCCACGAGGTGCCGACCATGATCGGCGTCGACCAGAAATCGGTACTAAAAAAAATCAACCGGTTGATTCCCGACTACATGGTGATGGGCGACAAAGGCGGCTCGATGGGCGATATGGAAATGCCCCTGCCGGACAACACCTTGCCGATGATGAGCGGCGCCGGCCCGTTTGGCGGGATTGAAATGGGCGGCATGTTTACTACGATGAAGGTACGTAAAGGCATCGCCAGCAACGATTACAAAGATCCGGGCTGGTACAAGCATCCCGCCGGCACTGTCGCCTATGAGTGGAAAGGCGGCGATGCTGCGATACCAGCCGCCAGCCAGGCGCCCGATCGAATTTAATTGAACCCGGCTTCCGCGCCGGAAGCATACCGATATTTTATTTTTAACGAAAAGGATATTTCCATGAAATCCATATTAATTGCATCAACCCTGGTTCTATCGCTGTTATCTCTCAATGCGTACGCCCACAGTGATGACGAGCAGATTGCTGCCGCAGAAAGCCAGAACGGACATGCGGCGGCATTGGGTAAACCCGGGATTGCCGGTAACGTAACGAAAACCATGAACGTCGACATGAACGACACGATGCGTTTCACGCCGGCTACCATCTCGGTCAAACGTGGTGAAACCGTCAAATTTATCGTCAGGAATTCCGGCAAGCTAAAGCATGAAATGGTACTGGGCTCCGCCAAGGAGTTAAAGGAACACGCGGCCATGATGGCGAAATTCCCTGAAATGGAACATTCCGATCCGAATCAGGTATCGGTTGAACCCGGTAAAACCGGAGAGCTGATCTGGCAGTTCGGCAAAGCGGGCACGTTTGATTTCGCCTGCCTGGAGCCGGGACATTTTGAAGCCGGCATGCGCGGAAACATCATCGTTAAATAATATTTTTCAACCGGATATACAACAAAGGAATTCTCATGAAAACAAGTTCCGTTCTATTTGCGGCACTCGCCTTGACGTTAACCGCTTCGTTTAACCTGCCGCTTTCGGCGATAGCTGCCGAGGAAATCAAGCCCGTTGACACGGCAGCCATGTCGGCCGGGGAAGTAAGAAAAATCGATAAAGAGGCCGGCAAGATCACGATCAAACACGGCCCGTTGCTGAACCTGGATATGCCGCCGATGACGATGGTGTTTCGCGTTAAGGACCCGGCAATGCTGGATCAGGTAAAGCCCGGCGACAAAATCAATTTTGTTGTCGAAAAAGCTAACGGCGCTTTGACCGTCACTCAGATGCAGGCCGGCGATTGAGATTAATCAGCGCACGGGACGATCTACATCAGAGTGAATATAATGTCCTGCAACACGCTGCAAGCAAGGCTGTATATTCCCCGTGCCGACAACGCCACAGAACAGGACATCATGAACGCCACTTACAAGATTGCCATACTTGCCGGCGACGGCATCGGCAAGGAAGTCATGCCCGAAGGCCTGCGCGTGGTCAACGCCGCCGCCAAACGTTTCGGCATCACGCTCGAAATGACGGAATTCGACTGGGCCAGTTGCGATTACTACGCACAAACCGGCAGCATGATGCCGGAGGACTGGAAGGCGCAACTGGCCGGGATGGATGCTATTTATTTCGGCGCGGTCGGCTGGCCCGTCATCGTTCCCGATCACATATCCTTATGGGGATCGTTGCTGAAATTCCGTCGCGAATTCGACCAATACATCAACCTGCGCCCGGCACAGACTTTCGAAGGCGTGCGCAGCCCGCTGGCGGGACGTGCCGCCGGCGACATCGACATGATGATCGTGCGTGAAAACACGGAAGGAGAATACTCATCGGTCGGCGGCATCATGTACGAAGGCACGCCGCACGAGATCGTCATGCAGCAGGCGGTGTTTTCGCGCCGCGGCACCGAGCGGGTGCTCAAGTACGCATTCGAACTAGCCAGAACCCGCGCCCGTAAACACGTCACCGTCGCCACCAAAAGCAACGGCATTTCGATTTCCATGCCTTGGTGGGACGCCAGGGCAGCGGAAGTCGCCAGCACCTATCCGGATATCACCTGGGACAAGCAGCACATCGATATCCTGTGCGCGCGTTTCGTACTGCAGCCGCAGCGATTCGACGTGGTAGTCGCCTCCAATCTGTTCGGCGACATCCTGTCCGACCTGGGACCGGCATGTACCGGTACTATCGGCCTGGCGCCATCAGCCAACCTGAATCCGGAACGCAATTTCCCCTCGCTGTTTGAGCCGGTACATGGTTCCGCGCCCGACATCTACGGCAAGAATATCGCCAATCCGGTGGCGATGATCTGGTCTGGCGCCATGATGCTCGATTTCCTTACCAGAAGCAGCGGTGCGGGCCGGCAAGCGCATGACGCCATCGTTGCTGCGATCAAGTCAGTGCTGGCAAGCGGGCCGCATACACCCGACCTGGGTGGAACTGCCTCTACCACCGAGATGGGACAAGCTATCGCTCGCCTGATCAGCGATGCCGATTGAAATATTTCCAAATAGTGTCACTTTGGCATTTCGTAACGAGCTGTAAAAAGCCGGTACTTTTTGCCCGCAGTACTGGAGTATCAACACTTCGGGCGAGGCGTCGACACTGCGGCGCTTGATATGCCCCCCATCGCCCCCATGTTCATCAAATCATCCTGGAAAGCCTCATGCCATCCAAGTAATGCGATATTGATTCACCCAGTTTGAAAGGACTCTGACCATGCAATACCTGCAGATAATCGTCATCCTCACCACATTAATGATTGGCCTGCCCCTGAGCAGCATGGCAGCCAACAGCGACAACACCGAAATGCAAACCACGCCGGCAGACCAGACCGCGCTGCCGATGGTGGCCGGTGAAATACGCAAGGTAGACAGCGGCACCGGCAAGATCACCATCAAGCATGCAGAGATCCCCAACTTTGGCATGCCGGCCATGACCATGCTGTATAAAGCCGGCGATCCGGTCATGCTGGAACAGTTCAAGGCTGGCGACAAGATCGAGTTTGCCGTCGATAAGGTTGATGGTGCGTTGACTATAGTCAGTCTGGAATTGGCTGCCCGATAATTGAAGAGTCGCGGCATCCATATGCCGCCCACACCGACCAAGGATTTGCTCATTAGTGTCGAGTTGATATTAGACCAAATTTGATCTAATATAGACTCATGCAACCCAATTACAAACGGCCGTTCAGTCAATACGTAAAAAAGGCGCACAAACCGTTGCGACTTGCGATTGAAGACGCTGTTGAAGAAGTGTGCGCAGATCCCGAGATCGGAGAAGCAAAGATTGGCGATCTTGCCGGAATTTGGGTTTATAAATTCAAATTCAACCGGCAAGAATATTTAATGGCCTACCGCCCGCCATCGGAAACGCTAAGGGAGCAAGGCGCGGATATTGAACTGTTATTGATCGATTTTTACCAGATCGGATCACATGAGCGATTTTACGATGAGCTCAAACAATATTTGAAATCGGAAGGATAGGCGATGAGCGCTATTACAGCAGAAGAGCTTTTCCAAGAATTGAAGACAATGCCGGCTTCCGAGCGTAATCGCTTCTTCACGTTGCTAGCCATCAATGCATTTCGTGACGACAATTTAACGCACGAGCAAGTATTCGGCGATTTGGCCAACGATGAATTCACTGCGCAAGAAGCTGCTGAATATCTGGAGGTGTCCATGTCCACATTTCGACGCTATGTGCAAACCGGCAAACTTAAGGCAAGCAGCGAGCTTGGCCGAAATCAAATGTTTGCCACACATGACTTAAAAGCTTTCAAGCGTGCATTGAAAAATGTAAAGGGAACGCACTGATCGTCACAATTACGAATTGATCCTGCTGGCCATATTCGACTGAATGGCATCAAATTAATGGTGGCGAATTATTTGCCGTTACTGACGGCGATTGACTATCCTGACCTCACCCGGCTCACCGTTTTGCGGCACCACTTCGAGCGACACCACTGGCCCCTTGCGCGGGTCATGCTGAAACATGATCCGGATTTTCTGCGCGTTCTCTATCCCTGCAAAATCTCGGACCAGTATCCGCGTCACATTGGGCAACTCTTCCGAACCCAGCGCAAAAGCATCGCTCTCGTTTTGCTGCTCCGAGGCGACGTGGCCGTTTTTATAAACACAGACGATGGCTTGTGCCGGGTCGATACCGTTACTCATCAGGAATGAGTCGTTGACCAGAAACAAGGCTGGCGGGATCCTGGCGATGTCAATCTGGCTGATGTCTGGCCAGTCGTTCTTGGTAATCACTTTACCGCCGGGATAATACCTGGCGACAAATTGATCGCCCATGCAGGGCAGATGTCCTGCCGCCGCTTCTGCGTGTTGCAACAGTCCTTGCACGTCGCCGGGTTCGAACTCGACTGTAATTGTTGGTGTAAGCATATTTGTCATGCCCGGATTATCGCATTGCGGACGACGTCGCGGTCACTTGACGATACACCGCCACCCTGCCCGCTGCCCCCAGTCATTTCCCCTTATAATGTGCGGCATGGAAAATCCCAATGAATTCGTACAATGGCTGCGCTCGGTCGCCCCCTATATCCATGCCTTTCGCGGCAAGACCTTTGTCGTCGCCTTTCCGGGCGAACTGGTCACCGCCGGCGCCTTGCCGGTGCTGGCGCAAGACTTGTCGCTGCTGCATGCGCTTGGCATCAAGGTGGTTATTGTGCACGGCTCCCGACCGCAGGTTGAAGAACAGCTGGCGCTGCGTAACGTAGAAGCGCGCTTTCACAACGGTTTGCGGATTACCGATACGGCTGCGCTTGAATGCGCCAAGGAAGCTGCCGGCGAGCTGCGCCTGGATATCGAAGCCGCCTTCAGCCAGGGCTTGCCCAACACGCCGATGGCGCATGCCGCGATTCGTATCATTTCTGGCAACTTTGTCACCGCCCGTCCGCTGGGCGTGATCGATGGCGCCGACCTGCAACTGACCGGCGTGGTACGTAAGATCGACTACGACACCATCCATCCGATTCTCAACGCCGGCGGCCTGGTATTGCTGTCGCCGCTGGGCTTTTCGCCAACTGGCGAAGCTTTCAACCTGACCATGGAAGACGTGGCGGTCGCAGCGGCAATCTCGCTGCGTGCCGAAAAGCTGATTTTCATCAGTGAAACACCATTGATGAAAGACGCCGGCGAGACCGAAATCCGCGAGTTATCCTCGCACCAGGCGCAAGCGGTACTGGACAGCGGTTGCCTGCCGGCCGATTCGGCCTTCTACCTGCAGCACGCGATCAAGGCCTGTAACGCCGGCGTGCCGCGCGCCCACGTGGTGCCGTTCGCCACCGACGGTTCGGTCTTGCTGGAATTGTTTACCCACGATGGCGTGGGCACCATGATTTCGTACGAAAACCTGGAAAGCCTGCGCGAAGCTACGATTGAAGACGTCGGCGGTATCCTGAAACTGATCGAACCGCTGGAAAACGACGGTACCCTGGTCAAACGCGGCCGTGAACTGATCGAACGCGAGATTCATTACTTCTCGGTGATCGAGCATGACGGCGTGATCTTCGGTTGCGCTGCGCTATACCCTTTCCCGACCGAAAAAATGGCGGAAATGGCTTGCCTCACGGTCAATCCCGAAGTCCAGGCACAGGGCGACGGCGAGCGTATCCTTAAACACATGGAAAGCCGGGCGCGTGCGGCAGGCTTCACCAAGCTGTTCGTGCTGACTACCCGTACCTCGCACTGGTTCCTGCGGCGCGGCTTCGTCCACGCCACCGTCGACGACCTGCCTAAGGATCGCCAACACATGTATAACTGGCAACGGAAATCGCTGGTACTGATCAAGACACTATAAAATCAAAACCTGCCCCCAGCCGAACTATCCCCTATTCAATTGATCTTACAAGCGAGCCGCTAACACAGCAGCTCGCAACATCTACAAGGAAAAACCATGGCACGTACCATTCATTGCATCAAACTGGACAAAGAGGCAGAAGGCCTGGACTTCCCGCCATATCCGGGCGAGCTGGGCAAGCGCATCTATGAAAGCGTGTCGAAAGAAGCCTGGGCCGGCTGGCTCAAACACCAGACCATGCTGGTCAATGAGAATCGACTGAACCTGGCCGATGTGCGGGCCCGCAAATATCTGGCGACCCAGATGGAAAAGCATTTCTTCGGCGATGGCGCCGATGCTGCTACCGGCTACGTCCCGCCGACCGAATAAGCAATCGCTCCAGAATATCTCTCCTCCCGCCTACCTCTGTGGCAATATAAGCAATATTTATTTTGCCAGGAGTAGCATCCCATTGCGGGCCAATGCGCCGCAACCCAAGCCTGGATTCAAGTACTTATCCTTAACCGGATATACGCGTATATTTATCGATTCACCTCCCCACAGATCGGAAATTTCATGCATCTATTCCGTAAACGCCTTTGGTCCAATCGCCTTTTGTCTTGCTTGCTGGCTACCGCCTGCGGCATCGGCTTCACCGGCATCACGGAAGCGGCAACCGTACTTCCGGCCGGCGTGACCCAGGGTCCGTCCGCTGAAGGCATCACCGAATACCAGTTTGCCAACGGCTTCAAGGTCTTGCTGTTCCCCGATCCGTCCAAACCGACGGTAACCGTTAACATGACTTACCTGGTCGGATCGCGTTTCGAGAATTACGGCGAAACCGGCATGGCGCATTTGCTGGAACATTTGATGTTCAAGGGTACCCCGACCCATCCATCGATTCCCAAGGATTTCAGCCAGCGCGGTATGTCGTTCAACGGCACCACCAACGTCGACCGCACCAATTATTATGAGATCTTCCAGGCCGGTGACGACAACCTGAAATGGGCGATCGACATGGAAGCCGATCGCATGCTGCATTCGTTTATCGCCAGGAAAGACCTCGATAGTGAAATGACCGTGGTGCGCAACGAATACGAACAAGGCGAAAATTCGCCGTTTGGCGTTCTGATCAAGCGTCTGCAAGGAGTGGCATACGATTGGCACAACTACGGCAAGCCGACCATCGGCAACCGCAGCGATATCGAAAACGTCAAGATAGAAAACCTGCAAGCCTTTTATAAAACCTACTATCAGCCAGATAATGCGGTGCTGCTGATCGCCGGAAAATTCGACCAGGCCAAGACCCTGGCCTGGGTCAACCAGGCCTTCGGCAAACTGCCGAAGCCGACCCGCAAGATGCGCGACTTCTGGACCGTGGAACCGACCCAGGACGGCGAACGCAGTGTGACCATACGGCGCCAGGGCGACGTGCAGATCGTTGCCGTAGCCTACAAGATTCCAAGCGAACTGCATCCTGACAGCGATGCCCTGTCCTACGCCGGGACAATTCTGGCAGACACTCCCAACGGCCGCCTGCATAAATCGCTGGTGGAAACCGGCAAAGCTACAGCCGTTTTTAATTACGAGATGACAGGTTATGCGCCCGGCCTGGAAATTATTGCCGCGGTAGTCAAGAAAGGCGAGCCGATCGAGCCGGTACGGCAGGCCTTGATCGACGGTGTCGAGCAATTCGCAAAAACCCCGCCAACGCCGGAAGAGATGGAACGCGTCCGCCTGGCAAATGCCAACAGCTTTGAAAAACTGTTGAACGACCATCAACACGTCGGCGTCGCCATGTCCAGCACGATTGCGCTAGGCGACTGGCGTTTGCTGTTCCTCGGCCGCGACCGTTCCAACAAGGTTACCTCGGCACAAGTGGCGACAGCCGCAGCACACTACTTCACTCGCGATAATCGCACCGTCGGCATGTTCCTGCCGGAAGATCAGCTGCAACGCGCCGATGTCCCTGCAGCGCCAAGCGTGGCCGAACTGCTCAAAGACTACAAGCCGCAGCAAGCGATCGCTGACGGCGAAGCTTTCGATCCGTCGCAAGCCAATATCGATGCCCGCACCCAGCGCTCGCAGGTAGGAGGTTTGAAACTCGCCTTGTTGCCGAAAAAGACCCGCGGCGAAACCGTCTCGGTCAAGCTGAACTTACAATGGGGCGATGAGAAATCCCTGTTCGGCAAAAAGACAGCATCCGAATTGGCTGACGCCATGCTGATGCGCGGCAGCAGCACACTAACGCGCGAGCAACTGGCAGACGAATTTTCCAAACTCAAGATCAGCGGCAGCCTGACGCAGTTCCAGACTACGCGCAGCAATCTGCCAGCCGCCTTGAAACTGGTCGCCAGCGTACTCAAGCAACCGCGCTTCGATCCGGCCGAATTCGATCGCCTGCGCAAGGAATCGCTGGTCAGCCTGGAAGCATCGCGCAACGAGCCGAACACGCTGGCAGCCGAAGCCATCGCCCAGCACTTCAACAAATATCCGCAAGGCCACTGGCTGGCAGCGCAAAGCGTAGATCAGCAAATCGCCGCGATCCAGGCCACCACCCTGGCTGATGTCAGCGCCTTCCATCACGATTTCTATGGCGCCTCGCAAGGCGAGCTGGCCATCGTCGGCGATTTCGACGTAGCGGCAGTTACCAAGGTAGTCCAGGACGAATTCGGCACATGGAAAAGCGCGGCGCCGTACCAGCGCGTGATCCGGCAGAATTTCGACGTGGCGCCACTACAGAAAACCATCAACTCGCCAGACAAGGAAAATGGCTTTTACGTAGCGCGCGAGAACCTCGACATGCGTGACGACGACGCCGATTATCCGGCAATGATGGTAGCCAACTACCTATTCGGCGGCGGCAGCCTGAAATCACGATTGATGGACCGGGTACGTCAAAAAGAAGGTCTCTCCTACGGCATCGGTTCATCGGTAGACATCAACGCCATCAGCCGCGCCGCCAGGTTCTCGGTACAAGCCATAGCCGCACCGCAAAACCTGGGCAGGGTTGATGCGGCGGTCAAGGAAGAGCTGGCACGCGCCCTCAAAGACGGTTTCAGCGCCGACGAGCTAGCCCGCGCCAAATCCGGCATCCTGCAAGAAAACCAACGCGCCCGCGCCCAGGACAGCGCCCTCAGCGCCGGCTGGGCCAGACTGCTAGACCTCAACCGCACCTTCGCCTGGAGCAAACAAATCGAAGACAAGATCAGCGCCCTGACGGTAGAACAAGTCAACGAAGCGTTCCGCAAGCACATTGATCCCGCCAAACTGAGCGTGGTGATTGTGCGTGATGAAGCAAAGGCAAATACTGCATTGGCGACAAAACCTTAAGATCAGGTAACTCAAACAAAAAGCCGCTGTCGTGTTCGCTATTAAATCTGCGAACACGACAGCGGCTTTTTTTTGATGTTGAAGTTGCAGTTGAAGCGGCTTTTGAAGTTGCCGTTGCAGTGGCTTTTGACGTGCCTTCCGCATGGGGACGCTGCCAAATGTGGCGCGTGTCAGTCGGAAATTGTGGGAAGACATGTTTGAGCGAAGCGAGTTGGTCTTCCCACCCGACTGATACGTGACGCATTTGGGGACCTGACCGAAGGGAAGGCAGTGGCTTTGCGGTCGCCTTTCTTTGCGTACTTTCTTTGGCGAAGCAAAGAAAGTATGCGGCTGCTGGGCCGCCCCCGGCATGTACCCACGAAGTAGCTACCGTTTTAAATAACGATGAGCCCTAGTCGCATGCCACAACACGTACTCCGTAGGCCGTTAAATAGGGTCAGAGTCAAGTTTCGCGATAAAGCCTGCGACACCTCACTCTGACCCTATATAACTACTTTTCGGGCCGAAAAAGCGACCAGTCCACTTATCAAAAAAACAGTCTGCCAAATTTCAATAAAAATCAATATAAACAATATGTTATAGACATATTGACCACACCAAAACAAGACCACAAATTTATTGTTGCAATACCAGTTAGATACAGATTGACAGCCACTTTTTGCGCTCTTACAGTGCCCCTAATTCAATATTTCCACATGGAAATATTGAAGACAACGGATCAGAACCTGCCAGTTTTCAGCAGCCGACCTTCCCACGCTGCCCGACCAGCCTTCTCAGGAGAGCAAATTGAAACTGAAACTCATGCACAACCTCATGATCACCCTTGCGTGCAGCGCAATCGTGACCATTGACGCCAATGCCAGCCCATTGATAGCCAGAGCGCAAGCAACAACAACAACAACAACAACAACAACAACAACAACAACAACAACAACAACAACAACCGTGACTTGCTACGCAGCCTGGGACGCCAGCGTCGCCTACACCGGCGGCGCCACCGTCAGCTACAACGGCGTCAACTACAAAGCCAACTGGTGGACCCAAGGCAACAATCCATCCACCAGCAACGGCGGCTCCGGCACCGGCCAGCCATGGACCATCGTCGCCAACTGCGGCGGCACAGTAACGCCACCACCTCCACCGCCGCCGCCACCACCTCCTCCAGGCGGCGGCACCACACCAGCCGGCTTCATCTTCAGCCCCTACAAAGACGGCAGCATCAACCTGAACTGGAATACCTACGCCATGAGCACCGCCGTCACCGGCAGCACGCAGACGGTACTAAGCGCCATGCCAGCCAAACTCACCACCATGACCTGGGCCTTTGCAACCGGCGCCTGCGGCAGCGAAAACTGGGGCGGCGTATCAGCCACGGCGTTTGCGGCAGCCAATGTGCAAGCCTTCGTCAACGCCGGCAAGAAGTACATTGTCTCCACTGGCGGAGCGGCAGGTTCGTTTACCTGCACCAGCGATGCCAACTTCCTGAAATTTATCCAGACTTACTATTCAGCCAACCTGGTCGGCATAGATTTCGATATTGAAGCCGGTCAGACCCAGGCAGATATCAATAACCTGGTGCTGCGTGTAAAAACCGCGCAAGCAACGTATCCAAACCTGCGTTTCAGCTTCACGCTGGCAACACTGGGCGGCAATGTATCGCCTAGCCTGGGTTACTACGGCGTACAGGTGATGCAAGCAATCCAGGCTTACGGCCTGACCAACTACACCATCAACCTGATGGCGATGGACTACGGCAGCCCCGCCGGCGGCAATTGCATGACCAAGAGCGATGGCAGCTGCGACATGGGCGCATCGGCAGTGCAATCGGCAATCGATCTGCACACGCAATACAACCTGCCTTACAAGCAGATCGAAGTAACGCCGATGATCGGTGGCAACGACTCTCCAAACGAAACATTCTCCATCGCCGATGTCACGACGCTGGTGAATTTCGCTCAGGCGAACGGCCTGGCCGGGATCCATTACTGGTCCTTCGACCGTGACCGGGATTGCGCACCGGGCTCAGCTTCGCCGACCTGCAACACCTACGGCACCGCCGGTACTCTGGGCTTCACCAACGCCTTTATTTCGAGGTTGGGACTGTAATCCGGCATTGAGAATCGCTACGTTAAAAAGCCCTGTTCATGTTTGAACGGGGCTTTTTTTCATCTTATCCGGCCAGGTTTTTCCTGATGATTGTGTCGGCCGCCGATTCCGCTTCCGGCACCGGCTGGCTTAGCGTCTGCGTGGAATACACAGGCGCTGCAGGCATAGGCGCCCCCAGCATCGGGCCATCCGCATGGCTGATATCCACCGTGACGATAGTCGACAGACCCACTCGCAACGGATGTTTTTCCAGCTCTTTGGGATCAAGCGAAATCCGCACGGGCACCCGTTGCACCACCTTGATCCAGTTGCCGCTCGCATTTTGCGCAGGCAGCAGCGAGAAGGCGCTACCGGTTCCCGCCGACAAACCCAGCACTTTGCCGTGGTAAACCACCTTGCTGCCATAGACGTCTGCTTCTATGCTGGCGTCTTGGCCGACCCGGATATCCCTGAGTTCGGATTCCTTGAAATTGGCATCCACCCATAGCTGATCGAGCGGCACGATGGACATCATGGCGGTGCCCGGAGTTACCCGGTTTCCGACCTGGACGCTGCGTTTTGCCACATAACCCGTCACCGGCGCCAGAATCGCATTGCGCCGCACGGCAAGCCATGCCTGCACAAAGTCGGCCTTCGCCGCCAGCACATTGGGATGCTGTTCCATGCTGACGCCGGCAATGCCGGTACGGTTGGCGTCAGCCTGTTTAACTGCAACCTGGAGTGACGCCCTGGCGTTTTCCACGGCCTGCCTGGCGTGCGCAATGTCTTCGCCGGATACGGTATGGTCAGCCGCCAGCGGCAAGCGGCGCGCCAGGTCGTCGCTGGCATCGCGCAACACCAGCTTGCGCTGTTCTATGGTTGCATCGTATTGCGCTACGTTCGAGTAGCGCTCGCGTAACTGCCGTACCGTGGTGCCCAGGCGTGCGCCGGCCTGGCTCAGCGCAACGTCGGCATCAATCGGATCGAGCTTGATCAGTTCTGCACCGGCTTGCACCATCTGGGTTTCATCGGCGCGGATTTCCTGCACATTGCCAGACACTTGCGAAGAAAGATTGACCAGGTTGCCACCGACATAGGCGTTGTCTGTATCGACCTCTTTCGATAACACCAGCACGTAATAAATGGCACAGGCGACCCCGATCAGGATGAACACCAGAGTCATGCCCAGCAACACGAGCTTGCGTTTGCCGGAATTTGGTAAGTCTTGAGTAGCTGTCGTCATTGCGAATAGTCCGTTTTATTTTGAGATCTGGGTAAGTGGCGCATGTGAATCTGCGCTGTCCGCACTATCTACCCTGTAACCGCCACCCAAGGCTTTGATCAGCGACACCTCTGCCTGCAACTGCTGGTTATGCAACTGCAGGCTTTCATCTTCTTGCCTGGACAAAGACAACGTAGCGTTCAGCAACGCGTTACGATCCGTCAGTCCCTCCCTGAATTTTGCCTGCGCGGTTTTCAGCAGATCCCGGCTGGCCCGCATCACCTCGTCCTGCCGACCGATCTGGCTCTCTATACCGCGCACGCTGATGGCTTGTTGCGCCACATCGCGCACCGCATTAAACACGCTCTGGTTGTAGTCGGCGATCAGCCCGTTGCGTTCGGAGCGAGAGGATTCCAGGCGCGCATCCAGCCGTTTGCTGTCAAACAGCGGCAACGACAAGGTCGGGCCTATGAACAGGGTACGGCTGGCCGCACTCAGGAAATTACTCATTGAAATCGAATCCAGCCCGGCCGAAGCGCTCAGGTTGATGTCGGGATAAAACGCGGCCTGCGCCGCTTCGATCCGGTTCAGCGACGCTTCCACGCGCCAGTGCGCGGCTTGCAAATCCGGCCGGCGCGCCAGCAACTCCATGCCTAATCTGTCCGGTAGTGCGTGCGGAATATCTGGCAGCTTCTGCGGCTTCAAGTCGGCCAGCGCATTACTGTCGCCGGCTACCAGTGCACGCAGCGCTTCACGCTCGATGGCGGTCTGTGCCGCAAGTTGCGCGACTTGCTTGTTGAGTGAGCTGAGCTCGCTCTCCGCCATGCGTTGCCGGTCTATCGCTGCAAGCCCGTGCGCAACGCGTTTGGTGTTGTCCGCGACGATGTCGCTTTGCGTGGCGATGCTCTGCCGCAGATTTTCCAGCCGCGCCCAGCCGCCTTGCAGATTAAAATAACTTTGCGCAGTCGCGGCGGCCAGTATCTGCTCCGCTTGCGCATAGCCGGCCCGTTGCGCATTCACGTCGCCCAGTGCAGTGGCAATCTGCGCCCGGTGTTTTCCCCACCAGTCAAAATCGTAACTGGCTTGTACCTGCACGGTTGTCTCAGTGAAATAAGCACCGCCTATCGGCGCCGGGAACAAACCATTGCTGGAATAGCGCTGGCGATTTCCCTGTGCATTCAAATTCACGTTCGCACCTTTGTCGGCACGGTTGAACGCCAGCGTGGTGCGCGCCGAATCGATGCGGGCAGCGGCAATTTCCAGCGTCGGGCTGGTCGCCAGCGCCTGGGCGATCAGGCGATTGAGCTGGGGATCGCCGTAGCCGGTCCACCATTGTTTGCTCGGCCAGCCTTCGCTGGCCAGCTTGATGTCCGACGCCAACTGCACCTTGGCCAGATCCTGCTGCGGATAGGTATTGCGGTCAGGCGGAACCGTGGCGCAAGCTGCAACTCCCAGGGCAATCGCCAGGGACAAAGCTAGCGGTTTTAATGTCGATGGCTTTAATATAGATATATGCACGGTGAAATCTTCTCTGCTTTGAGGGCTGCTTCGTTTTGGTTGGCAAATCATGCTGCTAGTCCATTGCCGCATGATCCATTGCCACCGCCATGCTGGCTTTTGGCGGACGGATCAGCAGCAACAGTGGAATCACCATCAAGGTCATGATCAGCATCAGCCAGAAATCGTTGACATAAGCGATCATCGACGCTTGCCTGGTGACCTCGCCGTTGATCACTTCCAGGCCGGATTGCGTCGCCAGGTTGTAGGTCGAAGCCACCATGGCATCCTGGTAAGCGGGGCTGGCGCTGGAGATTTTTTCCACCAGAGACGAATGCGCTATTTGCGTATTGCGCACCAACAAGGTCTGCACCAGTGCGATCCCGATGCTGCTGCCTATATTGCGGATCAGGCTGTAGATGGCAGTGCCTTCCGCGCGCATTTCCGGCGTCAGCGTGGCAAACGTCGCCGCACTCAAAGGCACGAACACCAGGCCCAGGCCGACGCCCTGGATCACGCCCGGCCAAACGATATCGCTGCGCGAAAGCACCAGCGTATAGCGTGACATTTGCCACAACGAGAATGCAGTGATCCCAAACCCGATCGCCAGCAGCACGCGGAGATCCACCTTGCCCACCAGCCGCCCCACTACCAGCATCGCCAGCATGGTGCCGAAGCCGCTTGGCGCCGTCACCAGGCCGGCGATCTTCGCCGGATAACCCATCAGGCTTTGCAGCATCGACGGCGTCAGCGCACGGGTGGCGAACAGCACCAGGCCGACGATGAAGATGAACAACAGGCCGGTCACATAGTTGGAATTCTTCAGCAACCGGTAGTCGAAGAACGATTTTCCTGCAGGCCTTAGCGCAGTGTGTGCCAGAAAATAGGAAAAGCTCATGGCCAGCACGATCGCTTCGATCCAGGTCTCGCGCGACGAAAACCAATCGTTCTGCTCGCCACGGTCAAGCAGCATTTGCAAGGCGCCGATGGCGATGCTGAGCGTAGCGAAGCCGAACATGTCAAAGTTCATCCGGCGCGCAGCGGTGGTGGAACGTATGTATTTCAAGATGCCGTAAAAGGCCAGCGAGCCGATGGGTACGTTGATAAAGAACACCCAGCGCCAGTTATAGCTATCGGTCAGCCAGCCGCCCAAGGTCGGGCCGAGGATCGGGCCTATCATCACGCCCATGCCCCACACCGCCATGGCCGAGCCATGCTTTTCACGCGGATTGATATCCAGCAGCACCGCCTGCGACAACGGCACCAGCGCGGCGCCGAACACTCCCTGCAGCAGCCTGGCGCCGACAATCTGCGCCAGCGACATGGAAACGCCGCACGCCATCGAAGCGATGGTGAAGCCGGCAATGGAAGCCAGGAAAACGTTTTTTTGACCGAAGCGATCGCACAGCCAGCCGGTGAGCGGCGTAGTGATCGCCGCCGCCACGATGTAGGAGGTCAGCACCCACGTAATCTGGTCCTGCGATGCCGACAAGCTGCCCTGCATATGCGGCAAGGCGACGTTGGCGATGGTGCCGTCCAGCGCCTGGATGATCGTCGCCAGCATGATGAAAATCGTGATCATGGGGCGATTGATGGCGGTGTCGGGACCTGGTGCGGTGCCGGATGCTGAACTGCTCATAGCCGAGCCTCCACGGCTGCGCCCGGCGCTTCCGGCATTTCAGCGGCAGTGTGCAATTTATGCAGAGCCGCATTGAAGCATTCTTCCACGATTAACAATTTTATTCCTGATAATAATATAGCTAATCATTAGCTATCTAAGTAAAATTGTAGTAGGCTTTTTATTGGAAAACAAGCTCTTTGAGATTTCTTTTGAGGAACATGGCTTTGCATGTAGCCGCGCACGATCCTTGGGCAGCGCACGAGTGCACTCTGCTAGACTACGCAAAATTGAACAGGCAACCAAAATCCGATGGCTTTGAATTCGAATACCCTTGAAGAACAATTTTCCGGCGCCCTGCACAACACCGCGCGCGCCTGGAAGCTGGCGGTCGACCGGCGGCTTAAATATCTTGGCTTGAGCCAGGCCAGCTGGACCGCCGTCGCGGTGCTGGCCAAGGCGGATGAGCCGCTGTCGCAGATCGAGCTGGCGAACCGGCTCGGGATTGAAGCGGCGACGATGGTGTCAACCATTGATCGCCTGGTGAAAGCGGAACTGGCGGTGCGCGAACAGTCGCCGCATGACCGGCGCGTCAAACTGGTGGTGCTGACCAAGGCCGGCAAGCAGATATATGGGAAGGTAATGATTGAAGCGGATGCTGTCCGCAAAGAGTTGCTGGGCAACGTAGACAAGCAGCAGCTATCGGCCGCCGTCAAATTACTGGAACATTTGCAGGCCGTTGCGGAAGCGGTTGCCTCCGACGCCAAGCCTTGAGCCCGGTCTTGAGTAAAGTCTTGGCGGTTGCAAGCTAGGGAAACTAAGGTTTCAACAGATCCTTCGCCACTTTATCCAGCAACACTGCATCGCGATCCGCCGACAGCTGCCAGAACATCGCGCCGGCCAGGCCCATCTGTTTCAGATACCTGATTTTGTAATCCAGCGATTCGACGTCGTCGTAGCTGATAAATTCGCCTGTATCGGGGTTGAACAGATAAGGCACCTTGGCGGCGTCATTCCAGTAGCGCGTGAAACCATTGCGGTTGACCAGCGTGCCGCTTATGTCAGCGAAATCCAGTTCCCCCGGCTCGACACCGCCACGCCCTTTACCGTTGCAGTCCTGATGCTGGCCATGCTGCAGCGCGCCGCATTGCTTCCAGCTATAGCCATAGAATGGCATGCCCAGCACCAGCTTGCTGGCCGGGATGCCAGCCGCCAAGGCCATTTCAACGGTGCTGCTGACATTGAATTCGGGGTCGGCATCGGGCCGCGCCAGCACAGGGTCATTGTTCAAAGGCGCCACGTGTCCGGCAAACTTGCTCCACGATCCGCTAAAGTCGTAGGTCATGATATTGACCCAATCGAGAATCGCCGCAACCTTGGCCATTTCGGTATTCCGGAAAAATCCCTGGTTATTTCCGATCGCGGCTGTCAGCAGATAGCTGCGATGTTCCTGTTTGCCGGCCTTATCGAGCCGCTCGCGCAGCGCTTGCAGCAACAATGTGTAGTTCTGTTTGTCTTCAGGCCGCATGATATTGGCAGCGTCACCACCAGCTACCGGAAATTCCCAATCGATGTCGACGCCGTCAAAGCCGTTCTTATGCAGGAATGCCACGGCACTGTCGGCAAATTTCTTGCGCGATTGCGGCGTCAGCGCCACATCTGAAAATTCCCTGGAGCCAGCCCATCCGCCCACCGAGATCAAGGTTTTCAGCTTGGGAGTACGACTTTTCAAGCCACGCAGCAAGATAAAATCGCGCGCGCTCTGGTCTGTGCCCGAGGACTGATCGGCAACGATTTCGCCATCCTTGATTACGGCAAATGCATAATTCAGATGCGTCATCTTACTGGCATCGATATCTGCTGCGGAGTACTGGCGTTGTTGCGAGGGTAAGTAATAAGCCACAACCTTGTAAGGCGCAGCCATCGTCATGGCAGGCAACAGCGCCGCGAGCAGCACCGATAGTTGCATCAGTTTCATCATGGTTCTCGCTTAATCAAGACTACTAGAAATCGCAATTGGATGGCAACGGTGGCGTCATGGCGGCTACCGTGTCGACCTGGTGGACGCCGGTCCGCCTGTAGGCACTCACTGCGGCATCAACCTGCGCCGGCGACAACACCTGATCTTTGACATGCATCACCCAGGCCAGGTCCTGCTGGTAGCGCCGCTCAACTTTGGTGTCAGGCAGCACGCCGCTGGGCGAGAACCACAAATTGAAATTGATCGACATCGGCACTGCCGGGTAATTGCGGCCGCCGTGCTCATCCAGCTGCACGCCATCCAGGAAGTAGCGTACTTTCCCGGCCGCCACTTGCGTCAGCAAGGTATGCCAGCCGCCCAGCGCGCGCTGTTCTTCATGTACCTGGTTGAACGCGTTCCAGGGTTCCATCTGCACTGTTTGCCATGACACGCTGTACAGCCTGCCATGTGGATTACCCCAGCCGCCATTGGGCAGGTACTCCCAATCCAGTTCGCTGTATTGCGGATCGAAATCGTGCTTTAGCGGACTGGAAGTGTAAAAGGATTCGACCACCAGATCGCCGCCAGGCCCTTGCACAGGCACATCGGCGAAACGTATCCGCGCGGCGTAGGTGCCTTCGAAATATTTACGCTGATGGCAGAGTTGCGCCTGGTAGGTACCTTCGGCAGTACCGTCTGTGCGCGCGTCTAAACGCAGCAGGCGCCGGCCAACGTGCTGCGGATCGTCGACCAGGCTGACGGTGGACGGCCCCCACTTCCCGTTCTCTATACCCGGATGCCCCGGCTGATCGCGGATCTTCCAACCGCCGGCTACTAATGCAGCAGCATCGGCGTAGTGGAAATCGTCAAAAAAAATGGCAGGAGCATCGGCCATGGCGCTGGTCGCCGTCAGCATCGACACCAGCGCCAGCAAGCGGCGGGAGAAATGCGTCATCGCCGGTTCAGACCGCAGCAGGTTGCACCGCCGCATCGGCCGGCTGTTCGTGCCGTCCGATCGGTACTATGCGCGACAATATCAACACCGGTATCGCGGAAATCAGCACCCACAGGAAAAAATGCTGATAACCGAGCGCGCCCTGGATGGTCCCGCTGAGCATTTTGAACAGCACGTAACCCAACTGCATGATACCGGTGCCAAGCGCGTAGTGCGCCATCTGATATTTACCAACCGCGACCTCCTGCATGATGAACAGGATCAGTCCGACGAAGCCGAAGCCGTAGCCGAACATTTCCAGGCTCAAGGCGGCAGCGATGACGCCGAGGCTGCTTGGCATGGCAGTGCTCAGGAAAAAATAAGCCAGATTCGGCAGGTTCATCGCCAGGATCAGGAAGAACATGCTACGTCGCAAACCGCGCCAGGCGGTGAAATAACCGCCCAACAGGCTACCGCAGATGAATGCTACCGTGGCCAGCGTGCCGTATACCGCGCCGACTTCCGCCGTCGCCAACCCGAGCCCGCCCTCAGCCCGCGCTGCGCGCAGGAACAAAGGGCCGATAGTAGTGATTTGGCCCTCGCCGGCGCGAAACAGGATGATGAATGCGATGGCCAGCCAGATGCCGGGTTTCTGGAAAAAATCGATGATCACATCGCGCAGGGTAAGCCAGACGCCGCCCATCCCGCCCGCCGGGCGTGCCACATTACGCCCTGCCGGCAAGGCCCAGAAATGATAGATCGCCAGCAGCAGCATACTAATTGCGAGCATGCCGAAGATCAGGCTCCAGGCTTGCGCCACTGCCATGCGTTTTTCGAAATAACCAGCCAGCACCACCAGCCCGCCAAGCGAGAAGAAACGCGCGACATTGTAAAACCCGCCCTGCCAGCCGGCATAGGTTGCCTGCTGGGTAGAGCTCAAACTGGCGATATACAGGCCATCGGCCGCTATGTCATGCGTCGCCGAGGCGATCGCCACCAATCCCAGCAAGGCGATGCTGACAGCAAAATAATTCGGCAGATGGAGTGCCAGCGCCACCAGTCCGAGACTGGCGCCGCCGAAAAACTGAAACAGCAGCACGATCGATTTTTTGCTGCGCGCGGCTTCCAGGAACGGACTCCAGAGCGGCTTGAACACCCAGACGAAGCCGAGCATCCCGGTCCACAGGGCGATCTGGTCGTTGGCCATGCCCATGCTCTTGTACATCAGGCCGGCGATGGTCGCCACCACGAAATACGGCAGGCCCTCGGCAAAATATAGCGTCGGCACCCAAAGTGCAGGATGGTGCTCGGGTTTATCTTGAATGCTCATGTCGACGGCCACCGTGGGTAAAAGTGCTTGTTGTTCAGCTTATTGGAATGATTATTGCGTTTCACTCTTCATCGTCACAGGCATCTTGCCGCAGGCTTCAAGGCTTCCCGCCAGCCAGTCGGCAACCGCCTCCAGCGCCGCGGCGGCGAAGCCGTAGGTAATCAGCGCCGGCGCCGCTATATCCAGTGTCTGAAACGGATTCCAGAGCGCCAGATGGAGATCCGGACGCCAGTTTTTCCTGGCCTTTTCACCGTAGCGCAAGCGCGTGGTGGACGCCAGGATCACGACCCTGTCATCGTCCGGCAAGCTCGCCCAGTCAAAACTGTCGTCGCCCTCGAAGGTCACCAGTTCGACATCGTAGCGGCGTGCCAGCACCGCGGCGATCGCCTCGGCCGGCAAGCCAGCTTCGGCCACGCCGTCACCGGCAGCATCGGCACAGGCCAGCAGGCGGATTCTGGTACCTGCAGCTAAAGGCTGAGGATTGCCGACCAGCGTCAGGCCGCGGCGCCATGCATCGGCCATCAGGTGTTCATCGGCAGCTTCTGCCAGGAACGGGTAAGCGCCTGCAGCACAAGGATAGCTGGCGGCCAGGCCATCCAACCGCGCCAGCCGGGCTGCAAGTGCAGCACTGCCGAGTTCGCTGCCGCCGGCGGCAGTAGCCAATGCCATCGTCAACGACACCAGGGTTTCTTCTTGCGTACTGCGATTGCCCAGGGCCATGACCATGTCGGCGCCGGCAGCCAATGCCTGCACTGCCGCATTGCCGACGCCGTAACGGCCGGCGATGGCATGCATGTCCATGCCATCGGTAATGATGACGCCGCGATAGTTCCATTCTTTGCGCAGCAGACCGGTGAGGATTTTGTGCGACAGGGTGGCCGGATGTTCAGGGTCGAGCGCAGGATAAACAATATGCGCGCTCATCATGGCCGGCGCGCTCATCGCCGCCTTGAACGGCGCCAGCTCCAGCGCATCGAGCGCGGCGCGCGACTTGGCAACCGTCGGCAGGTCGCGATGAGAGTCGACGTGCGTGTCGCCATGGCCGGGAAAATGCTTGACGCAGCAAGCCACGCCCTCCTCCAGGCTACCCGCCATCCACGCCAGCGCCAGTTCGGTAGCACGCTGCGGATCGGAGCCGAAAGAGCGCTCGCCGATAACAGGATTGGCAGGATTATTATTGAGATCCAGCACCGGCGCAAAATTCCAGTTGAAGCCCAGCGATTTGATGCCGCGCGCTACTGCAGCGCCAACTGCACGCGCCAGTGCAACGTCGTTGGTGGCGCCGAGCGACATGGCCGCGGGTGGCGCCGGCAGCCAGGTCGCACGTACCACGGCGCCGCCTTCCTGATCGATGCCTATCAATGCATTGGGGCCCATTACCGCCCGTAAATCGGCGGTCAGTTTGCTCAGTTGTTCGGCATTCACCATGTTCTGACGGAACAGGCAGACCGCGCGGATATGGTTGTCGCGCAAGAACTGCGCGGTGTCCTCATCCAGCACCGTGCCCGGCATGCGGATCATGATCAGTTGCCCGGCAATCCGGCGCGCCGCGCTCAGTTTGCCTCGAGGATCGGATTTATTATCGGTGCTGCTAACGTTGTTACCCACGCTGTTACCCATTTCACTGCTCCATCTGCCTGCGCCAATCGATTAATTTGTCTTTGTCACTTTGCTCAGATGACGCGGACGGTCCGGATCTAGTCCGCGCGCGATGGACAGATTGGCTGCCATCACATAAAACGCCTGGATTGCCACGATCGGATCCAGATCCGGCGTCGGCGCCACCGGCAAAGTCAAATCGCGTTCGCTGACATCGGCAGGCGCCGCCAACAACACGCGTGCGCCGCGGCCGCGCATTTCGTCGGCCAGCTTGATCAGACTCGCTTGCGTCGGACCCCGCGTAGCGAAAATCAACAGGGGATAACCTTCGTTAATCAAGGCCATCGGGCCGTGCTTGATCTCAGCGCCGCTGAATGCCTCGGCCTGCAGCACCGAGGTTTCCTTGAACTTGAGAGCTGCTTCCAACGCCACCGGAAAACTGGTGCCGCGGCCTACTACCATGATGCGGGAAGCTGGCGCCAATACTTCAATCGCGGCCGACCAGTCAACCTCGGTGGCCTGCTGCAACGCGGCCGGCAACGCTTCGATCTGCGCCAGGAACTCCGGATCGTCCTGCCAATGCGCCACCAGGCGTGCCGCCGCCACCAGGCTGGTAATGAAGCTCTTGGTAGCTGCCACACTCAACTCGGGGCCGGCGTGCAATGGCAATGCCCACTCTGCGCTGGCCGCCAGCGGCGAAGCAATATCGTTGACCAAGGCCACCGTGGTTGCGCCGCCTTCGCGGAAATAACGAATAGGTTCGATCACATCAGGGCTCTGGCCCGATTGCGAAATCGCGATGGCCAACGCATCGCGCGTCAATAAAGGTGACTTGTACAGCGTAACCAGCGACATCGGCAGCGATGCCACGATGCGGCCAAGACGCGCCATGATCAGGTAAGCGCAATAGTTGGCGGCATGATCGGAACTACCGCGCGCCACCGTCAGCACGCAGGTCGGTTGCGCACTGCGCAAAGCGGCGCCAAGTGCAGCATAACGGTCGCCATCGCGTCCAAGTTGCAACGCTACGTGTTCAGTTGCGGAACACGCTTCCAGCAACATCTGTGAACTAAACTTCTGTGAGGTCAATCTGTTCTCCTTCTACATAAACCGCGGTTAAATTGAGCTGCCGGTCCAGCACCACCAGATCGGCGCTGCAACCGCTTGCCAGACGACCTCGTTCCGGCAAGCCCAGGTGATCTGCGGCATAGGTAGACACCCGGCGCGACGCATCCGCCAGGCTCAGGCCAAGCCCGACCAGGTTGCGTAATGCCTGGTCCATGGTCAGCGTGCTGCCTGCCAGCGTGCCGTCAGCCAGTCGGACCCCGCCCATGCATTTGTGGACCCGCTGCCGCCCTAGCATGTACTCGCCGTCAGGCATGCCGGTAGCGGCAGTCGAATCGGTCACGCAGTACAGCCTGGGGATGGCGCGCAAGGCAGCCTTGATGGCGCCCGGATGCACATGCAACAGATCAGGAATCAGTTCCGAATAGCGGGCATGCGCCAGCGCCGCTCCCACCATGCCGGGGGCACGTGCCTGGAATCCGGTCATGGCATTGAACAGATGGGTGAACCCGGTAGCGCCGTGCTGCAACGCTTGCACGCCATCTTCATAACTGCCCAAGGTATGGCCGATCTGCACCCGCATGCCGGATTCGCTGAGGGTGCGCACCACTTCGAGATGGCCGGCAATTTCAGGGGCGACCGTAATCAGTTTTATCGGCGCCATCGCACTCAGGCGCGCCACTTTCTGCAATGTCGCTTCCTGCGCAAAATCCGGCTGGGCGCCGAGTTTTCCAGGATTGATATAAGGGCCTTCCAGGTGCACGCCGAGCACGCGCGCAGTGCCGGCGCGGCGCTGGCGGCAGGCATCGCCGCAAGCTTCCAGCGCTTGTTCCAGGTCGCTGAGCGGCGACGTCATGGTAGTCGCAAGCATGCTAGTAGTGCCATGCCGCGCATGGATCGCAGAGATTACATGAACCGCATCGCCGCCATCCATGATGTCTTTGCCGCCGCCGCCATGCACGTGCAAATCGATGAATCCAGGCAGGATGTAAGGATCGAGATTGTCTTCGGGATCGACCTCTGCGCCTTCAATCGCGCTGATGCGGCCATCGAAATGCAGGATACCGTTAAGCCAGCCTTGCGGGGTCAGTACGTTGCCTCTGATTTCACCTTTGAATTTGCTACCTGTGTCGTCGCCGGGCTGGCGTTCACTCATCATCGACGCAACTCCGCAACGAAATCATAGTAGTCGCTGCGGCAATACGAATGCGACAGTTCGATCGCCGTGCCGTTTTCCAGGTAGCCGACGCGCGTGATATGCAGCATCGCAGCGCCGGTCTTGATGTCGGCCAGCTTGGCCTGGTCGGCGCTGGCGTTGATGGCGCGGATATGCTGCAGCGCGCGCACCGGCGCTACACCGAGGGTCTCCAGATGAACATACAGAGAGTCGGTCACCGCTTTTGGATCGGGCAGGTAGTGTGCCGGGATGGTAGTGGTTTCAATCGCCATTACCACGTCGTCAGCGGTACGCAAGCGTTTCAGGCGCGACACTACTGTGTTGGGCGACAACCCCAGCGCCAGGATTTCCTCGGCGACGGCAATTCCTGTTTCGCGCAACAGCCATTGCGAGCCTGGGCGGAAACCACGTTGCCGCAATTCTTCGCTGAAGTTGGTCAGGCGCGATAGCGGCTGCTCAAGCTTGGGCGTGATGTAGGTGCCGGAACCGCGCTTCCTGATCAGCATGCCGCGCTCGCACAAGACATCGATGGCTTTGCGCGCAGTTACCCTGGATATTTCGAGCGATTCAGCCAGGATGCGTTCGGATGGCAATGCCTCATCCGGTTGCCAGACGCCGCCGTTGATCTGCTCTGAAAGCCGATTGACCAGTTGCAGGTACAAAGGCGTGTCGCTAGCGGCATCCGGCTTGAGTTTTTCTATCTGAGCTAGCATGTTTGCTTCCCTTTTAATCTTTCATCGATCAGCCTTAGGGCGCCCGCTGCCGCATCTGCATGCGGCTTGACGACAAGTGCCAGCAACTGTGCGGGCAAGTATGCTTGTAAATGCGCGGCGAGACCACCGCACAATGCAATTGGCAACTGCCCCGCAGGATCAAGCGCCGCAGCAATCCTGGCTACTTCCTGGCCTCCGCTTAGCATGATCTGGCGCGCCGCCCGATCCTGCCCGGCGTAGGCGACCACGATCGGCGCCAGTTGTGCGTAGCTGGTCTGGCTGGCGTTTGCCAGCCATGCGAACATGCTGTCGCGATGGCTGTCGAAATGCACCGTATTGGCGCGTCCGCAGAAATGCAGCAGCGCACGCGCAAATTCGCTGCCGGGCGCGCGGCCATCCAGCACTTGCTGGGCGTGCGTGATGGCGCGCATGCCGAGCCAGGCGCCACCTGCTTCGTCACTGGCGGGAAAACCCCAGCCGCCGACTTCACGCCGCATGCCATCTGCCGTCAGCACTTCACCGACACTGCCGGTACCAATGGCGATGATGACGCCAGGATTCCCCTGATGGGCTCCGACCAGCGTGGTAAATGCATCGGTTTCCACCACGGCCTCACGAAAGCCAGGATTTTTCGCCGAAAATTCTGCGGCCCACTGTCGGTTGTTGACGCCCGCCAGACCTAATCCGATGGCCATTTTTTCCAGCGCGGGCCGCACCAGGCCAGCGCTCGAAAATGCGAGATTGAGTGTTTCCAGCACAGTTGACCAGGCTTGTTCCACGCCGTGCATCAGCCCGGACGGACCACCTTTGCCAAGCGCAAGTACTGTGCCATCGTCATTGGCAGCGCGCACAACCCGCACGCGAGTGCCGGTTCCACCGCCATCGACACCGATCAGGTATTCAATCATGTTGTTGCATCCATCGCTTTCATCTGCCACGGGCATTGTTCTTATTAGCGGTAAAAAACCAGATTTACTGTATGAGGACAGAAAGCGGCTGTCAACCGGTCTTTAATTGGTATTCACAAATCTATTGCAAACACCCGTGGACCTGGCGTTTTCTGATTTTAAAAACACTAATTCTTGTTACATTTGCTCTCGCAATTATTCCCGCATTTATTCCCGCATTTATTCCATAAACTGCTCGTTACCGACGATACCGATCTTGGTTACGCCCAGCCGTTGCGCCGATGCCATCACGGCAGCGACCGACTTGTACTCCACCAGCTTGTTCGGACGCAGATGCACTTCATCGATATTGCCGCCTGCAACCACCGTCTTCAACCGATCTTCCAGTTCAGCACGGCTGGCCATCGGCGTGCCGTTCCACATCACTGTGCCAGTCGGATCGATATCTACCGTGTC
>NZ_FOQI01000007.1:182533-248105 GCF_900113705.1 Collimonas sp. OK307 | reverse complement strand
TTCACGCAAACCGGTCACACCCGCCATATCCTGCAATTCGCAATTGCCGTTAGTGGGACAAGTGAGGCAATCGAGCGGATGGTCGGAGATGTACAACTCCATCACGCCGCGCCGGATATCGGCCAGCTTCGGGGTCTGGGTCTTGACCTTCATGCCAGGTTCGCACGGTGTGGTGCAAGACGCCGGATAACCTCTGCGCCCCTCGATTTCCACCAGACACAAACGGCAAGAACCGAAAGGCTCAAGACTGTCGGTAGCGCACAGCTTGGGCACGCTGATGCCGGCATCCATGGCCGCACGCATGACCGAGGTGCCGGCCGGCACGTCGACGCTGACGCCGTCGATTTCCAGTACCACTGATTTCTCGGATTGCTTGGCCGGTGTACCGTAGTCAAGTTCATTAAGCTGATTCATCACATACTCCTGGTCCCAATGGAACGTGGGTGGTGTTAGTCGAGCAAACTATCAGGCGGCCTTGTCGGCAGCGCTGCTGGCAAAATCTTCGGGGAAATGATCAAGGGCCGACAGCACCGGCAATGGCGTCATGCTACCCATTGCACACAAGGAGCCGTTGATCATGGTGTCGCACAGATCCCGTAGCAGATGTATTTCATGCACCTGGCCGGCGGCAATCTTGTCGATCACCTCGACGCCACGGGTGGAGCCGATGCGGCAAGGCGTACATTTCCCGCAGGATTCAACTGCGCAGAATTCCATCGCGTATCGCGCCTGTTTGGCCATATCGACGCTATCGTCGAACACCACGATGCCGCCATGCCCCAGCATGCCGCCGACAGCGGCGAAGGCTTCGTAATCGAGCTTGGTATCGAACAGCGACTCCGGCAAATACGGTCCCAACGGGCCGCCGACTTGCACTGCGCGTATCGACTTGCCGCTGGCAGTGCCGCCGCCAAAGTCGAGCAGCATTTCGCGCAGTGTGACGCCGAACGCCTTCTCCACCAGGCCGCCGTATTTGATATTGCCTGCCAGTTGCATCGGCAAGGTGCCGAGCGAACGTCCCATGCCGTAATTTTTATAGAAGGCGGCGCCTCGCGCCAGGATGATCGGCACCGAGGCCAGCGAGATCACGTTATTGATGACGGTCGGCTTGCCGAACAATCCTTCGATGGCCGGCAGCGGCGGCTTGGCGCGCACCACGCCACGCTTGCCTTCCAGGCTTTCCAGCAATGCGGTTTCTTCACCGCAGATGTAAGCGCCGGCGCCTTTACGAACTTCCAGATGGAAGGAATGGGGCGAACCGAGAATATTCTCGCCCAGATAATTCTGGCTGTTTGCCGTGACGATTGCCTGGTTCAGCGCCACGATCGCATGTGGATATTCCGAGCGGACATAGATGTAGCCCCGGGTCGCACCAACCGCCAGCGCTGCAATCGTCATGCCTTCGATCAGCATGAACGGATCGTCTTCCATCACCATGCGGTCCGAGAACGTACCGGAATCGCCTTCGTCGGCGTTGCAGACTATATATTTTTGCGCTGCCTGGGTATCGGCCACCGTCTTCCATTTGATACCGGTCGGGAAAGCCGCGCCGCCACGGCCGCGCAGGCCGGACTCCAGAACTTCCTGCACCACCTCTGCGCTGGACAGAGTCAAGGCGCGCCGCAAGCCGGCATAGCCTTCATGCGCAAGATAATCCTCCAGCGACAGCGGATCGGTGATGCCGACGCGGGCGAAGGTCAGGCGCTCTTGCTTTTTCAAATAAGGAATTTCTTCGACCAGCCCCAAGGCATGACGATGCTGGCCGCCAGCCAGGAAACCGGCATCGAACAGTCCCGCCACATCGTCCGGCTCCACCGGTCCGTAGCCGATGCGTCCGGCGGCAGTAAGCACCTCCACCAACGGCTCCAGCCAGAACATGCCGCGTGAACCGTTGCGTACCAAGGTAATTTCCTGGCCGCGCTTACCTGCTTCGGCAACGATTGCCGCCGCAACCTCGTTGGCTCCCAGCGCTAGCGCGGTAGAGTCGCGCGGTACGTAAACAGTAATACCAGCAGTACTCATTGCGCACCTCGCTTGGCATGCACCAGCTTGTTGAATTTGTCGTTGCTGACGCGTGCATACAGATCGTCATCGATCTGCATGTTCGGGCCGCAAGCGCATTGACCGAGGCAATACACCGGTTCCAGCGTGAACTGGCCATCACTGCTGGTGCCATGGAAATCGCAGCCCAGCGCCGCCTTGGCGTGCGCGGCAAGCGCTTCTGCGCCTACCGCCTGGCAGGCTTCGGCCCGGCACAGCTGAACTATGTGGCGCCCTGCGGGTTGCTGGCGGAAATGGTGGTAGAAGCTGATTACGCCATGCACTTCGGCACGCGACAGATTCAACTGGTCCGCGATCAACGGCACTACCGATGCCGGTACGTAGCCGAGCGCGTCCTGGATGGCATGCAAGACCGGCAGCATGGCGCCGGGCATGGCCTGGTATTCTTGAATAATGGATTTGACCTGGTCCAGATCAACAGATGGGTCCGAAGGTACAACTTGTGATACTTGCGACACTTGAGAGCTTTGCATCTTCACGACAGTCTCCTACCGGTATTCGGTACTACAAAAGGTGCGCAGAATGGATGTTCTTGTTATAGCTACAGCACCTTGATCGGCGCACAACGGTGCGTCTTGAATCCTGTACTACACTGATCAATCGCAGGGTGGGCACGGGTGCCCGCCCTGCTTCACAACTTCACTCTATTACTTAAACAATACTGCAGATTTCTGCAGGGTAATCGAAATCCCCCAAACCAAAGGAATGATCACCGCCGCCCACGAAGCCCACAGCACCGCCGGGTTACCGCCGTTGCCGATGGTCGCCATCACTTCAGGCGCCAGCACCGCTTCGCCGCTGGCGGAAGCCTGCTCATGCGCCAGTTGTTTCTCGCGCGCCAGTTCTTCCGGCGTCATGAAATACTTTTCAGCGACCGGCCTGATCATCAGGTTGCACAGCAGGCCAACTACCAGCATGCCGGCCAGGATGTACATCGTGGTGTTGTAGACCGCTTCACGTGGGATACCAAGCGAGAGTTGATATTCGCGCATGTAGTTCACTACCACCGGCCCCAGAATCCCGGCAGTCGCCCAGGCAGTCAGCAAACGGCCATGGATCGCACCTACCATCTGGGTGCCGAACAAGTCAGCCAGATAGGCTGGCACCGTCGCAAAACCACCGCCATACATCGACAGAATCAGACACACCGCAGCAACGAACAGCGCTACGCTGCCGGCCGCACCGGACCAAGGCAAGCTTACATACAGCACAAAGCCGAGCACAAAGAACACGACGTAAGTCATCTTGCGTCCGATGTAGTCGGAGCATGTGGCCCAGACGAAACGGCCGCCAATGTTGAACAAGCTGATCAAGCCGGTAAAACCGGCGGCAATCGCTGCAATCGCACTTTTTTGCTCAATCGACAATTCGGTAAACTTGGCGCTGACACCCAACAGATGGCCGCCGAACATTTCCTGCAACATAGGTGACGCCATGCCGATCACGCCGATACCGGCCGAGACGTTCAGACACAACACCAGCCACACCAGCCAGAACTGCGGGATGCCCCAGACCTTGCTGACATGTACATGGTGCTGGGTAATCATGGCGTTGCCACTGGCGACAGGCGGAGTCCATCCGGCCGGTTTCCAGCCGCTAGGCGGAATCCGGTAACCGAAAGCGCCAGCCATCATGAAGACGAAGTAGATCAGGGCCATCACGACAAAAGTCTGCCAGACGCCGACCGAGACGTCGCTAGCGAAATGCTTCATCAGCTTGTCTGCCAGCGGACTGCCGATCAGCGCACCGCCGCCGAAGCCCATGATCGCCATGCCGGTCGCCATACCGCGGCGGTCCGGAAACCATTTGATCAGCGTCGACACCGGCGAGATATAACCCAGCCCGAGACCGACCCCGCCAATCAATCCGGAGCCTAGCCAGATCAGCCATATCTGATGCTGATAAACCCCGAGCGCCGAAATCAGCAAGCCTCCGCACCAGCACACGGCGGCCACAAAACCGGCCTTGCGCGGACCGACGTGTTCCAGCCAGCCGCCCCAGATTGCCGCGGATGTTCCGAGCAAAACGAAGAACATGGTGAAGATCCAGCCCAGCATTGAAATCTTCCAGTCGCAATTACTTGCGAATATTTCAGCAAAGAAACTCATGTCCTTTGCGCAGACCACCGATTCCTTGATGCCGACCGCTTTCGACAGCGGCAGCCAGAACACGGAAAAGCCATAAGCCATGCCAATACAAAGGTGGATTGCCAACGCCGCGGGCGGCACCAGCCAACGGTTGAAGCCTGGACCTGCAATGGTCCGTTCTTTATCTAAAAATCCCACATTCCCCCCTGGAAATAAAAAAAGCTTATATGTACCATAGGTAATTACTTACATATAGTTTTATTTGAGAAATATTTTGTTTCCTTATATTTCCTCTGTATATCTCCTATAGATATACAAAATATCATTAGTAGATGGCCTGCTCAATAGGCTATATTTTGCATAATGTATAGAGTCAAAATAAAGCCGCATTGGGAAATTTCGCGCGATGCAGAGTCGCCACTGGATACTGCTGTTTTATTGACATTGCTTACGGCGATCCAGGAAACCGGTTCGATCGCCAACGCCGCCAAACAGACGGGCGGCTCTTACCGTCATGCCTGGGGCTTGCTGCGCGATGCCGAACGCATGTTCGGCCATCCACTGGTAGAAACCGGGCGCGGGCGCGGCAGCCGCCTGTTGCCGCTTGCAGAAAAATTGATCTGGGCTGATCGCCGCATCGCGGCGCGTTTGTCGCCGACACTGGAGACACTGGCGTCCGAACTGGAAGGCGAGCTGAGCAAAACGGTAAGCTGCGGGCCGCCGATGATCCGACTGAACGCCAGCCACGGCTTTGCCGTTGCGGCATTGCTGAATCAGCTGAATGAACGGCGCCTGCCGGTGGAACTGCGTTATCGCAATAGCGCCGATGCGGTTGCGGCGCTGGCAAGGCAGGAATGCGACCTGGCCGGCTTTCACGTGCCGCTGGGAGAATTCGAAGAAGCATCGGTAGCCAGCTACCGCCAGTGGCTGGATAAAAACAAACATTGCCTGATTCACCTGGCGGTACGTAACCAAGGCTTGATGGTGGCGCCGGGTAATCCGAAAAACATCGCCGGCTTGTCCGACCTGAGCCGCGCGGGCGTGCTGTTCGTCAACCGCCAGCCGGGTTCCGGCACCCGCATGCTGCTGGAACTGATGCTGTCCAGGCAAGCGTTGTCGCCCACCGCCATCGACGGTTTCGAAACCGCCGAATTCACCCACTCCGCAATTGCCGCCTTTATCGCCAGCGGCATGGCCGATGTCGGTTTCGGCGTACAGACCGCGGCCCAGCGCTTCGGCCTGGATTTCATCCCGCTGGTGCGTGAGCGTTATTTCTTTGCCATATCCTGCAGCGCCATGAGCGATCCGCTGATGCAGCAAGTGATCGGCATCTTGCAGTCAACCTCGTTTCGCGCAATTGTCGATCAGATCAGCGGCTACGATGGCAGCGCCACTGGCGAAATCTTGTCGCTGTCGGAAGCATTCGCTGCACACTAGGATCTGGCGATCCTGATCAGCAAGTATCGCCCAGTTCCCGGCTACGGTTGGTTGCGGCCTTAACCGCTCGGCCAATCACCGCGCAGAAATCATCCTGCTGCAAACTGTTCAAGCCGGCGAATGTCGTTCCGCCTTTCGACGTAACCCGTTCACGCAATAGCGTCACCCCATCATCCGATTGCAACGCCAGTTGGGCAGCGCCGGCGACGGTTTCCAACGCTAGCAATTTGCTCTCCGCGGCATTCAGCCCGACTTCCAGGGCGGCATTTTCCAGCGCTTCTATAAAATGAAAAACAAAAGCCGGACCGCTGCCAGAGACGCCGGTGACTGCATCCAGCGACTGTTCTGCTTGCAGCCACAAAGTTTTGCCGACGGCGCCCATTACTGTATCGGCATGCAGCCGTTGCTCTGCGCTCACCCCCGGCATGGCAAACATGCCGGTCATGCCGCGCCCGATCAACGCCGGCATATTCGGCATGGCGCGCACTATCGCCGCATAGCCCTGCAGGCCGGCAGACAATTCCGCGGTGCGAATACCGGCAGCAATGGAAATCACCAACTGATGCTTGAGTTGCGCGGCGATATCCTGCAACACCGGGGCTATTTGCTGCGGCTTGACTGCCAGGATGAGGATATCGCAGTCCGCAACGGCCTCGGCGACACTACAGTCAACCGTCACGCCAAACCGCTGTGACAACTGCTGCAAGGTCTGCGGATTGACGTCGATGACGCGGATATTTGCCGCGACTGTAAAACGATTCACGAGTCCGTTGATCAAGGCGGCCGCCATATTGCCGCCGCCGATGAAAGTAATGTTGGGCTGCCGCCGCGTAGTCATCGTTTACTTCCTTTGTACTGAAATTGCACGAGCCGCAGACATCACCAGATTGGCGTAGCGGCCTTCATCGCTATCGGCGCCCCAGCGCGCTTTTGTAACTGCAACGTTGACGGCGCCGATACCGCGGCCGCGGGCATCCTTGACTGCGGCCGCGGTGGATACGTCACCGAGGAAATACTCTTCCTTGATATGGGCATATCCCTGCTCGCGGAAGGTAGCCAGCCGCAGTTTGATTTTTTTCGGATCGACGACCGTGAACGGGGTATGTTGCCGTAGTTCGGATGCGCCCAATATCACATCGACTTCTGCATCGCTCATGGTTGACAGCAATGCCAGTCCGGACGCGGTGCAATACGCCGGGATGCGCGTGCCGGTGACCACGGTCGGATTCAGGACGTGACGGCTGACGATACGTTGAACGAAAACCACATCGGTGCCGTCAAGTATTGTCAGGTTGGTGGTTTCCTCGGTTTCCTGGCTCAGCTGCTGCAGATAGGGTGTCGCCCGGGTGACCAACTCGCTGGATGACAGATAGTGATAGGCGAAATCGAGCAATTTGGGCGACAGCTCGTATTTACGGCTTTCTTCGTCCTTGTTCAGGTAGCCCAGGACTGTCAGCGTGTAGGTGAAGCGTTGCGCCGCGCTGAGATCGAAGCCGGTGAGCGCAGCAATTTGCGACAGTGAAAGTTGGCGCTGCTGGCCATCGAACGCCATCAGGACCCGCATCCCCTTTTCTACCGAATTCACGTATAGCGGCGAATCCATGGCACTGGCAACGGCGACTTCAACGTCGGGACTGACGCCGTCTTTTGCCGATGCCGATACCGGTTCTTTGCCTGCTTTTTTCTTACGTGGTCCGACAGCCTTGCCTGCGTCTGCGCTCATAGGGTGAATCGCCGTCTGCATGGCAGACCGGCCTTTTGGTTGAGGAAAGGATCTATTATCGCCGCTCATTGGTTTTTTGCGCTATCTGGAATATCAGACCGTTGTTTGTCGAGAACGACTGACGGCGACTAAGCACGGCGGTCCCATGCCAATTCGACGCCACGCGGCAGAAAATGTTTTTTAATACGCTCGCTCAACGTCAATTCGAACGCTTCGATTTTCAGAAAATAGCGTGGCATCTGGTAGCTGGCAAGCATGGACTCTGCCCATTGCGCCAATTCGTTGAACAAGACGTCGGAGCCAGGCTTGAATTGCACATACAGCATGATTTCCTGTTCGCCGATAGCGCTGTCGATGCCAATGGCAGCCGCCGCAGCCACCGCTGGATGGGTAACAAAAACCCGCTCGATTTCCCATGCCGAGACGTTTTCTCCTCGTACCCGCATGCTATCGGTACGACGACCGACAAAATACAAATCCCCTTCCGGATCCATGCGCGCAGAATCTCCCGTATACAGTTTTCCGTTCCGAACCGCAGCCGCGCTTGCTTCCGGATTGTCCAGGTATTGTGGCAAAAAGGTGCCGTCAATCGCGCTCGATACCACGATCTGCCCGATATCGCCGCTGGCTACCGGTTGATCATGGTCGTCCAGCAGTTCCACCTTAAGCCAGGGCAGTGTGCGGCCGATGGAACCCGGCTTGCAGCTGGTATTGACGGTGGTGAAGCTGGATCCCTCAGTCATGCCATAACATTCGCGCAGATCCAGTTGCAACTGCGCGATCACGGCATCCCATGCCTTTACCGATACGCCGGCGCCCCATGCCACGCGCAGGGTATGACTGGCGGGTTGCTGCGGCAGCTGCATCAGGATGTCCAGTATCCCGCCCAGATAGTGCAAATGGGTAGCCTGCGAGGTTTCTATCTGTTGCCAGAAGCGGCTCGCCGAAAAACGTTCGACTATGTGCAATTCCACTTGTTGCAGAAACGGCACCAGCATCATCTGCGCACCACCGATATGGCACAGCGGTTCCCAGACGAACATGCGGTCGCCCGCGCCGGCGCCGGAAACGATCAAGGTCGCTTCGCTGGCAATCCGCATCATGCGATGGGTGAACACCACTCCCTTCGGCGCACCGGTAGTGCCGGAGGTATAGATCAGGCATAAGGTATCGTCGGCCTTGACCGATGCCGCATGCAGCGGCCGGCCTGCGGCTGGCATCTGTTGCACCGTCAGCTGCACCTCCTCAAGCCAGACCAGGAGGGGCAGCAATTCCGGCAACACGGACAAGACCTCGGAAAACTCACGTTGCGCGATGAATAACGTTGGTTTGCAATGGCCGAGCAGATACTCGATACCGGGTCCTTTCAGACGCGTATTGACCGGCACCCACACCACGCCGCTCAGCATCAACGCATAGATCAACGCGATATGATCGAGGCCGTTTTCCAACATCAACGCCACCCGATCGCCGCGTTGGATACCTTTGGCGTCCAACCAGACTTGCATCGTGCCGACGCGTTTTGCCATGTCGTCGAACGATGTCCGGGTACCATTAAAATCGAGCAGCGTCCGTGGTCCCTTCTGCATCAGGCCATCGTGCAGCAGCGGCACGACGTCGAGATTGTCGCGAGGTGAACGGACAGGGAAATAATCGGAATAATTGTGCATATTAGTATCTTGATTGATGTCTTGATTTGTCTTGATTAGCATCGCAATGGCGCAGGACTTCACGCCTGCTCGGCGCGCTTGAAGAAGGTCGGGATCAACACCAGCACCGCAATCACCACCACCATGACCAGTGATACCGCGGCCAGCGTCGGATTGACTTGCAAAGTCATGTCATCCCACATTTGCTTCGGCAAGGTATTGGTCAGGCCGCCGCTGACAAAAATGGCAATCGTCAATTCGTCAAACGAAATGATGAAAGCTATCTGCAATGCTGCCACCACGCTACCTATCATCATGGGCAGCTGTATCGTGCGCAGCCGCGCAAATGCCGATGCCCCGAGGATGCGGCCGGCATCGTCGAGACGCCAGTCGAAACGCTTGAGCGCCGCCACCATTGTCACGACCACATAAGGAATCGCCAACACGGTATGGCCGATCGCCAGACCGAGATTAGTGCCGACCAGCCCGAGACGGGCGAACAGATAGAACAAGCCGACCGCGATCACGATGCGCGGCACGATCAGCGGCGCCAGGAAAACCGCGAACATGGGTTTGGTCCAGGTAGCCGGCAAGCGCGTCAGCGACAGTGCAGCCCCCAGGCCCAGAGCGGTGGCGGCAACCGCAGTTACCACGGCCACGCCGAACGATCGCAGCAATGCCGATTGCCATACCGGAGAGAACATGAACGACGAGAACCAGCGCAAGCTGAAACCCTTGGGCGGGAAGGCCAGGAACGGAGAATCGGTGAACGCAATTGGCAGTACCACCAGAATCGGCAGCGACAACAATGCGATCAGCACCACCGTATATATTTTAAGGCCGCGAACACTGGCGCTTATCGGTCCCAGTGCGGCATGAGCGCGTCCCAATGTTCTGCCGGCGACGATCAGGAAACCGTTCATGCCAGGTAAATTCTTGTTGCGTACCGCCGACCGCGACTCGCCGCTCAACGAAGACAAACCAACCAGCTTGTCGTACAAGATAAATACGGCAATCGCACAAACCAGCAAGACCGTCGACAAGGCGGCGGCAAACGGCAAATTGAATAATTCGTTAATCGCCGAAATCACCAGCTGCGCGATCATGGTTTCCTGCGGCGTGCCGAGCAACGCCGGCAAAATAAAGAACCCAAGGCTGGTGATAAATACCAGCAGGCCGGCGGCAGCCATGCCCGGCGCCGCCAGCGGCAGGAACACCGAAAAAAAGGCAACTGTGCGATTGGCGCCAAGTGTTTCCGCAGCCTGCAGTAATTGCGCATTAACGCCGCGCATGATTGGCAACATGTTCATCACCGCCAGCGGCAGCATCGCATGCACCATGCCTATCATCACCCCGCTCAAGGACGGCGCCAGGGCTTGCGGATCATCGACCAGGCCAAGCCCCATGGCGATCGAGGCCAGCACGCCGGTTTTAGACAACACCAGGATCCAGGCAAAAGTCTTCACCAGATAACTGGTCCAGAACGGGATCAGCAGCCAGATCATCCATTTGCCGCGACGGCGGTCGCTGATCTGGCTCAGGAAATAGGCGACCGGAAAACCGAGTCCGACTGCAAACAGCGCAGTCAGCAGCGATATCTTGAAGGTGGTCCACAATACCTTCGCATACACAATATCGCCGCTGATACGACGGAACTGCTCCAGACTCAGGTGGCCATCGGCGTTGTAGGCGCCGGTTTGCAAGATCTCGTAGACCGGCACGCAAAAAAAACATAGCAGGAATACGATAGACGGCAGCGCCGGCAACATGGCCTTGATCAGCTTGCGGCTTGAGGAATTGAACATGATGGCGACTCCTGTCAGACGGCAACGGCTGTGGTCAAGACGGTGCTCAATTCGCGCTGCCAGCTGACGCCAACGATATCGCCAACGAGGGGCGCTTCGCGGCGGCCGCAACGCAGCAGGAACGGCTCCGCTTCGCCGATGTCGATGAGTACGCGGATATCGGATCCGGCAAACACGACTTCGTCGACGCGACCGCGCAGATAAGCTGATTCGGGGTTCGCCAGACGCGCATTTTCCGGTCTCACGACCAGCGTCCTGGTGGCCGTCTGGCTGGCATCTTGCGGTATCACAGGTAATGAGAAACGGCCGTTGCGCAAGGTATCGAGTCCCGTGGCGCCTTGCTCCAGCGTTCCTTCCAGCAAGTTCGAGTAGCCGATGAATTGTGCCGAAAACACGGTGGCCGGCTGGTCGTACATGGCTTGCGGCGTGCCTATCTGCTCTATCTTCGACTGATTCATCAAACAGATGCGATCGGACAGGTTGAGCGCCTC
Source organism: Collimonas sp. OK307 (assembly GCF_900113705.1). GTDB lineage: Bacteria > Pseudomonadota > Gammaproteobacteria > Burkholderiales > Burkholderiaceae_D > Collimonas. The sequence continues at coordinate 236,852 of NZ_FOQI01000007.1, read as the reverse complement.
CTCCTGATCATGGGTGACGTAAATGAAGGTAGCTCCCAAGTCCTTGTGCAGGCGACGGATTTCGGATTGCATGTGCTCGCGTAATTTCTTGTCCAGCGCGCCCAGCGGTTCGTCCAGCAGGATCACCGATGGCTTGTACACGAAGCAGCGCGCCAGCGCAATACGCTGTTGCTGGCCGCCGGACAATTCACGCGGAAGACGATGCGCGTAAGCGCCCATCTGCACCATTTCCAACGCATCCTTCACAGCGGCATCCATCGCCGCCCGTCCCTCTTTGCGCATGCGCAAAGGATAGGCGACGTTGTCCCATACAGTCATGTGAGGGAACAAAGCATAGCTTTGAAACACCATGCCAATGCCCCGCTCACCCGCAGCCTTGCGGGTGGCATCCTTACCATCGATCAGCAACTTGCCGTCGCTCGGCTCGACCAGCCCTGCGATGATCTGCAGCAGCGTGGTCTTGCCGGAACCTGAAGGTCCGAGCAGGGTCAGGAATTCTCCATCCTGAACCTGCAAATCGGTGGGCGACAGCGCGGTGACGTCCTGATAGCGCTTGCTAAGTCCAATTGTTTCTAATCTGGCGACCATTTTCCTACCCGCTTATGAAAGTAACCATGCGTTGAATCGATCCGATGCCAGATTGCGGTTCTTGTGCCACCACTGCGCGCTGGGCGCGCGCATGAGTTTCAGGTTGGCTGCAGAAGTCGGCAAAATCGCGGCGCGCTTGGCTGGAATGTTTTGATAGGCATTGAGATTTGTCGGGCCGTATGCCAATGTGTCGGTAAAGGCCGCCTGGCGCGCGGCATCGGCGCAGAACTTGACGAATGCCTTGGCTTCTTCGGCGCGTGGCGTTCCCTTCGGCACGCCCCAGCCCTCGATAGAATACAGACCCTGGTTCCAGACGATGGCGACTGGTGCGCCACCTTCAATGGCGGTTTGCGCACGCGCATTCCAGGTCGAGATCATGTCGACCTCGCCGGATTGAATCAGCTGCATCGCCTGCGCGCCGCTGGTCCACCACACCGCAATGTGCGGCTTGATGCGATCGAGACTCTTGAACGCCCGGTCCAGATCCAGCGGATAGAGTTTATCGATGGGGACGCCATCGGCCATCAAGGCTTGCTCCAACGTGTCGATAGCGTTGCGGCGCAATGAGCGGCGCCCCGGAAATTTCTCGACGTTCCAGAAATCGGCCCAGCTGGACGGTGGATTTTTTCCGTACTTGTCAGTGCGATACGCCAGCACAGTCGAATAAACGTCGACACCCATGAAATTAGGTGCTACCGATTCCGCCAGCATGTTCGAAAAATCGCCAACTTTCAATCCCAGCGGTTCAAGCAAACCTGCCTCTTCCAGGATAGGAATATCCTGTGCCACAGTCAGGGTTGTGACGTCCCACACGAAATTCTTCGTCTTCACCATCGCCGTCAACTGCGCCACCGGTTGCGCCTCGCGCGCCACATTGATGACGCGGATACCGGTCGCTTTTTCAAACGGGTCGTAAAAGGCCTTCCGATATGCTGCGGTGTAAGGACCGCCGGGATCGGCGACTACGATCTGTTTATTCTGGCCGAACACTGTTGCCGGGAATGCGCCAGCGACAGCCAGCCCTCCGGCAAGCTTCAGCACGCCACGGCGTGTGGTATCGAAACGGTTTTTCATACAACCTCCCTATGCGATAGAAACGTAGATAAAAGCGCGAAGACGTTCATTGGGACAACCTTCTGCGGAAGGCTGATTACGCGATGCTGCGTCCGCGTTTACGGAAAAACTCTTCCATCATGCGTGCCGGCTCGCCCGTACTGTAGGCCTCCACCTGGATCCGGCGGCCGGCGCTGATGGCTTCGTGAAAACCGGATTCGGACATTTCGCAGAAACGCTGCTTGTCCAGGCGCATCGCTACCGGCGGCTTGGCTGCCAGATCACGGGCAATCTCCATCGCTTTCGGCATGACTTGATCGGCGGCGACCAGATGATGGATCAAGCCGATCCGATGGCACTCTTCCGCTTCCATCATGCGGCCGGTCAGCGTCAGTTCTATCGTGCGCGACAAGCCCAGCATCTGCTTCATGATCCACGGACCGGTCACGCTCGGAATGCCGGCATTTATTTCGGGCTGGCCCATGCGCGACCCGGCGTGACCGACGCGGATGTCGCCCAGCAGCGCGACCTGGAATGCGGAGCCGGCAGCGGTGCCGTTAAGCGCAACGACCAACGGCTTCGACAAACCGCGCAGCACGGCATAGTAGTTTTCCCATTCACTCATCCACTCGTTGACGCGTGCCGGGTCGAAGCCATGCGCTTCTTCCAGATCCTGTCCGGCACAAAATGCGCGGTCGCCGGTGCCTGTCATGACGATGGCGCCAATGGCCGCATCGGCATTGAAATCCTTCAACGCAGCGATGATCTCATTACGCATCTCGGTATTCCAGGCGTTGAGTTTTTCAGGGCGGTTCAAGGTGACCACGCCAACGTTTCCATTGGTTTCCAAAATGATATGTTTTGTCATAACTATTCCTATGTAATAACTAATGTTTTATTGCGATACAAAGTATCAATGCAATATACATGCCTGTCTATGCGCATGGCACAAGAGGTTCTTACATGGGGGAAAGTGGCGTATTAGCGCGCTAAAACTGTGCGCCGCAGCATGTGGATATTCTGTTTTGGTGCGAGGTTGATGCAAGATGCGGGTGAAGAGCTTTTGGAGTTTGGCAACGCATCTATATAAATCATTGTTATTTACATAGATGAATCTAAAATAGCGGCTTATCCCACACAGCATTGATAACTTAACAACTATTTTCCAATGAGAAGGCAGACGTGGCGGCTACTCTTGAAAACTGGTTTTCGTCGTCGATGTGAACTGGAACACATTACCCATTTTTACTGGAGATATTCAATGAAACGCATTTTCAATCTGGGCCTGTGCGTACTCGCGCTGTCGTTGGCAGCTTGCGGCAAGCAGGAACCGAAAACGGCGGCAGCGCCTGGGCAGACTGTCTACCTGGTCGGCGCCGAAGCGACTTTTGCGCCGTTCGAGTACCAGAACGAACAAAAGGAAATCGTCGGCTTTGATGTCGATGTAATGAATGCAATCGCCGACAAGGGTGGTTTCAAGATCAAGTTCGTCAACACACCGTTCGAAGGCATTTTCAATTTCCTGGCGCAAGGCGACCGCGATCTGCTGGCATCGGCAATCACGATTACCGATGAACGCAAGCAGACAGTCGATTTCTCCGAACCCTACTTCGAAGCCAATCAATTGATCGTTGTGCCGAAAAATTCCACAGTCACGAAGTTTGCCGATTTGAAGAACATGAAGGTGGGCGTGCAAAGCGCTACCACCGGCGATGACATCGTGCAAAAGGAATTGGGCAAGAGTAATCCCAACATCAAGCGCCTGGAATCGGCGACCCTAGTCATGAAAGAGCTGGAAGGTGGCGGCGTCGAAGCGGTCGTATCCGACAACGGCGTGATCAAGAACTACATCAAGAACAACCCGTCCGAAGGCTTCCGCTTCATCACCGATGCGGCATTCCCTAAAGAGTATTACGGCATCGCGGTCAAGAAGGGCAACGCCGAGTTGCTGGCCAAGGTAAACAAGGGACTGGCGGCAATCAAGGCCGACGGCACTTACGACAAGATCTACGCCAAGTATTTTGCTGAATCGTCCAAATAAGCATCGAGAGAAAATATGAAACAACGATATCTGCCGGCTCTGACTCTGGCCTTGATGTGTTCACTTGCTGTGCTGGCAGGTTGCGGCAAGAAGGACAGCAACTCTGCGGCGACCGCAGGCAACACTGAATATGTGGTTGGCGCCGACGGTGCTTATGCGCCGTTCGCTTCCGAGAACGAGAAAAAAGAACTGGTCGGCTTCGATGTCGAGATCATGAAAGCCGTGGCCGACAAGGCCGGCATCAAGATCAGGATCGTCAATACACCGTTCGACGGCCTGTTCAATGCACTGGCCCAGGGCGACCGCGACATCCTGATTTCCACCATCACGATCAACGACCAGCGCCGTCAGACCATGGATTTTTCGGAACCCTACTTTGTGGCGAAGCAGTTGATCGTGCTACCGTCGAATTCCAAAGTAGCTAAATTCGAAGATCTGAAATCTTTGAAGATCGGCGTCCAGAGCGCTACCACCGCTGACGAAGCGGCACAAAACCTGGTCGGCAAAAACAGCCCTAGCGTCAAGCGCTTCGAATCGATGCCGCTGGCGTTTCAAGAGCTGGAAGGCGGTGGCGTCGATGCCGTGATCGGCGACAATGGCGTCGTCACCAATTTCGTGAAGAACAATCCGGGCAAGAATTTCCGCATCGTCAACGATCCGGCTTTCCCTAAGGAATATTACGGAATCGCGGTCAAGAAGGGTAATGCCGACCTGCTGGCCAAGCTGAATCACGGGCTGGAACAGATCAAGGCGGACGGCTCCCAGGACCGGATATACAAGAAGTATTTCGCGGACGAGAAGTTATAAATTCGATTGTAAATTCGACTGATTTTTGCGAGAGCACCATGAAAAAAATGTTACGCCGTTACCTGCCGCTATGCGCTCTGAGCATGAGTCTGCTGGCAGTGGGCGCCTGCAGTAAAAAGGAAGAAGCACCGGCGGCAGCTGCCAAACAAAACCTGTACGTAGTTGGGGTTGAATCCGCTTACGCGCCGTTTTCCGCTGAAAACGAAAAAAAGGAAGTAGTCGGATTCGATATCGATTTGATGAAAGCGATCGCGGCAAAAAGCGGCATCGAAGTAAAATTCGTCCCGACGCCGTTCGAAGGTATCTTCAATTTCCTCGCTCAAGGCGACCGCGACTTGCTGATTTCGGCCATCACGATTACCGATGAGCGCAAGCAGACCGTGGATTTTTCGATACCGTATTTTGAAGCCAGCCAGTTGATCGCTGTCCCGCAAGGGAATACCTCGGTCAAACAGTTCAATGACCTGAAGAATATGAAAATCGGCGTGCAAAGCGCCACCACCGGCGATGAAGTGGTGCAAAACCTGGTGGGCAAGAACAACCCTAGCATCAAGCGCTTCGATTCCACCACGCTGGCCTTGAAGGAACTGGAAAGCGGCGGCGTCGATGCCGTGGTGGCTGACGATCCGGTGGTGAGGAACTACATTACCAACAATCCGTCCGCCAGCTTCCGCGTAGTGAGCGACGCCGGCTTTCCGAAAGAGTACTATGGCATTGCGGTACGCAAGGGGAATACCGAGCTGCTGGCCAAAATCAATCAAGGCCTGGCAGATGTAAAAGCTGACGGCAGCTTTGACAAAATCAATGCAAAGTACTTTGGCGGCAGCAAATAAGCAGTAAGTAAATAGTTGAAAATTCCTCCGCAGGCCGCCTGTTTTTGGCTGTCTGCGGCAACTACGATATAATTTCGCGCTAATTTTTAGTATCTTCTTGCATAGCCCGGATCGCCAACCAGCCGGGTTGCGCGTCCACTCAGCCTGTCGCACCGTTTCTTTTCAACAATACTTATGGATTTTCGCTGGAGCATCATACAAGGCTACGCGCCGCTATTCGTCAAAGGCTTCTTCATGACGCTACAGGTTGCCGTGATCAGTATCATCATCGGCACCATCCTGGGCTTATTGCTGGGCATGCTACGTTTAGCGGATGTCAAACACGGCCCGTGGAAATGGCCGCTGCGCGTGTTGAAAGGGCTGGCCAGCTTCTATGTCGCCTTCTTTCGCGGCACCCCGCTGTTCGTACAGATCCTGCTGATCCACTTTGCAGTGATGCCGGTGCTGATCCATCAAGACAACGGCCTGCTGATCTCCGGCGAGCTGGCGCGCACCATCAAACAGGATTACGGCGCCTTCATTTCAGGTGTGGTGGCCTTGTCGTTGAATGCCGGTGCGTATATTTCCGAGATTTTCCGCGCGGGTATCCAGTCGATTGATCGCGGCCAAACGTATGCAGCATCCAGTCTCGGCATGGGTTACAAACTGACCATGCGGTATGTGGTGCTGCCGCAAGCGTTTCGCCGCATGCTGCCGCCGCTTGGCAATGAAGCGATCACCCTGCTCAAGGATTCATCGCTGGTATCGGCCATCGGCCTGGCCGAGCTGGCTTATGCGGCAAGGACCGTAGCCGGCGCTTATTCGCGTTATTGGGAGCCGTACATCACGATTTCCGTGGTCTATTTCGCCATGACCATGTGCCTGGCGATGCTGGTTGGCCGACTGGAAAAGAAATACGCGGCGCCGCATCACCGTTGATTGCACGCTAGCTATAGCGACAATCTGAAAAGCCCTTATTTTCATTCAGGAAATAAGGGCTTTTTAACGAGTAACTGGCTGATTTCCTAGTCGATTTCCGACAACCGTCCATCCACTGTCAGCAACGCCGTACGCAAGCGTTTATCCCCAAACACTGCCTGCGCCGCTTGCCGGTAAGTGCGCAACTGCGTGGTATACGCCGCACGTTCGTTGTCGAGCAGGTTGCGTTTGTAATCCAGGATCCATACCTCATCGTCAAAGATCACCACCCGGTCGAAACGCAGCACGACGTTATCGGCAATGATTTCCATTTCATTGCGCGCGTGCAGGTGCAAGGCTGGATTAAAGAAATGCGCCAGATCAGCCTGTCCCAGAATGGTCTGGGCCTGGTGCCTGATCAACTTTGCCAGCACCAGCGGGCACGGTAGCCAACGTGCAATCGTCTCGGCATCCGGCAGCACCACCGGCCATTGGCCATGCTGGGTGACGCGTTCCAGCAAACCGTGCAGCGCGATGCCTTCAGCTATCGCCTGGTTATCAAATGTTGCAGCGGCCGCTACCACCGGCGGCGGCATTTGCGGAGGATCGAATATTTCCTGCTCAAATCTTTGTGCGCCATCAACGACTGCAGCAGCTTCTGCGACTGCATCGAAACTGGCTTCAGGCACATGTTCGAGCCGCGCATACCAACTGTCATCCGTCACGCCGCCGCTTCTGCCGGCGACGCCGCTAATGATCAGCAACTGCTTGGCGCGGGTAGTGGCGACGTACAACAGGTTCCAGTCTTCCTGCGTCTTGAAACCTTCTTCCGCCGCAAACAAAGGATCGCGCGCAGCGCCACGTTCGGCGCTGCTGCCGAACGCGGAAAAGTGCTGCGGTGCTTCCGCGTCTTGCGGCCAGTCGCACAGGATGCCATAGTCGTCGCGGGCAGGTTTGCTGTGGTTGGCATCCAGCAGCACCACTATCGGTGCTTCCAGGCCCTTGGCGCTGTGCACCGTCAGGATCCGTACCGCGTCGGTGGCGGCATCGATACTGGCTTCGTCAGGTGCATCGCCGCCGGCGGCATTTTGCAAGCTGCGCAAGGCATCGATAAATTTCGGCAAGCTGGGATAGCGGCCTGCGTCCATGTTCAAGGCAAGTTCGACGAAGGTTTCGATGTTGCCGATGGCCTGGCTACGCGACAAAGGCGTTGCGGCTTGCGCATAGCGGGCCAGCAATTGGCCTCGATGCAGAATCACATCGAGCAGATCGTGCACCGGCAAACGTGGCGCCGCCTGCAGCCATTCTTCCAGCAAAGCACTGGCGCGTTGCAACGCCGGCGTAGCGTCGTCCGCCGACGCAGCAGCCCGCAGGCGCGCCCACCAGCCACGTTCGGTGCGTTGCGCCAGGGCGATCAGATCATCATCGCTGGCGCCAAAGATCGGCGATTTCAACACGTGGCCCAGTGCCCGCGCATCGTCAGGCGTGATCAGGAAAGTCAGCAGAGCAATCAGATCGGAGATTTCCAGCGACTCCAGCAGGCCGCCGCGTTTGTCGGACATGAACGGTATGCCGGCTTCGCGCAGCGCGCTTTCGTAAGCGCCGAGATGACTGCGTTTCTTAACCAGCAACATCACATCCGACCACTGTATTGTGCGGCTGCCCTGTTCCTGACGCACTGTCAGCTCTTGCCTGGCTCGCCATAACGCTTGCGTCAGTTGCCTGCCCTCGTCGCGGCGGCGCGCATCTTCCGATTCTTCGCGTGCGATCGTCAATGGATTACGCAGGCCCTGCGGCGCTTCCTCTGCCTCATCGCCGGCTTGCCGGATCAACGGCAAACGCCACACATCGCCGCCGACTTCGCCCAACGTGGTTTGTGCTGAGAACAGGGGATTGGCGCGGAAGCTGGCGTTCAACACGTCGACAATCGCGCTGGCGTTGCGCCTGGTCTGGTTGGCTTGCAACACTGTGGCGCCTTGTTCTTGTAATAACTGACGCGCGGCTTCGAACACGCGTGGCTCGGCGCGGCGGAAACGATAGATCGATTGTTTCGGATCGCCGACCACAAACACGCTCGGCTGGCCGGCATCTTCACCATAGGCGCTCAACCAGGCGCGCACGATGCTCCATTGCAGCGGATTGGTATCTTGAAACTCGTCCAGCAGGATATGCTTGTAGCGGCTGTCGAGTCGGCTTTGCAGATAGGCCGCACTTTCCGGATTGGTCAGCAAGCGGTAGGCTTGCCATTCCAGGTCGGCGAAATCGAACACACGCTGCTCTGCCTTGAGCGCCTGATAGCATTCCAGATAGGCATTGCCGACACTGAACAGATGCTGGTTCAAACTGAGTACGGTACGTTCGTAACTGCGCTTGCGCAGTAACTTAAGCGCTTCTCCGGTCGCAAAAAATTCAGCTTCGAAGGCGTCGAGGGCGTTGCCGCCCAAGCTGTTTTCCAGCGCCTTCAGAAAATCCTTGGTTTTGCCGTTACTCCGCGGCTTGCCTGCGTCATCGAAGAACTGACTACAGAGCGCATCGAAATTGACTACTGCCGCGCCCGCGGATAGCGCCATTTCAATAGCGGTCGCACGTTTCTGGTTGGTCGCCGAACCCTGTCCAAGTAACCAGGCAATCTGCTTCATTTGAGATGATAATTTCTCGTCGTCCCACAAGGACAGACGGGCGTCGACTTCCGCATCTTCACCGCACATCTCGCGCAGCCATTCCATCGGCGCATCCACGCCCTGCTGTATCACCGCCCACCATTCGGCGCGCTTATCGATGAAAGCGTTCAACAGTTTTCTTGTACTGAAATCACCGACCAGCTGATACAGCGTCAGCAAATCCCGCTTGACCTGGCTATTCTCTTCATCATTCAGCGATTGCATGAAACGCAGATAGGCGTCGGACTGCAACTCGCCAGTTTTCTCTATCAACACGTAGCCGTGCGGCACACCCGAAGCCAGCGGCGCAATTTTCAGCAGGCGTGCAAACCAGCTATGGAACGTATCGATAGATAAACTCTGCGGGCTAGCCAGCACGCGCTCGTACAGATTGCGTGCGGCAGGCAATACCTGCGTCAAGGCTTGTGGCTCGATACCGCGCTCCAACAGCAAGTTGCGCACTTTGGCATCCGGCTGCAGGGCCAGATCATGCAACAGTTCCAACAATCGTTCGCGCATTTCCTGCGCGGCCTTGCGGGTAAAGGTAATCGCCAGCAGTTCGGACGGTGCGGCGCCGGCCAGCAACAGGCGCAGCATGCGCGCCACCAGCAACCAGGTTTTACCGCTGCCGGCGCACGCCTCCACCACCACAGAGTGTTGCGGATCGCAGGCGGCATTGGTAAAGCTCTGGGCGTCGACCACTTCGCCATTCATCCGATAAGCGCTCGGTAGCGCGATGTGCACCGGCTCGGTCATTCCCACGCTCCCTTGCGACACAGGCCGCGTACATCGCAATACTGGCATACCGATGCGACACCATTGGCAGGCAGGCCGACGCCGTGCGCAATCGCTTCCACATTGATCGTAATCTGTGCGGCCAAAGCGCGCTGCGCTTCGTCATAATCAGGTGCGCTCACATCGCCGACCTTGTCTTTGGTAGTTTCCAGCGCGACGTAGTGCGCCGCCGCAACCGGTCGGTCCGACAGCAAACCGTAGAACGCCAGTTGATGATCTTCATGGTCTTTCAGTTTCCTATTCAGCACGAGCAGGTTGTTGGTCTTGTAATCCAGTACCGCGCGTTCACCGGCATCGTTCTCGTCGATCCGGTCAATCCGGCCATGCAGGGTCAAATCGCGGTCTGCCAGCGGCATCGGCTTTTCATATGCCTGTTCGCCAAACACAAAACTCCAGCCTTTGGCTTCGTGCTCATTGGCCCAGATGACATAAGCCGAAATGACTTTTTGCCAGCGCGAGTAGTAACCCAGGGCTGCGGCATTTTTGGCGATGACTTCGTCGAATAATTTTTTTGAGATATCCACCAGCAACGCTTCGCGCCGATCTGCAGGACATGGCTGATCACGCAGGGTTTCGTGATAGGTTTCCAGGATTTCATGCAGCCAGCCGCCGTAGTCACGCTTTTCCGGCAGATCGGACAGCTCATCCAGCGATGCCAGACCCAACATGCGCCGGGCAAAAAATTGATACGGACACTGGATAAAACTGTTGTAAGCACTGGCAGACAGACGACTTGGCGTCAGCTGCGGCGCTGCAGGCCTGGGCATGATTGACGGCGTCGCCTGCAAGCTTTGCGCGGCAATCTCCGCCCGCTTTTCAGTCAGTGCGGGCGCGGCATTACGCGCCAATGTGAGTTGCAGGCGCTGGATCCAGGGACTGACCGGATTCGGCTCGCCATCTTTATGCGCCTGCCAGGACAACACTACCTGCGGATTCATCGCCAGCAGTTCGACCACGTCGCGCAATTGCTGGCGCTGCCGACTCTCGCGTGTCGCCAGGCCCAGCTCACGCCTGACGGTATTGGCAAAGAACAGCGTCTCTTGCGGTTGCGATGGCAGGTGATCGGCGTCGGCGCCAACCATCAGCACCGCATCGAACGAGCGCAAGCGAGCGCCATTCAGCGGCAGCATCACTACCCGGCGGTCATTGATGGCGCTGATGAAACTGGTGTCGTCGAGCTGCAGATTGACCAGTGCGCGCCATTCCGGAAAAGAGAACAGTGCAGAAAAATCATTCGCCGGTGGCGCAATATTCTGCAACAGCTGCAAGATCTGCTGGCCGGCCGAATCCGCGCTGAGAGCCGATGCGATGCCCAAGCTGTCCAATGCCGAGGTAGTGGTAGCAATCCAGTCACGCAAATTCTTGCGGCCGCTGAACAATGCCGCCTGCTGCGCCAGCAAGGCTACCGTCTTTTGCTCCGTTGGCGCCGCATTCAGCGCATTGATCACCGTGCGCCATTCACCGAGCACGTTGGCGCGCCGCAGCAGCAATTCTATTTTCATCACCAGCGCCGACTTGTTGGCGACGCTGTCCTGCGCCTCATGCAACAAATCCCTGGGCGCTTCGTTCAATACAAACGGCGACTTCAGCAAATCCAGCAAGGCAGTGGTTTCGCCGCGCGCAGCGACGACGTCGAACCAGGCGGCAATGGCGGAAGCAGCGCGCGTGGTCGACAACTTCCAGCCGGTTTCATCGGCCACATGAATCTGCGCACGTTCCAGCAAGGCGCGAATCCGCCGGGCCACTACCCGGTCCTGCGCCACAATCGCCAGACTGGTTTTGCCTGACTGCAGCCAGTCGATCACCATTTGCGCACCTTGCACTGCTTCGTCTTCGACGCTAGCGGCAGCACACAATTGCAACTCGGCCGGCAACGCGTGATCGCTGGCTGCGATAGCGCCGCGTTCTTCATTGGTTGCGACTTCCACCATCTCCGGCCACGCCACTGTGTAAGTCGGCAGTATTGCCTGCGCACGCCAGTCCAGCGTCATCGTCACCACCCGTTGACGCATGGCATAGGCGTCGAGAAAAGTTTGCTCCAACGGCTCCGGCGCCACCGAACTGATCCAGATCAGCGGCTGGCTGGCGCTTTCCGCTATTTGCAGCATTTGCGCGAAGCGTGCCGCTATCGCATCGTCGGCATCCAGCTGGCTTTTCCAGATCGACCACACCAGCTGCGTCTCGTCCGACAATAATTTGCGCGCATCCGGTGACAATTGTTCCAGCGCGTTCTGCCAGCGCTGCTCCGGATCGCTGGCAGCATCGGCGTGCAATCCGGGCAACAAAGCCTGTGTCAGCTCATCTGATAGCGCTAACAGCGTTTGTGCCAGCGGCAGCAGATCGGTATTGCGACGCGCGGTGAATAATTTTTTCAGCCAGCCGTGCTGGCGCAACTCGGCATACAAACGCATCAGCCGTTCGCTGGCGGGCAGTACATTGGGCAGCGGGGGTAGCGTCATCAACCAGCCTGACAGCGTAAAGAATTGCGGCGGCACGAAAGTCCCGCCTAATTCCGCAGCGATCGCCGCTTTCAACGGTTGCGCATGTGCGAAAGTCGGCAGCACCACACGCCAGCGGGCGAAATCGCGCTGGCCGCTATCGCCGCTGTCCTCGCGGCAGGCCGCCAGCAATGCACGTGCCGCAGCCGGCCAGAAGTTGGCAGATGGCACAAGTTTTATGGATTCTAGGGGCATGTGGCTCACTGGATGGACGGGACCGGCCGCTCTGCTACGAGAACAACGGCGCTCGCATTTTTGCAACAATTAGCCCTCATTTTATGCGAGGCCTTGAAAAAATAAGCTCGAAATAATTACATCGCCCACACTTTTTATCAAAATCGGTTATTATTTAGTGAATATCCCGCCGCAACACCTCTTACCACACCCACAAAAACTTGAATTCGCGCACGGCATCCCCACTTATTAAATAGAATAGGGAACGCCGATGGCAACCACCAAGCAGGAATGGTAAGTAGTCTTGGCACACATTGATTCTTTTTTCCCTCACACTGAGGAAACCATGAGCGAACACATTAAACATACTTCCGACGCATCCTTTGAAGCAGATGTACTTAAATCAGACAAACCGGTCCTGGTCGATTTCTGGGCTGAGTGGTGCGGTCCTTGCAAGATGATTGCCCCGATCCTGGAAGAAGTCGCCAAGGAATACGGCGACAAGCTGCAAATCGTCAAGCTGGACGTTGATGCCAACCAGGCAGTGCCTGCCAAGCATGGCATCCGTGGCATTCCGACCTTGATCCTGTTCAAGAACGGCGTTCCTGCGGCACAAAAAGTCGGCGCGCTGGCCAAAGGCCAACTCACTGCATTCATTGATTCGAACCTATAAATAACAACCGCGGCGGTGCGCCCGCATCGCCGCTTGTGTTTTACTAACGACACCACGCAGTTCCCTCCCCCACCCAATACTTCCCATCCCGGGACACTCATACCTATGCATTTATCTGAATTAAAGGCGTTACACGTCTCCGCCCTGCTAGAAATGGCAATCGGCCTGGACATCGATAACGCAGCGCGTTTGCGCAAACAAGAGCTGATGTTCGCGATCCTGAAAAAGCGCGCGAAATCAGGAGAACAGATTTTTGGCGATGGCGCCCTCGAAGTCCTGCCTGACGGCTTTGGCTTCCTGCGCTCGCCCGACGCCAGCTACATGGCGTCTACCGACGACATTTATATTTCACCTTCGCAAATCCGCCGTTTCAACCTGCACACCGGCGATTCGATCGAAGGTGAAGTGCGTACGCCGAAAGACGGCGAACGCTATTTCGCACTGGTCAAGGTCGACAAGGTCAACGGCGAATCGCCGGAAGCGTCGAAACACCGCATCCTGTTTGAAAACCTGACGCCACTGCACCCGAACAAACCGCTGCCGCTGGAACGCGACATGCGCGGCGAAGAAAACATCACCGGCCGTATCATCGACATGATCGCGCCTATCGGCAAAGGCCAGCGCGGCCTGCTGGTGGCATCGCCAAAGTCGGGTAAATCGGTCATGCTGCAACACATTGCGCATGCCATCACGACTAACCATCCCGACACCGTGATGATCGTCCTGCTGATTGACGAACGTCCGGAAGAAGTGACAGAAATGCAGCGCTCGGTGCGCGGCGAAGTGGTTGCATCCACTTTCGACGAACCGGCCACACGTCACGTGCAAGTCGCCGAAATGGTGCTGGAAAAAGCCAAGCGCCTGGTCGAAATGAAAAAAGACGTAGTGATCCTGCTGGATTCGATCACCCGCCTGGCACGTGCCTATAACACCGTGATCCCTGCTTCCGGCAAGGTCCTGACCGGTGGTGTCGACGCTAACGCGCTGCAACGTCCGAAACGTTTCTTCGGCGCTGCCCGTAACATCGAAGAAGGCGGTTCGCTGACCATCATCGCTACCGCCCTGATCGAAACAGGCAGCCGCATGGATGACGTGATCTACGAAGAATTCAAGGGTACCGGCAACATGGAAGTGCATCTGGAACGCCGCCTCGCCGAGAAGCGCGTTTATCCGTCGATCAACCTGAACAAATCCGGCACCCGCCGCGAAGAATTGCTGATCAAGCCTGACCAGCTGCAAAAAATCTGGGTGCTGCGCAAGCTGCTGTACAGCATGGATGAGATCGAAGCGATGGAGTTCATCCTCGACAAGATGAAATCGACCAAGAATAACGCCGAGTTCTTCGACATGATGCGACGCGGCGGCTAATCGACCTCGACCCCGGCCTGGCCCGTTTCGGTTGAAATCTACCTCGATCGAAAACAAAAAAAGTCTGACCTGCGCAAGCACGTCAGACTTTTTTTTTGCAGGTATTTGCGGCGGCATATAGGCAAAAAACGCATGAGCACCTTTGCAGCAGTGCAAACCCGGCCGGAGACAACCCTGATTTACAGCAGGATTTGACGGCCGACCGATAAGGTATAGACTGAACAAGCTCACCTGTTAAATGCTATTCTTCCGAACCTAAAATTTTCACGACAACACACCATGGCGACGACTAAATCCAGTCCATCGAAATTCAGCACCGTCCTGCGGGTTACCAGCGGTAACTTCATGGAAATGTTCGATTTCTTCCTGTTCGGCTTTTACGCAACCTACATTTCAAAAACGTTTTTCCCGGCCGGCGATGAATTTGCTTCGCTGATGCTGACGTTCATGACTTTCGGTGCGGGCTTCCTGATGCGTCCCCTTGGCGCCATCATCCTCGGCGCCTATGTCGACCGGGTCGGCCGACGCAAGGGCCTGATCACCACCCTGGCGCTGATGGCGGTCGGTACCATGCTGATTGCCTTCGTGCCGGGTTACGCCACCATCGGCTATGCAGCGCCGCTGCTGGTATTGATCGGCCGCTTGCTGCAAGGATTCTCGGCAGGGGTTGAACTGGGCGGCGTCTCGGTCTATTTGTCAGAAATGGCAACGCCGGGCAACAAAGGCTTCTACGTCAGCTGGCAATCCGCCAGCCAGCAAGTCGCCATCATCGTCGCCGCGGCACTCGGTTTCGGCTTGCAAGTGTGGCTGCAGCCCGCGCAAATCGCTGACTGGGGCTGGCGCGTGCCGTTCTTTGTCGGCTGCATGATTGTGCCGGTGCTGTTCATGATTCGCCGCTCCCTGCAGGAAACCGAGGAGTTCATGGCCCGTAAGCACAAACCGGCAGTGCGCGAAATCCTGCGCTCCATGGTGGATAACTGGGGCCTGGTGGTTGCCGGCATGATGCTGGTATCGATGACTACCGTGTCGTTCTACCTGATCACCGTCTACACGCCGACTTTCGGCAAGAGCGTATTGAAACTCACCACCATCGATGCGCTGGTGGTCACCTTCTGTGTCGGCGTTTCGAATTTCATCTGGCTGCCGGTGATGGGCGCCCTGTCCGACCGCATCGGCCGCAAGCCGCTGCTGCTGACATTTACCATACTCACCATCCTGACTTCTTATCCGGCCTTGTCGTGGCTGGTGGCCGACCCGACCTTCCAGAAGATGCTGATGGTCGAACTCTGGTTGTCATTCCTGTACGCCAGTTATAACGGCGCCATGGTGGTGGCCCTGACCGAGGTCATGCCGGTCGAAGTGCGCACTGCGGGCTTTTCCCTGGCCTACAGCCTGGCAACGGCCATTTTTGGCGGCTTTACCCCGGCCATCGCAACCGGCCTGATTGAGTACACTGGCGATAAGGGCGCACCTGGCATGTGGATGACTGCCGCAGCAATATGTGGCTTAATTGCAACACTATATTTGTACCGCAAAAGCGGCAATCAAAAGATGGTGCCTGCATAGAACCAGCCCCAGCCCGGGTGAATCCGCTACTTGCCCAGGCCGCTATCAAAAAAACAATATAGAAATCAGTCCTGATATTCCCCAAGGCACTGATTTCATTCGTTTTTTCCATTTCGCAACCGGATTTACCGGGTTTTATTGTATAATTCGCGGTTTTCCACCCCCGGCAAGTGATCGACAATCGGGTCAAGAAGCAAGACGACCGACGAAGTGATTGATTGGCTACCACTCAATAGAGGCAATTATGAAAGACGGCATTCACCCAAATTACCGCGAAGTTCTGTTTCACGACGTTTCGAACGATTTCAAGTTCGTGACCCGTTCGACTATCCAGACTCGCGAAAACATCACTCACGAAGGTAAAGAATATCCTTTGGTGAAGATTGAAGTTTCGTCGGAATCGCATCCGTTCTACACCGGTCAACACAAAATCGTCGACACCGCCGGTCGCGTTGACAAGTTCCGTAAGAAATTCGGTACTGTCGGTTCCAAGACTTCGATCGCAAATACTTAATTCGATCGCATGTTTAAAAAGGCAGCTGCGGCTGCCTTTTTTTGTTTGTCAGAGTTTGTAAGCATGAGCGGAATTCCGCGTGCTGCAACGCATTGCAGCCAACTCTTTGATAAATCGTAAAAAAGTGCTTATTTCCTTGAGAATATCAAGAACAAAAATTACGCTCAGTAATAGCGAAGTAACCCGCTATCCGGCACAATACCCAGCAATTCAACATTGATCAGACGCCATTGTGATGAAGCCCGTCCGCCTTCCCGCCTCCGCCACCAGCGCACTGCCACGCTGGGGCCTGTGGGCGCTGGGATTGCTCTATATCTTGCCCGGCCTGATCGGACGCGATCCTTGGAAAAATGAAGACGCGTCCGCCTTCGGTATCGCCTGGACCATGTCCCATGGCGGCATCGCCGACTGGCTGATGCCGAACATCGTCGGCCTGCCCATGCCCGGCGAAAGCCCGCTGACTTACTGGATAGGCGCAATCTGCATCAAGTTATTCGGCTGGCTGCTGGGCGATCCGCTCGCAGGCCGGTTGCCGGCAGTCGGGTTTTTCCTGGTCGGTTCGCTATCGGTCTGGTACGCCACTTATCTGCTGGGACGACGTAGCGAAGCGCAACCGCTCAGACTGGCATTCGGCGGCCAGCCGGAACCCACCGATTTTGGCCGTACCCTGGCCGACGGCGCATTCCTTATTTATCTCGGCAGTCTCGGCTTGCTATTGCAAAGTCACGAGCCAACCGCCAAAAATTTGCAAGTTTCACTGGTGGCTTTTTCCATCTATATTGCGGTGCGGCTGTTTGATGCACGCAGCTTGCGTAGTGCGGCCATGCTCGGCCTCAGCTTCGGCCTGCTGATCCTGACCCGCGGCTGGCTAGTCCCGATGGCATTGCTGTGCGGCTTGCTGACACTGGCATTGATCAGGGAAAAAGCCATCGCCAGGGATTTGCTGCTGATGACATTACCAGTCACATTGGCGGTTGCCGCCATCTGGTTCGTCGCCAGCTGCGCGTTATTGCCGGGTGCAATGGTTCGCTTCGCCGCCTGGGAGATTTTCAATCTGCGGCAACTGAGCTGGCCGACCTGGACCGCACTATCGTATTACTTTAAATACGGCATCTGGTTTGCATGGCCGGCGTGGCCTTTCGCCGGCTGGGCGGTATATGCCTGGCGCCAGCAACGCTCGACCTTGCATATCGCATTGCCGCTGGCATTTTTCATCAGCCTGACGATCGTGCTGTTGCTCAATCCGCATCCTGAAGAAGGCATTTTACTGCCCTTGCTGCCGCCGCTGGTTATTCTGGCCGCATTCGGCTTGCCGACCATGAAACGCGGCGCCATCAACGCAGTAGACTGGTTCTCGGTGATGACGCTGACCGCTTGCGCCGCATTTATCTGGCTGGCCTGGATCGCCAAGGAAAGCGGCTGGCCGGCGCAGATTGCCAAGAATGTCTACAAACTGGCGCCAGGTTTTAAACCTGAGTTCAATCTGATCGCGCTGGTGATCGCCCTGCTCGGCTCGATATTCTGGATTTTGCTGGTGAACTGGCGCCTGTCGCGCCGACCGGCGGTCTTGTGGCGCGCCGTGGTGCTGTCGTCTGGCGGCGTGATTCTCTGCTGGCTGTTGCTGACCACCTTGTGGATGCCGTGGATTAATTACAGCAAGAGCTACGCCGGAGTGGCTGCGCAGATCGATCAGCACCTGCCTGCGGTCAAACAATGCGTGGATACCAACGTCGGACCGGCGCAACGCGCATCGTTTGCCTATTTCGGGGGCATCCCGTTTGGCGAATACGGCCAGCCGCATTGCGATTTCCTGCTGTATCAAGACAACATCTCAGTCAAATCCGACGATGCGATCTGGCGCGAATTCAAGGGTAACTGGCAACTGCTGTGGACCGGCCGCCGGCCGTCGGATCGCGATGAGCGGTTCCGCCTGTACCAGCGGGTCGGTAAGTAATCTCATCTATCCGTCCCATCTGGCAAGAGGAATGGCGGTAGCTAATATCTCCGGAGAAAAATAGATTCATGCAGAAAGGCTATTGATCGCTCCGCAGAAATCAGTCATAATAGCGGACGCGTTGCCGAGATGGCGGAATAGGTAGACGCACGGGACTCAAAATCCCGCGCTGGAGACAGCGTGCCGGTTCGATTCCGGCTCTCGGCACCAATGAATATAAGGCTCTCAGACTTGAGGGCCTTTTTTCATTGTTTCCGCAAAAAAAAATATTTCCCAATCCCCCGATAACTCAATTGGTAGAGCGACGGCCCGTTAATCCGCAGGTCCCTGGTTCGAGTCCAGGTCGAGGGGCCACATGCAAATGTGGCGCCTTTGCGCACCGGATGACTTGTTCAATCGGATCGTCTGTCACCTCGTGAGGGTCCTGCAACAGCGATGCCATCAGACTAATTCAGGCGTCAAACCCCCAGAGCCGGGCAAACTGCTCAAGCGGCTCACGTTCGGACTGCAGCCGATTCACTGCGGCGGCAGGATCGGCATATCCAATAGCCATCCCACAGAAAAGCATGCGCTCCGGCGGCGTTTGCAGAAATTCACGTACCGTCTGATGATATACCGACCAGGCTTCTTGCGGACAGCTATCGACGCCGCGCTCGCGCAGCAAGAGCATTAAAGTTTGCAGGTACATGCCGAGATCAGACCATTGCGCCGCGCCCATATCACGATCCACTGTGCAGAACAGGCCAACCGGCGCACCAAAAAAACGATAATTGTTTTGTAACCACCTGAGGCGCCCCATCTTATCGTCACGCGCAATGTCGATCAGTTCGTACATGGATTCCCCTACCTTAAAGCGTGAACTACGGTAAGGCTCACCCAGTTTAGTCGGATAGATGGGGTATTCAGCAGGATCCGGCGAGAAATCCGTGTTCATGCGTTCTTCGATCCTGTCCTTGAAAGCGACTAACGGCTCGCCCACCAGCACATCAATACGCCAGGGCTGGACATTACCGCCCGAAGGCGAACGCGCCGCCAGGCTCAGGACTTCGCGCAGCAACGCTTGCGGCACTGGCTTGTTGAGAAAAGCACGTACACTCTTGCGACTGCGGACTGCATCAGAAACATTCATACCTACCTCAAAAAAATACCTTTGCAGAACCCGCGATTTGAATCAAGCGTGCAGGTAGCGAACTTGACTCAAATAGCGGGTTCAAAATCTACCGGCTAATTTGCACTAGCCTGCATCACTCGTTTGGCAGTGGAGTTATACCGACATTTGTTGCGAATGAATAATGCGTCGGACCACCATCCTGAGAAGCTGCTACCTGTCCGGCGCAACCGCTACGCAGATCCCCGCAGGTGAAACGACTACCGTTTGACAATTTGATATCCATACGCGAACGGTAGTGCCAGGAGTAAATATTAGGGTCGCCAGACGGATCGACTTTTCCTGTTGACGAATCGTTTTGCCACCGCTTGCTGATTAATTTTGCATCTGCGGTCGGATCCAGTAGCAGATATTTTTGGAACCATGCGGTGGTATACCAAGTGGATAAATCTATACTGCGCAGTAATCCTGGAACTACTGGTGTGTCCATGAAATCGGTATGCGTACCGCCACGTAGCACAATATCTGCGTTATCCACACCGGCTTGCGAGTAGGCAAGCGATCCTAGCGTTTTATTGGCCGGGTTGGGTGTCAAGAGGTAAGGAAACGGCACAATGTAGTCGCCGGTGATACCCAGCACCGGTTTGGTAATGGCTGGTGCCGGGCCGGCAGGTGCGCCGAAGCAAGGAGATCCAAGTCCGTAGAGCGTAAAGATGCCCCCGACATTATTTACCGGGTCGTTAAGAAAGGCAGTCAATTCGTCGGGTGATGGCGAAACCGGGGTGCACATATTGTCCCAGGCGACCGCTGCCGAAACGCGTGAATCTTTTTGCGCCAGCCAGCTGGCAGCGATCGCGCCGTAAGAATGTCCTATCAGTCCGATTTTTGTTTCGTCCAGCATCGCCCATAGTGGATTGTAGTTGCTGTTCAAGCCGGCCGTTACACGACGCAACTGCTTGGCGGCATGGCTGGTCCCCGAAGTGCGGCTAGCTACCGGAACGTAAGGAGCGCTAGGCGTGGACAGAAGGAAATTCAAGGCATCGCTGCCGCCGTCATAGAATGGCAAACCGTTCCCGCCGAATGCAGGCGGCGACCCCGGCGTCGAACCGAGTGCAGGCGTGCCGGCAAAGGCGTCTTCGAGTTGATCGGGCACCTCGCCAAACTGATCGGACATGCCCTCACCTTGTACATCGAAGCTCAACACCACAAAACCTGCTTTTGCCAGATCTTGGGCTCCGTGCCAATAGTTTTGCTCATAGCCGACAATCGAGCCGTTGATGATGACCACCCCGGGACGCTTCGCCGGACCACTGACGGTGGCCCAAACGTGGCCGGATATCGTGCCGCCGGAACGGGAGGTATATAGCACCGGCTTGACGATGGTGTCTGTCGTGGTACCCCATGCGAGCAATCGCGGATCGACTGCGCACAGGCCGGTGGTACAAGGGTTGATGTTCGGAGCGCGTTCAGGATCGGCGGCTATCGCGGCAAGGCGATTTGTATTATAAGTTGCCAAGGCGGCCAAGGCTTGAGCGCTCAGAGGCAAAAATGCGGCAGGCCGTTCCAGGCTGGTCGCCAGATTCTGCGTTTCGCACAGCGGTTGTAGCAATACGTAAAAAATGCTGGTATTGCCGCAGTATGCGTTAGGCGCCTGAGCGTAGGCCGTGGAACTTCCACTTCCCAAAATTACGATTAGCAGACCGAACGCCATCTTGAGATATTTCATTTTGTCTCCTTCATTTTTTCTACATGCCCATCTAGGGGCATTTGATTTACCTGAGCTGTTGCTCAACTTATGGGCATGAGACCCAATCTCGTATGGCGTTTATGCTGTAGCGTTTGCCGCATCTTCAATCAAGACAACTATTTCATCAGGATGCGAAGCCATCGACGCATGGCTCGCCTGCAAGGTAATTGTCTGTTGAGGCTTCCTCGGATCGGCAAACCATTGCTCGGTTTCAGGCGAAATCATCCGGTCGTTCGCCGAAATCTGATACCAGCGAATGCGAAGCATCGCCCCAGGCACCGGGTACCAGCAGAATGTTCAGTTTGAATGTCATCTTCGTTCTCCTCGGCTTGCCAGGTGGCGATTGAACATTCCGAAACTTGAAGACATATGGATACGTAAAAACACAGTCTTCACAGTCTTAATACTAAGGATCCCCTGTCCTTTGCAATATTGCTGAATATCTCAAGTTCATTGCAAAATATGTCAACCTGCAAATTCAATCAGTAAATCCTTCGCACCTACCACTACGCCTGGTTTGACATGGATCAGATGAATCAGAGCATCGTGTTCGGCAAGGATCATCATTTCCATCTTCATTGCCTCGATCGAAACCAGCGGATCGCCTTTGGCGACCTTCTGTCCGGCCTTGACCGCTACCGTTACCACCATTCCGGGCATGGGTGCACCGACCTGGCGCGGATTGTTGTCCTGTGCAACCGGATGAGCGCCAGCTTTGGCCACACCGGCATGGTCGACGCGAATCAGACGCGGCTGGCCGTTCAGCTCGAAGAACAGCTTGCTCTGGCCTTCGTCGGCTAGTTCCGTGCGCCCCTGCAAACGGACTACCAGCGTCTTGCCCTGGTCGATGTCGATGGAAATTTCCTGCCCATCCTGCAAGCCATAAAAGAACACCGATGTAGGCAGCACGCTGACATCGCCAAAATGACGGCGGTGCTCGGCGTAATCCTGAAATACTTTCGGGTACATCAGATATGAGGCCAGTTCCTGTTCACTGATGCTGCGCTCCACCGCTTTCTCCGCTTCTTTGCGCGCCTGTTCGAAATCTACCGACGGCAGATGTGCTCCGTGGCGGCCGGTGAACGGCTTAGCGCCCTTGAGTACCTTGTGTTCCAGCTCCTCCGGAAAACCGTGTGCGGGAAAGCCAAGTTCGCCCTTGAACAGCGAGATCACCGATTCGGGAAAAGCAACTTCCCGATCCGGATTGCGCACGTCTTCCGGGGTAAGGTCGTTGGCCACCATGAACAATGCCATGTCGCCGACCACCTTTGAGGTGGGCGTAACCTTGACGATATCGCCGAACAGCTGGTTGACGTCGGCGTAGGCTTGCGATACATCGGTCCAGCGATGCGCCAACCCCATCGCTCGCGCCTGTTCGCGCAAGTTGGTATATTGACCACCAGGCATTTCGTGACGGTACACATCTGAGGTGCCGGAACGGATGTCGGCCTCGAATGGGGCATAGGCGCGCCGCGCACCTTCCCAGTATTGGGAAATATTGAATAACGCCGCTGTATCCAGCTTAGGATCACGTTCAGTGCCAGCCAGCGCCGCCGCAATCGAGCCAAGATTGGGTTGCGAGGTGAGCCCGCTCATCGCGTCCATGGCGCCGTCGACAGCATCGCAACCTGCTTCGATTGCCGCCAGCACGCTAGCAGCACTGATACCGCTGGTGTCGTGCGTGTGGAAATGTATGGGCAGGCCGATTTCTTCCTTCAAGGCTGTGACCAGTGCCCGTGCTGCCTGTGGCTTGCAGACGCCCGCCATGTCCTTGATTGCCAGAATATTGACGCCCGCGTCTTTCAGTTCCCTGGCCATGGACAGGTAATACTTTAGGTCGTACTTGGTCCGCTTCGGATCCAGCAGATCGCCGGTATAGCAAATCGCGCCTTCACACAAGGCGCCGCTGGTACGCACCACGTCGATCGCCACGCGCATGTTGTCGACCGAGTTGAGCGAATCGAACACACGGAACAGATCGATGCCGCCTTTGGCAGCTTGTTCAATAAAGTGCTTCACCACATTGTCGGCATAGTTGGTGTAGCCGACTGCGTTCGAACCACGCAGCAGCATCTGGAAAAGGATATTCGGCACCAGCTGACGCAATTGAGCCAGCCGATCCCAGGGGTCTTCTTTCAGGAAGCGGAGCGCGACGTCGAACGTCGCCCCGCCCCAACATTCAAGCGAGAACAGATTCGGCAATGTCTGTGCATAGATGGGGGCAATCGCCAACATGTCCGTAGTACGCATGCGGGTGGCAAACAGCGATTGATGCGCATCGCGCATCGTGGTGTCTGTCAGCAGAACCTGGGGTTGATCCTTCATCCACTGCGCGAACTTATCCGGACCCAGTTCGATCAGTCTGTCGCGGCTACCGGGGATAATCGGCGCCAGGCGATTTGACGCCGGCAGGATCGGCGCGGACAAGAGTCCGGCTGGTTTGACCCGCCCCTTCATTTCCGGATTGCCATTGACGGCTACCTCGCCGATGAAGCGCAGCAGGCGCGTGGCGCGGTCGCGCCGTTTCGGGAATTTGAACAGTTCCGGCGTAGTGTCGATGAACCGTGTGATGCATTCACCAGACTTGAACTGCGGATGATTGATCACGTTTTCTAAAAATTGCAGGTTAGTCGATACGCCACGGATGCGGAATTCGCGCAAGGATCGCCCCATACGGCAAATCGCTTCATCCGCGGTTGGCGCCCAGGTCGTTACCTTCACCAGCAACGAGTCATAGAATGGCGTGATGACGGCCCCCGAGTAGGCAGTACCGCCATCGAGCCGCACGCCGAAGCCGGCGGCGCTACGATATGCAGTCAGACGGCCATAGTCCGGCGTGAAATTGTTTTCCGGATCTTCAGTGGTGACGCGGCATTGCAATGCATGGCCGTTCAGACGAATATCTTCCTGCATCGGGACACCCGTTGAGTGCATCCCGGCGCCGCCGATCTGCGCGCCTTCGCTAACGCGTATCTGCGCTTTTACAATATCTATCCCGGTGACTGCTTCAGTAACAGTGTGTTCGACCTGAATCCGTGGATTGACTTCGATGAAATAAAATTTTTCGGTATCGGCATCCATCAGGAATTCAACCGTGCCGGCATGGGTATAGCCTACTGCCCGGCCCAGACGTAGCGCGGCTTCGCATAATTCAGTGCGCGTGGCATCGTCAAGATAAGGAGCCGGTGCGCGCTCAACCACTTTCTGGTTACGCCGCTGCACCGAGCAGTCACGCTCGAACAAATGGACCAGGTTGCCGTGGCTGTCGCCGAGAATCTGCACTTCGACATGGCGCGCGCGTCGCACCAATTTTTCCAGATACATTTCATCGTTGCCAAAGGCTGCTGCGGCTTCGCGCCGCGCGACTTCCAGCTGGTCTGGAAGATCTGCCTCAGTTTCGATAACGCGCATGCCGCGCCCGCCGCCACCCCAGCTCGCCTTGAGCATGAGCGGATAGCCGACTTCGGCGGCCAGTTTCTTCGCCTCCCCGATATCGTACGGCAAGGCGCCGGTCGCCGGCATCACGGGAACCTTGGCCGCTACCGCCGCATGGCGCGCGGCTACCTTGTTGCCGAGTGTCCGCATGACCTGCGGCGACGGGCCGATGAAAACGATCCCATTGGCGGCGCAGGCTTCGGCAAACTCTGGATTCTCAGACAGAAAGCCATACCCCGGATGAATCGCATCCACACCAGCTTTTTTGGCAATGCGGATGATATCGTCGATATCCAGATAGGCGGCGATCGGCTTCTTGCCCTCTCCCACCAGATAACTCTCGTCAGCCTTGAAACGATGCAACGCGAAACGATCCTCTGCCGTATAAATCGCGACCGTGCGAATGCCCAGCTCAGCGGCCCCACGCATGACCCGGATAGCGATTTCACTGCGGTTGGCTACCAATAGTTTGCGTACGGTGAATGCGGGCTGAGTTGTGGGAGTCATATTAAGTTGAAAATTAAGGAACACGCGGGCTCGCCTTCAAGGCGGCCCGACCATCGTCATACATCAGTCACGCCGATACAAGGTTACGACGCACGCACCGCCAAGACCGAGATTGTGCTGCAGCGCGACGCGAGCACCTTCGACCTGTCGTTTATCCGCAGTACCGCGCAACTGCCAGACCAGCTCTGTACATTGCGCCAGGCCGGTTGCGCCGAGCGGGTGTCCTTTGGACAACAGCCCGCCTGAAGGATTGGTGACGACTTTTCCACCATAGGTGTTGTCTTCATCCCAGATAAATTTCTCCGCACCACCTTCCGGGCAAAGTCCAAGGCCTTCATAGGTCAGCAACTCGTTCGCGGTGAAGCAATCGTGCAGTTCGACTACATCGACATCTTCCGGACCGATGCCGGCGGCTTCATAGACTTGGTCCGCGGCCGATTTAGTCATATCGTAGCCGATCATTTTGATCATCGATTTTTCGCCGAAACTGCTGGCGAAATCCGTAGTCATGCTCTGGGCGGCAATATAGACCGGGTTCTTGATACCGTGCCTGGCAGCGAATTCATCCGAACAAAGAATTGCAGCGCCGGCGCCGCAGGTAGGCGGGCAGCATTGAAAACGCGTGAGCGGGTCGAACACCTCGTCCGAGGCCATGATCTCTTCCAGAGACAATACCTGGCCGAACAACGCGTACGGATTGTTACTGGCATGCTTGCGCGCTTTCACGGAGATCATGCCGAAAGTCTCTTTTTTCGTGCCGTACTTCCAGCGATATTCACGACCGGCGCCGCCAAACATCTGCGCAGCCGGCGGCGAACTGCCAAAGCCCTGTTCGTCCACCATGACCTGGAAATGCTGTCCCATAGGACTTTCGCGGTCATCGAATTTATTGCCGAGAGCGCCCTTCCCCATTTTCTCGAAACCCAGGGCAATCACGCACTCGGCAAGACCGCCCTCAATCGCCTGGCGTGCCAGGAACAGCGCGCTAGAACCGGTCGAACAATTGTTATTGACGTTAACCACCGGAATGCCGGTGAGGCCAAGTTCATAGACCGCACGTTGACCGCAAGTGGAATCGCCATAGACATATCCGGCGAAGGCCTGTTCGACAGCTGCGTACGGCACACCGGCGTCCTTCAGTGCCAGGGTACCGGCCTCGCGGGCCATTTCATAGTACTCGGGGCTAGTGCCTGGCTTGACGAACTTGGTCATGCCGACACCGATCACATTGACGCGACGTTTCATAATATTTTCCCTTCGAATTAGTTAAAAACCGATGGCGAACCCTGTGCTCGCCATCGGCATCAGGCTCAGGCCAGGTTGTTCAGAAAGCTCAACTGGTGCGCCAGCTGTACGTCGCCGTCAACACGCAGATCGCCCTTCTGATACAACTCGCGCACTTCGCGCTTGCCTTGGGCCAGCGCTTTCAGGTTTTCGTCGCTGATACCGAACACGGCGGCAGCTTTGTCGCTAACGCCAGTGCTGACTTTGACCGGCTTGGCAGTGAAGTCGATCACCCAGCTTGCGTCTGGCTCTCGCACGTTGAATTGAATAACCTGGTTCAGCGTGGAGGCCAGCTTGCCGCCGGCGATCTGTTCGGTCAGTTTGCCGAAGATGAGTTGCGCAGAAGCTTCGCGCGACTTGCCGCCTGCAGCGGTAACCGGAGCGGTAGCGGCACCGGAAGCGAGACGCTTGCTGCGAGCCTGTTCAACCATTTTTGGATCCATTTCCTGCAACACGGCCAGTTTGTTGGATGCCATGACGTTGCCAAGCACTTTCATCTTGCCGCTGAAATAGAGTTTCTGGACGTCTGCAGTCTTGCCGCCGAAAACCGTGGCAGCGTGCTCTTCATCCATTTCCAGAGTGACATCCGGCTTATCAATCACACCTGCGCCAGCCGCGCCATTGGCGCTTTTCAGATCAATGAACCAGTCCGAATCCGGATTGTGGTATTTGAACTGGAAGCTGGTCTTGACCTGACCAACTAGGCCTGGCTTGGCAGTAATAAATTCACCGATGGCGGCAAAGAAGTCAGCCATGGTTGCCCCTTCGTCGACGACCGGCACGGTTTCGGCAACGGCCACTGCAGCTATACCGCCACCTGCGCCGATGCGGGCATCGCGCGCAGCCTCATACAGTTTTTTATCGATAACCTGCATTACGATCAGCTTGTTAGAAGCCATGACGTTGCCGGTTAATTTCATCTCGCCGCCAAAGAAAAGCTTCTGGACTTCAGCCAACGTGCCGGTCATCACCGTCTCCAGGTGCTTCTGCTCCAGCGCCATCGTTACATCGGGTTTTTCCAACGTCCCTTTGCCCGCCGAGCCAACGCCATTCTTGAGGTCGATGAACCAGCTTTCCTCTGGCGCCTTCAAATTGAACTGGAAGGATGTCTTGGTCTTTTCGACCAGATCCGGATTAGCCACGATATGAGCAGCCACCACGCCGAACACGTCGGCGGCCAGCAGGATCGCAGGTTCAGTCAACGCCGGGCCGGCAGCAGCGGCCACCGCCTTAACTTTCGCCTTCGGCGACGGGATTTCGCTATACAGCTCGACGGCGGCATTACTGATCACAACTTCATTACGTTCTTTCACTGAAGTTTCAATGATGATCCTGGTGTCCGATTCCTTCCACATCTTGGTCACCAGGGTATCGCCCGGGAACACGCTCTTGGCGAAACGTACCTTGATGCTCTTGAAGTAGCGACCGTCGTTTTTGCAGAACGCCTTGATGACGTGACGGCCGCAGTAACCAAAGGTGCACAGACCGTGCAGGATCGGTTTTTCGAAACCAAAAGCCTGAGCGAAGGCTGGATCGGCGTGCAGAGGATTCCAATCGCCGGATAGACGATACAGCAGGGTCTGGTTAGCGTCAGTCTTTTCTTCGATTACCGCATCCGGCTCGCGCGATGGCGGCACATTGACAGCCGTGCTTGGTCCACGATCGCCGCCCCAGCCGCCGGCGCCTTTGACGAAGGCGGTCATCTCGTTGTAGATGAGTTCCTCGCCGCTCTCGTCCTTGGACGACACCGAATACACCACCACCGCGTTCGGCGCTTTATCATAAGCCGCCTTCAGCTTGAAAGTGTGGGTCAGCTTGGCGTTGCTCGGCAGCGGGCGCTTGATTTCAGTATATTGCTCACCATGCAGCAAGCGGTCGAAGCCGAAATTCGAGGCTGGCAAACTCAACGTACCTTCCTTCGCGGCCGCCAGCATGGCGCCCGACTGCGGCATGACACCGAAAGTCGGCAGAGCCTGGAAGTCATTGCTTAACTCGTAGACGTAATTCAGTTCGCTTGCGTCCAATGGATCCCGTGCAGCGCCTACGCCGAGCGCATAGAGTGCCAGGTCGTTCGCATCGTAAGACGATTCCAGCGTGACCGAAGCCGTAGCTGCAGCATCGAGATCGATGAACTCGTTGCCGCCCAGGCTAGGGTTGCTGATATTGTGCAGGATCGGCGCGATGGAGTCGTTGGTATTGGTCGGATGTTCGGCATCCGTGAAATCGCCGATCTTGCTCCAGCGTCCGGCTACGTCATTGATGCTGAAGGCTTTTCCGACCGGGAAACTGTGACCGCGAGTACGTTCCCAACGCAATTTAGCGATGTAGCCAGCACCGACTTCAAACAATCCCTTAGTCTCTTCGCAATCTTCATGGCACAGCCAGGCTACCAGCGGACTCACAGCTTCTGGCGTAAGCGCTTCCAGCAATGCTTCCGGCAGGATGCCCTCGGTCAGACGCGAAGCGGCGATCGGTGCGATGGTGTTGACGAAGATACCCTTGCTGCGGCCTTCTTCTGCCAGGCAGTTGGCCAGGCCTGCTATGCCGAGCTTGGCAGAGCAGTAGTTGGCCTGGCCGAAATTACCGTAAATGCCAGCAGCCGAGGTGGTCATGACGACACGTCCATAACCCTTCTCGCGCATGATCGGCCACGCAGCCTGGGTGACGCTCTTCGAGCCTGTCAGATGGACCTTGAGTACCAGATCCCAGTCAGCGTCGCTCATTTTCTGGAAGCTGACGTCGCGCAGGATACCGGCATTGTTGACAACGATGTCGACCGTGCCAAAGGCATCGAGCGCAGTCTTGACGATCTTGTCGCCATGTTCCACTGAATTGTAGTCGGCCACCGCCTCGCCGCCCAGGGCCTTGATCTCGTTGACCACCACATCTGCTGCGCGCGACGATTCGCCACTTTCGCCACGAGTGCCGCCGCCGAGGTCATTGACCACCACTTTCGCACCCAGCGAAGCGAGCAGTAGCGCGTGGTTGCGGCCGAGCCCGTTGCCGGCGCCGGTAACAATGGCCACACGGCCATCAAAACGAAGATTTGACATAGTAGATTCCTGTGAAATAGTATTTTTCCAAACCGCCCGCTTACATCGTGCGAGAGATGATTTCTTTCATGATTTCGTTGGTGCCGCCGAAGATACGGTTGGCGCGACTGTCGATATACAGCTTGGCAATCGGATACTCGAGCATGAAGCCGTATCCGCCGTGCAGCTGTACGCACTCGTCAACCACTCTGGACAGCAAATCGGAACACCAGTATTTGGCTGCCGAAGCCGCATCTGGCTGCAACTCCCCTTTGAGTACCAGTTCCAGGCAACGGTCAACGTAGACCCTGCCGATCTGAACTTCGGAGCGCATCTCCGCGAGCTTGAAACGCGTGTTCTGAAAAGACGCGACCGGCTTGCCGAACACCTTGCGGTCATTGGTGTATTGCAGCGTCATAGCCAGCGCGCTTTCGGCGCTGCTGATGCTCATGATGCTGATGATGATGCGTTCCCAGGCCAGTTCCTTCATCAATGCAATGAAGCCGACACCTTCCTTGCCGACCAGATTGCTCTTCGGCACACGGACATTGTCGAAAAAAAGCTCACAGGTATCCTGGCCGCGCATGCCGACCTTTTTCAGAGTCTTGCTCTTGGTGAAACCAGCACGGCCGGCTTCGATCAGCAACAGCGAAATATTCTGCGCGCCTTTATCGCCATCGCCGGTTTTCACCGCCACCACGACAAAATCGCTGAGGACACCGTTGGTGATAAATGTCTTGCTGCCATTCACGATATAGTCATCGCCATCGGAGACCGCGCTGGTTATCATGCTCTGCAGGTCTGAGCCGGTCCCAGGCTCGGTCATCGCAATCGCACCGACGCTTTCGCCTGTAGCCATTTTCGGCAACCATGTTGACTTGAGTTCTTCGCTACCGAAATTATTCAGATAGTTAGCAACGATATCGGAATGCAAAGCAAGACCAAGCGACGAGTTGCCGATGCGCGCTTGCTCTTCCAGCAGGATGACGCTGTACAGGCGGTCAACACCAAGGCCGCCGTACTGCTCCGGCATAGTGACGCAAAGCAAGCCCAATTCGCCGGCACGATTCCAGATTGTGCGATCGACATGCCCCTGCTCCTGCCAACGTTCGTCATGCGGCAAGCATTCAGTTTCAAAGAAGCGGCGGCAGGTATCGCGAAACGCCTGGTGGTCGGCATTGAAAAGCGTACGAGGCAACATGGGATTCATCGGCTGGGCTATGGTATTACTCAAGTTGGTGCTCCTTGAAAAGAGAATGAAAGCGACTGGCGACTTCCGTTAATGACAGAATGGGAATTCGACACCCGATCGTCCGATAGGACACAGTTGAAAGATAGGACATTCAACGATCTTGCAGTGCCCCTCTTAGTGGGGGGGTGCTTCCGTCTGTTTCATCGCTAAGCTACCCATGACTCTCGCGCGACTACGCGACCAGGTGACTAAAGGAGATTGAGATGAAAAACAGCATGACCGCATCGAATCAACCGGCACGTAGCCTGCTACATACCCGGCAGGTGACTTGCACCGCTTATCAGCGCAGCGACGGCATGGTCGACATTGAGGGCCGCATGCAGGACACCAAGGCCGGCGATATGCGAACGCCATTCAAGCAATTGCATGCCGGCGATACCTTGCACCTGATGCGGATGATCATGACTATCGATCACAAGATGACAATTCATCATATCGAGGCGCATACGGATGCAGGTCCCACACCTTTTTGCGCAGACATCAATGCCGCCTATAGCGCATTGGAAGGACTGAAGATCGGCCCCGGATTCAAACAACAGGTGAAAAGCCGCGTCGGCGGCCGGATGGGATGCACGCACCTGAGTGATTTACTTGGCCCGATGGCAACCACGGCGATGCAGGCGTTGATGCCGCTCTGGATGGAAGAGGAAATGCAGCGTGTGGTGAGCGACCCGGCGTACCGTATGGCTAAGCCCTGGATAATCGACACCTGCCACGCTTATCGCAGCGACGGCGAAGCGGTACGGTCGGTCATGCCCGATTTCTACCGAAGCGCGGATGAATGCAAATAGTTTTTTCAAGCAGACCCGGTACTTAATCAGTGACCGGGCCAAGATGGCAATAGTGTCGTCAGTACTCATCCGCCGACGACACGATCTGGCCGGCAGCCTGCGCCGCCTGCCGATTAGAAGCGATAGCCGATGTTAACGAATGTCGTTACCGGCCGCAGCTTGTCCGATGCATGGCTGACAACGACTACGCCGCCGGCCGTGGTTCCCGTCAATGTTGCATTGGTTTTGATCGGGACGTATGAAACCGACACGCCATACGACCAGTGCTCATCAATCGCATAACTTGCACCGACCACGAATGCCGGGTTCCATGAACTGCTCGCACTGACAGTTGCAGTTGAACCCGGGCCTAGCAGACCGTGCACGAAATCCGGGTTGGTGATCTTACCCTGGACGAATTTGGTGTAGTTGACGCCTAGACCAACATAGGGGCGAAATTTGGATTCCGCATCGTAAAAATGATAACGCACAAAAACCGTCGGCGACAATGGCATTGCCTCGCCGATGACGCCGGCTTTTTCTAACGTACCCGTTCCTACGAATTTGAGTTTGGTCGGAAATCCGCCAATAAATTCCGCCGAAATATTGTCGGTAAAATAATGCGCGAAGGTCAGGCCAACGGTAGTCGCACTCAGCGCCGCAAAGCCGGTGCCGGGTTGCACTATGTTGACCGGCGTGCCGTTGATGCTGGTGGCTGTCAACGGTGTCGATTCGTTATGCGGCGTGGCATGCAACCAGCCCAGGCTGATCACATTACTGCCGGCGGTTTGCGCCTGCGCCATGCCGGCTGCTCCCAGCAGTACCAATCCCGCCGTCATCACACCTACGCGCTTACTCACCAGTTGCATTTTCATTTTTGTCTCCTTGGGTGTTTTTACAGTTATAAAAATTGTTTTGCCGCCCTCGATCCGGAGAGGTCATCACTAGTCACGATAATGGGGTGTACTGCCGTTGTTCCTTACCCCTATAAATGGGGGGGCAGAGTTAAATTCCTGGCCTGATGCTGGAAAATTCCTGCAGCCAAACATGTGCCGCAGGCAGTCCAATGTCAGGTCGAACTGTTCATAGACGGCATCCTCCAAGCGGTCGACATGAGCGAAGCCGTATTTCCTGGCAACGCTATCGTCAACATGCGCAATCTTGTGAAGGTCGCAGAAAAACCTGGTCAGGCGTTGTGTATGGACGATTTGCCGAAAACTTTCGCCTTGGGAGAAAAATTGCCTGGAAATCTTTCGCTTGGGCATCGCGACCACGCTGGCAAGCAATGACGGCGTCCATTCGACATGAGGAGCGCGAAACACGCGCAGCGCCAAGATGTGAGTCAGCGGGACCGTGGAAGAGAGATCCTGAGCCGTCTGATGCGTCAGGATTTTTGTCTCGCGGCCGGCACAGGTTACGCAACTGTCGTTCTGGATTGACGTCACATCTGACTGGATCAAAACAAAGCCATTGATGCTCACTCCGATATCGCACAACGAAAACGGTAAGGAATGCACGCGTTGGTGCTGGCGCAACAGTCTGGCATGACCGCCTGCCATGTACCAGACACTACCTTCAATAACCTCGATTGCGATAGGGAATGGAAAACACAAGCGGCGGATGGTCGCGCGCCGACCGGCGCCGCCATGTATGACGATTTTCATCTGATCTCTCTTCGACATAAGCTTCAGGCATGCAAACCTACGGTAAGCGAATACGTTAGTCGCGACTCCCCCTCCATAAGAGGGGGGCAACGCTAGCGCTGTCCGCCTACCCTTGCTCTGCTTGAGATCGCATTTTCCGCGCAGGTCAACCCAGCTTCAGCCGAAGTTCCCAGGATTCGAGTCTAAAAAATATGAAAACACTCAATAAAATCATGACTGCGGCACGGTCAACTTGTTTGATATCCGCGCTGCTTCTAAGCCAATCCAGCCAGGCATTGGAAATCGAAGGCGTCAAGTTTGACGATATTGCGCATGTAGCAGGCAAGGAACTGGCATTGAATGGCGCAGCGATACGTTACAAGTTGATTTTCAAGGTATATGGCGTGGCGCTCTATGTTGAAAACAACAAAACCACAGCTGAGGAATTGCTGGCTGGCTCAGGTCCGCGACGGATTCAGATCGTGATGCTGCGCGACGTCCAGATGGAGCAGTTCAGCGAGTCATTCATGTCAGGGATGCGAAAAAACTCCAGCAAGGAAGAAAGAACCAAAGCCATCGGCCAGCTACAGGCATTCGGTGAAGACTTTGCTCAGATTAACGAGGTTAAGAAAGGAGACATTCTCACCTTGGACTATGTCCCTGGCACAGGTACCGTCATGCAAGTGAATGGCAAACAAATCGGCGCGCCCTTATCGGGCCTGATTTTCAATAACATGATATTGAAACTTTGGCTGGGGGACTCTCCTCCCGACACCAGGTTAAAACAGGCTTTGCTGGGCAAACCGCCGGTCACCAGCATTAACTCCCATTAAATCGATTAATTTTTGAGCGCTCCTGCCGGTCCGCTTAAAACAGGAATAATGAGTGCGTCGCGCAGGTAGCGTTCAAAATTGAATTCCCTGGCGACGCCATTTTCACCATGCAGTTGAACCGTATCGTGGCATACCTTGACCGCCGTTTCGGTGGAAAACAATTGCGCCATCGACAATTCAACATCGCTGTCGACATCCGCATCTATCAGGTCGAACGCGTGGAAACACAGCAGACGTGCCGCGTCCGCCAGTGTCGTCATATCGGCTATTTTCCCTGCAATCAGCTGATGTCTGGCGATGCTCTTATCTTGCTTTCTGCCATCACTTGCAAAGACAATCGAGTCGGCTAGTGCTGCTCGCATCAATCCGACCGATAGCAAACCGATATACGCGCATGTCAATTTAAATAATGCGATCCGGTTTTTCGATGAAACGTATTCATCGACAATAATATTGCCAAGCGGCACTCGTGCATTACTAATGAATATCTGCGCGGTGGATTGTGAAGCCAAGCCGATCTGCTCAATATTGCGCGCCTCATAGCCATGGTCACTTCGATCGACCAAAATGTACGACAGCGCTTGCTGTCTGGTATGCGTCGGGCAGATCAGGAAATCCGAGTAAACACCGTTCGTAATCCATTTCTTTTCACCATTGAGAATAAGGCAATCGCCACTGCGTTCGCCAACAATATCGATCCCGATCAAATGTGAGTCGACGCCAAGCTGATTGATGCCCATGCCAGCAAAGATGCGGCCCGCCAGCAAGGCTGGCAGGTAACGCTGCCCGATCTCATCGCTGCCTTGCAACAGAATGTCGACAGCCCCCAGGTTAACCATCACAACCAGCGCGATGTCGCAGGAGACGGTGGCTAGCTCTTCGAATAACATCGCCTGCGTGGTCCAGGGTAATCCCATGCCGCCATGCGCCACCGGTACGGCGCCGCCGGGCAGTCCGAAGTCGGCTATGCTTTGCGTAATTTCCCGCATCTTCTCTTTGGGAATAAAACGATCGCGGTATTCCTTCACAATCGGACGGATTTCCGCTTCAAGAAATTTCCTGAAGCTCGTGACTGCCAGATCTTGATCGTGATTTACGATTTGATTGCGCACGACGGTGTTCCCCCCGTGGACGGTGTACCGGATACCAGGCTGCCAATCGGATTCTTCAGTAAACGAGACGACCTCATTCCCAATCCTCGCAAAGAAACATTGATGCTGCTAAGGTAAGCCTTGCAATCTTGCAGCTCCCCCCTCATTGAGAGGGGGAATTCAGAGAGCTATCAAACGTACAACATCGACCAAAATTGGATCCATAGCCCGGTTTGCCGGCGCCGGAGCTTGTCATCCGTGCTAGCATCAAGTATCGGTTCCGCGACATAAAAAGCTTATAAATGAATTTTGACAAACTGCTCGTCTCGACAAAATTTGCTCCACCGCGTATCGGCACTCGTACCATTCTCCGCAAACAATTACTCGACCAGTTGCGGCGCACCCGGCACAGTACGTTGACGCTGGTAACCGGCAGCGCCGGTTTTGGCAAGACCACCCTCCTCGCTCAATGGCGTCAGGACCTGATGAAAGCGGGCGCCGAAGTAGCATGGCTCTCGTTGAGCCATGACGACAAACTGCTGCCAGGTTTTTGCGTTTACCTGTTCGCGGCAATGCAACGCCTGGGAATTCCGGTCGACGATGACATGTTGCTGGAAGACAGGGGCAGCGAGTCGATGGAGGGCGTGATTGCAGCGCTGGTCAGCGGCGCGGCGAACCTCAGCAAGGAGCTTTACCTGATCCTCGACGATTACCATCACGTCGACGATCAGTTAGCGCACAGACTGATGCAGAAACTGCTCGACCATTGTCCTGGCAACCTGCATATCATCATCGCCTCTCGTGTGGCGCCAGCGCTAAGCATAGGGCGTTTGCGCGTGATGGGACAGGTAGCTGAGGTTGAATGCGCCGAGCTGCCTTTCGATCTCGACGAAACACGCGCCTTCATTGAGAAAAACCTCAGTTCTATAAAATTGAGCCCTGACGAACTGCGATTGATTCACGATTTGACCAATGGCTGGCCTGCCAGTCTGCAACTGATCGCGATCATGCTCAAAAGCCGCCCCGAGGCGCGCTCCACATTGAATAACCTCGTCTGGAAATCAGGCGACTTGCAAGCCTATCTCGCGGAAGACGTGGTCGCCCATTTGCCGGTCGAACTCTCCGGATTCATGGAAGCAATCTCGATCTGCCGGCGCTTCAATGCCGGACTGGCCGAATTTGTCACTGAAAACCCGCTCGCCGCGGATTTGCTCAAACAGATCGAAGACGAAAACCTGCTGATGTTCCGAGTCGACTCGGACGACCGCTCTCCCTGGTACCGCTTCCATCCGCTGTTCGCTGAATTTCTTGCAATCCGCCTAGAGCGCCGCGGCATGAGCGCTGTCAGTGAGCTTCACCGGCGCGCCGGCCGTTGGTTCGCAGATAACGATTTGCTGGTTGAAGCTGTCCGCCACGCCAGTCTCGGCGGCGACCTCGAGTTCGCGGTCGAAGTAATCGAGCGTTCAGCGCCAGCCACCTGGAGCCTCGGCTACATCAGCCCATTACTGCTACTGCTTGATCGCCTGCCGCAGGAAACCTTGTTTGCCCACCCGCGCCTGTTCTTTCTGGGGTGCCTGACCTTTGCCTTGACTGCACGTCCGGCCAAGGCTGAAAAATGGATTCAGCAACTCCAACATACCGACACCGCAAAAAATCCTGGCGTCACTTCCTGGGTCGCGCTGGTGAACGCTGCAGTTGCACTGCAGCGTGACGACACCAAGCATGTCATTGATCTACTCGAACCCATCCAGAATACCCCATTGGAGAATCCGTTTCTCCGCTACGTATTCCTTGCGGTTCTTTCCACATCCTACGTTGCAGCAGGCCGGCACGCCGATGTCCGCCGCATCTTCGACGGCAATCCAATCGCAACGGAGAATCGCAACATCGATATGGCGCTCGTAGCCGAGAGCTCGCAAATATTATCTCTGTTAATAGAAGGCAAGGTCAAAGAAGTCGTGCGCACCGGATCAGATATCCTGGCCCGTGCTGTAGCAGCATACGGCCGCCAGTCAGTATGTGCGAACCTGACAGAAGTAACTCTCGCCGATGCCTATTACGAACTTGACCGGATAGACGATGCGCGTGAAGCCTTGGCCAACCGTACCGGCATTCTCCAGTCGTCATCACCGGAAGTGATGATACGCGCCACGTTGTGCCGTGCGCGCTTGGATTTATTGCAGGAATCCCCCGATGCGGCCGTGACATTCCTCGAGCGGCAGACTCTCCATTTCCGCAGTCTCGGCCTGGATCGTGCCGTAACCTACATGCTCGCCGAGCAGGTCAGCATCCTGCTCGGCAAAGGTGACCGGGCGCGCGCAGCGGAATTGGTAGAAAAATTGAACGAACTCGGCGCCACACATCGGGATTCGGAAGGTTTTCTGGCGGAAATCTCTGTCATCGCGGCATTGGCGCGTGCGCGCCTGTCTCAGGTCAATTACCAGCCGGAAGATGCTCTGGCTGCATTGTCGGTAGTACGTCAATATGGCGAGCGGTCCGGCCGCGGCAGGTTATCGGTGCTGGCAAACCTGCTTGCCGCCATTACGCTCGACCACCAAAAGCGGCATGAGGAAGCAAATCAATGCCTGACTCTGGCACTGCAAGCCGGCTGTCGCTTCGGCCTGGTCCGCACCTTTGTCGATGAAGGCAAGATTGTCGGCGAAAAATTGACGCGCCTTGCAACGGAAGTAGAACTCGATGAACCTACAGCACTGTATTTGAAAAACATCCTGGCGCGATTCACCGACGCCAGCCATCCGCAACAGAGCGGTACCGCTTCGGGCACTGCCAGCGCTAATAACGCCCTGGTGTCATTGACACCGCGTGAACTTGAGATTCTGGGTCTGATTGCGCAATCCATGTCGAACAAACGGATCGCCCTGACACTCAACATCTCGCTTGAAACGGTGAAATGGAATATGAAGAACATCTTCGTAAAACTGGACGTATCGAGCCGCTATGACGCGATGACATGGGCGCGCAAGCAAGGACATATTACCTAGCGCGCCCATCCCATCGTGGTGCAAAATTTCAGGAAACTGCATGCTCCAGGACGGTAGCGTCAATATCGGCAGTCAGGCAATTCTGGTGCACAAAGCGATCAACCGTCGCGTCAGTTTCGTATAGGGTGGAAAGAATATTTTTGCGAGCATGAAGCGGGTGCGCACCACCGCCCTCTCATGCGAAAACGCTAGAAAACCATAGTGGCCGTGACTGCTGCCTATCCCTGAGTTGTTGACTCCACCGAAGGGCAAATTGCCGTGCAAGGCCTGCACCAGGCAATGGTTGATGCAAGCTCCTCCCGATGTGGTCTGCTGCATTACCTTGTTGATATTTGCCTGCTTGCGGCTCCAGACGTACAGGGCCAAAGGCTTGTGTTCTGTGTTGATGCGGGCGATCACAGTATCTAACTGCTCATAGCTGATAATCGGTAGCAGCGGCCCGAAGATTTCTTCGTGCATGATTTTGGCTTCGTCCGGAACACCATCCAACAGCGTTGGCGCGATGTAGCGCCGGGCTTCATCGACCGCGCCACCGGTCACCACCCGCGCACCGCGCGCGGTGGCGTCGTCCAACAGGCTTTTGACGCGAGCGGTGTGACGCTGATTGACTATTCGCGCCAGACACGGACTGTCAACTTGCTGCGCCCCTTCGCCATAGGCGTTCTCCAGCACCGTCACGCAGTGCTCGAGAAAAACGTCCTTGACGCTGGAGTGGACATAGATGTGATCAGGCGCGATGCAGGTCTGGCCATTGTTAAGGAACTTGGCCCACAGGATATTTTGTGCCGCGGCTCGTAGATCAGCGGTTTCGTCTACGATAGTAGGTGATTTTCCGCCGAGTTCCAGCGTAACGCTGGTCAGATGTTTGGCCGCTGCAGCCATGACAATTTTTCCGACAGCTGGCGAACCGGTAAAGAAAATGTGATCGAAAGGCAGTTCTAGCAATGCCTGGGCAACCGGCGCGTCGCCATCGATCAGCGCAACTTCGTCCTCGGCAAACACCGAGCGGATGATCTGGCCGATCACGGCGGATGCATGCGGCGTCATTTCCGACGGCTTGATGATCACCGCATTACCTGCCGCCAATGCTGAAATCAGCGGTCCCAGACTCAGATTCACCGGATAATTCCACGGCGCCACGATCAGCACCCGTCCCTTGGGTTCGTACTGCGTATAACCGGAAGTGCCGATCATCATGCGCGATGGCCAGACTTTCTTCGGTCTCATCCAACGCCCCAGCTTGCGGATGGCGTCGTTAGCCTCGGCGATCAACGACAAAATCTCGCTCATCTCAACTTCGATGGCGGGCTTGCCGAAATCAGCGAAGCCAGCCGCAATCACGGCTTCGCGATACGTCAGCAATGTCGCTTTCAGTTTTTTTATTTTTGCTACACGTTCGCCCTTGCTCGATTGCCGTAGACGCAAAGCCGTAACGCCCTGTGCATCGAATATTCGCTGAATCTCGTTCTTGGCCAGCTCAAAATCCGTATCGATCCGGGTCATCATCGTATTCATGGTTTGCCTCTGAAGATAGCGTTTATGTCCGGTAGCCAAATTCATCGGCTACCGGCGATGCAATGAGGTACTTACTGTTCCAGCCGCATCATATCCGCGGCCTTTTCTGCAATCATGATGGATGTCGCATTGGTGTTGCCACCAATGATCGTGGGCATGATGGAGGCATCCACCACGCGCAGTCCCAACAGTCCATGCACTTTCAGACCGGAATCCACCACGGCCATCTCGTCAATACCCATCTTGCATGTGCCGACCGCGTGATACACGGTGTCGGCGCGGGCACGTAGAATGGCACGTATCTCATCGTCGCTCTTGAGCTGGGCTGCAACGGGGTCATCTGTCATGAACTGCGCAAGGGCCGGTGCCATCATCAGACGCTCGGTCATCTTGTAGGCGTTCACCATGTTTTCCAGATCTTCCGGGTGTTCAAAGAATTTCGGATCAATGACCGGCGGCGTTTGAGCATTCGCGTCACGCAAGCTGACGGTGCCGATGCTCTTCGGGCGCAGCAAGCAGACATGACAAGACATGCCATGACCCACGTGCAGCGTGCGCGCATGATCTTCGACCCGCCCAATCACGAAATGCAACTGGATGTCAGCTGCCGCGAGTTCCGGCCGGGTTTTCAGGAAACCCCCACCTTCGATAAAATTGGATGAGATCATGCCGCGGCGCTCACGGCGGTAACGCATGATCTCTTTCACAAGATGTACCCCGCCCTTGACTGAAAGCCCCAGCAGGTTGATGTCTTTGGCCTTGTAGCTCAAAGTGAAATCCAGGTGATCTTGCAGGTTCTTCCCGACACCCGGCAGATGGTGTATCAAGGGAATACCCAGCTTCTGCAGTTCTGCAGCATCGCCCACACCGGAGAGCATGAGCAATTGCGGGGACTGGAACACACCGGCGCAGAGAATCAGCTCTCGCCGCGCTCGTATGGTTCGAAGCTGGCCGTCCTGTTTGTACTCGATGCCGACGGCGCGCTTGCCTTCAAACAGAATGCGCTGCGTAAAAGCGCCGGATTCCACAGTCAGATTGGGGCGCGTATCAAGATGCGGCAGCACATAGGCATGAAAGGAACTACAGCGTTCACCGTTATGTTGCGTGACCTGGTAGAAGCCGACACCCTCCTGTTGAGCACCGTTGAAATCCGGACTAACGGGATAGCCCACCTGCTCGGCTGCACGCAGATAATGTTGCTGGAACGGATTGTCGGTACGTAGTTTGCTGACGTGGAGCGGCCCGCCCTGGCCATGCCATTCATCCATGAATTCGTGATTATTCTCTGCCTTCTTGAAATAGGGCAGCACGTCCTTGAAAGACCATCCATGATTTCCTAATGCAGCCCAGTGATCGTAGTCGCTGTGATGACCTCGGATATAGACCATGCCATTGATGGCAGATGAACCTCCCAGCGCCTTGCCGCGCGGCTGATACCCTTTGCGACCGTCGAGTCCGGGCTGAGGCACGGTTTCAAAGGCCCAGTTGTTAAGCTTCCGGGGTATCATCAATACGATAGCTGCGGGCGTATTGACGACCCAGTTGTCGCCGCTGCCGCCGGCCTCCAGCAAGGCAACTGACACATTCGGATCTTCGCTCAGACGCCCAGCCAAAACACAACCGCTTGAGCCGCCACCGACGATCACATAATCATAAGCCTGCTGCATGTTGTACCTTTTCTTTTTTTAACATCACCTAACGGACCGCTCATGAGTCGGTAAGGCGCAGGCTTGCAGCAAGCCTGCGCCGCCTGGTAATTAGAAGCGATAGCCGATGTTCAGGAATGTCGCTACTGGCCGCAGCTTGTCCGACGCATGGCTGACAATGACCGTGCCGCCGGCAGTGGTTCCCGTTAGTGTTGCATTGGTTTTGATCGGGACGTATGAAACCGACACGCCATACGACCAGTGCTCATCAATCGCATAACTTGCACCGACCACGAATGCCGGGTTCCATGAACTGCTCGCACTGACAGTGGCTGTTGAACCCGGCCCCAGAAGACCGTGGACGAAATCCGAGTTGGTGATTTTACCTTGGGTGAACTTGGTGTAATTGACGCCCAGACCAACATAGGGACGAAACTTGGATTGCGCATCGTAAAAATGATAGCGCACGAAGACAGTCGGAGACAATGGCATGGCCTCGCCGATGACGCCGGCTTGCTGTAGCGTGCCCGTTCCTACGAATTTGAGTTTGGTCGGAAAGCCGCCAATAAATTCCGCCGAAATATTGTCGGTGAAATAATGCGCGAAGGTCAGGCCAACGGTAGTCGCACTCAACGCCGCAAAGCCGCTGCCGGGTTGCACTATGTTGACCGGCATGCCGTTGATGCTGGTGGCGGTCAGCGGTGTCGATTCGTTATGCGGCGTGGCATGCAACCAGCCCAGGCTGATCACATTGCTGCCGGCGGTTTGCGCCTGTGCCATGCCGGCTGCGCCCAACATCGCCAATCCTACCGCCGTCGCACCTAAGCGCTTGCTCATCAGTTGCATTTTGTCTCCCTTAGTATTTTTAGTTTTAAACCCAATTTTTATGCTCACTAACCTGTTATCACCTTGCAAATCTAAACAATGACGCCCCTCTCACGCAGCGCCGCGACTTCCTGCGCCGAGAACCCGAGCTCAGTAAGAACTTCCAGCGTATGTTGTCCGACTTTGGGAATGGAACCAGCCACACCAGGCGTGCGGCTGAAGCGCGGCGCCGGCGCCGGATGCGTAATGCCGTCCGTTTCAACAAAGCTGCCGCGCGCCTGATTGTGCGGATGCTGCGGGGCTTCGGCAAAATCCAACACCGGTGCGAAGCACACATCGGTTCCTTCGAGTAACCCGCACCACTGGTCTCTACTGCGGGTTTTGAACAACTCTGCCAGCTTGGTTCGCAAAGCAGGCCAGGCGGCACCATCCCATTGCGCCTTGAAATCCGGGTCATCGATACAGCACAGCTGCAACAGTAAAGCGTAGAACTGCGGTTCAATCGAGCCGATCGATATGAATTTATCGTCAGCGCAGCTGTAGCAGCCGTAGAAATGCGCACCGCCATCCAGCAGGTTGGACGCGCGTTGAAGTCGCCATTGACCGCTGCCGAGCATCGCGTGGTACATGCTGGACAAAGTGGACACGCCGTCGCAAATAGCGGCATCCACCACCTGCCCCTGTCCGGAACGGCTGGTCTCCAGCAATGCGCTGACGATACCGAAGGCCAGCATCATGGCGCCACCACCCATGTCGCCCACCAAATGCAATGGTGGTGTGGGCGGCCGGTCAGCATGTCCCATCGCATTCAGCGCACCGGTAATCGCAATGTAATTGAGGTCATGTCCGGCTGCGTTGGCTAACGGCCCGGTCTGGCCCCAGCCTGTCATGCGGCCATAGACCAGACGCGGATTGCGTTGCAGGCAGGGTTCCGGACCCAGGCCCAGACGTTCCATGACGCCGGGCCGCATACCTTCGATCAAGGCATCTGCCCCATCGATCAAGCGCAGCACTACGTCAGCCGAGGCGGGATTCTTGAGATCGAGCACGACGGTGCGGCGTCCCCGATCAATGATGCTGCCGCCACCGCCCAAAGCGCCAGGTGTCTTACGGTCGATGCAGATCACCTCTGCCCCCATGTCGGCCAGCATCATCGCGCAGAATGGGCCGGGGCCGATACCCGCTATCTCGACGACCTTGAAGCCACTGAGTGGTCCTGCCATATCTGTTTCTCCTTTGATGCCTGCATAGCAGACGGCACCGCTGCGCTTCTTGTTGACTGCCCCAAGGGTTATCAGTTGTAGCCGAGGATAGCCACGTCTTTGTACAAATCGTCCGTTTCACAGCCCTTGCCGTCGTCGGCAGGATATGCTGCCGATCGACCTGAAACGCCAGCCCGAAGCAGCGAGTGCTGTGGCAGCACCGCTGGTG
This sequence comes from Collimonas sp. OK307, assembly GCF_900113705.1. Lineage (GTDB taxonomy): Bacteria > Pseudomonadota > Gammaproteobacteria > Burkholderiales > Burkholderiaceae_D > Collimonas. The sequence continues at coordinate 193,310 of NZ_FOQI01000007.1, read as the reverse complement.
TCTCGTCACCTGCCCGCTGTGTCATCAGCAGTGCGCCGATATTGTTGATTCTGTTTGTCATCTTTCCCTCATAACTGACGGCCAACCAGCTCGCGTTGGATTTCATTGGCACCGCCATAAATCCGTTGTACCCGCGCATCGGCATACAGCCTGGCGATCGGGTATTCCTTCATGTAGCCGTAACCGCCGAACAACTGCAGACAACGGTCGATCACTTCACACTGGCGCTCGGTGCACCAGAATTTAGCCATCGAGGCAGTGACCGGGTCGAGCGTGCCGTCGATCCACTGTTGCACGACCATGTCGGTGAAGGCGCGCGTAGCGGTCACTGTCGCCTTGACATCGGCCAGCACAAAGCGGGTATTCTGGAAATCGATGAGCGGCTTGCCAAACGCGTGCCGCTCCTTCACATAGTCGACCGTCAGGTCGAGCGCGCGTGTCATTGCCCCCGATGCCTGGATCGCCAACTGGGCACGCTCAAAAGGCAGTTGTTCCATCAATTGATAGAAGCCGCGCCCTTCATGCCCGCCAAGTAGGCAGTCTGCCGGTACAGTACAGTCATCGAAAAACATTTCGGACGTATCCTGGCCTTCCATGCCGAGCTTTTCGAGTACCTTGCCACGTTGGAAACCGGGCGTATTGGTATCGACGATGATCAGCGAGATGCCTTTGGCGCCCAGCGCCGGATCGGTCTTGGCAACCACAATCACCACGTCGCACAACTGACCGTTGGTAATGAAGGTCTTGGCGCCATTGATGACATAGCTGTCGCCACGCCGCTCGGCGCGCGTACGCACCGCTTGCAGGTCGGAGCCGGTGCCAGGCTCGGTCATCGCAATCGCGGCGACGATCTCGCCGGAGGCGATGCCAGGCAGCCAGCGCTGTTTCTGCTCTTCGGTGCCGCAGTTGAGAATATAGTGGCCGACGATATGGTTCAGGCCGAGCGCCAGTCCGGAGTTACCGCTATACCCCAACTCCCAGAACACCACGGCAGCATGGGCTGGTGTTCCACCCGAGCCGCCGTAAGTGTCCGGGACGTCAGGCAAGATGATGCCCAACTCGCCAGCCTTGCGCCATGCATCGCGGGAAGCCATCTTTTCCTGACGCCACTTGATGTCGTTGGGCTCAAGATATTCCTTGGAAAAACGCCGGACTGAGTCGTTAAACTGCACCAGATCCTCAGTCATCCAGGCAGGCTTGTATGGTTTAAGCACGTTGCCTACTCCTTATAGACCGTTCAGGCCGCCACCGCAAATCAGTACCTGGCCCGATACGTAGTCCGATTCCGGAATACAGAACAAGTACACTGCTCCGGCAGCTTCTTCCGTTGTGCCGGGACGCCCCAGCGGAATCCCTGCTTTCGCCATCGCCAGCACTTCAGGGCTGACGCCGACCTTGATGTCGCGACCCTCGATATTCACCGTCGCGTTACCGCCCGCCGTGGCCTCAGTCAGACGCGTCGTGACGAAGCCGTAGGCGACACAGTTGACGTTGACCTTGAGGCGACCCCACTCCTTCGATAGCGTCTTGGTCATGCCTGTGATGCCAGCTTTGGCCGACGAGTAGCCCACCTGTCCAGCGTTGCCGCCGGTGCCCGCCACTGAAGAAATATTGACAACCTTGCGAAACACTTCCTTACCCGCTTCCTGCTCAGCCTTGCTCAGTGCCCGGATCACCGGCTGGGCGGCGCGCAGAATGCGAAACGGCGCCGTCAGGTGGACGTCCATCATGGCGTACCACTGCTCGTCGGTCATCTTCTGGATCACGTTGTCCCAGGTGTAGCCGGCGTTGTTGACGATGATGTCAATGCCTTTGTAATTATCCACTGCGGTCTTGATGAAGCGTTCGGCAAAGTCCGGCGCAGTGACGCTACCTTCGCAGGCCGCGGCTTCACCACCAGCTTTTTTGATTTCTTCAACTACTGAGTAGGCGACGTCTTTATCCAGATCGTTCACCACTACACGCGCGCCTTCGCCAGCCAGTTTTAACGCCACTGCTCGCCCAATCCCTCGGCCGGAACCCGTAACCAGTGCGACTTTTCCTTCTAATTTCTTGCTCATTATCTGCCTCTGTATTTTTGATTGAATAGGTATGTTGCGGAAGTCTCAGGCCAGCGCGACCAGTGCTTCGCCGACCACTTTCTTGTCGCCGTATTGGTTGGTCGCCTGAATGGCGACCCGTACGCACTGCTCGCCGTTTTGCTCCAGTTTTTCAACCACCTGGCCGGTGCAAGACACCTGGTTGTACAGATGCGTGATACCGACAAAGCGCACATCCAGCTTGCGAACGCGGTCCTGACTGACCCAGCCGGTCAGCATACGGCCAAGCCAGGCAGCCGTCAGCATGCCGTGGCCGAATACATCCGGCATGCCCGCCTTGCGCGCATAGTCGGTGTCAATGTGCAGCGGCACATGGTCGCCCGAGCCGCCGGCATACAAAGCCAACGTCGTGCGCGACAAGGGGCGCAATGCCAGCTCTGGCAATTGGGTGCCTACTTCCACATCCTTGAATTTTGGATTATTCATTTGCTGCTGCCTCCTGGATTGCGCACGACCAAGGAAGATTTCAATCTGGCCACGAGCTTGTTGAACTGGTTGACCACCGTGGTCTGCGATACAACAAATTCGAGGGCGCCGCCCTTTTTATCGTAAATGTCCGTGATGGTGGATTCGAAGGTCAGGCTGTCCCCGGCGAATGCCATTTCCAGATACTCGAAGCTTTGTTCGCCATGCAAGATATGCTGCAAATTGACGCCAATATCGCTGATCCAGGACGTTGGATCAGGATCGTCGAGCATTTGCAGGCAGACAAAGTAAGTCGGCGGCACAGGTAACGAACGGTAGTCCGCCCGTTGCGCGGCGGCCTCGTCGGTGTACACCGGGTTGGTCTCGCCAATCGCCTTGGCAAAGAAGCGCAGGCGTCCCTTTTCCACCTCGGTGGTGAGGCGCCCGAAGGTTTTGCCGATGTGTGCTTTATCTAACATCTCATTCTTCCTTAAACCTGACCGTACATGGTCACGACGGCAGCCCCGCCCAGGCCCAGATTGTGTTGCAGCGCGATCTTCGCGCCCTGCACCTGGGTTGCTTCAGCGGTACCGCGCAACTGACGCGTCAACTCATAACATTGCGCCAGCCCGGTTGCGCCCAGCGGATGCCCCTTCGACAGCAAGCCACCGGATGGGTTAGTGACGACTTTGCCGCCGTAGGTGTTGTCACCGTTTTCGACAAAGCGTTCCGCCTCACCTACCGCGCAGAAACCCAGGCCTTCGTAGGTGAGTAATTCATTCTGGGCAAAGCAGTCATGCAGCTCGCAGACATCTACTTCGTCGGGTCCGACCCCTGCATCCTCATAAACCTTTTTGACTGCAGCAGCCGTCATCTGGAAACCCACCAGATCAATCATCGACTTACTCTCAAAGGTACTCGCATAGTCGGTCGTCATTGCCTGCGCCAGGATCTGCACCTTGGGTGACAAGCCGTGCTTGTCGGCGAAGGATTTTGAAACCAGCAGAGCTGCTGCGCCACCACAAGTCGGCGGGCAGGCCATCAGGCGTGTCAGGACGCCAGGCCACAGAGCAGGAGCCTGCATGACGTCGTCTTCGGTCAGTATTTTCCGCAGCAGCGCCAATGGGTTATTCGCCGCATGGCGGCTGGCCTTGGCCCGGATCTTGGCAAAGGTTTCCAGCCGGGTGCCGTATTTCTTCATATGCTCGTGACCTGCGCCGCCGAAGTAGCGCAGCGCCAGCGGTAAGTCTTTGCTCTCTGGAGATAATTCGTCAGTCATGGCGTCGAAACTGGCGAAAGTATTGGGCCGGTCAGTCCAGTGTGCGACAAGTGCACCAGGTTGCATTTGCTCGAAGCCAACCGCTAGCACGCAATCGGCCACACCGCTGGCAATAGCTTGCCGCGCCAGGAACAAAGCAGTAGATCCGGTGGAACAATTGTTATTGACGTTGATGACAGGAATACCCGTCATGCCGACTTCATAAAGTACTCGCTGACCGCAAGTGGAATCGCCGTAGACGTAGCCGGCGTAGGCTTGCTGCACTTTCTCATATGGAATGCCTGCGTCCGCCAAGGCCAGGCGGATGGCTTGTGCACCCATGTCAATATACGAACCGCTGGCGCCAGGCTTCATGAACGGGACCATGCCGACGCCGGCCACTAGAATTTGTTGTGTCATAATATTTTCCTTTAAACGAAACATCACACCGGGGAGTCGGCATCACACCGCCCCGTCGTAAAATTTTTCTACACAGAATTGTTTTCTTAGCCGACCTTACGGCTCCGGCCTTCCCAGAACGGTTCCCGCAGCTTGGTCTTGAGTATCTTGCCCGCCCCCGACAGCGGTAGCGCATCCACGAACGCGACGCTACGCGGGCATTTGTAGCCGGCAATCAGCGATTTGCAGTGGGCGATAACGTCTTCAGTCGTTATCGTACTTCCCGGCTTGATCGTGATAACCGCATGCACGGTCTCGCCCCATGCCGGGTCGGGGATACCGATCACCGCACAGGCCACCACCGCACTATGCTGGGCGATCGCATTCTCGACCTCGGCAGAGAAAATGTTTTCGCCACCGCTGATGATCATGTCCTTCAGGCGATCGACGACGAAGATGAAGCCATCCTCGTCCATATATGCGCCGTCGCCGGTATGCATCCAGCCATTAACGATGACTTCAGCGGTTTGCTCAGGGCTTTTCCAGTAGCCCAGCATGACATTGCCGCCGCGGACGGCCACTTCACCGACCGTGCCGCGCGGTACTTCGACGCCGTCGGCATCGACTATCTTCACTTCCGTGCCAAACGATGCCCGGCCGGCCGAGCGCAACTTGCCTTCCTTGCGGCCTTCTACCGTGTGATGCCAGGCATGGTTGATTGTGGCGATTGGCGATAACTCGGTCATGCCGTAAGCCTGGACAAAGTCGACTCCCGGCAGCACCAGCATGGCACGGTCGAGAACCGCTTCCGAAATCGCCGAAGCACCATAGCTGATGCGTTTCAGGCTGCTTAGATCGGCGGCATTCTTCATCGCCGGATGGTCCACCAGCATCTGGATCATGGTAGGCACCAGCAGCGCGTCGGTCACGCGGTCGCGGCTAATGCTGGCGAGTACGGCTTCGGGCGTAAACATCGGTATGACGGCATGCGTATTGCCGCAGGCCCAGTGCATCAGTGATATGCCAAAATCGGCCAGGTGAAACATCGGCGCTGCGTGCAGGTAGGTGCGGCCGACCTGCGCCAGACCTTCGGCCATGCCTATCATGGCGGATGTGCACAGGTTGCGATGGCTGAGCATCACGCCTTTGGGGAAGCCGGTGGTCCCGCCTGTATAAAATATACCGGCAAGATCGTCGCCGCGGCGACATACATCCTCGATCGGCTCGCTAGCGCTAAGCAAGGCTTCGTAGCGCAGCATGCCAGTCGGAACTTCGCCTTGTCCCGCATAAATTACGTGCTTCACACTTTTTGCGTCTTTGACGATCTGCCCGGCCATTGCTTTGAAGGCATCGTCAACAATCAAGATGGACGATTCGGAATCCTGCAAGGAATAGATGATCTCCGCCGCGCTCCAGCGGATATTGCAAGGATTCAGCGCACCGCCCCCCCATGGCACGCCAAACTGATATTCCAGATAGAGGTCGGAATTAAGCGCCAGCATCGCCACGCGATCGCCAGGCGCCATGCCTAACGCTTGCAGCGCGCCGGCCAGCCTGGCTACGCGTTCGACGAATTCTTTGTAGCTGCGCTCATTGCCGGCATAGCGGACAGCTATCGCATCCGGCTTTTGCTGCAGCGCACGATGCAATCCCTGGGTGATGTACATGTCTGTCTCCTGAATTAAATGGCGCTCCAAATGTGGCGCTGTTCTTATATGAACAAATCATAGGACCGTCCTTGTGGCAACGCTATTGCGCTTCACATAGTTTGTATTGCAAAATACCTCAAGTTATTAAGATACAACTGACTTCATGCTAAATCCCCCGGTAACAATCTCGGTAGCGTTTGTGCGCGGCATGCTCTCCGGCATCTGCGCCGGCGGCGCATCGTCCGAAGAATGCCTGCTGCAGGCAGGTATTCCGCTGGCGCTGCTCGACGAACCAGAAGGACGTGTCACAGCAGAACAGTATGTAGCCTTATTTGAAGTATTAATGAAACAACACGATGACGAAGGGCTGGGATTTTTTTCACGACCGCTACGACATGGCAGCCTTGCATTCGTGATGCGCAGCACACTGGGCGCGACAACGGTAGAGACGGCGATACGCCGGCTATGTTCTGGATTTCAGTTGCTGCAGGACGACGTGCAATTCGACGTCGTTCGGGAAGACCAGTTGACGGGACTGCGCATTATCGTGCCGACGGCATATTATCCAGATCGGATCTTCGTGCATGAGTTGCTGTTGCGGATAATTTCTCGCCTGGTGGTATGGCTGCATGGAGGCCGGATCCGGCCATTCGGTTTCGATTTTGCCTACCCCAGTCCGCCGCAAGCGAACGAATATTACAAGCTGTTCGTTGGAAGAGTCCGCTTCGACCAGCCGCAATCGGCTATGTGGTTCCCTACTGCAAACTTGCTGACGGCAATGCGCCGTGACGAGGCGGCGCTACGCGACTTCCTGTTGCAGTCACCACGCAATGTAGTGATACCGCAACGCAATGACGATGCAACAAGCGAACGGATACGGACTTACCTGCAGAAGATTCGGCCACAGTGGCCCGACTTGCCGGCGACGGCCGACGCCTTGCACATGTCGGTCAGCACACTGCAACGGCATCTGGCCGACGAAGGCAGCTCCTTCCAGATGGTCAAGGATCAGCTGCGGCGGGACTTGGCCATCATGCGCCTGAATACATCAACGGTACAACTGGCGACGCTCGCTGCGGAACTCGGATTTTCCGATCAGGCTGTATTTCAACGCGCATTCAAGACCTGGACCGGTAGTGCACCTGGAACCTATCGGCAGCGCCGGTAGTTCGCTTTCAAACCACTTTCTTCTTAATTGAAAGCGCGACGGCGCTTATTCCGTCAGCTGTTCTTGCGGCTTGCCTTGCAGTTGCGGCAACGCACAACGGGTTGACGCTTTTTGCAATGAATTTGAGATATTCAGCCATATTGCAAGAGTGGCTGATCTCTTAGTATCGCTTCGTACTTCCTCACTTGACTATGCATGACAACGGGAAAGCCCGATTCATAAAATCACGCCTGCTTGCAACAATGCAGTTGGCGCAATAAATACAGGAGACAAGTCATGAAAAAAATTTTGATGGCGGCAATTGCAAGCAGCGCGTTGTTAGCTTTTGGAGGTTCTGCTCAGGACACCGTCAGCTCACCGATCGGCCTTTGGAAAACCATCGACGATCACAGCGGTAAACCAAGATCGCTAATGCGCGTCACCGAATCGAACGGCGAATTTCTGGGTAAGGTCGAAAAGCTGCTGCGCGAGCCTGGTGAAGATCAACATCCCAAATGCGGTAAATGCGAAGGCGCACTGAAAGACCAACCCATCCTTGGCATGACGGTGATGACCGGGATGAAGCACGAAGGAAACAGCAACGAATACGTTGACGGCCGGCTGTTCGATCCGGATAGCGGCAATACCTACAAAGGTAAGATGACTCTCATCGACAATGGCAAGAAACTGAACGTGCGCGGCTATATCGGAATACCCTTGCTTGGTCGTTCACAAACCTGGTTGCGCGAAGAATAATAGGTAAAGTAGAAAACAGCGGCATGGGAGCGGCCCAAAGCCAGCCAGGCCATCCATCGCTGGTCATAACTTCGCACTATGTCCGGCACCGACGTGGCAAGCTCGTGGGGCCCACAAAATGACAAAAATTCGTTCCGCAAAAAATATGGGGATCTCGCAAACATTGACTTTGCAGACTACTGAAGTTTACAAATTGCGGAACGATTTCAAAGCTATGTACATGATTTTAAAGAATATTACCCGGGACTCAAAATCCCCCGCTGGAGACAGCGTGCCGGTTCGATTTCGGCTCTCGGCACCAATGAATATAAGGCTCTCAGACTTGAGGGCCTTTTTTCATTGTTTCCGCAATCTGGTATTTTTTCCGCAAAAAAATTATTTCCCAATTCCACGATAGCTCAATTAGGTAGAGCGACGAGCTGTTAGTCCGCAGGTCCCATAAGTATTTATTTAATATCCCGAATTTCGAATGCCTCAAGAACAGCCCTACCTTATTTCCCAGGTACGGCCGCAGGGGCGGGAGGCAATTCAACTTTTGTGACAACGTAGCCCACGGGGACCCAGCCGGCTGGAGTTTGTACCAGCGAAATTTTTTCCACCGCCGACGCTTTAGAAAAATGGGAAAAAAATGCGATGTTGACGTATTCTCCAGGCGGGAAATTTATTGGGTTCGTCAGGCGCGCAATTTGCACCCATTCGCGAGTATTGATGCTTCCTAGTTGACTCTGCACAGAATTCAAGTATTTAGCCCAGTCCTCTTTGCTAATACTTTTTTTCATAACAGATTCGCTCGAGGTCCACATACGAACGGCTTGACTTGGATCTGCCAATGTCGCCCATTGCGTCGCTGCTCTCACCGCCGCATCCAATGAAGTTGCTGATGTTTGAGCAAGAGCATAGCTGCTGCTTAACATCAGGCCAATGGCAAACACACCAACATACTTAAAATTCCTAAATGATAATGGCATGATTTCTCTAAATAGATAAAACATTGCGTGCTTATTCGGCTGACTCCTACCGGCAATGAATACGGAAGTTAGCCAGAAAATCACAGAACATCAATCAGGGATTCTACGCATTCAATCGCAAAGCGCTCTGACCGATATTTCCCCCTAACCCCGCTCACCACCGACATTCAAGGCCACACGTCGATTGGGTTGCAAACATGCAATCACGGCAACGCCAATTTTTCGGGTACAGGTACCGCCGCTATTTTTTCTTTTAGAAAATCGGCACAACCTGATTTATTCCAGTAAGTACCGCGGACCAATTTTTTTTCATCATATTGCACTTGATACTGGCAGGTTACAACGGCATCGCCCTGGCGGAAATTGAAGACGTAATTCCACGTCTTGATACCAAAAACGCCTTCGTGAAAATGTGGCGGCCCTAACAATGCGTACATCTGATCTTTGGTTAAGCCAATGCCGACATTGCGCAAATTTTCAATCGACACAAAAGTACCGTCTTTGAGAGTGGCCTTGCTTTTATCAGGAAACTCTTCAGGTTTTCCCTGTGCCGACACACCGTTGGCGATTACTAGCAATAATCCCCCGAACGCCAGCCCCCACACGCTCCGCGGTCCCGCCAATTGCTGCTTCATATTTTATCCCTCTGGATATACGTTGATTACGATTCATACCCCATCCGATCAATGACACAAGTCATGATCTTTTTCGTTACCACTGGAAACCGGCTCCTACTACGGCGCCCGATTTACCACGGGTGCTTGACGTCGCAGCAACCTTGTAGATCCAACTTCCGCCTTCAGAAATTGTCGAGATGCCCAAGGCCATGCCACTCTGCCCTTGATAGGTACTACCCGCCAGAGAAACCATGCTCTTACCAGGCGCTGATGGTTGGGGCAAGCCCGCAACTGCCATTGCTGCAGCTGTACCGCCATCGGCGTCATGCTGGTTTTTGTCAATATTGCCTTGCATATTTTGCAGTTTGCCATCGGTGTAGCTGTTCGCTTGCGATACCGCACTACTGATACCTGTGTTTAACTGACCGACGTTGACGGCGTCATTATTCGCGACACCATTAGCGACGTTATGCAATTGCGCCGGAGCACCGCCGGGATTGGCCGTTATGCTGGTCTTGCCGGCATCGTCGTAAGTGACGGGATTTTTCCCGGTAGACGTACCGCCACCGTTGCCACTGCCACCGCCACCACTGCTGCCGGAGTTATTATTCGCCAAAGCAGCCTTAAGCTGTTCGACGTTTACTGCATCCGTATCGTTCTTCCCGGGCGCCAATCCGGTAATCTGCCGATTACCGATATTGAGCTCCCCCGATGACGAAGACGGTGAAGCTAGTCCATAAGCAACGTAATTATTAAGCGCCCCTACTATGTCGACCGATCCCGCACCTAATGCGATGCTATTGGAAAAATTCGCTTTGGCGCCGTTACCGAGTGCTAAGGAATTGACAGCAGAGGCAGTAGCCTGATATCCCAATGCAGTCGATCCCGCGCCCTGTGCGTATGCATCGTCAGGCGTCAGGCCTGTGTCGTTAGTACGCGCATATCTGACACCGGTGCCGTTAGTGGTGGTGTAGGAGGTGCTGGCATTTCCGACCAGGGAAAACAACTGGCTGCCATTGACGGCGTCGGTGCTGGTGGCATTTACATCACCGGCCGCGACACTGGTGATTTTATTTGGACCGGCACCGTTATGCTTCGCATTAAAAGCTCCAGCGCCACCGTTTGCCGTAGGATCCCAAGACAAAGCATCAGCAGCGACATTGTTCAATTTGCTATCCACCGCCTGCAACTGACCGACATTCACCGCATCAGTGCCGGCGCTACCCGCAGCAACATTGGTAATTTTGCGCGCATTGCCGGCAGAGCCGACCGATACCTCTCCCGCCGAATTCTGCAATGCGGTGAGTCCATAAGCTGCGTAACTCGTTTGTGCGCCAACCGACGTTGTCGAATTTGCCCCGAGCGCCACGCTGTTGGCATTAGTGGATACGGCATTCGGTCCAATCGCCACACTATCGGTACCGGTTGCCTGCGAGTCCGGCAATATGGAATTGGCGTGGAAATACTTGATGCCGCCGC
>NZ_FOQI01000007.1:0-181073 GCF_900113705.1 Collimonas sp. OK307 | reverse complement strand
GCTCCGCCTGTGTTCAATTTGCCGATCGCCTGATTCGTCGCAAACAACTCACTGCCGTTGATCGCATCCGTCGATGTCGCCGTCACCCGACCGGCCGCCACATTCTGAATTTGGCGTTCGTTGCCCACAGAACCCACGCTCACCACACCCGCCGGTGCGCCGCCAGCAAAGGTATAACTGTTGCCGGCAATAGTTGTGCCCGTCGTAGCAACTGCGGCACTGGTCGTGCTGCCAGCTCCCAGCGCCACGCTGTTGGCCGTACTGGCCGTTGCCCCGCTACCCAACGCCACGGCATTCGTGGCATTTGCTGCCACAGAAGCATTGGTGCCAATAGCAATTGACTTTAAAGCCGTTGCATCAGTTGCCGCATTATTGCCAATAGCAATCGAATCTATCTCACCCGCATTCGCAGTCGAACCGTTACCCAAACCCGTGATCATGTTGCCGCCAAAGGCAATGCCTGCAGGCGTCGTCATTGAGAAGCCATTATTTTGAGAGATGCATGGCTGGGTAGTATCTACTGCCGCACCTCCGGTGGTTAACGCACTCACGGAAATCGGGCTGCCTGAAGTGACGCCACCGAGGTTGATCAGTCCGCCGATTATGGGAATGCTATTTAGCTGATTTACCAAAGGCGTTAGAATTTGGGTAACGACCGATGTAGGAAGGCTTACCCCGGTACAAGCGTTAACAAGATTATTAGCGGCTTGTGCTGAACCTGACGCGAAAAACAACGAAAATGCTGCGGCGCTCAGCCCCACTGCAGCTTTACGACTACTACGCTTGCCGCGTGCTTTAGTATTTTCCGAAACCGCTACATAAGTGCCGGTTTGTTCATTCCAGGTAGTTTTATAAATTCGATTCATGATCTATCTCCCCCTTTGAATTTAATTCTTAACAATTTCTGTTCATCCCGCCATATTTTCTATGTCGGGCACCAGCGCAAGAGCGACTGCTTAAACCATTGTGTTTAAATTATTCAATAGACGGATACCCCATAGAGCATTGTCGATTTCCTGACAAAAAGTCAGATTGTGATGTTCCTCAAATTTTGCTGACAGCCCTTTCTCAATTTCTAACTTCTGACTTCTGACTGCCAGCACCAGCGAAGCCGGCATCTGCGGCAAAGATGTGGCCGCAAAAGGTATGAAGAAGCCTGCATCGGAACTGATCAATCTCGCGGCGAAGATTCAGGAATTGCCGCTACATCACAGGTAGCTGGTGGAGTAATTGGTCGAGCAAGCACCGCAGGATGTTTGACAGACTTGAAGTCAACCGTGCTGTGACTCGAGGACCATAGCCATCTGGTGCAACTACGCAAATTCAAATCCGCCCCCGATCCCTACGAGAAAACACTCTGGAAATTGACGATAGCAGGGTGAATCTTGATGATTGCCAGCGTAATTTTGTTCGGCTGGCTTCTCATCGACAGCAAGTTATTTCGCACGCAGTTGCTACTTGATGGACTGACTGCGTTGGCTTCCAGATGCGTTGTGGACGATAAATGGACGATGCCCTGATAGGTTCCCATCCATGTTCATATTCAGAAGAATCTGTGACGCAACTCGTTATCATCAATAATGAAATGAATATTGACGAAATGCAACAAATATATACGGCCAAGGGCGATGGATTTGACCTCACTCCTGCAGGCATATTGTTGCTTGCCGGTGACACTGCCTATTGCAGCCCGACCCAGACGACGGCAATCGGCAGACTCAATGCCGCCGACGTCATCGGACGCATTGACTTTGCAGACTGCTGAAGTTTAAAAATTGCGGAACGATTTCAAAGCTAATTATTTGATTTTAAAGAATATTACTTAGAACTAAAAATCCCGCGCTGGAGACAGCGTGCCGGTTCGATTCCGGCTTTCGCACCAAAATGAATACACTCCTGCATAGGAACGTTTTTCATTTCTACCAAAGAATAAATACCAGCAATGAAGTAGCCGCTATTACCTTCGGCAATACCGCGCCGTACCCTTCCCTTTTTTGTACCCAGGATTGTCCAGATAATTTCCCGCACCAGTCAAGACTCCGGGGACTGCGACGTAATGCCGTATACCCGCCTGGTCAAAAATCGGTGTTCGCAAAAAAAATCGGGATGCGTCGAAGTACGCATCCCGATGTATTTTCTGCCTAAGCACCAAACCCGATTGCCTGGCCCGATGTTGCCGGCGTTATTTCTTGCTAGTCTTGGCGCTACCGAAATTGCCGCTATCCAGTACGGTTTGCTGTGCTTCCAGTGTACGGATACGGCTTTGCAAGCCCTGCAACTCGCTGCGTGCCGCTTGCTGCTTGCTGCTTAGCAGCTGCGCTTGCTGACGTGCCTGATCTTGTTGGACCGAGACGTTCTGTTCTTGCTGTTGCTGAACCACCAGATCGTTTTGCAAGGCGTTCAGTCTGGTTTCCTGAGCCGCAATCAGCTGCTCGGTGTATTGCTTCTCGGCTTCCAGCTTGATGCGGCGGATATCTACTTCAGCCAGTTTCTCGGTCTGGCCGACGAAACTCTTGTAGACCTGCTCGGCCTGCGTTTCCGACATGGTTTTTACGACGCGCCAGAAATTCTTTTGTTGGAACAATGCGACATAATAAGTACGGGTATCCGGTTTGAACAACTGGCTAGCGCCGTAGTTACCGTTATAGGTAGTACGCAATTCGCTCACACCCTGGCTCTGCATCAATTGCTGCAACTCGCTGATGGTGCTGTTGGCGCTGGCACTGACCGCAGGCTTAGCTGCAACTGTGGCCGGAGTAGTTGAAACTGTTGTCGGCGCGGGACTTGCTGTAGACGATTGCGCCAGTGCGTTGACCGACAAGCCTGCAATAAGCATTCCGAGTCCTAAACCGCGGACTGCTTTGCATACATTCACTTTCATCCCCTGATTCCTTCGCTAACATTAGTTTTGTCGGTATGAGTTACAGCTAGTGGCCAATTTTATCTGCAATCCTGTTGTTGCTGGGCACTGTTTTTACTTAAACCATTTCTATTGCCATTTTAACACTCTATCACGTCCAATTATTCGGCCTCGCCGATAGCTTCGGTGTCCGCAATCTGGAATTTGCGCATTTTTTCCCACAACACCTTACGGCTAATGCCCAATGCATGCGCGGTATCCTGGCGCCGCCAGCCGTTGGCATCCAGCATGGAAAGAATCCTGCTGCGTTCGGCCAGATCCCATTTTTTCCGTACCGCTGTCAGATCGCCACCCTCGTTCACCCGCTCCATGGTGCCCAGTTTGTCGAACACGCGATCGATGCGGACACGATCCCAGACGCCTAACTGGCGAAAAATGATGCCAACCCGCTCCGCCACGTTGCGCAGTTCACGCACGTTGCCCGCAAATTTCGCTTCTGCCACCAGTTCCAGCAGCCAGTCCGGCGGTTGCGGGATCTGATCGTAGGTTTGAGCCAGCAGTGTATTGAAAATCGCGATCTTGTCGATTCTGCCGCGCTCTTCCAGATTAGGAACGCGCAGCTCGATGACTGCCAGCCGATAATACAAGTCGGCGCGAAACATGTCTTGCTGCACCTGCTCGCGCAAATTGCGATTGGTCGCCGCCACCAGGCGGAAATCCAGCTTGACCTCGGTTTGCGAACCAAGCCTGGTAACCGTGCTTTGCTCCAGCACGCGTAATAGTTTGACTTGCTGGTACAACGGCAAATCACCGATCTCGTCGAGGAACAAGGTGCCGCCATCGGCCTGTTCGAAATAGCCTTTGTGCGCCAGCAAGGCACCGGTGAACGCGCCTTTGGCATGTCCGAAAAACAGCGACTCGAACAAACCGTCCGGAATGGCGCCGCAGTTAACGGCGACAAACGGCCCGTGGCGATAACGGCCATGCCGCTGATGCAAAAGCTGCGCGATGCGTTCCTTGCCAACCCCGGTCTCACCGATGATCAACACGCTGGATTCGCAATCGGCGAAGGCTTCAGCTTCGGCCACCAGCATCTGCATGGGTTCGGACTGCGCAATCAGTGGCTGTGGCGCACGATCCGCGCTAGCGCTGGCATGCAGCTCGGAAGCCAGGCGGAACACCAGCTTGCGCAATTCGGCACAGGTAAAATCGAGCATCAGGATGTGCGAATATTCGACCGGATACACGCGCGGATTGGCAGTGCGTCCGACTTCGGCCACCCAGATCACCGGCATGCCATGCGATTTCTGCCAGGCGTCGGCAGAGAACTCGGCCTGCTCGATCACCGTCACCGAAATCACCGCCAGCGACGGCCGCGACGACACCTGATCACGCGTCACCGGCAAGCCGTCGGCACGAATCACTTCAATATCGAAACTCGCCAGACATTGCGAAATCCGGTCGGCAATATCGGAATTGCCTTCCCATACGTATATGTCGAGACTTTCTTGCAAAGGTTTGTTTTGCATGGTCATTTCTTTTCAGTCTCCGTCGCTCAAAATCGCACAGGCTGGACGATTTGGCGTGCGCCGTTTTTTTGTCATCGCAGTATTCTCATCATATAGCTCAATAGACCAGCTTCACGTTGCCGCAGGTGATGGAAGACAAATTCAGCGTGCTCTGACCAACGCCGATTCCCAATGCTGAAAACAACGTATCGAGTACGCCGCCAACAGCTGCCAACACCGGGTTTAACACAGCGCCCAAAGTCATCAACAATGGGTTCAGAAGGCTTAGGATTCCTCCAAAAGAAAAACTTTTTGATGTGATAATTCCTCCCAAGGTCGTGCTTAAGGAAGAACCAACGGTCTGGCTGCTAGGGCCGCTTGGAGAAACGCCCGGAAGTGGCGGCGGATACAACGGCACTGTTTGAGATTGAGTTGTCGGCAATGTGTTGATGCCGAGAGTCACCAAGGGAAATACCGTCACCTGATTTGTGGGGTCAGTTATATCAGGACACGACCCTGGCTGACTCATGGCATTCTGCCCCTTTGCCAGACAAACTTGTGCTACCCCTGTTGTCACATTGAATTTCGCGCTTTGCGGTGCACTGCATTGCACGCTGTCGAGCTGGGCAATGCCTGGAGCAACGTCAATGAAAAGAGGAAGATTAACCAAGCCCAGCAACGCGTTCACGTTGAGCGCCAGCCGAACCTGGGCCGACTTCGCCACTGCGCTTTTTGGGGAGCCGACAGCCATCTGTGGCGGTTCAATCACTCTTAATTGCAGCCCGACTTGTCCCAACGGACCGAGGTCTACATTGGCGCCAAGATTAATCAGGTTATTTCCGTTTGCGAGTTGAAGGGTCCCTATATTCAATAAATCAAGGACATTGATCTGAGTGCTCAACGCCGCTACTCCGTCAGCTGGATTCAGTTTCAAAATATCGCCAATTTTGAACTGAATCGCGCTCAATGGTCCAGAAGTCAACTTCACGAGGTCTTTATTGATAGCGGCAATATCAAGGTTTGTCGGCGACGTAGCTGACAGAGCCTGTATGCTCGCACTGACAAGTTGCCCCAGCGATACCTTGGCATTTATTACTTGATCAATGCTGCCGACAGTCAGACCCATATTGGTAAGCACCTGCAGCAATGAAACCTGCGCTCCAAGCAGTCCATTATACGAGGCTAGAGACAAGCAAATATTACTTCCTAGAAGACCGTTGACCAAGAGCGCTGTCAACGATCCGTTAGCGGTGCATAGAGAGAGCAATCCTGTCCCGATAGAGAACGCTGCAATAGGACTGCTGCCAGATGCAATCGCCTCAGCACTGAGAGCACGCCCTCCCAAACCAAAGAATACCGGCACAGTCTGCGACACTATGACCTTCACTGCGTTCAGAGACGTTCCCGCCGCGGGCGCGGGAACAGAAAAATAATCGGGGGCCGGATTGGCAGCCGGATTCCATACGCCGCAAATCGGGTTAATTGCATTTGCCATTGCATTCGGGGGAGCATTCGAGAAACCGTTGGCCTGCGCGTTACCAATCGCCGCCTGCACCACCAGCGGCACGCATGTGGTGGGATTGCCCATTGTAACGAGCTGCTGAGCCCCGGCCAGCGCCGCCAGATCAGCCACTTTTTGCAGATCACGCTTCATATAAAACAAATAACCAATGTCAATTGACGACAACAAGATGACCATGATGGACAAGCAAATTGCAGCCATGATCACAATCGAACCGTGTTGGCAGTCATCCTTACACCGTTTCTGGCGCACGGATGAAGGTTGATCAGCATCAGGTTTCGAACGTAATCTCATGAAAGTTGGCACCAATTTGATATCTTTATCCGTATTCAAATTTATTTTCTTGAACTACTGTTCGATACCTCATTTTCATAAAATTCCGGCAACGGATGTTTGAAGCTATCCAGATAACGCTGCCAGCTCGCGTCGGCCGTCGCGCCCAACATTGGCAATCGAGGACCAGCGACACGGCCATCAGCTTGCGCCTGTAATAAGGTATGCGTGACATCACCAACACGTATTCTCGCTTCCCGCTCTGCCGAGACAGGAGTTTCCCGCATCTGCGTTGGCGCGGCGGTAGTCGTCCGTGGAGCGGAAGATGCGGCGACGGCTGTAGGCTGCGCCGTCGGTACTGATGCATTTGTCGTGGCGGCTACCGGTTCTTGTAGCAGCTTTCCCGTGAGCCGCGAATTGGACTGTGCACACGCGTCCGGAATTCCCGCAACGGCCAGTAATACCGAGCCACCGAACAGAATGCACAGACCAAGAATTCCTTGCGCTTTCATTGCATACCTCTTGAGCAAAAGTTTAGTTGCATGACATTCATCCACCGTTGCCAAACCGGTCCAGCATCGACTGGAACGGTGTGGCTGGTGATAGCACTGAATCTGCATTTTTGGCAGCTGTGGCGGCAGAACCTTTTACGATGGTCTTTGTGCTGCCAGCTGAATCTTGGGCCGCAACCACTACAGGTTGTTGTTGACCGATTTCCGCAGCCAATCGATACACGGTGGCACGACTTTCCGTCGACAAGTTCGCCTTGTCCATTACTGCGCGCGCCTTTCCGGCATCGCCTGAAACCAGCAAAAACAACGCTAGATTACCTATCATTTTGCGATTATCAGGCGCCAGTTCCGCAGCTTGCGCCAATGGCACGCGAGCAGCCGCGATATCACCACTACGTAACATCGCATAACCAAGATCGCTCAACATCACGGGATTGGTCGGCTCGCGTTTTGCAGCTTCCCGCAACGCAGTGGTGGCTGCCTTGTAGTCACCGCTTTGTGCCGCCATCAAGCCCAGTCCGTGCCAGGCGGCACTAGCTTCGGACGTGTTCAATAATTTGCGATAAGCAGCATCCGCAGCAGCGCTCTGCGTAGTTTCACGCAAAGCGTCAGCGCGCAAACGCTGGATTTCCGGAGTACTGCCGTTTTGCTGTTCGTAGGCATCGATATGCGCCAGCGACGCAAAGTACATGCCCTGCTCTTGCATTTGCCGAATCACCCCTAGATACATGCCCTTGTTATCAGGCGTCGGAGCCTTTTCCTCTGCCTCCTGACGGAGTTGCGCAGCTTCGATCTGTTGCGCATACATCTTTGCAGAATTGGTGGCGCAACCAGCTAGCAACGTTGACAGCAGTACGATGGAAAATGGCAAAGTCCAGGACGATAGAAAATGTTGCGGCACGCGGCTGGTCGTGTTTTCCAGTATCAGAAAAGGTTTCATATTTTCCCACTCATTTTCGAGAGCGCCCGGATTACGGCTAAAAAGCCCATTCCACCGGTAATCACCAATAATCCAGGCAGCAGAGTCAGCACCATGACTCCAGTCATCTTTACCGTCAGCTTCCCTATTTTTTCTTTCATATCCAGTTTGCGTTGTTCGCGAATCCGTTCACTGAACAATTTGAGCGGTTCTTGCACCGCGCCGCCGTGATGCTCCACCTGCACCAGCAGACGCGATACGGCGCGCAAGTCCTCGTTGTCGAACACCGAGGAAAATCGCCGCATCGATTGTTCCCTGCTGCGTCCTGTACTATATTGGCGACCGGCGATCGTCAGCTCCTCACCCAGTACCGGCAATACATTACTAAATTCGTTTTCAATGACATGCAAGCTCTGGTCAACCGACAAACCGACGCCCTGCAACAAGCGCAGCAGGTCAATCAACAATGGTAGTTCGTCGGCAGCCTGGCGCTGGCGTTTGCGCGCAACCCGCTGCATCACCCACTTTGGCAACATGTATCCCAAGGCGATGCCAAAAAAGAGAATCAACAGCAGTGATAACCATCTTCCGCGATCAAACAGCAACAGCCCCAGCAGCGGCAAACTGATCGCCAACACTACCCGAGCCAAAAAGAATTGAGACTGTCCACGCGTATCGTTGACACCGCACTGATCTAACAGATGACGATCTTCCTCCGCCACCAACTGGCGCCCCACCGGGGTATCCAGCCAATTCGCACTGAGCGCAATCAGGCGTTCGCGCCAGCCTGGCGGTTCAGTCTGCGCATGAGGCATAGCCACGGGCCTGTCGTGTGCAGCGATTTTTTGATCAATCGTGGCCAGATTGCGTTTGAGCCGCCACGCCCTTGCTATCAGCGCCCCACCCACCAACAACAGAGCAGCTGCCATCAATAGGATCGCCAGGATAATCAGCGTATGTTGCGTTGTATTCAACGTAATTCCACCTCATGTAGCACTCAACATCAAACTTGCAGTCAGACCGACTTCGCCAGTCGAAACAAGCCATAACCACCGATCACTTCGAGAACGACTGCACCGATCAACATTTTTTTCCCAATGGGGTCATGCCACATATTGAGAAACATATTGTTATTAAAAATAATCAGGAACAAACCGATAGCGGCAGGCAAGATACCCATGATCCAGGCTGACAGACGGATTTCCGCCGATAGAGCGACCAACTCATTTTGAGCGTGTTCCAGATCACGCATAAATGCCGCCATGCGTTCCAGAACCAAATCGGAACGTCCGCCAAAGCGTGAAGAAACGCCGATCACCGCAGCCACCAAATCGAGTTCCTTGAATCGAAAAATTGCTGCCTGCTGGCGCAAAGCATGTTCCAGGTCAACCCCGGCTTGCACTTGTCGGTTGGCACGATCCAGTACTACCCGCAACGGTCCCTCGGCACCTACGATGCCAGTTTGAAAAGCCGCGCCTATGCTGTTGCCAATGGTGACCAGGCGTACCAAAGTGTCCAGGAATCCTGGCAATTGCCGCACCATAGTGCGCTGCAATTTCGAACTTCTTAACCAAAAATAAAAAATCATCAGCATTATGTATAAGAACAACGTTCCCAGCGCCGAAAGCCATCCACCGAACAACAAAGCCAACAAGGTCAGGCCGACGCCAGGCACCAGCAACTGAAAATACAACCTGCCGTCAGGTTGCTGAATCCCTGCGCGCAAAAAGAAATGACGCAAAGCTTCTATTTGCAATTGCAAATGCGGCGCCGTTTCGTTCCCGCCTTGAAACTGCTGCTGCACCGGCTGCATTCCTTGAATCTGCCTTTCCACGAACGCAGCGCTGAGATCTTGCCGCGAACGTTGTTGCGCGCGCTGCCACAGCCATAGCGCAGTGCCTGCCATTAGCAGAGCCGCAGCAAGTAACCAAAGAACGATATGCATGACTAGCGTCTTCCAGGTTGCGTACTGGTGTTTTGACCAAAGCCACCGGTATTCGGACTGCCAGTGCTTTGCTGGCCAAGCTGGCGCTGCCGTTGCAATTTGGGTGCATGCGGGAAGATGCCCAGCGATACCCAGCGATCCGCTTCTTCGCCGTCCGGGCCGATATAGCTCTCGTGCTTATACAGTTCTTGCAGGGTGATGATGTTGTCGCCCATGCCGGTGACTTCGGTAATCGACACGATACGGCGGCGGCCATTGGAAAGCCGGCCAATTTGCACGATGAAATCGAGAGCGCCGGCAATCTGCCGCCTGAGACTGCTTTCGCTGCCTTGGAATCCAGCAAAGCCGGCCAGCATTTCGATCCGGTATAAGCATTCGCGCGGGGTGTTGGCGTGAATCGTGCCCATCGATCCATCGTGACCGGTATTCATGGCCTGCAGCATTTCCAGTACCTCGGCGCCGCGTACTTCACCGACGATAATCCGATCCGGGCGCATCCGCAGGCTGTTTCGGATCAAGTCACGGATACTGACCGCGCCGGCACCTTCAAAGCCGCCCAAACGCGATTCCAGACGCACCACATGCGGGTGGTTGAGCGAAAGTTCGGCGGTATCCTCCACGGTCACCACACGTTCAGCTTCCGGGATAAAAAATGCCAGGGCATTCAGCAGGGATGTTTTGCCGGAACTGGTTCCGCCTGAAACCAGGATATTGCAGCGTGCCTTGACGGCGTTATCCAGTAGCGCATAGATCTCGTCATTCATGGTGCCGAGATTGAGCAGGTCGGTAGGCTTCAGCGGCTCTTTGCGGAACTTGCGAATCGATACCATGGGCCCGTCCACCGACAACGGTTCAATCACCACGTTCAACCGGCCGCCATCCGGCAAACGTGCATCAACCATGGGATTCGATTCATCCAGCCGACGCCCGAGCGGCGCCAGGATGCGCCGGACGATACGCAACAGATGAGCGTTATCGGTAAAGCGTAATGTTTCACGCTGCAATATGCCGTGGCGCGAAACGAATACGTCGTTATAGCCATTGATCAGGATATCTTCGACGGTCGGATCGGCCAACAAGTCTTCCAGCGGCCCCAGGCCCGCGAGCTCTTTGGTCAGTGCGTCGGCAATCTGCCGTACCTCAGCTTCATTCAAGGGGATGCGCTGCAAACGGACAAAACCGTCAACGTCCAGATTGACGAATTGCTGGATCGCACTGCGCGACCAGCGCCCGAATTCAGCGCCCAGCTCTTCAATCCGCGTCAGCAGATGATCATAGGCCGCCGTCTTGATATCCTGGAATTCCTGGGTATTCGAAAACGTTTGGTCATCATCAGCAAATTCAATCTGGTTACTCACGTTTGTATCTCCCGTCTTTCATCTGGAGCCGCTCCTTGCCTGTTTGTTTCCAGTTACTGGACAGGTACCAAGATCGCGGTGCGCATCACGCTTACGTTGTACTTAAATCGGCCTGCTTATTTTCGTAATAAAATTTTCGGTAGCCAACGTCCCACCCCGTTCTTGTGCGACACCGTCTCGTCATTACTGAGTAAGCCATCGATCAAACCATCGAGCGCCTTTACGTAGGAATCGTGCGGAGCAACTTCATGTAGCAGCTTGCCCCGATTAGCGCTGGCAGTCAGCTTCAGTGTGCGTTCCGGTAAAGTCGCAAGCAACGGCAATTTGAAACGCTCGGCAATCTGACCGGCAGCCATGCCGAAACGATCGTCATAACGATTCACTACCAGGCGTCGTTTGCCGTCATCCGGATGACGGCCATTCAATTCTTGCAACGTACCCGCCAGCGACACCAGCGCCCCAACGCTTTGATCCGTCACCAACCATACCTGGTCGGCCGCCCCGGTCAGGTTGGCAATGAATTCATGGTTGGTAAAGCCGCCAAGATCTGCGATCAGCACATCGAAATACAGGCGCAAGCGGTCCAACAAAGCCAGCGCATCGTGATGCGAAACGGTGCGCATCTCACTCAAGCTGTGCGGCAGGGAAATCACGGTTACGCCACCTGGGCTACGCGGTAGCGCGGTGTGCACCAGCGTTTCGTCCAGGCGGCGCAGATTACGCACAGCTTCGGCAAAATCGAAATTGCCGTTGGCGCTCAGATATAACTTGCCGTCTCCGGCAGGCAGGCCAAGATCGAGCAGGGCCACACGACTGTCGGCCGCATTTCGCTTGCCATCGTGACTGGTATTGCGTTGCTGAATCATGTCCGCCAGATGCGCCGCCAGCGTGCTGGTGCCGATCCCGGGACGCACACCGAGCAATGTCACCAGTTGCCCGCGCTTGACTGGCGCTGGATTTCGCGCCGCAGCTTTGGCCAACACACGTTGTACTACATCGCGTGCCTCATCTTCCGAAGCACTGACATCAATGAAGTCACTTACGCCGGCTCGCAACGCGGCAATCGTCCCTTCGGGAAACGCCATGGAACCAACTGCCACCAAGGGTAGCGTCGGTAATGTTTTACTTAATGCACGCGCCAATTCAATCGCGTGAGCGGTGGTGCCGAGAGAGTCAATGGTCAGAACCCCGCCATGCTCGCTGATTGACTCAACCCCGGAAAAATCAAGCAATACCAGCAAGGGATTGAGTTCAACTATGCGTGATACTAATTCCGCCACGTCGGCTTTTTCTTGTAGCAAGGTGCCCCATTTACTCAGGGCTGCGCCGAGCCATTCGGCTTGCGTGCTGTTACGCGAGCAGAATACGAAGCGGCTCAGCGCCGTCAGTTCATTCAAAGCCTTGTTGCGAGCGTTCATCATGTGGCCCAAATAGTTATCGCTTACTTCGAAAATCCTGGCAACTCATCCCGGCTGGCTCCTCCAAGCAGATAACTTCCCCACGCAGTACCTGCTGTATTGCGGCGTTCCTGTTCTTCGCCCGGCAGTGGCAGCGGTACATTCTTTGCGATGGGCTGGACCACATGTGGTGTGACGATAATCACCAACTCCTTGTCGTTCTGGGTATAGCTCAGGTTACGGAAAAAGCTGCCGATAATAGGCAAGTCTCCAAGTAACGGAATTTTATTAACATTGGATTTTGTGGAGCGTGAGACCAGGCCACCAATAATGAAACTTTCTCCATCGCCTAGCTCAACCGTGGTATCTGCACGCCGCGTGGTAATCGCCGGGATCGATGGACTGCCGGCACCACCGATATTGATGGCATTGGCATAATCGATATCGCTGGCTTCAGGTGCAACTTTCAAAGCGATCCGGCCCTTGGACAGAATGGTCGGCGACACGGTCAAGCCTATGCCGAAAGGTTTGTAGACAATAGTGGTGGTGCCGAGACCTCCCGACTGAGGAATAGGTAGTTCGCCCCCCGCCAGAAAACTTGCGCTTTGCCCCGAAAGCGCGGTCAAGGATGGTTCTGCCAATACGCGCGCCATGCCATTACCTTCAATCAGGCGCAAGTTACTGCTCAGGTTGTAACTACCTCTGCTAAATTTGGTTAGCAGACCGAATGCCGACGATACCGTTGACAATCCGCCGTTGGAAGCAAGATTGCTTCCCAGATTAAAACTGAAGTTGCCGCGATTCAGGCCGGCTGAGAAATCAAACCCGATTTCCTTCAATACTGTTTTGCTGAACTCGACAATCTTGACGTCAATCTGCACCACGTTGCCGCTATCTATGGTCGAGATATCGAGTACCTTGCCTTTGCCTGCAGCGTCAGCGGCTGCAGCGCTACTTTTTGTATGTTCCAGTAACGAGGCCGCCTGGCCACTGATCAGGCTCGCTGCGCCACGAACTTTCACGTCAGCGCCACCCTGTCCTGCCAGGGCAGCCTGCAAGTCACCCTGTATCGTCACTCTCCAGGTATTAGCCGGCATGCCTTTGGTCCAAGCCGTCACCGTCGTGGTACCGGATTTTTTCCCGACCAGAATCACACTGCCGCTCTTGCCGCCGGAACCGCGTACCATCAGCACATCCGCCACTTCCGGATCGGCTACGGCAATGCGCTCCAGCGTACCTGCGACCGGCAGGCTCTGCTGCTCGCGCATTCCGAGGGTGATATCCGCGGTAGCGGCCATGGAAAATGCCGGAATTACGCTTGCGCTCAATAGCAATGGCAGAACTAGGTCGTGAATTTTCATGAGTTGCGGTCAATCCTGTTATTGATATAGGCCTGTCATTGAAAAACATCTTCGCCTCAAAAGGCCACTGACTCTCGTTGCGTACCGCGGATCACTTCGACTGTTCCGGAATTATTGGCACCGCGGTTCTGCGCCGCGCCCGATTGCACTGCGACGCTATTGGCGTTATTCGTATACGGCTTGCGGCTTGATGCGGATTTGGAGTCGCCAGTCAACCCGCTCATCTCCATGCCGGCAAAAGCTTGATTGTCGGGCTGCTTCATGGCTTGCTGCTGATCCCGGGTCAGGTCCTTTTTCCCCGCGAGCACGGCTGTCGGCACCGGGAACAATGCTGGATCAGGCGCTGTTGCATCGCCAGGATTGCGCAATGCCAGCATCAACTTGCCGTTCTGGGTTGCCAGCAGCAATCGATTGACATCAGCGACAGGCGTCGCCAACACTGCAGTACGGGCGACTTGCTGGGCTTGCTGCGACGATTGCACTTGCTGGCCCGATTGCGAGGTCTGCTGATTCGGTATCGCTCCGGCGCCGCCGCCACTGGTAGCAGTACCGATCACTGCCGCGCCATAAGACAGAACCTGCAAGCGCGACATGAGCAAACGCGATTGTGATTTTTCAATCTCCTGGCCTTGCTTGAGGGTGAAAAAAACATCCACGTAATCGCCCGCCTGGACACGATTGCCAGCGCCTACAATTTCATCAACGGGAATCGCTACCGCGCGTTCACCATCTGCCAATTTCACTGCCAGGCCGCTCGCCAGGCCGCTTTCTGTAATCGGAGTACCGGCACCGATGTCAATCAAGGGAATTTTTCCGACTACCGAACTAGCCTGGCTATACGCACCGGCAGGATTGATCGGCAAGGTCACCAAGCTGATGTCATCGGTGGCAATCGCCTTGCCCGCCGCCAGCGCGCGCGCCGCCACCACAACCTCATATTGTTTGGAAGTGTTGGCGACCACCGCGGTCGGCGCCGCCGAAATCGGCGGCGGCGGGCGACTGCCCAGCCACCATGCCACAAATGCCAGGCTGAGCGCCGCCACTACCAATATTGCTGCAACAATTTTTGTCAGGTTATTCATAGCGTGTACTCGATGCCCGTCCAAACAGATAAGATGTTCAAAGTAGTTCCCATGCAAAACTCAAATCGACAAAGACACTGAGTCATAGGCTCATCAACTCGTGATCGATAAAAATCGAAATATGCTCAGCAAATAAATAACTCCCGGTCGAATGCCAAGATAATATTCAATCAATTTGCACGGTGGCCGAACTTCCCAGTGTGGTGGGTAGCGCAACACCCAGGCCCGGCAACGCTGGAACCAGTGGATAAGTGGTATATGGATAAGTGACTTTGACCGTGATGCATCGTGCGCTGCTGGGGGCGGCGCATGGAGCCGGTGAAGGTGGTTGGCATGTATCGACGTTGACTAGCCAGCTGACTAGCGGAGCGACTGCAGCACAGGCCGCCGTGCCGCGGTCGGCATCGACGGCGGTGTAACGCAGCGCGGCACGCGCCCCCTCCTCTGCGGCCAGTGTCATTGACTGCTGCGCCAGGAAAATCATGCCATAGCTAATTATCCCGTACAGCATTAGAAAAAATACCGGAAAGATCAATGCAAACTCTATCGCTGCAATACCGCGCTTGGCTGTAGTCCTGGCTCTCGCTCCCATATCGGAATGAGCCGCATATTTATATTTGTTATACATCCCTGCTCCCGATCTTTACCGCAGATACGATCAGTTCACTACCGACGCGTGTTGCGCTGACGCGCATGACACAAACGAGAACTCAAATGAATCCTGGCGCTACTCCTGCGCCATGCATCCCCATCCAGGCTCCAGCCAGAGCCATGTAGGCCGCATAAGGAATACCAACGCGGTTACCGCGCTTCTCTAGCATCCGCTGGTACAAAGGCCGGTGTATCACCCACGTCAAGGCTGCTTGCACACGCGATCCTATTCCCAACCGGAAGCCGTAAAGCAATACGACGTGAACGACGGCGATCAGCGACGCTATCAAGAACACTGGCAATAACGCGCCAGGTCCAAGCAACAAGCCAAGCAAGGCAAAAAACTTGACGTCACCTGCTGCCATCGCTCGCAATGCATACAACGGTAAGAAAAATGCCAGCCCAATGGCGAAGCCCGAGAACGCGCTCAACCAGCCTATCCCATTTAGTCCTTTGCCAAACAGCACGAGGCACACCAATTGAGAAGCTGCAGCAATCAACAAAACGTTGTTCGGCACGCGGCGAAACAAGTAGTCGTACAAAAATATCGCGCTGCAGAAGACTAGGAAAAGTATCGACACAAAAAAACTTGTATCCAGCATTGTCATTCCAACTAGTAAAACTTATACATTGGTGTAATGTGCATGCCACGCGGTCAACGGTCGATTCCTGGATTGAGCGCCTGCTCCTGTCATTTTGCGGCTGCAGTTGCTGCTGTTGTTAATTTGCCGCCGATGCTGACGAATATATCGCCCAGTTGGGTTCCCATGGTCGTAGCCCCGAGAATGATCGCTACAGCAATCAGTCCTGCAATCAGGCCATACTCAATAGCGGTAACACCATCCTCATCCCGAAGAAATTTCATTAATTTGGCATTCATTGTGATCTCCTGAAAAAACACATACCTCGTTAAAGCAGCTACCCTAAGTGTTGCAATCCACGGCCATACGACTCCACATTCAACCGTGAATAACGACTCCTGATCTCGGACTACGCGGTACCAGCATAGCCCTGAATAAACATTACCTCAAGATAAATATTCTGTTTAGAAACTTATTAATAGAACATTTCCTCTACCCATCTTTTCATAGGAGAAATGTAATTCCCCGCTGAAATACCATTTTGCATTATGAAATAAATAGTTTCATTAAAGCAATTAAAAATTAACTACAAGCAATACCAAAATTCAACTATCGGCATATGATTTTCATAGCTTTTTTTTCATCATAAAAATAGCTTGATCTTGATGGTTTGACACATGACTGAATGTCTACGCAAAGACACATAAATGACCTTTTTTCCGGCTGCTTCCGACATATCTTCAACGTTTGAGCGGGTCGATATCCAATCCCAAATATGACGCGAAATTTAATCCAGCTGATACGAGTAGGATGCATTCACACGCGGCGATCTCGAACTGGAATTAATCGGAACGTCCCCCACCGGCTTTGCCAGCGACAGATCCAATGTGTAATAACGGCCGTCCGAAAAGCGTACCCCCAGCGCAACAGAACCCAGGGTATCGTGGGTCAACGGCCCGGAATTTGAATACACGCGTGAATGGTCCACCAGGAAATAAGGCTGCACCGTTTTCAGATAGGTGTAACTCATCGGGAACAGGCGATTGACTTCGGCTGAGACACCCCAGCCTTTGTCACCGGCCAATTCACCCACCGGATAGGCTAGACCGAACAGTTTGCCGCCGAAACCGATTTGTTCCGAGGTCGGCAAAATATTGCTGCTGTACTGCACGCTGGTGGCCACCGCAACACCGAAGCCGCCCGGCAGTTGATTCGATTGCGCCGCTTGCAAGGTGACCCTGGTAAAGCCCAGGTCGACGTTGCTGTTCTCACGTTTGGCGCCGAGCGCGTCTATGGCTTTATATACGCCGACACTCAACTGACGCGTCTGCTGCAGTTTTTCCGGCCCGGTCTTGACATCTACCCAGGCAGCTTCCGCACTCAATACCCGCACTTGCGAACTAAGTTTGATCGAGATTGGCGCTAAAGGAGGTGCAGC
Organism: Collimonas sp. OK307; assembly: GCF_900113705.1. Taxonomy (GTDB): domain Bacteria; phylum Pseudomonadota; class Gammaproteobacteria; order Burkholderiales; family Burkholderiaceae_D; genus Collimonas. Next base: position 163,666 of record NZ_FOQI01000007.1, on the reverse strand, counting down.
AGTGAGAACCTGACTATTCTCGGCGGCATAAGCACCACCAGTTACCGTCAGGCTATGGGTATTATCCAGAATCACCGGATAACTGAGAGAGCCACCAGCGTGCACGGTTTTGGTTTGATAGCGATTTTGGATGTTCTGACTTTCCAAAGCCGAATTCTCCGGCTTGGCCCGGTAATCAGACCAGTTCAGCTTACCCAACAGGCCGTCATTGCCGATCGGCTGGACATAATTGATCGCATAATATTTTTCGTCCTGCGGTCCGCTGGGTTGCAGCGTGCTGACTGTCACCTGCTCGCCCAGCGGCGTCAGGCCATTGGTGCTGGCGGTCAGTAAACCGCGTATTCCGGGTTGCCGGTAATCGGCGCCAACCCCGACCGTGATTGGCCGCCGCTTCACCGTCAGCACCATATCGGCGGCGCCATCGGTGGTGGTCGGCGGTGCTACGTTGGCGACAATCTTGACTCCTGGCTGCAGGCTGAGGATGCCGGCGACCCGCTCAAAAGTGGCGCGGCGTAACGGCCGTTCTTGTTGCAATTGTTCAGCAATCTGCTTCAGGCGCTCTTCATTGCCGCCAGGATTACCTTCGATCTTGACGTTCTTGACGTAGCCCTCGACGACCGTGACCACTACCACGTTATTCTCGAAACTCTGGGCCGGGATAAAGGCAAATGAAAGCGGGTAACCCCGGTCCTGGTACATCTGCGTGACCTTGTTGGCAGCGGCCAGCAATTCGGCGACTGTCGTGTCGCGGTTAGCCAACGGCGCAAACAATGCAGCTATCTGATCGAAAGGCAGGGTTTTCACCCCGGCGATCTGGAAACGCGAGGGCGTCAGATGACTTGCCAACAATTTTTGCAGCGCTGGATCCACCGCCTGGGTCTGGATATTGATAGTCACCGGTGCGCTTGGCGGCGCCTCGGCTTTGGGTAACGTATCGGCCGGATTACCTTGCAGCGGACTGCGCCCATCCGCATGTGCCGGCAAAGAATACGATGCCATCAGACAGTAAGCACTGCTGACCGCGATCACCGCAGCACGGTGGTAACACCTCGATTTGAATAGTTGCATGCTGCTACGGCTCTCGTTCGTTGTAGACGGTAAAACCACCCAATTAGTCGGGACGTGTCGCGATGTGAAGTTATTATTAAATTACGGCAATAATTCATGCAGTGCAACTAATTTGTTATTTCATACGTTGTCATTTCGCCTCCTCACGTCTTGACTGTTTAGCCTCTCTGCTAAACAAAAAAGGCCTTGGTCATGACCAAGGCCTTTTTTACAAACCACCATTCTGCTTATTTTTTAACCAAACCTCCCAACAAACCGCTCAGCAATCCAGGCGCTTGTCCACCACCAGCGGTGCCGCCAGTCCCGGCGGAAACCGATGAGGTCAATCCGGCTACCAAATTTGTCACAGGGGCCAGAGGACTGCTACCGCTTGCACCACCCGCAGCCCCGCTCAAAGTCCCTAACAAACCGGTGACTGGAGCCAGAGGACTGCTACCGCCTGCACCGCCCGCGGCGCCACCCAAAGTCCCTAACAGACCAGTGATTGGAGCCAGAGGACTGCTACCGCCTGCACCGCCTGCGGCACCACCCAAAGTCCCCAACAGACCAGTGATTGGAGCCAGAGGACCACTACCAGCGCCGGCTGCTGCACCGGTGAGGCTGCCAGTCAGGCCATTGATAGTACTAACCACTGGAGCCAGCGGTCCGACGAGAGCGCCAAGCAGCGCGTTGTCAACCGGTTGCAAGATGCCGCCGGTTTGATTTCCCAATAATGGCTGGCCGGTGCCGGTCACGCCGCTGACAGCCAGGCCGCCAACCAGATTACCAGTGTTGCTCACTACCGGGCCGAGATTGCTGACGACAGGAACGCCGGAATTAGTCAGGCCGCCCCCGACGCTGGCAACAGTGCCGCCAACCACACCCAGCAAAAGATTAGCCGGCTGGTTAAGCGCTGTGGTATTGCCAACGGTCTGGAGCAAGGTCCCTGCAGTGGTGGTCAAAGGCTCAATCGCAGTGCTCACCGCTTGCGTCACTTGTTGTACCGGACCGGTGGTCAATGCCGTAGTGAGCGTCGGCGCCACAGTGCCGGAGATGGTGTTGCCGATGGTGCTGACCAAACCGCCAACCGGTGCGGTTACCGGCGCCAAGGCGCTAAGCGGACCACTGCTGCCTAAGCTGGTGACTACCTGTCCTGTGCTATTCACTGTGGCGCCAACCTGCGCTACCACGCCGCCGGTACTACCGACTGTGATGCCCACCGGGTCCTGCGCCGTGCCAATTTGCCCCAGGCCGTTAGTCAAGCCGCCGCCGAGCACGGTGACGATACCGCTGGCATTGTCGATCACGCCAGTCAATGCAGTCTTGGTAGCCGGCGTGAGTGGCAACTGGCTGACTATCGTATTGCCGGCACCGTCAACCGCTGTGCCCACGCTCGATACGGTAGTGCCTACGTTCGAGATCAGATTGCTCGATGTAGCAGTCGGTGGTGTCGGAGGTGTCGGCGGTGTGACTGGGGGCGGGGTAGTCGGTGTGGTGCCGCCAGGACCGGTACCAGCTGAACTGCCGCCGGCGCCATCAGCATGTATGCCGCCGCCGCTGCCGCATCCGGCGAGCAATGCTGTCAGTAACATGGATGCTGCCAGCAATCCGCTTTTTTTTGATGCTTTCATGATCTATCTCCCTTTTTGATGACTCGGATAAAGCTATGCCTACTGTCTTTTCGCAAAGAGCGTGCCAGCCAGAAACGCCTTCGAAACAGCAATAGTTGCAGCTCGCCCAACACCATGAAAATGAGAAAAAGAACTTATAAATCAATGACTAACAGAAATCTTTACTCCTGGAACGATAACATTGCCGTGCCGGCCGCTGCGGCCTTTGACACGTAACATGTAACGTAACGCGAAGGAACAAAGCCGGCTTAATACGACGAATAAATTGCAAAAAACACCACATTACAAGCATGTCCCTGGCGATCCGTTAATAGTTGCCCCAACGCCTATAATGAGCGCTCTCGCTAATCGACATCAAGACTACCAACCATGCCGCAGTCCTTAGATAATTTGCTGGTAATCGGGATTTCATCCCGTGCGCTATTCGATCTGGAAACCGAAGAGGCGATCTTTCGGCAACAGGGACTGGAAGAATATCGTCGTCACCAGTTGCTCAATGAAGACCAGGTCCTCAAACCTGGCGCCGGGTTCGCCTTGGTAAAAGCGCTGCTGAAACTGAATCAGCTGACCGGCCAGCGTTTCGTCGAGGTTGTCGTGATGTCGCGTAATTCCAGCGAGACCTCGATGCGCATCTTCAACTCGATCAAGCATTACGGCCTCGACATTACGCGTGCCGTGCTGTCGGGGGGCGCTTCGTTGGCGCCGTATTTGCACGCTTTCAATGTCAGCCTGTTCTTGTCCTTGCATGAGGATGATGTCCAGGCTGCCGTGAATTCCGGCGTGGCGGCGGCGCTGCTGTATCAAAAACCGGAGAATGCACTGGAGGAGCTGGAGCAGATCCGTATCGCGTTTGATGGTGATGCCGTTATTTTTTCAGATGAATCGGAAAAAATTTATCAAACCGAGGGGATTGAAGCATTCGAGAAACACGAACGCGAGAACGCCATGCTGCCGTTGCCGCAAGGTCCGTTTGCGCGATTGTTGCTGGCGCTGTCGTATATCCAGAATAACTTCAAGAATCCGGATGGACACGCTGCGCCTATCCGTACCGCGCTGGTGACGGCGCGCTCGTCACCGGCCCATGAACGCGTGATTCGCACCTTGCGCGCCTGGGATGTGGCGATCGATGAAACCTTCTTCATGGGCGGTCTCGTCAAATCGGATGTGCTGGCCGCCTTCAAACCGCATATGTTTTTTGACGACCAGCCGGCGCATTGCGAGCGCGCCGCAGGCACGGTGCAAACCGGACGCGTGCCATGGAAACAGGCGGGAGAGCTGCAGTAAACCTGTCGGCCGCTACAACAATGCTTCAGGCAGTCGGCAAGACATATCCCTTGAACTGTTCCCGCAACTTGTTTTTCAATAGCTTGCCGGTAGCGCCGATCGGCAAGGCGTCGACAAAAGCCACATCATCCGGCGTCCACCATTTGGCGATCTTGCCTTCGAAAAATTCGAGCAGCTGTTCGCGACTCACTTCCATGCCCGGCTTCCTGACTACCACCAGCAATGGCCGTTCGTCCCACTTCGGATGAAACATTCCGATGCAGGCGGCCATTTGCACCGCCGGATGCGCCATCACGATATTTTCCAGGTCTATGCTGCTGATCCACTCGCCGCCTGACTTGATGACGTCCTTGCTGCGATCGGTTATCTGCATGTAACCGTCGGCATCGATGGTCGCCACGTCGCCGGTTGGGAACCAGCCGTCCTGCAGCAGCGCCCCGCCCTCATTCTTGAAATAGGTATCGACAACCCACGGCCCCTTGACCATCAGGTTGCCGTAAGTGACGCCATCCCACGGCAGTTCCTGGCCGGCGTCGTCGACAATTTTCATATCGACGCCGTAGATCGCGTGGCCCTGCTTTTGCAGCAGCAATTCCTGTTCTTCAAGAGGCAGGGATAAATGCCTGGTTTGCAGGCTGCCGGTGGTGCCCAGCGGCGACATCTCGGTCATGCCCCAGGCGTGCACCACATCTACGCCATAACGATGCCGCAAAGCCTTCATCATTGCTGGCGGACAGGCAGAACCGCCGATGATGGTGCGTCTGAAGCTGGAAAACTTCAGCTGATTTTGATCCATATAGTTCAGCAAGCCGAGCCAGACCGTCGGCACGCCTGCAGAAAAAGTGACTTGCTCTTGCTCGAACAGTTCGTAGAGGGATTTCCCATCCAGTCCGGGGCCGGGAAACACCATTTTCGCGCCGGTAATCGGTACCGCGTATGGCAAACCCCAGGCGTTGACATGAAACATCGGCACTACCGGCAACACGACGTCGCGCCCCGATATGTTCATGGTATCCGGCATGGTCGATGCCAGGGAATGCAATACGGTCGAGCGATGCGAGTACAGAGCACCCTTGGGATTGCCGGTGGTGCCCGAGGTATAACACAGGCTGGAGGCGGAATTCTCATCGAACAACGGCCAGCTGTACTCATCCGCGCTGGCTTCCAGCAAGGCTTCGTAGCACATCAGGTTGGGCAGCTTGCTGTCTTGCGGCAGATGCTCGGGGCCGCACATGGCGATGTAACCCTTGATGGTCTTGGCCAGCGGCGCCACCGCCTCCACCAACGGCAGGAAGCAGACATCGAACAGCAGGTATTGATCTTCGGCATGGTTGGCAATGTAGCCGATCAGGTCCGGATGCAGGCGCGGATTGATAGTGTGCAGCACCGCCCCCGAACCGGATACCGCGTAATACGCTTCCATATGTCGATAACCGTTCCATGCCAGCGTGGCAACCCGCTCGCCCATCTTCACTCCCAGCGTGCTCAAGGCATGGGCAAGCCGGCGCGCGCGGCGATGGCACTCACTGTAGGTGTAGCGATGGATATCTCCTTCAACTCGCCGCGAAACTATTTCGTTGCTGCCGAAATAGCGGTCTGCGTGCTGGAGAATGCTGGAAATGAGCAGCGGCTGGCTCATCATCTGTCCCATCAACGGGCTCTTGGGATACTGTGACATCGCATCTCCTGATATTGTAATAAATGCGTCTTTTTTAATGAAACAGCGCATTCACAATAATCCAGGGATGACATACATGTCAAAAACAAAAAAAAGCCCGACTTTACCGCCGGTCATTTGGCGTTAAAGTCGGGCCCTTCTATTCTTGCGTACTACCGATACTTATAACTTACCGGCGTCTTACCGTGCCGAAATCGCATCCACCACGCACAAGGCGGTCATGTTGACGATACGGCGCACCGTTGCCGATGGCGTCAGGATGTGGACCGGCTTGGCGCAACCCAACAGGATCGGGCCGACCGCCACGCCATTGCCGCAGGTGTTCTTGAGCAGGTTGTAGGCGATATTGGCAGCATCGATGTTCGGCATGACCAACAGGTTGGCATCGCCTTTCAACGACGAATCCGGCATCGTTTTTCTCAGCAGCTCGGCGTTCAGCGCGGTGTCGCCATGCATTTCGCCATCGACTTCCAGCTCCGGCGCCAATTCCTTGATGATTGCCAGGGCGTTCCGCATTTTCCGCGCAGAAGCGCTGTCGCTGGAACCGAAATTCGAATGCGACAGCAGGGCTGCGCGTGGCTTGATGCCGAAGCGCAGCATTTCTTCCGCTGCCAGGATCGTGATTTCCGCCAGTTGCTCGGCAGTCGGATCTTCGTTGACATGGGTATCGACCAATACCAGCTGGCGATCTGTCAGGATCAAGGCATTCATCGCGGCGTAGACATTCACACCTTCGCGGCGGCCCAGTACCTTGTCGATGTAGTTCAGATGCAGGCTGGTGGTGCCGTAAGTACCGCAGATCATGCCGTCGGCATCACCTTTGTGGATAGCCATCGAACCGATCAAGGTATGACGGCGGCGCATTTCCAGCTTGGCGTATTGCTCTGTCACGCCCTGGCGCTTGGTCATCGCCAGGAAGGTTTGCCAGTAATCGCGATAGCGGGCATCGAATTCCGGATTGATGACTTCAAAATCGACGCCGGCTTTCAGACGCAGGCCGAAACGCTCGATGCGCTGTTGCAGCACCGCTGGACGGCCAACCAGGATCGGCCGCGCCAGGTTTTCATCGACCACCACCTGCACTGCGCGCAGGACGCGTTCTTCTTCGCCTTCAGCGTAGACGATCCGCTTTTTCTCGGCCGCGGTCTTCTTGGCGACCTGGAACAACGGCCGCATGAAGGTGCCGCTGCGATAAACGAATTGCTGCAGCTTGTCGATATAAGCGTCCATATCCTTGATCGGACGGCTGGCGACGCCGGACGCTTCAGCGGCCTTGGCGACTGCCGGTGCAATCTTGATCATCAGACGCGGATCGAACGGCTTTGGAATGATGTATTCAGGTCCGAACGACAGATTGGCGATGCCGTAGGTAGTGGCAACGATGTCCGATTGTTCGGCTTGCGCCAGCTCGGCAATCGCATGCACCACCGCAATTTCCATCTCACGCGTGATAGTCGTGGCGCCGCAATCGAGCGCGCCGCGGAAAATGTAAGGGAAGCACAGAACGTTGTTAACCTGGTTCGGGTAGTCCGAACGGCCAGTCGCCATGACCGCATCATCGCGTACGGCCTTGACGTCTTCCGGCAGGATTTCAGGCGTCGGGTTAGCCAGCGCCAGCACCAGCGGCCGTGGCGCCATCGCCTTCACCATGTCTTGCTTGAGCACGCCGCCGGCCGACAGGCCGAGGAAAATGTCAGCGCCCGGGATCAGCTCGGCCAGGGTGCGTGCATCGGTCTCACGCGCGAAACGCAGCTTGTCCGGATCCATCAGTTCGACCCGGCCTTTGTAGACCACGCCAGCCAGATCGGTGACGAAAATATTTTCAATCGGGAAGCCGAGATCGACGATCAGATCCAGGCAGGCCAGTGCTGCGGCGCCTGCGCCGGAGACCACCAGCTTGCAGCTCTTGATGTCTTTGCCTACAACCTTCAGGCCATTCAGAATCGCCGCGCCGACGATGATAGCGGTACCGTGCTGGTCGTCATGGAAGACCGGGATCTTCATGCGGTCGCGCAATTTGCGCTCAATCTCGAAACACTCTGGCGCCTTGATGTCTTCCAGGTTGATACCGCCGAACGTCGGCTCCAGCGAGGCGATGATGTCGCACAGCTTTTCCGGATCGTGCTCGTTGATTTCGATATCGAAGACATCGATGCCGGCAAATTTCTTGAACAGCACGCCCTTGCCTTCCATCACCGGCTTCGATGCCAGCGGGCCGATATTGCCAAGGCCGAGAACGGCGGTGCCGTTAGTGATAACCGCAACCAGATTACCGCGTGCCGTGTAGCGGAATGCATTGGCCGGGTCGGCCACGATTTCTTCGCAAGCGGCAGCAACGCCGGGCGAATAAGCCAGCGCCAGATCGCGCTGGTTCGTCAACAGTTTGGTCGGGGTTACGCTTATTTTCCCGGGGGTTGGAAACTCGTGATACTCAAGCGCAGCTTGGCGCAATTGTTGGCGGAGCTCTTCTTTTTTATCGATCATCGAATCCATATGCCTCTGTCCCCAAGTCTTAACAAGTGAAAGTCTTTGATTTTATCAGACTGCTCGCCGTGAGCTATGCGAATTTCGCATTGTGAATGAGGATTTCACGCAATTATTAATAATAACTATCAATTAATTACAATCAATTTATTATTCATAATCGACAATATGCAGTGTTCACTGGGAATACCCGGAAAATGATCGAGATCAAGCCGGTAACACCGATGTTGTAATAAAATTGCCCCCCGCACGCATGACGGCGGCTTACCGCTCAATGCAGACAAGCTTGAAGACCGCTTTTTCATCACCGCCAACCACCCTCCAGGACATCCCCATGAAACCCATCATCATTATCGGCGCCGGCATGGCTGCCTACTCTCTGGCGCGCGAAGTGCGCAAGCTGGACAAGAGCGCCGAGCTACTGATCATTACGGCCGACGATGGCGGTTTCTATTCCAAGCCGATGCTTTCCAACGCCTTCGCCCAAAAGAAAGTGGCGGCGCAACTGATTTCGCAAAGCTCGGCGCAAATGGCGGAACAGATCGGCGCCAATATCATGACCAAAACCCGGGTCAACGGCATCGACACTGCACGCAAGGTAGTTGACACCAGCAACGGCGCTTTCGAATACCGGCAACTGGTGCTTGCCGTCGGCGCCCAGCCGATCCGGCTGAACCTCGCCGGCGACGCCAGCGACCGCGTGTTGTCCGTCAATCACATCGACGATTACGCTACCTTCCGCGCCAAGTTGCTGCCCGACCTGCAAGCATCGGCCCGCGTCGCGATTCTGGGCGCCGGTTTGATCGGTTGCGAATTTGCCGACGATCTTGCCGCGCACGGCCATGCGGTTACGCTGATCGATCCCAATCAATTGCCATTGGCAGCGCTGGCGCCGCAAGCTTTGTGCGAAGGCTTGCACGCAGCACTGACTGCGCGTGGCATCAACTTGCGACTTGGTACGACTGCCGCCAGCATCGACCATGCCGACGATGCAATCAAGATTACCCTGTCGAATGGCGAAGTGGTGGTTGCCGATGTGGTCTTGTCGGCCGTCGGCCTGCGTCCCGACCTGGCTCTGGCGCAAGTAGCGCAATTGGCCACCGGCCGCGGCATCATGGTCGATAGCCATGGCCGTACCAGCGCTGCCGACGTGTACGCGCTTGGCGATTGCGCCGAGTACTGCGTCGACCGTGAAGGCCGCACCAGCCCGTTGCCATACATCGCACCGATCCTTACCGCTGCGCGTGCGATTGCCAAGACATTGACTGGTGAAGATACCGAAATCGATCTGAAACATTCGCCGGTGATCGTCAAGACACCGAGTTATCCGCTGGCCCTGATACCGCCGCCACCGCACACGGTAACCGCCGGTCGCTGGGAAATCGAACTGGATGGCGCCACCACTATCTGCCGCTTCTTTGATGCGCAAGGTGTGATGGTAGGTTTTGGGGTTGCTCCGCAAGAAGCGAAAATCAGGCAAGCCCTGATGGCGGCTTTGGGTACGACTCCGTAAGTAGGTGGAGTGAGTTCACGCGTGGGCACAAAAGCGTGCCCACGCTACCTGGTTACAGTTGCAGCATCATGCAAACTCGGCAATCAGCTCCACAATTTCCGCGCCATAGGTTTCCAGCTTCTTCTCACCGACACCGCTGACACCGCGCAAGTCATCCAGGGAAGCTGGCTGCGCCTTGGCGATTTCACGCATGGTGGCATCGTGGAAGATGACGTAAGCGGGCACGTTGTGTTTGCGCGCAGTCTCGACCCGCCACCAGCGCAACTTCTCGAAAATCGCCTGTTCCAGCGTCGACAGATCCGTTTCGACATAGCCCTTCGGCTTGTTGCTGCTGCGTTTCTGCTTGACCGGTTTCTGGTATTCCCGCAACTGTACAGCTTGCTCGCCGCGCAGCACCGGCCGCGCCGCATCGGTCAGTTTGAGCGCGCTGTATGCCTCGTGGTCGACCGTGATCAGGCCAAGCGCAATCGACTGCCGCATGATCGCCCGCCACTCGGCTTCGCTGCGATCGCTGCCGATGCCAAACGTCGACAGTTGATCGTGACGCCATTGCTTGATCTTGTCGGAGTCTATGCCGCGCAAGACATCCATCACATGCATCGCGCCGAAGCGCTGGTCGACCCGGTAAATCGTCGACAGCAGCTTTTGCACCACCACCGTCGCATCGAATGACACCGGCGGGCTCATGCAGGTGTCGCAATTGCCGCAACGCTCCGAGCCCTGGCCGAAATAATCCAGCAAGCGCACGCGGCGGCAATGCAGGGTTTCACACAACCCCAGCATGGCATCCAGCTTGACGCCCAGCACCCGCTTGAAGACCTCGCCGGCTTCCGACTCGTCGATCATGCGCCGTTGCTGCACCACGTCTTGCAAACCGTACGCCATCCAGGCATTAGCGGGGCCGCCATCGCGGCCGGCGCGGCCGGTTTCCTGGTAATAACCTTCAATACTCTTGGGTAAATCCAGATGCGCGACGAACCGTACATCCGGTTTATCGATCCCCATGCCGAAGGCGATGGTGGCCACCATCACGATGCCGTCTTCACGCAGGAAGCGCCCTTGATTCTTGGTCCGTTGCGCGTAATCCATGCCGGCGTGATAGGGCAAGGCCTGGATCCCCTGCTGCCCCAGGAATTCAGCGGTTTCCTCAACCTTCTTGCGCGACAGGCAATACACGATGCCGGCATCGCCGCCATGTTCGCTTTGAATAAAATCGAGCAGCTGCTTGCGGCCGTTGGCTTTTTCAACAATCTGATAACGAATGTTGGGACGATCGAAGGAGGAAACGAAACGTGCGCCCTGCTCAAGTTGCAGGCGTAGCGCAATTTCTTCGCGGGTCTGCTGGTCGGCAGTGGCTGTCAGCGCAATCCGCGGCACGTCTGGAAAACGTTCGTGCAGGATCGACAGCTTGATATATTCGGGCCGGAAATCATGCCCCCATTGCGATACGCAATGCGCTTCATCAATCGCAAACAAGGCAATCTTGGAAGATTCCAGCAAATCCAGGCAACGCGGCGTCAGCAAACGTTCCGGCGCCACATACACCAGATCGAGATCGCCACTGCGCACGCGGCGCTCGATCTGCGATGCTTCTTCGTAGGTTTGCGTGGAATTCAGGAAAGCGGCGCGCACGCCGACTTCCGCCAGCGCATCAACCTGGTCTTGCATCAACGCGATCAGCGGCGACACCACCACTCCGACCCCATCCCGCAACAATGCCGGAATCTGGTAACACAGCGACTTGCCGCCACCGGTCGGCATCAGCACCAGCGCATCACCACCATTAGCCACATGACTGACAATCTCAGCCTGTTGGCCACGAAAAGATGGATAGCCGAATACCGTTTGCAGTATATGAAGTGCTTGCGGGTCGGAACTGGCGGATGCTTCTGCTGAATCTGGCGAATGTGGCATTAATTAATTACTTGATTGAGAAATCTTGTCTTATTGTCTTAGCTGAGGAAGCCGTTATGAACACCGATCAGGAGAAATACTCCCAAAGCGATGCGATAGACGATGAACGGCCAGGTTGAGAACTTCTCCAGGAATTTCATCAAACCCCAGATCGCACCAAAAGCCGAAATGCTGGCGATCACCAGGCCGAAGATCAGCAACATCCAGGTCTCCAGCGGCATATGCAAATGGAACAGCACCAGCAACTCTTTCAACCCGGCCAGCGCAATCGCAGGCAAACCGAGCAGGAAGGAGAAGCGCGCTGCTTCTTCACGCTTGAAATTAAGGAACAAGGCGGCAGTCAGCGTCGAACCGGAACGCGACACGCCAGGAATCAGCGCACCAACCTGCGCCAGGCCGACGATTACGGCATCGCGCATACGCATCTCGCCAACAGTGCGGCGATGACGGCAACTGAGTTCTGCGAGCGCCAGCAGCACGCCCATGGCGATACAGGCATAGCCGATCACACTCAGGCTGCGCAACGGCGAGCCGCAGGCGTTCAACACATGCGACAGGGACAGTCCTGCAATCCCGATCGGGATCGTCGCCACGATGATAGCCACACCGAGACGGAATGACGGACTGCTGAAATTGCGTTCACGTACCGCCGTGATGCTGCCGACAGTGACTTCGCGTATATCGCGCCAGAAATAACTGACCACGGCCGCCAGCGCCGCCAGTTGCATCGCTGCAGAAAAAGCGGAGCCGGGATCGTGCCAGCCGAGTATGGCTGGAACGATACGCATATGCGCGGTGGAAGAAATCGGCAATAACTCAGAGATCCCCTGAATCACGCCCAGAATCGCTACCTGTAAATAGTCTAGCGATGCAAACCCGATATCGGTACCAGCGGAACATACACTTGCCACAGCAATCTCCAGTTCAGGATTGAATAATTACAAATTTCAAAAAAACGATGACTCTTTTTCTACAGCCAGGATGCGCGCTCAATGCGTCCAGCTTACCCAACCGGTATATCCGGTAACAATCACCACCAGGCCAAACACAATCCGGTACCACGCAAACACGGTGAAATCATGGCTGCTGATATAACGCAACAACCAGCGCACGCACAGGAACGCCGAGACAAACGCCGCTGCAGTGCCGATCGAGAACAGCGGGATATCGGCCGCCGACAATAGCGCGCGATCTTTATATAGGGAATAAATGGTGGCGGCAAACAGGGTAGGAATTGCCAGGAAAAATGAAAACTCGGTAGCCGCCTTGCGTGACAGGCCGAACATCATGCCGCCGATAATCGTTGCGCCCGAACGGCTGGTGCCGGGAATCAGCGCGAACGCCTGGGCAATGCCGATCTTCAGCGCATCCAGCGCGCTCATGTCGTCCACAGATTCGACCCTGGCAACCCGATCACCGTTCTTGTTACGGCGCTCAACCCAGAGGATCACAAAGCCGCCGACAATCAGTGCGATCGCCACCGGCAAAGGTGCGAACAGTTTTTCCTTGATCATCTTGCTGAACAACAGCCCCAGTATCGCTGCCGGGATAAAAGCGATGATCAGGTTGATAACCAGTTTGCGCGCCTTGACATCGTTAGGCAGGCCGCGCAAGACCGCGGCGATACGGGCCCGGTATTCCCAGCACACGGCGAAAATCGCGCCGGCCTGGATGGCGATCTCGAACACTTCGGCTTTTTCACGCGTAATGTCGGCAGTAAAGTCCAGCAAGCTGCCGGCCAGAATCAGGTGACCGGTCGACGAGATAGGCAAAAACTCGGTGAAACCTTCGACCAGGCCCATGATGAGCACTTTTAACGCGAGAACAATATCCATGTAGTGTGGGAGTAAAAAAGTGAAAGGAAATCAGGCTCCGGGCCGAATGATACCGCCCCGGCCATTGTAAAGTTGCTGGATATTTCTTAAAAACAGCCCGCTATTTTACCGGTTCAAAGGTAACCACCAGGTTTTCGGGCCTGGTGCCGATTCTTGTCGGCATGAAAGCGACGCCGGCATAACGTAAATCTTCCGGCTTGAAGGTATACAACGGGACGTTGGCCAGCAACTGATGCGCCAGCAAATTACCTATCTGCGTTACTTGTGCGGCGTAGGTATTGTCGAGGCCGTCCAGCACCAGGCTGTCCAGCTTGGGCTCCTGCAGCGTCACGGCGCTGTGCGGATTATCCAGGGTCAGTACGCCCGAGACCGCCATCTTGCCGCTCCATGATTTCCCTAGCAAGGGCATGGTGAGAGTCACGTCTGTGACCATCGACAAGCGATTCTGCTCAGGCGGCAAGCTCAGCTGGGCCTTGTTGGCGGTAATCTCGAACAGGCCCAGGTAACGTTGCGAAAACGGCAAGTGCTTGTCGACTGATTGCTGCAATTTAGTCAACGGAAATTCGACATCGCGCGGTCCGATAAGGGCGGCACATGACGATAAGAGCAGCGTAACGATTAGCGCCAACAACGCCGGCATGACCTTGCTGGAAGTAAAGTTTTTAGATTGCATTCGAATTTTTCCTTTTTTTGCCGATCATCAGACTGACCCTACACAGCGGTCAATCGTTCCAGCGTTGCCAAGTAATGCATCGCATGCGCTTGGGAATTGCCGCACATATCCAATGCGGGCTGCAGGCTGGCGCAAACGGCGGGACGATCGGGACTGCCGAAAATCCGGCAGAGATTGGCCTGGTCCAGCTGGATACAACGGACGCCAGCCGGCTTGCCGTCGGGCATGCCAGGAATCGGCGACGAGATCGACGGCGCGGTGCAACAGGCGCCGCAATCGGGGCGACAAGAAATGCCAGCTTCGCTCACATCTGCACTCACGCCGTAACCTCGATAATTAGTGTGTATTTTGAAAACATTTTACGATCTATGGCACTGCAAATTGAACCGAAGGCCAGATTCTACTTGCAATCACCTCCGCTACCCTCAAGTCCAAGCCCGTTCAACCGGCTTTCTTGACACCCCCACGGTTGCCGCTTACATTACTGACTCCAAAGTCAGTTAATAACCAACCTGGTAGACAGCCCAAGCATTCATGAATTGCCCTTTCAGCTCCAAACCCCGTTGGGCTCGACGCAAAGAAGCCCGTCCGCAGGAATTGCTGGCGGCCGCGCTGGATTTATTTGTCGAACGCGGATTTGCCGCCACCCGATTGGGCGACGTTGCGGCCCGGGCTGGCGTCTCCAAAGGAACGCTGTACCTGTACTTTGAGAACAAGGAAGAATTGTTCAAGGCGGTGGTGCGTGAAAACATGCTGCCGCTGCTAGATGAAGCCGACGACATCATCGGCAGCTACGACGGCTCCAGTGCCGATCTGTTCCGCCACATCATCCTGGTCTGGTGGGAGCGTATCGGCGCCACCAAACTGACCGGGATTACCAAACTGATGATGGCCGAATCGGGCAATTTCCCCGAACTGGCAGCCTTCCATCGCGAAGAAATCAGCATGCGCGGCGACGCCATGCTGGTGCGCCTGCTACAGCGTGGCATCGAGCGCGGCGAATTTCGTGCGATCGACGTCCACCAGACCGCCAATGTACTGGTCGCACCGGTGATCATGCTGATGATGTGGCAGCAACCTCTCAACCCCTGCCACGTCGAAGCGGTCAACCCGGAAACTTATCTGAGCAGTTTTATCGACCTCTGCCTGCATGGCTTGCTGAGCCAGCCAACCCGGCAACCAACCCAGCCAACATCTGTTCCAGCTGCTCGATGACTACGCAGAGACGACATAAACTCTGGATCGCCATCGCTGTTGTCGGTATTGCAGCAGTGCTGGGTGCCGCTTTCCTGGCGCAACGCAAGCCGCCACTGCCGGCGCCGCAAAAAACCGCGCCCCCCAGCCTGGAATTCCTGGCGAGCGATGTGATGCAGGTGGCGCCACACGATCTGCGCGAGATCTTGACGCTTTCGGGTGCCCTGCGCGCGGTCAATCAGGCCCAGGTCAAAGCCAGGGTCAGCGGTGAAGTACGGGAAGTACTGGTAAGGGAAGGTGCAAGCGTCAGCAGCGGCCAGGTCATCGTCAAGATGGACACCAGCGAATATCAGGCACGCGTCAATCAGGCGCTGGGATCGCAAGTAGCAGCGCAGGGCCAGCTCGATATCGCCAGCAAGACCCGCGCCAACAACAAGGTTCTGGTGGAAAAAGGCTTCATTTCGAAAAATGCCTTCGACAACGCCGCCAGCCAGTATGACATCGCTAAAGCAAACGTCGACTCCGCCAACGGTGCACTGGATGTAGCGCGCAAGGCGTTGTCGGATACGGTTATCCGGGCACCGATCAGCGGCTTGATCAGCCGCCGTTCGGTGGAACCTGGAGAGAAGGTATCGCCCGACAATAACCTGCTGGAAATCGTCGATTTGCGGCAAATGGAAATGGCGGCCGCGGTACCGACCTCGAACATCCTGAGCGTGGCTCTGGGCCAGGAAGTCCGGTTGACGCTGGGCGGTTTACCCGCCCCGGTGGTCGGCAAGGTGGTCCGCATCAATCCATCGATTGAAACCGGTTCGCGCTCGATCATGGTGTATATCCAGATCGACAATCCGCAGGGCTTGCTACGGGCTGGCATGTTTGGCGAAGCGCAGCTAACCCTGTCGCGGAAAAACGGCGTGCTGACTGCGCCGCAATCGGCAATCCAGAGCGACGCCAGCGACCACTACGTATATCTCATAGAAAACGGCAAGGTGCAGCGCCGCAGCGTCACTTTGGGGTTGCGCGGCAGCGACGGCGATAGCAGCAATGCAGTGGAAATCCTGAGCGGCGTCAGCAACGGCGCCCGCATCGTCAAGGTGAATCTCGGTAATCTGCCGGACGGCGCCAGCGTCAAGGTACTTGCCGCCAAACCCGCCGGCAGCCAGGGCTAAGCCATGTGGTTCACGCGCATCAGCATTGGCAATCCGGTACTGGCCACCATGATGATGATGGCCTTTGTGGTGCTGGGGCTGTTTTCCTACGACCGGTTACGGGTGGACCAGTTTCCAGACATCACGTTCCCGGTGGTGGTGGTGCAAACCTTGTATCCCGGCGCCTCGCCGGAAACGGTGGAATCGGATGTCAGCCGCCCGATTGAAGAAGCGGTCAACACCATCAATGGCATCGATACCCTGACATCGCGCTCGTATGAAGGGCAGTCGGTGGTCATCGTTCAATTCAACCTGAATGTCGATCCGACCCAAGGTGCGCAGGATGTGCGGGAAAAAGTGGCGGCGGTCAAAGCCGCCTTTCGCAAGGAGATCAAGGAACCGCTGATCACGCGCTACGATCCGGCCGATGCGCCGATCTTTTCGATCTCCGTCACCAATGATCCCAAAGCCAAGCCGCGCGACTTGCGCGAACTGACTACCATCGCCGATCAAATCGTCAAGAAGCGCCTGGAGAATGTGCGTGGCGTCGGTTCGGTGACGCTGGTGGGCGGAGTCAAGCGGCAAATCAATATCTACGTCAAACCGGTGGAGATGGAATCGCTGGGGATTGGCATCAACCAAGTCGAAGATGCAATTCGAAATGAAAATCAAGAACTGCCGACCGGTGCGATCCGCAGCACCGACAGCGAAAAGGTGGTGCAAGTCTTGGGCAAGTTCAAGGATCCGCAGCACTTCAACGATATCGTGGTGGCGATACGCGGCGGCCAGAGTGTCAAGCTGTCGCAAATCGCCACCGTGGTCGATGGCCAGGAAGAGCAGGAGAACCTGGCGCTCTACAACGGCCAGCGCACTCTGGCGCTGGATATCCTGAAGGCACAAGGACAAAACACGATCGAAGTGGCGGATGGCTTGATGCAGGCCATGCAAGAGCTGCAAACTACCATGCAGACCCTGCATCCCGGCGTCAAGATCCAGGCCATCCAGGATGGCTCGCGGCAAATCCGGGTCGGCGTCCACAATGTCCGGCAAACCTTGCTGGAAGGCGCTGCACTGACGATCCTGATCGTATTCCTGTTCCTCAATTCCTGGCGCTCGACCATCATCACCGGGCTGACCTTGCCAGTGGCGTTGATCGGCACGTTCCTGTTCATGAACATGTTCGGCTTCACCATCAACATGATTACGCTGATGGCGTTGTCGCTGTGCGTCGGCTTGCTGATCGACGACGCTATCGTGGTGCGTGAAAATATCGTGCGCCATGCCGGCATGAAACTTAACGGCCGCTTCAAGAGCCACAAACTGGCGGCGCTCGACGGCACCGCCGAAATCGGCCTGGCGGTATTGGCCACCACCTTTTCCATCGTCGCCGTGTTCTTGCCGGTCGGCTTCATGGGCGGCATCATTGGACGCTTCTTCCACCAGTTCGGCATCACGGTGACGGCGGCGGTATTGATCTCCATGTTTGTTTCGTTCACGCTGGATCCGATGCTGTCTTCCATCTGGCCCGATCCGGCACTGCATACCGATGCCGCCGGCCACAAGCAACGCCGTGGCGTCTACGCCAACACCATCGGCCGTGTGCTGGAAGTGTTCGAGCGCCTGGTGCAATGGTTGTCGGACGGTTACCAGGTGCTGCTCAAATGGTCTCTCGGACATCGTAAAATGACGGTAGGAATTGCCATACTGGCTTTCGTCGCCGGCCTGGCGCTGCCGGCGGCCGGACTGGTCGGCACGGAGTTTATTCCGAATGCCGATTACTCCGAAAGCGGCGTCACATTCTATACGCCGGTCGGCTCTTCACTGGAGCTGACTGAAACCAAGGTCCATCAGGTCGAAAGCATACTGCGCGAATTCCCCGAAGTGCAGGATATCTACAGCACCGTCAATACCGGCGCATCGCAGGGTAAAAATTACGCTTCCATCTTTATCCGCCTGACCCCGCGCCAGCAGCGCAAACGCAGCAATGCCGAATTGACGCCGTTGCTGCGCCAGCGCCTGTCACAGGTGGCAGGCATCACCGTGACCCAGGTTGGATCGCTGGCGGCGGTTGGCGGCGATAGCAAGCAGATACGGCTGAGCCTGCTCGGCCACGACCTGAAAGAACTGGAACGCTTGTCGGCCGAAGCGCAGCGCCGCATGCGAGCGGTGCCTGGCCTGGTGGATCTCGACTCCAGCCTGAAAGACAACAAACCCAACATCGCGGTGACGCCGAAACGCGATATCGGCGCCGACCTCGGTATCGGCGTGGCGCAAATCGGCAACGCCTTGCGCCCCCTGCTGGCCGGTGAAGCGGTCAGCAGCTGGCGCGGCCCGGACGATGAAAATTACGATGTCAACGTGCGCCTGGCGCCGTCCGACCGTAATGCCAGCGAAGATTTATCGCGCCTGATGCTAGCCAGCACCCAGCTCAACAGCGACGGCTCGGCCAAGATGGTGCCGTTGCGCCAGGTTGCCGACATCGCCGCATCCACCGGCGCCAACCAGATCAACCGGCGCGACCTGAATCGCGAGATCGAGTTGTCTGCCGACGCGGTCGGCCGTTCCGCCGGCCAGGTCAATGCCGACGTCAAAACGGCGCTCGACGGCATGCACTGGCCCGCCGGCTATCGTTATCAGGTGGGAGGCACCACCAAGAGCATGCAGGAATCGTTTAACTACGCGTTGGCCGCCTTGGGGCTGGCGATCATTTTCATTTACATGATCCTGGCTTCGCAATTTGCCAGCTTCTTGCAACCGCTGGCGATCATGTCGGCGCTGCCGCTGACCTTGATCGGCGTGTTCCTGGCGTTGATGATTTTCCGCTCCACCCTGAACATGTTTTCCATCATCGGCTTCATCATGCTGATGGGCCTGGTGACCAAGAATGCGATTTTGCTGGTCGATTTCGCCAACCAGGCGCGTAAAGCCGGCGCCGAACGCGGTGCCGCCCTGCTGGAGGCGGCGCACGTGCGCCTGCGCCCTATCCTGATGACGACGCTGGCGATGGTGTTCGGCATGGTGCCGCTGGCCTTTGGCGTGGCCGAAGGCTCCGAACAGCGCGCGCCAATGGGACAGGCTGTCATCGGCGGGATTATCACTTCGTCACTATTGACGCTGGTGGTGGTGCCGGTGATGTATACCTATCTGGATGATTTCGGCAGTTGGGTCAAACGCAAGTGGCGAGGCAATACCGTTGTAACCGATGTCGATGAGGACGGGCAGCAGCTGTCTTAAGACTGGCTTTGAGATCCGTCTTGAAAGCCCGTATTAACAACAATCGCCGGCGGCATAGCCTGGGATTGCTGTATTTGCCGTACCGCGCAATAGGTTTTTGAGGGTGGCCTTTGATAGAATGAGCCCTTTATTTTCACTACCGAGCCTTAACCATGAATATCGAACAAGCCCGCTTCAACATGATCGAACAGCAAATTCGCCCTTGGAATGTGCTGGACCTGGACGTCCTGGAACTGCTGACGGTAGTACGGCGCGAAGAATTCGTCCCTGCCGCCTACAAGAGCCTGGCATTTTCCGACACTGAGATCCCGTTGCCAGGCGGCGAAAGCATGCTGGCGCCTAAGGTTGAAGCACGCCTGTTGCAAGAAGCTGCCGTAAAGAAACATGAGCAAGTGCTGGAAATCGGCTCTGGCTCCGGTTACATGGCCGCGTTGCTGTGCTACAAGGCGCGCCATGTTACGACGGTTGAAATCGATCCCGAGCTGAAAACCTTGGCAGCAAAGAACCTGGCTGCGTACGGCATCACCAATGTCGAGGTTGCACTTGGCAGCGGCGCCCAGGGTTGGGACCAAAGCGAAACCAAAACCTACGACGTGATCGTGATCTCCGGTTCGCTCTCCACGCTGCCGGACGCTTTCCTGAAGCAGCTCAATGTCGGCGGCCGGATTGTGGCAATCCTCGGCGACGCACCGGTGATGACTGCACAAATCATTACCCGTACTTCGGACAATAGCTACAGCACCCGTCAACTGTTTGAAACCGATGTCAAGCCGTTGCGTGACGCCGCTGTTCACTCCAACTTCAAGTTCTAAGCCAATCTATGCAACATCTCACTGCCTCAGAGCTGGCCGCCTGGATCGCCGATCCGCAACGTCCGACGCCGTTGTTGCTGGACGTGCGCGAACCTTGGGAATACGAGACTTGCCATATAGATGCAGCACGGCTGATGCCGATGCAAACCGTGCCCGCGCATTTGAACGACCTGGAAGAAGATCAGGCAATCGTCTGCATCTGCCATCACGGTGCGCGCAGCATGCAGGTCGCGGCATTTCTCGAGCGTCAGGGGTTTTCTGCCGTCAGCAACCTGACCGGCGGCGTCCATGCCTGGGCGCAGCAGGTCGATCCAGGCATGCCGACCTACTAGACATCCCGATATCGCTATTTAGATAAATGCACCGACCTGCCGCACTGCTCCGGAGAATGTAATGCGCAATACCCTGATGGTTTCGTTGGTCGCCAGTGCATTGCTGGCCGTGAATGCGCACGCAGTCGATCTGGTCCAGACCTTTCAGCAAGCGCTGGCCAACGATCCCGTGTATACCAGCGCACGCTATGAACTGAGCGCCAACAACGAAGCTGGCGTACAAGGCCGCGCCAGCCTGTTGCCGACGGTCGGCTTCGGTGGCAATTACAACCGCGCCGGAGAATCCTGGAGCACCATCACCAACAACTACAGCCTGCAGCTGACCCAGCCGCTGTTTCGTCCGGCTTATTGGCAGCAGTACCAGGAAGGCAAATTATCGGTGGCCGCCGGTGAAGTCAGGTTTGCCCAGGCTCAACAGGATTTGATATTGCGCGTCAGCCAGGCCTATTTTGATATCTTGACGGCGCAGGACGTTTTGGCATCCCTGCAGGCCCAGGAAAGTGCGATTGCCGAGCAACTGGCTTCCGCCAAACGTAATTTCGACGTCGGCACCGCGACCATTACCGACACCAACGAGGCGCAAGCCAGCTACGACCTGGTGGTCGCGCAGGAAATCGCGGCCCGGAACAACCTGGAAGTCGCCCGCAATGTGCTGCAGCAGATTATCGGCAAGCCGCCGGCGCCGCTGGCGACCTTGCGCCCCGGCGTCCAGCTCAGCGCGCCGCAGCCGGCTGCGATTGAAAGCTGGGTTAGCAGCGCTGAACAACAGAATTTCGGTGTGATCGGCCAGGGAATAGCGGTGGATATCGCGAAGCATGAGATCAAGAAGAGCCGTTCCGGCCATCTGCCTACGGTCGATCTGGTGGCCAGCCGCGCGCATTCGGATGTCAGCGGCAGTCCTATTCCTTTTTACAATATCTCGCAAATGTCCAACTCGATCGGCGTGCAATGGACCATTCCGTTGTATGCCGGCGGCGCAGTCAACAGCAGCGTGCGCCAGGCAGTGGCATTGGAAGATAAAGCACGTTCCGATCTTGAAAATGCGCGCAGGACTGCAGCGCTGAATGCGCGCCAGGCCTATCTCGGCGTCAATAGCGGATTGGCGCAGATCAAGGCGTTTGAGGCTGCCGAGATTTCCAGCCAGTCATCGCTGGATTCCAATCGCCTTGGCTATCAGGTTGGCGTGCGCATCAATATCGACGTGCTGAACGCGCAACAGCAGCTGTATTCCACCCGCAGGGATTTGGCAAAGGCGCGTTACGACACGCTGATGAATGGCCTGAAACTCAAGTCCGCAGTGGGGACATTGAAAGAAGAAGACCTGCAGCAAGTCAATGGCTTGCTGGTGCCGGCAGTCTATTGAGCCAAGCTTCGTTATTCAGGTTTCGTTATTTTTAAGCAAATACGGCGAAGTCTTGAACATGTGGATGCAGTTATCGACCACTTTCGAGACATTTCCCGCGAGATCGAAGCTGTGTGGACTGAAGGTCCAGTTGCTCAGTATGCCGACCAGCAGTCCCTGCACCATGACCGCGGCCAGGACCGGATCCAGTTCGCGCGGCAACTGCCCTTTCGCAACTGCAAATCGCAACAAGCGTTCTATATCAGTACGGCCCTGTAAAAAACATTCGTGCTGGCGGATAAAAATTGGATCTTCCGGATCAACCAGTTCACACTTGTGCAAAACGATTTCAAACACCTTGCGCGACTGTGAATTCAGCGTCGCTTCCTGCAAGGCAAACAAACATCTGTTGCGAAACTGGTTTAAGGGATCGTGTGCATTTTCGTCGGCGGTTTTTTCAATCATCGCTTCCATCGGCAAGCGCACCCGCTCGCACATGGCATCGAATAAATCGCTCTTGTTCTTGAAGTGCCAATAGATAGCGCCGCGCGTAACGTCGGCGGCAGCGGCAACATCGGCCAGCGTGGTACGCGATACGCCGTTCTGGTGAAACACCTCCGCGGCGGCATCAAGGATGCGGCCACGGGTTTCCAGTGCTTCTTCTTTTGTACTTCTAGCCATTTTGAGCTGACCTCCAAACTGATACGGTGCTGTGCATGGTCGTTGTGCATTTGCAGCAAATAATTAAATAAATAATCAAACAGCAACAAAGCGCAACATATGCAAAGCACATACATTCATGCATGTATGTATAATAGCAGCATTCCGGCTGTTCCACCCGCTTTCTGGCAACGCATCCGGTGCAACAAAGCAATTACTTATATATCCTATGTCAATTCCAGAAGCAGAGTTACCTGTCAGATTTGCAGTCTTTCCTCAGACTTTCTTCAATTACCGTGCGAGAATTTTATGAATTCAGTTAGCTCCATCAATCGTCTCACGCGTATCACCCTGGCTATCGCGGTATTGTCCGCTGTCGCTGCCTGTGGCAAAAAGCCAGATGCCCAGGGCGCGCCTCCGCCACCAGGTGTTTCCTTCATCACTGTTGCGCCAGAACGCCTGGCTCTCACAACTGAACTACCGGGTCGCCTGGAAGCGACACGCATCGCCGAAATTCGCGCGCGTACCGCCGGCATCATACTCAAACGCAGCTTCCGCGAAGGCAGCGACGTCAAGTCTGGCGAAGTCCTGTACCGCATCGACCCGGCGCCAATGCAAGCGGCGTACGAGAGCGCGCAGGCGACGCTGGCCAGAGCCGAAGCAAATCTGACGACTGCAACCCTGAAAGCACAGCGTTATAAACCGTTGGTGGATGTCAATGCAGTCAGCAAGCAAGAGTACGACGACACTGTTGCAGCGCAAAAGCAAGCTGCCGCTGATGTGGCGTCCGCCAAAGCCGCACGTCAGACCGCCAGCCTCAATCTGGGCTATGCCACTGTAACCTCGCCGATTTCCGGCCGTATCGGCAAGGCCCTGGTTACTGAGGGTGCACTGGTTGGACAAGGCGAAGCAACCCAGCTGGCCACCGTGCAGCAAATCGATCCGATCTACGTCAACCTGACCCAGTCCAGCACTGACATTCTCAAATTGCAGCAAGCAATGAAGAGCGGCCAGTTGCAAAGCGCCGGTCAAAGCCAGGCTAAGGTGACACTGAAGACTGAAGATGGCAGCACTTATCCGCAATCGGGGAAATTGCTGTTTTCCGATTTGACGGTCGACCCGACCACTGGTTCGGTCACCTTGCGCGCCGAGTTTCCTAATCCTGACCACAGCCTGTTGCCCGGCATGTATGTACGCGCCAAGCTGGAGCAAGCAGTGAACGACTCTGCCCTGACAGTACCGCAACAAGCAGTCCAGCGCGACCTTAACGGTTCCTCGGTGTTTGTGATCGGCGCCGACAACAAGGTGGCAGTACGGCCGGTAAAAGCCGATACGGCACAGGGTGATAAATGGATCGTCACCGATGGTTTGAAGAGCGGCGATAAAGTGATCGTCGATGGTTTGCAAAAAGTCAAACCGGGCGCTGTAGTTAAACCGTCGCCATGGAATCCGACTGCTGCTGCCGCACCAGCTGCTGCACCGGCTGCTGCAAGCACCGGCGCCAGCGCCGCCGCAGCTGCCTCAACTGCTAAATAAGGAGCCTATTAATGGGCAAGTTTTTCATCGACCGCCCCGTATTTGCGTGGGTGCTCGCCATCTTCATCCTGCTCGGGGGTGCTTTGGCGATCACGCAATTACCGGTGGCGCAGTATCCTTCGATTGCACCGCCAACGATTGTCGTTAGCGCATCATACCCAGGCGCTACCGCGCAAACTATTGACGATAGCGTTACCAGCCTGATCGAACAGGAAATGAACGGCGCCGACGGCTTGCAATACATTGAGTCGCAAAGCCAGGCCGATGGCTCGGTATCTATTACTGTTACATTCACACCGGAAACCAATGCCGACCTGGCAGCGGTGGATGTGCAGAACCGTTTGAAACGGGTTGAGGCACGCCTGCCGGCGGTGGTTACGCAGAACGGTGTGCAAGTCACCAAATCGCGTAGTAACTTCTTGATGTTTATCGGTCTTTCATCGACCGACGGCAAGCTCGATCCGATCGCGCTGGGTGACTATCTGTCACGTAACGTGCTCAATGAAATCAAACGTGTACCTGGCGTCGGCCAGGCACAGCTGTTCGGTACTGAACGCGCCATGCGGATCTGGATCGATCCAGTCAAACTGGTTGGCCTCAGCTTGACGCCAGCCGACGTGACGGCTGCAATCACAGCGCAAAATGCACTGGTTGCGGGCGGTACGCTTGGCGATTTGCCTAGCCCCGGAACACAGCAGATTTCTGCAACCGTGGTGGCAACCGGGCAACTGACTACCGTCGAACAGTTCGGCAATATCCAGTTGCGTGCCAATGCAGATGGCTCGATCGTGCGTCTGCGCGACGTCGCCCGTATCGAAATCGGCGGTCAGTCGTATGCGACTGCCGGCCGCCTCGACGGCAAACCGACGTCCTTCGTCGGCGTGCAATTGTCGCCAACCGCCAACGCGCTGGGCACTGCTACCGCTGTCCACGCCAAGATGGCGGAACTGTCCAAGTACTTCCCTGCCGGTGTCGCATACACCATTCCTTACGACACTTCGAAATTCGTCAAGATCTCGATCGAAGAAGTGGTAAAGACCTTGGTAGAAGCGATCATCCTGGTGTTCCTGGTGATGTATCTGTTCCTGCAAAACATCCGCTACACCTTGATCCCGACACTGGTGGTACCAGTCGCGCTGATGGGCACTTTCGCCACCTTGCTGCTGTTCGGCTTCTCGATCAACGTGCTGACCATGTTCGGCATGGTGCTGGCGATCGGTATCCTGATTGACGATGCGATCGTGGTGGTGGAAAACGTCGAACGGATCATGAGCGAGGAAGGTTTGTCGCCGCGCGATGCAACCCGCAAGGCGATGGGCCAGATTACCGGCGCACTGATCGGTATCACCCTGGTGCTGATCGCTGTGTTCATCCCGATGGCCTTCTTTAGCGGCGCTGTTGGTGCCATCTATCGCCAGTTCTCGCTGTCGATGGTAGCTTCGATGGTGTTCTCGGTATTGATGGCATTTACGCTGACGCCAGCGCTGTGCGCCACCATCCTGAAACCGGTGGAAGCAGGACATCACCATGAGAAAAAGGGATTCTTCGGCTGGTTCAACCGCAAGTTCAACTCTGCCACCACCGGCTATCAAGGCATTGTCGCCAAGATGCTGACCAAGACCGGCCGTTACCTGTTCATCTATGGCGGGATTCTGGTGTGCGTCGGCTTGCTGTATGCACGCCTGCCGGCATCGTTCCTGCCGGCTGAAGATCAGGGTTACATCATCACTAACGTGCAATTGCCTGCCGGCGCCAGCAGCAACCGTACCCTGGAAGTCATCAAGACGATTGAAGACTATTACGCGAAATTGCCTGGTGTCGCCCACGTGGTTGCCATTACCGGTTTCAGCTTCTCCGGTAACGGTCAGAATGCCGGTCTGGTATTTACACCGCTCAAGGACTGGAGCGAACGTGGTCCGGACCAATCCGCGGACGCGATTGCGGGCAAGGCATTCGGTGTGTTCTCGCAGATCAAGGACGCCATCGTCTATCCGCTGAATCCGCCGCCAATTCCTGAATTGGGTAACGCCACCGGCTTTACCTTCCGTCTGCAAGACCGTTCGGGGCAAGGACATGCGGCATTGACTGCCGCGCGTAACCAATTGCTCGGCATGGCTGCGCAAAGCAAGATCCTGGCTGGCGTCCGTCCTGAAGGTCTGGAAGATTCGCCGCAGTTGCAACTGGAAATCGATCGCGACAAGGCCAATGCCCAGGGCGTATCGTTTGCCGCCATCAACAGCACGTTGTCGACCGCACTCGGTTCCTCGTACGTGAATGACTTCCCTAACCAGGGCCGTCAACAACGGGTGATTGTGCAAGCCGATGCCCCGCAGCGGCTGCAACCGGAAGATCTGGCCAGGCTGTATGTCAAGAACACGCAAGGAAACATGGTGCCGTTCTCGTCATTCACCACCTCGCACTGGATCAAAGGCCCGGTACAACTGTCGCGCTATAACGGTTATCCGGCGATGAAAATCTCCGGTGGCGCAGCACCTGGCCATAGCACCGGCGAAGCGATGGATGAAATGGAAGCACTGACTGCCAAACTCCCTCCTGGCTTCGGCTTTGAATGGACCGGCCAGTCGCTGGAAGAAAAAACCTCAGGCTCGCAAGCACCGATGTTATACGCGTTGTCGCTGCTGGCGGTGTTCCTGGTACTGGCGGCCCTGTACGAAAGCACTTCCATCCCGCTGGCAGTGATGCTGGTGGTACCACTGGGTATTCTCGGTGCATTGCTGGGCGTAACCTTGCGCGGCATGCCGAACGACGTCTACTTCAAGGTCGGGATGATTACCGTGGTTGGCTTGTCGGCCAAGAACGCGATTCTGATTATCGAATTCGCGAAAGACTTGCAGGCTGAAGGCAAGGGCCTGATTGAAGCGACACTGGAAGCGGTGCACCTGCGGTTCCGGCCGATTCTGATGACCTCGTTCGCGTTCATCCTGGGCGTGTTGCCACTGGCGATCAAGACCGGCGCCGGTTCAGGCAGCCAACGCGCAATCGGTACCGGCGTAATGGGCGGCATGATCACAGCGACAGTCCTGGCGGTGTTCCTGGTGCCAATATTCTTCGTGGTGGTACGCAAGATTTTCAAAGGCAGCGAACGCCAGCGGAAATTGCATGCGGCCTCGCACAACAAGAAAATAGATGTGGAGAATCAGCATGTTTAATATGGCATTTACTGCGATGGCAATTACGGCGCACTTACCCAAGAAGCTGACTGGCGCCCTGCTACTGGCAGGGGTCCTCTCGGGTTGCACCATGGCGCCGACTTACGTACGGCCGGAAGCGCCGGTAGCCGGCAGCTATCCGGCTGCTGCCGACGGCCAGGCACAGCTGGATGCGGCGGCGCTCGGCTGGCGCCAGTTTTTCCCGGACCAGCGCCTGCAGGCGCTGATCGCTTCGGCGCTTGAAAACAACCGCGACCTGCGTACCGCAGCTCTGAACATCGAACAGGCGCGTGCCCAGTACGACATCACCGCTTCAGATGCGTTACCGCACCTGGAGGGCAATTTCAGCCGCACTCGCGGTCGTACAGCGGCCGATCAATTGGTTCCAGGCCAACCAGCAGTCGGCACGGCCTATTCGGTCGGACTGAACATGACTTCGTTCGAACTGGATTTCTTTGGCCGTGTCCGCAGCTTGAAAGATGCCGCACTGGCGAGCTACCTGGCGACCGAGGAAGCCCGTCAGTCTGCGCAGATCAGCCTGATTTCGCAGGTTGCGCAAGCGTATCTGACCGAGCAGTCGTACGCCGAACAGCAGCGGTTGGCGGAGCAAACCCTGGATAGCCGGCTAGACGACTACAAGCGGGACAAGTTGCGCTTTGATGTCGGCGCATCGTCCGAGCTTGATCTGCGCAATTCCGAAACACTGGTGCAAGCAGCCCGCGTGTCGCTGACTACGCTGGTACGCCAGCGCGGCCAGGCCACCAACGCATTGGTACTTCTGGTCGGCAAGCCGTTGGGCGAACTGCCGGCGCCGCAATCGCTGTCGGATGAAAAAATCGTCACCGACATTCCGGCCGGCCTGCCTTCCGATCTGCTGAACCGTCGTCCTGACATCCGTGAAGCAGAGCAGCAACTGCGTTCTGCCAATGCCAACATCGGTGCGGCACGTGCAGCCTTCTTCCCGACTATTTCGCTGACGGCCGGGATCGGCAATTCAAGCACATCGCTCGGTAACCTGTTCTCGGCTGGCAGCCGTACCTGGTCGTTTGTACCGCAGCTGACCTTGCCGATTTTCGAGGGCGGACGCAACCGCGCCAACCTGTCGCTGAGCGAGATCCGCAAGAATCTGGCGATTGCCAACTACGAGAAAACCATACAGAGCGCATTCAGGGAAGTTTCCGATGCGCTGGTTGCCCGTGGCACGCTGGAAGATCAGCTGGCAGCTCAGGATGCCTTCGTCAAGGCGCAGGAACAACGGGTGAAATTGACCGATCTGCGTTACAAGAACGGCATCGCCAGTTCCACCGATCGCCTCAATGCCGAGCGTGATCTGTTCTCGGCACAACAGGCGCTGATCCAGACGCGGCAGCTGCGTTTGAATAACGCGATCGACCTGTATCGTTCGTTGGGTGGCGGGTTGAATGAGAATACCTTGGCGGCCAAGTCGTAATCCGCATTTGAGTTGAACGTTGAAACGAAAAAACGCCGCACTTGTGCGGCGTTTTTATTTCATGGGAACACAACGCATCAACTTGCAACCGGCACACCGCCAGCTTGTTGAGAATCACCATGACGAACCTTGTACCAAAGTACTCCCAACCATTCATGCATAGCGTATTCGCTACGACGCATGCCCTCTCCCGACGGCAAGAAACTTAACAAGGTCAGCTGGTCTCGGCTAAAGAATACGGTCGGCGCAATCACCACCTCCAATCCAGTCCTGGTAAACATCAGTTGAGATCTCGGCATATGCAAGGCATCGGTCACCAGAATGATTTTTTTCACGCCCGCTTGCGCCAACATTCTGGCTGAGAATTTTGCATTTTGCTCCGTATCGTCGGAAGCCTCTTCGAGCCACTTTGCCGGTGTCGCAAAATCCTCACGCAAGCTGTTTGCCATCACGGCAGCTTCCGATATCTTCGAGCCGTCAGGAGTGCCACCTGAAACCAATATCGGCAGCCCGGTCTGGCGATGTATCCTGGCACCGTAACGCAGGCGCGCCAGGGTCCAATAACTTGGGGTATCGTCGTTATCATATTCTGGCGCATTTGCCAATCTGCCCCCGCCCAATATGACAATTGCCTGTGCGCCGTCAGCTGCAATCGCCGCACTTGCCGCCGGCGGTTGCACGCGCTGCTCTAACGGCGCCACCAGCAGTAAGGCACCTGCCTTGGTGCTTAACACAGCCAACAGCAACAATGATGTCAGGCTAACGACCGTGCCGACACTTGGATACGCGCGCCGCAGCAGCAAACCCGCGATGCATAACAAGATCAGATTGGTCGGCAAGAGTAATAACGTGCTCACCACTTTGGTGACAATGAAAGTCGCGTGCATAGTAAAAAGAAGATTAGATGAACGGCGCCAGCATGGCCATGGTACGCGCGGTGGCGCCACGATGCTGTTGCGCAAAATGGGTAGCTTGCTCGCCCATCGCCTGGCGTTGCTGGTCAGCCTGCAATAGCTGCTGTGCCGTATCCAGCATAGTGTCGACATCACTCACTCGTTGTGCGGCGCCGGCGGCGATTGCCTGTTCGGTAATATCTGCAAAATTGAACGTATGAGGCCCGATCAATACCGGCTTGCCAACCGCAAACGCCTCGATCAGGTTTTGGCCGCCCATCGGCAGCAGGCTACCGCCGATGAATGCCACATCACACATTGCGTAATAGGCAAACATTTCTCCCATCGAATCGCCGATCAGTACCTTCACTTGCGGCGGTACCGGTTCGTCAGCCAGGCGAGAGCGACGCAACGGCGGCAATCCCTTTGCTGCAGCCATGTCTGCCACTTCATTGAACCGTTGCGGATGGCGCGGCACTATGACGGTCAGCAAATTCGCGGTCAGAAGATCTGCAAAGGCAGGATCCTGGCCGCGCCTGGACAGAGCATCGAGAATCAATTCTTCTTCGCCATCACGCGTGCTCGCGCACAACAGCACCGGGCGATTACCGATCTGCCCGCGCATCGCAGCGCCGCCGGCCAACAAGGCAGGAGAAGGCGTGACATCGAACTTGAGGTTGCCTGTGACTTGCACGTTGTTGCCGCCGAGCTGCTGCAAACGTCCGGCATCCGCCTCGGTTTGCGCGCCAACACAGGACATGCCGCTGGCAGCCTCAGTCATCAGGGTGGAAAAACGTTTGCCGCGACGCAGGGAACGTGCCGACAAGCGCGCATTCACCAGCGCCACCGGGACTTTGTAACGCCCGCACTGAACGATCAGGTTCGGCCATACTTCTGTTTCCATCAACACGCACAGGAGCGGCGAGAAATGGCGCAGGAAACGTCCCACCATCCAGCCGGTATCGTAGGGAAGAAAACATTGCAGCACCCGCGGCGATTTACCGAACAAAGCTTGTCCGGTAGCGCGACCGGTTGCTGTCATATGCGTCAATAGAATGGCGTGCTCTGGATAGGCATCTAGCATGGCCGCAATCAAAGGCTCCGCAGCACGCGTTTCACCGACCGAGACCGCATGCACCCACAAGAATTTGCGCGATGCCAGCGATGGCGCCAGCGGCGGATAAAACCCAATGCGCTCCGGCACATGCTGGCGGTAACCGGGTTCTTTGCCGCCACGACGCCACAAGCGCAGTAATACGAAAGGCATCGCCAGCCACCATACTGCCGAATACAACAAGCGGATGCGCCAGGCTCGCCCCGCATCAAAACCCGATGCAGCGTTCATTCGGTCAGCACACGGCCGGTCAAGCGACGCAAGATAGCGAGCGGGCTGGCGCCCGGATCGTATTGCCTGGCTGCCGGCAGATGCAAGGTTTGCTCCATCATGTACTGGCCCGACATGACAGCATGCGGTGTCTGGTCGGAAAAACAAACCCAAACCGATCCTGCGGCAAATGGCTGCGTCACCTGCGGACCATCTTTTTGATATGCCGGATCTGATTTCATGGCGTCGTGCAATTGCAGCATCAGATGATCGTATTCGCTACGCAGGGACTTGGTGACATGCAAGGCGTTCAACGCCTGTGCCTGCCAGCGCGAATATGCTTTTACCCTGGGCAAGAACCGTTGCGCCACATCTTCAAACGGTTCGCCAACCCGCCAAACGCGCGGCACGCCGTCCGGATTCACATTGGCAAATACACGCAAGATGCGCTCGCCGTAATTGGGCCGCGACGGGAACGCATCAACGTGCAGGCGGCGATCATCGGCGCGCCAGGACTGGGCGCGGGTTTCCACTTGCATCGGCCGATAGCTGGTCGGCGCCATGCGCAGTTCGCTGCGCGTGTCTGCATAAGCGGGGAGCAAGGAATGAATCAGTTGCTGCGCCTGCGCCCGAAAGCGCCCGATCATGTTGGCCAGCGCCTCCTGGTCAGCTGCGTCGCCCAGCGCGCCTTTCAGCCTGCCATTGGCATCCAGGCTGATATTGCGGCTCTTGGGATCGCGTACCGCCGGTGTCAGGAAGCGCTGTTCGTCGGCCGTAAACGTGAAGCTGAGATGCGGGAAATACAGGACTTTTCCCGCCTCAAGCGCGGATATCCACGCCGAATTCGGGGTGCTGATCTGCCAGTCGGCAATATCGATTTCGAGAATTTGTTGTTCCATGGCCGTATTATGCCGCGTTGCGATGACGGCGGGAACAGCATGATAATTTTGCCTACCAAATAGTTGTCAATTAGAAAACAAAATGCGCTGACGACGTGGGTCAGAGTGGTAATCGCCGGCAGCAAGGCGACCGCATTTTGCTCTGTTGGCAAACAGGAATCCCATCTATAATGAAAATCAGCAGGTTCCTATAGTGGTTTGACATGAATTGAATAACACAGGGAGGTATCCCCATGGTTCAAATGTCGCGGCGCCAGTTTCTTAAAACGACTGGCGCTACCCTGGCAGGTTCGAGTCTGGCGCTGATGGGATTTTCGCCGGCGCCCGCGCTGGCGGAGGTACGTCAATACAAACTGACGCGCACCGTCGAAACCCGCAACACCTGCCCCTACTGCTCCGTCAGCTGCGGAGTCCTGATGTACAGCCTCGGTGATGGCGCCAAGAATGCCACGCCCAGTATCATTCACATCGAAGGCGATCCGGATCATCCGGTCAATCGCGGCACGCTCTGCCCCAAAGGCGCGGCTTTGCTCGATTTCGTACATAGTCCAAGCCGTCTCCAGTTCCCCGAATATCGCGCGCCAGGTTCCAAGGAATGGAAACGCATGTCGTGGGACGATGCGCTAAGCCGCATCGCGACATTGATGAAACAGGACCGGGATGCGAATTTCGTCGAAAAGACGCCGGAGGGCTTAACCGTCAACCGCTGGCTGACCACAGGCATGCTGGCGGCATCGGCCAGCAGCAACGAAGTCGGCTACCTGACGCATAAAACCATCCGCAGTCTTGGCATTCTGGGATTCGATAACCAGGCGCGTGTTTGACACGGTCCGACGGTGGCAGGTCTTGCCCCGACGTTTGGCCGTGGAGCGATGACGAATCATTGGGTCGACATCAAGAATTCGGACGTTATTCTCATCATGGGCGGCAATGCAGCCGAGGCGCACCCGTGCGGTTTCAAATGGGTGACAGAAGCCAAGGCGCATAACAAGGCGAAGCTGATCGTAGTTGATCCGCGCTTTACGCGTTCGGCCTCGGTGGCGGATTTCTACGCGCCGATCCGTACCGGCACCGATATCATTTTCCTCGGCGGTGTCATCCGCTACTTGCTGGAGAAGGATCAGATCCAACACGAATACGTCAAGAATTACACTGACTTCACCTTTATCGTACGGGAAGACTTCACTTTCGACGACGGGATTTTTTCAGGCTACAACGCGGAAAAACACAACTACACCAAGACCACCTGGGATTACGAACTGGGTGACGACGGTTTTGTAAAAACCGATCCAACCCTGGCCCATCCGCGCTGCGTATTCAACCTGATGAAACAGCACTACGATCGCTATACGCCGGAAATGGTGGAGAGCGTGTGCGGCACGCCCAAGGAGAAATTCCTGAAAGTGTGCGAGATGCTGGCATCCACGGCGTCGCCGACGCGCGCCGGCACCATCTTGTACGCGCTGGGCTGGACCCAGCATTCGATCGGTTCGCAAATCATCCGCACCGGCGCCATGGTGCAACTGCTGCTCGGTAATATCGGCATTGCCGGCGGCGGCATGAATGCCTTGCGCGGCCACTCGAACATCCAGGGACTGACCGATCTGGGACTGATGACCAATCTGCTGCCGGGTTACATGACGTTGCCCTCGGAATCCGAGCAAGACTTCGGTAAATATATCGCCGTGCGCGCCAGCAAGCCGTTGCGCCCCAATCAGCTCAGCTATTGGCAAAACTACGGCAAGTTCCATGTCAGCCTGATGAAATCGTGGTGGGGCGATGCCGCCAAGGCAGACAACAACTGGGGCTACGACTATCTGCCTAAGCTGGACAAGCCGTATGACATGCTGCAGGTGTTCGAGCTGATGAAGCAAGGCAAGGTCAACGGCTATATCGCCCAGGGCTTCAACCCGCTGGCCGCTGCGCCGGACAAGGGGAAAATCGGCGCCAGCCTGGCTAATCTGAAATTCCTGGTCATCATGGATCCGCTGGCCACCGAAACCTCAGAGTTCTGGCAGAACCATGGCGTATTCAACGACGTCGATCCGAGCAAGATACAGACTGAGGTATTTCGCCTGCCGACTACCTGTTTTGCCGAAGAAGACGGTTCGCTGGTGAATTCCGGCCGCTGGCTGCAATGGCACTGGAAAGGAGCACCACCGCCGGGCGAGGCGCGCAGCGATCTGGAAATCATGTCGGAACTGTTCCTGAAGATTCGCAAGATGTACGCCAAGGACGGCGGCAAATATCCTGATCCGATCCTCAATCTGTCATGGCCATACGCCAATCCGGAAAGCCCGACCGCGGAAGAACTCGCCAGGGAATACAATGGCCGCGCACTCAGCGACCTGGCGGATCCCAAGGACGCTACCAAGATCATCCGCAAGAAAAACGAACAGGTGGCCGGCTTTGCAGAACTGCGCGATGACGGCAGCACGGCCTGCGGCTGCTGGATTTTCGCCGGCTGCTGGACCGAAGCGGGTAATCAGATGGCGCGGCGCGACAATTCCGATCCGACCGGTATCGGGCAAACCCTGAACTGGGCATGGGCATGGCCGGCTAACCGGCGCATCCTGTACAACCGTGCATCATGCGACCTCAATGGCAAACCGTTCGATCCAAAACGCAATCTGATCGGCTGGAACGGCCAGAAATGGGGCGGTGTCGACGTCCCCGATTTCAAGGTGGATGAAGCGCCTGCCGGTGGCATGGGGCCGTTCATCATGAATCCCGAAGGCGTGGCGCGATTCTTTGCCAAGGCCGGTATGGCCGAGGGACCGTTCCCGGTGCATTACGAACCGTTTGAAACGCCGGTCGGTTATAACCCGCTGTTTCCAAAAAATCCGGCGGCGACCAGCAATCCGGGCGCGCGGGTATTCCCCGACGACCGCGCCATGTTCGGCAAGGCCGATGCATTCCCGCATGTCGGCACCACCTATCGGCTCACCGAACACTTCCATTACTGGACCAAGCATGCGCGTCTCAACGCCATTCTCCAACCCGAACAGTTTGTCGAGATTGGCGAAGAACTGGCGAAGGAAGTCGGCGTGGTCGCCGGTGAGCGGGTCAAGGTCAGTTCCAAGCGCGGCCACATTATTGCCGTGGCGGTGGTGACTAAACGTATCAAGAAAATGACGATTGAAGGCAAGCCGGTACATCACGTAGGGATCCCGATTCACTGGGGTTTCAAAGGTTTGACCAAACCGGGCTACCTGGCCAACACGCTGACACCGGGTGTGGGCGACGGTAATTCGCAAACGCCTGAATTCAAGTCGTTCCTGGTCAAGGTTGAGAAGGCATAGGAGAAACCATGGCCCTGCAATCACTCGATATCAAACGCGTTTCGGCCACCACTACGCCGCCGCCAGGTGTACGTGAGCCGGTGACCGGCACTGTCGCAAAACTGATCGATGTCACTAAATGCATAGGCTGCAAAGCCTGCCAGACCGCATGCATGGAATGGAACGACCTGCGCGACGAGGTCGGCGTCAACGTCGGCGTGCTGGATAATCCGCCTGACATGACGGAACATTCGTGGACCGTCATGCGATTTTCGGAATACGAAAATCCGGACGGCAATCTCGAATGGCTGATCCGCAAGGATGGCTGCATGCATTGTGAAGATCCGGGCTGTCTCAAGGCTTGCCCCTCGCCCGGAGCGATTGTCCAGTACAACAACGGGATTGTCGATTTTCACGAAGAAAACTGCATCGGCTGCGGTTATTGCGTCACCGGTTGTCCATTCGATGTGCCGCGCATTTCAAAGAAGGACCACAAAGCCTATAAATGCACGCTCTGCTCAGATCGGGTCGCCGTGGGCCAGGAACCGGCCTGCGTCAAAACCTGCCCTACCGGCGCGATTGTGTTTGGCACAAAAGAGGACATGAAGGCGCACGCAGAAGAGCGCATAGTCGATTTAAAAGAGCGTGGCTTCGCACAAGCTGGCCTGTACGACCCGCCAGGCGTCGGTGGCACGCATGTCATGTATGTGCTGCACCATGCGGACAAGCCTTCGCTCTATCATGGCCTGCCAGATAATCCGCACATCAGTCCGTTGGTCGGTTTGTGGAAAGGTGCCGCCAAACCGCTTGCGCTGGCAGGTATCGCGTTGACGGCGCTGGCGGGATTTTTCCACTATATCAAGGTCGGACCGAGCGAGGTCTCGGAGGATGACAAGGCGGCGGAGAAGAAGGAAACCGATGCGGCCACCAAGCGTGCCGCGCTGCTCAGCACGCCAGCTGTCAACACGAATGATCCCCACGATCCCAACATCAACTCGCAGGATCTGCCGCCATGAACAACGCCGACCAAGATGTAGAAAAAGACCGCATCGTACGTTACAACGCCACGGAGCGCATCAACCACTGGCTGGTTGCCATCACGTTTGTGGTGCTGGCGCTGTCCGGACTGGCGTTGTTCCATCCAGCGATGTTCTGGCTCACCTTTGTATTGGGCGGTGGCACCTGGACGCGTATCTTGCATCCGTTCATCGGGCTGGTGATGTTTGTCTGTTTTGCGATACTGGCCGTTGGTTTCTGGCGTTACAATCTGATCGAAAAGAATGACATTGCCTGGCTAAAAGGTATCCGCGACGTGGTCAGCAATCGCGAAGAAAATCTGCCGCCGGTGGGTCGCTACAACGGTGGCCAGAAGTTGCTGTTCTGGACCATGATCGCCTGTATGATAGGGCTGCTGCTGTCCGGTATCGTCATCTGGCGCGCCTGGTTTTCCTGGATGTTCCCGGTATTTGTAATCCGGGCTGCGGTGGTGCTGCATGCGTTTTGCGGCTTCGTGCTTATTGTTGGCATCGTCGTGCACATTTACGCTGCCATCTGGATCAAGGGAACGGTAGGCGCCATGACACGTGGCACCGTAAGCCGTGCCTGGGCGCGCAAGCATCATCCGGCCTGGTACCGGAAAATGACAGACGAATGAAGGAACCGACTTGCAACGTATCCTCGAACCGGGCGAAATCGAAGCACTTGACCACAATGCCATTCCACGCATTCGTTTGCCGGAGCGCGCCAGCGTATTCAGCAATCGCGCGCAACGCCTGAAACAGCTGGCGGCAGGAAATGCCATCGGCGGCTATCTGAACCTGATGGCGGTACTGGCAGAGGCACAGCAGCAAGCATTGAACAAGTTAGCCGGCGAGCCAGACAATCATGCTCAGGACCTGGCCCGCATCAACCTGGCACACGCGCATTTGATGCCACTGATTCTGGCTACAGACCAGGTGCGTAGTCCGCACTGGCAAACTGTCTTGGGCCAATTACTCGAACACGTCGCAAGCGCCGGCAACATCCCGCCGGCCGCAACGCAACTGGTAGCCCGACTCCAACAAACCAGCGCCAACGAGCGGGACAGTCAGGCTGAAGCAATCCTGCGCAACAATCATGAGATTGTCGATCCGGCCAGTGCCCCTTTTTACGCAGCGGCCTTACAGGTGGCGTGCTGCGATCTGGTGACCCGCTTTCGCGAACGCGATGTGCCGCTGCTGGATACACCAGGCCTGTGCCCATGCTGTGGCTCACCGCCGGTTGCCAGCGTGGTGCGCATGGATGGGCAATCGCAGGGACATCGCTACCTGCAATGCAGCATGTGCGCGGCCGAATGGCATATGGTACGCATCAAATGCAGCCATTGCGATTCCACAAAAGGTATCGCCTACCAGGCCATAGAAGATGGTTCGACGGCCATCAAGGCCGAGACCTGCGATGAATGCCACAGTTGGCTGAAGATCTTCTACCAGGAAAAAGATCCTTACCTCGAACCGCTGGCCGATGACCTTGCCAGCGTGGCCCTCGATTTGCTTATGGGCGAAACCGTTTACGCACGCCGCCACGGCAACCCCTTACTCTGGCAATCCACGGAGAACTGAATGGCTGGTGCAATCACGCAAGCCGAGGCAGCCACTACCTCGATCGCCTCTGTCAGCGACATTCCCTCGGTCGATCGTATTCTGAACCTGACTGAAGCCCAGCCGCTGATGGCGCAATACGGGCGCACTCAGTTCACTGCAGCTGTACGCAAGCATCTGGATAAGCTCAGGGCCGATGCCCTTGCCGGCAAACTGGTGCAGGCAGATGTGGATAATTCACAGCTGGTCGAGATTCTCGGAAAGCAGCTGGTAGCTGCCAGTCGATTGCATCTGCGCGCATTGTTCAATCTTACCGGCACTGTGCTGCATACCAATCTCGGTCGCGCGCTGCTGCCGGATGAGGCGGTGCAGGCGGTAATCAGTGCGTTGACATCTCCCGGCAATCTTGAATTCGATCTGGAAACCGGTGGCCGCGGCGACCGTGACAACCTGGTTGAAGACATATTGTGCGAACTCACCGGCGCCGAAGCGGCCACCGTTGTCAACAACAACGCTGCCGCCGTACTACTGATGCTGAATGCACTGGCGCAGAAGAAAGAAGTCATCGTCTCGCGCGGTGAACTGGTCGAAATCGGCGGCGCATTCCGCATCCCCGACATCATGCAGCGCGCGGGAGCAAAACTGGTGGAAATCGGCACCACCAACCGTACCCATCCGGCGGATTACGCCAACGCCATCACACCGCGCAGCGCGATGCTGATGAAGGTTCATTGCAGTAATTACGCCATCAGCGGCTTCACGCGTAGTGTTGACGTTTCCACGCTGGCAGAACTGGCGCGGCCACACGGACTGCCTGTTACGGTTGATCTTGGCAGCGGCACATTGGTTGACCTGACGCAGTGGGGCCTTCCCGGAGAGACAACGGTACGGGAAACCATACGGCAAGGAGCTGATCTGGTGACGTTCAGCGGCGACAAGCTGCTGGGCGGGCCGCAGGCAGGGCTTATCGTCGGCCGCGCAGACTTGATAGCCCGCATCAAAAAAAATCCGCTGAAACGGGCATTACGCGTCGGGAAGCTTACCCTGGCCGCACTGGAGCCGGTATTAAGACTTTATCTGGCGCCGGAATTTCTGGCGGAGCGCCTCACAACCTTGCGCCTGCTTACCCGCAACCAGTTGCATATACGTGCTCAGGCTGAACGCCTGCTGAGCGTATTGCAGATTGCATTGGGAAGCCACTACACCGTCACCGCAGAAGCAATGTTCAGTCAGATTGGCAGTGGCGCACTGCCAGTCGACCAGCTGCCGAGTTACGGCCTGGTGGTGCGTGCCGGAAATGCTGCCAATGGCGGCAAGCGCCATGGCCGCGCGCTCGACAAACTGGAAAAAGCCCTGCGCCAATTGTCGCGCCCAGTCATCGGACGGATTGCCAACGACGCACTGTGGCTGGATTGCCGCTGCCTGGAAGAACGTGATGAGGGCTTGTTCAACACGCAGTTGCTGGATCTGTCCCTATGATCGTCGGCACCGCCGGGCATATCGATCACGGCAAGACCACACTCATCAAGGCGCTGACAGGTGTCAATACCGATCGTCTCAAGGAAGAGCAGGTCCGAGGCATTTCGATTGAACTTGGTTATGCCTACACGCCGCTGCCGAATGGCGAAGTATTGGGATTTATCGACGTGCCAGGCCACGAGCATCTGGTGCATACCATGGTGGCGGGCGCCTCCGGCATCGACTTTGCATTGCTGGTGATTGCCGCCGATGACGGCGTCATGCCGCAAACACGCGAGCACCTGGAAATCCTGCAATGGCTGGGAGTCAGTACCGGCGCCGTGGCTCTGACCAAAATCGACCGTGTCGATCAAGCGCGCATTGCGGAAGTCACCAGCGAAATTCAGCAATTGTTGGCGACCACCACGCTGGCAGGCGTCCCGGTCTTTCCGGTTGCGGCACATGACTCGCAAGATGCGGGAACCGCCGCCCTGCAGCACCATTTGCAAGAGGTTGCACAGCGCATGCAACCACATCGCGATGATGGACTATTCAGGCTGGCGATCGACCGGGTGTTTACCCTTGCAGGACACGGCACAGTGGCAACCGGAACCGTTTTTTCCGGCCGGGTCGACGTCGGCGATCACGTCGCGCTGATGCCGGCCGGCGACATGGCGCGCGTCCGCAGCCTGCATGTACAAAACCGCTCTGCCTCCAGCGGCCACGCCGGGCAGCGTTGCGCACTCAACCTGAGCGGTATCGACAAGGATGCCATCAAGCGCGGCGACTGGCTGGCCGATCCGCGCGCAATGACACCGTCGACACGGATTGATGTGGAACTTCAGCTGTCGGCCCATGCCGGAGTATTGCTGCGTAATCGCTCTCCTCTGCATGTGCACTTAGGTACCTTGCATCAAGTTGCCCTGGTCACGCTACTGGAAGGAAATACGCTATCTCCGGGCAACCACGGCAGAGTGCAGCTGCAATTTGAAACTCCTGTCTGCGTGATTCCGGGCGACCGCTTTATCGTCCGCAATGCGCAGGCAAACATGACCATCGGCGGTGGCCATGTGCTGGATCCGGCGGCCCCTGCACGCAAGCGTCGCACGCCGGAACGCCACGCCTGGCTCGATGCGATCGAACACATGCTGAATGGCGCCGGCATCAGCGCGCTGCTGCAGGCAGCTGCGCCTGGCGGCGTGCGCCAGTCCATGCTGGTGCAGCTCAGCGGATTGCCATCCACCGCATTGCAACTGCCGGAAGATGTTCAATCCATTGCGACCGGTTCGCAAGAGCAGGATACGTTTGTCATGCTGTCTGCCCAATGGCAGTCTTTAAGAACGCTGACGGTTACCGCGCTCACAGAGTTTCATGCACGCTTTCCTGACGAACAAGGCGTGGACGTCACACGCCTGCGACGGATGACGCTGCCGACACTGGACAGCGCGCTGTGGTTGGCAGTGGTCGATTCCCTCACAGGCGATGCGACGATTCAGCGCAGCGGGCCGTGGCTGCACCTGCCGCAGCATAAGATAACGCTGTCAGACGACGAACAGGCGCTGGCGCAGCAACTGCTTCCAACACTGGCCGCCGCCGGATTTGATCCGCCCTGGGTGCGTGAACTGGCGCAGACACACAAAATTCCAGAGGAATCGGTGCGGCAGCTATTGCGTAAATTACTGCGGCAAGGACTGGTATATCAAATTGAGCGCGACCTGTTTTATCACCATGAGCGTGTCCGTGAATTAGCTACGCTGCTGGCGAGCGTGGCTAGCGAACAAAGGCCAGAGCACGGCTCTGCAGTTACTACCGGAGTGAATGCCGCACGCTGGCGTGACGCCACAGGACTAGGCCGTAAGCGCGCCATCCAGATTCTGGAATTTTTCGATCGAATAGGTTATACCCGCCGCATACGTGATGCGCACGTATTGCGCGGCGGCGAGATGGTCTGGTTCTGATGGCGCTGGAATGGCGAATCAGGATAAGATAACGCACCAAGCGCGCACCATGCGCACCAAGGAAGGCACACGTATCCGGTGATGCGGCCGGGCTTCAAACCCGGTGGGGGGTGCCAGTCACTCCCGGGTAGGTTCGACTCCTGCTGCCTTCCGCCAGTCGATTTGTTGCGTCAGCTTGTCCACCGCTAATGCAACCTGTTCCACGGTAGGAGCCGCGCCAAGTTCACCCAGGTTGATAATTTGCGATGACCAGTTGCCTTCGGTTTTCCAGCGAGGCGAATCGCAATATAACTCAATGGTCGGACGGTTGAATGCCGCAGCGATATGGGTCAGGCCGGTATCGACGCCTATCACCAATGCGGCACGCTGGGCCAGCAAGACCGCTTCCATCAATGGCAATTTGGGGAGCACCTGCGCATTGGTCATTTGGCTGGCCAACTGCTCCGCAGTTTTTCTTTCGCCATCGCTGCCCCAGGGCAGCAACACTGGCAGACCGCGTTCGGCGAGCAAGGCGGCAATGCGCACCCAACTAGCATTCGGCCATTGCTTGGCAGCGCGCGCCGTGCCATGAAAAAAAACTGCATATGCCTCCTCCGACAGCCATGCGGGCCGCTCTGCGGGCGTCATCGCAGGAGGATGCAGATTGAAATCTGCAACGCCATCAACGCTATAGCCGAGCGCCTTTGCCGCCACTTCGCGGGCGCGCAATACAGCGTGCGTATGCAGGCCTACTTCGACACTCTTGGTATGAAATATGCGTGACAGCGGCTCATAGCCGGAGCCCTCGGTCGCGTTTGCCAATCCGACCCGTTGGCCACCGGGAGCAAGCCGCGCCATCCGCATTACTACGCTGGTTTTCAGCAAACCTTGCGTATCGAACACGATATCGTAGGCGTCCTGTTTGAGTTGCTGTCGGAAATTAGACATTTCCGCCCGGGTCGCGGCAGACAACAGGCTTTTGCGCCAACGGCGCAGGGCAATCGGTATGATGCGGCGCACATCAGGATTCATGCGCACCAGGCCGGTGTAACCTTCTTCCACGACCCAGTCGATATTCGCGTCGGGATAATGACGTCGGATGTCTGACACCATTGGCATGTTATGCACCACATCGCCTAAAGAGGAGACGCGAACGATCAGGATGTTCAAATCGGAGCCGCTTCGACGGGTTGATTAGAAAGGCAGCGATGCATCGGGCTTGGCAGCCAGAATCACGCGCTTGAACTCAGACTGGATCCGAGCCAGAGCCTGTTCCGACTCAGCCTCGAAGCGCATTACTACGACCGGCGTAGTGTTGGATGAGCGAGCCAGGCCGAAACCATCTGCATATTCAACACGCAAGCCGTCGATCTTGATAATTTCGTCAGATCCGGGGAAATTCGCTTCGCGCTGTAATTTCTCGATCAGGGCGAAATTCTCCCCTTCTTCCAGTTTCAATTGCAATTCAGGTGTGCTGGAGGATTGCGGCAATGCATTCAACACTGCCGACGGATCGCTTTCGCGACTCAGCAGTTCCAGCAAGCGCACGCCGGCGTACAGACCGTCATCAAAGCCGTACCAGCGGTCTTTGAAGAAGACATGACCGCTCATTTCGCCGCCCAGCGGCGCGCCTGTTTCACGCATCTTGGCCTTGACCAGCGAGTGACCGGTTTTCCACATCAGGGGTTTACCGCCGTGTTTGGCAATCCATGGCGCCAGGTGGCGGGTACATTTGACGTCATACAGAATCTCGCGGCCTGGATGACGCGTCAGCACATCTGCGGCGAACAACATCAGCTGCCGGTCCGGATAGATAATCTGGCCATCCTTGGTGACGACACCGAGACGATCGCCATCGCCGTCGAATGCCAATCCCAACTCGGCGTCGGAATTTTGCAAGGCACGAATCACGTCCTGCAGATTCTCCGGATGCGCCGGATCGGGATGGTGATTAGGGAAAGTGCCGTCCACTTCACAAAACAGTTCCTGCACCTCGCATCCGAGTGCGCGATACAGTTCGCCGGCAAAAGCGCCAGCCACGCCGTTGCCGCAATCGACCACGATCTTCATTGGCCGCGCCAATTTGGTATCGCCCACGATGCGCTGCAGATAGGCATCCTTGATGTCATGCTGGCGATAGCTACCGGCCGGCGCCGGCACGGTAGCCTTGACACTGCCATTCGCAATAGCCTGATACAACTGCTGAATGGTGTCGCCGTATATCGCCTCACCGGCCAGCACCATCTTGAACCCGTTGTAATCGGGAGGATTGTGACTGCCTGTGACCATGATCCCGGATTGCGCCCCAAGTATATGGGTCGCGAAATACACCATGGGTGTCACCACGACGCCGAGATCCACCACATCCACACCGACGTCCTGCAAACCGGTTGCCAGGGCAGCGGTCAGTTCCGGTCCGGATAAACGGCCGTCGCGGCCGATAATCACTACTTGTTCGCCTTTGGCACGCGCAGCAACGCCGAACGCCTGCCCGATTTGGCGAGCAATGCCGGCGTCTAACGTGGTGCCGACGACACCGCGGATGTCATAGGCCTTGAATATCGATTTTGAAAGCGGGAGCATGGTTTTATTTAATGAGAATGTGGCGTTCTGTGGCAAGAAAATCGCAGTGAATTGTTGGTTCACATGCCACTACCAGCAGAAATGGGACGTTTAGCCGAAACTAAGACAGTGCCCGGTTCCAGGCACTGTCTTAGTTTTGAGTGCCGGTCGTCAGGCCAGCACTATTTTTCAGACGACAGAAACAACAGTGATTGTTACACGCGTATGGCGTCCAGCGACTTACCGGAAGCGACCCAGTCCTGAACCCATTTAGGCTGACGACCACGGCCGGTCCATTGCAACAACGGATCCGACGGATGGCGATAACGAACCGCCACTTTGGTCTTGGACGCAGCGTGCTTGCCGCGCGACTGAGCGCCCAGCAAATCCTGCAGTGAGATCCCCGCATTTTGGGCGATTGCCAAAATTTGTTCGCGTGCCTTGGCCAATTCCAGGTGCTCACGATCTTTCAAAGCTTGCTTGACTTGATCCTGCAATGCACGCAACTCAACTACTGTTAATCCGGATAAATCCATGCCACCCCCGACAAATGAAATTCAATCAAAATTTTTCCGCCTGTGTTAATGCAGCGTCGTGTCGCCCGCTTCTGGTAAGTGGCGTTTGGCGCGCCATATGAAATCTTCAATTCCACACTGCGGCGTATACTCGGCGACTGTACGCAATAATAATTCTCGCACTTCCTCATGGTCAAAATTGGCGCATGCTTCTTCCAACTTATTCAACAACCCTTCCAAAATCACCCACGGAATCTCTACTTCTTGCGCGCGCATGATCAACGGATGCTCTGTCCCTTCGACATTTTCACCAATCAAAAGCTCTTCGTAGAGCTTTTCTCCAGGTCG
Source organism: Collimonas sp. OK307 (assembly GCF_900113705.1). Taxonomy (GTDB): domain Bacteria; phylum Pseudomonadota; class Gammaproteobacteria; order Burkholderiales; family Burkholderiaceae_D; genus Collimonas. The sequence continues at coordinate 118,933 of NZ_FOQI01000007.1, read as the reverse complement.
CAGGCCGACATGGTTGATTTCTATGGTGCCATCGGGCGTCAAATCAGACAATACATCCAGTCCGCTTAAATGCACCATTCGCGTCGCCAGATCAATGATTTTTACCGGGTCTCCCATATCCAATACAAATACGTCCCCGCCCTGACCCATGGCACTCGCTTGCAATACCAACTGGGCAGCTTCCGGGATCGTCATGAAATAGCGGGTAATTTCAGGATGAGTCAAGGTAAGCGGCCCGCCCGCCATGATCTGCTTGCGAAACAAAGGCACCACTGAACCGGACGAACCGAGCACATTACCAAAACGCACCATACAGAATCTGGTCTTTGATGCACCCTTAGCTTGTACACGTGAAAATGCTTGCAATATCAACTCAGCGAAACGTTTGGTTGAACCCATTACGTTCGTCGGGCGCACCGCCTTGTCAGTAGAAATCAGTACGAATGATTTGACGCCAGCGGCCATCGCCGCTTTCGCCACGCTTAAGGTACCAAACACATTATTCCGGATGCCCTCAATCGGATTATGTTCAACCAATGGCACATGTTTATAGGCTGCAGCGTGGTACACCGTTTCAACGCCAAAGGTACGCATGATGCGAGTACATTTCTCAGTTTCCAACACAGAGCTAAGAAACGGCAATAATTCAATTTTTAGCCCTAAGCTCCGCTGCAACTCGGCCAACTCCTGCTCAATCGCGTACAAACCAAACTCTGACATTTCCAGCAAAATCAGTCGTGACGGACGTTGCCTGATAATCTGGCGACATAGCTCAGACCCTATGGAGCCGCCTGCTCCAGTCACCAACACAGATTTGTTCGTAATACACGCTGATATCAAGTCCGGATTAGGCTCGACCGGATCACGCCCCAGTAAATCCTCGATTTCGACTTCGCGAATATCCTGCACGCGCAGCTCGCCATTAATCAAGCTCTTGATGGGTGGCGTTACCTTGATTTTGACTTTGAGCGGCTCTAATTTATCGAGAATATGTTTTTGCTGCAGCTTACTCAGGGACGGCATTGCCAGCAAAATCTCTTTGAAATTGTACCGGGCAATTAAATTAGGTAAATCGTCAGCGGTGTGAACTTTGATACCGGCGATAGACGCCTTGTTCAATTCCTTCTTGTCATCAATAAACGCAACAGGTAAGTACTCGTTGCCCGCTCGGAGCGCACTCGCCAACTGTGTACCGGCCTGACCAGCCCCATAAATTGCAACCCGCACCACCCCTTTCACCCCGCTGGCACGTAGCAGGTAGCTTCGCGCCAAGAATCGGCTTGCGGTCACATATAAGATTGCACTAACCCAATAGATACCAAAAACTGCGCGGGAGTATCCCGCAGTTTGCGTAAAAGTGCCAAGAGCACCCAATGCAATCACCGATAACGTTACACCAAAGACCACAACGTAAACAATCTTGTGGTCGATGAAACGAATGACAGCTCTATACAGCCCTAGCTTGATGAAAATAGGGATCGATATCAAGGGTAACGCGGTAATCAACAAGCCATATTGATGCAACAACCAACTATTAAGACCGTCGTGACGTAACCATATCGCCAAACAAAACGTTAATGGCAACAGAATAATATCTGCAGTGACTGCAATTATTTGCTTATGAAGACGCGAGAGGCTTAAAAAAGGAATCATGTGGGCAATTCAGCGATTAACGACCATAAGAAAATTTGAGTACTTTCTGGATAAATTTTTCGGCATTTGCAAATTATCAATGCGTAATCCCATCTCTTCGGATAACTTTCAAAAAAGTGAGAAACATAATTTTCATATCAAGAGAAAAAGATTGCCGCTGCAGATATTCAACATCCAGCTTTACTTTTTCCGGAATGGGTAACTCATCCCGTCCATTGATCTGGGCCCAGCCCGTCAAGCCCGGCAACAAATGCTCTACACCGTATGTAGTACGTAATGCTATCAAGTCATCTTGATTGTATAGTGCAGGCCTTGGACCAACAAAACTCATGTCACCCTTGATTATGCTCCACAGTTGCGGTAATTCGTCCAGGCTCGATTTACGCAAAAAGGAACCGATCGGGGTCAGAAATTTGCCAGGATCGGCCAGCAAATGAGTCGCCACTGCAGGAGTTTCTACCAGCATGGTGCGAAACTTGGGCATCGAGAAAATAGCATTATTCCGGCCTACTCGATCAGACCAATATAAGATTGGGCCAGTTGATGTTATTCTAACAAAGAAAGCAATAATTAAAAGTGGAAAAGCAAAAAACAACAGTAGCAACAGGCTTAAAAAGAGATCGAAAATACGCTTCATATAAAATCACTTAATCTTGTTCAAAAAAACGAAACAGTCTTCTGAGTCGCTGCATTTCCACTGACCACGGGCCACCAGTTCAAGATATTTTGACGTGGAGGTATAGCAACTCGCAACGCCTCGAAAAAATTATTTATTTCCGCGACAAATATCTTATGCACTATTTTTATTTAAACTCATGCTATGAAAATAGCTTTCTAATTTATCGATCAAAAATTTCTTTTCAAATTGTGCAACATAATAAGCTTTTCCAGCCTTACCCATCGAATCGCGTTTTTCAACATTTAATGCCGCCATCTTGGCAACAACAGCAGCCAAACCTTCTGCATCGCTCGCTTTACACGCATATCCAGCTCCCGCTTCGCGAATTACCTCGGCCCCTTCACCATCTATCGCGCCGATAATTGGCAATCCAGACGAAAGATAAGTTTGCACCTTGCCTGGGATCGTCATGGCAAAGATGTCATTCGCTTTAAGCGAGACCAGCAAGGCGTCGGCATGGGCAAAAAAAGATGGCATTCTTTCCAAAGGAAAGCGGCCAGTCATTACCACATTGTTTTGCAAGTTTCTTTTTACTATCTGCTCCCGGACCCAACCTGCCATCCGCCCGTCACCTACGATAATCCATCGTATGTCACTGCGTTCACGAAGATACTCCGCAGCATTTAATATAGTTGGAAAATCCTGCGCATCGCCAATATTCCCCGAAAATAATATATTAAATATATCCTTCTTCGCTTCCACTTCAGGAGCGCTTACAACTGATTCGTTATTAAATAAATCCTCAGACCAACTGGGAAAATATTTTATTTTCTCACTCTCACTGCAGTATTTCCCAATACTGGATATGAAAGATTTAGACTGGGCCAATACCAAGTCGCAATTTTTGTATATAAATCTTACCAAGACTCCAACGGCATCAAGTATTTTTTTGGATTTCACAACGCCTACTGCGCTAAGCGATTCCGGCCATAGATCCAATACCCAAAGTGCAATTGGTGTTTTTTTTATGAATTTCAGAAAAATCGCAGGTATAGCAACAGTGATGGGGGACAGTCCACATACAAAAATAAGATCGTATTTCTTCCCGGCCAACTTTAACGAACCTAGCAGTGATGCTGAAAATATGAAACTAAAATAATTGATCATTAACCGCAGCGCGCTTTGACCCCGAGGAGCCAAAGGCACCCGTACTACGGTCACACCATTAAAATTTGCGTATTTTTGGGGATATTTATTAAAATCTTCATAAATTTTCCCCTCCGGATAATTTGGCCAACCAGTCAATACGGTAATTTCATGACCACGACCAGCCAATTCTGTCGCTAGATCATTAATACGAAAATTCTCTGGCCAAAAATATTGGCTAACAATTAATATTTTCACAATTCAGATTACCCTACTTTGTGCCACACCTCGCGATTTACATAATCCGTATAGCTATGGATAATTCTCACAACTTTGTCGGACACGTTCGGCACACTGTAATCGGTAACGAGCCGTAAATCTCGCTCGTCACCGCGTTTTTGACTCTCCAATATCTTCAAACCTTGCAACACGCGATCTACTTCCAGCCCCGTCATCATAACGGAAGCTTCTTCCATACCCTCGGGCCGTTCATGCGCTTCACGTATGTTGAGTGCAGGGAAATTAAGAATTGAAGACTCTTCCGTAATCGTTCCGCTATCAGATAAAACAGCCCGGGAACAAGCTTGCAACTTTACGTAATCTTTGAATCCGAGCGGTTTAAGTAATCGGATTAATGGATGGAAGGTGACCGCCTTCGCATCCACCTTTTTTTGCGTACGTGGATGAGTTGATACGATGACTGGCTCACCATATGTCTCAGCGACGGCGTTCAAGGTACTCACCAACTTGGCGAAATTAATGTCCGAATCAATATTTTCCTCGCGATGCGCGCTAACAACAAAATATTTTCCTTCCGTTAATCCTAAACGGCTCACTGCATCTGATGCGTCAATCCCTGCCTTGTAGTGATTTAACACCTCAAACATAGGGCTGCCTGTCTTGATGATCCGGTCAGGCGGCAAACCTTCCCGCAATAGGTATTCGCGAGCTATAGCGCTATATGTCAAATTGACATCCGCCGTGTGATCGACAATCTTGCGATTAGTCTCCTCTGGCACCCGCTGATCAAAGCAGCGATTACCCGCCTCCATATGGAAAATCGGAATTTTCCGACGTTTAGCAGGAATCGCCGCCAGACAACTGTTAGTGTCCCCCAGTATAAGCAACGCATCAGGCTGCACCTGTGCCAAGACGGCATCCACGGCGATAATCACTTTACCGATAGTCTCTGCAGCGTTCGCGCCTGCCGCATTCAGGAAATGATCAGGTTTACGAACCTCCAGATCCTGGAAAAAAATCTCATTCAATTCGTAATCATAATTTTGTCCGGTGTGTGCAATCACGTGATCGCAATATTCATCTAACTTCGCCATCACACGAGATAAGCGAATAATTTCCGGACGCGTCCCAACGACCGTCATGACTTTCAGTTTTTTCATCGTTAAACCTTGTACGTAATCGTATCTGGATGTTGACGGTCGAATATCTCGTTCGCCCATAACATGACAATCATTTCTTCCTCACCGATATTTGTGATGTCGTGTGACCATCCCGGAATGGTCTCCACCACCTCGGGTGAGCTGGCGCTGGTACGAAGCTCATGGCTCGCGCCGGTGTCGATATGACGGAAGCGAAAACACGCCTCGCCCTTTATGACCAAGAATTTCTCAGTCTTCGTATGATGATAGTGCCCGCCTCTGGTGATACCCGGGTGCGCGGTAAAATATGAGAACTGGCCAGAGTCACGTGTTTTCAGCATCTCGACAAAGACACCGCGCGGATCTTCATGTTTGATCAAAGGATAAGAAAACTGCTCCGGGGTGAAATAGGTGATGAAAGTCGAATACAGCGCGCGCGTCAAGCCCGCGCCAACCGACTCAATCACAAGCGATTTCCTGTTTTCCTTGAATACACGCAACTGCTCCGCCAAATCTCCAACGGTTATGCTATAGACCGGTTGTACGTCTTCGCACTCTTCGCTTGCCGGCCGGCTATCCATTACACGCAAAAAATCAGCGATAACATCATCCACATAGACCAACTGGATCTCAGCCTCGGGGTCATTGATCTGGATGGGTAAGTCGTGCACGATATTGTGGCAGAAGGTCGCCACCGCAGAATTGTAATTAGGACGGCACCACTTACCAAATACGTTAGGCAAGCGATAGATATAGGTAGGCGCACCGGTAGCAGCGCCAAGTGCGCGCAGAGCATCCTCAGCCATACGCTTGCTGATGCCGTAAGCATTGCCGCGCTCGGCCTGGATGGAGGATGTATAAACAATGGGCACTGACCGACCAGTGGCCTGAACCGCATCACACAAAGCTCTGGTCAAATCAACATTGCCCTCGATGAACTCTTCTTCAGTTTGCGGACGATTAATCCCGGCCAAGTGAAAGATAAAATCTACCGCAGCCACTTTCTCCGCCAGTGCCTGAAGATCATCAGCCTTCAAAAACGTGAGGATTTCAATATCCTTTCGTTCACGTAAATGAATCAGCAAATTTTTACCAATGAAGCCATTAGCCCCTGTCACTAACACTTTCATCTCATCATCCCTCAGCGACAGCGCTCTCACCACGCACTATGGAACGGATAAAGTCTAATTTCATAAGTAACGCTTTCATGCCCTCAACGTCCAGACGGTCTGTGTTATGTGAATTATAGTCATCGCAATTTGAGATCTTTTGCTCTCCTTGCTCCACGAATTTGCCGTAATTCAGGTCACGCAAATCGGGGGGCACTCGGAAATAGTTACCTCGGTCTTCCGCTGCAGCCATTTCCTCTCGGCTCAACAAAGTCTCATATAGTTTTTCGCCATGGCGCGTCCCAATGACATTTACCTGATGGGCAGGCCTCTGCATAATTGATAACAAGGCGTGCACCAGGGTGTCAACCGTCGCTGCAGGCGCCTTCTGCACGAAAATATCCCCGTTGGCGCCATGCTCGAAAGCGTACAACACCAAATCGACGGCATCTTCAAGCGTCATCATAAAACGCGTCATCGCCGGATCTGTGATGGTAATCGGCTGCCCTGCCCGCACCTGATCCACGAATAACGGGATCACAGAGCCGCGTGACGCCATCACGTTACCGTAACGCGTGCCACAAATGACGGTCTTGGCATCATCCACATTGCGTGACTTTGCAACCATGACTTTTTCCATCATGGCTTTGGAAATGCCCATGGCGTTGATAGGATAAGCCGCCTTGTCCGTGCTCAAGCAAACCACACGCCGAACACCGTTTTGAATTGCTGCCTCGAGCAAATTATCGGTACCGATAATGTTGGTCTTTACCGCTTCCATCGGATGGAACTCACAGGAAGGCACCTGCTTTAAAGCCGCCGCATGGAAAATGTAATCCACACCCCGCGTCGCGTTTAAGATGCTCGAATAGTCACGTACATCCCCAATATAAAACTTCAATTTAGGGTTGTTGTATTTCTTCCGCATATCATCCTGCTTTTTTTCATCGCGGCTGAATATGCGTATTTCACCAATGTCCGTGTCTAAAAACCGTTTTAAGACAGCATTACCGAAAGACCCGGTACCACCGGTAATTAATAACAATTTATTTTTAAACATTTTTAATCTACGATTGATAATGAATTAATTTACAGGAAAAGAAATATATATAATTATCTGAATAATTATAAAACATAAAAACTTTTCCTCCTAGGTCAATCCAGAGATTCATCATCTGATTGTATCGAACAATCACACGAACTCTTGAAATAACGACAGCGAATGCTTCAATTAAAACTATTTCATTCAGATAACAAATTTTAATTTTTTATTAAAAATTAAATTCCAGGCAATGAATTAAAATTACAAAATCATCCAACATGAAAATCATCTCTTAACTTTATATTTTTTCCAAATCAAATCATTGGCAACAAGAAACAAAAATAAAACAACAATGAGCAAATACATATATCGCGCCATAAACAAACTAATGATAAATGATGCCTGAAAACAAACTATAGAAATTATAAATACTACGCATGAGATCCAAGAGTTTCTTGAATTCAGTAGTCTGTAAAAAAAAGCATGAATTACCAATCCAAGCAAGAACATAAAAAGCAATGTTCCAACGCTACCAAAGTCATATATAAGTCCGCGAAATATTGTATAAATATTAGTAGTAAACATTTCCTGGTATGAAAAATATTCCTCATAAACCCCTGCAGGAAATATTTTTTTACTTCCAAAGAAATCAAATACTGACTGGAATGTATAGTTTCCGTACGAAAAAAAACTATCACTGTAATTCAGTTCCGTTCTTCCACCCAAATAGTGAGAAAACCAATCTGAAAATGCATATAAATGTCCAAACACATAAGAAAAAAAGGAATTGGACACTTTATGAAAAATCCCTGTAGCATCGTCGTTATCTGACATCCCTCTTGATAAAAATGATACGGCTACAAGAGGGAACAGAAGCAAGCCATATCCAATCAAGCGGGCAAAAAAAGCGCTATTTACCAATGTCAGCTGATTCGAATATATTTTTCTAACAAAGATAGAACCATAGAAAAAAGCAATCGAAAGAAATAATATAAGTTTTGCAGACTGAGTTAACATTACAAATAACGAAGGAGCGAACGCCATGAAGATAAATATAAATTTCTGGATTCTCTTTTTCTCGCCGTAGTATACGAGCCCACCCAACACAGCAGTAGCATAAGTGAAAATAATACTTAAGCGCCCCCAACTTCCGTAATCTAACTCACCTTGTCCTCGCATAGCTGCATATTTACCGCTGGTGTCCAAAATATCGAATATCATCGAATACAAATCGAAACCATTGGAAATCACGCTAATTATTGTAAAAACAACTGCAGAAATACTTGAAAAATAAAATAGCTTGCGCATGAAGCCACTATTGAATTTAGCCGAATCATCATCATCTTTTTTCTTGTTATTTTCAAATGCCTTTGTCCAATTGAACGGCAATGCACTTAAAGAAAAAGAAAAAACGCAAAGTGCTATAAATAAAACGGATAATGGTTCAACAGGGACATTAAATAATACGACCAAAGGAAAAAAAGTAAATGCAAACCATGCTATAGAAAATAAACAAGCCGGGAAAATCCATGTGCCAACAGCACTTCGAATGCAATAAGCTTGTGCAAAAATAAGAATACTAAAAAAAATCGCAAGTAACTTATCAATGTTTTCAGCCATAATACACTTTCATAAAATCCATATTTCTCATGCCGCCATTTATCTGCATATTTTTTTTTATAGCCGGCAGCTATCTTTCACATTTTTATCAACGTTCAATCTCTTGCTCCGGTGTCGTATATTTGCATAAATTTATAGAAATAATGATTTGACTTCCAATTTTCAAATCAAGCCGAAGCCAACGCAATTATATTTCTTGAAAAATCTGATCAAACTCAAATTTTCCACATATCCCGATTCTGTCTATAGCTCGAAAGATGCACTAATAATCTGGCGAAATTCGCGAAACGATTTGGCCCAAGAATTCGTAAAATCAAACGCATAAAGAAATTTACGACGGCAAATTTATTTTTGTGTTTTCCGATATCGTTATAGCTGTTGGCAACAAATTGGGTGGATTTTTTTTCAAGAAGGAAATTTTTCTTTGCAAATTTTCCTACCGGACCGTCAGAATTAAAAGGATCGCAACCAGGCTCCAACTCGCTGGCAACACATGCATACGCCCGCCGCAGAGTCGGCGAGATGTAATCGCCATTTGACATATAATCAAATCCGTACTTCCGCTTTGAGGCCGCTGTAGTATGTTTCTGCAATGCGGCTTTATAAGATACGCTCAATTCCAGCAAATCGCCGCTATTCTCACCTTTATGAAAGAAGGATTTCTTACTTAAGAGATCAGGATTTTTTTCATCGAACGAACTAAAGTGGAAAAATATCAGCGGATATTTATCATTAACTATATAGCAACCATTATCGTCTTTAGAAATATATCTTTCCTGGACATTCCAGAACGCGGCGTTATATCCCAAATTAAAGGATACATACAGGTTCTCAAAGAAACAAGGTGCGATACTCACCCATTTTTGATCTGTAGATAAACCAAACTGAGTTTCAAAATAACAAAACCGGAAACAGCGATCACTCCACCATTTCAGAAAACTTACTCCTTCGTCAGATTTATTAATTGCAAAAAAACCAAGATTAAAAGATCCGAAACACAGCATGCCGACATCACTATTAGGCCATGCATTATCTTGAGGCTGAGTATAGTGTGGAGTCAGTACAATCGGATGCGCCTCGAGATCGGCCAAAATCGGATCAAGAGAATGATAGATGCATGTATCCGGGTCCAGAAAAATGACATTATCGAATTTCTCCAATAACTTCAATGCAAGGAACGGCTTCACAGATGTACTGAACTCTGTAATATCGTATTTAAATGCAAGGTTATAAAGATCCGGTACCCCGGCATCTTCAATCCAAATAAAATCAGCTAATGAATCTGGCAATACCACATCGCATTTTCGGTCGATCAAATATATTTTGATTTTCTTCTGTTCATATTTCAACACCGACTCGGCCAAAACCAATGCCTTGGGCAAATATGCCAAATTACAAACTGTAAATGCAGCATATTTTGTGTCATTAGAAACATTCATTATCAAACCTTTTCCTCACCTACTGCATTAAAAAATCTAGCAACTATTTGACTTGCAATATAAATCAAAAAAAGCTTTGTTATATTCAGGGAAAACGCCAATTGACCTGAAGTCATTGCAGTAAATATCAACTTGATACTCGATTTTGATACATCAATTATCCGCGATGACGGATAAGCTCTCATCAAATAGTGTTTACCAAAAATTTTATATTTTTTATCTGCTTGCTCAGTTACGTGATCGAAACCTGGAGTACAAGAATATTCGCCGATCTTCAGACCATTCATCTTCGATCTAAAGCAAAACTCATAGTCAACACAGTCGACAAAATATTTTTCGCTATGCCAATTTATTTTTTTCAGATTTTTCAGATAAAACAAACTGCCGCTATTGATCGCCAGGGGTACATCCTTAAAACAATTGCCGCTGTCCAGTTCTTCAATTCGTTTGGCGTTGAAAACAATCGCGCTATGTGTTGCCGCCAATTCAGGACGCTGAAAATGATATTTCTCGATACAATCTAAGGTATCTTTATTAAATATTGTATCTTGGTCGAAAAAAAGCAGAGCCGATTTGTTTTCATAAAATGCCTGAGCACAAACAGAAGAAATACCTAACCCAAGGCCAAGGTTCTTCCCGGTAGTGAAATATTTTATTCCATTTCTATTTTCGGAAAATTTTCTGATACTTTCTTTTTCAGGTGAATTATCAAATATATAAATCTGATAATCACATTCAATTGCCATTTTAACTCTGTCTAAAAAACCATCTTCCGGGTTATATATTACAAACCCAATTGCTATATCTCGAGTCATCTTTATCTTTTCAAAATATTTTTCGCAATACCCTGCAAAATTAACCAATCCATTGCGACCCGCAGCACCCACACACCTGCGGCGCCTTGCAAGCCAAAAAATTTCAACGCGATGAGTAGAAGAGGAACGTATGTAATTAATTCAAACAAATGCACCAGTGCAGTTACCCTCACATTGCCAGAAGCTTGAATTACAGCGAATGGTATTTGGGCAATGCCGTTAAATAAAATCCCGAAAGCCAAAATGGAGGTCAATAACCAGGATTTTTTAGCAAAATCAACTCCAAGCCATAGGGACAGACCAAAATATGACCCTAAAATAATGGTCAGGCAAACCGGTGTCATGACTTTTGCCACGATCAAAACTGATTTTGAATATAATTTTTTTGCTGCTGGTAAATCTGTCGTAATTAATGAAGCTAACCTCGGGAAGAGAGCGGCTGTTAATGCACCCGGGATAATAAGTATTCTTATCAGAGAATCAAATGGTACTGTGTAATATGCAACTGAAGCTGCTCCAATAACTGCAGAAATCAGGAAGCGATCCGCAGTAACCATCAGCGGGCTAATTACATTCGACATTGTCATCCACACACCGAATTGCCACAATTCCCGCACATGAGAATAATCCAGTTTCGCTTTTGCCCATGTCCAACCCAATTTGGCATTGATTGGATAGATATGTAACAACATATTCAACAAACGAGCAATTACCAAACTTGCGACGGCGAGTTCAAGTATCGGTCCGAATAGCACTATGCTAACGACAGGCAACCCGAAATTCGCAATCCCCAATAGAATTTTCAGGAGATTTATTTGCTTGAAATCTTCAAACCCTTCTAATACACCTCGCAGACCGGTTGTAATAGTAGTCAGAGGTATCCCAATAGCTGCAATCGCTAATGAATATACAGCGCTCTTTTGCAATCCCACGCTCACATTCAGCCAGGAATTACCGAGGGGCGCTGCAAGCACTGCCAAGATGAGTCCCCCGACGATCCCTGCAATTGCAGTAAAGACCAGTCCAGCTTTAATCAACTGGGGAAGTTTATCGATGGCCCCCAATGCTCGCTGTGAAGCTACCTTTTGGGTTAGTGCCCGGCCCAGGCCAAAATCGAACAGACTGAAATAACCGATCAATGCCCATATCAACGTTAATATGCCGAAGGACTCAATCCCTAAATTTTTCATTAAAAATGGAATCGAAAAAACACCAACTAAAAGTGGCGCCCCCGTGCCAAACAAATTCCATAGGGTATTTCTCTTAAGAGACATTAGTAAACCTGTAAAGTGGCAAGAATAATATGTTTTTGTGAAGATTTGACTCTTCGGGAAGTGAGTAAAAATCAATCCATTGATTTTTACTCACTTCCCCTTGAGCCAGATAGTTACCCTTCGTTCTTGGGTAACTCACAAATAACGTCGCGCAAAATAATTTGGACTCCGACTTGAGCGGAAATTATTCCTGACACAATTTGAGCGCGTGGTCCCAAGCCGGCAAGTCACAAAATGCGCTAATCAGGCTTTGGCAATTCAGTACAGAATTACCAGGACGTTTCGCCGGCAATGGATAGTCTTGCGTTGTTATTGGGATAACTAATGGTTTTTTGGTGACCGATGGGTGATCAAGAACGGTTTTAGTAAACCCGTGCCACGTGGTTTGACCTTGGGCAGTGAGGTGATACAAACCGGACCTGCTTTCCAACGTATCGGGAAGTTTGTGCGCGCCTTCACTCCTGAGCTGAGCAACGATATGAGCCGTAGTATCAGCGATGGTACGTGACCATGTCGGCGAACCGTGCTGATCGGCGACGATACGCAACTCTTCGCGCTCTTGCGCCAAGCGTAGTACGGTCAACAAAAAATTCTTGCCACGCATCCCGTAGACCCAACTGGTACGAAGTATCAGATGCGGAATACCTGCTGCCTGGATTGCCTGTTCGCCGGCCAATTTGGTTTCTCCATACACATTAATCGGACACGTGGCATCCTCTTCGGTGTACGGCGTAGTCTTGGTGCCGTCGAATACATAATCCGTTGAATAGTGGATCATCGCTGCGCCGAGTTTCCTGGCTTCTTCTGCCATGACTGCCGGCGCCTCTGCGTTAATCCGCATCGCCAGGTCAGGTTCGCTTTCAGCTTTATCGACGGCGGTATAGGCCGCCGGATTGACGATTAACGTGGGCTTGATCTGCCGAATCACATCGCGCACCTGATCCAGGTTGGCGAGATCCATCTGGCTGCGGTCAAGGGCAATAATTTCACCCAGACCTTGCAGACTTCGTTCCAGTTCAAAACCTACCTGGCCGGTTTTTCCCGTAAGGAGTATCTTCACGCGAATACCTCCGCATCAGCCAATAGCTTGCCGATTTGATCTTTTCCCGAAAGCAAAGGCGTGCCTTGAATCGGCCAGTCGATGGCAATGGCGGGATCATTCCAGAGGATGCTGCGCTCAAATTCCGGTGCCCAATAATCCGTAGTCTTGTAGAGAAATTCCGCGGACTCGCTAGTAACAACAAAGCCGTGGGCGAAGCCCTCTGGGATCCATAACTGCCGCTTATTTTCGGCCGATAGCGTTACACCGACCCAATGGCCGAAAGTAGGTGAACTTTTACGCACGTCGACAGCGACATCGAACACTTCTCCCGCTACCACACGCACCAGCTTGCCTTGCGGCTGACGAATTTGATAGTGCAATCCGCGCAAAACGTTTTTGGCGGATTTGGAATGATTGTCCTGGACAAAATTAGTGCTGATACCCGTCAATTCATTGAAACGGCGCTCATTGAAACTCTCATAGAAGAAACCCCGATCGTCACCGAAAACCTTCGGTTCGAAAATCAATACTTCTGGAATATTCGTGGTTTGTACTTGCATGGTTAATACACCTTATCTTTCAGTAAGCCCAACAAATATTGGCCATATCCATTCTTCTTCAGCGATTGCGCCAATTGCTCCAGTTGCGCAGCATCGATGTATCCCTTACGGTAGGCAATCTCTTCTGGACAGGCCACTTTCAGGCCTTGACGATTCTCAATGGTGGCAATGAACTGCCCCGCTTCCAGTAATGATTCGTGCGTGCCGGTATCCAGCCAAGCCATGCCTCGTCCCATCAACTCGACATTCAAGCGATGCTGTTCCAGGTAGACGCGATTGACATCGGTAATCTCGAGCTCGCCTCGCGGTGATGGCTTGATGCCGGCCGCGATGTCGCATACGTCACCGTCATAGAAATAAAGTCCGGTTACCGCGTAGTGGGATTTCGGCTGCGCCGGCTTTTCTTCAATACTTACCGCTCGCCTCTGGTCGTCAAACTCGACCACGCCATAGCGTTCCGGATCGTGGACGTGATAGGCAAATACGGTGGAGCCTTCAGTGCGCGCAGACGCGGCACGTAACTGGCTCTCGAAATCGTGGCCATAATAGATGTTGTCGCCCAAAATCAAGGCAGAGGGTGAGTCACCGACGAATTCGCGGCCGATAATGAACGCCTGGGCCAGGCCATCCGGGGTTGGCTGAACGGCGTAACTTAGCTCTATCCCCCATTGCCGCCCGTCGCCCAGCAATTCTTTGAAGCGCGGAGTGTCCTGCGGCGTCGAAATGATCAGGATTTCCCGTATGCCGGCCAACATCAGTGTGGTCAGCGGATAGTAGATCATCGGCTTGTCGTACACTGGCAGCAGTTGTTTTGAAACCGCCATGGTGACGGGGTACAGCCGGGTACCGGATCCACCCGCCAGGATAATTCCCTTGCGGCTTTGCAATGTAGGCGCTGTCATTACTTGACCTCCACCGAATTTTGGCGTTGCTCGTAGTTTTTCTCTACCCATTTCAAATAATCGCCGGACTGGACATTCTTTACCCAGTCCTGATTGGCCAGATACCACTGTACTGTCTTGCGAATGCCGGTATCGAAAGTTTCTACCGGTTTCCAGCCCAACTCACGTTCGATCTTGCGAGCATCAATGGCGTAGCGGCGGTCATGGCCGGGGCGATCGGTGACGTAGGTAATTTGATCGCGATAGCTGCCGGCCGATTTTGGATCCAGTTCATCGAGAATGTCGCACAAGGTATGCACCACATCCAGATTGGCCTTCTCATTCCAGCCGCCAACGTTATAGACCTCACCAGGCTTGCCGGCTTCCAGCACGCGACGAATCGCGGTGCAATGATCACTCACGTAGAGCCAATCGCGCACTTGCTGTCCGTCGCCGTATATCGGCAACGGCTTGCCTGCGCGAGCATTGGTGATGATCAGGGGGATCAGTTTTTCCGGGAAGTGGTACGAACCGTAGTTATTGGAGCAATTGGTGGTCAGCGTCGGCAGACCGTAAGTATGATGGTAGGAGCGAACCAGGTGATCCGAGGCTGCTTTCGATGCCGAATACGGACTGTTAGGTGCGTACTGCGTGCTTTCGGTGAACGGTGCGTCAGCGGGGCCCAGCGTGCCGTAGACTTCGTCGGTTGATACGTGCAGAAAACGGAAGGCTGCTTTTTCCGCGTCTGGCAGGGCACTCCAGTAGGAGCGGGTAGCTTCCAACAGCCCGAAAGTGCCGTTGACATTGGTTTCCACAAAAGCCGCTGGCCCATGTATGGAGCGATCGACATGGCTTTCTGCAGCAAAATGGATAATCGCACGCGGCTTGTATTGCATCAGGAGAGCGGTAACTTGTGCGGTGTCGCCGATATCGCCCTGCACAAAGATATGACGCGGATCCTGGCGAACGCTCGCCAGATTATTCATGTTCCCAGCGTAAGTCAGCTTATCGAAATTAATCACCGGTTCGTCATTTTGCGACAACCAGTCGAGTACGAAATTGGAACCAATAAAACCAGCTCCGCCAGTAATAAAAATCATGTCTATATCCTAAAAATAGGTTTTCGAAGGTTACGCACCACTCGCACTAAACGTTGCGCATTTTTTCGAAGTCACCAAATTCGCGCGTAACCTTGGATTATCCACTATTGGCGGCCAATATAAGTTACCTAAATAACATTTAGTCATCTTTAACCAGGCACATATTGGTAAGCTATGTAACATTTTGTTGCAAAACAACAACCTGACAATAATTGCCGCCTGAGTAGCTTCTGACAAATCTAAATAAAGGAAGTGCCGCAGCCTGCGTCCTCAAGTCTGATATTAATTTGTGTACTTGCCTAAATTACAAAACCTCGCGAGCGACTCAAGAACCATACTCCCGATCTACAATAACGAACCTCAATTGTTGCAATTGCTACAAAATATGACATCCATCAGCTCCACCTTATTTGCCATCGGCGACTTGCAAGGCTGCCACCAAAGCCTGCTGGATCTGCTAAAACGCATCGATGCGACCAGCCCCGGCGCCCGTCTGATCTTCGTCGGCGACCTGGTCAATCGCGGCCCGCAGTCACTGGCAACGCTCAGGTTGATCCGCTCACTCGGCGATCGCGCACAAGCCCTGCTCGGCAATCACGATCTACATTTGCTGGCCGCAGCACATGGCATCCGCAAACTCCATCGCAGCGACACTTTGGATGACATTCTCAACGCCCCCGATCGCGAAGAGTTGCTCGACTGGTTAAGGCAGTGCCCGCTGGCGTTGCTGGAAGATGGCCATTTATTTGTACACGCCGGCACACTGCCCCAGTGGTCTGCGGCTAAAACGGTGTCGTTGGCGCAAGAAGTTGAAAGCGTGCTGCGCGGTCCGCATTGGGTAGAGTTCTTGCGTGAGATGTATGGCGACCAGCCAGCTCGCTGGGACGAAGCGCTGCAAGGCAACGCGCGCTTGCGCTGTATCGTCAACGCCTTGACCCGCCTGCGTTTTTGCACTGAAGATGGCACCATGGAATTGACTGCCAAGGGCAGCACCGGGACATCCATGCCCGGCTATCTGCCGTGGTTCGACGTGCCGCAACGGCAGACCCAGGATGTCACAGTGGTGTGCGGGCATTGGTCGACGCTGGGGCTGGTGCTCAGGCCGAATCTGATCGGACTGGATACCGGCTGCGTATGGGGCGGCAAACTGACCGCGGTTCGGCTGGCCGATCGCATGCTGCTTCAGGTCAGCTGTCCGCAGGCGCAGCGACCGGGATAAAACGTCAGGTCTCGACCGCTTTTTTTTCCGCCACGCCCAACGCCTCTGCAATCGAGGCACGCGCGATAACTGCCAGGTCGCGGCGGTGCAATCCGGTCGTGTCGATAGGCGCCAGTTGAATCAGCTCGGCTCGCATGGGAGGCGCTTTCAAAATCGCCAGCATGCTTTGGGCAAATGTCATGTCACCGATGAAGTCCGCGGCCGGATGCAACGCTCCGTGCTGATCCAGATAACGCAAGGCGTAAGGCTGGACCGGTACTTTCGCATCGAGCGCTGCCTCGAACAGATTGGCGTGGAAAGGCAGGATCGAACCCTGCGCCGCCGTGGTTCCTTCGGGGAAGAAGGCGACCCTGGCGCCAGCTTCAATACTTGTCACCAGGCCCTGGAATATGCGCCGTACATCGCGCTGCTTGCCACGCGCGATAAAAATCGTGCCGCCTTTTTCACACAACCAGCCGAGCAAGGGCCAGTCGCGGATATCCGATTTACCCACGAACTGGCAAGTCTGGATCGAGTTGATGACAAAGATATCAAGCCACGATACGTGATTGGCAACGATCAGGGCGCGCGATGCTGCTGTATTGTTTTGCGGATTGCGTAGCGTGACCTGGACCCGGCAGATCGCCAGCAGCTCAACCGACCAACGCCGTATGCGCAACTGCCGCCCCGCCGTATCGATCAGCGGGAACACGACCGCGCAAGTCCACAGACCGGCAACCAGATGCATCAGCACCCGTATCAAACGCAAGCCGCTCATACACGTTCGAATGCTATATGACCGGCCACAATCGTGGTCTTCACCCTTCCGCTCAGTTCATACCCGAGAAACGGCGTGTGCTTGCCTTGGCTAGCCAACTCTTTGGCTTCCACTTTCCAGCGTACGGCCGGATCGAAAATACAGATATCGGCGATGCTGCCAACTTTCAGCTGGCCGGCCGGCAAGCCAGCTACACGTGCTGCATCAGTGGTGATCTTTGCCACTGCCCGGCTGAGTCCTTGCTCAGCCGGAGACACACATTCCTCAGCCCATTTCAAGGCTAGCGACAGCAGCAGTTCGAGGCCGGTGGCGCCGGGCGTTGCTTCGCCGAACGGCAGCAATTTTTCATCGTCGTCGACCGGCGTATGGTCGGAACAGATTGCATCGACAGTGCCATCCAGCAGCGCTTGCCGAATCGCATCGCGATCGCGTTGCGAACGGAACGGCGGCGTCATTCTTGCATTCGAATCGAAGAAACCTATATCGACATCCGTCATGTGGATGTGATGGGCGCCGACGTCGCAGCTGATCGGCAGGCCCTCTTTCTTGGCGTTCCTGATCAACTCCAGACCCGGTGCCGAAGAAATCCGGCATAGATGCACACGGGCGCCGGTCGCGCGCACCAGTTCAAAAATGGTCTGCAGGCGAATCGTTTCTGCCATGGTCGGTACGCCCGACAACCCGAGTCGCGAAGCAACCGCGCCGCTATGCGCAATCCCGCCAAGTCCCAGATATGGATCTTGCGGACGCAGCCAGACGGTGTAGTCAAAGGTTCGCGCGTATTGCAAGGCGCGCAGCAACACGGTGGTGTCCAGAATCGGCTCTTCGGCCTGTGCGAAACCGATACAGCCGGCATCGGTCAGCTCTGCCATTTCAGTCAGTTCCTTGCCCTTCAGTCCGACTGTCAATGCCCCCAGCGGATAGACGTGCGCCTGGTTCAAACTCTTGGCGCGATGCTTCAGCATTTCCACCAGACCAGGCTCATCCAGCACCGGATCGGTGTCCGGCGGGCATACCAGGCTGGTGACGCCGCCTTGCATGGCGGCCTGCATTTCCGATTCCAGCGTGGCCTTGTATTCATAGCCGGGTTCACGCAGACGTGCACTCAGGTCGACCAGGCCCGGCGTCACCACCAGGCCGCTGGCATCAATCGTTTTGTTGGCGGAAAAATCGGCGGGGGCAGTGCCAACGCCAACGATCTTGCCTGCGGCAATAAACAAATCCTGTTGCGCGTCGATATTGTTTGCGGGGTCGATCAGACGGCCGTTTTTGATGTGAAGTTTCATCTGTAAATGTTATGGCGATTCGATAAATAATTGATTTGAGTAAAATGGATTCCCGCGTTCGCGGGAATGACGCAACGTGGCGTATACGTACTTATCTCAATTTCCGGCCAGAATGCTCATCACCGCCATCCTTACCGCAATGCCAAATGTCACCTGCGGCAAAATCACAGCCTGCGCACCGTCGGCAACGGCGGAATCGATTTCCACACCACGGTTCATCGGGCCAGGATGCATCACAATCGCATCTGGCTTGGCCAGCGCCAGGCGCTCCGGCGTCAAACCGTAACTCTTGAAAAATTCTTGCGCCGATGGCAGCAACGCCCCGCTCATGCGCTCATTCTGCAAGCGCAACATGATGATCACGTCGACACCCTTCAAACCTTCGTTCATATCGGTGAACACACGTACGCCCATTTGCTCCAGGCCGCTAGGTAGCAAAGTGCGCGGTCCGATGGCGCGCACTTCCGGCACGCCCAACGTGGTCAATCCGTGGATGTCCGAGCGCGCCACCCGGCTGTGCAGGATGTCGCCGACAATCGCTACCGTCAGATTGCTGAAATCCTTCTTGTAATGCCGGATCGTATACATGTCCAGCAAGCCCTGGGTCGGATGCGCATGACGGCCATCGCCTGCATTCACCACGTGGACGTGGTGCTGTCTGGTATCGGTGAGGTGTTTGGCGATCAGGTACGGCGCGCCGGATTGGGCGTGGCGCACCACGAACATGTCGGCATGCATCGCCGACAGATTGTCGATTGTATCCAGCAGCGACTCGCCCTTGCTGGCGCTGGAGGCGGAAATATTCAGGTTGATGACGTCGGCCGACAAGCGTTTCGAGGCGATCTCGAAAGTGGTGCGGGTGCGGGTCGAATTTTCGAAAAACAGGTTGAATACGCTTTTACCGCGCATCAGCGGGACTTTTTTTACATCGCGGTCGCTAACGCCGACAAATGACGATGCTGTATCCAGGATATGAGTCACTACCGAAGTCGGCAATCCTTCTATGGTCAACAAATGTTGCAGTTCGCCGTTTTTATTCAGTTGGGGATTAAGCATTAGAGTGCACCATCAGGGAAAAGCTGCCGTCGTCGGCGCGTTGAAGTTGTAGGGATTGGCCCGGTTGCAGAGTGACCGCGTCGGCGACAAAATCGGCTGCCACCGGCAGGTCTCGCTCACCGCGGTCGATCAGCGCCGCCAGCATGATTTTTGCAGGACGGCCATAGTCAAACAATTCATTGATCGCGGCGCGCGTGGTGCGCCCGGTGTACAGCACATCGTCCACCAGCAGGATCGTGGCGCCGTTGACATCGAACGGGAGCTGGGTCGGCTTGATATCGCTACGCAAGCCTTTTTCGGAAAAGTCATCGCGATAGAACGATACGTCGATAAAGCCAAGGCGTTCGCCCGGATTCAATTGCAAGGCCGCGACCAGGCGTTCGGCGATCCATGCGCCGCCTGAGTAAATACCGACTATGGCAACATTGTCGACCTGCGCCAGCGCCGCTTTAACTTTCGCCTCAAGCACCTGATACAGTGCTTCGGCATCGAATTGGGGAGTGTTTGTAGTCATTGCATCTTCATCGCAAAATCAGAACAAGATCATTCAGATAAGTCACTCAAATAAGTCATCAAAATACTGCTGCAGAATAATGGCTGCAGCCTGGTCGTCGATTACTTCTCCTCGCTGCTGCCTGATCACCGCAGAGGAGTAGCGTTCATCTACCAGCACCGTGGCGACATCATAGCGGCCATGCAGCTGGTTGGCGAAACGCTGGCAGCGGACAGTCATTTCATGGGTTGCGCCATCAGGATGCAGGGGCAAGCCTACTACGCACAGGACCGGCTGCCATTCCTTGATCAGTACCGCGATTTCAGCAAACTTGCCGTCATTGGTAGCCGCACTGATCACCTGCAGCGGTTGCGCCTGTTTCAACACTGTATTGCCAACGGCTACTCCGATACGCTTCAAGCCGAAATCGAAACCCAGCACCGTGCCGGCCAAACCACTCATGCCAGGCTCCCGGGCAGGTCCATCCGCGGTCCCGGCAACTCAGGCCATCCCGGCAACTCACGCACGTCCGGATTCCGCAGTCAGCATATATGGGGAAATGCCCAGCAGATTGACTGCTGCGGCAAAACGTTCGGCAATCGGCAATTCAAAAATGATAGCGGGATCGGCAGCCACGGTCAGCCAGCCGTTACGGACAATTTCACTTTCCAGCTGGCCGGCGCTCCAGCCGGAACATCCCAGGCTGACCAGGATCCGCTGCGGCCCGTTGCCATGAGCGACTTCCTCCAGCACGTCCTTGGAGGTGGTCATGGCAATCTGATCAGTCACTCTCAGTGTCGATGAATACTGTTTGACCGGCGTATGCAGTACAAAGCCGCGCTCGACCTGGACCGGACCGCCAAACATCACTGGCCGTTCGGCCATCGGATCGTCGAAATCCAGCTCGCCTGCCCCGGGACTGATCTCAAGCTTCAGATCGATACGGTCGAATAACACCTGCATGGTCATATCGGTCGGTTTGTTGATCACCACGCCGAGTGCACCATTAGCATTATGCTCACACAAATAGACAACGGTCCCGCCGAAAACGGGATCCAGCATGGAGGGCATTGCAATAAGGAAATGATTTGTCAGATTCAGAGACGGCGAATCTGCGTCCGCCTTCGCGTCGCTCTTGGGCGCGGGAGAATCTTCCGGAGTTGTATCGAGCTTAGCCATAGACGCATTTTATCAGTTTTAACTACGCTCAAGCCGCTTTGAATAGTGCTGGTTGTCAGGTAAAGTCGTCGCAATCCCGCTTCGGCGCTACCTCTCCGTCATACTTTTTTTAGCGTCATCACTATCACCATGCCGCAATTTGAAAAATCCCTGGCCTGGTTTCGCCGCGATTTGCGCATCTCCGACCATTCGGCTCTGCATCATGCGTTAGCCAGCAGCGCGGCGGTATTTTGCGTATTCGTGTTCGACACCGAGATTCTACAACCCTTGCTTGACGCTGGCCTGAGCGCCGATCGCCGTCTGGAATTCATCCATGGCAGCGTTATCGAGCTCGACTTGGAACTGCGTAAGCTCGGCGGCGGGCTGATTGTGCGCTACGGCGCCGCCCGCGACGTTATCCCCGCACTGGCACAGCATCTTGGCGTCAACGCGGTATTCAGCAATCACGATTACGAGCCGCAGGCACGGCAACGCGATGCCGATATAGCCAACATGCTGGCAGCCGACGGCCGCGATTGGCGAAGCTTCAAGGATCAGGTGATTTTTGAATGCGACGAAGTGCTGACGATGGCGGGCCAGCCGTTTTCTGTTTTTACGCCCTACAAGAATGCCTGGCTAAAAAAACTGGCCACAGCGGACGGCTCCTTTTTTTTGAAGCCCTATCCGATTGAAAAATATGCGGCCCGATTGGCATCGTCACCTGCATCGCAGGTGGGCAACATACCGAACCTTGAGGCACTAGGCTTTAAGCACACCAATCTGCAAACGCTGAAGATCCATCCCGGCATGTCAGGCGCTGCTCGCCTGCTGGAGGATTTCATGGTGCGTATCGGGCAATACGACCGAAACCGGGATTTTCCTGCGATCAAAGGACCCTCGTATCTCTCTATACACTTACGCTTCGGCACCATCTCGATTCGCACGCTGGCACGTATGGCTTATCAAACCTTGCATCAGGGCGATGCCGCAAGTGGCGCCGCGGTTTGGCTATCCGAACTGATCTGGCGCGATTTCTACTTCATGATCCTGCATCACTATCCGCACGTGGTGCAAGCTGCTTTCAAACCGGACTACGACGCTATCCAATGGCAGAGCGGCGAGCACGCGCTTGCGTTGTTCCAGGCATGGTGCGACGGCCGTACCGGCTACCCGCTGGTCGATGCCGCCATGCTGCAACTCAACCAGAGCGGTTACATGCACAACCGCCTTCGCATGGTGGTTGCATCTTTTTTAATCAAGGATCTTGGCATTGACTGGCGCTGGGGCGAACGTTATTTCGCCGAGCGATTGAACGATTTTGATCTTGCGGCCAACAATGGGGGCTGGCAATGGGCAGCATCTTCGGGCTGCGATGCGCAACCCTATTTCCGCATCTTCAATCCGATCACACAATCCGAGAAATTCGATGCCGACGGCAAATTCATACGCCGGTATCTGCCGCAGTTGTCAGCTCTCGGCAATAAACACATCCACGCGCCGTGGCTGGCACCTGCGCAAGAACTACAAAAAGCCGGAATCAGTCTGGGGCAAAATTATCCGCCACCGCTAGTGCAACACGATGAAGCGCGAAAAGCGACTTTGCAGCGTTACGCAGTGGTAAAAAAAACGACTGGAGAGTAGGAGAAATTTATACGGGTGCGTGGAAGACGTATCTTCCGCACACCCGCACAAAGTGTTATTGCAGGGTATTAACTTCTTTACTGATGTATGACCTGATGGTGCTGATCAATTCATCTTCCTGATACGGCTTGCCCAGATACTCGTTGACGCCCAGCTCCATCGCGTAGCTGCGATGTTTAGCAGCCGTGCGTGAAGTAATCATGATGATAGGGATATGACGGGTGCGTTCGTCGTTACGGATATTGCGGCTCAAATCGAAACCATCCATACGCGGCATTTCAATATCCACCAGCATCACGTCAGGCGTAATCGCTTGCAGTTGCTCCAATGCGTCGACACCGTCTTTGGCCAACACCACCTGATAACCCTCACGTGACAGCAAACGCTGAGTCACCCGGCGTACGGTCAAAGAATCGTCGACGACCATCACCACACTCTGGCTGCGTAAACCCTGTACTGCCTGGACTGGATGAGCTGTCTGCGGCAAGCCATGCTCGACGCTGCTGCCCATTTCCGCCACGGCGCCCATTACGTCATGGGTAGCCAGATCCGACTGCCGCGGCGCCCGCAGTTCATGCGATGCATTTTGCAGCTGCCGCTGCGCCAGCGGCACCGGATTCAAGATCAGCACGATATCGCCCGAGCCGAGCACGGTAGCACCGGCTATCCCGATCATCCGCGACAGTTGCGGGCCGATATTCTTGACCACGACTTCTCGGTTACCGATGATTTCATCCACATGCAGCGCGACCCGGTCATTACCGCTGCGCAAAATGATGACAGGTGAATACTGCTGCGCCACCGGCACCATCTCGGCATCGCCCAACAAGGTCGACAAATATTGGAGCGGCACTTTATGGCCTTGCCAGATCAACGAGCCATCGTTATAAGCCGCGGCCAGCGCCTTCGACTTCAATTGCTGCACCTGTTCTACCAGCGCAGACGGCACGGCATAGGTGCTGCCGCCGGTGGTCAACAGAACCACCTGGGTAACCGCCAGTGTCAATGGCAAGTGAATCGTGAAATGCGTGCCCTGGCCAGCATCGCTGCTGACGGCAACGCGGCCGCCCAGGGAAGCCGCTTCCGAGCGCACCACATCCATGCCGACACCGCGGCCGGCCAGTTCCGTGACATCCGCCGCGGTCGAAAATCCGGGACGGAAAATCAGGTCGGTGGTTTCGAGGTCGCTTATCTGCTGATCGCTTTCCAGCAAGCCAATCGTGCGCGCCTTGTCGCGAATCCGCTGCAGATTCAAACCCTGGCCGTCATCCGACAACTGAATCAGAATTTCATTACCGTCCTGACGGATTTCGAGTTTCAATTCACCGGTTTCGCTCTTGCCAGCTGCACGCCGCGCTTCACGCGATTCAATCCCGTGAACGATCGCATTACGCAGCAAATGCTCGAACGGGCCGATCATTTTTTCCAGCACACTGCGATCGATTTCAACGTTGCTGCCGCGGATATCCAGGTTGACCCGTTTATCCAGTTCTTTGGCGACCTGGCGCGTCAATCGATACAAACGCTCGCCGATACTCGCAAATTGCACCATACGCACATGCATCAGATCCTGTTGCAGATCACGTGTGAGGCGACGTTGCGTCAACAAGTCGGTATTGGCGCCATCCACCGTGATAGTCAGATTCTTTTGCAGCGAGGCGACGTCGTTGACGCTCTCTGCCATCATCCGCGTCAGTTCCTGCAGGCGGGTAAAACGGTCGAATTCAAGCGGATCGAATTCGCGCTCGCCGGCCAGCGTCATGCGCGAACTGATCTGCGCTTCCGCCTGGATTTCGATTTCCCGCAACTGGCTACGCAAGCGGTCGACGTTTTCGGTCAGTTCCGACAGAGACATCTGCAAGGTACCGATACCCGATTCCAGCCGCGAACGCGTAATCGACACTTCACCGGCCTGATTCACCAACCGGTCCAGCACGTCGGCATTGACGCGCACCTGCGATACCAGCCCGGTGGCGCTGCTTACCGCGGGCATCGGCACCACGCCGGCGGCCAGCGACGGCATCACACTCGGCAAATTGACAGCAGCATGTGCCACTGGCGTCGCGGCGGGTTCAGCTGAAGCAGTTGGTACTGCTGGCTGCTGCGCTTGCGGATTGCGCAGATTCTCGAACATCTGCGCGCCGCGGTCATAGTGACTCAACAACTCATCGATAGTCTGGCGGGACGATGCACCCGTCTGCAGAATCACCTCGATATGGCTTTCCATCTCGTGCATATGCTGGCCCAGCACCATCGCGCCAGCCATGCGGGCACTGCCCTTGATGGTGTGCAGATGGCGCAGGATTGCTTGCGACGGCTTCACGTCAGACGGGTTCTGCTGCCAGCTGCGCAAGGCGCTGCCGATTTGCGGCAGCATGTCGCTACCCTCTTCCAGAAACACCGGCAACAAGTCGGGATCCAGTTCATCCCGAACCACTAGTGCGGGATCGATCTCTTCAGCTTCTGCATTGAACAGATGGGGCACTGCCGCAGCAGGATGCTGCGGTGTAACTGACAAAACCGGCGCGATCGATATCGGTTGTACAGGTTGCGCGGGTTGTTCTTCGCCATTCCCGACCGGAGCGCTGGTATTTTCAGCGACAGCCGTGAGCGATTCGAAATGGCTCTCAGCTACCGGTTCGAACTCAGGCTCAGGATTTACTTGCGGCGCCTCCGCCACATCGATATGCGCGACGGTGTCTGCGGCAGACTCCTGCAGCGTCTCAGCTTCGACGCCACGCGATTCCTGCCCTTGCCACAAACTGTCCAGGCTGCTAACCAGGGCCGGTTCGTAATACGGCATGTCGCCTTGCGTAAATTGCTGCAACATCCATTTGACGCGCTCAACGCTGAGCTGGAGGGTGTCGTAATCCGATCCGTGCAAGCTGCCTGGCTGCAGCGCCATCCGTTGCAGCGCCATCTCCAGCGCATGCGCAACTTCCTGCAAAGGCTTGAAACCGACCGTGGCGGAACTACCGCCCAGCGAATGCGCCGCATGTACCGATTGGGTCAACACCGGCCGCTCCGGCTCATGCCGCCATTCGGCAAAATCGTGCGACAGATGGCGTACCAGCTGGTCGGTCTCGGCCAGATAAATGTTGTAGAGCGGCAGGCTGATAGTCAGATCGCCAATTTGCTTGGTGCTGTCGTCGTGACGGATTTCCTGCATGCCCGGAAAAGCGATTACCTCGGCGCTGACCGGCTCGGCCTGAAGTTCTGGCGTCGCCTCGATAAC
Organism: Collimonas sp. OK307; assembly: GCF_900113705.1. GTDB lineage: Bacteria > Pseudomonadota > Gammaproteobacteria > Burkholderiales > Burkholderiaceae_D > Collimonas. The sequence continues at coordinate 92,409 of NZ_FOQI01000007.1, read as the reverse complement.
TGCAGGCTCCGCATTTGCTGCAACATGATCTTCAGACAGAATCTCCGGCAATGGCGTCTGCTCAAGATCAACTGAATCTGTAGCATGCGCGGCGCTGAAGAAAGCCAGATCGTCGTCGGTCAGCTGGATTTCTTCGGCTTGGAGCGGCACATCCGGCAAATCGCCGAACTCATGCAATTCCTCCGGCGCGGCCAAAACAGTCGAAACTGGCGCATGCGCAGTGTCCGCAAACGAGCCGCCTTCGCGGACTCTTGCAGCGGCTTCAGCCAATGCATCCGGCGTCTGTTGCGACTGCCCGTGCTGCTGAATCTCTTTTACCCAGCCATCCAGTTGCATCACAGCGTGGTCCAGCAAGGCATTCAGATCGTCGCTTACTGCGCGCGATTCGGACAGCCACAAATTCAATACCTGTTCAACGCTCCAGGCGGCTTCGCCGAAAGCGTTCAAGCCGATCATGCGGCCACTACCCTTCAGGGTGTGAAAAGCACGGCGCAATACGGTTAAAGGCTCTTGCTTATGGGGCGCGTCGTGCAGCAGCGGCAAGGTATTCCTGGCATTAGTCAGGACCTCGTCCGCTTCGGACAAAAAAATCTCACGCAGTTCGGCATCGGCCTCCTCGTCGCTTACTGCTATCGCGGCCACCGGTGCCGCAACTTCTGCCGTGTGCAACGGCACGATCGTGGTGACAATTTCTGCCATCGATTGCTGCGACCCGGAGAAATCCGGATGATCGAGGATATCGATGGCGGCCTGAGCCCGATCGGTAGCGTCGGGATTGTCGCTCAACGCAGCATCACCCCGCATCTGCACCAGCGATTCTTTCAATTTTTCCTGCAGTTCCGGATCATGCGGCTGCGCGGTCAGCGACAACGCCAGTTCCGCGGATTGTTGCTGATGCTGCAACAGTTCATCTTCTACGGTTGCCAACTCGGGCAAGGACGGCAAGCTATCGCCAACAGCCGTTTTTGCCACAGTCGCATGGCTATCGCCAGCAGATGAAGGCACTATCGGATCGGGTAACGGAGCCGCTGCCATGGCACGCCGTTCCAGCAGGTTGATGCGGAACACGCCCGCTTCTTCATCAAAAGTAAAATGATTGTTTTGCGTATCCGACTGGTGCTGCAAAGTTTCGATAAAGAAGCTGAGCGCGCCGATGTTTTGCGCAATCTGTTCAAACTCTTTTTGTTCCGGTACTACATCACTGCCTTCAGCCGCAAAACGCTGCAGAGTACTGCGCGTATGTTCGACCACACGCATGGCGTCGCTCTGCTCCTGGATTGCCAGGGCGCCTTGAATCTGATGCAGCACTTGTTCGATCTGGGTTAATACCTCACGTCGTTCCGGATCGTTGAAAAATTCGTCCAGCATTTTTTCGACCTGGCGCAAGCTGGACAACATTTCAGAGGCCAGCATTTTGACGGTCTGGCGCTGCTGCGCTTCACGATAGATATCGTCAATCCATTGCGCCGGCTTGCCCAGCTTCTCGCCAGACACCACCGACAACAGCCGCGCGGTCATCGCATCGGCGCGTTCGGAAAAATTCTCCGGCAGGCGGCTGATATGGTTCAGCGTATTTTCAATGAACAAGAGGCTAGTGGCGATTTCCATACAGATCGCATCGCCTGGCCGCGAATGTGCAGCGTGCCGCGCGATGCCATTGAGTTCGCGCAGCAGCTTCGACAGCGATGGCGAGTTAAGCTGGCTACCGGCTTCGCTCAAACCATGCATTTCCTGTTCGAAGGCAGCTGCCGGGCTGGCATCGCCGCTAGCGAGTCGGTCCCACATATTCTTGGCTTGGTTCAGGCGATCTTTGGCAGTGCCCAATGCATCCAGGCTGATCTGACCGTAGTGGCGGATGTTGTAATCGGCCGGCACCAGGCCGTTCAAGCGATAGGCAATGCGAATCTGGTTTGCCAGCTTGGAGGCTTGCTCAACGCCGGCGATAAAAAACAGGGCATCCCGCAACAACCGTTCAGAGATACTCGACGAACCCTGGCTCAGACGGCGCAACTGCAGGTTAATGCGGGCAAATAATTGTTTAACGTAGAGTTCGTTGGATATCTGCTCGTTAGCAACCGCTTCCGAGAAGCCGTGCATCACCCACCAGAACGCGCGCGACTGCTGGTTGCGCTGCATTTGCTCGACTTCTGTCACTACCACTTGCATGGCTGCGGCGTTTTCCAGTTCAACCGTCTTGTCGGCGCTTTTCAAGAATGGCAGCAGTGCGCGTTCGAAACGCTTGCGCAACGGCAGATAAACTTCGGCGTCGACTGCCGCAACCTGCTCCGCCGCAGGAAAGTGCGGGCGAATGGTCAGGTCAGGGAAAAACAGATCCGCCGGATGGATTCTTTCAGCGCCGCGGATCTCCAGCAGCGCCTGATAGTAAGGGAACAAACGCACCGGCTGATGGCTGCCGCCAGCCAATACTTCATCCAGGTATTCGATCAATGCCTGATAGGCATTGCCGATAACCTGCACATGCTGCTGGTTCAGTTCGGCCTGCCCTGATTCGGCACGCTCGAGTATGTCTTCAACGGTTTCGGTTATGATGATGACGCCGTCGACGTCGACCATCTGCAACGCGCCATGCGCCTGGTGCAAATAGGTTTTGGCATGGCGGATGGCGGTCGAGTGATCGTCGCTGGTAGCGCCAGTCGCTTGGGACAGGGCGTTACCGGACTGATTCAGCGCCTCGCGAATTTCGCTCATCACCCATGACAATGGTCCGGTATCAAGATGCGTCCGCGCAGAGTCAGCGGTACTGGAAAAATCGGTGGTCATGACTGCCTCGTGGGTTCAGGGAGTGGCCAAGCGGATCGACCACTATGCATATCCATTACCCAAGGCGCGACAGCGGCGCAACCCAGGTAAGGGATACCGTACTTGCTGCTCCGTCAGACGGACAGCAAGCACGGTGCTACACATTAATTGGTCACGCGGAAACGCGATACCGAGCTCTTCAAATCTTCTGCCAGCTTGGACAGTTCACGAATCGACAAGGCCGTCTGTCGTGTACCTTCCCGTGTTTTTTCAGTAACTGAAAGAATGTTTTGAATGTTGGTAGCCACGCCGTTTGCCGAGTTGGCCTGCTGCTCGGTAGTGGAAGAAATGCTTTGAATCAGTTCCGCCAAACGGTTCGAAACGCGTCGGATATCCGACAACGCCGCACCAGCCGCATCTGACAGCTTGGCTCCTTCGACCACCCCTTGCGTCGAACGCTCCATCGCTACCACCGCATCGTGGGTGTCGGTCTGAATGGTACGTACCAGCGCGCCAATCTGCTTGGTCGCTGCACCCGAACGTTCCGCCAGACGCTGAACTTCTTCCGCAACCACCGAGAATCCGCGGCCGGCTTCACCAGCCGAAGCGGCCTGGATTGCTGCGTTCAGCGCCAGCACGTTGGTCTGTTCGGTAATGTCTGAAATCAGTTCGGTGATTTCACCAATTTCCTGTGACGATTCACCCAGCCGCTTGATGCGCTTGGAAGTTTCCTGGATGTGTTCGCGAATTTCGTTCATGCCGGAAATTGCGTTTTCCACTGCCTTGGAGCCTTCTTCCGCCGCACTAACCGACTGCCGCGCCACTTCAGCCGATTCACTAGCCGATTTGGAAACGTCGGTAATCTGGGTCGCCATGTCGAGAACCGCTTGCGTGGTTTCTTGAATATCGCGTGACTGCCGTTGCGACGCCGCCAGCAGTTCGATCGAAATACTTTGCGCCTGGTCCGACGCCACTGTCACCTGCTGTGCGGTTGCGGTAACCCGGCCAACCAGTCCGCGCAACTCTTCCACCGTGTAGTTAACCGAGTCGGCAATCGCGCCGGTAATGTCTTCCGACACCGTCGCCTGCACCGTCAAGTCACCATCCGCCACTTCCTGCAATTCATTCATCAGGCGCAAAATCGCGGCCTGGTTCTGGTCGTTGGCGTTACTTGCATCTTCTTCCTGGCGGATCGCTTGCAGACGCTGTTCTTCCGCCTCCATCCGGCGTACGTCAGCTTCGTGGGTACGGTGACGTCCGTCCTGCACCTGGACCCAGGCAATCCCTGCTGCTGCCAGCAGAGTAGTCAATGCAGCCAGCAACATCAGCCAGAACCAGATGCTTTGCGAGTCCTGTGCATCGCGATAGGTATCTTGCAATGCGCTCAGGCGTTGCTTGAGGTTTTCGTTCTCGGTAAAGATCAATTGTTCCGATTGTTTAGCGGAAACGAAGTTCTGCATGTTGCCCAGAATCGATGCCACCGATTCCTGGTACTCGGCAAAGCTCTTTTCCAGTTCAGTCAGTTTGCTGCGTTCTTCTTCGCTCTTGCTGGCCGGCAGGCGCAGTACGTCGCTGCCGTTCAGGAAACCACTGACGATGTCGCGGAAAGTATTGGTATCTTTACCCAGCAAGAATGCCGTTTCCGGGTTCACACCTTCCGAGGTCAGGAATTCATTGGCGCTACGACCGAGACGCTGGGTCAACATGACCAGCTGCGACGATGCGGCGATTTCGCGCGGTGTTGCGCCGGTCTGTGTTTTCAGTGTCGCGATCTGTTCCGACAGATCGAGCAGGTTCGGCGAAATGCCGTTCAGTTTTTGCAGCGTCACACCGAAGCTGGTCAATTCCTTTTGCAGCTTGAGGATAGTGTCCGCGGCCTTGTCGGTATTCGACCAGACCTTGTTGACTTCAGTCAGCTTGGTATCCATCGATGCGCTAGGCGTGCCGATGTTGTGACCCTTGTAGTCGCCACCCTTCAGCAAGATGCCCAAATCCTGGTTGAATTCCTTGCGGCTGTCGGCCAACTGCTTAAACGCTTCAGGATTACCCTGAATCGCATTCGGCGTCGCTTTACCGATACGCTGCGAGTGCATCAGCGCGTCACCGGCGATCTGGGTCTGGGTCGAACTCATCGCGGAGCTCTTGGCGCTCAACCACAGGAACAAGATAGTCAGCAGCAAAGCACCGACCAGCACCGTCACCAGAAGACGGATCTGCTTTTGTTGCGGCAGCTTGCCGATCAACGGCAGCGGTGTCGAATCAGGACTGGCGATGCTGGCCGCTGCGCCGCCGAAAGCGGTAGCCGTGGCAGCACCGGTTGCAGCAGCAGCGGATTCTTTGGCAGTTTCCTGAGGAGCGGCGGCAAATGTCGGCGCCGGTGCCAGAGTCGGTTGCGGCGCAGCGATCGGCGTCAATGTCGGCGCGGGCGACGGCTCAGGAATGAAACGTTCTTCCATGACAGTCTGCTCCGGATCATGCATCAATGCCTCTTGCATGAAACGATCGCCTGCTTCGCCCTGCTCTTCCTTGGCCGCCTTGGATAAAGACGGTAGTTTGAATGCCATTACAGAATCTCCTAATTGCCAATTCGCTGCCACCGGATACTGCTGCAGTTGCAACCGCAGTTGCAGCAGTACCTGGGACTCATAAACCTACTTGTAAAAAACGAGGGTCGTGCAAGATTTGGGCCATGCTCAGCTCGGTCCAGACCTGGGCGTCGCTATCGAGATAGCGTTTGGCGCCCGTCTGATCCAGCGAATCCGCGGCCTGCAAGGTCATCTGGGCGACGTTGCGCAAGCCCAAAACACGGGAAACCAGCAAGCCGCTGTTGAACGAAAACGTCGGTGCGAAAGCAACAATCCGGCACTCTTTGTCAATTTGCGTCACGCCATGGCCCTGAAAACGCGCAAAATCGATCACGCTGATCAGCGTACCGCGCACATTGCTCAGTCCCAGGTACCAGTCGTGGGTCAGCGGCACGCGTGAAATCTGCTCGACGGCGACAATTTCGCCGGCCTCTTGCAAATTCAACAACCAGCGCGTCTGTCCGATCAACAAGCCAAGCTGGTTTTCCTGCTCGTCAGTGCCGCTACGCGCAGCCTGCATCCGCTCCAGCAAGTGCGTTTGGAATTCGCGCAGCCGGCTGCGGCGCGAGTCGGCGTCCAGTGCGACCTTGTTGACAGGTAGCGACGAAGGCGATGCTTCTGCCGTCAGATGCGAGCTTGATTGGGTCATATTGATTGGGCGCTCATTTGGCGTGAATACAGCAACGTTAAATCCGGCGTTCGCAGCGTTTCATTAACCAAGCGCTGCAATTTTTGCCAGCAGTTCCTTGGGATCGATAGGTTTCACCAGGTAATCGCGCGCACCCTGGCGCAAGCCCCAGATACGGTCGGTTTCCAAACCCTTGCTGCTGCAGATGATGATAGGGATATCCTTGGTGTCGTCATCACGCGTAATCGAGCGCGTTACCTGAAAGCCGTTCTGGCCAGGCATCACCACGTCCATCAGGATCAGCTGCGGCTTGTCCGCCTTGATCTTGTCCAGGATGCCTTCGCCGTTTTCGGAAGTCGACACCGAATAGCCGGCCTTCGCCAGGATATCGGTCAGGAAATAACGCTCGGTTGGCGAGTCGTCGACGATGAGAATTTTCTGTATGGCCATGTTCAACCTTTATTTGCTTCGTACTTCAAATTATGTAAATCAGTTAACCCGCCTTAAGCAGTAACCGGGATAGCACCTTCCGCTGTCTGGGTGTGCTGGCGCACCGCCTTCAGCAGACTGTCTTTAGTAAACGGCTTGGTGAGATATTCGTCAGAACCGACCATGGCGCCGCGCGCGCGATCAAACAGGCCGTCTTTGGACGACAGCATGATCACTGGCGTAGCATGGAATTTAGCGCTTTTTTTGATCAAGGCGCAGGTTTGATAGCCGTCCAGGCGCGGCATCAGGATGTCGCAGAAAATCAGCGCAGGCTTGTGATCGTTCACTTTTGCCAAAGCGTCGAAACCATCTTCGGCAAGTACTACCTGATAACCAGCCTGGCTCAGGAAAATCTCCGCAGAACGCCGGATTGTGCTGCTATCGTCAATTACCATTACCTTCAGGTTGACGCCGCCAAGTGATGTTGTCATGAAATTGTCTCATTCAATCCAAATAAATCTACGGCGTCACTGTAACAAAGAAAGACATTCCTTAGAACAATGTTTCTTGTAGGTAGTCGATAAAGTTCAATTTATTTTGTAACTTGAGACGATAACTTGATATTCCTGCAATGAAAATGTGGTATTTGGCTTAAATCGCAACCATTTCAAAATCTTCTTTGCGCGCGCCGCATTCCGGACAAGTCCAGTTCATCGGTACATCGTCCCACAACGTGCCGGGCGCAATGCCTTCTTCCGGCAAACCGGCTTCTTCGTCATAGACCCAGCCGCAAATCAGACACATCCAGGTTTTGAACTCAGTTTTGGTAGTTTCGTTATTGCTCACAGCGGCGACCCTTCAATCAAGTAAAATGCAAAGTCGGATATCTTAATCTACCCGCCGTGCAAAACCAAACTTCTCCTCTTATATTGACCTTCGGCGTTGCCGACCCCGTCGGCGCTGCCGGAATTCAGGCCGATCTGGCCACTTTTTCCGCCATGGGCTGCCATGGCCTTTCTGTCATCACGTCTATCCTGATCGGCGATACCGCCCGTATCGAAGATACCCAGCAAATCGACGCCGACTGGGTAGCCGACCAGGCGCGCGTGCTGCTGGAGGATATGCCGGTGGCGGCCTTCAAGGTAGGCGCCGTGGGCAGTATCGAAAGCGTCTCGGTGATCGCCGAGATCGTCTCGGATTATCCTGAAATCCCGCTGATTCTAGACCCTTTTCTGTCAGCCATGCCGGATCAGGGGCAAGACAGCGAAGACTTGCTGACTGCAATCCGCGAACTGCTGATTCCGCAAACCACGGTGATGCTGGTATCTGCGGTCGAGTTGGCGCGCCTGGCAGAAACCTGGCGCGAACCTTCGTCCGAAGACATGATGAGCATCGATGCGATGCGCATCATCGAGCTCGGCTGCGAATACTTGTTCGTCACCGGCACGCCAACCTCGGCCGCCGAAATCGGCAACACCCTGTTCAATGAATCGGGCGTCGTCAGGCAAGACTCGTGGCCGCGCGTATCCGGCTCGTTCAGCGGCGCCGGCACCACTTTGTCGGCGGCAATTGCAGCGATGCTGGCAAACGGCCTGGACGTACCTGAAGCAGTTTCAGAAGCGCAGGAATTCACCCTTGCTGCAGTCACTGCCGCGCAACGGCTGGGAATGGGAAAACTGATTCCAGACCGCTATTTCTGGGCGCGTGAGGAGGGCCTGGAACGGCGTGACGAGGATGCCGGCGACGCTCTCTGATTTTTTGTTGCGCGGTTCTCGAAACAGCGCCTTACTCACTTTATTTCCGACGACTAAGTACATGACTTCCAATAACGATACCCTGTTCGCCCGCGCCCAACTGACCACACCTGGCGGCGTCAATTCGCCGGTGCGCGCCTTCCGCTCCGTGGGTGGCACGCCACGTTTCATCACCCGCGCCGAAGGCCCCTATTTCTGGGATGCCGACGACCGCCGCTACATCGATTACATCGGCTCCTGGGGCCCGGCAATTGTCGGCCACGCTCATCCGACTGTGATCAAGGCCGTGCAGGATGCAGCCGCACGCGGCTTGAGTTTTGGCGCGCCGACCCAAGGCGAAATTGAAATCGCCGAAGAGATCTGCAAACTGGTGCCGTCGATAGAACAAGTACGCCTGGTTTCCAGCGGCACCGAAGCCACCATGAGCGCACTACGCCTGGCGCGCGGCGCCACCGGTCGCGACAAGATCGTCAAGTTCGAAGGCTGTTACCACGGCCACGCCGATTCGTTGTTGGTCAAGGCCGGCAGCGGCTTGCTGACCTTTGGCAATCCGACCTCGGCCGGCGTGCCGGAAGATTTCGTCAAGCACACGCTGGTACTCGATTACAACAATACCCAGCAACTGGAAGATGCCTTCAAGGACATGGGAGACCAGATCGCCTGCGTGATCGTCGAACCGGTTGCCGGCAACATGAACCTGGTGCGCGCCACACCGGAGTTCCTGCAAACCATGCGGCGCCTGTGCACGCAATACGGCACTGTATTGATTTTCGATGAAGTCATGTGCGGCTTCCGGGTAGCGCTGGGCGGTGCCCAGGCGCTGTACGACATCAAGCCGGACATCACCGCGCTGGGCAAGGTCATCGGCGGCGGCCTGCCAGTGGCGGCGTTCGGCGGACGTGCCGATTTGATGGGCCATATGGCGCCGCTGGGTTCGGTATATCAAGCCGGCACGCTGTCCGGCAATCCAGTGGCGGTGGCGGCTGGCATGAGCACGCTCAAGCTGATCCAGGAACCGGGTTTTTACACGAACCTGACGGCGCAAACCAGCAAACTGGTCAACGGCCTGAGCCAGGCCGCCAAGGATGCCGGCGTGACTTTCTGCGGCGATGCGATCGGCGGCATGTTCGGTTTGTATTTTGCGGAAACGGTGCCTGGCACCTACGCAGCGGTGATGGCGTCCAACAAAGATCTGTTCAACAAATTCTTCCATGCGATGCTGGACGCCGGCGTGTATCTGGCGCCCTCGGCATTCGAGGCAGGCTTTGTATCGGCGCAGCATGACGATGCGGTGATCGAGGCGACTATCGCGGCAGCGCGCGGTGCGTTTGCGCAGCTGGTGTAATGTGGGGTGGGCACGAGTGCCCACGCCGATGGTTGCGCCATGGCGTGGCGCAGAAAATCCTGACCACGCTACTCCTTGTTACGCAAGTCTCTTTTTAATTCAACCAGCCGCGCCGACGGAAATACCAGAACGGCGTGATTGCTGAACACACCATCAAGACCAGCGCAAACGGATAGCCGAGAGACCAGTCGAACTCTGGCATGAAGCGAAAGTTCATGCCGTAGATGCTGGCGATCAATGTAGGTGGTAAAAACGCTACCGAGGCAACCGAGAATATCTTGATGATCTTGTTTTGATTGATGTTGATGAAACCCACCGTCGCATCCATCAGGAAGTTGATCTTGTCGAACAGGAAGGCGGTGTGGCCGTCCAGCGATTCAATGTCGCGCAGAATCTGGCGCGCGTCTTCAAACTGATCCACGTTCAACAAGCGGCCTCGCATCAAAAAACTTACCGCGCGGCGCGTATCCATCATGTTGCGCCGGATCCGGCCGTTCAAATCCTCTTCATGCGCCATGGCGCTCAAAGCTTCGGCCGCGGCCTGATCGGTAAGTTTCTTTTGCAATACGCGCTGGCTTACCTCATCCAGCTTCTTGTATACGCCCTCCAGGGCGTCCGCAGAATACTCCGCATCGGTCTGGTACAGATCCAGCAGCACGTCCTTGTAGTCGCCGATAGAGCCCGGCCGCGAGCGCGCACGCATACGCACCAGCCGAAACACCGGCAGGTCTTCTCCATGCACCGAAAATAATATATTGCGCGCCAGGATAAAAGCCACGGTGACGGTCGACGACGGGCCGTCGTCTTCTTCAAACAGAAAATCTGTGCGCAGGTGCAAGTCGCCGTTTTCGGCTTCGTAATAACGGGCCGAGGCCTCGATATCCTTGACTTCGTCTTCACCCGGTAAGGTCACGCCGTAAATGCTCTTGACCCAAGCCCGCTCCTGGTCGTTCGGTTCGGTCAGGTCGACCCATACCGGCTGCACTTGCTCAAGGTCGCTGTGACTCTCGATGTTGACTTGGCTGAGGCGGCCATTTTGTAAAACAAATACATTGATCATGCTTACCTCGGAGACTGTTTTTCAGAGAAGCTGCGGTTAAATTTGTTGCGTCCCGACAATCGTGATTCGCTATAATTTAAACAACTTTCGGCAGGCCCGTACATTAAGGCAATTTAAGGTAATTCAGCCGATCCCATGCGCCGCAAGATCAGCCCGGTGCGCTGCGACAGATATGCCGAGCCGCGATTCTTATCGTAAAAACGCGGCTTCGGCAGCATCACAGCGAGTCGCGCTGCCTGGCTGGCGCCGAGATTGCTGGCCGAGGTTCTAAAATAATGCTGGGCCGCCGCCTCGGCGCCGAAAACGCCGTTGCCCCACTCCACCACGTTCAGGTAAATTTCGAATATCCGTTCCTTGTCCATCAAGAACTCAAGCATGTAGGTGATGATCAGTTCCTGCCCTTTACGCAGATAACTGCGTTCACCGGACAAGAACAGGTTCTTCGCCAGTTGCTGGGTGATGGTGGAACCGCCGCGCACCACCTTGCCCTTCTTGGTATTTTTCTCGTAGGCCTGCTGCAGGGCATCCCAGTCGACGCCGTCATGTTCGGAGAAATTGGCATCTTCAGAGGCAATGATCGCCCGCTTCAGATTGGTCGAGATGCGTGCGTAGGGCACCCATTTGAATTGCAACTGCGCGTCAGGCACGGTTTCCTGCAACTCCGACAAGCGATGCCGCATGAAGCTGGTAGAGCTGGGGTTATGATCGACCCACCACCAGATCTGTACGAAAAAATAAACCTGCAGCAGCAGAACTGCGGCGATCAGCAGCATGCATATGCGCAGGAAAATTTTGCCGGCTGACTTCATCTTGATTCCCTGCAAATAATTAACAACAATTAAAGCTGCGCGCGCAAGGCGGCGAACACTTCGTCGGTATGCGGCCGCACACCACGCCAGACAAAAAACGCTTCTGCCGCCTGCTCAACCAGCATGCCCAAACCGTCACGCACCTGAGCGCCATGGGTTGCCGCAAACTGCATGAACACGGTTGGCTGTGCGCCGTACATCATGTCGTAGGCCAGCGTTGCAGGGCCGAATACGCTGGCTGCGATTGGCGGCAACTCTGCCTGCAAACTGGCGGAGGTGGCATTGATCACAAGGTCGTATTGCTCCTGTACGTCGGCAAAACCGCAAGCGCTCAATGCGCAATCGCCACCGTTATATTGCTGGAACTGCTGCACCAGCTCGAGTGCCTTGGTGGCAGTGCGATTGGCAATTGTCAGCTGCGCCGGCCGGCATTCCAGCAGCGGCAACAAGACGCCGCGCGCGGCTCCGCCTGCTCCCAGCAACAGGATTTTTTTATGCGACAGGTCGACACCGGCATTCAGCACGATATCGTTTACCAGGCCGACGCCATCGGTGTTATCACCTAATATTTCATCGCCATCGAACTTCAAGGTATTCACCGCACCTGCAGCTTTGGCTCTGGCCGTCAACTTGCTGGCAAGCGCATACGCTTCCAGCTTGAATGGCACGGTGACATTGGCGCCGCGGCCGCCTTGCGCGACGAATTCCCGCACTGTCGCGACAAAACCGTCGAGCGGCGCCAGTAAGCGTGCATACCGCATGTCTTGACCGGTAGCGGCAGCAAAGCGCGCATGGATGTCGGGAGACTTGCTATGCGCAATCGGATTGCCGATCACAACGTAGGCGGCGAACGAAGGTAAAGCGGTCATTGATTACTCCCACCCATCAGTTGCGCTTCCAGCTGCCCCTCACGGGTAAACTCGAAAGTGGAAATCACTTCCCACACATCGTCTTTGCCGCTGCTGCGCATATTTTCAGGGAAGCGCCCGAACGGTGCCGAGCGCTCAATAATTTTCAGGGTTGCGCGATCCAGGTCAGGATTACCGGAACCGCGCTCGATTCTTGGACCGCCCTCTCGCGTGTACAGCGAGCCATCCTGGTAAATAGGAATGTACACCACCAGCCTGCCGTACAAATTCCGGCCGTTCTTTTTCGGGAAATTCAAGGTGCCCAGCTTTTCGACCTTGTCCTGGAACGACTTGTAATAGGCGGCGTAGCCAACTGCGCGCGTGCTCGGGGTGATCTGGGTCTTTTTCGGCCGTTTGTTGTAATCGTCGATATTCTTGGCGATTTCCGCTTCCTTGCGGGCGATCGCCTTGGCGCTCTCGACCAGATCGCTGCCGGTAGGTTGCGGCGTGTTCTCGCTAGCCTTGTCGTGCAGATCCATGGCTGGCATCTTCAACGGCGTGTCCTTGCGCATTTGCGCCAGCATTTGCTGTTGCTGCTGTTCCAGCTGCTCGATCCGGCGCTTGGTAGCCTGCACATTGTCGCCATCTTCCGACTTGCGCATATCAGGCAGCGGGGATTTGGCGCGGCCTGCATCGGCATTGCCACCGCCATCCAGATTGGCTTGCGCCAGCGCTTCCGGCTTGACCGGCTTGGTATTGTGCTTGGCGTTCACCAGGATCACTTCCAGCGCAGGATCAGTGGGTTTCAGCTTGAACGCTTCCGGCGCCGCAAATCGGACTGCCAACAACCCTGCATGCGCCAGTACCGACGCTGCGATGGCGCCTACCAGGATTCGATTTTGGAAAAAGGATTTCACGCGTGAGCTAAAAGTCGCTATAAAAGAGAGGGATTCTACGACAAAGCGAGATGCCTACGGGAAATTTACCGTTGCTTTCTTCGCCCGTCGTGAAATTACAGCGACAGTTCATTCTGCCAGCGGTTTGGTCTCCTGGATGGTGCCCTCAAGTTCGACGACCGGAGCATCTTCGCTAGTTGCCTGATCCGCCGGCGCTACCTCGACCGCTGTCTCAACCACTTCATGCGGCATATCCATTGCGGCATCCAGCTCTTCAGAAATTTCATCTTCATCCGGCTCCGGTTGTTCAGCATCCGCGCTTGGCGCTGCGCAGACTTCCAGCAAGCGTGCCTCGACCGTCAAATCGATCTCGTCCCAACGGATGATATCCAGCTTGACCTGGGTTCCGCGCGCCAGCTGTTGCATGCCTGGCAATTTGATGATCAACGGAATCTCGGCCAGTCGCAGAATTTCATCTTTCAGCACAGCTGCCTCAACCTGGCGCGCTTGCTCCTGCTCCAGCCAACGCAGGCACCAATAACGTTCCATATTCGACTGGAAATCGCCATAGCCTGAATACGCGGCATCAAAACCGGAAACGATCGCAAACAAATCGGCGTCGCGCGGTTTGAATGGCGCTACCAGCGGTGCAGCGACGCCACCTTCGACGCAGGCCAGGATCTGCCACTGGTTGACCAGGTCGGTATAACGACGCAACGGCGACGTGCTCCACGCGTATTGATCGACCCCTAACCCTTGATGCGGCGCAGCGTGGGTAACCATGCGCACCTGCATCTTGGCCGTCCAGCCGCCGCTGCCGCCACCTTGCGCACGATAAATGCCAGGCACGCCATGATCGGACATCAGCTTACCCCAGCTGCTGTTGGCAAAAATCATCAATTCGGCGACGATCTTGTCCAGCGGCGCACCGCGCTTGCGGCGCGCGATGGTGACAACATCGTCTTCCACATAGAAATTGAAATCGACCCGGTTGTTCTGCTCGGGCCGCAAGCCGAAACTTTCGCGCTTGGCCATGCGGCCTTGCTCCAGCACTTGTATCCATTTCCACAACACGGCAATATCAGCTTTGTGCGGATAGTCGCCGGCGTCGTTGGCGAGATTTTCTTCTGTCACCAGATCGTCGAGCGTGTTGTGGCGCAGGTTGGCGGAAATCGGCACCAGTTCAGCCTTGGTTTCTGTGCTGATCACACTCCAGTCGGCAGGATCGAGCGTGGCGTACAGCGACAGCGCCGGACAGCTTTTCCCTTCGGCCAAGGTGAAAGCTTCTACCAGTTCGTCCGGCAGCATGGTGATCTTGTCGCCTGGCATGTACACGGTCGACATGCGCTGGCGAGCAATCGCGTCCAGCGCATCGCCGCGCTTGATGCCCAGGCCCGGGGCGGCGATATGAATCCCGATCCGTATCTTGCCGTCTGCCAGCGTCTGTACCGACAAGGCATCGTCGATTTCAGTCGTGGTCACGTCGTCGATGGAAAATGCCAGCACCGGCGCCAGAGGCAGATCCGCCACTGCAGGAATCGCGATCTTTGGAAATCCCGAACCTTTGGGGAAAAATTCCAGCAGGAATTTGGACAGATGCAATTCCTTTGGCGAGGCTATACCGCCGACCGTCAGCATCAAGCGCTGCGGCGAAGTTTGCAACTCATTGCAAGCGGCCTCCAGCGCCTTGTATTCGAGGCTATTCTTGTCCGGCTTGAACAAGAGCTGCAGCGCCAGCGGCTTCATCACATCAGGCAATTTCCCTGCCTTCAGCTGTGCGACGTATTCGGCCTGGACCAGGGCTTGCTGTCTTTTCTTTTCGATACCGGCCTGGGCTGCTTTCAGCGAGGCTTCCGGCGCGGCCTTGTAACGGCCCTTGCCCTTTTTATAAAAATAAATCGGCGCTGTGTGCAGGCTTAACAACAAACCCGCAGCTTCTGCCGGCAGCGGCGCATGGCCAAAATATTCCGCGCCCAGTTCGGCAAATCCGAACTCATCCTGGCCTGCGACTTCCCACAGGAAATCGAGCTCGATCTGTTGCGCGATTTGTTGCGCGTCTTCCAACAATTGCTGTGGTGTCGGCGTGGTGAATTGCAGCAACACGTCCTTGGACTTGACCTTGCTGCGTTTGCCCGATTGCAGTTCGACCTGATAGGCCTCGCCTTGCTGCGACAGTACGACACCTGCTTTAAAGTCGCCGGACTCTTCAAAAAATAGATTCATTGCATGCTTTACGTGTGGATTTCTGATGATACCGCTGCCAGCACTTCGTGCTTGTTTGTTTATCTTGCAGCGCCAAATGATAATAATTGATGAGCCGGATGAATATGCCTGGACAGATCAGAGGAAACGGAAAAATCGGGGGACAATAATTTTATGTCCGGACGCGCGCGCCGCAACTCCTCGATCTCGGGAAAAAATACTTCTGTCACCAGCATGACGCCGGTTTTACGGCGGAAGGCCGAGCGCCTAGCCCATAAAGGGTAAGGAAAATTGTCCTTGCCACTGGCAGCGCACATGCGCCGCACCAATGGATGATCGCCGTACAGCCGGGCAAATTGCAACTGGCCACGCTGCACCAGCGGATCGCCGAACAGCGTGGTGCCAAGTGAGCGCTCACCGAGGGTGCCGAAAAACGGCCATTCAGTGGTCGTCGCGTCGAGTGCCAGCACCGTGTGTCCCAACACCATGGGATGGTCGTCGCAGCGCAGCAAGACATCCCGCTCCTGCACTTGGAGGCGGCGCGGCAAGCCGATTGCCTGCCATTCCTCGGCCAGGCACATGGCGCGCTGCTGGCGCAAGCGCTGGACCCGAAATTGTTGGCAATGCGCCATCAGCTTATAGGTCAGCGAGACCCTATCGGTCAGCCAGTCGCGCAAATGAACGGAAGGATCGACGGCGTTGGCATGATCATGCCATCGGGCGTACGTACGGGAACGTGACATCAAATCCTCGCCGTCGATGCGGGGTCGATTGCAATCCCGCAAAATGCCAGCACCGTATCGGCATACTCGGCGAATTCGCTGATGCCATGATCGCTGCCTTGTATCACCAGCTGTCTCGCTTGCGGATAGTGGCCGACCATTTCTTGCCAGTCGAGCACTTCGTCACCAGTGGCGGCAATCAGGAAATAACGCTCCGGGCGGGTGATTTGTTCGATCTGTAAAGCCTGTAATTCTTCGATGTACTCGCGCTTGAACTCAAATGGCTTATCGGAATGATACTGGGTACTGACCCCGACATATTTTTCCAGGTCGCGCGGCGGCTTGACTGCCGGATTCAGCAACACCGCACGACAGCCCAGTTGCTCAGCCAGCCAGGTGGCGTAGTAACCGCCCAGCGAGGAGCCGATCAGGGTCAGGTCAGCCGGATCGCAATCTTGAAGGCAGCCGCGCGCCAAAGCAATCGCGGCAGCTGGTGATGCCGGCAGTTGCGGACACAGATATTCGGCAGCCCGCCCCAGCTGCTGCATGCGCTCGGCTAGCAGACGCGCCTTGAACGATTGGGGCGAAGAGCGAAAACCGTGCAGATACAAAATCATTGCAATTCCGGCAACGGCAAAGAAAGCGCAGTCAGAATCTTTTGATGGACGCCGCCGAAACCGCCGTTGCTCATCACCAGTATCTGGTCCCCCGGTTGGGCCGCCTTGACTATCGCCGCCACCAGCTGGTCGAGCTGGTCGTAAGTACTCGCTTTGCTGCTAAGCGGCTGCAAAGCTGCGGCCAGGTTCCAGTCCAGCGCGTCTTTTCCAGTGCCCCTGGCGCCATAGCCGAACACCAGGTCGGCCTCGCTCAAACTACCCGGCAGCGCTTCTTTCATGGCTCCCAGCTTCATCGTGTTCGAGCGCGGCTCCAACACCGCGAGGATCCGCGCCGCGCCTACTTTTTTGCGCAAACCGGCGACCGTGGTCGCAATTGCGGTTGGATGGTGGGCAAAGTCGTCGTACACCGCTATCTCGCGAACGCTGCCGCGCAATTCCATGCGCCGTTTAACACTTTCAAAGCGGGACAAGGCGTCGACGGCCTGCGCCGGCGGTACGCCGACATGGCGGGCGGCGGCAATTGCGGCCACGGCGTTCATACGGTTATGCTCGCCGCTCAATTCCCACTGCACCGTGCCCTGCGGTTCGCCATTAAAACCTACTTCAAAGTGGCCGTTGTCTTGCGTGTACAGCGACCAGCCCTGCTGGTCGTTATCACCGCCGAAAAATTCCTTTTCGCTCCAGCATCCGCGGTCCAGCACACGTTGCAATGCCGGTTCGCGGCCATTAACGATCAGCCGGCCGACGCCAGGGATGGTGCGGACCAAGTGATGGAATTGGGTTTCGATCGCCGCCAGATCAGGAAAGATGTCGGCGTGATCGTATTCCAGGTTATTCAGAATCGCGGTCTTGGCATGGTAATGGACGAATTTACTGCGCTTGTCGAAAAATGCCGTATCGTATTCATCGGCTTCGATAACAAAGAACGACGATGCCTCTGTGCCAGCGCCTGTCTTACCCGACAAACGCGCCGATATGCCAAAATTCATCGGCACGCCGCCGATCAGAAAACCCGGATCGTAGCCGGCATCTTCCAGGATCCAGGCCAGCATTGCTGAAGTCGTGGTCTTGCCGTGGGTGCCGGCCACCGCCAGAACCCACTTGTCGCGCAGAATATGCTCGCCGATCCATTGCGGACCCGAGATATAGGGCAAGCCGCGATTCAGGATTTCTTCCATCAGCGGATTACCACGCACCACAACATTGCCGATTACGTACAAATCGGGCTGCAAAGCAGTTTGTTCGACACCGAAGCCTTGAATCAGGGTAATCCCCTGCTCTTCGAGCTGGGTACTCATCGGTGGGTACACATTGGCATCGCAGCCGGTGACTTTATGCCCGGCCTGTTTGGCCAGCACCGCCAAACCACCCATAAAGGTGCCGCAGATACCAAGGATATGAATATGCATTCTTGAGTTTCACTATGCTGAAAAGAGGAATACCGTGATTTTACCTGAGCGGCCGCCGCACCCGGTAACAGGGCCTGGAAAAAGTAAAAAAGAGGAGGTAAGGCACTGAAAACCGGCAAACGGTTTCAAATTCTGCTTAATCCTGTATTTAGTGTATTCACGGACAGCAGAACGCGCGCGGTCAAATGGATTTATCATGCCGGTCATGACATCCAATCTTTCACCTGAACTAGAACAGCTGCGCGCGGAAATTGCGGCGGCGGCGGCCCGCATGATCGCCGAGGACGGCGCCGATTATGGCACTGCGAAGCGTAAAGCCGTGGAGCTGTGCCTCGGCAGCAAACGAGGTGGTGGGAAAACGCGCGGTGATTTCCTGCCTGATAACGCTCAGATCGAAGAAGAAGTACGTAGTTATAACGCACTGTTCTTTGCCGACACCCAACCGGCGCGCCTCTTGCATTTGCGCCGGATAGCCGCCGAAATCATGGGTGAACTAACGCAATTTAAGCCTTATCTTACAGGCGCCGTCCTCAACGGCACTGCCGGGGAACACTCGGATATCTATTTACACTTGTTTGTCGACAGCCCCAAAGACGTCGAAATTTTCCTTTTTAATAAGAATGTGCAATTTGAGCTGTCGACCAGCCCACCTCTTAAAACCGGTGGTAATAACGACCCGGTCGAAACTGTAAGTTTCATGTATAAAAAAGAAGGACTTCATCTCACCCTATATGAAACTGACGATTTGCGCGGTAGTATCAGGGCCGCATCCGGTAAACGGGCCGAACGTGCCGATCTTAATGCGGTGCTTGCATTGATCAATCCGGAAGACAATCAAAAAGAAGATTAATGAAAAGAAATATATTCATATTTGTGCCGATTGCCATTCTATTTTGCGTGATCGGCGTTTATTTTGGCGTTCAACGCCATACGCCGGCATCTCCTGAAAGCGTGGCGGTAGCCAGTCTGCTGGCCCAGGAAATACCTGACGCCAGTGGCAAGAGCACTGCATTGTCACAATGGAAGGGCAAACCCCTGGTCGTCAATTTTTGGGCAACCTGGTGCGCGCCATGCGTGGAAGAGATGCCGGAACTGAATGCCCTGCAAGCTGAGATAGCTGCTAAAAATATTCAAATCGTCGGCATCGGTATCGATTCCGCCGACAACATAGCTAAATTTGCAGAAAAGTACAAAATCTCTTACCCATTATATGTAGCCGGTACTGGCGCCACTGCGCTGCTGCGGCAGTTCGGCAACCAGAGCGGCGGCCTGCCCTTTACCGTCTTGATAGGCCGCGATGGCCAGGTAAAAAAAATGTATCTGGGTAGCATTAAATTTGACGAGTTACGACAAGACCTGGGATTGCTGTAGCCTTGGCGCACTCGGGAAAAATAATTAACATTGCCCCGCTGAAATTTAACAGAAACAAATTTCCCCTTGCCAGTCAGCGTCATTTGACGGCAAAATGCGGCCATCATCGTCAAACGGAGCATCATCTCCATGGCAAAAAATATACTTCTACTCAACGGACCCAACCTGAATTTGCTGGGTACAAGAGAGCCAGAAGTCTACGGTTCGACCACGCTCAGCGATGTCGAACAAGCAGCACGGGTCCAGGCAACTGCTGCCGGGGCTCGGCTTGAGCACTTCCAAAGCAATCACGAAGGCGCACTGATAGACCGCATCCACGCGGCCAAAACAGAAGGTGTCGACGCCATTGTGATCAACCCCGGCGGGCTTACGCATACCAGCGTGGCCTTACGCGACGCATTAACGGGAGTGGCAATCCGTTTTATAGAAGTCCACATCTCGAACATCCACCAGCGAGAAACATTTCGACATCATTCCTATTTATCGGATGTCGCAGTGGGTGTCATTTGTGGTTTGGGTGTGGATGGTTACCGTGCCGCAATTGATTTTGCCATTAAGAAACTCTAGTTGATAGCCTTGCAGTAGCACTGAGTCTTTGCAGGTTCTTTGCGACTGCGCTGAGCTGTCTGTCTGTCAAAAAAACGAAAATAGCTTTTCATTAATATATTCTGAAGGATTGCATATGGATTTGAGAAAACTCAAAACGCTGATCGACCTGGTCGCGGAGTCAGACATCGAAGAGCTTGAAGTGACCGAAGGCGAAAGCAAGGTCCGTATCGTCAAGTCGTCTGCTTCCCAGCAAAACCAGGTTGTCATGATGCAACCACAACAACACCCTGCCCAATACCAGGTAGCGGCGCCAGCGCAGGCACCAGTGGCTGCAGCGGCACCGGTAGAGGTAGTGCCGGAAGGCCATATTGTCAAATCGCCTATGGTCGGCACTTTCTACCGTTCGTCGGCTCCCGGCTCGCCGGCGTTTGTCGAAATCGGCTCGGAAATCAAAGAAGGCGGCACCCTGTGCATCATCGAAGCAATGAAATTGCTCAATGAAATCGAAGCCGACGTTTCTGGCGTAGTGAAGAAGATCCTGGTGGAAAACGGCCAGCCGGTCGAATTCGGCCAACCATTGTTTATTATTGGCTAATTAATACTAATACGTCATCACTGAGTAGTCTGCACGGCGGCATCCGCGTCATACGGATCTCGCCGTTCTGGTTGTTAATGCAGAGCCGTCTTCCGCAGTCATGCGAGGCCTGAGTTACCAACCCAATGCTTGATAACGCTTAACTTTTAGCGACGCATATACCAATTACTATGTTTGAAAAAATCCTTATCGCCAACCGCGGCGAAATCGCCTTGCGCATCCAACGCGCCTGCCGTGAAATGGGCATCAAAACCGTGATGGTCCATTCCGAGGCTGATCGTGACGCCAAGTATGTGAAACTGGCAGATGAATCGGTCTGTATCGGCCCTGCGCCGTCCAGCCTGAGCTATCTCAACATGCCAGCCATCATCAGCGCGGCAGAAGTCACCGATGCCGAGGCAATCCACCCTGGCTACGGCTTCTTGTCCGAAAATGCCGATTTCGCTGAACGCGTTGAGCAATCAGGCTTTGTTTTCATCGGCCCGCGGCCGGCGAATATCCGCTTGATGGGCGATAAAGTATCTGCCAAACAAGCGATGATCCGTGCCGGCGTGCCTTGCGTACCGGGCTCTGAAGGCGCGTTGCCGGACGATCCGAAGGAAGTCGTCAAGATTGCCCGCAAGATCGGCTATCCGGTCATCATCAAGGCAGCCGGCGGCGGCGGCGGACGCGGCATGCGTGTGGTGCATACCGAAGCGGCACTGGCCAACGCGGTCACCATGACCAAGACCGAAGCCGGCGCCGCGTTCGGCAATCCGGAAGTGTATATGGAGAAGTACCTGGAAAATCCGCGCCACGTGGAAATCCAGATCCTCGCCGACCAGTTCAAGAACGCCGTCTGGCTGGGTGAACGCGATTGCTCGATGCAACGCCGCCACCAGAAGGTTATCGAAGAAGCGCCGGCGCCAGGCATCCCGCGCAAGATCATCGAAAAAATCGGCGATCGTTGTGCCGAAGCTTGCCGCAAGATGGATTACCGCGGCGCCGGTACCTTTGAATTCCTGTATGAAAACGGCGAGTTCTACTTCATCGAAATGAATACCCGGGTTCAGGTTGAGCATCCGATCACCGAAATGATCACCGGCATCGACATCGTGCAGGAACAGATTCGTATTGCGGCCGGCGAAAAGCTGCGTTTCCGCCAACGCGATATCCAGCTGTCCGGCCACGCGATCGAATGCCGTATCAACGCCGAAGACCCGTTCAAATTCACGCCATCTCCTGGCAAAATCCTGTCATGGCATGCACCTGGCGGCCCTGGCATCCGGGTTGATTCGCATGCATATGCAGGCTATTTCGTGCCGCCGCATTACGATTCGATGGTAGGCAAGGTGATTTCTTACGGCGCCACTCGCGAGCAAGCTATCAGGCGGATGCAGATCGCTCTGTCGGAAATGGTTGTGGAAGGCATACAAACCAACATCCAGCTGCATCGCGAACTGATGATTGACGCCCGTTTCATCGAAGGCGGCACCAACATCCACTATCTGGAGCACAAGCTGGCCGAACGGCCGGTGGCGGCGAAAGAAACGGATAAGGCAGTAAAGAAATAAGCGCGTAAAGAAATAAGGAGCGCCACCCTCGGGTGATACTCCTCAACACACAGTAAGGCATCTGATGAGCTGGACCGAAATTGTTATTGAAGTAGCACTAAGCGACGCCGAGACGCTGTCTGATGCGTTGATGGATGCTGGCGCCTTATCGGTTTCGGTAGAAGATGCTGACCTGGGAACCGCGGCTGAACAACCTCTGTTCGGCGAACCCGGCATGGAGCCCAAGGAAGCCGCCTGGCAACGCAGCCGGGTGGTGGCTCTGGCCGAGGTCGATGCCGATCATGATGCTATCGTCAACAACGCCGCCAAAGCTTGTGGCGTCGCAGTCCCACCCTACTCCTTGCGTCCGGTCGCGGCACAAGACTGGGTGCGCCTGACGCAATCGCAATTTGAACCGATCCATATCGGCAAGAATATCTGGGTGGTGCCTAGCTGGCACGATGCGCCCGACACCAATGGCTTGATCCTGGAACTCGATCCGGGACTGGCGTTCGGCACCGGCAGCCATCCCACCACCCGTCTCTGCATGGAGTGGCTGGAAATCCATGTGCCGTTGCAAAAACCGCAATCGGTACTCGATTACGGTTGCGGCTCGGGCATCCTTGCCATGGTTGCCAAGAAACTCGGCGGTAGCAGCACGGTCATCGGCGTCGATATCGACCCGCACGCGATCGATGCGGCGCGTTACAACAGCGAACGCAATCATTGCGACGTCGCCTACTATCTGCCGGAAGACTTCAGCACGAAAAGCCCGCTGCAAGTGTTCGACATCGTGGTGGCCAACATCCTGTCTGGCCCGCTCAAGCTGATGGCGCCGATGCTGTGCAGCCGCATCGCGGCCGGCGGTAGCCTGACCCTGTCCGGCGTGCTGGCAGAGCAGGCAGATGATGTCATTGCCGCCTACGCGCAGTGGATTCCATTGACCGTCTGGGCAGAACAGGATGGCTGGGTAGCGCTGTCCGGAAGCCTGAAGTAAGCAGCACGCCATGGCGCTCGCGACCCAATGTCCGCATTGTCAAACCACCTTTCGGGTCGCCAATGACCAGCTGAAGCTGCGCGGCGGCCTGGTACGCTGCGGCAGCTGCCGCGAAGTCTTCAACGGTATCGAACACCTGGTGCGGCCCGAAGTGGCAAAGCCATTGGCAGCGCCATTGGCAGCGCCGGTGGCTACACCTGCAGCGGCGCCAGAGCAAGAAGTCAACACCGTTCAAACCCATACCCTCGACTCCGACCAGGCTGCCGTAGCAGAACCTCAACATGATGAAGCGCTACCTGCGGTTCACATCGCACCGCGGCAGGAGCCGGTGCCAGAACCAATGCCGGCAGCGGCGCTTGCAACCGATCGCCCGCTACCGACAATAAGCATCAGCGAGCCGGTCGTCGTTAACACGCCTCAAAGCACACCTCAAAACGCACCCGAAACGAAGATCACGGCGTCGGATCGGGTAGAAGCCGCGATTGATGGCCTCGAAGAAGATTTACGCATCGCTGAAGAAACCAGTCAATCGGCGCCAGCCGATGTGCATCACACGCCATTCGGCTTGATCAAGCCGTCCGCCGCCACCGACCCGGACGAACCGACAACCAGTTCGCAGGCGCCGAATGTCTGGCATCGCCATGTAGACGATACCCATGGCGATGACGAAGATCATCAGATGGCGCGCATGACCTTGATGCACGTTGCGGGGCAAGACGATTACCCGTTGCCGGCAAAAACCGGAGCGAAAGATGGTACCGCGCACAGCGACGATGACGAGCTGGATCGCATCATCGATGAGCTTCAGCGTAAGCCATGGCGCGGAGAAAAGAACGCCGCAGCTGCAGCCTCCTCGAACGCGACCGACAGCAGCGAAAACAGCAGAAAAAAGAAAAACCGCGAGAAAACCGCCGAACCCGAGCTGGATGTCAGCGATGAACCGGACTTCGTCCTGAGCGCGCGACGCAGGCAGCGCCTCGGCGGCCCGCTGCGTGGAGCCATGTGGGGCATAGGCGCACTATTGCTAGTTGGATTGATTGGGCAGTCGACCTATTTTTTCCGTGACCAGCTGGCGGCGCGCATGCCGCAGTTCAAGCCGGCGCTGGTCAGCGCCTGTGCGAAAATCGGCTGTACGATTGACCTGCCTATGAAAATCGACAGTATTTCGATCGAGGCTAATGAACTGCAAGCAGTGGATCCGGCGCGCAATCTGTTTTCACTCAACCTGTTGCTGCGCAATCGCAGCGACACAGTGCAAGCCTGGCCCAACATCGAGCTGACCTTGAACGATGCGAATGAGAAGGCGATAGTGCGGAGGGTATTTGCGCCTCACGACTATTTGAACGCATCGATCAGTCCGGCCCAGGGTTTCGGCAGTGACCAGGAACAGCCTGTGAAACTGGGGTTTGAGCTATTGCAGCTGAAAGCATCGGGTTACCGGGTATATCTGTATTATCCGTAATGCTAAACTCGGTATCGTTAATCGTCTCGTAGATGTTGTAAATTCACGCGTGGGCACTGCGTACCCACCCTACGTTTAAACCCTGTCCAAAAAAATATAATATGTCCTCTCTCATCTGCGGTTCACTGGCTTTCGACGTCATCATGCAATTCCCGGGACGTTTCTCGGATTCGTTGCTGGCGGATCAGTTGCACAAGATCAGCGTCTCGTTCCTGGTGCCAACCATGCGCCGCGACTTTGGCGGTTGCGCCGGTAATATCGCTTACAACCTGAAGCTGCTGGGCGGGGATCCGCAGATCATGGCCACCGTCGGCCACGATGGCGGTGACTATCTTGAGAGACTGGATCGACAAGGTATTTCGCGCAAAACCGTGCGCACCATCGAATCGATCTACACCGCGCAATGTTTCATTACCACCGACTCCGACAACAACCAGATCACCGCCTTCCATCCAGGTGCGATGACCTACTCGCACGAAAACAAAGTGGCCGATGCCGGTCCGGTCAAACTGGCGATCGTTGCTCCCGATGGCCGTGACGGCATGCTGCAACACGCTGCCGACTGCGTGGCGCTGGGCATCCCGCTGATCTTTGATCCGGGCCAGGGCATGCCGATGTTCAACGGCGACGAACTGAAGCACTTCATCGAACTCTCGACCTACATCGCCATGAATGATTACGAAGCCGAAATGCTGGCTTCACGCACCGGCTTGTCACTGCCGCAAATTGCCGAGCGCGTATCGGCGCTGGTAGTGACCCGTGGCGAACTCGGCGCGGAGATATTCACCGCTGGCGGAAAAATCGACATTCCTTGCGTTAAGGCCGAACAAGTGCTGGATCCTACCGGCTGCGGCGACGCTTTCCGCGCCGGCATGCTGTATGGCTTGAGCAACGGCATGGACTGGGCCACCACCGGTCGTCTCTCCAGCTTGTTGGGCAGCATCAAGATTGCCCATCAGGGCCCGCAGAATCACACACCTAGCCGCGCCGAAATCGATGATCGATTTCATCGTGAATTTGGTTACCGATTGTAAAAGTAGCACATCAATTCCTATGCCCCGCATCGATACTGGGCGGGGTATAGGGAAAAATCCTTGAATTACCTCCTTATATCAAAGCTTATTCAAGCATACTCCCCACCATCACAGATTTCACGTGATACACATCACTCTTCCCAATCTGAACTAATCTGCTAGGCTTATATCCAATTTGTATTAGAACAATGGATGGAGAGCCTTATGAACAAGCGACTTTTAATAGGTGTAACCTTGCTGGGCACAACCTTGCTGCTAGGCGGCTGCGTCGCCTATCCGTACGGTGGTGACGCATATTATGGCGGCGGTTATGGCGGTGGCTATTACGGTGGCGGCTACTATGCTCCGGCACCGGTTTATGTAGCACCAAGCGTGGATATCGGTATTGGCTACTCGCGTGGCTGGGGCGGCAGAGGCTGGGGTGGTGGTGGTGGCTGGCATGGCCGCTAAGCAGCTGGTCTCCCGTGCAAACTGAACATGAGATTGGACAACGTTGCGATCTCGACGCATGATGCTACCTATCTTTAACCAGGAGTCCTCATGAAACGATTGATTGCCGCTTTATTGGTTTGCAGTGCTGTTGCAGCGCCGGCCTTTGCCGCCCTCAAGGCTGGCGAACAAGCTACACCATTTACGACCCAGGCCTCGCTCGGCGGCAAGGTATTCAGCTATTCGCTGGCGGACGAGCTGAAAAAAGGCCCGGTAGTGCTCTATTTTTATCCCGCCGCGTTCACCAAGGGTTGCACCATTGAGGCCCACTTGTTTGCCAATGCGGTCGACAAGTACAAAGCGCTCGGCGCTACCGTAATCGGCGTTTCGGCCGACAACATCGACACGCTCAACAAATTTTCAGTCAGCGAATGCCGCAGTAAATTTCCGGTTGCCGCCGATCAGGACCAGAAGATCATGAAGTCCTACGATTCGGTGCTGCTCTCCAAAACCAGCTACGCCGACCGGGTATCGTATGTGATCGCTCCCAACGGCAGCATCATTTACGAATACAGCAGCCTGGACCCGGATAAACATGTCAGCAATACGCTGCAGGCGCTGGAGCAGTGGGTGGCCAAGCAGAAGAAATAATACAGCGATGCCGTAATGCGGTAGCAGATAGAAGAAAAGCGCGCTTTCGACAGCGCGCTTTTTTTACGTGAATTTCCAATCAGCCAGCAACTTTTCGCCGATGCCCCTCAAGATTCGGCAAGAACGCCGCCAGCAATCCGATCAATGGCAGGAAAGAGCAGACCTGATAGACAAAACGGATGCTCGTCATGTCTGCCAGCTGACCCAGGGCGGCGGCGCCGATACCGCCCATGCCGAAGGCAAACCCGAAGAACAGACCTGACACGGTACCAACTTTGCCAGGCACCAGCTCTTGGGCGAATACCAGGATGGCCGAGAATGCGGAAGCCAGGATCACGCCGATCACCACCGTCAGCACGCCGGTCCAGAACAGATTCGCATACGGCAGCATGAGGGTAAATGGCGCCACGCCCAGAATCGATACCCATATCACCAGCTTGCGGCCAACCTTGTCGCCAATCGGGCCGCCCAGCACGGTACCGGCAGCCACCGCGAACAGGAATACAAACAAATGCAGCTGAGCCGATTGCACCGACAGCTGGAATTTATCGATCAGGTAAAACGTGAAGTAGCTGCTCAGGCTGGCCATGTAAAAATATTTCGAGAAAACCAGCATCAGCAAGATACCGATCGAGAACATGACCTTTTTGCGCGGCAGCGCCACATAGTGCTGCTTTACTTTAGCTGGCTTGCCTTTGGCCTCCATACGCTTGCGCTTGTACCAGTTACCGATCTGCCACAGCACCACAATCGCCAGCAACGCAGCTGCTGAAAACCAGGCGATGCTGGTCTGTCCGTGCGGAATCACAATCCATGCCGCCAGCAACGGCCCCATGGAACTGCCGGCATTGCCGCCAACCTGGAATATCGACTGCGCCAGCCCGTGGCGCCCGCCGGAAGCCATGCGCGCCACGCGCGACGACTCGGGATGGAAGATGGATGAACCGGTACCGACCAGAGCTGCGGCGAACAGCAAGATGCCGTAGCTAGGCGCAACCGACAAGATCAGCAAGCCCACCAGGGTAAAGCCCATGCCCAATGCCAGCGAATACGGCTTAGGATGTTTATCGGTGTACAACCCCACCAGCGGTTGCAAGATCGATGCGGTAATTTGGTAGGTCAGGGTAATCAGGCCGATCTGCGCAAAGCTGAGATTGAAATTACCTTTCAGCAGCGGATAGATCGACAAGATCAGCGACTGGATCATGTCATTCAGGAAATGGGCAAAACTGATGGCGCCCAATACGCGAAAACCGGTTTTTTCGGCATCGTGCGATCCCAGCGTGGGGGAAATCTGCTTGGCAGCGGTTTGCATGGTGATGGAATGGCTAGTTGGAATAAGGCGCAAATGAGATGAAAAGCAGCCTGGTCAGCCGTTGCAATAACTCTTTCTCATTCGCAAGGCATCAGTGTAAGCAAAAAAGCCGAGACTGTTTTAAGATAGAAAGACATAATTTGTCGTGTTTCTGCCATTCCATCATCATGCCCGTACAAATACTTACCCATACCAAGATAGGCTTGGTCGATGTCGTGCCGGATGCACAGCACCCGGTACGCTTGCGCGCCCGTAACCTTGCCGCCGCCGAATTGCTGCGCGCCCACTCCCATCCCTGGGGCCAGGTCACCTATGCGCCGGAAGGCGTATTACGGGTGAGTGTGGGCAACAGCACCTGGATCGTGCCGCCGCTGCGGGCCATCTGGATTCCACCGTACGTGGAGCATGAAATGGCGACCATCGAAAAATCGCAGTTGCGAGCCTTGTATGTCCATCCCGATGCGGCGCCGTTTCACGGCCAGGACTGCATTGTGCTGGAAGTGTCGGGCTTGTTGCGTGAACTGATTGTGGCGCTGTCGCAAGCCGAAGACGACAGCCTGCGCGAGTCGCTGCTCAGCCAATTGATACTGGACGAACTGGCCGCGGCAAGAACACCCGGCATACGCATCTCCCTGCCGACTGAAAAACGCCTGCAGGCGATCTGCCAGGCACTGATGGAAACACCCGATTCAAGCAAGACGCTGGCTGACTGGTCAGAGCAGGTTGGTGCTTCGGAGAGAACTCTGGCGCGCCTGTTCGAGCGCGACCTGGGCATGACTTTCGGTCAATGGCGGCAGCAGATCAGGTTGGCGCACGCGGCGCCGATGATCGCGCGTGGCATGCCGCTGTCGCTGGTGGCGGCCGAACTGGGTTACGCCAGCCAGTCGGCCTTCTCCGCCATGTTCCGGAAAACCTTCGGCCAGTCGCCGTCGACTTTCTTCGCTCCGAAAAAAAATAGCCTGGCGACCAATCAGCAGTCTCAGCAGGATTCGCTCTGAGCCAGATGCAGCTGGCGTAGCTGCGCCTGCAACGGCGGGCTGGCTGCCGTCATCGGCGCGCGCAGCTCGTCGCGGATCCATCCCTGCTGCGCCAGCAATGCCTTCACCGGCCCCGGACTTGGCTCTGCAAACATCATCCGAATCAACGGCGCCAGTTCATGGAAAATGGCGCGGGCGTCGTGCAAACGCTGCTCGACTACCGCACGGTACAGCGCCACGAACCGTTGCGGGCAGACATTCACCGATGCCGAAATGGCGCCGCTGCCGCCCATGCACAGGCTGTTGAAGATGTTGATGTCTTCTCCCGCCAGCACTTGCAGGCGACCGTCCGCGATCAGTGCCTGGGTGGTGGCTATCGATCCGCTGCAATCTTTGACCGCCTGTATCTGCGGATGCGCGGCGAGTGTCAACAGAGTCTGCAGTTCGATCTGCACGCCGGTGCGGTAGGGAATGTCATACAGCACCAGCGGCACCGGGCTGGCGTCGGCCAGGCGGGTGAAGTGATCGATAATGCCTTGCTGTGACGGCCGCACATAACAAGGTGCGGGAATCAAAAAGCCGGCGATGTCCCTGTCCCGCTCGCTAAACTGCCGCAGGTTTTGGTGCAACTGCCCACTATGATTGTCGCCCAAACCGACAATGACCGGCAAGCCGGCCGCGGCATCCAATACGGTGTGCACCACCGCCTGTTGCTCAAGCTGGTCCAGCGCGGCGGCTTCGCCGGTGGTGCCGAGCGCCACCAGTCCACTCACGCCAGCTTCGGCATAGTGCCGCACCAGCTTGCGCAAAGCCGGATGATCGACTTGGCCATCGGAAAAAGGGGTGACCAGCGCCACCCAGATACCAGTAAAGATTGACATCACAACACTCCTGAAAAAAATTAACTGAGTTGACCGTCATGGGTCCGTTCAGAAGTGCGAAGGAGTTTGCGTGCGGGAGGGAGAGATTTATCCGAAAGCCTGCTGTTCCGTCGCCCATCTGACGGAACAGCGAGCTCCGGTCAGATGAGCTGCTGTTTTTCTGCTTTAACTACGCGGCACAATGCCACTGCACCGCAACGGGCAAGCTGGCAAGTGGAATGAGAATTCTGCGTAGTCATGGTTGATGATTTTAATGCATTGGCTAATTTGCAGCGTACAAATTATTGCGGAACGGTATCCTTGAACGACTGACGTTCAGATAATTTATCAAACAGCTTGGCCAGCGTCGGATAATCTTCGCGCCAGGTAATGTCCGGAAAACGGAAGCTGAGCCAGCCCAGCGCGCAACCAACAGCAACATCAGCCAGCGAATAATGGGTGCCGGAGCAGAATGGCTTTTCCGCCAGACCCGCCGCCATCGCTTTCAGGCCGGCGTCGATCTTGCGTTGTTGACGATCGATCCAGGCTTGGCTGCGCAGCTCTTCAGGCCGCAGGTTGTTTTCCAGGCGGATCAATACACCGGCATCCAGCACGCCATCGGCCAGCGCTTCCCAGCATTTCACTTCGGAACGCTCGCGGCTGTTGATCGGGATCAACTTGCCAACCGGTGTCAGGGTGTCAAGATATTCGACGATCACGTGCGAATCGAACATGGCGCCGCCATCTTCCATCACCAGGCAAGGTACCTTGCCCAACGGATTGGAAGCCTGGATCTTGGTGTCGGCAGCCCAGACATCGTCCAGCACAAAGTCGTAATCAAGCTTCTTTTCCGCCATGACAACACGAACTTTGCGAACAAAAGGACTACCTAAGGAACCGATCAGCTTCATATGTCACTTATTGTAAAAAATGTTGGCTGATTATAGCATTCGCCCCCTGCCACTTTGTTCATCACCGACCCTGCCCGTGTGCAAAGCGGCATATTTACCACGGTGCCAATGGTAAAATTCGGTTTAGCTTGTTTTTGCCTTGCGTTTTTGCCTTGCGCTTTTGCCAGACGTTGTTGTTAGAATTCCAGATTGGTTGTCTTTCGCACCTATAGCGACGCTGTGCAGTTGCAAAACAGAAACAACTGGCGCGCCAGCCCTATCTTCACTCACCTCTATAGTCATCATTATCATGTCTCTTACCACGCTTTCCGCCCTGTCCCCGCTGGATGGCCGCTACGCCGCCAAAACCGATAAGCTGCGCCCGATCCTGTCTGAAGCCGGTTTCATGCACCACCGGGTCAAGGTTGAAATCGCCTGGCTGCAAGCGCTGTCGAGTGCCGGCTTCGCCGAGATCAAACCGTTCTCCGCCAGCGCCAGTGCACTGCTAGATAAACTGGCAAGCGATTTCACTGAAGCTGATGCAGAACGCATCAAGGCCATCGAAGCCGTCACCAACCACGACGTCAAAGCGGTTGAATACTGGCTCAAGGAACAAGTCAAGGATGTACCGGAACTGGTCGCAGCATCTGAATTCATCCACTTCGCCTGCACCTCGGAAGACATCAACAACACCTCGCACGGCATGATGCTCAAAGCCGCGCGCGATACCGTGCTGCTGCCAGCCTTGCAACAAGTGATCGCCAAGCTGACTGAGCTGGCGCACACCAATGCCGATTTGCCGATGATGTCGCGCACCCATGGCCAGCCAGCCAGCCCGACTACGCTCGGCAAGGAAATGGCTAACGTCGTGGCGCGCCTGCAACGTGCGGTGAAACGTATCGCTGCGGTGGAAGTCCTGGGCAAGATGAACGGCGCGGTCGGCAATTACAACGCCCACCTGTCGGCCTATCCCGATTTCGACTGGGAAAATTTCTCGAAGAATGTGATCGAACAGCGTCTGGGCCTGGTGTTCAATCCCTATACCATCCAGATCGAACCGCATGACTACATGGCCGAACTGTTCGATGCCATCAGCCGCACCAACACCATCCTGCTCGACCTGAATCGCGATATCTGGGGCTACATCTCGCTCGGCTTTTTCAAACAACGCACCAAGGCTGGCGAAATCGGTTCGTCGACCATGCCGCACAAGGTCAACCCGATCGATTTCGAGAACTCCGAAGGCAACCTGGGCATGGCCAACGCCGTGCTCAAGCACATGTCGGAAAAGCTGCCGCTGTCGCGCTGGCAGCGTGACCTGACCGACTCCACCGTGCTGCGTAATATCGGCGTCGGCCTCGGTTACGCGATCCTGGCTTACGATAGCTGCCTGCGCGGCTTGAACAAGCTGGAAGTCAATCCGGGCCGCCTGGCGGACGATCTGGACGCAACCTGGGAAGTGCTGGCCGAGCCGGTGCAAACCGTGATGCGCCGCTACGGCATCGAGAACCCGTACGAGCAGCTGAAAGAACTGACACGCGGCAAAGGCATCTCCAAAGACGCCCTGCGCGAGTTCATCCTCAAGCTGGAAATTCCGCAGGAAGCCAAAGACCATCTGCTGGCCATGACGCCGTCCAACTACATCGGACATGCGGCATTGCTGGCGAAGAAAATCTAAAGTACCGCATCCGGCGTTCATTTCGTCGGACCAAAAAAAACCAGCCCGAAGGCTGGTTTTTTTTATAACTGCAACGCCTTACACTACAGCGCCGTCAGTCTCGTCTTTTTCCTTGATCGGCTTGATCATGTCTTCACGTTTGACGCCAAGCCACATTGCCACAGCCGCTGCCACGAACACCGAAGAGTAGATACCGAACAGAATACCGATAGTCAGCGCCAGTGCGAAATAATGCAATGCAGGGCCGCCGAACACGAACATCGACAACACCATGATTTCAGTACTGCCGTGCGTGATGATGGTACGGGAAATCGTGCTGGTGATTGCATGGTTCATCACATCCGAAACCGCCAGTTTGCCGAAGCGGCGATCACGGAAAGTTTCGCGTACCCGGTCGAACACAACCACCGATTCATTCACCGAATAACCCAATACCGCCAGGATCGCCGCCAATACAGTCAACGAGAATTCCCATTGGAAGAATGCGAAGAAGCCCAGGATGATCACCACGTCATGCAAGTTGGCGATAATCGCGGCTACCGCGTATTTCCATTCGAAGCGGATGGCCAGGTAAATCATGATGCCGATCACCACGAACAGCAGCGCCATCAAGCCGTCATGCGCCAGTTCGTCACCCACCTGCGGTCCGACGAACTCGGTGCGTTTCAACTGGACATCGGGGTCCCGCTGCTGCAAGGCTTTCAGTACGGTAGCGCTTTGCTCATTGGAATTTTCACCCTTTTTTGCAGGCAGGCGAATCATCACATCTTGCGCGGTGCCGAAATTGGTGACCTGGTTATCGGTATAACCAATGCCCTCAACCGTCTTGCGTATGCCCTCGATATTGGCCGGTTTGCTGTAGGCGACTTCGATTACCGTACCGCCGGTAAACTCGATCGACAGATGCAGGCCTTTCGAGAACAGGAAGAATACGGCGAATACAAACGTCAGCGCCGAGATCGCATTGAATATCAATGCATGGCGCATGAACGGAATATCTTTTTTGATACGGAAAAGTTCCATCACATTCCTTTTGGTTCACACCATTGGTTCTTACCTGTGTGGCCGCGCATCCATGGATGCCAATGCGGCCACAACGTTATTCAATATCCGCTTGCAGCTTGGCTGCGGCTTAGTTGCAGCAGCTTAGTTGCAAATCAATCAAGCGTTCGGCTTCCAGATCTGGCCAATCGACAAGCTAGTCAGTTTCTTCTTGCGGCCGTACCAAAGATTGGCGAAACCACGCGAAACGAAGACCGCTGAGAAAATCGAAGTCAGGATACCGAGGCAATGCACTACTGCAAAACCGCGGATCGCACCGGAACCGAAAATCAACAGCGCCAGGCCGGCAATCAATGTCGTCACGTTCGAGTCGAGAATGGTGGCCCAGGCGCGGTCGAAACCGATGGAAATCGCTGCCTGCGGTGAATTGCCGTTGCGCAGTTCTTCGCGGATACGTTCATTCACCAGCACGTTGGCGTCGATCGCAATACCGAGGGTCAGCGCAATCGCGGCGATACCCGGCAAGGTCAGCGTTGCCTGCAAAGTCGACAGCACCGCAATCAGCAGCAACAGGTTGACCGACAGGGCGAGTACGCTGAACAGACCGAACAACATGTAGTAGATGATCATGAAAACGGCGATGACGGCGAAGCCGTACATGGTCGAATCAAAACCCTTCTTGATGTTCTCGGCGCCCAGTTGCGGGCCGATGGTGCGTTCTTCGATGATCGTCATCGGTGCTGCCAGCGAGCCGGCGCGCAACAGCAGCGCCAGGTCGGCCGCCGCTTCCGGCGAACCCATGCCGGTGATCTGGAAGCGCGAACCCAATTCGCTTTGAATCGTCGCCACGGTCAGGACTTCGCCCTTGCCTTTTTCAAACAGCACGATCGCCATCGCCTTGCCAACCTTGCCTCGGGTAGCGTCTCGCATCTTGCGGCCGCCGTCGCCATTAAGGTCGATGCTGACTGCCGGTTGCTGGTTCTGGTCGAAGCTGACTGCAGCGCTGGAGATATAGTCGCCAGTCAGTACAGGATCCTTGTACAGCACCACCGGCGCATTCTTGCCGACCTTGAACAGTTCGGAGCCGAAAGGTACGGCAGCGGTAGCTTCCGTACCGCGAGTCACCGACTCATCCACCATGCGTACTTCCAGCGTGGCGGTACGGCCGATAATGTCCTTGGCGCGCGAAACGTCTTGCACGCCTGGCATTTGCACTACGATGCGGTCAGCACCCTGGCGCTGGATGATCGGCTCGCTCACGCCCAGTTCATTAACCCGTTTCGACAAGGTCGTGATGTTTTGGGTGACGCCGTTATCGACAATCTGCTTGAGCGCTTCCGGCTTCAGCGATGCGGTCAGCATCGGGTCGGAGCCGGCAACCGCCGGCGCCACCTGGATCAGCATTTCAGACAGTTGCGGCACCAATATGTTGCGCGCCTTTTCCAAGATAGCCTGGTCGCGGAAACTGATTTCGATGGCGTCGCCATTGCGGTTGATGCCGCTGTAGCGAATATCCTTGTCGCGCAATTCACTACGGGCGCTGGCTTGCAAACCCTGCAAGCGCTTGTTGATGACCGCCTTGGTATCGACCTGCATCAGGAAGTGCACGCCGCCGCGCAAATCGAGGCCCAGATACATCGGGAATGCGTGGATGGCTTGCAGCCAGTGCGGCGTATTCGGCACCAGGTTGAAGGCGACCACGTAGACCGGATCGGTCGGGTCGGTATTCAGGTTTTGCTCCAGCAAAGCCTTGGCCTTGAACTGGGTATCGGTATCGTGGAAACGGGCGCGCACCGTGCCTTGGGCGCCGGCGGTCTCGAAAGTGACACTGTCCGTCGCCAGATTACCTTG
The DNA here is from genome assembly GCF_900113705.1 of Collimonas sp. OK307. Taxonomy (GTDB): domain Bacteria; phylum Pseudomonadota; class Gammaproteobacteria; order Burkholderiales; family Burkholderiaceae_D; genus Collimonas. The sequence goes on along the minus strand of NZ_FOQI01000007.1, from coordinate 57,152 downwards.
TTGCAGCACCTGCGAAACCTGGTCAGCCAGCGAGCTGTCGACCTTCAAGGTCGATTTGCCGCTGCTCACCTGTACCGCAGGCGATTCGCCAAAGAGATTCGGTATGGTGTACAGCACGCCAAACAGCAGCGCGATGACGATCAGAATATATTTCCAGAGAGGATAGCGATTCATAGTGATTCAGCGTTCTGTGCGAGTCTCAAGATCAGATGAGTCTCTTGCTTGTGTGTGAGGCTGCCGATGCCCTGAGCGGATTTCGCTGCGGGGCTCTTTTCTGTATTTGACAACATACCTGACAAGTAACGAGAGCACCCATCCGGATGCTCTCATTCCATCAATCAGGGCAAATTTTACAGTGCCGTCTTGATTGTGCCCTTTGGCAGCAAGGTGGTGACCGAACCCTTTTGCACTACAACTTCAGTACCGCTGGCGATTTCCAGGGTGATGTAGCCGTCGGCAACTTTAGTGATCTTGCCCAGCATGCCGCCGGCCGTGACGACTTCATCGCCCTTGCCGAGTGCTTCCATCATGGCTTTTTGCTCCTTCTGACGCTTCATTTGCGGGCGAATCATCAAGAAGTACAACACTACGAACATCAGGATGATCGGCAAGAAGCTGGTCAGGTTGCCGCTCAGGCCCAGTGGGCCGGTGGCAGCGGTAGCTGCAGGTGCAGCTTGCGCATATGCATTGGAAATAATGAACACGAGTTGCTCCAAGTAGTAGTTTGAAAATAGCCCAGCATTCTAGCATTGGGTAGCGGCGTACAACCGCCCGGTATGTCGCCCGTTGCCATTTATTGCCGGGAAAATCAGCTCAGCCTGCCGCGGCGCACTATCCCGAGGCAGCTGGAACCAGCTGTCATAGACTCTTTTACCTAAAAATAGTTGCAAAAATAGATATTTTTAAGATGTTTTACCAACAATTTACTTATTAGCACTTCCACCTGCGCCCCTCACTGGCAACCTTATACGCCGCGCGCCCGGTCCACATGGAATTGCTTCACAAACACGCTGAATTGGCCGACATCCAGGGCATTTCTGATATTTTTCATCAGATCCAGGTAATAGTGAAGATTGTGAATCGTATTCAGCCGCGCGCCAAGGATTTCGCCGGTGCGATGCAGATGATGCAAGTAAGCGCGCGAGAAATTGCGGCATGCATAGCAGCCGCAAGTCTCGTCCAGCGGCTTTTCATCTTCCTTGTAGCGGGCATTCTTGATCTTCAGATCGCCGAAACGGGTAAACAACCAGCCGTTGCGCGCGTTGCGGGTAGGCATCACACAGTCGAACATGTCAACGCCGTTCTCAACCCCGGCCACCAGATCCTCCGGCGTGCCGACACCCATCAGATAGTGCGGCTTATCGGCCGGCAGTTGCGGCCCGATATGCGCCAGCACGCGCATCATTTCTTCTTTCGGCTCACCCACCGACAGGCCGCCTATGGCGATACCGTTGAAACCGACGTCCTGCAAGCCGGCCAGCGACTCATCGCGCAAATGCTCGTACATGCCGCCCTGGACGATGCCAAACAGCGCATTCGGATTTTCCAGCTGGTCGAACTCGCTCTTTGAACGCTTGGCCCAGCGCAGCGACATCCGCATCGATTGTGCTGCCTCGTCGCTGGTAGCCGGCCGGCCGTCGATTTCATACGGTGTGCATTCATCGAACTGCATCACGATGTCGGAATTCAGGATTTTCTGGATCTGCATCGACACTTCAGGCGAGAGGAACAGTTTGTCGCCATTGATCGGCGAAGAGAACTTGACGCCCTCTTCGGTAATCTTGCGCATGGCGCCCAGCGAAAACACCTGGAAACCGCCCGAATCGGTCAGGATCGGCTTGTCCCAACCCATGAACTTGTGCAGGCCGCCGAATTTTTCGATGACGTCGTTGCCCGGCCGCAGCCATAGATGGAAGGTATTGCCGAGAATGATCTGGGCCTCGATCTCGACCAGCTCCAGCGGCGACATCGCCTTCACCGAACCATAGGTGCCGACCGGCATGAAAATCGGCGTTTCGACAACGCCGTGGTTGAGTTTGAGACGGCCGCGACGGGCCTTTCCTTCGGTTTTTAGCAGCGTGAATTCAAGCATGGGTAGTGGCAATCTTCAATAATCAGGATCAAACGTTATTAGTAAGCAGCATCGCGTCGCCGTAACTGAAGAAGCGATAGCGCTGTGCAATGGCATGGGCGTAAGCAGAGCGGATGCAGTCGTAACCGGCAAAGGCGGATACCAGCATCAGCAAGGTCGATTTCGGCAAATGAAAATTGGTGATCAGGCGGTCAACCGTCTTAAAGGTATAGCCGGGCGTGATGAACAATGCGGTATCCGCACTGCCGGCCTGCAAAGCACCGGATTGCGAGGCTGACTCCAGCGCGCGCAAGCTGGTAGTTCCTACCGCGACCACTTTGCCGCCGGCAGCCCTGGTCGCCCGCACGGCATCAACCGTAGCTTCAGTGATCGTATACCACTCGCTATGCATCTTGTGTTCGGCCAGATTCTCGCTGCGCACCGGCTGGAAAGTGCCAGCGCCGACATGCAGCGTGACATAAGCAAACCCGATGCCCTTTTGCTGCAGGCGTTCCAGCAAAGCCTGGTCGAAATGCAGGCCGGCAGTGGGCGCAGCCACGGCGCCGGCATGCTTGGCATAGACTGTTTGATAACGGGTTTCGTCGAAAGCATCGGCATCGTGCTCGATATATGGCGGCAGAGGCAAACGGCCATGGGTCTCGATCAGTTCGAATACATCGGCCGGGAACACTAACGTATAAAATTCGCCGACGCGCTCACCCACGACCACCTCAAACGCCTCGGCCAGGCAGATCCTGGTGCCGGCCGACGGGGATTTCGAGGCGCGCACCTGGGCATGCACGGTACGGTTATCGACTACGCGCTCGACCAGTACTTCAACCTTGCCGCCGGTTTCCTTGACGCCGAAGAAGCGCGCCTTGAGCACCCGGGTATCGTTAAACACCAGCAGATCGCCTGGATTCAGGAGATCGACAATGTCGGCAAACTGACGGTCAATGAATTGTTCGCCGTCTATATGCAGCAGGCGCGAGGCACTGCGCTCGGATAGCGGCGTTTGCGCGATCAGTTCTGGCGGCAGGTCGAAATCGTAATCGGAAAGAGAATGCATGTTCGGATAAATAATGAAATAACAGTCGGGGCGGCTCACACCCGGTTGCCAATACGGCTATAGGCTTTACAATGGCAAACGCTGAAATCCACCCTAGACAGGGATGCAGCAACTTGATGCCTGGTTTGCTACCTTTGCATAAGCAAACCCGCTATTTTACGCCCTGTAGCTCCCTGCCACCCAATAACAGTCCGATATGCCCGCTCCGAAGCGAAAACCTGCCACACCCGCCCCTTCTGCACCGGTCGCCAATACGCGTGCCAGCAAGCTGGAAAAGCTGGGGCTGCGCACGGACATGGACCTGGTTTTGCACCTGCCGCTGCGCTATGAGGACGAAACCGAGATTATCGCGATCCAGCAAGCCGGCATGATGGGCACTAGCGTAGCGCAAGTTGAAGGCGTCGTCACAGCCTGCGATATCCAGTACCGGCCGCGGCGGCAACTGATCGTCACCATTGCCGACGACAGCGGCCAACTGGTGATGCGTTTCCTGAATTTTTACGGTAGCCAGACCAAACAGCTGGCAGTTGGCACTCGGGTCCGCGCACGCGGCGAGATCCGCCACGGCTTTTTCGGCGCCGAGGTGGTCCATCCCAATTATAAAGTGGTGCTGGAAGGCGCTCCGCTGCCGGACGTCCTGACCCCGGTCTACCCTGCCGGTGAAGGTTTGTCGCAGGTTTTCCTGCGCAAAGCCATCGCCGATGCCATGCAGCACATCGAATGGCGCGACACCTTATCTCCGGCACAACTGGCAGCCCAGCAATTGATGCCCTTCGAAACGGCAGTGCGCCTGCTGCACAACCCGCCGCCGGAAGTCGACGAGCATGCGCTGGAGGATCGTTCCCATCCGGCCTGGGTACGCATGAAATTCGACGAGTTGCTGGCCCAGCAGCTGTCATTGAAACGGGCCCAGGTTGCACGCCGCGCCAAGAATGCCCGTGCGTTGCCGGTGGTCGGACAATTGTCGGCAGCGTTTCTAGCCACGCTGCCGTTCAGCCTGACCAAGGCGCAACAACGGGTCGTGGCCGAAATCAGTGTCGACCTGCGCGCTTCATTTCCCATGCAGCGCTTGCTACAGGGCGATGTCGGCAGTGGCAAAACCGTGGTTGCCGCGCTGGCCGCTGCGCAAGCCATCGACAGCGGTTATCAAGCCGTGTTGATGGCCCCGACTGAAATCCTTGCAGACCAGCATTTCCGCAAGATTGCGGCCTGGATGGAGCCGCTTGGCGTGCGCGTGGCGTGGCTCACCGGCAGCCTGAAAAAGAAAGAAAAGCTGGCGTCCCTGGCCATGATCGAATCAGGCGAAGCACAACTGGTGATCGGCACCCATGCCTTGATCCAGGACAGCGTACAATTTGCCAGGCTTGGCCTGGTGATCGTCGACGAACAGCATCGTTTTGGCGTTGGCCAGCGACTGGCGCTACGCAATAAAACCACCTCCGAGAATGGCGGCAACGAGGCCGCCGAAAAAAGCGCGGTTGCAGTCGTACCACATCAATTGATGATGAGCGCCACGCCTATCCCGCGGACCTTGGCGATGACTTATTACGCCGACCTGGAAATCTCGGTGATCGACGAACTGCCGCCCGGCCGCACCCCGATCGTCACCCGCGCGGTCAACCAGATGCGGCGCGACGAAGTGATCGAAAGGGTGCATGCGGCGGTGCAGGACGGCAGGCAGGCTTACTGGGTCTGTCCGCTAATCGAAGAATCGGAAGCCTTGCAGCTGCAAACCGCGACCGAGACCTATGCGATGCTGGTGGAAGCCCTGTCCGACTTGCGGATCGGCCTGGTCCACGGCCGCCTCAAGCAAGCCGAGAAACAGGAAGTGATGGATGCCTTCAGCGCTGGCGCCTGCCATGTGCTGGTGGCCACCACCGTGATTGAAGTCGGAGTCGACGTTCCCAACGCTTCGCTGATGGTGATCGAGCATGCGGAACGCTTCGGATTATCGCAACTGCATCAGCTACGCGGGCGGGTTGGACGCGGTTCTGCAGCCAGCGTATGCTTGCTGTTATACCAAAGCCCGCTCGGTCATATCGCCAAGCAGCGCCTGATGACCATGCGCGAGACCACGGATGGCTTTGAAATAGCCCGGCGCGACCTGGAAATCCGCGGCCCCGGTGAATTCCTGGGAGCGCGCCAGTCTGGCCAGGCCATGTTGCGCTTCGCCGACCTGACCACCGACCAGTGGCTGGTTGACCGTGCCCGTGATCTGGCGCAGACGCTGCTGCAAGATCCGACACCGGCCAAGCAGGCCACTGTCAGCGCCCATCTGGCGCGCTGGCTGGGCGGGCGGGAAGATTTTTTGAAAGTTTGACCAGTACTGGCAGCAAACGGTGCCGAGCATGTAAAAATGCTACTGAAACATGGAGATACAATCTCCATCAAAAAATATGCGAAGATAACAACATGACACTGACCGAACTCAAATATATCGTCGCGGTTGCCCGCGTCAAGCATTTTGGCCATGCTGCAGAAGCATGTTTCGTGGCGCAACCCACTCTCTCAGTAGCGATCAAGAAACTGGAAGACGAACTGGGTGTCGTGATTTTCGAACGGGGCGGCACGGAAATTTCAGTGACGCCTCTGGGTTCGCAGATCGTGGCACAGGCCGAACGGGTGCTGGAGCAAACCGCCACTATCCGCGAAATCGCCAACCAGAACAAAGATCCCCTGGCCGGCCCTCTGCGGCTGGGCATCATCTATACCGTCGGCCCGTACCTGCTGCCGCCGCTGGTGAAAACCATGATCGAGCAAGTGCCGCAAATGCCGCTGGTACTGCAGGAAAATTTCACCGTGCGCCTGCTGGAACTGCTGCGTCAAGGTGAGTTGGATGCCGCCATCATCGCCCTGCCGTTTCCAGAACATGGCCTCATGGTGCAACCTCTGTACGACGAGCCGTTCGTGGTAGCGTTACCCAAGCATCATGCCTGGGCTGACCGCGCCAGTATCAGCGCCCAGGATCTCAAATCGGAAACCATGCTGTTGCTTGGCAATGGCCATTGTTTCCGCGACCAGGTGCTGGAAGTATGTCCTGAAATGTCGCGCTTTTCGACTGCCGGCGATGGCATTGCGCGCACCTTCGAAGGTTCGTCGCTGGAAACAATCCGTCATATGGTGGCGTCCGGCATCGGCATTACAGTGCTGCCGCAAGCCTCGGTGCCCGATATCGGCGCCAAGGACGGCATGCTGCGCTACGTACCGTTTACCGCGCCGGGGCCATCGCGCCGGGTGGTGATTGTCTGGCGCAAAAGCTTCACCCGCCATGCCGCCATCGAAGCGGTGCAAAAGGCAGTGCTGGATTGCGGCCTGAAAGGCGTGACCTTGCTGCATGACGCACTTGCTGTCGAGGGTTAATCAAAGAAGAAGTAAGCATCTGATGCCTTGGGTCGAGCAACGCTTCCGCCCAAGGCATTCTTCAATCCCGTGTCCGATCCTGTGACTTTTCCCGCTCATGTCTTACCCGCTGCCGCCTGACGGCAACGCCAATCGCACAAACTGCAATGAATCGTCTCAAACTCTATTTCCTGCTGATCCGCGCCAACAAACCGATCGGCATCCTGCTACTGCTTTGGCCGACCCTGGCCGCCTTATGGCTGGCGGCCGACGGCAAACCGGCCTGGACCCTGGTCGTTATTTTTTGCCTTGGCACAGCATTGATGCGCTCAGCCGGGTGCGCGATCAACGATTTCGCCGACAGGGATTTTGACAAACACGTCAAGCGTACCGCCGACCGTCCTCTAACCAGCGGCAAAATCGCCGCCTGGGAAGCGGTGATGGTTGCCGTGGTACTGACGCTGCTGTCGCTGTTGTTGATCCTGCCGCTGAATACGCTGACCAAGGAATTGTCCGTGATCGCAGTGATCGTGGCCGGCAGCTATCCCTACTTCAAGCGTTTCTTCGCCATTCCACAGGCCTATCTCGGCATCGCCTTCGGCTTCGGTATACCAATGGGATTCGCCGCCACACAAGGCACGGTGCCAGCGGCCGCCTGGCTGCTATTGCTCGCCAACGTATTCTGGGCCGTCGCCTACGACACCGAATACGCCATGGTCGACCGCGACGACGACCTCAAGATCGGCATCCGGACTTCGGCGATTACCTTCGGCCGTTACGATGTGCTGGCAATCATGCTTTGTTATGCGCTCAGTTTGGGATTAGTATTTGCTGTAGGCTGGCAATTCGGCTTACGCGGCTGGTTTAGCGCCGGCATGCTGCTGGCGGCCGGTTGCGCCGTTTACCACTACCGTTTGATCCGCACGCGCGAGCGCGCCGGCTGCTTTGCCGCCTTTCGCCACAATAACTGGCTGGGGGCGGCAGTATTTGGCGGGATTGCTCTGGACTACGCATTAAGATAACCGCATAACAATAAGATGCAACTTATGATGGTATATTAGACAACATCTTTCCCCGCAATCCACATTGAAGAGGCAAACATGGCTACTACCAACGACAACGTAAAAGAGATGCGCGACAACCTGGCAGGCGAACTCAAATCCGTGATCAAGGAAGCAGAAACCCTGCTCGACGATACCCATGATCATGCTGAAAAAAAATACAATTCGGCGCGTGAAAAATTGAAAGCGGCACTGGAAACTGCTAAAACAGAGCTGCCGAAAGCCACTAAAAAAGCGGTGGCGCACACTAAGCACGCGGCGCATGTGACCGATGAATATGTCGGCGACAATCCGTGGAAAGCCGTCAGCGTGGCAGCCGCCATCGGTTTGCTGGCTGGGCTGGTGATTGGCCGTAGCAAATAAAATCTGACGCGAGCCGGAATCCGGCTTGTCGGCGGCAAAAAAACAGCGGCAGTCGCGATGCGATTGCCGCTGTTTTTTGTAGGGTGGGCAAGTTAGTCGCGGCCGAACTCGTCGCCCAATTCCTGTCCACGCGCTGCCGCTGCCTTAATGGCGGTGATGATTGCGCCTTTGACGTCAGCAATCTCCATGCTGGTCAACGCAGCATAAGTGGTGCCGCCCTTGGAAGTGACACGCTCGCGCAATAAGGACACCGGTTCTGACGATTGCGCCGCAAGCTGCGCTGCGCCGACAAAGGTGGCCTTGGCCAGTTCAATACCCTGCTGCGCAGTCAAACCCAGTTCCTGGGCCGCCTGCTGCATCGCTTCGATAAAATAAAATACATACGCCGGGCCGCTGCCCGATACCGCGGTTACCGCGTCGATCTTCGCCTCGTCATCCAGCCACACCGTGCTTCCCACCGCGCGCAAGATAAGATCGGCGGTTTCGCGTTGGCCGTCCGATACGCCGGCGGTAGCGACCATCCCGGTAATTCCCTGGCCGATCAGCGCCGGTGTATTCGGCATGCAGCGCACGATGGCATCGTGGCCGCCGAGCCAACGCGCCAGATCGACGGCGCGAATCCCGGCCGCAATCGACAACACCAGCTGCGTCGTGACGTGCGGCCGCAATTTGGCCACCACTTCCTTCATTTGCTGAGGCTTGACCGCCAGCACGATCACTTCGCTGGCGCTTACCGCTGCATCGATTTCGGTTGCCGTGCTGACGCCAAACCGTTGCGCCAGATTCTGCAAGGCTTCCGGGTTCAGGTCGATCACATGGATGTTGGCGCCGTCAGTAACCTTGCCGGCCAAGCCGCCGATCAAGGCCGCTGCCATGTTGCCGCCGCCGATGAAACTGATATTCAATTGACTTTTCATAATTCCCGCATCCGTTCCCGTTGTCCAAAAATTGCGCTGCCCACGCGCACGATAGTAGCGCCTTCTTCAATCGCCACCGCCATGTCTGCCGACATTCCCATCGACAAGGTATCCAGTTGCGGTGCCGCTAATTCCTGTTGCAGCTGCGTCAGCAATTCCCTGGTCTGGCGAAATGCCGCACGTTGTTTCTGTTGATCCTCGGTTGGCTCCGGTATCGCCATCAAGCCGCGTAAGGTCAGCCCGGGCAATCCCACAACTGCGCGCGCCACATCCAGCACTTCCGACGGCGCCATGCCGCTCTTGCTCGCCTCGCCGCTGATATTCACCTGCAGGCAGATATTCAACGGCGCCAGGTGTGGCGGCCGTTGCTGCGACAGGCGTTGGGCGATTTTTTCGCGATCGACCGTATGCGCCCAGTCGAAATGCTCGGCGATGGCGCGCGTCTTGTTGCTTTGAATCGGCCCGATAAAATGCCATTCCAACAAGACATCAGCGCCGGCATCCGACCCTGACTTGAGCGCCAGGTCGACCGCTGCCATTTTCGCCAGCGCCTCCTGCAGGTAGTTTTCACCGAAAGCACGCTGGCCGGCAGCAATCGCTTCCAGCACCATCTCGGCGCCAAAGGTTTTGGACACCGCCAGCAATGCGACACTGTCAGGCCGGCGCGACACCGCAGTAGCCGCAGCCTGAATACTGCTATGGACGGCTTGCAACTTGTGGGACATTAAGGACATAATCGGAGAGTTTGAAAATTGCCGTAAAGAACTACCTACTTGCATGGCCAGGCGGTCTGACAAGCAGTGCCTGGGCAGAAAAAAAATGCCTTTCAACAAACAAAATACAGCACAGGGATTATAAATGGACATTTCCGAACTTCTGGCTTTTTCGGTGAAGAATAAGGCATCCGATTTGCATCTATCCGCAGGCTTGCCGCCGATGATCCGGGTTCATGGAGATGTGCGCCGTATCAACTTGCCGCCGTTGGAGCACAAGGATGTGCATTCAATGATCTATGACATCATGAACGATGGCCAGCGCAAGGCATACGAAGAACATCTGGAAGTCGATTTTTCGTTTGAAATCCCTGGCCTGGCGCGATTCCGCGTGAATGCATTCAACCAGGATCGCGGCGCTGCGGCCGTGTTGCGGACCATTCCGTCGACAGTCCTGACGCTGGAACAACTGAACGCGCCGCGCATCTTTGCCGAGTTGGCGCTGAAGCCGCGTGGCCTGGTGCTGGTCACCGGCCCGACCGGTTCCGGCAAATCGACCACGCTGGCGGCCATGGTCAATCACGTCAATGAAAATGAATACGCGCATATCCTGACCATCGAAGACCCTATCGAATTCGTCCATCAATCGAACAAGTGCCTGATCAACCAACGCGAAGTCGGGCCGCACACCCATTCGTTCAGTAATGCGCTGCGCTCAGCATTGCGGGAAGATCCCGATGTCATCCTGGTCGGCGAATTACGCGACCTGGAAACCATCCGGCTGGCACTGACAGCCGCCGAAACCGGCCATCTGGTATTCGGCACGCTGCACACCTCTTCTGCCGCCAAAACCATCGACCGTATCGTCGACGTGTTCCCGGGCGAAGAAAAAGAAATGGTGCGCGCCATGCTGTCGGAATCGCTGCAAGCGGTGATCTCCCAAAGCTTGCTCAAGACCAAAGACGGTTCCGGCCGCGTAGCCGCCCATGAAATCATGCTGGGCACGCCGGCGATCCGCAACCTGATCCGCGAAAGCAAGATTGCGCAGATGTATTCGGCGATCCAGACTGGCAGCAACATGGGCATGCAAACCCTCGACAGCAACCTGACCGAACTGGTCAAGCGCAACGTGATCTCGCTGGCTAGCGCACGTGCAGCGGCCAAGACACCAGATAATTTCCCAGGCTAAGCTTAATCTTCAAATACATTAGGATAAGAATCATGGAAAGAGATCAAGCGACCAAATTCATGCACGACTTGCTGCGCCTGATGGTCAGCAAGCGTGGCTCCGATCTGTTCATTACGGCAGACTTCCCGCCCGCGTTCAAGATCGACGGCAAAATCACGCCGGTGTCGAACCAGGCGCTGACATCCATCCATACGCTGGAACTGGCGCGCGCCATCATGAGCGACAAGCAGGCGGCCGATTTCGAAGAAACCAAGGAATGCAATTTCGCCATCAGCCCGGCCGGACTGGGACGGTTCCGCGCCTCGGCCTTCATCCAGCAAGGCCGGGTCGGCATGGTACTGCGCACCATCACCACCGATATCCCGAAATTCGAAGACCTCGGCTTGCCGCCTACGCTAAAAGATGTCGCCATGACCAAGCGCGGCCTGGTGATCATGGTTGGCGCGACCGGTTCGGGCAAATCGACCACGCTGGCGGCGATGGTCGGTTATCGTAATGAAAACAGCTACGGCCATATCATCACCATCGAGGATCCGGTCGAATACATTCACCCGCACAAGAATTGCATCGTCACCCAGCGTGAAGTCGGGGTCGATACGGATAGCTGGGGCGTGGCCTTGAAAAACACCCTGCGCCAGGCCCCCGACGTCATCCTGATCGGCGAAATCCGCGATCGCGAAACCATGGACTACGCTATCGCCTTTGCCGAAACCGGCCACCTGTGCCTGGCCACCTTGCATGCCAACAGCGCCAACCAGGCGCTGGACCGCATCATCAACTTCTTCCCGGAAGAACGCCGGCCGCAATTGCTGATGGATCTGTCGCTGAATCTGAAGGGCATCATCTCGCAACGGCTGATTCCGCTGAAAACCGTCAAGGGACGCTGTGTGGCAGTGGAAATCTTGCTGAATTCGCCTCTGATTTCAGACCTGATTTTCAAGGGCGACGTCCATGAAATCAAGGAAATCATGAAGAAGTCGCGCGAGCTCGGCATGCAGACTTTCGACCAGGCGCTGTTCGATTTGTATGAAGAGGATAAAGTCAGTTACGAAGACGCTTTGCGTAACGCCGATTCGGTTAACGATTTGCGACTTTCCATCAAGCTGCGCAGCAAGGACTCGAAAGACCGCGACCTGGCTGCCGGCACTGAACATCTGGGGATTATATGAGTACCGACACCAGCATTTATGATTTCACCGTCAATCAACTAGACGGTGCGCCCAGCTCACTGGCAGCCTTCCGCGGCAAGGTGTTACTGATCGTCAACACCGCCAGCAATTGCGGTTTCACGCCGCAGTACAAGGGACTGGAAGAGATTTACCAGAAGTACCATGATCAAGGTTTCGAAGTGCTAGGCTTTCCGTGCAATCAGTTCGGCGCCCAGGAACCGGGAACCGCTGACGAAATCGGCGCTTTCTGCGAGAAGAACTACGGCGTCACGTTTCCCTTGTTCGAGAAGATCGACGTCAACGGCGATCACGCAGCCCCACTTTACCAATACCTGAAAAACGCGGCGCCGGGCTTGCTTGGCAGCGAAGGCATCAAATGGAATTTCACCAAATTCCTGGTGGGTAAGGACGGTGCCGTGGTCGACCGTTTTGCACCACAGACCAAGCCGGAAGGCCTGGTTGCGGATATTGAGAAATTGCTGGCGAAATAAACATGTCGATGCCGCCAGCAGGCGGCATCGAAGACCTTGTCAGTGCGCCATTTGCAGGCCATACACCAGCGCCGCCAACACGCCGCCTGTTATCGAACCGATCACCGGTACCAATGCATAACCCCAGTCGCTATCGCGTTTACCCGGGATCGGCAGCAATGCGTGCATCAGGCGCGGCCCCAGGTCGCGCGCCGGATTGATCGCGTAGCCGGTGGTGCCGCCTAAAGAGACGCCGATACTCATCACCAGCAAGGCGACAGGCAAGGCATCCAGTGCGCCCAGTCCCATCGTCGGCGAAGCAATATTCAATACGCAATAGACCAGCACGAAAGTACCGACCACTTCGGAAACCACATTGCCGAAGGTATTGCGAATCGCTGGCGCTGTGCAAAACGCTGCCAGCTTAAGATTACCGTCCGAGGTCTCCGCAAAGTGGTTGCGATACACCAGCCACACCAGGAAAGCACCCATCATCCCGCCCAGCATTTGCGACAGAATGTAGCCCGGCACGCTGGCCCAGGCGAACTTGCCGGCCACTGCCAGCGCCAGCGTTACCGCCGGATTAAGATGCGCGCCGCTGGATGAGGCGGCAACGAAAACCCCGACAAATACCGCCATCGCCCAGCCGACGGTAATCACAATCAGGCCGCTGCCGTTGCCGTGGGTTTTACTCAAGAGAACGTTGGCAACCACACCGTTGCCAAGCAAGACAATCAGGGCAGTGCCCACGAATTCAGCTAAAAAGGGAGTCATGAAAAACTCTTTCGGAAATAGGAAGCGAGAGGAACGCAGATTCTGATCCGCGCTCCGTTCTGTTTTTATCTAACGGTGTCTGCTACTGGCTGATGGTCAGGAATCTGCCCAGACCGTCGCTGCTGCAATCGCCCGCTGCCAGCCTTTGATGCTGGCCTGCACTTCTGCCGCCGGCAGCGCCGGCTTGAAACGCTGGTCGAGTTGCCACTGGCCTTGCACGTCGTCGGTGCTGCTCCAGTAGCCGACCGCCAGGCCAGCCAGATACGCCGCGCCCAGTGCTGTGGTTTCCGTCACTTTCGGCCGCACCACATCGACGCCCAGGATATCGGACTGGAATTGCATCAGCAGATTGTTGGCAGTGGCGCCACCGTCGACCCGCAGTTCCGGAATCACGATGCCGGCATCGGCCTCCATCGCTTTCAACACGTCCATGGTTTGGTAGGCGATGCTGTCGAGCGCCGCCCGCGCGTAATGTGCAGACGTGGTGCCACGGGTGATGCCAAAGATGGTGCCGCGTGCATGCGGATTCCAATGCGGTGCGCCAAGGCCGGCGAAGGCCGGCACCAGGTACACGCCGTCGCTGCTCTTGACGCTGCGCGCCAGGGCTTCGATTTCAGTGGAAGTCTTGATGATGCCGAGACCATCGCGCAACCATTGCACCACTGCGCCGCCGATGAAGATACTGCCTTCCAGCGCGTAGTTAACCTCGTTGCCGATTTTCCAGGCGACCGTAGTCAGCAAATTGTTTTTCGAGATGATTGGCTTGGTGCCGGTATTCATCACCATGAAGCAACCGGTACCGTAAGTATTCTTGACCATGCCGGGTTGGGTGCACATTTGCCCGAACAATGCAGCCTGTTGGTCGCCCGCAATCCCGGCCAGAGGAATTTCAGAGCCGAAACCGGAAACTTCGGTATGACCGTAAACTTCGCTGGAGGAACGTACTTCCGGCAGCATGCTGCGCGGTACGCCCATGATCTCAAGCAGTTCGTCGTCCCACTGCATGGTGTGGATATTGAACAGCATGGTGCGTGAAGCGTTCGACACATCGGTCAGATGCAATTTACCGCGCGTCATATTCCAAACCAGCCAGGTATCGATGGTGCCGAATGCCAGACGCCCTTGATCGGCCAGTTGCTGCGCGCCTTCGACGTTCTTCAGTATCCAGCGGATCTTGGTAGCAGAAAAATAGGAATCGACCAGCAAGCCGGTTTTGGCGCGGATGGTTTCTCCCAGGCCGTCGGCTTTCAGCTGATCGCAAAATGCGGCGGTGCGACGGTCTTGCCAGACGATAGCGTTATACACAGCCTTGCCGGTTTCGCGATCCCAGACCACGGTAGTTTCGCGTTGGTTGGTAATGCCGATGGCGGCAATCGAAGTGCCGTTCAAACCGATGTTGGTCGAGGCCTCGGCCGCAACCCCGACCTGGGTCGACCAGATTTCCTGCGGATCATGTTCAACCCAGCCCGGCTGCGGATAGATCTGGCGGAATTCTTTCTGCGCTGAAGAAACGATATTGCCTTGACGGTCAAACAGGATGGCGCGCGAACTGGTAGTCCCTTGATCCAGGGCTAAAATATATTTGTCTTTCAACTTGTCTACTCCAAGGTTGGTGAATCCGCTTGCGCGGACCGGGGTGACTTTGACCCGGAGATGATTCCGGATCCGTCTTTTTTATCTTCCGACGTAACTACTGAACGTCACTACTGAACAACTGCACTCAAACCCGATCGGGAAAAAATTTCATGCGAGCATGGCGGCCGGCGCTGGCACTTGCTGCTGCTCCAGCCAGCTGTTCAAACGATCGACGGCAGCTGCGTCAAACCGTAATCCCAGCTTGGAACGGCGCCACAGGATATCGTCCGCAGTCAGCGCCCATTCGTTCTGCATCAGATAGCGCACTTCCGCTTCGTATAGATCCGCGCCGAACAACTCACCCAGTCCGGCGACGTCGTGAATTCCGGCCAGCAGGCGTGAGGCACGGGTGCCATAGGTGCGCGCGTAACGCGCCGCCAAAGCGGTCGGCAGCCATGCGTGGCGTTGTTGGAAAATGCGCCGGAACTCTGCAAAATCGGCATTGGCGATATCGCCGCCGGGCAGTGCTTCGTCGGCGGTCCAATGCGCTTTCATATATCCGAACAGCGGTTGCAAATGCTCCATGGCTTCTTCCGCCAGGCGCCGGTAAGTGGTTATTTTTCCGCCGAATACTGACAGCACAGGCGCCTGTCCTTCTTCGGCTTTCAACTCCAGGCGATAGTCGCGCGTAACTGCGGACGGATTGGCGATTTCTTCTTCCAACAACGGCCGCACGCCGGCATAAGACCAGACCACCTGCGACGGCGTTACCGCTGTCTCGAAATAGCGGCTGACCGATTCACACAGGTAAGCGGTCTCTTCATCTGAAATTGCAACCTTGCTCGGATCGCCGCTGTACTCGACATCGGTGGTGCCGATCAAGGTGAAATCGGATTCATAAGGAATCGCAAAGACGATGCGCTTGTCGGGGTTCTGGAAGATGTACGCGTGATCGTGATCGAACAAACGCCTGGTGACGATATGACTGCCTTTGACCAGGCGGATATGGTGCTGCGCTGAGGTATGCAAGGCGCCACTCAACAAGCTGGCGACCCAGGGTCCCGCGGCATTGACGACACAACGCGCCTTGATTTCCGTGGTCTCGCCAGTCAAGGTCGACTGTAAGGTGGCATCCCAGTATTGCTTGCCACGTTTGGCTTCGATCAGGCGGGTTTTAGTCAGGATGGTGGCGCCACGTTCCCTGGCGTCCATCGCGTTGAGAACCACCAGACGCGCATCTTGCACCGCGGCGTCGGAATAGACAAAACCTTTGGTCAACGTTTTTTTCAGCGGCGCGCCGGCGACATGCTTGCGGAAATCAATGACGCGAGAGCCCGCCAGCAATTCGCGCTTGGCCAGGTTGTCGTATAAGAACATGCCGGCGCGTATCATCCAGGCCGGCCGCAAGTGCGACACATGCGGCATCACGAAACGCAACGGCGCAATGATATGAGGCGCCAGTCGCAGTAAGCGCTCACGCTCCTGCAACGCTTTGCGCACCAGGCTGAATTCGTAGTGTTCCAGATAGCGCAGGCCACCGTGGATCAATTTGGTACTAGCCGATGAGGTATGCGACGCCAGATCGTCCTGTTCGCAAAGCAACACGCTCAGTCCGCGCCCTGCAGCGTCACGCGCAATCCCCGCGCCGTTAACGCCGCCGCCCACCACCAATAAATCAACAACTTCACTTGATGCCACAGCTATCTCCTTGTGTCCGTAACACGCTTATCAGACAAATCCCATTGTTGCCAATTAGCAAAATAGCATGTCTGCAATGTCACTGCACATCATAAAATATTTATATTCGAAAGTATATTGTTCGAATTCGAACATTGATAATCGTTTATATTTATCAAAAGAAATTTTTCGATAGCAATAGACTTAATTGTCTATAGACAATTTCTATGTCCACCTTCTCAAACCCGCAATCGGAAAATGCCCATCAAAGTTAGTCGGCAGGGTGTTTTAGCGACAAGCAAAACTAACTAACCGGGGTCAGAGTGAACTTTCGGTATGCTTTACCGCCAAAACTTCACTCTGACCCCGCTTAGTGGAGCACGGAGCAGAAGCAGTCAAAACGCAAAGAAACAAACCTGCGAAAGTTGACTCTGCCCCCAGATCACTACGTCGTCGATTCGTAACGGAATGGAGAGCTCTGATCTTTGAAGACCCCATGGTAGGGGCAGCGATGCTGCGCACGAATGGCGCTACGGGCGGGTAAATACGTCAGTAAGGCTTACAGTTGGGATACATACGGGCTAAGCCGCCGCCGAACCGCTCTCCGCAACAAACACGTCGATTTTCGCTTCTTCGAAAATGGCCGCCATTTCCTCCGGCACCGGCCGGTCGGTAAACAGCGCATTGACCTTCGAAATATCGCCAAGCCGCACCAGTGCAGGCCGCCAGAATTTCGAATGATCGGCGACCAGGAATACAGTGCGCGAATGTTCGATGATCGCTTCGGAAACCCGCACTTCGCGATAATCGAAATCGCGCAGGGTGCCATCGGCTTCGATGCTGGAGATGCCGATGATGCCGAAATCGACTTTGAAGCGGCGGATGAAATCGATAGTTTCTTCGCCGGTAATTCCCAGGTCGCGGGCGCGCACTACGCCACCGGTGATGATCACCTCGCAGCCCGGGTAGCCGCTCATGATCGCAGCCACGTTCAGGTTATTGGTGATCACGCGCAGATTGCGGCGCCGGCTCAGGGCCTTGGCCACTTCTTCATTGGTGGTGCCGAGGTTGATGAAGAGTGTTGCCTGATCCGGGATATGTTCCACCACCAGGGCGGCGATGCGGCGCTTTTCTTCCGAATACAAGCCCTGTCTTGCACCGTAGGCGATATTCTCGGCGCTGGAAGGCAACCCTACACCGCCGTGGTAGCGCTGCAACAGGTTCATTTCCGCCAGCAAATTGATGTCGCGCCGGATCGTCTGCTGCGTGATCTGGAAACGTGTGGCCAGATGTTCTACCGTGACGAAACCGTCACGTTGCACATAACTCAACAACTCCTGCTGACGCGCATTTAGCTTTAGCGTTGATATCTCTGGCATGAACCCTGTCCCGTGCGATTTTTATAAAAGATTTTTATTATGAATCATCTTTGGGCCGACATCCAATTTCGTCAGTTCGCCATCACATCGCACAAGCAGTTCAGGACAGGGCCTGGTCGAGCAGCTCTATCCAATGTCTGACCGGCGTCTGCGTACCCGATTGCAAGTGCGTCAG
Organism: Collimonas sp. OK307; assembly: GCF_900113705.1. Classification (GTDB taxonomy): domain Bacteria; phylum Pseudomonadota; class Gammaproteobacteria; order Burkholderiales; family Burkholderiaceae_D; genus Collimonas. Next base: position 39,211 of record NZ_FOQI01000007.1, on the reverse strand, counting down.
GCAACCGATATTGGCAGAGACGATCATGTCGGGCCGGCTTGCCTGCAATTTTTCCAGCTTGTTATCGCGCAGCCTGTATGACAGTTCCGGCTGCAATACCGAATAAGTACCCGCCGAACCGCAGCACAAATGACTGTCCGCGCATAACTGTACATCGACGCCGACGCCGCGCAGCAGGCCTTCCACCTTGCCGCGGATTTGTTGGCCGTGCTGCAAGGTGCATGGCGGATGATAAACCACCCGCTGAGAAAATTTCCCGCGTAGTTTTTGCTGCAGTTCAATTTCAAACTCTGGCAGGATTTCGCTCAAATCCTTGGTCAAGGCAGAAATAGCTTTTGCCTTCACCGCATAGAGAGGATCCGCAGCTAGCAAATGGCCGTACTCCTTGACCGTGACACCGCAACCGGAAGCGGTCATGACGATCGCTTCGACGCCATCTCCATTGCTGCCGATTACATACGGCCACCATGCATCGATATTGCGCCGCATGTCATCCAGGCCGCCGACCTGGTCGTTCAGGTGATAACGAATCGCGCCGCAGCAACCGGCCTTGGGCGCCACCACCAATTGCACCTCGAGTGCGTCGAAAACCCGCGCGGCAGCGCGATTGATATTGGGTGACATCGCAGGCTGTACACAGCCGTCCAGCAATAACATCTTGCGGGTATGCTGACGTTGCGGCAGCACACCCGCCTCCTGCTTTTCCGGAATCTTGTTTTTCAATTTGCGCGGCAGCAAAGGCCGCAGTAATTGTCCCGCCGCCATGGCTGGCTTGAACAGCCACGGCCGCGGCAAGAATTCTTTCAGCAGCTTGCGCGTCAATTGCTGCGCGATCGGCCGCGGCACCTGATCTTCCACTACCTTACGTCCGATATCGAGCAGGCGGCCGTATTCGACACCGGATGGACAAGTCGACTCACAATTGCGGCAAGTCAGGCAGCGATCCAGATGAGACTGCGTCTTGGCGGTTGCCGGCGCACCTTCCAGCACCTGCTTGATCAGATAGATGCGTCCGCGCGGACCGTCCAGCTCGTCGCCCAGCAATTGATAAGTGGGGCAAGTGGCCGTACAAAATCCGCAATGCACGCAGGCGCGCAAAATCGCATCGGCCTCCTTGCCGGCGCGAGTATTCTTGATGAAATCGGCTAGATTGGTTTGCATGGCTTGCTTCGTTAATGATTGGTTAGAAGTCCGGATACATGCGGCCGATGTTGAAGATCGCCGAAGGATCGAAGCTGGCTTTCAAACGCCGATGAATTTGCGCCACCGCAGGTGCCAGCGGATGGAACACGCCGGCACTCTTGTCAATAGCACCGTTGGTACGATACAGGGTTGCGTGGCCGCCGACAGCAGCAACCGCTTCGCGGATTTGCGCAGCATCGACATCGGTGATTAGCCAGCGTTGCGCCCCACCCCATTCGATCAAAGTCTCGCCGGGTAATGCCAGCGATGCTGTCGTCGATGGCAGCGACAGTCGCCACAAAAACTTCTGTGAAGTTGCCGCGGCAAAAAAACAATGTGTCTGCTCACGGATTGCTTGCCAAAAATTATCAGCGTCGGCAACCACTTCGCCGCCAAGATTTTTTTCGGCTGCGCTCACCGCCGCCTGCGCGCCGGACAAGCGTAGCGTCAGCATGCCGTCCTGCCAGCAACTGGCGGAAATCGGCAAGGGCAAACCACTCCATTGATTCAGGCTGCGGATCGCATCGGCTTCTGTCATGGCAAAACGACGGCTGCTGCTGGCGACAGAGATCGGCAAGACCTTCAACGAAACTTCGAGAATCAAGCCGAGCGTGCCGAGCGACCCGGCCAGCAAACGCGACACATCGTATCCCGCAACGTTCTTCATGACCTGGCCGCCGAAATGCAAAATATCACCCTTACCATCCATCAGCACCGCACCCAGCACAAAGTCGCGCAAGGCGCCAACCGCCTGCCGCGACGGACCGGACAAACCGCTGGCGACCGTGCCGCCCAGCGTGGCAGCGCTGCCAAAATGCGGCGGCTCGAATGCCAGCATTTGATTGTGCTGCGCCAGCAATGCCTCGACCTCAGCCAGCGGCGTGCCGCAACGCGCGGTAATCACCAGTTCGGTCGGCTCGTAGTCGATGACGCCGCTGTAGGCGCGCGTATCGAGCAAGTCGCCTTGTACTTGCTGGCCATACCAGCTCTTGCTGCCGCCACCGCGAATTTCCAGAGGACAACGCTCTGCACCGGCGGCGAGAATTTGCGCCTTGGCCTGCTGTTTGAATAACTCTGCGTCCATATTTTCTTGTGTCTTTTGATTAGAAGCGCGGCAGATCTGCAAACTTCAACTGCCCGCGCTGAACGTGCATCTTGCCGTACTCGGCACAGCGTTGCAAAGTCGGAATCGCTTTATCCGGATTCAACAGGAATGCGGTATCGAAAGCGCGCTTGACGTTGAAGAACGCCTCGCGTTCGAGCGGTGAAAACTGCACGCACATCGAGTTGATTTTTTCGATACCGACACCGTGCTCGCCGGTGATGGTACCGCCGACAGCAACGCACAGTTCAAGAATCTCGGCGCCGAATTCTTCGGCCCGATGAAATTCGCCCGCCACATTGGCATCGAACAAAATCAGAGGGTGCAGATTACCGTCGCCGGCATGGAATACGTTGGCGCAACGCAGGCCGTATTTTTTTTCCATCTGCTCGATCCCGAGCAATACCTGCGCCAGGTTCTTGCGTGGAATGGTGCCGTCCATGCAGTAGTAATCAGGAGAAATGCGGCCGGCGGCGGGGAAGGCATTCTTGCGGCCCGACCAGAAGCGCAGGCGCTCCGCTTCCGAAGTAGATACTTCGATACGGGTTGCGCCGCTGGCACTCAGTACGTCACTCATGCGACCGATTTCTTCTTCCACTTCTTCGATAGTGCCATCCGATTCGCATAACAGGATGGCAGCGGCGTCGATGTCGTAGCCAGCCTTGACGAAGGGTTCCACCATGCGCGAGCTGGTGCGGTCCATCATCTCCAGGCCAGCCGGGATGATGCCGGCGGCAATCACATTGGCCACCGCATTGCCGCTCTTCACGACGTCGTCGAACGACGCCATGATCACGCGCGCTGCCTGCGGCTTGGGAATCAGCTTGACGGTAACTTCAGTGACCACGCCCAGCATGCCTTCCGAGCCGACAAAGACCGCCAGCAAATCGAGACCCGGCGCATCCAGCGCACCGTTGCCGAGTTCGATCACTTCGCCTTCTATGGTGACCATCCGCACCCGCAGCACGTTGTGCACTGTCAGGCCGTATTTCAGGCAGTGCACGCCGCCAGAGTTCTCCGCCACATTGCCGCCGATGGTGCATGCAATCTGCGAAGACGGATCCGGTGCGTAGTACAGGTCATGCGCAGCTGCCGCCTCCGAAATGGCCAGGTTGCGTACGCCCGGCTGCACCACGGCAGTCCGCGCATAGGGGTCGAGCTTGACGATGCGGGTAAATTTAGCGGTGGACAAGACCACGCCGTCAGCGATCGGCATGGCGCCACCGGACAAGCCGGTACCGGCGCCGCGTGGCACGATAGGCACCTTGAGATCGCGGCAAGCCTTGAGGATAGCGACCACCTGCGCCTCGTTCTCCGGCAGCGCGACCACCATCGGCGTCTGCCGATAGGCTGCCAGGCCGTCGCATTCGTAGGGCCGGGTATCTTCCAGGTTGGATAACAACGCATGCTCCGGCAACAGCGTCCGCAATGCGCTGACGACTTGCTGTTGACGAGCAGGGCTAAAGGCGGGTTCAGCGGCGGTGGCAGTGGCAGTTGAGGCGAGCGAATTCATGCTGTTTTTCCATTAACTGACGAACATTCAAAGCGATTGACATCTGCCGGCGAGTATAACGATATTGTGTTTTTTGCAGGATGATTTTCTGCTGAAAAGCTTGCACCGGGCAGATGAAATGTTTTCAGGCCGCCAGGCGCCATCCCTCCATCCCGCTCAAATACGGCTGAAAGTCTCTTTCATCCATTCGATAAAGGTTGTCACTTCCGGCCTCTCCTGCGGCTTTTGCTGGTAGACCAGATAATAAGCGTGGGGCGGCGAGGTCAGGCTGATGTCGAACAGTTGCACCACTTCTCCTTGCGCAATCATCTGCTGGGCAAAATGCTTGCGGGTCAGGCCTACACCATGGCCATGGCGCACCAGTTCCAGCAACAAACCCAGATCATCGGCGCGCAAGCCGACGGAAGGCTCGGGCCAATCCAGGCCGGCTTCCTGGAACCAAGGCTGCCAGGGTTCGAGCGCGGAGCGCAACAAGCTGGCTTTGCGCAAATCGCCGGGCTTGTCGAGCGGACCGATCTTCTTCAGATACGCTGGGCTTGCGACAGCAAAGGTTGGTTCTTCGAAAAGTTTCTCTGTGGTGGTGTTGGGGTACTTGCCGGCGCCGAAACGTACTTCGAGATCGCTCTCGGTCAAGCTCAGGTCATACAGCGGCACCGACAGGAATATCTCGACCACGATCTCCGGGTGCCGGCTGGCAAACCCGTGCAAATGAGGGATCAGCAAATGGCGTGCAAACGTCGGCGGCGCGGTGATCTTGATTCTTGGCTGCGCCTGGGCGTTACGTTGCGGTAGCGGAAATTCAGTCAGGGTGCGCAAGGCACTGCGCACCACATCCAGATAACGGTGACCGAATTCCGACAAGGCGACAGTGCGTCCTTCGCGCGAAAACAAACGCTCACCGACGAAATCTTCCAGCAAGCGTATGCGGTGCGACAGTGCCGACGGCGTGATGCATAGCTCATCCGCTGCCAGCGCGAACGAATGATGGCGTGCGGCAGCTTCAAATGCGGACAAGGCATGCACCGGCGGCAGCCGGTTGACCAAGGGAGTTTTATTCGACATGGCTGGCGGGTAAATTCAGAAAATGCAGCGGGCTCACCAACGGATTATCTTTCCCGGATTCATGATGTTCTTGGGATCGAAAGCATGCTTCAGTGCGCGCATGGTGGCTATCGCTTCGACGCCATGCTCTTCAATCAGGAAGTCGATCTTGTGCAATCCGACACCATGTTCGCCGGTGCAAGTACCGTCCATGCCGATGGCGCGGCTGACCATGCGCGCGTTTACGCCCTCGGCGCGCGCGATGTCGGCGGCATCGTCAGGATCGACCAGCATCTGCACATGGAAATTGCCATCGCCGACGTGGCCGATAATCGAATACACCATGCCGTTCGCTTCGCAATCGGCCTTGGTCTCGAGGATGCATTCCGCCAGACGTGAAATCGGCACGCAGCAATCGGTTGAAATCGCACGGCTGCCGGGACGCAATTGCAGCAGGGCGAAATAGGCGTTGTGGCGTGCGGTCCATAAGCGCGAACGGTCTTCCGGCCGCGTCGCCCATTCGAAACCGGTAGCGTGATGGTCGGCCACCACCGCCTGCACGATCTCTGCCTGCTCCTTGACGCCGTTCTCGCTGCCATGGAATTCAAACAGCAGCAACGGTTGTTCCGGTAATGCCAGTTTCGAATGTGCATTGATGGCTTTGACGCCGTTTTCATCCAGCAGCTCTACCCTTGCCACCGGCACGCCGAGCTGAATCGTCTGGATCACGGCATTGACCGCATCGGCGATATTCTGGAACGAACATACCGCTGCTGAAATGGCTTCCGGTTGCGGATAGAGCTTGACGGTTACTTCGGTAATCACGCCCAGCGTGCCTTCGCTGCCGACAAAAATACGCGTCAGGTCGTAACCTGCCGCCGATTTCTTGGCGCGCGTGCCGGTCTTGATGATCCGGCCATCGGCGGTTACCACCGTCAGCGCCAGCGTGTTCTCGCGCATGCTCCCGTAGCGCACGGCGTTGGTCCCGGAAGCACGGGTTGCGGCCATGCCGCCGATCGAAGCATCGGCGCCGGGATCGATCGGGAAGAACAGGCCGCTATCCTTGATTTCATGGTTCAGCTGTTTGCGGGTGACACCGGTTTGCACCGTTGCCGTCAGATCTTCGGCGTGGATCGCCAGCAACCGGTTCATGCGCGACAGATCAATCGAAATCCCGCCCTGCAATGCCAGCACATGGCCTTCCAGCGAGGTGCCGCTGCCGAACGGGATTACCGGGATCTGATATTCGCTGCACAGCTTGACCAGCGCCGCGACCTCCTCGGTCGATTCAACAAACACGACCGCATCCGGCAGCATCGGGTCATACGAAGATGCATCGCGGCCATGATGCTCGCGCATCGCGATGGTGGTCGAGAAACGTTCGCCAAACAGTGTACCGAGGGTGGCAAGCAAAGCGTCCGGCAGCGGCTTTTTCAAGGCCGCGAGGTCGGTTATGTGATTCATTGGAAGGTCTCCTTTTCCCATGAATTTTACTCCGCGACACTGCTGCGTGCTGGTGTAAAGTACAAGCACTTGTATTCCACGCTAAATAAACAGAAGAAATCAGAAAATCATGGGTAATCGACTCTCCAAGATCGCCACGCGCACCGGCGACAACGGCAGTACCGGCCTCGGCGACGGCAGCCGCACGGACAAGGATAGCTTGAGGATCCAGGCTATCGGCGATATCGACGAGCTCAATTCACAGCTTGGCCTTTTGTTATGCGACAAACTGGATGCTGCGCTGCGCGAAACATTGCTGTCGATACAACACGACTTGTTCGACCTCGGCGGTGAGCTATGCATTCCCGGCTATACCTCGATCAGCGACGCACAGGTGGCGCAGCTCGATCGCCTGCTGGAAAAATACAATGCCGACTTGCCGCCACTGAAGGATTTCATCCTGCCGGGCGGCAGCCATGCCGCGGCGCTGGCGCACGTCTGCCGTACCGTTTGCCGGCGTGCGGAACGCAGCATAGTCAGCTTGGGCAAGAGTGAAACGGTGAGTGAAGCGTTGCGGCAGTATGTGAACCGCTTGTCGGATTTGCTGTTCGTGTTGTCACGCGTGCTGAACCGGGCGGATGGCGGCAGCGATGTGTTGTGGCAGAAAGATCGAATGCGGGATGCCTGAAACGAAACAGGCCGGATGATGCAACGTCATCCGGCCTTTTTTTGGGACCACCTTATATTATTTACACCGTTTATCGTGCTCGATCAATGCATACGCCGAGTGATTGTGGATCGACTCGAAGTTTTCCGCTTCCAGCACATAGGCCAGCACGCGCGGTTCATTGTTTAATGCCACCGCTACGTCGCGTACCAGGTCTTCAACAAACTTCGGATTTTCGTAAGCACGTTCGGTAACGTATTTTTCATCCGGACGTTTCAGCAAACCGAACAATTCGCACGACGCTTGCGCTTCGATACGGGCAATCAATTCATCCACCCGGATTTCGCCGTCCAGCACTGCATTGACGGTAATGTGCGAACGCTGGTTGTGCGCACCGTAGGCTGAAATCTGTTTCGAGCAAGGGCACAGGCTGGTCACCGGCACCAAGACTTTCAAAGTCACTTCCAGCACACCTTGATTGATCTCGCCGGTCAGGCCCACTTCGTAATCCATCAAGCTTTGCACGCCTGAGACCGGTGCCGTCTTGTTGATGAAATACGGGAAAGTCACTTCGATACGGCCGCGCCCGGCATCCAGCAGGCTGACCATCTTGCGCATCAGATCGCCAAACGAGGCGACGTCGAGCGGCCCTTCCAGTCCTTCCAGCAGCGCGATGAAACGCGACATGTGGGTGCCCTTCTGCTGTTCCGGCAAATGCACATACATGTTCCAGCTGCCGATGGTCGGTTGTGCGCCGGTCTCGGTTCGCACCGTCACCGGATAGCGTACGCCTTTCACACCCACGCGCTGAATCGCCAGACGGCGGGTGTCGACGCTGCTTTGCACGTCTGGAATAGTCAGATTGGGATCACGCGTGTTCATTGATATTTACCTTTGAATGAACGTAGGGTGGGCACAACGTGCCCACGCGGAGACCAACTACGCAGCTACCGCGTGGCCGCGTGGGCCGCATGGGCATTTAATGCCCACCCTACTCTATTAATTTTGATTGACGACCAGGCGCGGCTGATCCTTGCCAAAACGCTGGCGTATCGATGCCGCGATACCTTCCGCATTCAGGCCGCATTGCGCCAGTAACAGGGTGACGTCGCCATGGTCGATAAATTGGTCCGGCAGCCCCAGATTCAAGAGCGGCTTGACGCATCCTGCCGCCGCCAGCGCTTCTGCCACTGCAGAGCCCGCACCACCCATGATGGAACCTTCTTCCACCGTGACCAGCGCATCGTGCGTTTTTGCCAGCTCCAGCACCAGTTCCACGTCCAGCGGCTTGATGAAACGCATATTGGCGACTGTGGCGTCCAGCAACTCACCGGCGGCCACGCTTGGCGCCAGCATCGAGCCGAATGCGAGGATCGCCACGCTCTTGCCTTGACGTTTGATTTCACCTTTACCCAAAGGCAAAGTAGTCAGCTCCGGCGCTATCGCAGCGCCGATGCCGGCGCCGCGCGGATAGCGCACCGCCGCCGGGCCATTGTAGTGATACGCGGTGGACAGCATCTGGCGGCATTCGTTTTCGTCCGATGCAGCCATCACTACCATGTTGGGAATGCAGCGCAGGTACGCCATATCGTAATTGCCGGCGTGTGTTGCGCCATCGGCGCCGACCAGGCCGGAACGATCGAGTGCGAAGGTCACGTCCAGGTTTTGTAAAGCTACGTCATGGATCAATTGATCGTAGGCGCGTTGCAGGAAAGTCGAATAGATCGCCACTACCGGTTTCAAGCCTTCGCAGGCCAGGCCCGCGGCAAAGGTGACTGCATGCTGCTCGGCGATGCCGACATCGTAGAACCGTTGCGGAAAGCGCTTGGCGAAGGTATCCAGGCCTGATCCGCCCGACATGGCCGGGGTGATGCCGATCAGCTTGTCGTCTTGCGCCGCCATGTCGCACAGCCAGTCGCCGAAAACCTGGGTGTAGGTCATTTTGCTGACCGCAGCCGGCTTGATGCCTTCAGCCGGATTGAACTTGCCCGGGCCGTGATACAACACCGGGTCGGCCTCCGCCAGCTTGTAGCCCTGGCCCTTCTTGGTCACCACGTGCAGGAACTGCGGGCCCTTCAGGTGCTTCAGGTTTTGCAAGGTTGGAATCAGCGATTCCAGGTCGTGACCGTCGATCGGGCCGATGTAGTTGAAACCGAATTCTTCAAACATGGTGGCCGGCACCACCATGCCTTTGGCATGCTCTTCAAAGCGCTTGGCCAGTTGCCGCATCGGCGCCGGCAGGATCGACTTGCCGACATTCTTGGCTTGCGCATAGAACTGGCCCGACATCAGCCGCGCCAGGTAACGGTTCAAGGCGCCTACCGGCGGCGAGATCGACATGTCGTTATCGTTCAGGATCACCAGCATGTTGATGTCGTCGTAGACACCGGCGTTATTCATCGCTTCGAATACCATGCCGGCGGTCATGGCGCCATCGCCGATCACGGCAATCGCGTGGCGATCGGCCTCGCCTTTGGTCTTGGCGGCCAGAGCCATCCCCAGCGCAGCCGAAATCGAGGTCGACGAATGGGCAGTGCCGAAGGTGTCGTACTCGCTTTCGCAACGGCGCGGGAATCCCGAGATGCCGTTAAGCTGGCGCAGCGTGTTCATGCGCTCGCGGCGACCGGTGAGTATCTTGTGCGGGTAAGTCTGATGACCGACGTCCCAGACGATCCGGTCCTCAGGTGTATTGAAGACGTAATGCAGGGCGATCGTCAATTCGACCGTGCCCAGGTTGGACGACAGATGGCCGCCGGTCTGCGCCACCGACTCGATGACGAATTCGCGCAGTTCATCGGCCAGCGGCTTGAGCTGCGCCCGCGTCAACTTGCGCAGATCTGCCGGGCTGTCGATTGTGTTGAGTATTTCCATATGCGCTAAACCCTAAGCTTTCCGTTGCACGATCAAATCCGCCAGCTCGCGCAGGCGACGTGCCTTATCCCCAAAGATCGCAAGCGCCTGATGGGCGTCGTTGCGTAATTTTTCTGCCAAAGCCTGCGATTCGGACAAACCCAGAATCGAGACGTAAGTCGGTTTGTTGTCTGCTGCATCCTTGCCGGCGGTTTTACCCAGCGTGGCGGAATCGGCAGTCGCATCCAGAATATCGTCGACCACCTGGAATGCCAGACCTATCGCTGTGCCGTAAGCTTCCAGCGCCTGGATTTCATTCTGCGCCAGAGCCTTGCCACCCCATGCTCCCAGCAATACCGAAGCGCGCAGCAAGGCGCCGGTTTTCAGCTTGTGCATCTGCTCCAGCTCAGCCAGCGACAGACTCAGGCCGACGCTCGCCAGATCAATTGCCTGACCGCCGCACATGCCTAGCGAACCGGAAGCCTGGGCCAGCAAGCGCAGCATGACGATCTGGCGCGCCGGGTCGAGGCCTACAGCATCAATCTCAGCCAGCACTACGAAAGCCTGTGCCTGCAAGGCATCGCCTACCAGCAACGCGGTCGCTTCATCGTATTTCACATGCACGGTCGGTTTGCCGCGGCGCAGGGCATCGTCATCCATGCACGGCATATCGTCATGCACCAGGGAATACGCATGAATCATTTCGACTGCCGCAGCGGCGCGTTGTGCAACCGCGGCTGGCGTTGAAAACAATTCCCCCGCGGCAAACACCAGCAAGGGCCGGACCCGCTTGCCGCCATCCAGCACAGCATAATGCATGGCCTGGTGAAGCTTGGCCGGGGTGCTGGCTGCCGACGGCAGGAACTGCCCGAGAGCGGTCTCCATGTCGGCCTGTACCTGGCGCATCCATGTACTGAAATCGGACGCCGGTTGATCGATCGGGCTAGACAATTGTGCGGCAGCAATCATTCTTCAGCTCCGCCACTGTGATCATTAAGCGCTTCACCGGCAAAGGGCTTGAGCATGTCGCCTTCCAGCACCTTGACCTGGCTGTCGACTTTTTCGAGTTGCAAAGCGCAAAACTTGACCAGCTCCGAACCGCGTTTATAGGCGGCAACGGACGCTTCCAGCGGCAACTCGCCAGCCTCCATTTGGGCTACCAGCTGCTCCAGCTCGGACATTGCTTGCTCAAACGAGGCCGGGCTGCTGGTGGAAATCGGATTTTTTGGCATAGTGGCCATATTGGCTATAAATAGTTTAGTCCGCTATTTTAGAGCAAACATCCATAACTCGTTGTATTTAGAGGAGTTGATTTAGAAAATAGGGCTGGATAACTAGCGTAAAACAGCCCAATTTCCGCTTTTTATGGGATAATCCTCGGTTCTGTCCAAAATTTCCGTTTCATATTATTTGAACACAGGTTTTTGCGGATTCTTTCTCTCTTAGGTTGATACAACACATTTGGGGGTGGAGGGATGTCCGATCTGGCTTCTATTTCCAAGCTCGCGCGCTCCGATGCGCAACTTCCGGTCAACGTCTACTTTGACGAAGCGCTGTTAAAGCGTGAAATCCAGCAACTCTTTCAGAATGGCCCGCGTTACGTCGGCCATGAGCTGATGGTGCCCAACGTCGGCGATTACGCCACGCTGGCGTCTGAAAACGAAGGCCGTATGCTGGTGCGCAATCCTCAGGGGATTGAGCTGATTTCCAACGTCTGTCGCCATCGTCAGGCAAAAATGCTCGACGGTCACGGCAATGCGCGCAATATCGTCTGCCCGCTGCATCGCTGGACTTACGACCTCAAGGGCGAACTGATTGGCGCACCGCATTTCGGTGAAACGCCATGCATGAACCTGTCCAAAACACCGCTGCAAAACTGGAACGGCTTGCTATTCGAGCAAAATGCCTTCCATGTCGGCGAAAAACTGGCGCAGCTCGGCGTCGCCAAGGATCTCGATTTCAGCGGCTACCTGTTCGACCACGTCGAAGTCCACGAGTGCGACTACAACTGGAAAACCTTTATCGAGGTCTACCTGGAGGATTACCACGTCGAGCCGTTTCATCCCGGCCTCGGCAGTTTTGTCAGCTGCGATGACCTGGAATGGCAGTTTGGCAAGGATTACAGCGTGCAGACCGTGGGCGTCAACCACGGACTGGCGAAATCCGGCTCGCCTGCCTACAAGAAATGGCAGGAGCAAGTTCTCAAGTTCAGCAATGGCGAACCGCCGAAGTTCGGTGCAATCTGGCTGACCTTATATCCCAACATCATGGTGGAGTGGTATCCCCATGTGCTGGTGGTGTCGACGCTGTGGCCGCGCGGCCCGCAAAAAACCACCAATGTGGTCGAGTTTTATTACCCCGAAGAAATTGCGCTGTTTGAACGCGAAATGGTCGAAGCGGAACGTGCCGCTTACATGGAAACCTGCGTGGAAGATGACGAAATTGCATTGCGCATGGATGCCGGACGCCGCATTTTGATGGAGCGCGGCGTCAGCGAGGTTGGCCCGTACCAGTCGCCGATGGAAGACGGCATGCAGCATTTCCACGAGTGGTACCGGAGTCAGAACGGTTTGACCTGAGCGGGCTTACAAGGACAATCCTCCGGAGAGTCCTTCGGAGAGTCCCGCATCCGAAAACAAGGGCCGGAGTTTGCGCAAACGCACAAACCCCGGCCCTTTGTCTTTATTTAGCATAGTAAGCATGCGCTGCCGCCGGAATCAGTCAAAATAGCAACAATCTCCCTTCGCTTCCTTCGCCCCTTCCCCATGCAATCACTCTGGATGTTGTTCGCTAGCCTCATGTTTTCGATCATGGGAGTTTGCGTCAAGCTTGCTTCCGATCATTACTCCATCGCTGAAGTCGTGCTGAGCCGCGGCCTGATCGGCATGCTGTTCATTGTCGTCCTGATTTTGCTGAAGGGCGGTACCCTGAAGACACCCATGCCGCGCCAACACATGTGGCGCGGCGTGATCGGCGTGATTGCCTTGTCGATGTGGTTCTATTCTTTCAGCTTGCTGCCGGTCGCTACCGCCACCACGCTCAACTACACCTCATCGATATGGCTTGCCGCGATCTTGTTCGGCAGCGCATGGTGGCGCGGCAATACACGCTTTGAATGGGGCATGGCAGCGACCATCATGATCAGCTTCATCGGCGTGATGCTGCTGCTGAAACCGTCGCTCGACAGCAATCAGACGATGGGCGGCATGATCGCCCTGGCATCCGGTCTGATTTCTGCCGTCGCGTATCTCCAGGTACGGCGCCTGGGCACGATGGGTGAACCGGAATATCGCGTGGTCTTTTATTTTTCGATGACCAGCGCCGTCGCCGGCCTGGTCGGCAGCACCATGTTGCCCGGCGGCGGCATCCCGTTCTGGCATGCGCATGATGTGCAAGGTGTGGCCTTATTGATTACACTGAGTCTATCGGCCACCATCGCCCAGATGGCCATGACGCGCGCCTACCGTCTTGGCAATCCGCTGCTGACTGCAAACCTGCAATACACCGGCATCGTGTTTTCCAGCATCTGGGGCATTCTGATCTGGAACGACCAGCTTGGCTGGCGTGGCTGGCTTGGTACCGCGGTAATCCTTATCGGCGGTTTGCTGGCAACGTTTTATAATCAAAAGAAGGCGCGCCCGCTCAAGCCGCTACATTCGGAAAAGCCGCTGGATAACAAAATTAACCAGACTACCGAAACTCGCAGCTTGTGAGGTTGCCCCGCATCACCTGATACACACTTAGATAGAAGGAATGCCATGTCTCACGCCCATCCTTATACGACGCTGATTTCTGCCTCTAACTTGTTGCAGAATGCGCAAAATCCCAACTGGGTCATTGTCGACTGCCGCCACGATTTGATGGATGCCGCGGCCGGCAGGACGGCTTACGATGCAGGCCACATTCCTGAAGCCCGCTTCGCCAATCTGGACCGCGATCTTTCCGGCGCCAAACAAGCGGCCGACGGCAGCTTCAAAGGCCGCCATCCCCTGCCGGAAAAAGATGCGTTGCTCGCCACGCTGCGAGCATGGGGCATCAATGACGACACTCAGGTCGTCGCGTACGACGCCCAGGGTGGCATGTATGCTGCCCGTCTGTGGTGGCTGTTGCGCTCTATCGGTCATAACTCGGTGGTAGTGCTGGACGGCGGACTGGCAGCCTGGCAAGCTGCCGGCGGAGGCTTATCGACTGCGGAACCGGTGCCGGCTAGCGGCAACATCAGCGCCAAGCCGCCGCTGACCAACAGCGTCAACGCCCACGACGTGCTGGTCAACCTGACCAACCAGAGGCGCACCATCGTCGATGCGCGTGCACCGGATCGCTTCCGCGGGGAAAATGAAACGATAGACCCGGTCGGCGGCCATATTCCCGGCGCCAAGAATCGTTTCTTCAAGGACAATCTGCAAGCCGATGGCCGTTTCAAGCCAGGCCATCAACTGCATGAGGAATTCGGCGCATTGATCAGTGAACCCAAGACGGCCGTGATGCAGTGCGGTTCAGGCGTCACTGCCTGCCATAATTTGCTGGCACTGGAAATCGCCGGTTTGCATGGCGCTGCCTTGTATCCGGGATCGTGGAGCGAGTGGTGTTCCGACGCGACACGGCCGATGGCCAAGGGCGTATAAGTTGCAGTCGCAGGGTGGGCACAAATGCGTGCCCACCCTACTACTGTTTAATGATGATGGGCGTGGCGGGTCAGGAATAGAACGATGGCTACGCCGGCGCCGATCAACAGGATCTGCGGAATCGTTTCACGCAGTGTGGCCCGGCGCTGCATTTGCGGCATCAAATCGCTGACGGCGATATAGATAAATCCCGAAGAAGCAAATACCAGCACGTAAGGAATCCATTCCATGCCGCGCTCGAGGGTAAAGTAACCCAGTAAACCGCCAAGCACCGCCATCAGGCTGCAGATCAGGTTGTACACATAAGCCCGGGTCCGTGAAAAGCCGGCGTTGAGCAACACGATGAAATCGCCGATTTCCTGCGGAATCTCATGCACGATGATGGCCAGGCCAGTGATCAGGCCGAGATGCGGATCTGCCAGGAACGCGGCTGCAATCAGGATACCGTCGGTAAAGTTGTGCAAGCCATCACCAACCAGGATCATCCAGCCGGCTTTACCCGCCTCTTTCTTGTCATGCCCGTGATGATGTCCATGGCCGTCGTCTTCGTGATGATGCGAATGGCGCAGGATGGCAAATTTTTCCAGCACGAAGAATGCCAGCAACCCGCCTAGCAACACGGCAAACAGCGTGTGGCTATCGGCCTGCGATTCGAAAGCTTCCGGCAGCGCGTGCAGCAAGGAAGTCGCCAGCATGATGCCGACCGACAGGCTGACCATGCGCTCGACCACCTTCGACAGCAGCGCGAACGAAAAAATAGCCGCGGCGGTTATGCTGAAAAGCCCGGCGATCGTGGTCGCCAGGAGAATTGAAACGAGTGTGGAATTAATTTTTGGCTCCGGCAATCAGAGGTTAAATGCAACATGGTTGCAAATTAGAACACAGCTGCTGCATTTCAGCAAATTTAACTGCTTTAACCGCTAATTGCCCGCCCGGCACCCGATCCGGATTTAACTCACCCCATGCGCTTTAAACCAGGCCAGGGTACGTTTCCAACCGTCCCTGGCATCCGCTTCCACATAACTAGGGCGATAGTCGGCATTAAACGCATGGCCGGAGTTCGGATACACCACGAACTCGCATTTGCTGCTACCTTTGGCGAGCGCGGCCTTCATCTGCGCCAAGGTATCTTGTGGAATGCCATCGTCCTTACCGCCATACAAGCCCAGCACCGGCACTTTCAGCGTCGCTGCGATGTCGACCGGCTGCTTCGGCGTCAGCTCGTTCTTGTCTCCGACCAGGCGGCCATACCATGCCGCGGCAGCCTTTACCTTGGGATTGTGGGCGGCATACAGCCAGGTGATGCGACCGCCCCAGCAAAAGCCGGTGATCGCCAGCTTGTCGACATTGCCGCCATTTTCCTTGGCCCAGGCGACACAAGCATCGATATCGCCCAGCACCTGATCGTCAGGCACTTTTGAAATCACAGCCGCCTGCAACTCTGCAATCGATGCGAAGGCAGCGGGATTGCCCTGGCGCTTGAACAAGTCCGGTGCGATCGCCAGGTAGCCAAGCTTGGCAAAGCGGCGCGCGATATCGGCTATGTGTTCGTGCACACCAAAAATTTCCGAGATCACCAGCACCACCGGCAAATTGGTTTTTCCCTCAGGCTGGGCACGGTAGATCGGCACGCTCAGGCCATTGGCCTGGACCTCAAGCGGACCGGCGGTGAGACCGACGGTATCGGTCTTGATCATGGTCTGCGCACACACAGGCATGACCGCTGCGGCAAATCCAGTGCCCAGGGTGGTTTTCAAAAAAGTACGGCGATCGACACTGTCTGACAAACTGGTTTTTGCCACCAGGCTATCGAAATCCTCTTTCAAATTCGGCATCAAAGCTCTCCTTCAAAATTGACCATCAATTATCCAATCATGCAGGCTTGGGCACATTACCGGTTCAATGCGCCTCATCCCAATTCTTACCCACTCCGACTTCGGCAATCAGCGGCACTTTTAGTTCAGCCACGCCAGCCATCAGCTGCGGCAGCTTTTCCCGCACCAGCACCAGTTCGTCTTGCGGTACTTCCAGCACCAGCTCATCGTGCACCTGCATCACCATCTTGGATTTTAATTTTTCTGTTTCAATCCAGTTTTGCACGGCGATCATCGATAACTTGATCAAATCGGCGGCGGTACCCTGCATCGGTGCATTGATCGCCGCCCGCTCTGCACCCTGGCGGCGCTGGCCGTTGGGCGAATTGATTTCCGGCAGCCACAAACGACGCCCGAATACAGTCTCGACATAGCCTTGCGCCTTGGCTTGCACCCGCGTCATGTCCATGAACTGCTTGACGCCGGCAAAGCGCATGAAATATTTTTCAATATACATTTGCGCGGCGGCGCGCTCGATGCCGAGGTTGCCGGCCAGACCGAACGCACTCATGCCGTAAATCAGGCCGAAGTTGATCACCTTGGCATAACGGCGCTGCTCGCTGGTGACTTCCGCCGCCGTTGTGCCGAAAATTTCAGCAGCAGTGGCGCGATGAATATCCACGCCTTCGGCAAATGCACGCAGCATGTTCTCATCGCCAGAGATGTGGGCCATGATGCGCAATTCGATTTGCGAATAGTCGGCTGAAACAATCACGCTATTTGCGGGGGCCACAAACGCTTCACGGATCCGCCGGCCTTCGGTAGTGCGAATCGGGATATTCTGCAAGTTCGGATCGTTCGACGCCAGCCGTCCGGTAACGGCGACCGCCTGCGCGTAATTGGTATGCACGCGACCGGTTTCCGCATTGACCATCTTCGGCAGTTTGTCGGTGTAGGTCGATTTCAGTTTGGACAAACTACGGTAATCGAGCAGCACCTTCGGCAGCGGATAATCTTCTGCCAGTTTCTGCAGCACTTCTTCATCCGTCGACGGCGATCCGGATGGCGTTTTCTTGACCACCGGCAGCTTGAGTTTTTCGAACAGGATTTCACCCAGTTGCTTAGGTGAGCTCAGGTTGAAAGGCTGGCCGGCCAGTTCATAGGCTTGCTGTTCGATCTCCAGCATGCGCTTGCCCAATTCATTCGATTGGGTAGCCAGACGGCTGGCATCGATCAGCACGCCATTGCGTTCGATCTTTTGCAACACAACCGAAGTCGGCACTTCGATTTTTTCGTAGATGAACCTGAGTTTGGCGTCGTCGGCAATATGCGGCCACATGGTCAGATGCAACTGCAAGGTGATGTCGGCGTCCTCTGCAGCATATTCAGTAGCGCGGCCGATTTCAACTTCGTCGAAACCGATCTGCGAAGCTCCTTTACCGCACACTTCCTGGAATGTGATGGTCTGGTGATTCAGGTGACGCATGGCCAGGCTATCCATATCATGGCTACGATGCGATTCGAACACATAGGATTCGAGCAAGGTGTCGTGTACGATGCCACGCAGGCTGACGCCCTGGTTGGCAAATATGTGGCTGTCGTATTTCAGGTTCTGGCCGACCTTTGGCTTGCTGTCGTCCTCAAGCCAGGAGCGCATTTTTTCGAGTACGAACTCACGCGACAATTGCGCCGGTACATCCTGGTAACGGTGTGCAACCGGAATATAGGCGGCAACGCCGACCTCGCAACACAGCGATATCCCGACCAGCTGAGCGGTCATCGGATCAAGCGAGGTAGTCTCGGTATCGACTGCAGTCAATGTCGCCTTGTCGATACGTTGCAGCCACACATCCAGCTGAGCTTCAGTCAGCACAGTTTCATAATGCCGTTCTACCGCAGCAAACAGGCTGCTCTGCGCCGGTTCGCCGGCACCGGGTTTGTGATCCGCGACACTCTCTGCCGAGGCGGTTTTCCCCGCGCTGGCTTTCCCTGCGCTATCCGCCGCACTGGCAGCGTTGCCGGCACCGCTCAGATCGCGCAGCCAGGTCTTGAAGTTATAGCGGGTGTACAGTTCGATCAACGTCTCGTTGTCTTGCTCCGGCGGCCGCAGGGATTCCGGGAACGCTCCCATGTGCGCGCTCAGATCGCAATCGGTCTTTACCGTCACCAGTTCCTTGGCCTTGGGCAGCCAGTCCAGCACCGCCCGCAGGTTCTCGCCGACGGCGCCACCGATATTGGCAGCGTTGGCCATCACCTGGTCGACAGTGTCATATTGCGCCAGCCATTTAACCGCTGTCTTGGGCCCGACTTTGGCGACTCCGGGTATGTTGTCGACGGTGTCGCCGATCAATGTCAGGTAATCGACAATGCGCTCCGGCGGCACGCCGAATTTAGCGACCACGCCGGCAGGATCCAGGGTCTCGTTGCTCATGGTGTTGATCAGCGTCACATGTTCGTTGACCAGTTGCGCCAGATCTTTATCGCCAGTCGAGACCACGGCTTGCATGCCATGGCGCACTGCTTGCACCGTGAGTGTGCCGATCACATCGTCGGCTTCCACTCCTTCAACCATCAGGATCGGCCAGCCCATGGCGCGCACGGCGGCGTGAATTGGCGTAATCTGTTTAACCAGGTCTTCCGGCATTGATGCCCGGGTGGCCTTATAGTCTGCGTACATGTCGTCGCGAAAAGTTTTACCTTTTGCATCGAACACGCAGGCAAGGTAAGCTGCAGGGTAATCGGTACGCAAACGGCGTAACATATTTATGATTCCGTACATCGCGCCGGTCGGCTCATTGGCAGCATTGCGCATATCAGGCAATGCATGAAAGGCGCGATAGAGATAACTGGAACCATCAACTAACAGCAGGGTTTTTTGCATATGGAATTGAACGGAAAAAATGTGCCGCGTTTGCGGCAAGTGACGGACGTCGAACGCGCAACTTCCAAGAAGGCACGCGAATCGTGGCATATGTTCACGATTATGGCAGAATTTATCGAGTCGACCGAACGCCTTTCCGAGTTGCATCCCGCAGTATCGATCTTCGGCTCGGCGCGGATCAAGCCAGACAATCCTTATTACCCCTTATGCATGGATATCGCACGACGCTTTTCCGACGAAGGTTTTGCGGTGATTTCAGGCGGCGGCCCGGGCTTGATGGAAGCAGCCAACAAAGGTGCTTTCGAAGGCAAATCACCTTCGGTCGGCTTGAATATCGAATTGCCGCATGAACAGAGCGGTAATAAATGGCAGGACATCTCCCTCAGTTTCCGTCATTTCTTTGCCCGCAAGGTTGCCTTCGTACGCTACGCCGATGCCTACATCGTGCTGCCCGGCGGTTTTGGCACGCTGGACGAGCTGACCGAGGTATTGACGCTGATCCAGACCGGCAAGTGCCGCCACATCCCTATCATCCTGGTCGGCAGCAGTTTCTGGAGCGGCTTGCTGGACTGGTTCCGCACCCAGCTGGTAACCGACGGCATGATTGCAGCCAAGGATATGGATCTGATCCAGGTGCTGGATGATCCGGCCGAGATTCTCGCTGCCGTGGTGGAATTCTACGAGGCGGGTGAAACCGTCATGGCGGAATCGGACCGTCATGCGAGCGTGTTGTTGTAGTACAGCAAAACAGCGCCGTCAAACAGATTACCGGCTTCCTTATCGCCTATCGGAGCCGGTGGTTTGTTACAATGAAGACTTCCATCTTGCTTTACTCAAGGTAGCCAAATTCTCATGAATAAATCTAAAGTCTGGCAGTTGCTGATCGTATGTGTTGCCTCATTGGCAACGCCTTTAATTGTTGCTGCGCAGCAAACAAGTCAGTCGCCCAAGACCGTCGCACCGCCGCCGCCTGAGCTGCAAAAGCTGGAGGAAGGCGAAGCGCCGTCCGTCACCGTGCGCAAGCCGGGTGAAGCGCCAGGCGACATCACGCAAAAGACGGAGCAAGGCCGGGTTACCGAGATCAAGGTCAATAGCGGCAACAGTACGTACTACGTGAAGCCGCAGTCGACGGCGGGTACTTTGCAGCCGGGCGACGGGCCTGTGCGCGGGGCGCAATGGCAGATCAAGGAATTCGATATGGGCCACAAGCAACGCAAGGAAGGCGAGGCGGCACAGGCCGACGCCGACGCCGGCTTGCCGCCACCGACCGTGGCGACACCCAAGAACTAATTAAGCAAAAGCAACCGTAGCCACGCGGCGCGAGCGGTTACCACCGCCTTTGCGCCGCGTATTTATTCCGACATTATCCCGACACGGCATTGCCCCTGTCCCTTCTACGATCTCCGATTTTTCCCATGGCAGTATTTACCCCCGTCACGCTAGACGATCTCACACAGTGGATCCCTCCCTTTTCCTTAGGCAAGGCACTGGCAATCAGGGGGATTTCCTCCGGCATCGAAAACAGTAATTTTTTCATCAATACCGAGCGCGGGGAATATGTGCTGACGGTGTTTGAAAAGCTGAGTTTCGAACAATTGCCGTTTTACCTGGAATTGATGCGCCATCTGGCGCAGCGCGGCGTACTGGTGCCCGAGCCTGTCGCCAACCTGCAGGGCCAGATCCTTAATCCCCTGCACGGCAAGCCGGCTGCCATCGTCACCAAGCTGGAGGGCGATTGCCAACTGGCTCCGGCAGCGGTACATTGCGCTGAAGTAGGCGCGA
Organism: Collimonas sp. OK307; assembly: GCF_900113705.1. GTDB lineage: Bacteria > Pseudomonadota > Gammaproteobacteria > Burkholderiales > Burkholderiaceae_D > Collimonas. Next base: position 18,311 of record NZ_FOQI01000007.1, on the reverse strand, counting down.
TGCTGGCAAAAATGCATCTGGCGGCACAAGACTTTCCAATTCGCCAACCCAATTTGCGCGGTCTGCCCTGGTGGCGCGAAACCACTCCGGTGGTATTGCCGTACCTGCCAGAAGACGGGCAACAGCTGTTGCGCAGCGAGATGGCGTTCCAGGAGACATTCGCCGCCTCGGAGACTTATCGCCAGTTACCGAACGGCCCGGTCCACGCCGACCTGTTCCGCAACAATGTGATGTTCGACGGCGACCGGCTGACAGGATTTTTTGATTTCTACTTCGCCGGTTGCGATACCTGGCTGTTTGACCTGGCAGTGACGGTGAATGACTGGTGCATCAACCTGGCCGACGGCCAGCTTGACGTTATCAGGGTGAGAGCGATGCTGGATGCATACCACGCGGTGCGGCCGTTCAGCGCTGCAGAGCAAGATGCATGGCAAGCAACATTACGCGCCGGTGCACTGCGTTTCTGGTTGTCACGACTCTACGATTTTTATTTACCGCGCGAGGCAGAAATGTTGACGCCGCACGATCCGACTCACTTCGAACGGATTTTGCGACAACGTGTGTCTCATCCGGCCCCGGCGCTGTATTAAGTGGAATTCTTAAACGAAATTCTTGATTGAAATAATGGAAAAATTGCCTGCAAAAACCGGATGGATATGGATAAAGGAAGGGTTTGCGTTGTTCCGCAAACAACCTGCCGAAATCTCCACACTATTCCTGGCCTATATGTTCTTGATGCTGGCGCTTAATATCGTCCCGCTGTTGGGGCAGGTGCTGCCGCTGGTTCTGGTCCCGGTATTTGCCATGTCCTTCATGCAGGCTTGCGTGAATATCGAACAAGGCAAACGCGTCTATCCCAATCTGTTGCTGATCGGCTTTCGCTCACCGGCCTTGAAGAACCTGCTGACACTGGGCGCCCTCTACCTGGTGGCGGCGGTCATCGCGCTTGCCGCCTCGACCCTGATTGACGGCGGCGTGTTCTGGACCGCGGTAACCGGCCAGGCCGCGCTCGACGCCAAAGATATCCAACAGTCCAACATGTCGCTGGCGATGCTTTTTTCTGCCGCGGTCTACGTCCCGGCGGCAATGGCATTCTGGTATGCGGCGCCGCTCATCATGTGGCAAAAAATGGGGGTAATGAAAGCCGTTTTCTACAGCTTCTTCGCGGTATCGCGCGAGATGAAAGCCTTTACCGTCTACGGGCTGGCCTGGGCCGCCATCGGCGTTGTGCTGCCGGCGATCATCAGCGTATTGATTGCAGTGCTGGTCGGTAACCAGGCTGTCACGCTCATGATCCTGTTACCGTTATCGATTGCGCTGACAGTGGTGATGTATTGCTCTTTCTACCCGACATATACCCACATCTTTGGCAAGCCGGGAGCCGACTTGCCGCCGTCGCAGGACGCTCCTCCTGTGCAAGAGTAAACGCAGGGTGGGCACAAGTGCCCACCCTGCCTTCCTAGGCGACCTTCTCCAGCTTCGCCACACTCAGATCCAGCAGCTTCATACCGTGCTTGCCGAAATTGATATGGGCGCGGGCGTTACCGCCGCTGCCTTCAATATTGACGATCACGCCTTCACCGAATTTCAGGTGCTCCACATTTTCACCGATGCGCCAGCCGATATCGCGCTTGCCGAAATTCTTGGCGATGCTGTTGGCTGCCTTCTCGGGCGCCTCATCCCAAGCCGATTTCGAATTCGCGAACCAGCTATGCTGCTGCACTTTCGGCGACAGCCATTTCAAAGCATCTTCCGGCAACTCGTCGAAAAAGCGTGAACGCATGTTGTAACGTGTCTGGCCGTGCAGCATCCGGGTTTGTGAAAAACTCATGTAAAGACGTTTCTTGGCACGCGTGATGGCGACGTACATCAGACGCCGTTCTTCTTCGACACCCGCATCTTCTTTCTGTGAATTCTCGTGCGGGAACAACCCCTCTTCCAGGCCGGTGATGAATACCGCATCAAACTCCAGGCCTTTGGCTGAGTGCACGGTCATCAGTTGCAAGGCGTCCTCGCCGGCTTGAGCCTGATTGTTTCCAGCCTCCAGCGACGCATGCGAGAGGAATGCCGACAACGGCGACATCACCGCCGCCAACGGTGCGTCGGCATCGAAAATTTCAATGCCGTCGGCTGTCGTGATGGCAGCACCTGACACCGCCTGAGCCTTGGGGCCGAGCAGAGCAGGCGCATCGGCGCCAAACCCTTCTTCCGAGACAAACAAGGCGGCAGCATTGACTAGCTGCTCCAGATTCTCGATACGATCCGCACCTTCCCGTTCATTGCGGTAGTGTTGCATCAACCCGCTCATGTCGAGCACGATCTGCACCATTTCCGGCAACGGCAAATGCTGGGTTTCAAAGCGCCCGCCTTCGATCAGCTTGAGGAATGATCCGAGGGTGGCGCCAGCCTTGCCGGCCACATACGGTACCGCTGCGTAGAGGGAGATGCCATATTGTCTGGCCGCGTCCTGCAGTTGTTCCAGGGAGCGCGCGCCAATCCCGCGTGCGGGGAAATTCACCACGCGCAAGAACGCCGAATCATTGTGCGGATTATCCATCAGCTGCAAATAGGCGACCGCATGCTTGACTTCGGCACGCTCGAAATAACGCTGGCCGCCGTAGACGCGATATGGGATACCGGACGCCACCAACGCATGTTCAATCACCCGCGATTGCGCATTGGAGCGGTACAGCACAGCGATTTCGCTGCGTGTGGCGCCCTCGTTGATCAGGCTCTTGGTCTCTTCGATAATCCACTGCGCTTCCTGCAAATCGCTGGTGGATTCGTAGATTCTGACTGGTTCGCCATGACCGGCATCGGTGCGCAAATTCTTGCCGAGACGTTTGGTGTTGTTCGCAATCAGGGTGTTGGCGCTATCCAGGATATGACCGTGCGAACGATAATTCTGCTCCAGCTTGATGACGTTTTCGACCCTGAATTCGCGCTCGAACGCGGTCATGTTGCCGACATTGGCGCCGCGGAAAGCGTAGATGCTCTGGTCGTCATCGCCGACGGCAAACACCGCACCGCGCTGGCCAGCCATCAGCTTGAGCCATTTGTATTGCAGATCGTTGGTATCCTGGAACTCGTCCACCAGGATGTGCTGGAAACGCGATTGATAGTGCTCGCGCAACGGCTGGTTGCGGCTCAGCAGTTCATAGGTGCGCAACAGCAGTTCGGCAAAATCGACCACGCCTTCGCGCTGGCATTGCTGGTCGTACAAATCGTACAGCTCGACGAACTTGCGGTTGTAATCGTCGTTAGCTTCGACTTCATTGGCGCGCAGGCCTTGATCCTTGGCGCCGTTGATGAAGTACATCAGATTCCGCGGCGGATACTTTTCATCATCGACATTCATCGCTTTCAGCAAGCGTTTGATCGCCGACAACTGGTCTTGTGAATCCAGGATCTGGAAGGTCTGCGGCAATCCTGCATCGCGATAATGCGCGCGCAGCAACCGATTGCACAAGCCGTGGAAAGTGCCGATCCACATGCCGCGCGTGTTGATCGGCAACATCGCCGACAAGCGCGTCATCATTTCTTTCGAGGCTTTATTGGTAAACGTCACCGCCAGCACGCCGGCCGGCGATACCTGGCCGGTCTGGATCAGCCAGGCGATGCGGGTGGTCAGCACACGCGTTTTGCCGGAGCCGGCGCCCGCCAGGATAAGTGCCGATTGCGCAGGCAAGGTAACTGCCGCGAGTTGTTCTGGATTGAGGTTGTGAAGAAGATTTTGCATCTCCGTATTATAAGCTGCGGGCGCACCTGCCTGATGACCAGATCATGATTGATCTTGGCTTAACTTAATTGAACTCGGCCTAAACTTATGGCAAATATTGCCAGCGCCAGCAATATCCAGGCTAGAAGCGTAAAATACCGCATTGCATCATTGTCTACACCTTCGTAACAATCAACTCCCATCTACCAAGTCGTCCATCATGTCAGAAGAAGTTCGTCTCGACCGCGCCAGCCAGTCGCCATCCGAGACCGTCGTAATCGCCGCAATCCCCGAGACCGCAGTTACTTTCCACATTGTCTCTACGGCATTTTTTACTTTCATTTGCTATCTTGCCATCGGCATTCCGCTGGCAGTACTGCCCGGCTACGTCCACACCGACCTCGGCTACAGCTCCGTGCTGGCTGGCCTGGCAATCAGCATGCAGTATCTGGCAACTTTGCTGAGTCGCCCGCTGGCTGGCCGCATGGCCGATTCAGTCGGCCCCAAAACCGCCGTGTTACGTGGCTTGATCGGTTGCAGCCTCAGCGGCGCATTCCTGCTGATAGCGGCGTTTTTTACCCATATACCGGCACTTAGCCTCGCCATCCTGCTGATAGGCCGCCTGGTACTTGGCTGCGGCGAGAGCATGGTAGGCACCGGCGCCATTACCTGGGGCATAGGCCGGGTTGGCGCCCAACACACGGCTCGCATGATTTCCTGGAATGGCATCGCCACCTATGGCGCGTTGGCGATCGGCGCCCCGCTGGGCGTGGTGATCGCCCATACCTGGGGTTTGGCGGCAGTCGGCGCTACGGTGACAGTGTTATCGCTAGGCGGTTTCTTCCTTGCCCGCATAAAGGCTGCGACAGCCGTGGTGCGCGGTGAGCACTTGCCGTTTCAACATGTATTACGCAAAGTATTTCCACATGGCATGGGCCTCGCATTGGGCTCGATCGGGTTCGGTTCTATCGCCACCTTCATCACCTTGTTTTATGCCAGCCACCAGTGGCCGAATGCAGCATTTGCACTGACCATGTTCGGCACCTTCTTTGTCGGTGCACGCCTGTTGTTTGCCCACACCATCTCGCGCTTCGGTGGCTTCCGGGTCGCGATCATCTGTTTTTCGGTGGAGGCACTCGGGTTGCTGTTGCTATGGCAAGCAGGATCGCCGACGCTGGCGCTGGTTGGCGCGGCGCTCACCGGCTTCGGTTTTGCGTTGATCTTCCCTGCGCTCGGAGTGGAAGCGGTGAATCTGGTGCCGGCCAATAACCGCGGCAGCGCCTTGGGCGCTTACTCGGTGTTCCTGGATCTGGCGCTGGGCGTCACCGGTCCGCTGGCTGGACTGATCGTGAGCGAATTCGGCTATCCCGAGGTATTCCTGTTTGCCGCAGTGGCGTCGCTGGCGGCGGTAGCGTTGACCGTCAACATGTATCGGAGCTCGCAGCGGACGTCAGGCACACCTGTCGCCGGCTAGAAAACACGTTGCTGCGGCGCTAAAACACACGCTTTTCTTTGTCTCTTGTAAATTGACATAGAATCGAGCTGCATATCTTCATACATCACTGTCAGAAGGAGTAGCGCAATGGTAAAGAAAAGCGTCGCAGTCATCGACATCGGCATCAGCGACAAGGATCGCAAGAAGATCGCCGACGGACTCAGCAAGCTGCTGGCCGATACCTACACCCTGTACCTGAAAACCCATAACTTCCACTGGAACGTGACCGGGCCGATGTTCAATACATTGCACCTGATGTTTGAAACCCAGTACAACGAACTGTGGCTGGCGGTGGACTTGATTGCGGAACGTATACGCGCGCTCGGCTATCCTGCGCCGGCTACCTACAAGGCCTTTGCCAAGCTGACTTCGATTTCGGAAGAAGAAGGCGTGCCGACCGCGACTGCCATGATCCAGCAACTGGTGCAGGGACAGGAAGCCGTGACCCGCACCGCGCGTTCGATTTTCCCCGTAGTGGATGCAGCAGCCGATGAGCCGACTGCAGACTTGCTGACGCAGCGCATGCAGCTGCATGAGAAAAATGCGTGGATGCTGCGTAGTTTGTTGGAAACCTGACTGGCTTCGGCACAAGTGATCGCGGTTATATAACCGCGGTCATGGGCGCCTATTTGTTTGCGAACAGGGTCACAAAGCTGCGCGCGGCGGCAGTCGGATCATCTGCCAGATAAACACTGCTGATAGCCGCAACCATGTCTGCGCCGGCAGCAATCAAAGGCACCGCATTCTCTTGCGTCATGCCGCCAATAACCACATTCGGCACAGCGATTTCCGCCTTAGCCCGCGTGACTATATCGGGCGATGTAGTTACCGGATATTTCTTGACCCGCGATGGATAGAATCCGCCGAACGCCACATAACTGGCGCCGGCACGATACGCGGCATGCGCCAGTTCCAGATCGCCATAGCAGGAAGCGCCGACGATCTTGTCCGCACCGACCATCGCCCGCACCTCCGCCACGCTGGCATCGGTGCCGCCGACATGAATGCCATCCGCATCCAGCTCCAGGCACAGATCAACATAGTCATTGATAATGAGCGGACGCTGGTAACGGCGACACAGGCTCAGCAACGCTTCTGCCTGTTGCTTCCGCAAAACTGCATCGGCGGTTTTATGGCGATACTGCAGCAGCGCCGCGCCGCCTTGCAAGGCTTGCTCGGTTACGCGTAGCAGCTTCTCGGTGTCATCCCAATCGGGTGTGACGATGTATAAACCTTTCATCGCTTTATCCTCGTAATTTTAGAAATGGCAGAGTCCGGCTCGGTATGCGCTGGCCGGAAGCAATTGCATAGGATTCGGTCAAAGTCTGCTGGCAATAAATTTGTGCGGCATCGATGGCCTGCTCGATATCCATGCCTTGCGCCAGCAGCGCTGACAGTGCCGCCGCCAGCGTGCAACCGCTGCCATGAAACTCGCCCGGCAAGCGCGGCCAGCTCCAGTTGCGATGCTGTGTCCTGCTGACCCAGCGGTTCAATACCTCATCTCGTTCCGGACCATGGCCACCCTTCAGCAACACATGTTGGCAACCGCGTTCAAGCAGCATCGCGGCTTGTTGTTCCGGACTTGCCTGGGCGCCGCACAGGCGATCCGCCTCGACCCGATTCGGCGTAATCACCGTGGCAAGTTCAAACAAAGGAGCGAGTGCTGCAACCGGATCTTCGCTGGCCAGGCTATCTCCATGGCCATTCGCCAGCACCGGATCAAACACCACTGGCAAATCCGGTTGCCGTGCACGTAGATCACGGATGATTGCTGCAATCGCCTCGGCATTGGCGCGATTACCGACGATACCCAATTTGACCGCGGAGATATCGATACGGTCGAGCAGCACCTGGGCTTGCTGCCGCACCAGATCTGCTGCGACCGGAAAAACGCCGAACACCCGCTCGTTGTCCTGAACCGTCAGCACTGTTACTACCGACAACGGATGCGCCCCGAGCGCCGTAATCGCGGTGATATCGGCTTGCATGCCAGCGCCGCCGCTCGGGTCCGAACCGGAAAACACCAGCACGCAGGCCGGCTCTGCTGTGCCGGCCGTGTCGATGTTTACCGAATCGTTCACTTGACTCGTCCGGCCATCGGAGAAGATGGCGATGCCGCAAAGCGCTTCGGAATCCGGCCGGCGAGAAAGGCTTCGCGTCCGGCTTCGATCGCCAGCCGCATCGCCCTGGCCATGCGGATCGGATCCTGCGCGCCGGCAATCGCGGTATTCATCAACACACCGTCGCAGCCCAGCTCCATTGCAATCGCCGCATCGGACGCGGTGCCGACGCCGGCATCGACCAGTACCGGCACCTTGGCCTGCTCGATAATCAGCGACAGATTCCATGGATTCAAAATGCCCATGCCGGAACCGATCAGCGACGCCAGCGGCATCACCGCCACGCAGCCGATTTCTTCCAGTATGCGTGCCTGGATCGGATCGTCGCTGCAGTACACCATGACGTCGAAACCGTCCTTGACCAAGGCTTCGGCCGCTTTCAACGTCTCCGGCATATTGGGAAACAGCGTGCGCTCGTCGCCCAGTACTTCCAGCTTGGCCAGCTTGTGCCCGTTCAGCAATTCACGTCCGAGTTGCAGCGTATAAACCGCATCCGCCGCGGTATAGCAGCCGGCAGTGTTGGGCAGGATGGTGTAACGCGATGGCGGCACAACGTCCAGCAAATTCGGCGCCTTCGGATCCTGGCCGATGTTGACCCGACGAATCGCCACCGTGATGATTTCGGCGCCACTGGCTTCGGTGGCGGCGCGCGTTTGCTCCAGGTCACGATACTTGCCGCTGCCTACCAGCAGCCGTGAGCTGTAGATTTTGCCGGCTATGGTAAGGCCGGTATCTGGTTGTCCCGTCTCAGGGGTTGAGTTCAGATTCATGACAAATCCTTTCGGTATAAAACACTATTGCACGACGTATTTGTTTGCATCCAAATGACTCTGTGCCGCCTCCAGAAACCGTAGCGAGCGGCTCAAGGTCTGGGTAAGAAGCACAGCCGTACGAAAGTACGGCGAGCATCGCAGCCCAGAGATTGAGTCGCGCAGTAGGTTTATGGAGGTGGATTAACCACCGCCGATAGCGCGCACCACATCGACCTTGTCTTCCGGCTGTAAGACGCGTTGCGGCCACAAACTGGCCGGCACCACCTGCCGGTTGACTGCCACCGCAACAGCTTTCCCGGCCAGTTCCAGCGCCACGATCAGCTGTTGCAGGTTCTCGCCGTCGGCCAGCGGATGCGGCGCGCCATTGAGTACGATTTCCATCATTCTAGAGACGGTAGTAGAACGCGCCCGAGTGTGCTTTTGCCGGTGTGTGTGGCAAGGCGCGACGACGCGGCAGGGTTTTCCCCTGCAAGGAGGAGCAACGCCGCCAGGCGCTGCGGCAAAAGTGCAATCGGGCGCGTAACGCTCTCACCCTTTAGATGCACGACTAGATTTCTCATATTTCCGGTGTCCATGTAACTCTCCAAACATAAGCAAGTGGTCTACTGCCGTTTCTAGGATTAGCCTCACTGCTTGCTGTAGATTTCCGCGCCGTTCTTGACGAACTCGATCGCCTTGACCTCCATCCCCTTCTTGATCGCGGCGATTTCGGAAATGCCTTGCGCGGCAGCGTATTCGCGCACTTCCTGCGTGATCTTCATGGAACAAAAATGCGGCCCGCACATCGAGCAGAAATGCGCCACCTTGGCGGAATCCTTAGGCAAGGTTTCATCGTGGAATTCACGCGCCTTATCCGGATCGAGACCGATATTGAACTGGTCTTCCCAACGGAATTCGAAACGCGCTTTCGACAAGGCGTTATCGCGAATCTGCGCGCCGGGATGGCCCTTGGCCAGATCGGCTGCATGCGCTGCGATCTTGTAGGTGATGATGCCGTCCTTGACGTCGACCTTGTTCGGCAAGCCGAGATGTTCCTTCGGCGTGACATAGCACAGCATCGCGGTACCGTACCAGCCGATGGTGGCGGCGCCGATACCGGAAGTGATGTGGTCGTAGCCCGGTGCAATATCGGTAGTCAATGGTCCCAGCGTGTAAAACGGCGCTTCGTGGCACTGTTCCAGTTGCAGGTCCATGTTTTCCTTGATCAGGTGCATCGGTACATGGCCCGGGCCTTCGATCATTACTTGCACGTCGTGCTTCCAGGCGATCTGGGTCAGTTCGCCCAGGGTCTTCAGTTCACCCAGTTGCGCTTCATCGTTGGCATCATAGATCGACCCCGGACGCAAGCCATCACCGAGGCTGAAGCTGACGTCATAGGCTTTCATGATTTCGCAGATGTCTTCGAAATGGTCGTACAGGAACGATTCGCGATGATGCGCCAGGCACCATTTAGCCATGATGGAACCGCCACGGCTGACGATGCCGGTCAGCCGCTTGGCAGTCATCGGCACGTATTGCAGGCGGACGCCGGCATGGATGGTGAAATAATCGACGCCCTGCTCGGCTTGCTCGATCAGTGTGTCGCGGAAAATTTCCCAGGTCAGGTCTTCGGCTTTGCCGTTGACCTTTTCCAGCGCCTGGTAAATTGGCACGGTACCGATCGGCACCGGCGAATTGCGGATGATCCATTCGCGTGTTTCGTGGATGTGTTTGCCGGTCGACAGGTCCATGACGTTGTCGCCGCCCCAGCGGATCGCCCAGGTCATCTTTTCGACTTCTTCGCCGATCGAGGATGTCACTGCGGAGTTGCCGATGTTGGCGTTGATCTTGACCAGGAAATTACGGCCGATGATCATCGGTTCGATTTCCGGGTGATTGATGTTGGCGGGGATGATCGCGCGGCCGCGGGCGATTTCGTCGCGCACGAATTCCGGCGTGATTTCTGCGGGCAGCGAAGCGCCGAACGATTGACCAGGATGCTGGCGGCCCATCAGGTCGGCCAGCTTGTTGCCCATCGGACCGGAGGCTTTCAGCTCTTCCAGGTATTCCTTGCGGCGCATGTTTTCGCGGATCGCGACGAATTCCATTTCCGGCGTGACGATGCCTTGGCGCGCATAGTGCATTTGCGAGACGTTCTTGCCGGTCTTGGCGCGGCGCGGTTTGCGGTGCAGGTTGAAACGCAATTCCGCAAGTTTCGGATCGTTCAGGCGTTCGATGCCGTATTCCGAGCTAGGGCCTGGCAATTCTTCAGTGTCGTCGCGTTCCATGATCCATGGCAGGCGCGGAGTCGCCAGGCCGGAGCGGATATCGATCTTCACGTCAGGATCGCTGTACGGTCCGGAAGTGTCATAGACATAGATCGGCGGATTCTTTTCGGCGCCGAACGAAGCTGGCGTATCCGACTGGCTGATCTGACGCATTGGAACGCGAATGTCGGGACGCGAACCGGTGATATAGATCTTGCGCGAATTCGGCAGAGGATGGATTGCGGCTTCATCCACCGTAGCAGTGGCGGACAGGAATTTTGGGTTGGCGTTCAATTTTGGCTCCTTTGCTTGTATTTCATATGGCTTGGAGCCAGCAAAGGAGTTTTCGAGTCTAGTGGCGCGGGCTCACGGTGAAATCTTGTGAATCGGCCGACAATATTCTCGACAGCTTCCCTTCGCTGGCATTACCCAGATCAGGTTCGAGGGTATTTCTCACCCGATTGCATTAACATTTCAGCAATCAGGACCCCTAGCGTTCGCTGTCCCGACGTTCAAAGCTCGAGACAACGGAAAAGATTTTACACCCGCAATCGGCTCGCGGTATATCGAAAATGCGGGCTTCCTTATCTCAGGTCAAGTATAGAAGCCGCATTGAAGCCGCATTCGTGGCAATTTCGTCTACACGATTTGTGTTTACGCCAAAAAACCATGCGCCCCGGACAGCATTGTTAGGAGCGAGTCGGCTGCGTACTTTATAATCATCGTTTTAGATCGCTTTTAGCAAAGAACCCTAACAAATCATGGAATTAGCCAAGTCTTTCGACCCTGCCGAGATTGAACAATTCTGGCGTACGGAATGGGAAAAACGCGGGTACTACACTGCCACCACCGACGCGGACAAACCGTCCTTCAGCATTCAGTTGCCGCCGCCCAACGTGACTGGCACGCTACACATGGGCCATGCTTTCAATCAAACCATCATGGATGGCTTGACCCGTTATCACCGCATGCGCGGTTTTAACACGGCATGGATTCCGGGTACCGATCACGCCGGCATCGCCACACAAATTGTGGTCGAACGGCAACTTGATGCGCAGAAAATTTCGCGCCACGATCTTGGCCGTGAAAAATTCGTTGAAAAAGTCTGGGAATGGAAAGAACAGTCGGGATCGACCATCACCGGCCAGATGCGCCGCATGGGCGCTTCGACCGACTGGAGCCGTGAATATTTCACGATGGACGACAAACTGTCGGGCACCGTGGTCGAAGTTTTTGTACGGCTGTTCGAACAAGGCCTGATCTATCGCGGCAAGCGGCTGGTGAACTGGGATCCGGTGCTGGGTACCGCCATCTCGGAATTGGAAGTGGCGTCGGAAGAAGAAGACGGTTCGATGTGGCATATCCGTTATCCGTTCGCCGATGGCAGCGGTCATCTTACGGTCGCCACCACACGCCCGGAAACCATGCTGGGCGACGTTGCCGTTGCAGTCGATCCGACTGACGAACGTTACAGCCACCTGGTTGGCAAGATGCTCAAGCTGCCGTTGACCGGTCGTGAAATCCCGGTCATCGCCGACAGCTATGTCGACAAGGAATTCGGTACCGGCTGCGTGAAGATCACTCCCGCCCATGATTTCAACGATTACGCGGTTGGCCAGCGCCATCAACTGGCGCAGATTACGATCCTGACACTGGATGCCAAGATCAATGAAAACGGCCCTGTCCAGTATCAAGGCATGGACCGTTTCGTGGCCCGCAAGCAAATCGTTGCCGACCTGGATGCACAAGGTTTGCTGGAATCGGTCAAGCCGCACAAGCTGGTAGTGCCGCGCGGCGACCGTACCGGCGTGGTCATCGAACCGATGCTGACCGATCAGTGGTTTGTCGCCATGAGCAAGCCGGCGCCAGAGGGCACGCACTTCCCGGGCAAATCAATTGCTGAAGTCGCTCTGGAAAAAGTCGCTAACGGCGAAATCCAGATGATCCCGGAAAACTGGAGCAATACGTACAACCAGTGGCTCAACAATATCCAGGACTGGTGCATTTCACGCCAACTGTGGTGGGGCCATCAGATTCCGGCCTGGTATGCCGACGACGGCAAGATCTATGTCGCCCGCGATGAAGCCGCAGCCCGCGCGCAAGCTGCAGCGGCTGGTTACACCGGCGAACTGAAACGCGACGACGATGTGCTCGACACCTGGTTCTCGTCGGCGCTGGTGCCGTTCTCGACCCTGGGCTGGCCTGAAGAAACGCCGGACTACAAGATGTTCCTGCCATCGTCGGTGCTGGTCACCGGTTTTGACATCATCTTCTTCTGGGTCGCACGGATGGTCATGATGACCACCCACTTTACCGGCAAGGTGCCGTTCAAGACAGTCTATGTGCACGGCCTGGTACGCGATGGCAACGGCCAGAAAATGTCGAAGTCGAAGGGTAATACGCTCGATCCGATTGATCTGATCGATGGTATCGATCTCGATACGCTGGTGGCAAAACGCACCGTCGGCCTGATGAATCCGAAGCAAGCCGACAGTATCGCCAAAGCGACCCGCAAGGAATTTGCCGATGGCATTCCTGCCTTTGGCACCGATGCGTTGCGCTTTACCTTTGCCTCGCTGGCAACGCTGGGCCGCAATATCAATTTCGATCTCGGCCGCTGCGACGGCTACCGTAATTTCTGCAACAAATTGTGGAACGCTACCCGCTTCGTGTTGATGAACACAGAGGGTAAAGACTGCGGTTTCGAAGGCCATACACCGGGTGTCTGCGACAAGGAGAACCTGCAGTTCTCGCAAGCCGACCGCTGGATCGTTTCGCTCTTGCAGCGTACTGAAGCTGACGTCGCCAAGGGTTTCGCCGACTACCGTTTCGACAACATCGCCTCGGCCATCTACAAGTTTGTATGGGATGAATACTGCGACTGGTATCTGGAAGTCGCCAAGGTTCAGATCCAGCAAGGCAACGAAGCGCAGCAACGCGCTACACGCCGCACCTTGCTACGTGTACTGGAAGTGGTGTTGCGCCTGGCCCATCCGATTATCCCGTTTGTCACCGAAGCCCTGTGGCAAAGCGTAGCGCCGTTGACCGGCAAGGTACTCGATGCAGCCGGCGATTCGATCATGCGCCAGCCTTATCCAGAAGCGAATCTGGAAAAGATCGACGAAAGCGCTGAAGCCTGGATGACGCAATTGAAGACGCTGACTGATGCCTGCCGCAATTTGCGCGGCGAGATGCAACTGTCGCCGGCATTGCGGGTGCCGCTGATCATTGCCGGTTCGGCAGAGCAGCAAAGCACGCTGCTGTCGTTTGCACCGTATCTGCAGGCACTGGCAAAATTATCAGAAGTGCAAGTAGTAGAGACTCTACCCGAATCGCCAGCACCGGTATCGATAGTCGGTGATGCTAAGCTGCTGCTCAAAGTAGAAATTGATGTTGCAGCTGAGCGTGAACGGCTGGGCAAGGAAATCACCCGTATCGAGGGTGAAATCGTCAAAGCCCAGGCCAAGCTGGGCAACGAGAGCTTTGTGGCAAGAGCACCGGCACAGGTGGTTGCACAGGAGCAGGAACGTCTGGCCAACTTTTCGGGTACCCTTGAGAAGTTGCGCGAACAGTTTGCAAAATTAAAAGTATCTTGATTCCTCAATAACAATGTTGCGCCAGTCGGCAGCAATGCGGCTGGTACGACAGAAACAGGAGACAGAGCATGAATAAACTTTTAATACGACTTTTGACAGCGGCAATCGCCAGCAGCGCCTTGCTGGCTGGCGGTGCGTTCGCACAAGACACAAGCTCAGCAGTCGGCCTGTGGAAAAATATCGATGACCATACCGGCAAACCTAAGGCATTGATCCGTATTAGCGAAGCCAATGGTGTCCTGCATGGCAAAATCGAGAAACTGTTACGCGATCCGAGCCAGGATCAAAATCCGAAATGCCTCAAATGCGAAGGTGAGCTGAAAGACCAGCCTATCCTCGGCATGACCATTATCAATGGCATGAAAAAAGATGGTAACGAATACAATGGCGGCACCATCCTTGATCCGGATAACGGCAAGGTCTACAAAAGCAAAATGGTGGTGGTCGACGATGGCAAGAAATTGAATGTGCGCGGTTATATCGGCGTACCTTTGCTGGGCCGTACCCAGACCTGGATACGCGAAGAATAATTCGTTTGCCGGCAATGCAAGCTGTTTCGCAAAAAAAATGCCGTTCAAGCTGTTAGCTGAACGGCATTTTTCTTGCCCGCGCTATTTGTTAGCGTTAGCAGTTTAGACGAACGATACAGTCAGGCCCGGTAACGCAATCCCTGAAAAAGCAGTGACCCAGGTCTGCCCTGCCTGCACCGGATAGGCATCTGTCCAGGTACCGGTAGTAACGATCTCGCCGGCTTGCAGAGGCGCGAACTGCTGCTGCGCATTCAGCACCTGGTGCAAATGCCACAAAGCGTGCACCGGGCTGTCCAGTACATCGCTACCGAAACCGGCGCCACACAAGGTAACCGAGTCTTCGGTGCAGCACGATAACGAGACACTAGCATTGGCCAGCATGCTGGCAAGGTTGCGACGGGTAGCGGCCGACAACATATGCGGCTCGCCGACAATCAGCGTGCCGTGCAGGCCGAACGCCGCGATGGCATCGACCGCTTCGAATTTCCAGTCCGGGAAAGGACACACGACAATTTCGAAAGCGTGCGCCATCCATTCGATGCACTCGGCGATTTCTTCCAGATCCGCATCCGGCGCCGGCGTTTTTCCCAGGCTGAACACCACTTCGGGTTCGATGCGTGGCTGCACCGCGCCCTCCAGGCTTTGAATCCCGCGGTTATCTTCGGCGTAGCGCACGGTATTGTCGAAAACATGCGCCCAGATAGGGGCGTTGATCGTTTCGGTAATGCCGTATTTTGGCCAGATGGTGCGATTGCTGAATCCGACCTTGCGGCCGATCGGCGTAGCACCTTGTCCGATACTGGCGTCGAGAATGCGTTTGCTGATGTCGTATCCATCCATCGGCGACAGGACGTCAGTAGCCGACAACAGCGGCATCAATTTGGCACACGCTCGCGCATCCAGAAGCTGGTTGGCGTAACGGTTAGCTTTGGTAGACATAAGCATGGTTGGCTTGCACACTATTAGTGAAGGCTATCGTATTGTCTGTGACGTTTAATTTTTACACAAGCGCAGAAATATTGACATTCAGACACTTATATTGCGGGACGACACTGGGCCCGCGGTTCTTCGTTGATTAGAAACATTCATCGCATGCGCGATTTTTGTAAAAACTGATCCAGCTGTGATGCGAACAAATGCCGGTCGCTCTGGCTAAATGCTGCCGGACCACCGGTTTCCACACCGCTACCTCGTAACTCATCCATGAAATTACGCATCGTCAGATGCTGCTGGATGTTGTCATTGGTATAAAACTCACCACGTGGATTCAATGCCTTGCCGCCCTTTTCAAGCACATCGGCAGCAAGTGGAATATCAGCGGTGATCACCAGATCTCCCGCTTGCAGCAATCGAACAATTTCACGGTCGGCAACATCAAAGCCGGACGGTACTTGAACTGCCTTGATGAAGCGGGACGGTGGCACTCTCAACAACTTGTTAGCCACCAGAACTACAACGATTTGCAATCGATCAGCGACTCGAAACAGAATTTCCTTGATGACGTTCGGACATGCATCGGCATCAACCCAGATTTGCATTGCTGCTGGCGGCTGCGGTGTCACGTCAGCACCAGCATCGCCACCTGCAGGCGGATTAATTTTGCCCCCATAACTCACCATTCGGACCGGTACGTGGCGGTGCTACGCCAAAATGCGTATAGGCCAGCGGAGTAGCAATACGGCCGCGCGGCGTACGCTGCAAATATCCTTGCTGAATCAGGTACGGTTCGAGTACATCTTCGATCGTGTCGCGTTCTTCGCCGATAGCAGCGGCAAGATTGTCCAGACCGACCGGGCCGCCACCGAATTTGAACAACACTGCTTCCAGCAATTTTCTATCCATGACGTCGAAACCGACCGGATCGACATCCAGCATGACCAGCGCAGCATCTGCCATCGCCTTGGTGATTTCACCATTGCCTTTGACTTCGGCATAATCGCGCACCCGGCGTAACAGGCGGTTGGCGATACGCGGCGTACCGCGGCTGCGCTTGGCAATTTCAAAGGCGCCATCATCCACTATCGGCGCACCCAGCAAGGAAGCGCTACGGGTCACGATCTTGCCTAACTGTTGCGGCGTATAAAATTCAAGGCGAGCGACGATTCCGAAGCGGTCACGCAGCGGATTGGTCAGCATTCCGGCCCTGGTGGTTGCACCTACCAGCGTGAACGGTTGCAGATCCAGGCGCACTGAGCGCGCTGCCGGACCTTCGCCGATCATGATATCGATCTGATAATCCTCCAGCGCCGGATACAGGATTTCTTCCACCACTGGCGACAAACGATGGATTTCATCTATGAACAACACGTCATTGGCTTCGAGATTGGTCAGCAATGCGGCCAGATCTCCGGCGCGTTCCAGCACCGGGCCTGAAGTCTGGCGCAGATTGACGCCCATTTCGCGCGCAATGATATGTGCCAGCGTTGTCTTGCCCAAGCCCGGCGGACCGAACAGTAAAGTGTGATCCAATGCTTCGCGCCGTTGCCTGGCGGCGGTAATGAATATTTGCAGCTGGTCGCGTATTTTTTCCTGGCCGACGTATTCGTCCAGTTGCTTGGGCCGTAACGCGCGCTCGATCGCCTCTTCGTTCGGCGAAGCAGGCGTAGGAGCGATAATGCGTTGCTCGGTGAAATCGTCGGTTTGGATACTCATGGTCGGATTGTAGCCAGACTGCAGCGATTAGATATAAAAAAAGACATCCGCCCCACCAATAAAGCAATAATGATCAGCTTTGTGCTGTCCTGCAACAACTTAGTGCCACAACTTGCTGCTGCAACTTATTGCAGCAATTCACTTATAGCTTGGACAATGCTTTCAATGCCAATTTGATCCCATCTGACACGGTGGTATCTGGCGGTAGCTGCTTGAGCGCCAACATGGCTTCCTTGTCCGAATAGCCAAGCGCAATCAGGGCATTCAGGATGTCGCCGCTGACATCGCTGGCATGATGGCTGCCGACGGGTCCCAGGTCGGCACCTAGCTTACCTTTTAATTCGAGCAACAGACGTTCGGCTGTTTTCTTGCCGATACCGGGTACCTTGGTGAGCCGTCCAGCTTCCTGCATGGTGATCGCCTGCGCCAGATCTTGCACCGACATGCCGGACAGGATGGACAATGCGGTACGGGCGCCAACGCCACTGATCTTTATCAACTGCTTGAATACATTACGCTCTTCAGCGGTGCCAAAACCATATAAAACATGCGCATCTTCGCGTATCGCCAGATGCGTCAGCAAGGCCACCTTTTCACCCAGCCCAGGCAGATTATAGAAAGTACTCATCGGCACACCGACTTCATAGCCGACGCCGTTGCAATCAATCAATAATTGGGGAGGATTTTTTTCAAGCAGAATTCCGGAAAGACGACCTATCATCGCAGTTGGCCTTTATGTGAATCAATGAATCATACAGGACAACTGGTTAAAAACACAGTGGTTTTGTTGCCGCAAAGCTGAAATTGCAGGAAATGATGCTATTGCATGAATCGAAAACGCAAAGCAAAAACCCTCTGAGGATAAGCTCAGAGGGTTTTTTAATAAAAGCCTGACGATGACCTACTTTCACACTGGTTGCAGCACTATCATCGGCGCAAATTCGTTTCACGGTCCTGTTCGGGATGGGAAGGGGTGGTACCAAATCGCTATGGTCATCAGGCATAACTTGTAACCGCTGTTCGTTCTCCAGGTGGAGCAACGCACAACGCAATCTAGAAGAAGTAGTTTTTTAACCCGGGTTCACTAGGGTGAGTGAACCCGGTTGGGTATGAATGTCCAAATGGTGTGTTACACCTTGGCAAACAAATAAGCTCATCATATAACCTGCTAAGGTTATAGG
>NZ_FOQI01000002.1 GCF_900113705.1 Collimonas sp. OK307 | reverse complement strand
CGCGCTAGTTCACGGCGTAGCTGAACTACTTCGCTTTCCTGTTCTTTCGGCAACCGGCCAGCGCCATTGAAACTGGCAGCCTGGCCACGTTCATCCAATGCCTTGGCCCATTTATAGAGCTGATTTCGGCGAATCCCTAACTCCAGGGCTAGTTCAGTTGGACTCTTCTCGCCTTGTCGCATGCGCTCGACAGCCAGAAGCTTGAAGGCCTTTGTAAACGTGGCGCGCTTTGGCTGTTCAGGGGCGATAGACTTAGTCGTTGGTAACGGGGAAGGTAGCTTTGCTTTCATGGGATCCTCTCGAGGACATATTGTCCCCTATTTGGGATGTCCATCAAACCCGGGCTACCTCAGAGTCAAGTTTCGCGATAAAGCCTGCGAAAAAAAACTCTGACCCCAATTAACTACTCCTGGGTCGGTCTCGGCAGATATCGGGATGTTCGTGTAACATGTACAACGTTCCAGGTCGCCAGACAGATCCGTATTTGGCGCACCACCCGGCCCTCCCGCCGACGCACTCCACCCGCTATAAACAACCACTGAAGCACAAGCAAATTGTGCAACGCCAAGCACCCCAATGACAAACACACCTGACACCCCGGGCCCCGAGAAACTACTCCCGGGCTGGCTACTATTGCTAGGCGCCCTCACAGCCATCGGCTCCCTGTCGATCGACATGTACCTCCCAAGCTTCCCCACCATCGCCCAAGAGTTAGGCGTCGGCAGCAACCTGGTACAACTCACCCTGGCAAGCTTCCTGGTAGGACTAGCAGTCGGCCAAATGTTTTACGGCCCGCTCAGCGATCGCTTCGGCCGCAAGCCGCCGCTCTATGTCGGCATGACACTGTACCTGCTAGGCTCGCTAGCCTGCATGGTATCGCAAGACGTAACCGCGCTAATCGTATCCCGTTTCCTGCAAGGCCTCGGCGGCTGCGCCGGCATGGTCATTGCACGCGCAGTAATCCGCGACCGGCTAGGCACCACCGGCGCCGCCAAAGCGTTTTCACTGATGATGCTGGTAATGGGCCTGGCACCGATCCTGGCGCCGTTGATCGGCGGCAGCGTGCTCAAATTCTGGGGCTGGCGCGTGATTTTCGGCGGCCTCGCCGCCTTCGGCTTGTTTTGCCTGCTGGCGATCCATTACACGATGCAGGAAACGCTGAACCGCCACAAAGCAGAACCGCTACATCTGGGCCGCACCCTGAAACAATACGGCAGACTGCTGCTGGATCGCCAGTTCGTCTCTTACAGCCTGGTCGGCGGCCTGATGCAAGGCGGCATGTTCGCCTATATTACAGGCTCTTCTTTTGTCCTGATCGAACTGCACGGCATCAAGCCTGAGCATTTCGGTTTCGTATTCGGCACGAATGCATTCGGCCTGATTGCCGCCTCGCAGATCAATGCACGCCTGGTCGGAAAATATGCACTCGACACCATCCTCGGCCGCGCCCTGTGGCTGCCGGCTATCCTGACCCTGTTGGTGGCAGTGCTGGTGGCTTGCGGCGTGAACAACCTGCCGATCCTGCTGATTGGCTTCTTCGGCTACCTGGCTTGCTACGGCTTCATCAGCCCGAATGCTTCGGCCATCGCCTTGTCGCAACAAGGCAAGCAAGCCGGCGTGGCTTCAGCCTTGATGGGCACTTTGCAATTTTCGCTGGGCATCGCATCCGGCATCGGCATGAGCTTGTGGCACGATGGTACGGCGTTGCCGCTGATGGTGGTGATGACGATTTGCGGCGTCGGCGGCTTGCTGTTGCATCGCTATGTAGCCAGGCCGGAACATCGACGCCTTTCACAAGCGGCAGCCCAGGCATGACAACTCACACGACAAACGCACTGGTGTCATGGAGCGGCGGCAAGGACTCTTGCCTGGCCTTGTGGCACGCCCGTCAAAACGGCATGCAAATCCAACACCTGATTACAGCATTGGATGAAAGCGGCAAGCGCGCCCGTTCGCACGGCGTACCACCGGCATTGCTGCAAGCGCAGGCAGATGCGCTCGGTGTATCGCTGGCGTTTTATAGCGCCAGCTGGCAACAGTATGAAGAAAAATTCATCGCGGCCTTGCGTGATGCGCACGGTGCCGGCATACGCCATGCCGTGTTCGGCGATATCGATTTGCAAGCGCATCGCGACTGGGAAGAAAAAGTCTGTGCCGAGGCCGGACTACAAGCCTGCCTGCCGCTATGGAATCAGCCACGCCGGCAACTGGTGGATGAATTCCTGGCGCTCGGCTTCAAGGCACTGGTGGTGTGCGTCAATGGCAACCATCTGTCGCAAGATTTTTGCGGGCGTGAATTCGATGCGGCTTTTCTCGCCGACCTGCCACCGGGCGTAGACGCCTGCGGCGAAAACGGCGAATTCCATACTTTCGTGTATGACGGCCCGGTGTTTGCCCATGCGGTACCGTTCCGCCGTGACCGCATCAGTCCGTATCAATCACCACCGGAACTGGGTTCGACGATTTATTATTTTCAGGAATTGCTGGTGGCCTGATTCATCGGCCATATGCATATCCGCAATATCAGGCTCGCTGCTTATGCGTAAAATGCCGGATGTTAGTCAGGTACCATCCAAAAGCACTCGAAATAAATATTAAAAACGCAATACGCGATTGCCACCGCTCTTTCAACCGCTCTTCCACCTTTTATAGACCGAAGCCATGCAAGCAGGAATGTTCTACGCGATCGCCTCCTACGTCCTGTGGGGCATGTTCCCGATCTACTTCAAGGCGCTCGAAGCCGAAATTCCGCCGGTCGATATCGTCATGCACCGAATGCTGTGGTCGTTCCTGTTCCTGGTGATCGTACTGACTGTGCGCAAGCAATGGGCGTGGGTAGCGCCGATGCTGCGGCAGCCGCGTGTCATCGGCGGCTTCATGGCCAGCGCACTGCTCTTGACCGCCAACTGGACCACCTACATCTGGGCCGTCAACAACAATCACATCGTCGAAGCCAGTCTCGGCTATTTCATCAACCCGATGGTCAGCGTCGCACTTGGTTTCATATTCCTGCGCGAACGGCTGCGCCCGGTGCAATGGCTGTCGATTGCGATGGCAGCCGCCGCCGTACTCTGGCTAACCTGGCAAACCGGCCATCCGCCCTGGATTGCGCTGACGCTGGCAGTCACTTTCGGCAGCTACGGTTTGCTGCGCAAGACCGCCAGCCTTGGCGCCCTGCCCGGCCTGGCGCTGGAAACGGCGCTGGTATTGCCGCTGGCGCTGGCGTACCTGGTTTATACTACGGTCCAGGATCAGAATACCTTTGTCAGTGCCTCGGCTTCCACCAAATGGCTGCTGGTCGCTGCCGGTCCGATTACCTCGATTCCCTTGCTGATGTTTGCCGCCGGCGCACGCCGCCTGCCATTATCGCTGGTCGGCGTGCTGCAATACATCACGCCATCGCTGCAATTGCTGCTGGGCGTCTGGTTATATAACGAACAGCTGGACGGCGCCCGGCTGGTGGGTTTCATCGTCATCTGGTGTGCATTGGCTCTGTATTCGGCCGAAGGATTGTGGCGCACGTTTACAATACGCCCAGCGCCTGGCGTCGGGGACCAGTCTTAACAATTCGTCAACCCGGACCGCATCGGTTATTCTTGGCAGCTTGGCTGCGCTTTCAGTTCACCATTAGCTGCTTACCTATTCATCGCTTTTCTTTTTATCATCATCGCTACTCATGGCCCAATACGTCTACACAATGAACAAGGTCGGCAAGATCGTGCCGCCTAAACGTCAAATCCTGAAAGATATCTCGCTGTCGTTCTTCCCCGGCGCCAAAATCGGCGTGCTGGGCCTGAACGGCTCCGGCAAATCGACTTTGCTGAAAATCATGGCCGGTATCGATAAAGATATCCAGGGCGAAGCGGTGCCTATGCCTGGCTTGAATATCGGTTACCTGCCGCAAGAACCGCAGCTCGATCCGGAACAAACGGTACGTCAAGCCGTCGAGGGCGGGCTGGGCGAAGCGTTTGAAGCGCAAGCCAAACTGGATGCGGTATACGCGGCCTACGCGGAAGAAGATGCTGACTTTGACGCGCTCGCGGCTGAACAGGCGCGACTCGAAGACATCCTTGCTACCGCCGGCGACGGCAATCTCGACCTGCAATTGGAAATGGCGGCCGACGCCTTGCGCCTGCCGCCATGGGACGCCAAGATCGGCATCCTCTCCGGCGGTGAAAAGCGCCGCGTGGCGTTGTGTCGCTTGCTGCTATCCAAGCCCGACATGCTGCTGCTCGACGAACCGACCAACCATCTGGATGCCGAATCGGTCGAGTGGCTGGAACAGTTCCTGCAACGCTTCCCCGGCACCGTGGTCGGCATCACCCATGATCGCTACTTCCTCGACAACGCCGCCGAATGGATCCTGGAACTGGACCGTGGCCACGGCATCCCCTGGAAAGGTAATTACAGCTCATGGCTGGAACAAAAGGGCGATCGCCTGAAACAGGAAGAAGCGACCGAATCCTCACGCCAGAAAACCATCGCCAAGGAACTGGAATGGGTACGCCAGAATCCTAAGGGCCGCCAGGCCAAGAGCAAGGCTCGTCTGGCACGCTTCAACGAACTGAGCGAACACGAATACCAGAAGCGCAACGAGACCCAGGAAATCTTCATCCCGGTCGCCGAGCGCTTGGGCAATGAGGTGATCGAATTCAAGAATGTGTCGAAATCATTCGGCGACCGCATGCTGATCGACAACCTGAGTTTCCGCATTCCAGCGGGCGCCATCGTCGGCATCATCGGCCCTAACGGCGCCGGTAAATCGACGCTGTTCAAGATGATCACCGGCAAGGAACAGCCGGACAGCGGCGAAGTGGTGCTCGGCACGACCGCCCGGGTATCGATAGTCGACCAGTCGCGCGATTCCTTGTCGGACCAGAAAACCGTGTTTGAAGACGTCTCCGGCGGCGCTGACATCCTCACCGTCGGCCGCTTTGAAATGCCTTCGCGCGCCTACCTGGGCCGCTTCAACTTCAAGGGCGGCGACCAGCAAAAGATCGTCGGCAACCTGTCCGGCGGTGAACGCGGCCGCCTGCATCTGGCCAAAACCCTGCTGCAAGGCGGCAACGTGCTGCTGCTAGATGAACCGTCCAACGATCTCGACGTCGAAACCTTACGCGCGCTGGAAGACGCCTTGCTGGAATTCGCCGGCAGCGTGATGGTGATCAGCCATGACCGCTGGTTCCTGGATCGTATCGCTACGCACATCCTGGCGTTTGAAGGCGAATCGCAAGTGTCGTTCTTCGACGGTAACTACCAGGAATATGAGGCCGACAAGCGCAAGCGCCTGGGTGAAGAAGGCGCCAAACCTAAGCGGATTCGCTACAAGCCTGTCACGCGCTGATTGGATTGAAATGAAAAAAGACGGAAAACGCACAGCGCTTTCCGTCTTTTTTTCATGGTCGCCGACTTTTAAATATGCAACCAGGCCAGCGTCCCCAGCACCACGCTGACCGCTCCCGCACCATACGCCATTTTTTTCAGCCACTCCTTGCGCGTCAGCAGGGTAATCGCCGCCAGTGATATGGCAATCTGGATCGCCATCATCGCCTGCGCCCAGCGGTGATGCTGATGCAACACCAGTTCTGATTTTTCATCCCATGCACTGGCTTCGGCCTCAAGCTCCTGGGCTTTCTTCTGCACTACTTCTTTTTCGCTCTTGTAGCGTTGCGCCTCGGCGGTGTAATGCGCCGCATCGACGCCTGGAATATGCGTAGCCAGTTCGGCAAGGTTTTGCCGGCTGGATTTGGCCTGGTAATAATTCCACTGGTTGGACGCTTCGGTTTTCTTGATGGCGGCGTTGTTCTTGTTCATCGCCGCTTCGCTCTCCGTGGAACCGGCCTGGTAGCTGAACATGGCGCCGACGGTCGCCATGATGGCGGTCATCACCGCGATCTTGCCGGCGAAATTATCGCCACGGCCATGGGCGTGTTCGGTGACGTGTTCCAGATGCTGTTCGTGCGGGCTGGGGACTTCGAATTCTTCGGACATGAGCTTCGATCTTTAAAAATTACCAAATGATGCAACGATTGTAACTGCCTATAAACGCTAGAGACCTTACACCAACAGATAACCATCCGCAAGATTACTCCTGAGATAGAATTAGCGCCGGCTCTCCCGATCAGAACGGTAGCGAGTGCCGATGCAGGAAAACTATCTCGATTTCCTGTGAAAAACAAAATGTCGCGCAAAAGAATAGTTGATAAACATCCCCGCGATGCTCCCCATCGCGACGGCTATCAGCGGCCTGAAAACAAATGCAGGCATCAATGAAACCACCATCGCGTAGACGAGATAATTGACTACGCCGCCGCCCAACATGAGACCGAAATATTTTACATACTCGTGAATGATCGGCACGCCCGATACGCGATTGCGAAAAGTAAATTGCCGATTCAACAACCAGGTAGCAGTCGCGGCGCAGAAGAAGGAGGGAACGCGTGCCCAGTACAAACCCAGCGCTCCCTTTAACAGATACAGCACGCCTGTATCGACTAAGAATCCCGCGATCCCGGCAATTCCAAAGATGAAAAATTCTCTGCGAATGTTCAACTGCCGCCCCTGTTTTTGATTGTTGATTGGTGATTTCTGCAACGCAAAAAACATTACGCAATCGCCCTATCGCTTGTACGGCGCTTATCTTAGCACCGTTGTATCGGGACTCGTGCTCAACGCCTGCGGTGACGCCGGCAAATATGCGGCCAAATTCGGCCTGGAAATAAAAAAAGCCAGCTAAATCACAGATATGATTTAGCTGGCTTTTTGCTGCCGTTACCTATGTCATGCAGACATGATCAATAGGTGTAAAACATGCGCTGGATTTCTTTGGTGTTGTTGGTCTTGGTCAGTGCCAGCATCAACAGGATGCGTGCTTTTTGTGCATTCAGCGTATCGGACACCACGAAATCGAGTTCATCATCGTTGGCTTCGCCGTTGCGGGCAACGATGCCCTGGCCGACGCGGCTGGCGCGCACAATGATCACACCCTTCTTGCGTGCTTCGACCAGCGGCGTTTTCATTTGCGCCGCAATGCTGCCGTCGCCGACGCCAGCCTGGATGATGCCCTTGGCGCCCGAGGCGACTTGCGCATCGAGTGCCGCGCGGGTCATGTTGGCGTAGCCGTAGATGATATCAACTTGTGGCAGCACGTCCAGCTTGCTGACGTCGAATTCGGTATCGACCGTGTTCTTACGCGTCGATTGCCGGTAGAAGTACGCCTTGTTGCCCTGGATATAACCCAGCATGCCGAGTTCGGGCGACTTGAAGGTGTCGGTAGTCGAGGTGTTGGTCTTGGTTACTTCGCGTGCAGCATTGATCTGGTCGTTGAGTGAAACCAGTACGCCCTTGCCGATCGCATCTTTGCTGCCGGCCAGCAGGACTGCGTTGTACAGGTTGATCGGGCCGTCGGCCGAGATCGCGGTCGAAGGACGCATGGCGCCGACGATCACCACCGGCTTGCGGCTCTTCACGGTCAGGTCGAGGAAATAAGCGGTTTCTTCGATAGTGTCGGTGCCGTGGGTGATGACGATGCCGTCCACGTCCGGTTGCGCCAGCAAGGTGTTGACGCGCTTGGCCAGCTTCAGCCAATGGTCGTTGGTCATGCTTTCGCTGGCGATCTGGAATACTTGCTCACCTTTGACATTGGCGACTTTCTTCAACTCTGGCACTGCAGCAATCAGCTTTTCGACGCCGACTGTGGCTGACGTGTAGCCAACCGTGGTGGTGCTGTCGGCGCCGGTGCCGGCAATCGTGCCACCGGTTGCCAGGATCATCACGTTCGGCAGCTTGGCCTGGTTATCTTGCGCATGCGCCACGGTGGTGGAGAGCAATAAGGCGCTGAACATCATCACCGCGTAGGAATTGAGGGTGCGATTGAAGGTGCGATTAAAAGCACGCAGTGCGAGTGTGCGGGTGGTAGACATATATCTCCTGATCTTGTAGGTAATTGTGGACCGCTCGCCAGGTTCAGTTCAAATTCAAACTCAAACCCGGAAGCAGTCACGCGGCAGTTCAACATTCGGGAACGCGCCGCCGCGCAGCGGAACTGTAACGAAAGTTGGCAAAGCGATCTAATGCCATCTAGGCATAGACTTATGCAAAATTATTATAGGTTTCAATTTAGCAAGTATCAGATCAAAAACCGGCCGATCAACCACCAATCTTGGTTTCCGCCTCATGCGTGATAAGCAATTCGCGCGTCGGAAACGGGATCGAGCAATTTACGGCTGCCAGCGCTGCCTGAACATTTTGCGCAATCGACCAGCGTACCGCCCAGTATTCGGAGGTGGTGGTCCAGGCTCGCAGATTCAGCATGACCGCGCTTTCGGCATGGTCGGTGACAACCACCATCGGCGCCGGCGTCGCCAGGATCCGATCGTCTGCCATCAACAGTTTCTGCAACGCTTTAATCGCAACGGCCGGATCATCCTTGTAACTGATGCCGATCGGCATATCGATGCGGCGCGTGTTGTTGCGGCTAAAGTTGGTCAGGGCGCTATTCCACAACTGATTGTTCGGCGCGAACAGGCAGATGCCGTCAGCCTTGGTCAGCTTGGTCGCAAACAAGCCGATTTCATCGACAGTGCCTTCGATGCTGCCATTCGAGATGTATTCGCCGACCTGGAACGGTCGCAGGAACAGCAACATCATGCCGGCTGCTATGTTTTGCAAAGTTCCCTGCAAGGCCAGGCCGATCGCCAGGCCGGCCGCGCCGAGGACGGCGACGATACTGGCGGTCTGTACGCCGAACTGGCCCAGCACGGCGACCAGCGTGATCAGGCGTACCAGCCACAGCAACACGCTGCGCAGCACCGGACGCAAGGTGGCGTCCAGGCTGGCGCGGGCCATCACCCGGTCAAGTGCATTGGCGAAACGCGACGACAGCCACCAGCCGACTGCCAGCGTGAAAATGGCCAGCACGGCGTTCAGGCCATAGTGCAAGGATGATTCAAGAAGAAAACTCCAGATCGAAGAGAGTTGATTGGCGGCTAGTATATTCAAGGGCGGGCTCCTGTAACGCATAGAAATTGCACGGATCTGGTCCGCGTGCTGAGTCCTCTATGTTACCAGTAGCCCCGAAAAAAACGCGCCAGGCAGTTTCATACCCGGCGCGCAACAGCCTGTTTAAGGCCTGAGGAAACAATCGATCTTTAAACAACAAACACGCAAATCCTGCTTAGAAACGGTAACCGACACCCATGCCGATCAACCAAGGATCGATCTTGACGCGACTGATTTTTTCACCGCCCGCATATACGTCGCTGCGAATCTGCATTTTTTTCAGATCCAGGTTCAACGACCAGTTTTTATCCAGCTTGTAATCAAGGCCGGCCTGCAATGCCAGACCCCAGCTGCTGCTATCCAGGCCACCTGCGCCATTCAGCAGATCGACGCTGGAAATGCGCGTGTAGTTAAGCCCGGCGCCAAGATAGGGGCTGAACTGCGCTTGCGGCAGGAAGTGGTATTGCATCGTCAGCGTCGGTGGCAAATGCTTGAACGTGCCGATCTTTATCCCGTCCAGCGAAACATCCTGCTTCTGCGGATAGGTCAAGACCAGTTCAGCCGCCCAGTTTGGTGTAAAGAAGTAGGAAATATCGACTTCCGGTATGGTCTTGTCATTGACGTGCAAACGATCGGATGCGCCAACACCGCCAATCGGATCCGATTTATCTGCGGGCTTCAGGTAATCGGCGCGCACGCGTACCTGCCAGGGACTTTCTTGCGCCATGGCATCCCCAACGACAAAACCCAGTGTCAATGCGCCTGCCAAGGTGACCAACAATGCTGATTTCTTCATTTTCCATTCCTATATCGTCAATGTCGACATGCACTTTAAGGGGATGCGCCGGAATTTACTTTGATGTAAATCAAGTCATTGCCAGAGCACCGCCACACCGGTAATTTCACCGGTAGCAGCCAGACCGCGCCGGGTTTGCTACCATATGGCTGATTCGCCAACCCGCGCAGCCTCAGCCCTTACCTTTTTTAGCGACACAATGAGCAAATTCTGGAGTCCCATCGTCAGCCGCCTGACGCCTTACACCCCCGGCGAACAACCCAAGCTGAGCAAGCTGGTCAAGCTCAACACCAATGAAAACCCGTACGGTCCGTCGCCGCTGGCGCTGGCGGCCATGAGCGCCGAACTGGGCGACAACTTGCGGCTGTATCCCAATCCGGATGCCGAGCCGCTGAAACTGGCGCTGGCGGAACAAAATGCCGCGCACGGGATAACACCGGCCCATGTATTTGTCGGCAACGGTTCCGACGAGGTGCTGGCGCATGCGTTCCAGGCTTTGCTGCAGCACGAGCAAGCGATCCTGTTCCCGGATATCAGCTACAGTTTTTATCCGACCTATTGCGGCTTGTACCAGATCGCCCATCGGATGGTGCCGCTGGCCGCGGACTTTACGCTGCGGGTCGACGATTATCTGAACACGCCCGCCGGCGGCATCATTTTCCCGAATCCGAACGCCCCTACCGGCTGCCTGCTGCCTTTGGCCGAAGTGGAACGGCTGGTGGCCGGCCAGCCCGACTGCGTGGTGATCGTGGACGAGGCCTATGTCGACTTCGGCGGCGACAGCGCGATCCCGCTGGTGGCTCGCTATCCCAATCTGCTGGTGGTGCAAACCTTGTCCAAATCGCGCTCGCTGGCCGGGTTGCGGGTCGGCTTTGCGATCGGTCATCCGGACCTGATCACGGCGCTGGAACGGGTCAAGAACAGCTTCAACTCCTATCCGCTGGACCGCATGGCGATCGTCGGCGCTACCGCGGCGATCAAGGACCAGGCGCACTTTGACAAGACCCGGCTGGCGGTCATGTCCAGCCGCCAGCACCTGGTTAGCGGCTTGACTGCGCTCGGTTTCGACGTGCTGCCGTCGGCTGCCAACTTCGTATTTGCGCGCCATCCGCGCCACGATGGCGCCAAGCTGGCAGCCCGTCTGCGCGCCGAAGGCATCATCGTGCGCCATTTCGGCAGCGCCCGCATTGCTCAGTTCCTGCGCATCACGGTGGGTACCGATGAGGCTTGCCAGACCTTGCTGGATGCTTTGCAATTGCATCTGAAAGACATGCCTGCCGACTTCTGATCGTCCGGGATCATGGCTGACGACTCGCCGTCAGCCATGATCGTTCCGCTGTCTGTGCAGTCTGCATAAGCTCTCACCACCTCCTGCAATGTCCAACCCAATCGCATCACCAGCCTCTGCTCACGTCGTCGTCATCACCCCCATGCGCCGGGCGGCCTTGCCACTGCTGTTCCTGCTGCTGGGCGTGATCTACGCCAGCTGGGTCTCACGCATCCCTGCATTGCGCGATAACCTGCAACTGGATCCGGCCAGCCTCAGCCTGTTCCTGCTAGGCGGCGGCATTGGCGCAGTCGGCTCGTTTCCACTGGCCGCATGGCTGGTAGGCCATTACGGCGCGCGCCGCGCCAGCTGGTATGCCGGCCTGATGCTGTTGCTCTCCATTCCCTGCCTCGCACTGGCGCCCACGCTGCCGCTGCTGATGCTGGCAATGCTCTGCGTGGGCGCTTTTTCCAGCTGCTTCAATGTGGCGATTAACACGCTCGGCGCAGAAGCCGAGAAACTCGCCGGGCGCTCGATCATGTCGCAGCTGCATGCCTGGTTTTGCGTCGGCACCTTGTCCGGTGCCTTGCTCGGCAGCGTCGTTGCCGGCATGGAGATCGCACCATTGGTACATTTCGGCCTGATCGCCGCATGTGTGGCGATTCCGCTGCGGCTGTGCTACCGCGCCTTGCCGAATGACCGGCCGCAATATATCGCTGGCAAAAAACACTTTGCGCTACCGCATGGTCCGCTGATTGCGCTCGGCGTGGTGGCCTTTGGCGGCGCAATCGTCGAAGGTTCAGTGGCCGACTGGAGCGGGGTCTACATGAAGGACCGCTTGTTTGCCAGCGACGGCGTGGCGCCGCTGGCCTTTGCGTTCTTTGCGGGCATGATGCTGCTGACGCGTATCGTCGGCGACAGACTGAAGGAAGCACTCAGTGCGCGCCGTGTCGTCGCCGGTGGCGGCTTGTTAGCGGGTATCGGCATGCTGATCGCGTTACTTGCCAGTCAAATCCCGATAGCTATCGTCGGCTTTGCGCTGACTGGCGTCGGCGTTGCCACCATCTTCCCCTTTATCTTCAGCGCCGCCGGCCGCCACGGCCCGACCGCGCTGGCCGGCGTCACCACCATGGGTTATACCGGCGGCCTGATCGGCCCGCCGCTTATCGGCTTTCTGGCGCATGGCTTCGGCCTGCCTGCGGCCTTGTCACTGGTCGGCGTGCTGTGCATCGCCGTAGCACTGGCGGCCAGCCGCGCCAGATGGCTGGAATGATGTCATTACGCTAAAATATGCGCTTGCGTTTGTACGCCAACCCTTTGCATGGAGTCCACATGACGCTTGCCGCTTTTCCACGTTCCCTGATCCGCTGCCTGTCGCTCGGCGCCGCTGCCGGTCTTAACCTGGCCGCCTGCGCCGGCACTCCCCCGCAACCCACGGCTGACAACGGTGCAGCACTCATCGCGTCGCGCTGGGAACTGACGCGCTGGGCCGGGCACACCGTGCCGCATGGCGACAACGGCGAGCCGGTGATCTTGAATTTCGCTCAGGAAAAAGGCCAGGGAAGAGTCAGCGGCCGTGCCGGCTGTAACCAGTTCTCGGCACCGTACTCGGTGCGCGGGCCCGGCCAGTTGACGATCGTCCAGGCAGTGACAACCCGCATGGCTTGCCCCGGGCCTGCAATGCAATTCGAAGCTGATTTCCTCGATAAATTGCAAGCGGTGAATCAATACAGGATCGACGGCCAGCAGATGGAAATGAAAACCCTGGATGGCCAAACCCTGAGTTTCCATGCGCGCGAAAAGCCGGGCGCCTCGGCAAAAATCAAGTTCATCTATGTGGCATCGGAAAAAGTACCTTGCAGCGCCGGCGTGATGCGCACCACCTGCCTGCAGATTCGCGAACGCAAGGAAGATCCCTGGCAGCTCTGGTACGGCAACATCCAGGGTTTCAATTTTGAACCCGGTATCGCTTACCGCCTGCGGATTCTGGAAGAGCAAGTCGCCAACCCGCCAGCCGACGCCAGCTCCATCAAGTGGACCCTCGACATGGTAGTGGAACAGGAAGTGGTTAAGAAATAATGACGCAGCCTTTGAGCCACCATAGTCACGATCGCCACGATCGCAGCCTGCCTCAGCTGTTGCTGCTGCCAGGCTTCATGCTGGATCAAACCCTGTGGGACGATATGCGCGACGGCCTGGCACAGCTGGGCCAGCTGCATTTCGGCGATCTCGGCCAGGATGACTCGATCAGCGCGATGGCTACGCGCGTCTTGCAGAACGCACCGCCTCGCTTCGTCCTGATCGGATTCTCGATGGGTGGCTACGTGGCGCAGGCGATCATGCAGCGGGCACCGGAACGGGTAATCGCGCTGGCGTTGCTGAATACTTCCGCGCGCCAGCAGGATCCGCGTGAAATTGCCGGCAACCGGATGCAACTGGAACTGGCCAGGCAAGTGCCGTTCAAGGGTTTGACCAGCCGCGCGCTGGCCTCGTCGCTGCATCCGGATCGCGCCCATGACCGGGTGCTGCTGGATCGACTGCAGGCGATGGCGCTGCGTAACGGCAAGGAAGTCTTCATCCGCCAGTTGTCGGCGCTACGCAGCGATGGTTACGCCGAACTGGAAAACATCGGCTGCCCGACGTTGATTGTCGCCAGCAGTAACGATCAGCTCAGCAGCATCGCCGAAGCACAGCTGATGGCGTCCCGGATTCCTGCCGCCAGCATGGTGGTGATCGAAGACTGCGGGCATATGACGCCGCTGGAAAAGCCAGCGCAACTGTTACAGATTTTGTCCGATTGGCTGACAGCCATCGTCATCGGATCAACCTAGGTTTTGCCTGGACACTTAGTGCCCGCGCTGTACTGAATTACAGTGCCAAACGCTGGCGCGCAGCTTGATATTCAGTCTGCAAGCGATCCACCATCTGCGCCACGCTCGGCACGTCGTCCATCAGGCCGACCCCCTGGCCTGCGCCCCAGATATCGCGCCAGGCTTTGGCGCCGGTACCGCCCGAACCGAAATTCATCTTCGATTTATCGGCTTCCGGTAAATTTTCAGGATCGAGACCGGCATTCACGATGGATTTTTTCAGGTAGTTGCCATGCACGCCGGTGAACAGGTTGGTGTACACCACGTCGGCGGCTGTCGATTCCACAATCGCCTGGCGATAAGCATCGTCGACATGGGCTTCCTTGGTCGCCAGCCAGCGCGAACCGATGTAGGCGAAGTCAGCGCCCATCGCTTGCGCTGCCAGGATCGCGTCGCCGGTGGCGATTGCGCCCGACAAGGCGATCGGTCCCTTGAAGAATTTACGTACTTCGCCCACCAGTGCGAACGGCGACAGGGGCCCGGCATGACCGCCGGCGCCGGCCGCCACCAGGATCAAGCCGTCGACACCCGCTTCCAGCGCCTTCTGCGCATGGCGGATCGAGATCACGTCATGCAGCACGATGCCGCCGTAACTGTGGATCGCATCCATCATTTCCGGTGGCGGCGCGCGCAGACTGGAGATGATGATCGGCACCCGGTGCTTGACGCAGACGGCGACGTCATGCGCCAGGCGGTCGTTTGATTGATGGACGATCTGGTTGACAGCAATCGGCCCGATTTTTGCGTCAGGATGCGCTGCCTTGTATGCAGCCAGTTCCGCCTGTAAATCTGTCAGCCAGACATCCAGCAATTCCGCGGGACGGGCGTTAAGGGCCGGGAACGAACCAACGATACCTGCCTTGCATTGCGCGGCTACCAGGGCCGGGCCGCTAGCGATGAACATCGGCGAACCGATGACGGGAAGGCTCAGGTTTTGCAACGCAACGGGCAATGCCATAACGACCTCTTGTATTGGGTATGAAGAGCTTGATTATAGAGGGAAAGGGAAACAAAAAAGTACGATCGTGCTAGATTTTGTCCTCTAAAGCCCAGCTGGGATCATCCCTGCCTACCAAGCATCGCAGACCGATTTAATGTCGGTTGTACAAGAAGCCGTCACGTACTTCGGCGGCTCCGGCACGTACCAGTTGCGCCACCGCCCACTCGCTCAGGTCGGCTTCGCTGCGTTGCAGATAACGGCGGTTGGTCGCCGCCACCAAGGGCAGGCTGGCCAGCATCGGCGGTACGTCTGTCAATTTGATCTGTTGCCGTTCCAGCAGCAAAAACTTCAGCAAAACCTTGACTGCGTTCTGCGCGTTGCGTTGCGGATCGGCGGCCAGATAGTCGAGTCGTGAAAAGGCCGTATCGAGCGCCGCGGCGATACCGCTGAATGGATTGCCATGGCCTGGAATCACCAGGCGTACATCCAGCGTGGCGATCAATTCCAGCGTCGCCCGCGCCTCGGCAAAACCCGATTCGCCATCCAGTTCAGGAAAAATCACGCCGAACCCGTTTTCCCACAAGGCGTCGGCGGAAATCAGGATGCCGTGCTCCTGGCAATAAAAAATCAGGGAATGCGGATCATGGCCGGCCGCTGCCAACACCTGCCATTGCATGTCGCCAAGCGTCAGCAAGTCACCGGATTGCAAGGTATCGTCGAAACTGAAAGGCGCGCATTGCTGACCGGTGCCGTTGTAAGTCAGTGCATCCCGGTCCCAGTTACGTACCTGTTCGGCTTGTCCGGCTGGAATCGATGTATGGCAGCGCCACGCTTGCTGCAAAGCCGCGTTGCCACCGCAATGATCTGAATGCAGGTGGGTATTCAGCAAGCGGTCCAGCGGCCGCCCTTGCAAGCCGTGCGCCACCAGCGCCACTGTTTGCGCCGCGTGGCTCAGGTAGCCGCTATCGACCAGCGCCGTTTGTTCGCGGCCCAGGAACAGGATGTTGTTGGACGACAGCCAGCCGCGCTCCAGCACACGCATGGTCGGCGGTAACGATGGGGCGGTCATCGGGTCTCCCGGCGTAGCAAGATGTGCTGCCAGATGCTGCGTTTCTGCTCATCGGTGGCGTCCGACCAGGCGGCTATTTCATCCAGAGTTCGCCAACAGCCTTCACACCAACCGCTGTCGACGTTCATGACGCAAACGTTGATGCAAGGTGAGGCAGTATGATCAGCAATAACGCTGTCGTCACCATGGTCAGTCATGACTTGCTCGAAACAATCAACTTAGGCACGCAGCGCGACATCGGCAACCGGCGCCGCAGTCATCGTCACCAGTTGCTGCGGCGTCAGGTTGAAGACCGCGTGCGGATGCCCTGCCGCAGCCCAGACGCTGCCAAGCTCCAGCAGATCCTGGTCTATCAGCATTACCGTCTTGCCGAGGTGGCCTATAGGGCAAACGCCACCGATGGCATAACCGATACGCTCCCTGACGAAACGCGCATCGGCCTTCCCCAGTGGACCGACAAGCGCCGCCACCTTGGTTTCATCGACGCGATTGCTGCCGCTGGCTACCACCATCACGGCGGCGTCATCGGTCAAGCGCCTGAATACAATCGACTTGGCGATTTCGGCAACACTGCAACCGAGCCCGGCAGCGGCCTCGGCGGATGTCTTGCCGGTTTCCGGCAACATGACGACTTGCTTGTCATGCCCCATTGCCGTCAGCAGATCGGCAACGCGTTGGGCACTGTCAGGAAGTATATTCATTTGAAACTACCTTATTTAGCGACGGCATCGAAATATTGCGCATGAAGCTTGTCGTAGGTGCCGTCAGCCTTGATCGCGGCCAGGCCCTGATTGATTTTCCCGAGCAATGCGGTATCACCCTTTTTCACTGCGATACCAAAAAACTCTTTTGGAAAATTCTCGTCTGTCACGATCCGGATTCCCTTTACCTGGTTGTTCGACAGGTAATGCACCACCGCACCCTTGTCGGCAACGACCGCGCTGACGCCGCCGGTTTCCAATTCTTTCATGGCCAACGCACTCGATTCAAAACGCTTGATGTTGGCATTACTGTCACCCAGCAGTTTCTGCATCATGTCGTCGCCGGTGGAGCCTTGCAAGACGCCAACCTTCACCGGCTTCAGGTCGTCAATCTTCTGGATTTTCGAATCGAGCGGCACCACGATAACCTGGCCGGCTTCAAAATAAGGATCTGAGAAATCAACAGTCAGCTTGCGCTTCTCGGTAATTGTCAGGCCGGACATGATGATGTCACGGTCGCCCTGCGCCAGCGCGGTGAAAATACCGTCGAACGGGGTATTGATGAATTTGACTTGCATGCCCTCTTTTTGCGCTATCGCCTTCATCACATCGATATCGAAGCCGACCAGTTCCTTGTGCTCGTTTTCGTATTCGAAAGGAGCATAGGTAGCGCCGGTGCCGACCACATATTCTTTGATCTCCGCACTCGCAGCAGGTTTGTCTTCATGCTTGCTGCATGCGCTGATACCGCTCAAAGCCAATACGGTCAATATGAGGGATGCTGCTTTGATTGCGGTACGTTTCATGATTTTTCCATTTCCTGTGGTTCAGCAAATCAGCCCAGGCGCTTGGCCGCGATAGCGTTGCCCGCGCGGCTCACCGCCTTGCGTCCGAGATGCGCCGAGATAAACTGTCCGGCGTCGACGACGGCATCCAGATTGATACCGGTTTCGATGCCGAGCCCTTGCATAAGATACAACACGTCTTCCGACGATACGTTGCCGGTCGCGCCCTTAGCATACGGGCAGCCGCCCAGGCCTGCAACTGACGAGTGATAAATCGAAATGCCGACTTCCAGGCTGGCATAAATATTTGCCAGCGCCTGGCCGTAAGTGTCGTGGAAATGACCCGACAGGCGCTCAATCGGAAACTCCTGCACCAGTCTTTGCATCACCGTATGTACTTTGTTCGGTGTGGCGACGCCGATGGTGTCGGCAATATCGATTTCGTCGCAGCCGAGGTCGCGCAAGCGATGCAGTACGTCGACGACAGAATCTACGCTGACTTCGCCCTGATACGGGCAGCCGAAAGCGCAGCTGATGCTGCCGCGCAGACGCTTGCCCTCTTGTTTGGCCACTTGCGCCACTTCACGGAACCGTTCGATGGATTCGGCGATCGAGCAGTTGATATTCTTTTGCGAAAACGCTTCCGAGGCCGCGCCGAAAATCACCATCTCGTCGGCGCCGGCTGCGAGTGCGGCTTCCAGGCCTTTCATGTTGGGCACCAGAGCGGAATAGATGACGCCCGGCTTGCGCTGGATGGCAGCCATCACTTCACTCGAGGTTGCCATCTGCGGCACCCATTTCGGCGATACGAAGGAAGCTGCTTCGATGTTGACGAAGCCGGCGTTGGTCAGCTGGTCGACCAGCGCTATCTTGACGTCGGCCGGGATGGTTTCCTTTTCGTTTTGGAGGCCATCGCGCGGGCCGACTTCGACGATTTTCACTTTGCTTGGGAATGTCATGTCATCACCTGTTCTTCAAATTTCGGTTTTCAATAACCTTTGGTACGGTCGACTACGCCGTTTACGCTCTGGCCACTTTCCAGCGCCAGTATCTTGTCGCGGATCTGCCGGACCGTGTCTTCATCTACCGTCACAGCCGATATATGCGGCGTGATCGCGATACGCGGCTCTTTCCAGAACGGGTGGGCTGGCGGCAAAGGTTCTTGCTCGAATACATCCAGTGTCGCGGCAGCTATTTGCCCTTCCCGGATAGATGCCAGCAGATCTGCCTCGACCACATGACCGCCACGGGCCACATTGATCAGGTAAGCGCCGTCTGCGCCCTTTTGCAGTTTCTGCAGGTTTTGTCGATTCACAATGCCACGCGTGGCGTCGGTCAAAGGCAGGATGCACACCAGCACCCGTGACGCTCGCAGGAAAGCGTCGAGATCGTCGTCGCCGACAAAGCTGCGCACCCCCGGCTGGTTTTTGGGAGTGCGACTCAAGCCATTCAACGGGAAGTCGAAATGCGCGAGTGCTTCGGCGATACGCGAGCCTAGTACGCCCATGCCGAGAATGCCGATGCTGAAATCGCGTTTGTCGGACGCTGGCAATGGACGCCATTCGCCGCGGGCGGCTTGTTGCCGGTAGATGTCGTGACGGCCGAAATAACCTAGCACGGCATGCGTCACGTAATTTGCCATCTGGATTGCCATGCCGCCGTCGTCAACTCGGATTAATGGTACGCCGGCGGGCAATGCCTCGCCTAGTTGCAGGATTGCGTCTACCCCGGCGCCGAGATTGAAGATGGCTTTGAGGTCGTGGCGGCCTTGCAGCATGGCTGCGGGTGGGCGCCATACCAGCGCGTAATCGGCCGGGGCGTTGTCGCCTTCTTGCCAGAAACGGATATCAGCTTGCGGCAGGGCTGCGCTGAAGTCGGTGATCCAGTTTTCGAAGTCGGAGCCTGGTGGTACGTAACACAGGAGTTTCACTGTTTGGTCCTTACGCTGATTTGTTTGCTGTCTTGTGTGCTCCGTGGCCCGTTAAGTGGGGTCAGAGTAATTTTCGCAAAAAACGCGAAAAAAAACTCTGACCCCATTTAACTAGTTCTGCGATTCTTTAAGCCGTCTTAAAGACTAGCAATTGGGCGGATTCGCTTACTTGATCGCCTACTGCGTATAACAACTCTTCGACCAGGCCATCGGCGGGGGCGGCGATTGTATGCTCCATTTTCATGGCTTCCATAATCAGTAATGGTGCGCCTTTTTTTACCTGTTCGCCTTGGGTTACCAACAGCGCGACGATCTTGCCTGGCATTGGTGCCGTGAGGCGGCCGCCTTCGGCTTCGGTGTCGCCGGCGTGCAGCAGCGGATCGACATAGCCCAGCGTGTACTGGCTGCCGGCGTAAAACACGTGGAACTGCTCGCCTTCGCGCACTACGGTGCCGGCTACGGTTCTGTCGCCGAGGCTGATTTCGATGGCATTGCCGTCTTGTTCCAATACGGTCATCTGCTTGAACGTCTGGGCGCCGAATTGCTCATGATGCAGCAACCAGCGGCCTGCCTCGTAGGTAACGTCGAGCGGACTGGCCTGGCCGTCGTCGACAAATGCGAGTCGGCGTTGCAGGCTGCCGTTCAGGCGCCAGCCATCAGTGTTGGTCCATGGATCGCTGCCGGCGTTGTTGGTGGCATTACGCTCCGATAGCAGCAACGATGCCGCCGCCAACGCGAATACCTCGATCGCCACCGGAGTCGCAGGAGGAAACAAGGTATCGTGATGCCGTTCAATCAGGCCGGTATCCAGATCCGCTTCGGAGAACGGCTTACCGGCAATCAGGCGCTGCAGGAATTTGACGTTGCTGGCAAGGCCGACGATCTGGTATTGCGCCAGCGCCGTTGCCATCGCAGCCAGTGCTTGTTGCCGGTCCTGGCCCCAGACGATCAGCTTGGCGATCATCGGATCGTAGAAAGGTGAAATCGCATCGCCTTGACGCACGCCGGAATCGATCCGGACGATGCTGGCCCCGGATTGGGTGACCTCGAATTCGGTTGCAGCCGGCGTGCGTAGATGGCGTAACGTGCCTATCGACGGCAGGAATCCTTTGTCCGGATTTTCAGCGTAAATACGGGCTTCCAGTGCATGGCCGCTCAGTTTGAGTTGTTCTTGCTTGAGCGGCAGCGGTTCGCCTGAAGCTACCCGCAACTGCCATTCGACCAGATCAAGGCCTGTAATCATTTCAGTCACAGGATGTTCTACCTGCAGGCGGGTGTTCATTTCCATGAAGTAGAAAGAACCGTCCTGGTTGGCGATGAATTCCACCGTACCGGCACCGACATAACCGACTGCCTTGGCTGCGGCTACCGCGGCTTCGCCCATGGCGCGCCGGCGTTCCGGCGTCATGCCCGGCGCCGGTGCTTCTTCCAGCACTTTCTGATGGCGCCGCTGTACCGAGCAATCGCGCTCGAACAGATAGACGCAATCGCCCTGGGTATCGGCAAACACCTGGATCTCGATGTGACGCGGGCGCGTCAGGTAACGTTCGACCAGCACCTTGTCATCGCCAAAGCTGTTGATCGCTTCGCGTTTGCAGGAGGCCAGCGCTGCCTTGAAATCGGCGCTTTGCTCGACGATGCGCATGCCCTTGCCGCCACCGCCGGCACTGGCTTTCAGCAGCACTGGATAAGTGATCTTGTCGGCTTGCTGCTGCAGGAAGTCGGCATCCTGGTTCTCGCCGTGATAACCAGGCACCAACGGCACCTGGGCTTTTTCCATCAACTCTTTGGCCGCCGACTTCGATCCCATCGCCGATATTGCGCTAGCAGGCGGGCCAATAAATACCAGACCGGCCTTGGCGCAAGCTTGGGCAAACTGCGCGTTTTCTGACAAGAAACCATAGCCCGGGTGGATAGCCTGCGCACCGGTAGCCAAGGCCACTTCAATGATCTTGTCGGCACGCAGATAGCTTTCCTTGGCCGCGGCCGGACCGATCAACACCGCTTCATCGCATACCG
This sequence comes from Collimonas sp. OK307, assembly GCF_900113705.1. Taxonomy (GTDB): domain Bacteria; phylum Pseudomonadota; class Gammaproteobacteria; order Burkholderiales; family Burkholderiaceae_D; genus Collimonas. The sequence goes on along the minus strand of NZ_FOQI01000002.1, from coordinate 398,208 downwards.
CAACGTGCTTGGCGCCGGCATCGGCATCCGAATACACGGCCACGGTCTTGATACCCATGCGCCGTGCGGTAGCTGCCACGCGGCAAGCAATCTCGCCGCGATTGGCAATCAGTATCTTGGTAAACATGCTGTCTCCCCCATTAATATTATTTATTGCGGTTGGGTATTGCTGTCGGCGGTAACTTCACAACGTGCATCGAATGTCGATGAACGCGAATGCATGCCGAGTTTTTCCAGCAGGGCACGGTCTTCTGCCACTTCCGGATTGCCGGTGGTGAGTAGCTTGTCGCCGTAGAAAATCGAGTTGGCGCCAGCCAGGAAACACAGGGACTGGATCGCTTCACCCATTTGCCGGCGGCCTGCGGACAAACGCACCCGCGCCTTCGGCATGGTGATGCGGGCCACGGCCACGGTACGCACGAATTCAAACAGGTCGATCGGGTCGATGCCGTGCAACGGTGTACCTTCGACTTGCACCAGATTGTTCACCGGCACCGATTCCGGATACGGTTCCAGATTCGCCAGTTGCGCCACCAGGCCGGCACGTTGCAGGCGTGATTCGCCCATGCCGACGATACCGCCGCAGCAAACCTTGATGCCGGCGCCGCGCACGCTGTCGAGCGTATCCAAGCGATTCTGGTAATCGCGGGTGGTGATGATGTCACCGTAAATTTCCGGTGCGGTATCGAGGTTGTGGTTGTAGTAATCGAGGCCGGCGCCCTTCAGGCGTTCAGCCTGGCCTTCGCCAAGCATACCAAGCGTGGCGCAGGTTTCCAGGCCCAGTGCCTTGACTTCGCGTACCATTTCTTCGACTTTTTCCAGGTCACGGTCTTTTGGTTCTCGCCATGCTGCACCCATGCAGAAACGGGTTGCGCCATGCGCCTTGGCTTGACGTGCGGCTTCCAGCACGGTATCCAGCGGCAAGATTTTTTGTGCGGTGACGCCTGTGTCGTAACGCGCTGCTTGCGGGCAGTAGCCGCAGTCTTCCGGGCAGCCGCCGGTCTTGATCGACAACAGTGTCGCCAGTTCGACTTCATTCGGGTCGAAATTTTCGCGATGCGTTTGCTGCGCCTTGAACATCAGTTCGTTGAACGGCAGGTTGAACAGATCCAGCACGGTTTGCACCGGCCATTTGGCGTCGGCTGGCAGCACCATAGGCTTGGCGGCTGGCTGGAATGTAATTGGTTGCGATGACATGATCAGACTTCCTTTGTGTTGAGGGAATACGGTTAAGAGTTTGGTGTATTGCCGGATGGCGCAGGCCAACCCGGCAAACAGGAAAAATTCAAATGACTGGCGGCGGCCTCGACCAGCGCCTTGGCGGGCAATGCGTTCATGCGCGGCACGTGCCCGAGAAATGGTGCGTCGATGCGATTCTTCAATGCGGCGATATTCGCGTCGCCATTGAGCATGGTGGCGTCGACCGTGTTGGCGACCCAGCCAGCCAGCCGCAAGCCGCGCGCGGCAATCGCTTCGACCGTCAACAGTGCGTGGCTGATACAACCCAGTCGCAAACCGACCACCAGCACTACAGGCAAGCCGAGCTGCTGCGCCAGGTCGGCGGTATCGTGGGTATCGTTGAGCGGTACGCGGAAGCCGCCAACGCCTTCGACTACCACGGCGTCGGCCAGCTCCGTCATCTGTCGATAACAAGACAGGATGTGCGCTAGCTCAATCGTCCGGTCTTCTTGTGCCGCGGCGATATGTGGCGCGGTCGGCTGGCGTAATAGAAACGGTGTGGTCAATTCCTGCGGCAGCTTCACGCTGGCCTCTGCCGCGAGGATATCGGCATCGTCGTTGTGCCAGACGCCGTCGCGCAACTCGGCGCCGGCGGCGACCGGTTTCATGCCGGCGCTACGGACGCCGGTTTTAGTCAGTCCATGCAGCAAAGCGCCGGCGATCAGCGTCTTGCCGATTTCCGTATCGGTGCCGGCGACAAACCACGCGGCCTTTTGGGTATTTACGATAGCGTTAGCCATGATCGATCACGCTTTCGAAAACCGCGGCGGTGCGGGTTGCCAGCAACGTGATCTCTTCGTCGTCGAGAATATACGGCGGCATCAGGTAGACTGTTTTTCCGATCGGCCGCAGCAGCAATTCATGCTCTACCGCACTGCTGAAAAACCGGCGTGAAAATGTCGCGGCGTGCGCTTTGTTATCGATGACGGCATCGAATGCCCAGATCATGCCGCGTTGACGGAAATGCTGTACTTTCGAATGCTGCGCCAATGGCGCCAGCGCCGCAGTGATGCGCTCTGCCCGCAGACGATTGGCGTTGATCACGTCGTCTTCCTCGAAAATCGCCAGTGTCGCCAGCGCAGCGCGGCAGGCCAGCGGATTACCCGTGTAGGAATGCGAGTGCAGGAAACCGCGCGCCAGGTCGTTATCGTAGAACGCCTGATAGATTTCATCGCGCGTCATTACCAGCGATAACGGCAGGTAACCGCCGCTGATGCCTTTCGACAGACACAGGAAGTCCGGCCAGATTGGCGTCTCTCCCGGCGCAGCCGCCTGTTCGGACGCAAAGAAAGTGCCGGTACGGCCACAGCCGACGGCAATTTCGTCAAAGATCAGATGGACTTTGTAGCGGTCGCATAGAGCACGCAGTTCGCGCAGATAAACCGGATCGTGCATCGCCATGCCGGTGGCGCATTGCACCAACGGTTCGATGATGATGGCGGCGATATGACTGGAACGTTGCTGCAATAATTTTTCCAGTGTGGCAGCCGCCCGGTGGGCGACATCGGCAGCGCTCTCGCCGTCGCGTGCGCCACGCGCATCGGGTGACGCCACCACATGCGCCTGGCGCAACAGGGGACCATAGGCATCGCGAAACAGGGGCACATCGGTCACCGCCAGCGCACCGATGGTTTCGCCGTGATAACTGCCTTTCAGGCACACGAACTCCTGCTTGTCGGCGTAACCGGCGTTACGCCAGGCATGGAAACTCATCTTCAAGGCGATCTCGACTGCCGAGGCGCCGTCGGAAGCATAGAAACAATGACCCAGCACATTGCCGGTGCGCGCCGCCAGTTGTTCCGACAACTGCACTACCGGTTCATGTGTGAAGCCAGCCAGCATGGCGTGTTCGAGCTGATCGAGCTGATCCTTCAATGCGGCGTTGATACGTGGATTGGCGTGGCCGAACAGGTTGACCCACCAGGAGCTGATCGCATCCAGATAGCGTTTGCCATCGGTGTCATACAACCACGCGCCACGGCCGCGGCTGACCGCGATCAGCGGCACCGATTCATGGTGTTGCATTTGGGTGCACGGATGCCAGACACTGTTCAGGCTACGCTGAACCAGATCCGACTGTGGTGCACGTGTATCTGTACTATTTTTACGCAATTTTGTTCCTGGCATAATTGTCAGCCAGCACGTGCAGCGCGCTGACCAACTGATCTATTTGTTCGATGCTGTGCGCCGCCGACAGCGATATGCGCAAGCGCGCAGTGTCCTTCGGCACGGTCGGCGGTCGGATCGCCGGTACCCAGATGCCTTGCTCGCGCAGGCCTGCCATCAGATCCAGCGCCAGCTGATTGTCTTCCACGATCAACGCTTGCACCGGGGTCTCCGACGGCAGCACAGGCCAAGGCAAACTGGCCAACCCGCTGCGCAACCGCGCAATCAAATCGCGCAAGTGCTGTTGCCGCCAATCTTCGGTCTGCATCAGCTTGACCGCTGCCAACAAAGCCCTCGCCAGCATCGGCGGACTGGCTGTAGTAAACACATAGGTGCGCGCCCGCTGCAGCAGCCATTCAATCAACAGCGCATCGCCGGCGACGAAGGCGCCTGCCACTCCGGCCGCTTTACCCAAGGTCCCCATATACAGGATGCGTTGCGACTTCAATCCGAAATGCGCCAGGCTGCCGCGTCCTTGCGGACCCAGCACGCCGAAGCCGTGGGCATCGTCCACCAGCAGCCAGGCATCGTATTTTTCACACAGGGCCAGCAGTTCAGGCAACGGAGCGATATCGCCATCCATGCTGAACACGGCATCGGTAACGATCAGCTTGCGCGGGTGGTCGCTCTTGGCCAGCAATTGTTCCAGCCTTGCCACATCGGCATGCGGGTAGATGCGGAACTGCGCGCCCGACAAGCGCGCGCCATCTATCAGGCAAGCGTGATTCAGGCGATCTGAAAATACGATGTCGCCGGGGCCTGCCAGTGCCGGGATGGCCCCCATGTTCGCCATGTAGCCGGTCGAAAAATGCAAGGCGCGCGGCATGCCGACGAATTCTGCCAGCGCCAGTTCCAATTCCTCGACTACGCTGGTGTGCCCGCTGATCAAGGCAGATGCACTGGCGCCGACGCCGTATTGATCAAGCCCCGCCTGCGCTGCGGCACGCAGCGCAGGATGGTTCGCCAGGCCGAGATAATCATTGCTGCAAAAGGACAGATATTGGCGGCCCTCGACGTCCAGCAACGGTCCCTGCGGACCGTCGACGATGCGCCGCTTGCGTAGCAGCTTCTGCTCTTGCAGCGCAGCCAGCTGTTCGCGGATCTGGTTCAGCAGCTCAGGCATATTGGGCTTCCGCTGATGTTGCCGGTGTCGCTTGTTCTGCCGCCGACGGCCGCGCAAATTTTAGCGACAGCCGGTTCAGGCTGCGATATACCGCGTTGCCGCCCCATGATTGCGTAACGCCGGCCAGTTGTAGCTGAGGCAAGCGCTGCATTACGCTGCGCATCGCGATTTCTGCTTCCAGATAGGTCAATGTTGCACCGATGCAGACATGTGGACCATAACCGAAGGACAGATGGGCACCCTGATTGCGCGCGATGTCGAGCCGGTCCGGCTCGGTGAACTTGGCGGGATCGCGATTGGCGGCGCCGATCAGCGGGATCACCAGATCGCCTTTTTTCATCAACTGGCCGTGCATCTCGACATCGACCTTGAGCCGGCGGCCGGTGTATTGCACCGGGCTGTCGAAACGCAGTAATTCTTTTAAGGCGGACGGCAGCAGCGACGGCGTGCCTTGTAGTGCCTGCCATTGTTCTGGATGCTGCAACAGCGCCAACATGCCGTTGCCGAGCAGGTTACGCGTGGTTTCATGGCCGGCGAACAGCAGCGTGCAGCACTGCGCCAGCAATTCCTTGGTGGTGATTATGCCGCCTGTGGCTTCAGCACGTATCAGCTGACTCATCAGATCGTCGCCCAACGCTGCGCGACGCTGCGGCAGCAGCTGGCGGAAATATTCGTTCATGGCGATCAGGCTGACCTGGGCCGCGCGGGCGATCTCCAGCGTTGGTGTCGGGCTGCCGATGAAGGCGGCGATGTCGTCGGACCAGGCGACAAATTCGCTGCGGTCTTCGGCCGCGATGCCTAGCATGCCGGCGATTACCAACGCTGGCAAGGGACGGGCGAAATCGCGCATAAAGTCGAATTCGGCAAACTCCCCGGACCCACTGTCAGCGGCCTTGGTCAACACCTGGTCCAGCAGACGATCGACAATCATCTGGATCTGCGGTCCCAATTCCTGCAATGCCGCTGGCTTGAAGCCTGCATTCATCACCTGCCGCAAACGGGTGTGCTGCGGCGCATCGACGAACAATAGCGAACGCGAAAAAATCCGTTTGAATTCGCGCAGTTCGGCCAACGCCCCCGGGCCGCTGCTATTGGCCCAACCACCGGCGCGGCGCACCGAGAAACGCGGATCGCGCAACACGCTGGCGACGTCGGCGTGGCCGGTCAGCAGCCAGGCGCCGCCGCAGAACTCCGGGCTCCAATGCAACGCGCCTTGGGCACGCAACGCGTGGTAAGCCGGGTAAGGGTCGTTCAAAAATGCTTCATTAATCATTTGCTATCTTTTCCGGCAATTAAATCTCTGCAAGGACGAGATTGTATGTGATCACAGCGTAATCACTGCATGATCACTGCAGCCAGGACGGTTTGCGCTTCTCCAGGAAGGCGCGCACGCCCTCCCGCCCTTCGGTGGAAGCACGGATTTTGGCGATCTCTTCGACCGTATCGGCAATCAGCACTTCCGTCAGCGGCTGGCCAGCAATCGCACGCACCAGACGCTTGGCTTCGGTGACAGCGTTGGGACTGGCCGCCAATAACGCTTTGAGCAACAAACTGACGCTTTCATCCAATTTCTCTGCGGAAACCATCTCATGCACCAGGCCGAGCTTTTGCGCAGTTTCTGCAGAAAATCGTTCTGCGGTAATAAAGTAGCGGCGCGCAGCCGATTCGCCGATGGCCTTGATCACATAGGGCGAAATGGTTGCCGGTATCAAGCCGATCTTCACTTCCGACAAGCAAAACTGTGCCGTATCGACCGCCGCCACGATGTCGCAGGCAGCCACCAGGCCAAGTCCGCCGGCATAACAATCGCCCTGCACCTTGGCAATCACCGGTTTCGGGCATTGGTAAATGGTGCGCAACATGGTCGCCAGCTGGGCAGCATCGGCGCGATTCTGTTCCGGCGTGTAATCCGCCATCGCCTTCATCCAGTTAAGATCGCCACCGGCGCAGAACGCTACGCCATTTGCCGCCAGCACAATCGCCCTGACCTCGGCGTTGCTGCCCAAATCGGCAAAAGCGTGGGTAATTTCGGCAATCATGGTCTCATTGAAGGCATTACGTACGTCGGGCCGATTAAGAACGATAGTAGCCACCTGGGACGCATGTTGTATTGCTAAAGTCTGATAAGTCACTTGTTCATCTCCGCTTGCCGCATTGCTACGGCCCAATAAATAAGATCCAGTTCCGGGCATGCATGGCCCATGGCGGTCAGCGCCGCAGTGAGTTGACCACGATGGTGGGTTCCATGATTGAACACATGCCCCAACGTTGTCGCAAACGGTGCGATGGCCGGCGCACCTGACGCTCTGTTGTAATGTAGATCCCGGTCGAAATCTTGCGCTGGATTCGCATCCAGCCAAACTCCCCAACGGCCGGTTGCCTCTCGCAACGCCACGGCAAGCGCGCCGCGCTGGCTTTCCAGCTCAGTTTCCAGCGGCATTTTCAGCGACACGCCCTCGGCAAAACGCGCATACCAGAGCCGCTCACCCACCAGCATGTGATTAAGCGTGCCGTGGATAGAGCCAAAATACAGCCCCCGATCCTGACGATACTCAGTCTCGCTGACAGCATCGATATCTGTCAGCAATTTGTCTGTGGCCCAGACGTGGTAACGGGCCAGTCGTGCAAAATATGGTTGCATCATTTACTCAACGGCTCCGCAGGAAATCCATTTCGTCCCAGAAAATCGGCCACCACCGGCTCCCAGATGTTGAGGCCGGATGAAAACAATAAATGTCCATTCTTGGCAAACGGCGGCAGTAATTTGAGCTCGGCCTGGCCGCCTGCGTTGTTAAACGCGGTGTACCATGCCTGGCTGTATTGCGGACCGAAATACAAGTCATTCTGGGTGTATACCCAAAGCATCGGCACCTTGGCGGTCTTGCCGAATTGCGCATACATGCTTTCCAGCTTGGCGCCCTGGCAAGGTATTCCTGGATGTCCCTCCGGATCACCGCCGGCGCCGCCGGCAAAATTGATCGCCGCCACCAAGCCTTGCGGCATCCTGGCTGCGGTAGCTGTAGTGGTGTAGCCACCAACCGATTGGCCCACTAACAACACCCGCCCTGGATTAACGTATGGTTGTTGCTTGGCATAATCAAGTACGGCCAGCACTTCGCTGCTAGCTGCCTCGGCCATCGGCCCGTAGTCTTTGTCGCGGCAGCCGCCGCTATCTTCAGGGTCGGGCTCGACACCGGCTTCGCCATAACCCAGCCGGGTCGGCACAAACACGGCAAAACCACGCTCGATGAAGAAGCGCACCTGCGGCGTGTAACGGAATCGCGGCGGCTTGGAGCGATCGGTACCGCTCCGGCCGTGATTGATGATTACAATCGGAAACGGTCCGGTACCGGCAGGCTTGAATTGCGTCACGATGACATTGCCGCTGACGGGCCGGCCGTACAGATTCTTGACAGTGACCGGCAAGCGGGTGACAGCTTCGTTCAAATCCTGGGCCAGGGGCTGATCTGCGGCTTGCGCGCACCATGCACACAGACACAGGCATGCAGACGCCACAGCTTGTGTCACCGATATTTTTGTCATTGTGCGCATGATGGCTTTCTGTTCGCTATCCGGTTTTACATCCGGAACACGCCGAACCTGGTTTCCGCAATCGGTGCATTCAAGGCTGCGCTCAAACCCAGTCCAAGCACCCGGCGCGTATCGGCCGGATCGATCACGCCGTCGTCCCACAAGCGGGCGGAGGCGTAATACGGATGGCCTTGATGTTCGTACTGGTCGCGAATCGGTTTTTTGAAAGCTTCTTCTTCTTCGGCGCTCCAGCTGCCGCCCTTGCCTTCGATGCCATCGCGCTTGACGGTTGCCAGCACGCCGGCGGCCTGTTCGCCACCCATCACCGAGATACGGGCATTCGGCCACATCCACAGGAAGCGCGGTGAATAAGCGCGGCCGCACATGCCGTAGTTACCGGCGCCGAAGCTACCGCCGATGATGACTGTCAGCTTGGGTACGGCAGTGGTTGCCACCGCCGTCACCATCTTGGCGCCGTTGCGGGCGATGCCTTCGTTTTCGTAGCGGCGGCCAACCATGAAGCCGGTGATGTTTTGCAGGAACACCAATGGAATCTTGCGTTGTGAACAGAGTTCGATGAAGTGGGTGCCTTTTACAGCCGCTTCGGAAAACAGAATACCGTTGTTGGCGACGATGCCGACCGGCATGCCGTAGATATGGGCGAAGCCGCAAATCAGCGTGGTGCCGTAGCGCGCCTTGAATTCGTCGAATTCGCTGCCGTCGACGATGCGCGCGATAACTTCGCGGACATCGAAAGGCTTGCGGGTATCGAGCGGAATCACGCCATACAGTTCATGCGCCGGATACCTGGGTTCGACTACCGGACGCAGCAGCGGACCTTGCGGTTTCTGGCGATTCAGGTTGGAGACGATAGTGCGTGCCAGCGACAACGCGTGCATATCGTTTTGCGCCAGATGATCGGCCACGCCGGACAGCCGGGTGTGGACATCGCCGCCGCCGAGGTCTTCGGCGCTTACCACTTCGCCGGTTGCGGCCTTTACCAGCGGCGGGCCGGCCAGGAAAATCGTGCCCTGGTTCTTGACGATGATCGACTCGTCGCTCATTGCCGGCACATATGCGCCGCCTGCCGTACACGAACCCATCACCACCGCGATCTGCGGAATGCCTTTGGCAGACAGGTTGGCCTGGTTGTAGAAGATGCGGCCGAAATGGTCACGATCCGGGAACACTTCATCTTGATTCGGCAAGTTGGCGCCGCCGCTATCGACCAGATAGATGCAAGGCAAATTGTTTTGCTCGGCGATCTCCTGCGCGCGCAAATGTTTTTTGACGCTGAGCGGATAGTAGGTGCCGCCCTTGACGGTTGCATCGTTACAGACCACCACGCACTCCTGTCCCGCGATACGGCCGATGCCGGTGATCACGCCCGCGGAGGGCGCTGCATCGCTGCCGTCCTTGTCTTTGTAGACGTGATAGGCGGCCAGTTGCGAAAATTCCATGAACGGCGTGCCGGGATCAAGCAGCATCTGCACCCGCTCGCGCGGCAGCAACTTGCCGCGCGCCACATGCTTTTTGCGCGCAGCGTCGCCACCACCCTCGGCGATCTGCGAGACCTTTTGGCGCAAGTCATCCACCAGCAAATTAAGCGCGCTGGCATTTTCCTGGAATTCTTCGCTACGTGAGTTCAGCTTGCTTTCTAACTGGGGCATTGCGATGTCCTTTGTGTCTAGAATTTTGAATCATCCTTTTGGAACGATTCTTTTGGAACCGTTCTTTTGGAACGATCTTTATGCGGTGTGGATATCGTTGAGTTTCAACTCGTCCTTCATCGCTTCACGGATCTTGAATTTCTGTATCTTGCCGGTCACCGTCATCGGGAAGGCATCGACAAAACGGATATAGCGCGGCACCTTGTAATGCGCGATCTGGCCTTGGCAGAAATCACGCACGGCTTGTTCGTCCGCGGTTTGCCCGGGGCGCAAGATAATCCAGGCGCATAATTCTTCGCCGTATTTCTGATCCGGCACGCCGACTACCTGCACATCCTGGATCGCCGGATGACGATATAAGAATTCTTCAATCTCGCGCGGGTAGATATTCTCGCCACCGCGAATCACCATGTCTTTCATGCGGCCGACGATATTAACGTAGCCTTCAGCATCCATCGTCGCCAGATCGCCGGTATGCATCCAGCCTTCGCTGTCGATAGCTTCGCGCGTCTTTTCTGCATCGCCCCAATAACCGTGCATCACCGAATATCCGTGTGTGCATAACTCACCTGAACTGCCGATGGGCATGATCGCGCCCGATTCCGGATCGATGATCTTTACCTGCAGGTGCGGCTGTACCTGGCCGACGGTGGAAACCCGTTTCTCGAGCGGCGTATTGGTCATGCTCTGACAGCTGACCGGACTGGTTTCGGTCATGCCGTAGGCGATGGTGATCTGCGCCAGATGCATGTCGCGCACCACGCGTTTCATCACTTCGATCGGGCATGGCGATCCGGCCATGATGCCGGTGCGCAGTGTCGACAAATCGAATTCGGCAAAGCGCGGATGATCCAGCTCGGCGATGAACATGGTCGGCACGCCGTGCAAACCGGTGCAGCGCTCTTCCTGTACCGCCTGCAGTACCGACAGCGGCTCGAAGCCGTCATTCGGATAGACGATTGTGGCGCCGTGCGTCAGGCAGGCCAGATTACCGAGTACCATACCGAAGCAGTGATACAAAGGTACCGGAATACAGAGTCGGTCCTGCGCCGTCAGCGTCATCGCTTCGCCAATGAAGAAACCATTGTTAAGAATATTGCGATGGGTCAGTGTCGCGCCTTTCGGAAAACCGGTAGTGCCGCTGGTGAACTGGATGTTGATGGGATCGCTGGCTTGCAATTGCTTGCCGATCTCTGCCAGTTGCGGATCGGACGGGTCGCCGCTGGCGATAAAATCGGCAAAGCGCAACATGCCCGGCTGCGCATCGCTGCCGAGCTGGATCACGGTTTTTACAGTCGGCAAACGCGCTGCCTTCAAGCTGCCCGCGGTGGCGTGTTCGAGTTCAGGCGCCAGCGTGCGGATCATGTCCAGATAGTCGCTGGTCTTGAAACTGGTCATTGAAATCAACGCCTTGCAGCCGACATTGTTCAACGCATACTCCAGCTCGCTGACGCGATAAGCCGGATTGATATTCACCAGCACGACGCCGGCGTAGGCCGTGGCCAGTTGCGTCAACAACCACTCGGCATTGTTGTGCGACCAGATGCCGATGCGGTCGCCCGGCTGCAGCCCGAGCTTGAGCATGGCGCTGGCCAGTTGCCTGGCCTGGCTTTGCATTTGCCGATAGCTCAGGCGAATCTGCTGATGACGCGATACCAGTGCGTCATTGTCGGCTACCCGCTCCACCATCTCGTCGAAAAAGCAGCCGATGGTCTGTTCGATCAGCGGGATATCCTGACCGCCTCGGTCGATGCTGGAATTCAGTTGCTTCATGATCTTGTCTCCTGTTATGACCTGCTAATGCTTCCCGCAATGATTTTTATTTTTCCGGGAAACTGCCATCGACATAAAACCAGCGTGGCTGGTCTTCTGCGCCAGGTTCACGCTCGCGCACAAAGCGACTTACTTCGTGCAAACGCTCTGCACGGCCGCCGATCTTGTAACGCGCTACAAATTCCACGATGGCGCTGTCACCGTCGGCCTGATGCTTACGAACGTCAAGGCCCAGCCATTTCAGCCCGGCTTCGGCCACGATCGGCTCGGTCGGTCTGGTACTGCGATGCCAGGTCGCTTGCAGATAGGCGCCGTTGTCCATGACGTAGGCGCTGTAACGTGAGCGCATCAGCGCCAGTGCGGTCGGCGCCACCTCGCTGCCACTGTGGTAGCGACCGCAGCACTGTGCGTAATTGCCCCCACCGCAAGGACAGTCATCAACCTTATTCTTCAAATCTTGCCATCCCTCAGAAATGCTTCGAGTTGGTCGAAACGGTCGAAACCCCAGAACGGCTCGCCATCGACAATCATGAACGGCGAGCCGAACACGCCGCGCGCCATCGCCAGATCGACTTCCGCTTTCAGCTGATTCTTGATAGGCACGCTGTTGATGCCCTCACTCAGGCCAGTGGTCTCGATGCCGCTGTGATGGCCGATCTCAAGCAGATTCATCGGCTCGGCGATATTCGTGCCGTCGACAAAATAAGCTTTGTAAATCTGCTTGGCGTATTTGATGGCTTTGTCTTCACCTTGTTTGCCACGTACCCACAGCACGGCGCGTGCCGCTGCCTGGGTGGAAATCGGGAAAGCGCCGGGACGTTTGTACGGGATGCCGTGAAACCGCGCGCTGCGCTCGAAATCGTGGAACGAGTAATCGCCCTTGATCGGCACTTGCGGCAAAGGTGACGAGCCGGTGGTCTTGAATACCGGTCCGAGCAGGATCGGATGCCATTCGACATCGCGCTTGTATTTTGCCGCCAGTTCGTCGATACGGGTGGCTGCAAAATAACCATACGGAGAGGAAAAATCAAAGTAGAAATCAATTGCTGAAGCCATCTTCTTATACCCTGTCTGACGGGAACCTCTGGAAACCTACTGCGCGCCTCAATCTCTGGTTTCCAGCGGCTCCCGAATCCAATTGTTTAAATCACAATTTATGGAGGCTTATAACAAAGATCAGCGTGAATTCGCGAAACTCCGCGAAAACCGCTGATCCATTTGATGCCTGCTACTCAACTACATCAGAACTTGTTGCAAGGACTAGTTGTAACGCATCAAACCAGTTCGACTGCGATGGCAGTACCTTCACCGCCGCCGATGCACAACGATGCCACGCCACGCTTGCCGCCCTTAGCCTTCAAGGCGCCCAGCAAAGTGACGATAATGCGCGCGCCGGAAGCGCCGATCGGATGGCCGAGAGCACAAGCGCCGCCGTGGACATTGATCTTGTCGTGCGGAATATCGTGTTCTTTCATCGCTGCCATCGGCACCACGGCAAACGCTTCGTTGATTTCGTACAGATCGACGTCGCTGCTCTTCCAGCCGACTTTCTTGTACAGCTTTTCAATCGCGCCTACCGGTGCGGTAGTGAACCATTCCGGTTCTTGCGAATGGCTGGCATGGCCGAGAATGCGGGCAATCGGCGTGCAACCGAGTTTCTTGGCAGTCGATTCGCGCATCAGCACCAGTGCTGCGGCGCCGTCGTTGATGGAGGACGACGAAGCCGCCGTGATGGTGCCGTCTTTCTTGAACGCTGCGCGCAGCGACGGGATCTTGTCGATCTTGGCCTTTTGCGGACCTTCGTCCTTGTCGATCACCACTTCGCCGGCACGGCTGGTGACGGTCACCGGCGCGATTTCCCATTTGAAGGAGCCGTCGGCAGTGGCGGCTTGCGCGCGCTGTACCGAAGCGATCGCAAACGCGTCCTGGTCGGCACGGCTGAAATGGTATTTGGCTGCGCATTCTTCACCGAAAGTACCCATCGAACGGCCGCCGCCGTTTTCACCCTTGGAGTAAGCATCTTCCAGGCCGTCCAGCATCATGTGGTCGAAAATCGTGGCGTGGCCGATGCGATAGCCGCTGCGTCCTTTTGGAATCAGGTAAGGCGCATTGGTCATCGACTCCATGCCGCCGGCGACCACCACTTCATTGGTCCCTGCCAGCAAGGCATCGAAAGCGAACATCGTGGCTTGCATCGCCGAGCCGCACACCTTGGAAATGGTGGCGGCATTGGTAGAAACCGGCAAACCGGCTTTGATGGTTGCCTGCCGTGCAGGCGCCTGGCCTTGGCCGGCTTGCAATACATTGCCGAACAACACGCCATCGACCTGCTCCGGCTTTAGCCCGGCGCGCTCAACTGCGGCCTTGATCGCCACGGCGCCCAGATCACTGGCGGTCAATCCCGAAAAATCACCTTGAAACGCACCCATTGGAGTACGTGCTGCACCGACGATAACGATTGGGTCATTCATGTTACTTCTCCAGATTACGACAACTTTGTAAGCCGCTTCAGGAATCACCGGCATTGCCCTGTGATTCGCCAGAACGGCTTTGCTGCCTGGTTGGTCAAAAATAAAATGGTTCGGATGGTTCGATTTCTTGCGTCTGTTACCGGTCAATCAACCTTGTGCGTAGGTAAAACGGCATTCTTGCGGATACGGGAACACATCGTCGAAATGCCCCTCGAGAATGTGCTGCTTGTGTTGTTGCCAATATTGCTGGGTCAATAGATCCGCATGATGTTTTATAAAGTATTTCTTCACGTTTTGATTTCCGAGAAGAAATACACCAAATTGTTCCGGAAAGACATCGTTCTTGGCGATGGAATACCAGGGCTCGGCAGACATTTCGTCTTCCTCATTACGCGGCTGCGGGATAGTCCTGAAATTGCAGTCGGTAATGTATTCAATCTCATCATAGTCGTAAAAGACGACACGATTGTGACGCGTCACGCCAAAATTTTTGTACAACATGTCGCCAGGAAAGATATTCGCCGCGACCAGTTCCTTGATAGCGTTACCGTATTCGGTGATGCCATGCTCCAGCGCCGCCTGATCGTTGTTTTTCTCGGCATTATTCAGATAGATATTCAGCGGCACCATGCGCCGTTCGATATACAGATGCTTGATGACTATTTCGTCGCCATCTTCTTCGACTACCGACGGCGCTACCAGCTTCAACTCGGCTAGCAGTTCGTCGGAGAAACGCGCACGCGGGAACGCCACGCTGGAATATTCCAGGGTATCGGCCATGCGGCCAACCCGATCATGATGCTTGACCAGCAGGTATTTTTCCTTGACCAGCGCGTTGGTGGTTTCCTTCGGCGCCGGGAAATAATCCTTGATGACCTTGAACACATACGGAAACGACGGCAAGGCGAATACCACCATCACCATACCGCGAATTCCCGGGGCGATCTCAAAATGATCCGACGAGTGCCGCAGATGACGCAGGAAATCGCGATAAAACAATGCTTTACCGAGTTTTTGCAAACCCAGGATGGTGTAGATTTCACTACGCGGCTTGTTCGGCAACAGGCTGCGCAGAAACTGTACGTAGGCTGACGGCACTTCCATGTCGACCATGAAATAAGCGCGCGTGAAAGAGAACAGGATCGTCAGTATCTTGGTGTCGAACAGCACCGCATCCAGCACCAGCTTGCCATCCCGGTCATGCAGGATTGGCACCACAAACGGATACTCGCGCGGGCCGTTGATCATCTTGCCGACCACGTAAGCGCCCTTGTTACGGTAGAACAGGTTCGACAGCACCTGGATCTGGTGATTCGGCTCCAGCGCGACGGTGCCGAAGGCTTGCGCTATGCGATCTTCTGCCATTGAGACATCGCGGTCCAGGTCTGCGAACGGCCGCTGCAGCTGGAAGTTGGTAATCAAACGCTTGAGCGTGTAGTGCAAGCCATCCTTGGACGGGTAGTACACCCGGTAGGTAGGCAAGGCTTCATCGGTATCGATGTATTCAGTCGACACTGCCGGCCGCACGAAAATGAAATCGTTATGGAAATAGGCGCGATGCAGGATGTTGCAGCAGACCGAGTTGAAGAAGGTCTCGGCCAGCTCCGGCTGCTTGTGATCGGTCAGCATGCCGATGTAATGCAGCTTCACCTCGCGCCAGACCTCGTCGGTCAGATCGCTTTGGTCGTATTCGTCTTCCAGCGCCTGCACGCATTCATGCACCCGCGCGTCGTAGAAACCGATCCGCTCGCGCGCGGCGAGTTGCGCCGTTTTCCAGTCGGCGTCTTCGAAATGCTGCTTGGCCAGCACACTGGCTTCACGGAACAAACGGTAATGCTTGTCGAAACCGTCCAATATCATGCGCGCAGTATCGAATGCGATCTGCGACGACAGTAATTTTGGAAAGTTTGCCGACGTAATCATCCCGGATTCCTCGGTTGGACACGCGTGAGTGCGCATTTTTCCGGCCCTCTGGCTAGGCGCGACGACGACGCGGACTGCATTCCGCTAGGAGGAGCAACGACACCAGAGGGTCGGAAAAGTGTGCAATCGCGCGTGTAGCGCTCGTCATCCAATTGGCGGCCTCTATCGAATGAAGATACATACACACTTACCAGGCTTTTCAGGCGAAAGTAAGCGGTCAACCGAGGAATTTGGGATCATAGCGAGAACCGTTCCTTCCAGCCAGCCAACATCGCCAGGCTGACGCCGATACCACCGCACACCACGATCAATGGCCGTTGATACGGCGCCAGCACCGGCAGTTTTTCGTAGGCCACGGCCAGCGCCGCGCCGCATGCCGGCTCTACCAGCGTGCGCATCTGATCGGCAAATGCCAGCGAAGCGGCGACCGCCTGGGCATCGCTGACCGTTACGCTGTGCACTTCATGCCGCCTGGTCCAGGCAAAACATTCAGCGGCCACACGCTTGGCGGCAAGGGTACCTGCAATCGATGTAATCGCCGGCAAGGTCACCAGCTCGCCGGCGCGCACTGCGGCGTTCAGCGAAGCTGCGCCTTCAGTTTCTACTGCGATCAATGGGATATGCTGCAAGCCGTTGCGATGCAAACCGCTCAACACGCCGCTCATCAAACCGCCGCCGCCGACCGAGCAGATGACAACGTCGAAATCAACGCCCAGCTCGCGCGCCTGCAGCACCGCTTCGTCGATCATGGTGGCGTTGCCGTCCCAGATATCAGGATGATCGAAAGGTGGAATGTAGACGCTGCCAGGCTGCTCACACAGCTTCAACGCCAGCTGATTTGCTTCATCCCAGACGCTACCATGGACGATCACCTCGGCGCCGATATCGCGGATGCGCTGGCAAACTTCTGCTGCGGTGGTTTCCGGTACCACGATAGTCGTCTTGACGGCCAGCGCCGCACCGGCAAACGCCGCCGCAAAGCCCGCATTGCCGCCCGAGGGACACACCAGGAGGCTGGCGCCGCCGGCCACCGCGCGCTGGCACAGCAAACCGATCCCGCGCAGCTTGAATGAGCCGGCCGGCTGGGTGTTTTCCATCTTCAACAAAACTTGCTTGTCGAGAGCGACGGAAAGTTGCGGGTGTCGCAGTAACGCGGTGTGAATATGCAGTGAAGTCATGTTCTCGACGCTGTTGCCTTTATGTTAATAATACAATTCGAAAATGCAATTAATTACAAGGTTTCCGCAAACAGTTCACGGCCGATCAGCATACGGCGGATTTCGCTGGTGCCGGCGCCGATTTCATACAGCTTGGCGTCGCGCCACAGGCGTCCTACCGGATACTCGTTGATGTAGCCGTTGCCGCCCAGCGCCTGGATTGCCTCGCCTGCCATCCAGGTAGCCTTTTCGGCCGAATACAAGATCGCCCCGGCCGCATCCTTGCGCAGAGCGCGGGCTGCAGCCGGTGTCTTGGCGCGGTCGCAAGCCTGGCCGACGGCGTACACATACGCCTTGCATGCCATCATGGTCGAATACATATCGGCCAGTTTGCCCTGCATCAGCTGGAATTCGCCGATGGACTGGCCAAACTGCTTGCGGTCATGCACGTAGGGGACGACTACATCCATACATGCTTGCATGATACCAAGCGGGCCGCCGGAAAGAACGGTGCGTTCGTAATCCAGGCCGGACATCAGCACGTTGACGCCTTTGCCCAGTCCGCCCAACACATTTTCCACCGGTACTTCGCAATCCTGGAACACCAGCTCGCCGGTGTGCGAACCGCGCATGCCGAGCTTGTCCAGCTTTTGCGCCACGCTGAATCCCTTGAAACTCTTTTCGATCAAAAAGGCGGTCATGCCGCGCGCGCCGGCTTCCAGGTCGGTCTTGGCGTAAACCACCAGCACGTCCGCATCGGGGCCGTTGGTGATCCACATCTTGGTGCCGTTGAGTATCCAGCGGTCGCCCTTCAGTTCGGCCCGCAATTTCATGCTGACCACGTCGGAACCGGCATTCGGCTCGGACATCGCCAGGGCGCCGATATGGTCACCCGAGATCAGCTTCGGCAGGTATTTGGCTTTTTGCTCGGCGCTGCCGTTACGCTTGATCTGGTTGACGCACAGGTTCGAGTGAGCGCCGTAAGAGAGGCCGACCGAAGCCGAAGCGCGTGAGATTTCTTCCAGGGCGATGATGTGCGCCAGGTAACCCATGCCGCTGCCGCCGTATTCTTCTTCGGCGGTGATTCCGAGCAGGCCCAGATCACCCATTTTTTTCCATAAATCCATGGGGAACTGGTCGTTGCGATCGATTTCTGCGGCGCGAGGCGTGATTTCCACGGCGGCGAATTCCTGGATTGCACTACGTAATGCGTCGATATCTTCGCCGTGATCGAACGTCAAGCCGGGTAAGTGGATCATGTTGTCTCCTTCGTTATTTTGCTAGCTAGAGTTAGCTGGCTGTCATGTGAATTTACGGTTACTAGTCATGGTGCGACGTGATCGTTCAGCTCGCCGCTGCTCAGCAGGCGGCGGCACTCATCCTCGTGCGCGCTGATTTCTGCCAGGGTCACTTCGATGTCTTCGCGCTGCTGTTCCAGATGTTCGCGGTGACGTGCCAACACCTCCAGGAACAGTTCCAGTTGGGGCGCCGAATCCTTGGGCGAGTCGTACATATCGACCAGGCTCTTGATTTCCGACAACGTCAGCCCGAGCCGCTTGCCGCGCAAGGTCAGCTTCAGACGCGTGCGCTCGCGGGCGGCATACACCCGGTTGCGGCCGCCGGCGCCGTCCCGCTTCGGGCTCAACAAACCCTGATCCTCATAAAAACGGATCGCCCTGGGGGTAATGTCAAATTCGCGGGCAAGTTCAGTAATGGTGTAAGTCGACATGGTCTCAGGGTGGCAGAACAAGAATTGCTGGTTTAGGTACAATGGCAGTTAACGTTAACGTAAAGCACATTGTAGGCGCGCTGGCGGAAAATGAAAACACCGAAAAACTACTAGCTATAAAACTAGTTACAAAAAGAGAAAGAATCCAGGATGAACGCACTCGAAGCCCAGCTCAGCTATGCATTCGGCGACACCTTGCCAGCCAGCGGCGCTACCCTCGAAGTCGCGCCGGGCGTGCGCTGGCTGCGGATGGGATTGCCATTTGCACTGGACCACATCAATTTATGGCTGCTGGAAGACAGCGTGGAAACCGACGACGGTATCCGGCACGGCTGGACTATCGTCGATTGCGGGATTGCCAACGACGCCACGCGTGCCGCCTGGGATGCCATTTTTGCAAGTGAGCTGCGCGGCCTGCCGGTATTGCGGGTGCTGGTCACCCATTGCCATCCGGATCACGTCGGCCTGGCCGACTGGCTGTGCCACCGTTGGCAAGCGCCGCTATGGATGAGCAGCGGCGAGTATCTTTCTGCGCGCATCATGTCGGCGGCGCTACCCGGCGCTGACGGCAGTGCATCCTTGCCACATTTTCAGCAGCACGGCATGCACGATCCCGAGGTTATCGCCAAGGTATCTCAGCGCAAGTCTTACTATCCGAACATGGTGCCTGCGGTGCCCCAAGCCTATCATCGGCTGGCGGACCAGCAACAGGTACGCATCGGCCAGCATCAATGGCGTGTGATCACCGGCTTCGGCCACGCACCAGAACACGTCGCGCTGCATTGCACCGACCTGGATCTGCTGATTTCCGGCGATATGGTGTTGCCGCGGATTTCGACCAATGTCTCGGTGTTTGCGA
This sequence comes from Collimonas sp. OK307, assembly GCF_900113705.1. GTDB lineage: Bacteria > Pseudomonadota > Gammaproteobacteria > Burkholderiales > Burkholderiaceae_D > Collimonas. The sequence continues at coordinate 378,567 of NZ_FOQI01000002.1, read as the reverse complement.
TTGAGCCGGAATCGAACCCTGTCCAGCAATATATGGATTCCCTGGAAAAATACCGCGCGCTGCCAACCACAACGCTGGTGCTGCCATCACACGGCAAGCCGTTTCGCGGTTTGCAGATCCGTATCGACCAGTTGCAGCAACATCATGGGGAACGGCTGGCGGAGGTCGTGGAAGCCTGCACGGCGGCGCCGCAGTCCGCCAGCGACATCGTGCCGATCATGTTCAGGCGGCCGCTGGATGCGCATCAAATGACTTTCGCGCTGGGCGAAGCGCTGGCGCACTTGCACAAGCTGTGGTTTGACGGTGTGCTGAAACGGCGGCTGGATGCCGATCAGGTTTACCGTTTCGGTATTGCTGAATCGGTCTAGCTGAACTACTGCTGTATCGCCGCCACAATCATCGCTACCGCCAGCATCAGGCTACCTGCGACGCGATCGGTAATCCGGGCAAAACTCGGTCGGGTGGCGATGGTTTGCATTTTTCCGGCCAGGGCGGCGTAGCCGATCAGGATAAAGCATTCCGGAATAATCGAACCCGCCGCCAGCCAGATCATTTGCGACGGTATGTTAGCGGCCGGATTGAGGAACTGCGGCAAGATGGCGATGAAGAAAATCAGCGCCTTGGGATTGGCCAGTTGCAGCGTCAGGCCGCTGAACCAGATTTTCCAGCCGGAGGCGTTGCGGCTATCCAGCTTGGAGGCGGTGATCGGCGAAGGCCGGCCGAATATTGCCGACAAGCCGAGATACGCCAGATACGCCACTCCCAGCCATTTCACTACGCTGAACAAGGTATGCGAAGCGACGATCAAGGCGCCCAGGCCGGTCGCCGAAATGGTGAAATAGATCGCATTGGCGGTCAGTATCCCCAAGATGGCGAAAACCGCCTTCTTCCAGCCCACCGTGATGCCGTAGGCAACCACCAGCATGACCGCCGGCCCCGGCGATGCCGACAGCGCAAATTCCGTCAGTACGAATAAGAAAAAATTGTGAAAGTCCATGTGCTCTGATCAGTTCGTTGTTTTGCGTGCCTTGTGCGGCGCTTTGGAAAACGCCAGATCGTACAGCCAGTTCGGCAACAGGCGCAATAACTTGGCGACTACACCCATCTGCCACGGAATCACCTGATAGCTGCCGCCGCGCGCGACCGCAGCGCCGGTCTTGGCGGCGAACTGTCGCACCGGCATCAGGAACGGCATCTTGTAGTGATTGACCTGGGTCATCGGCGTGTCGATATAACCCGGGACGATGGTGACCACCTTGATGCCGCTGGCGCGCAATTCCACCCGGAGCGACTCGCAGTAACTGATCACCGCCGCCTTCGATCCGCTGTAGGCGCCGGCTCCCGGCAAACCGCGAATGCCGGCCACGCTGCCGACGCCGACCAGCCGCAGACCGGTTTGACCGGCCTTTGCCTGGCGTTTCATGGTGGCGATAAATGGTGTAAAGGTAGCTACCGCGGCCAGTACATTGGTGGCAAACACTTGCTCAAACACTTGCTGGTCTTCGGCATACTCGGTCAAGGTGCCTTGTGAAATTCCGGCGCTGGCGATCACCACATCGACACCGTCGCTGGCAGCGATGAAATCCTCGGCAGCAGCAGTCAAGGCAACATGGTCATTGACATCCAGCGCGTACAGGCGATGCCGTTCCGGATGCGGCAAGCCCGCCAGCAATTGTTCCAGCACAGCCTGACGCCGGGCAACCAGCCCCAGCGTTGCGCCCTGCTCTGCATAATATTGCGCCAGTGCGGCGCCGATGCCGCTGGAGGCGCCGGTGATGAATACACGTTTCATGGAAGTGCCTTTACGTCGATAAAAAAGCCCGCCCTCTTGCGAGAGGCGGACTTTTCAAGATCTGCTGCCGACTGACCGTGATGGTCAGCTTGCTTGTCGGCTTGCTTTTAAGCTGACTTATTTTTTGGTCGCAGCGACCTTCGTCACCAGGCTATCCATCACTTGCAAGGTCGCCTTGAACAGTTCCGGTTCACTATTGCCAGCGCCAGGAGTCGCACCGACTATCGACGGCGAGGTTACGTAACGACCGTCAATCACCAGCATTGGCACACCGTCGACCTTGTAGGCATTTTGCAACTGGACGGCGCGAGTGACCTTGGTTTGCACCGCGAACGAATTGTAGACTTCCAGGAATTTGGCTTTATCGAGACCTTGCTTCACTGCGAAATCGGCGACTGCGCTGTCTGTATCCAGGCGCTGACGCTGTACGTGGATCGCGGCAAAGACCTTAGCGTGCATTTCAGGCAGCTTGCCCATGGCTTCCAGCGTGTAGTACAGCTTTTTCTGCGGTACGTACGGTGACTTTGGCTGCTGCTGGTTCGGATTAGCAGGATCGATAGCGAAATCGACCGGCACACGCTTGAAAGAAATCTTGTCGCCTTGCTTTGCTACCCATGCTTCCAGCGTCGGTTCGAGCGCATTGCAATGAGGGCAGAAATACCCGAAAAATTCTGTCACTTCGACTTTTTTCCCGAGACCGGAATCGACAGGTTGCGGGTTATCGAGAACTTTGTATTCGGCGCCCGCAACCGGGTTAGTCGGCGATGCACTTGCGCTGGCGGCAAGCAGGCCGAAACTCAACGTAAGACCAGCGACAGCCAAGGCTTTTTGAAAAAAACGCATGAAATATCCTTTTTTTATTAAATTGCGAAGCAAATTATTGACGGAACAGAGTTCAAGAACCACCTGGCGTAACATTGTGGCGAATCACACTATTCCTGACCGATTAAACAAACCGCATAAATTACAAACAAAAACATTCACTTACTTGTTCATTTAGTTGTAATCAAAGCGTGTTATTTCGCAGCCCGTACCACTGCTGCATTAACGCCGTTATCTGACAACTTTCCGCGTATCCGGTTCATTGTTTCCAACTGATTAAATGGCCCGACCCGTACCCGATACAAAGAACCGGTATCGGCCTGGCGTTCGCTGATCTTGGCTTCAAAACCCATCAGTGCCAGTCTGGCCTTGGCGCTTTCAGCTTCGCCCTGCTCGCGGAAGGCGCCGACCTGCAGGAAATAAATCCAGTTGTCGTCAGCCGCAGCGGCTTTGGTTTTAGCTTCGGCGATGTCGCCGGCCGCTTTCTTGGTCTTGTCGGCGGTGGACTTATCGACGATAGGGGGCAACTTGCTGTCCTGCGCCTTGGCAACCAGTGCATCCAGCTTTTTCTCGGCGGCAGGGCTTGGCGGCGGCGTACCGTCGGCGGACGGTGCGGCGGCGGTAGCCGGCGGAGTAAACGCCTTGGCTGCTTCCTTCGCCGCATCCTTGTTACCATACAGCGACTTGTTCGGATCCGGCAACTGATCGTTCGACGGCGCCGCCGACGTCGATGCCGCAGGTGCAGTAGCGACGTCTGGTGTTTTTTCGGTCTTTGTAGTCTTGTTGGTAAACGGCGTTGGGGTCTTGGTGATCATGATCGCCACCACGACGGCAATCGCCAATCCGATAATCAGGCCGAAAATCAGGCCCAGTAAGGTACCGCCAGCTTGCTTGTTGTTAAGTTTGCTCATACTTCCCCAATGACATCCTCATTACAGACGAATACAGACGATTACAGACCGTCTCCGGCAGCGGCTGCCAGAGATCGCCGATTGTAGATTTACATCACATGCGGGCCGGCGCCGATACGCCGATCAGCGCCAAGCCGTTGCGCAACACCTGACGGGTTGCGTACATCAAGGCAAGGCGCGCCATCTTGAGCGCTTCATCGTCAACCAGAACCCGCTCAGCATTGTAGTAGCTATGCAGCTCACCCGCCAAATCGCGCAGATAAAATGCAACCTGATGCGGTCCCAGCTCTTCCAGCGCATGCTGCAGCATATCCGGATATTCGGCCAGCTTGGCCAGCAGGCTGGCCTCGCGCGGCGCGGTCAGCGGGCTCAGGTCGACGCTGCCGATGCCGGCTTCGTCACCAGTCCATTGCGCCAGCACCGAACAGATCCGGGCGTGGGCGTACTGCACGTAGTAGACCGGATTTTCGTCGGATTTGGCCAACGCCAGATCGACATCGAACACGAATTCAGTATCGGCCTTGCGCGAAATCAGGAAGAACCGCACGGCGTCGCGGCCGCGGGTCAGGTCGCGCGGGGTGTCCGTGCCCTGCGTACCGTCGGTCGCGCCATCCTCGCCAGACGACCATTCGATCAGGTCGCGCACCGTGACATACGAACCGGCGCGCTTGGAAATCTTCACTTCCTCGCCGTTCTTCATCACAGTCACCATCTTGTGCAGCACGTAGTCCGGATAGCCTTGTGGAATGCTCATGTTGACGGCTTGCAGGCCGGCGCGCACCCGCGCAATCGTACCGTGGTGATCGCTGCCCTGGACATTGATAACCTTGCCGAAGCCGCGCTGCCATTTGACGATATGGTAAGCAACGTCGGGCACGAAATAGGTGTAGGTGCCGTCAGACTTCTTCATCACGCGATCTTTGTCGTCGCCGTAGTCGGTTGTGCGCAGCCACAATGCGCCATCCAGCTCATAGGTGACGCCGGCGGCGATCAAGGCCTCGACTGTGGCATTGACCTTGCCATCCTTGTACAGCGACGATTCCAGGTAATAGTTATCGAACTTGACGCCGAAGGCCAGCAAATCCAGATCCTGCTCGCGGCGCAGGTAAGCGACGGCGAATTTGCGGATCGATTCGATATCGTTAATGTCGCCACTGGCGGTCACCGGTTCGCCATCGCTGGCGGCAACCGTCTTCTTCGCCAGGAAATCCTGGGCAATATCGGCAATGTAATCACCGTTGTAGGCGTTTTCCGGCCATGCAGCATCGCCCGGCTTGAAGCCGTTGGCGCGCGCCTGCACGGAAGTCGCCAGGGTAGCGATCTGGACACCGGCGTCGTTGTAATAAAACTCGCGGGTGACGTCGTAACCTTGTATCTCGAACAGCGCAGACATGGCATCGCCGAGCGCGCCCTGGCGGCCGTGGCCTACATGCAAAGGTCCGGTCGGATTGGCAGACACGAACTCGACCAGCACTTTTTTGCCGGCGCCAAGCTTGCTCTTGCCGAAGTCGGCGCCTTCTTGCAGCACGCTCTTGACCACCTGTTGCTTGGCCGCCGCCGTCAAACGCAGGTTGATGAAGCCCGGGCCGGCGATTTCAGCGGATTCGATCAGATCGCGATGTTCGGTGCTGGCCAGCACTGCCGCTACCAGGGCTTGCGCCAGTTCACGCGGGTTCTTTTTCAGCGGCTTGGCCAGTTGCATGGCGATATTGCAGGCGACGTCGCCGTGTGAAGGATCGCGCGGACGCTCCAGCGTCACGATCGGCTGCAGCTCGCTGCCGGCAATAATAGGCTGCAGGGCAGCGTTGAAAAGGTCGATGATCTGTTGTTTCTGTGGTGCAAGCATAGGATAGGTGGTCAATAGTACGGAGGCCGTACTGGATTAATGCGAAAAGTCTATGGGACAGCCCCATTTACTTGATTATTCTCGATTATACCGGCTTGGCGGCGCAATCTTCACCCTGCTTGCCACTGCCAGATTACAACATCCGGTAAATCCAGCCGCGCGCTGCAAGCATCAAAAACAGCTGCTAAGATGCTGCGTCTCGGCCAGAGCATTTTTGACAAGTTTCCGAAACGCATCTAAACCGCCCGTGGCCGCAACGATTTTGCCTTGTTAATTTGTCTACAGGAACCTCATGACCCAGTCCACACCACGTGTAGCCGACCACCCTGCCCACCCGCAATTTCTCAGCCGCTGGTCGCCACGCGCCTATGCCAATGACGAGATTTCCGAACAAGAATTGCTGACCATCCTGGAAGCGGCACGCTGGGCGCCATCGTCCTACAACTCGCAACCTTGGCGTTTCGTGTTCGCACGCCGCGGCACACCGCACTGGAACAACCTGCTGCCTTTGCTCAACGATTTCAACCGCAGCTGGGCGGAAAATGCAGCGGCATTGGTGATCGTCTTGTCGAAAACCACCTTTGCGCCACCGGGCAGCAGCGAAGAACACCCGATGCCGACCCACTCTTTCGACGCCGGTTCAGCCTGGGGTTACCTGGCGCTGCAAGCCAGCTTGTCCGGCTGGCATGCACACGGCATGGCCGGTTTCGACAAGGAAAAGACGCGCACCGAACTGAATATCCCTGCCGATTTCGCGATTGAAGCTGCGGTAGCCATCGGCAAGATCGGCGATAAAGCCATGTTGCCGGAAGGTTTGCGCGCCAAGGAAGAGCCAAGCCCGCGTTTGCCATTGCAAGCTTTGGTTTCCGAGGGGACTTTCAAGGCCTGAGAGCTTTGTGGATTTGATCCGCTTTTTGCGGGTTGCCAAATTTAATGCGGATAAACAGTGAGAACTGTTTATCCGCATTTTTTATTTGCTTTGCCAATTCACCAGCACAATCCCGCTCAACACCAGCAACGCACCGAATACGAATGGCAAACCAATCGGATCGCCCAGCAGCAATACGCCGAAACTGACACCGAACAACGGCGTCAGGAAAGAAAACACCGTCAGCCGCGAAGCGAGATAGCGGCGCAACATCCAGAACCAGGCCAGGAAGCTGCCGAAAGCGACGATCAGCGACTGGAACACCAGGCTCACCCACATGATGCCAGTCGGCGGCGCTACTTCGGTCTGCCCTGAAACCAGAGCCACCAGCGGCAGCGTCAATGCGGCTATCACCAACTGGTACCACAAGGTCATGCTGGGAGAGGCGTTGGTGAGGACGCTGCGCTTGATCATGATCGTGGTAGCAGCCCAGAATACTGCGGCCAGCACACCCAGCGCATCGCCGATCAGCATACGGCTGAAACCGGCGCCGGCTTCAAAGCCACCGGCAAACGCCACGGTAATCCCGGCAAATGCGGCGATCACACCTAGCCATTGGGTGACGCCGAAACGTTCGCCCGGCACCAGCCAGTGCAAACCCAGCACGGTGAAAATCGGCGCGGTGTAAACAAACACCGACATGTGCGAAGCAGTTGTGTAATTCAAGCCGATAGAGACGCACAGGAATTCGCCGGCAAACAACAAGCCGGTTGCCAGCCCCGGCCAGAAGGTGCCGTCGGTCAGCGAAAATTTGCTGCCGCGCCACCACATCAGACCGCTCACCAGCACTGCCGCTACCGCCGAGCGCAAGCCGTTTTGCAAAATCGGCGAGATGCTGGGCGCCGCCACTTTGATTGCAACTTGTTGCAGCCCCCAGCACAGGCACAGTATCAACATCAGGGTCATAGCCAAACCGTCCAGCGGTTTGCGAGTCGCGGGCATATTGCTATCTTTCAGAAACAGGGATTGTTTGTCATAAATGTCATTTTACTCAGCGCTGATTTATCCCTATCATCAGCTTGATCGGGCAAGAGTGAGTGCCCGGTAAAAATCCGATTTCAGATTGCGAGGAGTATGCTTGAAAGTAGTCATTTTTGCATTACCGGCAGCAAACCGATGATGGCCGGAGCATATTATTCATAAGCCAGTCAAAGCCCCGCGCCCTCGTAAACTGTTACTGTTGAGCGTCTCCGCCGGCGCCGGCCATATGCGCGCCGCCGAGGCGCTCAGGGCCTATGCCGCCGCCGAATTCCCCGACACCGAAGCGATTCATCTGGACGCGATGGATTATGTGCCGGCCGGATTCCGCGCCGTGTACACGGATTTTTATCTGCATCTGGTAAATCGCCATCCTGCGTTGTGGGGCTATGTTTACCAAAAGAGCGACAAGGCCCTGACCAACTCGCCAACGCAAAAACTGCGGCGTGCGATTGAACGTATCAGCACCCGCCCCTTGCGTGCTGCGATCCAGGCAGCGGCGCCGGACGCTATCATTTGCACCCACTTCCTGCCGGCCGAATTACTGGCGCGCGAAATCGGCAGCCAGCGTGTGGTGTGCCCGGTCTGGGTACAGGTTACGGATTTCGATTTGCACAGCATGTGGCTGCAACCGCTGATGCGCGGTTATTTTGCCGCCACCGAAGAAATCGCCTATCGCATGCGGGTGCGCGGCCTGGCGGCCGATGCGGTACACGTGACCGGCATCCCGATCATGCCGGGATTCGGGCAACCGCTGGATCGCCGGCGGTGCGCACAGCAATTCGGCCTGGATCCCGACCGCAAGATTATCCTGATGATGTCCGGCGGCGCCGGTATCGGCGATCTCGATAAGACCGTGCAACGGTTGCTAGAGCTGGCCGACGATTTCCAGCTGGTGGCGCTGGCGGGCAAAAACGCCACGCTGCTGGCCAGCCTGCAGCAACTGGCAGCTGCCCATCCCGGCCGCCTGTTTCCTTTCGGCTTTACCCATCACGTGGAACAATTGATGGCGTGCGCCGATCTGGCGATTACCAAACCGGGCGGCCTCACCACCTCCGAATGCCTGGCGATGGGGGTACCGATGATCATCCACTCCCCGATCCCGGGCCAGGAAGAACGCAACGCCGACTATCTGCTGGAACAAGGCGCAGCACTGAAAGCGATCGACCTGACCGCACTGGCGTTCCGGGTTCAGCAACTGCTGCAACAGCCGGAACAGCTTCAACGCTTGCGGCAGCACAGCCTGACGTTGGGCCGGCCGCATGCCGGCCGCGCGGTACTGCAAACTGTCTTTAGTAAACTCGATTCTCAATTTCATACGTTATCCACATGACCGCAACTACACCTTTTCGCCGCTTGTTCGGCATGCTTTTCTGGGCAGTGCTGACTGCCTTTTTTTTCGCCAACGTCGAAATCCAGATCGAGGGCGCCGCCGGCTGGGCTACCAACTTGCCGACCTGGCGCATCGAACATCACTGGCTGCTCGACATCTTCTGGGGCGGCCGCGCCATGACCGGTTATCACGCCTGGATTTTTCCTTTCATTGCGCTGATGTTCCACTATCCGATCTGGTTCAACGGCAGTTGGGACTGGCGCGCCGAAGCCCGGATCATGGCTTCCATCATGGTGTTCTGGATCAGCGAGGACTGGCTGTGGTTTGTACTCAACCCGGCATACGGACTGGGACGCTTCAATCCGGTCGACGTACCGTGGCATAAGCACTGGCTGGGCGGCGTGCCGGTCGACTACTGGATTTATTCGATAGTGGCAATCCTGTTGTTGTGGCTGGCCGAACGCAAGCCGCGTCCGGCACGCGTCGCGCTGAATTAGAGCTGAATCAATATATGAATCTCTGGTTCTGTATAGAAGTAGAGATTCACATATGTATTGTAAAAACAATTGGAACTTGGTAAATTGCGGACCCGTTCCAAGTTTGAAATGTTGTTAATGCTGATCAAAAAACCCGCAAAAAAAAAGCCACTCTCTCAAAAAAACGCGTCTCTCTCTGAAAAAAACGCGTCTCTCTCGAAAAAAAATACGCCTCTCCTGAAAAAAAACGCGTCTCTCTCCCAAAAAAACGCGCCTCTCCCGCCAGAAAACGGGTCTGATCCGCGCTTGCCGCGTTATCTGCAAGTCCGTGACGATCTGCTCCAAAGGATCGCTTTGCGTAGCTGGGCCGCTGACGAAGCGCTGCCATCCGAGGATAAACTGGCCGCCGAATACGAAATTGCAGTCGGCACCATGCGCAAGGTGCTGGACGCGCTAGTCATCGACGGCGTCGTCGATCGCGTGCGCGGACGCGGGACATTCGTCGCACGCGCTGCCGAACGCTCATCGATGCTGCGTTTCGTGCGGCAACACGTTAAAGCTAAAAACCAGCTGCCTACCGCGCAGATCCGGTCGATGACGACCGCCATCCCGCCCGTTGCAGTGGCAGATAAACTCAAACTCAAGCCACGTGACAAAGCGCTATATCTGCATCGCACCCGTTCTTTAGATGATGAAATCGTCCTTTCGGAACATATCTGGCTACCGCTCGCGCGCTTCAGGAAGCTACAAAAATATCTAAAAAGCAATTCTCCGGCATCCCTGTATCCCGTCTATGAGAGCGAATGCGATGTATTGGTCTCGCGCGCCATCGATGATTTGACAGCGAAACCGCTGAACCGGGCCAATGCTTCCGTGTTCAAGCTGAAAACCAAGACCGTGGCGATCTGCGTCGAGCGGCTGATGCTGGATCACGCCGGCGAACCGGTCGAATGGCGCACGTCCTTTGTGCCGGCTGAGCGTTTCCAGTATTCGGCGGAAATTCGCTAGGATTCTGGCAGGCGGGGCAGGGGGCGGCACGCCAAGGCGGAGAGCCATCCTGCCTGGCTGTCGATTCACGACGTATTCCTGCATTTCGTCGCTTTCCGCTTCTCCCGCCTCTGCGGCGGCCAGATAATCGCCGCAGATCAATCAACCGGAGAACGACATGCTTGCACAAATCATTTCACACACGCCAATTTGGGTCTGGGCGCTACTGGCTTTCCTGATCTATCGTGGCGTCCTGGCCAGCGTCGATCGCGAACTGACGTTGAAAAAACTATCCATTATTCCGCTGGTGATGCTGGCACTGTCCTGGCAGGGCGTGTCCACTGTGTTCGGCGTCACGCCGCTGCCTGTGCTGTGCTGGCTGCTGGCGGCCGCTGTCGCGGCGAGCTTGAACTGGCGCCTGTTCAGGAAGGATCGCGTAATTGCTTACCCAGAACGCGGCGTGGTGTTCCAGCGCGGCAGCTGGCTGCCATTGATACTGATGATGGGGATTTTCCTGACCAAGTATGCGGTTGGCGTGACGTTGGCGATGCATCCGGCGCTAGCGCATGATGTCGCATTTACAGCCCTTGTCTGCGCACTCTACGGCGTCTTTAACGGCATGTTCATCGGCCGCCTGCTACGCGTCGTCAGCCTCTATCACCGTGCGCAACAAGCGCCAGGCGTCTATAACGGTCAATTGAACGGCTAAAGACAGGGGGGAAAATGGTTCTTCACGGATTACCGATAAACAACGGTAAAAATAGGAAGGACGTAGGGTGGGCACGCTTTTGTGCCCACGCGTTACCGCGATAAACGGAGTACAAACCCTCGCGGCGCGGAAATAGGCATGTGCGTGGCGCGAGTTCACGCGTGGGCACAAAAGCGTGCCCACCCTACAGGCTGCCATTTAGCCATGCCGCGAGCATCGCCCCATAATTCAAAAACCGATTGCGGTGCAAGGTGCGGCGAAATTAGCGCTTACAACTCATCCACAATTTAGGTGGGTGAATTTAAACTGATAGCGGTTGGCACGTTTGCACCGTTCTCAACAGAGTTGAGTACATACCTCAAATTGCCCATTGGCACTCAACGTAGTGACATCGCTTACTCGGGTTGCATCTGCATTGATGACAGGCTCAAACACCACATTGGCGCTAAAATGCTTGCCCCGTTGCGGTATACCAGCCGATAAGGGGGCGACGACCTCGTCAGGACGCAATTGGTGGCTGGCCTGACTGTGTTCATTAATTTGGCGACGACGTGTCTTGGCGCCAACTTCAACCACTTTGCCATCCAGGCGCGCATCTTTAAAGGTCATCGTCAAACGACCATCCGCGCCAAACTGGTAGGCGTCAGCATCGAGATGGGGGGCAATAAAACGCACTCCGATTACCTCTGGATTCCGGCAATGCACATTAATAGTCATCGTGCGCTGTCCCATGCTGACTTCTTTTGCCTGCAGATTATTTTTCAATAACTGACCACGGCTCTGGCTACCGTAATCGATATCGACGTGACTGGCTTGCAGAGTACAGTCACGTTCTTCAGCCGCCCATAGCGGCAATGAAAGGGATGACAGCAAACCTGCCATTAAGAAGCGGCGGACAGACGCTATTGCTATTGTCAACATCAGAATATTCCTTCATATCAAATTGATGCTATGCACTAGCTGTACAGGTAGTGCATTTTCATTCAAACAATGTTCGCGCGCAGGAATCCGTAGCAGGATTCCTGCACCTAACGGCAGGTTGCATCCAGAGTCTCGAAGTACGTCGTCGTATTCGCCTTGGCTGGCACCTTAAAATCGAGCAAACAACTACCTTTGTCAGTTTCAACCATAAGTGGCAGCGCAGCAGGCACGTTATTGAGGAAAATTTTCTGCTTGCCCAACACAATCGTCAAAAAATTTCCATCTGCATCGAGCACCGACGCGCCTTTGGGTAAAGCTTTATCCAGCGTAGTTATATTGAGCAACATACGCCGCGTCTTGATCACCTCAAAATCGATTTGTGCTACGGCACCTCTGCTGCTGTTGACTTCTTTGATACCGTTAACAATATCAATATTGCGTGGCAAGCCTTTGGTCGTCAGTACAACCCGGCTCTTGTTATAGGCGAGCAACTGTGGCAATACCGCTTGCCCGACAAAATCGGTCCAGACCGGGCCGGCGGGAGAATCGATCTTGACGCCGCCGACATCACCTACCTTCACGATACCGAAGGTATCCTGGATAGGATAAGGAGATGCTGTCAAGCCATTTGCATGCGCTGCGATCCCGCCTTGAACCTGTATTGAGGTATTGTTGGAGCCAGTTGATGAACGCGAGTACATCAAGTTAGTACGCGCATAGCGTGGCAACAATGCCAGGTTAGCGGATATGTCATTGTCCTTGGTACGCGTATCATAGTTGGTAGACAGGTTATAACTAGCATACTCATTAATCCGCTCGCTATAACCGACGGTGGCACGCTGCCTGCCTTCGGCGCCGCTAACAGAAGTATAAACACGACGCTGATGGCGTGGATTGCCTAACGGCATGCTGACACTGAGGTAAACCTGATTGCGCGGTTTATTGATATTACCGCGATGGGTATCCGCAGTCATATCGCGTTGAAGATTAAGAGAGACATTCGCATTACCGATACTCTTGCTCCAAGATGCGCTCATCTGCTGGCTATTGCGACCATTGAAGAAGCTAGAGCCGGTGTAACTTAGATTCAAGCCGCCGATTTTGTCGTGACGCCAGCTCACGCTACCACTCAATTGGGTGCGATAACGGCTTTCGTAGCGTTGCAGATAATCATCCTGCTGCATTGCAAAGGTGTCGAAGGTATCGCCCAATTCTCGATAACCCGCAGTACGCTGACTGACCGATACGCTGGTGCTAAGGCCAGCATCGTACAGTTGGCCACGCCAGGCGACTCTGGCCTGAGCGCCTCGCACACCTTCCCGACGGGCATGCGAGCCTTGCAACTGAGTGCTCATGCCATGGGACACCCAGTTATTATCCAAACCGACACCACCAGAGACGAAATCCTTAGAGGCAAGCAGGCCAACCGAGGTGGTAGATGCCAAACCGCTCTTCCAGGCAGCGCTACCTGCCGCCACCACAGGAGCGCCAAGCTCTGAATCACCCGAGCCAAAAGTGCGCACTTTACCAACCGCGAAAGAATAGCCGGGAGCTCCGCCCTGAGAGCCAATTTCCAGCGAGGCGGCGGGAATTGTCAAATGCTGTGTTGCGCCATTTTCTTCGATGATATGGACATCCACATCACGGCTACTACTTAACAGCGGCACATCTTCAAAAGAAAATGGCCCGGGAGGCACCACCGTGGTATACAGCAGCGCCCCATTTTGTCGTACTTCCACCCGCGCCTGGCTTTGGGCCAGCCCGTTGATGCGGGCACTGGGGCCACCATTACCGGACAACCCGGCTTCCGGCCCAAATTGAACCCCGGTAATCGCGGCACCGCCGAACATGGACATATTCATATCGATCTGGCCGATTTGCATGGTGGTTCCCATGTCGACGAAAGTATGCTGCGCGTAGGTATACAACTGCTGGAAGTCAGAGCGATTGTTTTGCGCAGAATAACTTTGACGGCTGCGTATTATCCAATCGCTGACATTGAGACCCAGCTCTGTATTGGCGAACACATAATGGTCTTTGTAACTGCCGTACTGGCTGTGCTGCGACAGCACGTCGTAATTGAACATACCGGCAGTGCCGCCACGTTCATAATGCGAATTTTGTGCGCTGGGCGCTGCACTTGCCAATGCCGCAGTCGGCACCACCAATTCGATTTCGTCAAGATTGGGGCGTAAGGTAACGATCGTGGCAGGAAAAGTGCAGAGGAAAGAACACTCGGCGTCAGGGGCGCCTGCAGAATCAGACAACGCCTCAGATTCCGTCAGTCTTTCCTGTCTTTGATGCGGCAACACCAAGCGTGCCTGCTTCAGGAAATCCTTATCCATCATCAATGCGCCATCGGCATCAAAACGGGCCTGTACCCGGCCACGCGCTTCACCGTTGATGATCAACGATACCGCGCGGCGCCCCTGCAGATAACGCGGCGCCTTAGCAAAATAACCAGCCAGGGCCGGATCCAGGCCGCGTCTCTTCAGCGTGTCAGCATCAAACTCTGCTAACGCCAACTCCAATGGCGATGTATTTTCGGCAAAGGCCGAGCTCGCGCATAGCGTGGCAGCTGCCAAAGCCAAAGTGTGCAAACCGGCGCCGAATGATGACCAAGAATGCTTCACGGCGTTACCGCCTCTTCATGCTGCAAAGGCGCATCATAGGTTTTGGTCACAAAACCATACACGGTGGCCGGGGACATACGCACCCCGGTGGTGGCGCGGGTAGCCGACACCTCGCTGGTGAGCTGCAGTGTTTCACCTGGCAGAATATAGGTACGCGGCAAACTAGCCAACATATCCTGTGGCAATAACTGTACCGATTGCGCCATGCGCACGACATAGGGGCTACTGTTCTTGAGGCTCAACTGCCCGCCGTTGGAATGCCAGGTCAACAACTTCCATGGCTCACGCTCCATCGGCAAGCTCTTGGGATTGATCAGCAGCGGGATATTCTGACGGGTACTGACCCCAATCCGCTCATCGCCCTGCCTCTTGGCCTTGGGTGGCAAACCTTCCAGAATGACACGCCGCAACCGTTGGGTGGTCAGAGGTTGGCCATTGTCATTTTGCAACATAAAACGCACTAATTGCTTTGCACCAGCTTCCACCCTGATGACCGGCGGATTAACGATGATCAGCTGATCCTTATCTTCTGGCAAATTAACGATAGATGTGTGCAGCAATACCGGCGTTTTATCCGTATTTTGCACCACCAGCGATACCTCACCATCAGCTTCCTGGAGGATGACAACTGACGTGTCGGGCACTACGCCAGCAGCGTAAATAAAAGAGCTGGAAAAAAAGCTGGCCATCAAGCCAATGGCGATAAAACGTTTAATGGGGAACTTATTGGGAAACATAATGAATCCTCCTATTGTTAGTACTGACCCTACCCATGGCAGGACGAATACCATGATAAAACAGCACTTATTCCATGTCGGCCGGGCGATTCCGCTTTTTGGCCGGAATCGCCCGCAAGTGATGTAGGAAAAATCGCAAATCACAAGAAAAGGATTAAATCCATCATGATTTATGATTGAATAATTAATAGCTGCGACACCCGTCAACAAAGACTGAGCTTCCCCTGAAACATCATCTTCACCCAGGCGGCGTAAATTGGCGTTACACAGCAAGGAGCCGGGCCAATGATTGCGGGACTCGGCAAGCGCCGGCCACCGAACGTGATCACGGGGCGCTGGCCGGAACGGTCTGGGCACTGCTGGCGCATGATCGCTCGTATGACAAGGGTTACGTCAGTGTCGGGCCGATGCAGGAAGCCCGTATTGAAACCGGTTTATTAACGAAAGGATGGCACGTCGAAAGGGGGGTATAAGGTATTGAGTGTGATGACAAACAGGTCGGACCGGGCTTGACTAAACCTGATGAGGTTATAGAACTTAAAGCTCGTCGAGGGAATGCGGTGTGAGTCAGCGGATTTCATCGGGGGCCAGCAGAGAAAAATTAACTGCAGCAAGGCCGGATTTACAGCGGACCAGGCCTGTCTGCACCTTGGCAAACGGGAGTCGTCCATATAGAACCATATAGCACCAAAAAATATCGCGGCCTTAACCGTCTCAGACCTTGATCAACCCCAATAAAATTTTTGTCGGACGCATGGCACTCAGCTTTGCATTCCTGGGAAAACAGTTCCCAGAAAATCCCCTAACCCACCAGGCTAGGGGACATTAAAACTTCCAATGCCAGGAACAAACGTAAAAGGCCACCTTGGCAATGACGATAGTTCACATTGGAGTTTGCCGCAAAAATATTAGAGGGTATACATCTCGAGCGTTAGTTCTCCTTGCGCTTCCACGAGATCCCCACTGTGGTCGTAGCTGGCCGCAGGAGGGTACACTACCTGGGTTCTAAGGTTGAAGCCATGATTGATAAGTGCTGCTGGGGTAGTAGGGTCGGCAGCGACAGCCAGAGCGGTCAAGTACTCAGCCTTCGTATATTGGTGATGCGTTGCGGAGTCATCAACGATGCTGGTATGGGATTCCCATGTCGTCCCATCATTAGACATCGCGTAATAAGTGTTCCTGTTCCCCTCAGGTTGAGTCAACGTCACGAACAAGTTTGCAATCGGCTTCGCATTGTGCACCCCCATGCCGAACGCGGCTGTGATCGGCCGCTCTGAAGTCACCGCGTCTGGGTGAGTAGAACCTGCTTTATTATCCACAACTTTCAATGCGACCTGCGTTCCGGCAGCGCAGGTGACTACCACACTATCTCGCTTTGACGCACTCACAAGCGGCGCGGCACCCAATTGCTCTGTTTTAATGCCGGGATGGTCGATCTGTGTAGGCACCGTGCTGAAACTGCAACTACCTGGGCTAATCTCGGCTTTAACATTGACGACACTCGATGTCACCAAGGTCGCCGCTTGCGCGGTCGTGGCGCACAGAGCTAACGCGCCCAATATTAACAAGGGGGATTTCTTGAATGATGATTTGATATGCATTTGAACTATCCTTTATGAAAATTAATATAAGTAAATCAACGCTACCCAGTGATCCGCCATGCACCCTCCTGACCTTTGCCAGAGCGTGACATGCGCACCACCGATCAACGGCACATGTGGCGATTAAAAGAGATGAAAAATCGCAGTGGTGGGATGGATCGATAAATCAGCCCAGTCCCCACACATCGCCACTAGCGACCGATACCTGCTCGCCCCGTTTCCGAGTAAGGCAATAACCTTTACGAAGGGTGCGCAGGTGTAATTATGGAGGTGGCACATAGGTGCCGACCATAGTATTAATCTCAATATTTTGTAGGAATTATCCTAAAAAACGATAGTTTTTTCAGGTGCGTGCCCACGAGGCTTAAACGTGACGCAAGTGCGTCCAATTTCAGGCCTGGAGCACAAGTGCGGGGGGGGTTACGTTCGTTTTTGTGTGGTCTCTGCTTGGGCTGCTGGTGCATCTGGCGCTGCACGGACGGCTTTACTCGCTGCTGCGGATGCTGCCGGCCAGTTCGTAGGTATTAACAGATGTGCCTGGCAAGGATATCTTGCATGCGATAGAAACCGTGATTACCGGCGGCATATACTACATACAGCGCGGCGCTGGCGCAAAAACGCGTGCAGCCGATGACGCCGGGGCAATTGCTGACCGCGTGCGAACACCAGGTATTTCACAATTGATCAAGTTTGCGGTGGAAAATAATTTCCGCTGACAAAATTGATCGAGCCAGCGACTGTTACCCTAACTTTCCTTCAGCGGCCAGCTCGCGGATCACGCGAATGGTGTCGATATCGGCTTCTTCATAAGCCGAGCGCCGGAACTCGTCATAAAATTCCTGTTCGGCCTGGGCTGCCGGTTCCCGCTCGACCGCCTCGTCTTCATATTCAAACCGTACGAACAGCATTTCCGGTCCGGGCTCTTCAATCGTCATGATCAGGCTGGAGCCGGCAATATCTTGCTGTTTCGGCACCTGGTAGCGCACTTGCAGCTGCGGCAGGTAACTGACCACATCCTTGACGGTCACTTTGCCGTACCGCAATTCACGCGTCACCGACTGCACCGATTTGTCTGACAAGCTGCAATCGTCCAGATGCTCGACAAACAACATCGGCTGCTCAGCTCGCGTCACCAGTCCTCGCCATAGCTGCTCACGGGTCAAAGAGTCGATCAGCGGGTTGAGGGGATCGTTGATTTCGATCAGATGACTGAATTTCATGGCATGTCCGGCAAATAGTTGATGACAGATTGTCCCATATTCGGCACTAAAGCAGGTGCAACACGCCAGCAACCGTACCCGCCCCTCGCGCACTGTTAAAATACAGCGCTTTGCTCCTTCAGGTCAGTCGCTGCGCTGTAACTTATGTCGTCTACTCCCAATTTCGGTCTCAATACTCCCCAACGGGAAGCCGTCAAGTACCTGGACGGCCCCTGTCTGGTGCTGGCCGGCGCGGGCTCGGGCAAGACGCGCGTGATTACGCAGAAAATCCAGCATCTGATCGAGGATTGCGGCTACGATCCCAAGCATATCGCGGCACTCACCTTTACCAACAAGGCGGCCACCGAAATGCAGGAGCGTATAGCCAAGCTCCTGAAAAATCCGAAACAAGCCAAGCACATCACCGTCAGCACCTTCCATTCGCTAGGCGTCAAGATCCTGCGCCAGGAAGCGCGCGAACTGGGCTTGAAAGATCGTTTTTCCATCATGGATAGCGATGACTGCTTTTCAATTGTGCAAGACCTGGCGATTACCACCGATAAACAGCTGATCCGCCGCATCCAGACCGCCATGTCGCTCTGGAAGAACGGCCTGATCGATCCCGAACAAGCCATCAAGCAGGCCGTTACCGAAGATGAAGCGCAGGCGGCGCGGATTTACCGCAGCTATGTGGCGACGCTGGCGGCCTATCAGGCGGTCGATTTCGACGACCTGATCCGCTTGCCGGTTGAACTGTTCCGTAGCAATGAAGCGGTACGCGATAAATGGCAACGGCGACTGCGCTATCTGCTGGTCGACGAATATCAGGATACCAACACCTGCCAGTATGAACTGGTGAAGCTGCTGGTGACGGGGCTCGGCAAGAAGCCGATGTTTACCGCGGTGGGCGACGACGACCAGGCGATCTACGCCTGGCGCGGCGCTACCATCGAAAACCTGAAAACCCTGCAGGTCGATTTTCCGGACCTGAAAGTGATCAAGCTGGAACAGAATTACCGTTCCTCCACGCGCATCCTGCAAGCCGCCAACGCGGTCATCGGCAACAATCCCAAGCTATTCGACAAAAAACTGTGGTCTGAGCACGGGCTGGGCGATCCGATCAAGGTGATGGGCATGGAGGATGACGAAAAAGAAGCGGAGCAGGTAGCGATCATGCTGTCGGCCCATCGCTTCGAGCGGCGCGCCAAGTTTTCCGATTACGCCATCCTGTACCGCGGCAACCATCAGGCGCGGACGTTTGAAAAGGCCCTGCGGCGCGAACGCATCCCGTACACGATGTCGGGCGGCCAGAGCTTTTTCGACCGTGCCGAAATCAAGGACATCATCAGTTACCTGCGCCTGATCGCCAACGAAGACGACGATCCGGCCTTCATCCGCGCCATCACCACGCCCAAGCGCGGCGTCGGCCAGGCTACGCTGGAAGTGCTGGGGACCGTGGCCGGGCAATGGCAGTGTTCGCTGTTCGAAGCGGTGTTCAAGGGCGGCATCGAAGCCAAGCTGACCGATCGCCAGCTTTATCCGCTGCGCGAATTCTGCCATTTCATCAACCAGCTGGAAGCCCGCGCCAGCCGTGTCGGCCCGGCCGGCAGCGGTGAGAATGCCGCCGCCGTGCTGGACGACATGATGAAGGAAATCAATTACGAACATTACCTGTACGACAGCTTCGACGACCGCGCAGCGCAAGGCAAGTGGCAGAACGTGCTGGACTTCACCAACTGGCTGAAGGAAAAAGGCACCGGCGGCAAGGATGGCGCGGGCGAAGAACGCAATCTGCTGGAGCTGACCCAGATGGTGGCGCTGATGTCGATGCTGGAGGGCCGCGACGAGGAACCGGATGCGGTACGCATGTCGACCTTGCACGCGTCCAAGGGACTGGAATATCCGCACGTGTTCCTGATCGGGGTCGAGGAAGGTATCTTGCCGCATAAGGGCGATCCGGATGCACCGCCGGACACCATCGCCGCCCGGATTGAAGAAGAACGGCGCCTGATGTATGTCGGCATCACGCGCGCCCAGCGCAGTTTGCATGTCAGCTGGTGCAAGAAGCGCAAGCGCGCCGGCGAATCGGTTGTTTGTGAAATATCACGCTTCGTCAAGGAAATGCGGCTCGACGAGGGTGAAGCCATGCCAACCGAGGCGGAACAGATCACCCCGCAAAATCGCCTGGCCAATTTGAAGGCTTTGTTGCAGAAGCCGAGAGCCGCGTGAGATGATAGGCACTACAGCAAAACCTATCCAGGAGTAATACCATGAGCATAGACAACATCAAGACATCGCTGGAAAAACTCCGTAGCACGCTGGAAAGCAGCGGCACGGTGGACAGCGAGTTGAAAGGCTTGCTGCAATCGCTGGATAACGATATCCAGGAATTGCTGAAATCTTCGGAGGCCACGACAACAACGTCGACGACGTCGGCGTCAGAGCCCGCCTCCGATATCCGCTCCGCCCTGATAGAACGCGCCCAAGGCATTTCTGCTCGTCTGGCGATACGTCATCCGCATCTGCAACCTGTATTGCGTGAAATTGCGGATACCTTGACCAATATGGGCATTTGATCCAGATTAGATTGAAGCTCATCTGGTGGGCCGGAGAGGATAACACCTCCCGTCCTGCACACTTTTCAGGCAAGCCTGGCGACAGCTGCAAGAATTAGCGCTACGCTCATCCGCCCTGCTTGTTTAGCCATCTTATTTGATTGCTTTGCTCCCTGAACTCCCCCTGCTTAGCCGGTTGGGAACAGAGCAATTGTCATTATTTTTTTATTGGAACAATATGTGGTTTAAAAATCTGCAGATCTACCGTATTCCCGCACCATGGGCCATTTCGGCCGAACAACTGGAGGCATTCCTGGCGCCGCAGGCATTTGCCAAGTGCAGCAGCCTGGAACTGCAAAGCCAGGGCTGGCTGTCGCCACGCGACAACGGCATGCTGGTGCATACCGTGAATCGCCAGATGATGATTTTGCTGGGTACGGAAAAGAAATTATTGCCGGCCACGGTCGTCAATCAGGTGACCAAGGCGCGCGCCGCTGAAATCGAAGAACAGCAAGGCTATGCGCCTGGCCGCAAGCAATTGAAAGATCTCAAGGAACAGGTCACCGACGAGCTGCTGCCGCGCGCCTTCAGTATCCAGCGCAATACCTGGGTCTGGATCGATCCGGTCAACGGCTGGCTGGTGATCGACGCCGCTAGTCCGGCCAAGGCAGAAGAAATCCTCAAACTGTTGCTGGGATCAGTCGACAAATTGCTGGTTTCCAGTCTGCGCACGGCCCATTCGCCACTGACCTCGATGACCAACTGGCTGGCTTCAGACGAAGCGCCGCACGGCTTTACCGTCGACCAGGACACCGAATTGCGCGCCGCCGGCGAAGGCAAGGCTACCGTGCGCTACGTGCGCCACACTATCGAAGCTGACGATGTGCGCCGTCATATCGCCTCCGGCAAGCAATGCACGCGGCTGGCAATGACCTGGGCCGACCACATCTCCTTCGTGCTGACCGAATCGCTGGCGATCAAGCGTATCGCCCCGCTGGACGTGCTGAAGGAAGGCAACGACACCAGCAGCAAGAATGACGACGAACGTTTCGATTCCGACATGATGCTGATGACCGGCGAGCTCAACAAGATGCTCGGCGACCTGGTATTTGCGCTCGGCGGCGAACCGGCGGTCTGACGCAAACGGTCGACAGGGGCGGACTGAAACTCCGCCCCATAAGTAAGCTTTAGAAAGCCCTGATAGTGGTGCCGCCGTCGGAAGACTCGAAACTGTCGGGGCTGATCATGACGCGGTTGCGGCCTGCCGCCTTGGCGCCATACAGCGCCATGTCGGCGCGCTGGAAGGCCTCGTCTATGCTCTCCCCCGGACGGAAATCGGTAATCCCGATGGAGGCCGTCAGGATAATATCCTTGCCGAACTTGCTCCAGTCATACATCTCGGTCTCGGCGCAGATCCGGTCCAGCGCCGTCACGCCCTCTTGCACCGTAGTGCCGGTCAACACCAGTACGAACTCGTCGCCGCCGTAACGGGCAAAGTGGTCGCTCAGGCGCATTTCATTACGCACGATCTCAACAAAAGTCTTCAGCACCATATCGCCGGCAGCGTGGCCAAAATTGTCGTTAACCGACTTGAAGCCGTCCAAATCCAGGATCGCGATGCAGAAAGGCGTGCCGCCGCGCTGGAAACGCTTTTGCTCGACCGCCAGGATTTCCATCAGCGAACGGCGGTTTTCGATATTGGTCAGCTCATCGCGGGTAGCCAGTTCCTGGACCCGCTTCATGGCCAGCACCAGCTGCTGGTTCTTTTCCATGATCTTGCGCTGCATGCGGCTCAGCATATTGGTCAGGTAGATGCAGCGGCCCAGCGTCAGGATGAAGGACAGGCACACCAGCAACTGGCTGAAATTGCTCGCCACCGGCAGCCGCAGGTGCGCGCCTGCCACGCTGAAAGCCAGCACCAGGGCTAACGAACCGATCAGCCAGCTCACCACGTACCAGAAGGTACTCAGCCCCAGTACCCCGAAGCCGTAGATGATGAAGAAATTGATCAGGAACAGGTAACCGACCTGCGGCGCCAGGATCATGAAACCGGTCTGTAGCAGCAAGGCGATGACCACTTGCGGGAACGTCAGGGCTGGATCCTTGTAACCCCGGTTGAAGCCGCCACGGATTATCAGGTAGAAAATACCGTTGGTTATCACCACGGCCATGCCGTAAAGCAGCGCGATTTCCGGCTGGATCACCCCCGCGCGGGCAAAACCCCACAGCAGCAGGGTATCCAGCAGGCTGCTCAAGGCAGCGCGCCCGAGCATGCCCAATGCCATCGCATTCACTTCTTTTCGTCGTTGCTGTTTCATGTCTCCGACTTCCCGTTGATTGCCATTGTTTTATTCACCCTCATAGGCAACCAGCAGTCACGCATGACTGACAGCGATTCACGTTGTGGGAGAAATGGATGCAGGACATGGTGCCAAAAAGAAACAATAATGCCATGTTCTGGTGATCGCACGGATGCGGAATTAAGTTATGTATCAAAATTATTGCACTACAGATATTCTATAGCTTACTTGTAATTTAAGCCGCATCGGCAAAAATGGCGCAGTAAATTTTAGGCGTCTTTAGCGTTTTAAGAGGATCAGGGCAGTATGAGAGTCATTATTTTGTTATTAGTTGCCATCGGGATAGGCGGTTGGTACTGGAATCGTCAAAATTCTATCGATGCGGAGAGCGTCACACGCTTTTACGACACCGCCACCGAGCATGTCCTGAACGGCCGCGGCAAGGACTTATGCGCAATGCTGGCCAAGGATTTCACCCGCACCGGCATCAATTCCACCAGTCAGGGGCGGCTTCAAGAGAATTACGATAAGGAAGAAACCTGCGACAGGTACGACAAGATGTTTGAATCGCTGGCCCAAGCCGGAAGGCAAAGCGGTATATCGACCAATTACCAGGTCACCATCGAACATATCGAGATTGGCAAGGATCGTAAGAGCGCTGAGGTGAAAGTTGCTACGAATATCAGCATGGCCGTCGGGCCGATCGGCAGGATCGCCGAGACCAGGGATAAGAGCAGCGAAACGCTGGTGATCCGCAATGGCAAGCTGCTGCTGCAAAAATCCGAGGGCAGCGCGATTACCCGTACCATCGGCGACCGGTTTTAATCTCTCGCCGGAATTCGAAGCAAAAAAGACGGCCGCAAGGTCGTCTTTTTTCATATGGATTCTTGAAATAAAAATGCCCGCTTGCGCGGGCACTTGTATTCTTGGCGGAGTGGACGGGACTCGAACCCGCGACCCCCGGCGTGACAGGCCGGTATTCTAACCAACTGAACTACCACTCCTAAACTACTGCTTCATTTACGATCATTTGGCCACTTGGTGGGTGCTGAGAGGCTCGAACTCCCGACCTACGCCTTGTAAGGGCGCCGCTCTACCAACTGAGCTAAGCACCCAAAATGCACACTTAGACAGCCAAATTTTCTTAACGTATGTCACTACGTCTGAAGGGGGCAGATTGTACAACGGTTTTTTTAAATTTGCTAGCGCTTCGTCGCATTTTGTTTTGGAAAGTTTTTTTAGGCACTGCATTTTCGCCCGCAACCCCGCGTATTTACTGGGTTAGCGGGGTTCGCAACGGGTTTTAATTTTTTCTGGAATTCGTCTCTGGAATTATTTTTACCGGGTCGGTTTGCCGAGATGGAACATCAGGCGCATATCGATTGTCTTAACAAAATACAGCTTGATAAAGATCGTTGCCAACGGTGCTACTGCCGGATAATCCAGCCATCTTGGACTTTCATTAAAAATTATCAATACTTATAAAATAATTAATAAAATCTTTGGAGGTGACTAAGATGAATGCCCGAATCAGGATTGGCCTGTACTCTATCAGCGCGCTCATGCTGGCCGCCTGTACCAACAAGCTGGCAGAATCGCCGCTGTCCTCCACCACTTCGACCGCAACCTCAACCGCCACCACGCTGGATGACTACAAGCGTGGGCTGGCGCAAAGAATCGCCGCGGTCAATTCGACCGAGGTATACGTCGGCCGGCCGCAGGCATTATTGCGCGCCGTGATTGTAGTCAAATATTTTGTAGGCACGGACGGCCAACTGCTGCGTGCGGACATTTTGCGCACCAATCGAGACCGCAAGGCCGAAGCTACCGCATTGGCAACGCTACGCCGCGCAGCCCCCTTCCCCAAACCAGATAGCAGGCTCGTGCGACGGGGCGAAGTCGAGATCTCCGAAAGCTGGCTGTTCAATAACGACGGCCGCTTTCAATTGCGCTCGATCGCAGAACAGCAGATGGACGAGTAACTGTCATCCCACAGTCTGGACGCGATTGCGTCCGGCTTGCTTCCAGCGCGCTTCTCGCCTACCATCGAGCTACCAGCCGGAACGCAAAGACAGACCCCGTGTGAGACTCCACCACGCCGCGTTCGCAAATTTATCCCCTTTATCCCCCTTTTTTTACGAGACAGCATCGCAATGGATAATCAGTCGCCACTCATCATTTCCAGTTTCGACCTGGAGCGCATTGAACAATTGATGGCATCGAACGCCTACCGCAACCTGCCCGGCATCGACGCCTTGCAGAACGAACTGGGCCGCGCCACCGTGGTGGCCCCCGAAGAAATTCCGCCGGGCGTCATCACGATGAATTCGGCGGTGCGTTTCGTCGATGAAGTCAGCAACACGGAATACCGCATGACGCTGTCTTATCCGGGCCCATCCAATGCACCTGACGCGGTATCGATCCTGGCGCCGGTCGGCAGCGCCTTGCTGGGCCTGTCCGTGGGACAAAGCATCTCCTGGCAAGGTCCGGGCGGGCGGCCTTTAAAGCTGCGCATACTGGATGTGACCTATCAGCCCGAAGCCAACGGCGAATTCCATCTTTAACGGAACACGCAATAGCGCTGTATTCATCAACGATGCAGCTGCAAGTTTTCAATACGCGGGATTTTCGCGTCGGTTACACAAAGAATAAAGACAAACATCATGTTAAGCGCAGATTATCAACGCCCTACCAAACTCTACCGTTATTCGGAGCGGCAATGGCTGGAGCGCTCGCTGACGCTCGGAGAATTCCGTTTGCGTCCACCCGCAGAGAGCCTGCAAATCAGCAACCTCCATCATTCGCGCGGCGCGACAGGCCGGGCGGCGCCGCAAATGCTGACCTTGAGCATGAGCAGCAGCGATGACGCCAGCTTGTTCAACGCGTTCGCACCAGCGGATTGCTGCCTGGTGATTCACGACACAGAACAATTCGGCGAGCTGATCCACCGCGCCGCGCAGCGCGTGCTGCCGAACTGGGCCGGAATTGACGCCGCCGTCAGCTACGGTCAGCCGAGCCCGCTGGGCAGCGCCTTCAGCAAAACCAAACGCGACGCTTCCCACCACGAATGGCTGTTTGCCTGGCGGCCGGCGCAAGCGACGATTGCTTTGCGCCCCATCGTTATCCAGATCGGCAACATCGAAGCGATTGCAGAACTGCAAAACAAGAAATAAAAAATGCGATATAAAACTTGATTGCCGCAACATCAGTCGCCCGCACCGGGTGACCGCCAGACGCAAAATAACTGTCAAAAAAACACTTTGTTGGCAGGCTGGCATAAGAGCCTGTATTATCGACACACATCGATACGCCTAAGTCAGCAACACCGCAGATTTTTACAGAAGCGATTGCTACACTTGAAATTTACGAATGAAGGAGCTACACGATGCACCGATCCACTCTGAGAACCCGCAGCGATATCCGCAGCATGGTCGAAGATGCGCAACAACTGTTTCGCGAAGCAGCCGCCAGCACCGGCGAAAAAGCCGAAGATCTGCGCAACAAAGGTTTGGAACTACTTGACTCTGCCGTGTCTAAGGCACAAGACGTGCAAGCTGCTGCAATTGAAGCAGGTAAGGAAATCGTCGCCACCACCGACGACTACGTCCAGGAAAATCCATGGCGCGCGATTGCTATTTCGGCCGGTATCGGCTTGCTGGTCGGCCTGGTCATTTCCCGCAAATAATCGCAATATAACTATCAGGCTCGCATGAACCCACAACAAGCCAAGCAAGGCAGTCCGGGTCTGGTGTCCGGGTTGGTCGGCACCGCCAAGAACATGTTTGCGCTGGTGATCAGCCGCATCGAGTTGGCCGCCCTCGAATTCTCCGAGATCGGCTCCCACCTGTTCAAGTTATTCCTGGTCTGCGCGCTCGGCATCGTCGCCTTGTGGTTTGCTCTGGCCTTCTGGAGTGGCCTGGTGCTGGTGCTGGCCTGGGAAGCCCTCGGCTGGAAGATACTGCTGATCCTGGCGGTGTTCTTTACCATACTGGCGATCGGCACCGGCTTGTACGTGCGTAGCGTGTTGCGCCAGGGCCGGCTGGGTTTGCCTGTGACCATGGCAGAGCTGCGTAAAGATCGTGACGCCTTACTTTGAACACGGGACCTGACATGAGCAGATACTCAGGGTTGGACAGCAAACTTTCAACCGCCGAGCGCAAGCAAATGCTACTGGCGGAAGGCGCCGCCTTCCGCGCCGACATGCTCGTCTCGCGCGATATCGTGCGCGCGAACCTGAACAGCAAATCGGTAGCGTCCATTTTGCTGGGCCGGATGACCGGTATCGCGTCTTCGGCATTCAGCAATCCGATCAATCTCAAGACCGGCAATCTGCGCACTGTGCTGCCGCTGCTGCTGACCGGCGCCTCATGGTTATCCAGGCGCGGTACCCGCAAACCCCTTCTTATCGGCGCGGCCGTCATCGCAGCAATCGGCGGCGCCTTATTTTTCAGCAGTAGAAATACCAAGGCAACAACGGACGACGAATAACCGCAATCTCCAGCCGGAGATACGGTTTTTTTGCTGATGCTGTCTAAACTTTAGAGAGGAAATACCATGCATAAATTCAAGATCGGCGCCCTGGTTCTGGCAGTTACCGTGGCAACAGCAGGCTGCGCCAACATGACAGAAACCCAAAAAGACACGGGCATAGGCGCCGGCGCCGGCGCTGTACTGGGTGGTCTGGTGGGTGGCATTGCAGGCCCGGGCGGAGCCAAACGGACAGCTGCCGGTGCAGCAATCGGCGCTGCAATTGGCGCGGTTGGCGGCAATATCTGGGGCAAGCGCCAGCAAGAGCAAAAAGCAGCGATGGAAAAAGCTACTGCCGGTACTAACGTACAAGTCACACAAACTGCCGATAACCGCCTGAAGGTCAACGTTCCAGCCGATACCGGCTTTGCTACCGGACGCGCCGACCTCAATCCGGCCCTGCGCCCGATCCTGGACCAGCTGGCGACATCGCTGGTTCAAAGCCCGACATCGCTGGTGGAAGTCTACGGCCATACGGATAATACCGGCAGCGACGCCATCAATGGCCCGCTGTCACGCCAACGCGCGCAGAATGTCAGCAGCTACCTGAGCAGCCGCGGCGTCGCGCCAAACCGCATCAGTACCGATGGCCTGGGCTCATCCCAGCCACTGGTTGCCAACGATACTGCAGCCAATCGTGCGGTTAACCGCCGTGCCGAGATTTATGTCCGCGAGCCGGCTCCTGCTCAATAAGTCCAGCAACCGGCGAATTGATCTGCCGGCCAGGCCCACGGGCGAAAAAAAACCAGTCGATGTTTCGACTGGTTTTTTTTACGACTTCCGGATGCGGAATGAATTATTTTGCTGCCGGCTCCGAAGCAGCGCTGGCTGCAGCAGAGGTTGAAGCGGAAGCAGCCGCACTTGCAGATGCGTCGGCAGCAGCGGCTGGCGCAGTAGGCGCCGGCACTTCCGGTTCCTTGAACTTGCCACCGGATTGATTGGCCATGTAAACCACGGCGCGCGCAACTTCGATATCGTCCAGGTCGGCATTACCGCCCTTGGCCGGCATCGCCCGCAGACCGTGCAATGCATATCCGACCACCTTGTCGTAGCCATCGGCCAGACGCGGGCCCCAGGCGCCGGCATCGCCGACCTTAGGTGCACCAGCTACGCCAGCTGCATGGCAAGCTGCGCAGGTGGATTTGAAAACTTCTTCGCCCGACAGCAATTGCTTCGGTGCGTTGACATCTTTGAAAGTGAAACCGGCATCGGCCACAGGGCTGATACGGGCGGCAATCGCTTCCGGTGTCTGCCCCTCGGAACCGGCGCCGACTTTCTTGCCGGCGGTAACGTATTGCACCAGCAATACGATGCAGATGATGGGGACCAAAAAGCCCGCTGCAATGGCAATGATCAGTTGCTTCGGTGTTCTGATCGCGGATTGATGTTCTTCGTTATGTGCGTCGCTCATGATTCCCTCAGTGCAATTTTCAAAGCCGTAGCCGGATAGGCGCAAAAAACAGTTGAAACCGCCCAAACAGCACACGATCCCCCGCCAAACCCTTGATTATAGTCGCAATAATTACTATTTGGAACGGAGAAACGTTGCTTTACATGGACGCGCGCGCAGAAAAACGGTATCCTTCATGCCTCTTCACCGTTCCTCTTATGCGGCTGTAGCTCAGTGGATAGAGTATTGGCCTCCGAAGCCAAGGGTCGCTGGTTCGATTCCAGCCAGCCGCACCAGTTTTTCTTATATAAATCAATTTGTTACGCGCTTATACCCGTAGCTATTTTTCTTTTCGACGTCTATTAATCGCTCCATGTAACCGCTGTGTAACCCAGCTTGAGGAATAGTCAGCTTTTTCGTGACAGCATAGCGCGCATGAAAATAAAACCCTCACGCGCTTGCCTTGCCGGCTGCATCCTTATCGCCTAGGTTGGCGACTTTCCGCGCTCTTGTAGAAATTTCTTTCGCCCTTCGGGAGTTATTACTATTTTGCGCGCACCATTTACAAAAGATACCGCAGCGAATTTATCGCTCAGAAGCTGGTCGATGTTGCTTTCATTAGCGATTTTGTCCGGCCCACTTACAACAATTAGGTCCCCGCGTAACATTCCTTTGGAGGACGATTCCGCGAGTTTCCTGAGTATTTCCAGTTGGTCATTGTCTATATCTGGTTCAGGCATTGCCTGGTACTCAGGAATTTCAGATGCACCGTGGGATGTAAGTGCTTCTATTTGATCCTGCTTGTCCTTAACTAACTTTGTCAAGACGGCTATCTGACTCTCGTTGCTGGACAGTGTTTTGTCGTATTCAATGGCTTTTTGACGAACTTCACTCCTTAATTCGCGTGCGTCCGCTTGGGTCATCGGCGTATCGTCCTCAATCTGCTGCTGGATCAACTTCAACTCTTTTTGTTTGTTTTGCCAGTATTTATACAAAGATTTTGAGACAATCGGATAAAGGTAAATGAATGCGACTGCCGAAATAAAGGGGTAGCAGATGCCGTGAAAAATTACGTCCTGATAATCCCGGAAAATGTGGGAGTCAACGTAATTAAGTTTTTTTTCGGTGTCGCCGGAGGCGGTAAGTACGAGAATAAATCGGTAGTTCCAGCAAATCCAAGCTAGAACGAAGGAGCCAAATAATGGGCTACTTGCTCGCTCATAGAGTTGTGCCTTAACTGATTTTGTAAGGTCGTCCCACACGCCGCTCTCCTACTTTTTATGGAAAGTCGATTGTATCCGCTTGACGCGACTGGCATCAAAATATCGCCCGGAGATGCGTGATGTTCCACGTTGCTTGATTCTGCGCCTGCGCACCTGTTCAGCCGCTAGTGGCCCGAGGCATTGAAGTTACAGATACAGTTCAACCCACTTTGACTTTACAAATAGCGTCGTTCCGGCGTAACGGTAGTCCTTGGCGACTGCGTCAGGGCCACTCAATAAATAAAGTCGTCGCTGCCGATCCTATGCGATCCAAATATCACTTGGTGCCCATCGCCTGTTGAAATAGCGAACCGAGCCGCTTCAATCTCTGTCTTAAACACTCCGGCCAGGTGCCGCGGCTTCTGGCGCAAAACGCCGTATCCGACGCGCCAACCCGGAACTCCAGCGTCAAGTGATGGCATTAGCTCACGCACGGGCGCCCATTTGAGACATGTCGCATAGCCTACGCCTTTTGAATTGCCGTCTGGGACCAAAGACCGACTGACGATTCCGACGACCTCACCCTGCTGATTGAATACCGGCCCGCCGCTCATCCCCGACTGCCAGTCAGCCTCAACCTCGAAGACTGGAGTAGGATTGGTTAAACCTCGACCTTCGGGGAAGACATCAGTAATGCGTCCATAGGCGCCGCGTATACCGTCTTTGACTATTGCTAGAAGGGTATCGGGTCCAACCTCATCTTTGGGTTGCAGTTGTGGGTAACCAACAGCAAACACATACTCACCAATGGAAGGCTGCCACCCATCCAATCTTACCGGCACGGAGAACGGGAGTTGGGCCTCAGACGCAAAAAGCGCTTGCATGCCGCAAAGGTCAGCGACGACTTGAAAAGCCGAATCGCCTCTGAGGTTTGCTAATGGATCATCTCGCTCCGCAACGGAGGTGAGCAGGCTAACAACGGGAGCAAAGGCCCATGGAGGAATCGCGACTTTTCCGAATACGACACCGATTCCCAAGAGCAGCACTGCATGTGCACTCCTTGATAGGTCCATTTCCATGACCCGCGTGGGGTCTAGGCCATTACACGGCAAAGTCTCTCTGACAAAATCAATCACATGGTCAGCGGTCAGAAAAGCGCCCCAACCGTCTACATGAAAAGCGGTCCCCATACCGTATATTCGACCATCCGCCTCACGGCGAAATACAGGGATTACAGCTTTCCGAAGACCGAACGGATCCGCGATCTCGAAGGGGGTGAGCGGCGCGCCGGGTGGATAATCGAACGGAAGTTTTCGTTCATTATTAACGAGGGCCTCACAGGTACCAACGTAGAACGGATCGAAAGTCATTTGATAATTGTATGTGGTACGCAATCGAGCATGGCTGCCGTGGCTATCAAACGCCCCCGTCGATGACCTGCGCTTGCGCTGGACACGGTTCCGACTCGTAGCGGTGGCAGCATCGTTCGGCATATTTAAATGGCCGAGTGAGTTTTTCTCGCGCAGAATGAATTGGGCAACATGGTAGCATTGCTAATCGAAAAATGACCGCAATGCCTCACTAGTCCGAAACGAAATCATGCCTAACACGCAGCCATTTGACCCGCCCTATAAAACGATTACCCGCACCCCCGATAGTGAGCGCATGGTGGAGACGCACGCCGATGGCACGGAACGGGTCGTTAACGCACAGGCCATCATCCCTGGGCACGCCGTTTCGAGCCAATCCGTGACGCCAGCGCGCACGGCTGTTAACTCGGTGGTGCACGGGACGGCGGAAACCATATTGTCCCTAGACGTGTCGTTTGCGGTGAAGGACCGCGTCAAGCGCCTGGGCGCGAAATGGGACAGCACCATGCGCAGGTGGTACATCCCCCACGGCGTGGACGTGCATTTGTTAAGCCGCTGGTGGCCCGAGGCATTGAAATTACAGATACATTTCGGCCAGCGATGACTTTGCGGATGTCCAGTTGCCTAATCCGGCAGTCCAGCGTACTGCTATCAGCAGTCGCTTAAGTCGAACGTTAAACGTTTTCTTCCATAGCCCCCCAAGGATAACCCGTGTCACTCTTCTCTCAGCGAAAAGGCATTCGTCCTATCCAAAAATCCATACAACGTGAGGCCATCGATGACGAACTGCGGAATCGCCTTTGGAGCGCGCTAAAACTTATAATTTGGGACAATTACAGTCAGGCAGATGTCTTTGGTCACATGCATGAGGGTTCCCGTCGAGTGCTTCATCTAGTGCAGGAGATCTGGCTGCATTATTACAAGGCTCCCGTGGATGCCATTCCCGACTTTCGTTCAGATTACCCAAAGAGCGCTTATACAGTTATCCGAGAGAAATTTTTCGCGGCGAAATGGTGGCAGGTCTATGATTTCATTGAGTTCATCGCAAAGGTGGCTGACGAATCTTGGTCGGAAGAGCTTGTTCAAGTCTGCAATTCGTTCCTTGAAGCCGAGAATGCCGCATATCGGTTTGTAGGCAATGAAATTGTCGAAATCACGAACGAGCAGGAAATTGCAGCAATCGAAAGCGCCCTGGATAAATCCACCAAGTCAGTTCGACAGCACTTTGAGCGCGCCTTGGAGTTGCTGTCCGACCGGAAGCAACCCGATTACAGAAATTCAATCAAGGAATCCATTTCCGCAGTTGAATCCCTGTGCCAGACGATAGCGGGAAATCCTAAAGGTACTTTGGGAGATTGCCTGAAGTTACTGAAGAGCAAGGCGCCAATCCACCCAGCTCTTGAAGGCGCTTTTGCCAAGCTCTATGGTTACACCAGCGACGGCGGTGGTATTCGTCATGCGCTGACCGATGCTTCTGAACAGCCTAGTTTCTCCGACGCCAAGTTCATGTTAGTTGCATGCTGCGGATTCAATAGTTTCCTGCTGGGGAAGGCTGCCGAAAATGGGATCAAGATCGCTGGCGACTAACCCATCTATCACGGACGTGGGCGATAAAGAGTAGCTGTCCGGCATCGCCAGAGTCAGCTTATGTGGTGGTGACGATGAGTCGATGTTGAACCCCGAAACTTTCCCTGATGGTATCTAACCTATCTGTGTTCCGAACACAGATAGCAGCCATACAGTGAAAGTTGGATATACGCCAACTTGACACATTGGGTTGACACTTTATAGCTCTGAACAATGTGCAAATAGGGTTGTTTTATTATTCCTTGACACTTGCCGTTCAACGTCTAAACTCTAACTGTACACATTGTGGATAGCTAGGGAGGCGGTCATGAAAGGCAAACAGATCGGTTACGTCCGAGTATCGAGCGCGGACCAGAACACGGAGCGCCAACTCGACGGCATCGCCTTGGACAAGGTGTTCACCGACAAATGCAGCGGCAAGGACACCCACCGTCCGCAATTGGCCTTGGCGCTCGACTACGTGCGCGAGGGCGATACGCTGGTGGTGCATTCAATGGACCGGCTGGCGCGCAGTGTGGATGACCTACGCCGCATCGTCAAGACGCTGACCACCGACGGTATAGCGGCAAAGTTCGTAAAGGAGAACCTGACCTTCACTGGCGACGACTCACCGATGAACAACCTACTGCTGACGCTCTTGGGCGCAGTGGCCGAGTTCGAGCGCTCGATGATTCACGAACGCCAGCGTGAGGGCATCGCCATCGCCAAAGCCAAGGGATTGTACAAGGGCCGCAAGCAGCAACTGACCGAGCAAGAAGCGGCCGAATTAAAAGCCCGCGTAGAACGTGGTGACCAGAAAGCGCAGATCGCCAGAGACCTCGGGATCAGCAGAAACAGTCTGTACAATTACCTTGACCGCCTGCAATGACAAGGCCGGCTATCCTCAGGGGTGAGAAATGAAGATAAATTTATTCAAGTTGGGCCTCGTACTTATCGCTGCGGCGCTAACCGCCTGCGCGGCACCACAAAACGATGGAAGCTCTGCTGTCGTCAGACAGCAGCTCACACCAACCGGCAAAGTGAGGGTCGCGATCTCTGTGGGGCCGACAGCGAACACGTTCCGCGCGACGCTCGATCCCGCGACTGGTCGCCCGCAGGGTGTAGCAGTAGATTTGGCGAACGCGCTCGGCGAAAGACTTGGCGCACCGGTAGAGTTCATGATGTATGACAATTACGTGGAACTACTCGAAGCGGCCCGCCACGATGTGTGGGACGTCACTTTTCTCCCGTTCGATGAGGAACGCACGAAGGTGTTGGACTACGGGCCTGCATATTACCGCTTCGAGTTCACCTATCTCGTTCCTAGCGGCTCCGCAATCCGCGCCCAGGCGGATGTGGATCGTCCCGGCGTAAGGATCGCTGTTGCGGAGGGATCGGTTACAGCCCGAAATCGGCAGCAGGCTCTGAAGAGCGCGACTCTACTCCGCTTCAAGACGCTTGCCGAGATTCAGGAGCAGGTGCGGGCTGGAAAAGTGGATGCGGCCGCTGCGGGACGCGAAACGCTTGCGGGTCTCGCTGCCCAAATTCCCGGTGCGCGCGTTCTGGA
This sequence comes from Collimonas sp. OK307, assembly GCF_900113705.1. Taxonomy (GTDB): domain Bacteria; phylum Pseudomonadota; class Gammaproteobacteria; order Burkholderiales; family Burkholderiaceae_D; genus Collimonas. The sequence continues at coordinate 344,217 of NZ_FOQI01000002.1, read as the reverse complement.
TGGTTCCTTTCATGCCGAGGGCGTCGCCGTGGCGGTGCCAAAGAACCGACCTGCCGCGCTCGAATTCGTTTCCGATTTCATCGAAACCGCAAAAGCGACTGGGATCGTCCGCCGGGCCTTCGACAAAGCGGGGTTCAAGGACGCAGTGGTTGCGCCAGCAGCGTCTCGACCGTAATGCCGTCTATCAGCTTGCTGGGCAGTGACAACGAGCATGCTGGCCCCTGAAATTTTCCCCGATGGCATTTGACCCATCATTAATCGGATTAATGATAGCCGTCATACAGGTGTAGGTTGGGTATACGTCAGCATGGTCGTGCGCTCGTTGGCGTGATCGTAGCGGTCATCTTGGTCGCCTTGACCAAGGCGGACCGCTATCTTATTTCAGTGCGTCTGAGCGGCTAGCCGTGGATCATCGCCTGGCACCGCGCCACGGTCGTTTTAGGCGGCCTCCCGAAGGTCTTTCCTCTCGCCTTGACCTGGATATGACCGACCTGTATGCGCTCGACCAGCAAACCGCAATCCATTTTCCCGACCACCGCCAGCATCAGTTTGCCGGGCGGAGCCAACGAGTGTGCAGAACCCTGATGTTCTCCCAGATGGTATCTGAGCCATCTTATAACGGTTATAAGATGGCTTACAAATAAGGCTTCCCTGGCAGTATTTACACCAAGGGGTACGGTGGTAGCCGGTGACAGTGGAGGTGCTTCGCGCCCGCTTCAACGACTCCATCGTGGTCCTCAATTTCCAGCAGGATGATTGTCGCCGTTGATTATTTAGCAATTTCCTTTTTTGGCTTGTCCTGGTGGGCAAAAACCATTGCCAGGGCCGCCTTGTGCGCGGCCTTCCGGGGCCACTATGACGCCGGGATAATCCAGCCCATAGACCGCACAACCTTGTAAGGCTAATACGGCAAAAGCGGATAGTGCTAAAAGCTTTTTCATGATTCTTTTCCTTTTACTAGAATGATTGACCTCGTATTAAAACGCGCTCATTTTGGCATATTGATTAGCGCGGTTGTTGGCTTTCGTAACAGGTTTGTAGCAATTCACAATGGTTTACAAATCTGCGTCTGCAATACCGATTTCTTTGCCGCCAGGCTAGAAAATATGAGTATTGGCTATTGAGCATTGCTCAATACTGGAAAAATACTACGCTGAAACAATTTGATACATCTAATACACTTAATACGTCAACTTTTCATCAGATTTGAGCGCTAATGGAGCCGTCGCGCCCGTAATAAGCATGCTTGATATTTCTCGCTTATTCGAGGTCATGCACAAAGCAATTCAATTTCATAAAAAGAGGAAAGATCATGTTTAAAAATGCATGCGTTATCGGCGCCGCCATACTCCTGACCAGTACTAGCGTTACCACTTTTGCTCATGGTGGTGGTGGTGGTGGCACGCATTTCGGTGGCACGTCTTCACAGCACATCAGTAGCGAGGGGATGAAAAACACTAATGGGGCTAATGCCGTTGACCGTGACAAGGGACTACAACGTTCAGCAGACCGCACAAATCAAAAGGGTTTAGTCCACAAAAAAACGAATAAAGGAAAGGCGCATACGCATGCGCTTGCCAACGTTCCACATTAAAAATTTGCGCGGCACTGAGTCATCGACCAGACGGGTAACCATGCGGTGCGTCCAGTTCTGCAAGTGATGTCCTTTTTGTTTCAGTTACACGGCAGCGCTGTTTGCGGCCATACAAAAATTATTGCTGCTAAAACCACATTCTGAGCGCCGCTTAATACGCTGCATATCCAGTATCTATTAATCATAAGGAAAAAATAATGAAAAATCCTGTACGCACGTTATGCTTATTCAGCGCGATGTCGACAGCGGTGTTACTCGCGGCTTGCGGCGGTGGCGGTGGTGGAGGCGCCCCAGCGACCGGGACCCTGGGTGTGGCGATAACCGACGCACCGTCTTGTGGATTTGATGCGGTCAATGTCACCGTTAACAAAGTGCGCGTGCATCAAAGCGCAACTGCCAACGAAAACGATGCCGGCTGGACGGATATTACGCTCAAACCGGCACGCAAAATCAATCTTCTTAACCTCACCAACGGCGCTCTGGAAGACTTGGGCCAGACACCTTTGACAGCGGGCCACTATACACAGTTGCGCCTGGTGCTTGATCCAAACACCGGAGCCGGCCTCGCCAATTCGGTGATCCCATCCGGCGCAAGCACGGAAATTTCACTCGATACGCCAAGTGCGGTACAAAGCGGCATCAAGCTGATTAACCAATTTGACGTCGCGTCTGGACAACGAACTGATCTGGTACTCGATTTCGACGCCTGCAAATCCGTTGTGACCAAGGGCAATGGAAAATACGCATTGAAGCCCGTGATCAGCGTGATTCCCACGGTTGTGAATGGTATCGACGGTTTCATCAACCCTGCCTTGCTGAATAGCCACGTCACGGTGTCGGCGCAACAGAATGGTACGGTAGTGCGGTCGACGATACCCAATGCCACAACCGGAGAGTTTTTCCTCGCACGTCTTGTGCCGGGCAACTATGACGTCGTGATAACTGCGGACAACCGTGCAACCGCAGTCATTGCTACCGTACCGGTTGCCAGCACCACCAGCACAGTCGTGGTCAGCAGCAATAGCACACCCATCGATTTGCAAGTAGCCACCACGCCTCCAGGCAGCATTAGCGGCACGGCAACGTTAAATCCGGTCAGCGCAACGGAAGTTGCCTATGTAGCGGCAAAGCAAAGCTTCTCGGCCGGCCCTACGGTGACGATCAAATATCAGGGCGTTGATGTGGCAAGTGGCGCATATACATTGTCAAACCTGCCCACCGTGGCGCCGCAGCTTGGTCAATATAGTGCGGCGTTGCCGATCATGTTTGCAACGCAGCCAAACACCACACCCGGCACTGGCAAGTACGTAGTTGAAGCCACGGCGAATGGTTATGTAACTCAATCGAATCTATCGGTAAACATCACGACGGGTAACCAGTCTGCTATCAACTTCACGCTGACACCTTAAACGTTCCTGCCGCAAGCAGCACACGCTCTTGAAAAGTGTGGCTGCTTGTAAAAGGTCGATTATTATCAATTGCTGTTGTTAACTCGCTTGGCGGCCTTAAGATACCGCGAGAGTGCCCGGTACCGGGCAAAAGGCTGCGGACTTGTGCCGACCAGAAGCCATGGAAACGCCATAGGGCCGCGCACGCTCGATGGGCCGAGGATATAGCCCTGGTGCTGCGCCACGGCTTTTAGGCGGTCTACCGAACGTCTTACCTTCCACCTTGGCGCGAGCAGAACCTGTCCGTGTGCGCTCGACCAGCACGCCACGATCCATTTCCGCGACCACGGCCAGCATGAGTTTGCAGGAAGGTGGCAACGAACATGCTGGCCCCTGAAGTATCCCCGATGGGATTTGATCTATCTATAAACGGTTTATAGATAGCCGTCATACAGGTGTAGCCAGCATGGCTATGCGCTCGTTGGTCTGGTCGTGGCGGATGCGCTGGAGGACACCGTGTGCGCGACCATAGCGGTCGTTTTGGTAGCCATGGCCGGGGTGGACCGAAATCATCGCGTGGTGCCAGGGCGGCTTCTGTGGGCTACTGACCGTTTCACCCTCCACCTTGACGCCGGATGCGGTCAAGAGCAGGTCGCGTTCCGTACGGGACAAGATAGGTGAAGTTAGTGGGACCAGTGCAAGACTCCTTGCGTCACGCTCAACTCATATTCTTCTTTGGACATCTGTCCTTGATCTTTAAATCCACCCTATCGGGGTATAGCCGGCCCGATGAATCTCGCTGCAGCTTGATTGGCCCAGCGTCCAGCGAGCTGACGGTACCATACGGCATATCACAGTAGTCCGTTGGACCTCTTGGACTTGCCGCCTTGCCTGTAACAAACCAGAACGCCAACCCTGGCCACCATCGACATAGCTCATCAATCATTGCCCTGCTTTAAATAACAGACAGAAAAAGAATACAAAGTTAATTGTGTAAATAGTTACCGTTGCAAAACATGCCAATGTGTAACAATATGTTTCATCATGTCGTAACAACAAACAGCAACGAAATATATCAATCTTGCAATTCTCTCTGAAGGGTAGAAATTTCGATGAAAACCGGCCCCTACTTCAAACTTCTCACCGCAATATCCGCCTCTACGCTTCTGCTGACTTCCTGCGGCGGTGGTTCAGACGCCTCCCTGCCCGTTGCCGCAAAGGACGTGAGCTGCCTTGCGATGAACAGTAGCGGGTCGAGCGTCGTTATTGGCTCGAATCTCCCGGGTGACCCGTCGCTTCCTGAAGCCGCTTCGGGTTATCGCACGGGACTTAAGCCCATATACGCACAGACCTATATGGTCACCACATCGAATGCATATGCGAGTGCCGCTGGCTGCGCCGTGCTTAAGAAAGGTGGGACCGCAGCCGACGCCGCAGTTGCTGTACAAGCAGTGCTGGGTCTGACAGTTCCCGAAGCGACGGGGCTTGGATCAGGAGGAGTGCTGCTGTATTACGATGCATCGAAGAAAACAGTCCAGGCGTACGACGGCCGCGAATCGGCACCGAGCGCTGCGACAGAAAACTATCTTCGTTATGTCGACGATACAAACGATCTTTCCGCACCAAAGCCGAACGCCCGCGCAAGCGGTCGTTCGATCGGTAACATCGGCGTACCGCGACTTATTGAGGCACTGCAACGGGATCACGGCACGCTTGCGTGGAAGGATCTGTTTGGCGACGCGATCACGCTGTCGACCAATGGGTTTCCAATCGGCGGACGGCTTGCTGCCGCAATTGCTTCGAATGCAAGCAACCTGAAACGCGACCCCGAAGCAGCTGCGTACTTTTTTAACGCGGACGGCTCGCCCAAGGCATTGGGCACCCTGCTGAAAAATCCAGCTTACGCCAATACACTGAAGGCGATGGCAAACAGCGGCGCCAACGCGTTGTATACCGGCCAGATCGCACAGGATATCGTGAAGAAGATTGCGACGACCACCGGCGCGGACGGGTCGGTGATCACGCCGGGTAAAACGACGCTTGCCGATCTCGCGAACTATCAGGCAAAAGTGCGCGATCCCATTTGCACGACTTATCGGAGCTACTGGATTTGTGGCATGCCGCCACCTTCCTCCGGCGGAATTGCCGTGGCATCGGCACTGGGCATTCTTGAGAACTTTAATCTTCAACAACTCAAGCCGACGGCAATCGATCTCGAAGGCGGCAAGCCTACGGTTCAGGGCGTTCATCTAATTACCGAAGCCGAACGGATGGCCTATGCGGACCGTGACAAGTATGTCGCTGATACCGATTTCATTCCGCCTCCGAACGGCACCTGGAACACGTTGCTGAACAAGCCGTATTTGCAGAGCAGGGCGGCCCTGATCAACATCAACAAGAGCATGGGCACGGCTGTTGCCGGCAACTTCGGCCCGGTTCCACTTGGTGTGGATAAAACCATGATTGAACACGGCACGAATCAGTTCACCATTGTCGATGGTAGCGGCAACGTGTTAACGGCTACCACAACGGTTGAATCGAGCATGGGTTCGTTCCACATGACGAACGGTTTCCTGCTGAACAACCAACTCACGGATTTCTCCGCGAGTCCGACCGACACCACCGGCGCCCTCGTCGCGAATCGCGTGCAGCCAGGCAAGAGACCGCGCAGTTCGATGGCCCCTACGCTCATTTTCAAGATCGCTGCCGATGGGTCGAAAGGCGATTTTGTGATGGCAACGGGCTCACCTGGTGGCGGTACGATCCCGCAATACGTCGTCAAGACAATCGTTGGTGTGCTTGACTGGGGACTGGACGCGCAGCAATCATCGAATCTGGTCGACTTTGGGGCAAGCAATAGCCCTGTCACGACCGTCGGCGGAGAGCATCCGAACATTAACACTTCAAATGGTGGTGCGAACGACCCTTTGCTTACCGGCCTTGTCGCACGGGGACACACCATCTCCACGGCGGCTCAGGCGAGCGGAGTCAATACGATCCTGCGTACCAGTATCAATCAGTCGAGCTTCCTGCAGGGTGGCACGGATCCGCGCCGGGAGGGGGTAGTTCTGGGTGATACTTTCGCCCATTAAGGAACGAGCCGGTGGTTTTGGTCACTCCATGCCACCGAGATGCGCTCTCTCTTAAAATGAAAAGCCCGGCCTCCTGAGGGGGTCGGGCCGGGCCTATGCCGGATTGTGAATGGAATCACAAAATATATCCGGCTCAAACAAGCGACGACCAAAGATGCTGCGCCGCATACGCGCGCCATGGCCGCCAGGTTTCCGCGCGCGCGGTTAATTCTTTGGCATTCGGCCTGACGCCTTCATGTACTGCGATCGCATGCATCAACGCCACATCTGCCGCCGGAAAAGCATCGGGCTCGCGTAAGTGACGAAGCGCGATGTATTGCGCGGTCCAGTCACCTATGCCTGGCAGTGCACGTAATTTGAGCACGGCTTCTTCCAGGCTGGAACGGGTGTCCAGTAATTGCGGATCGGCTACCAGCGCTGCTGCCACGGCAGACAGGGTTGCCGCGCGCGCTTTCGGCATACCTAGTGTCGCCAGATCTGCTTCGGCCACGCGTGCGGCTTGCGGAAATACATGGGTCAGGCCAGGCCGGTCTGCACTGGGTTCTCTGAGCGTTTTACCATATTGCGCCACCAGCTTGCTCGCCAGCTTTATCGCAGCGGACACGGTAATTTGCTGGCCCAGCACCGCTCGCATCGCCAGCTCGAAACCGTCCCAGGCGCCGGGCACGCGCAGGCCTGGCCGTGCGGCAGTCAATTTCGCCATTAACGGATCTGCTGACAGTTGACGATTAATGATTTCGGGGTCGGCCGCCAAGTCGAACATTCTGCGCAAACGGGCGATGATAGCCGGTAGCGATGACAGGCGTGGGAAGCGTATGGTGACTTTCAGGGCATTCCCTGTGCCCTGTTGCACTGCCAGCGTGCCGTGCACGCCATCGAGGTTGATAGTGCGGTAATAACAACCGTCTGCCACCAATTCCAGGCCGGTGATTGCGCGCGCACTCAAGTGCGTCAGTACGGCTGGCCAGTCGTAGGGTGGGCGGTAACGTAACAACAACGTCACTCCGGCCTGCGCGGATTGCTCGGGCTGGCTGCCGTGACGTAGTGCGCTTGGCGGTCGCTGGAACAAATCCTGGAAAACCTCGTTGAAACGCCGGATGCTGCCAAACCCGGCAGCGAATGCAATTTCAGTAAGCGGCATGCGAGTCTCGTGGATCAGCTGCTTGGCCAGCAATACCCGGCGCGTCTGCGCTACGGTAACTGGCGAGGCGCCCATATGTTGTGCAAACAATCGGCGCAATTGCCGCTCGCCTACGCCCAGGCGCTCTGTCAGCGCGTCCATTCCGTTGTCATCCAGCGCACCCGTCTCGATCAGCGCCAGAGCGCGCGCGACGGTATTCGATACGCCCGTGTTGGAAACGCCACGCCACGCCCCAGAATCAGGCGCGGCTTCCGGCCGGCATCGCAGGCAGGGACGAAAACCGGCTTCCTGCGCAGCGGCAGCGGTCGGCAGAAACAATACGTTTTCCGATTTGGCGGTACGTGCCGGACAAATTGGCCGGCAGTAGATGCGCGTGGTTTTGACAGCAATGAAAAAGCGCCCGTCAAAGCGCGCATCGCGGCTGGCCAGAGCCCTGTAACAGGTGTCGTGATCGAGTTCCATGCGGGCATGATCGCGCCGACGGCGGGTGATGTCTAGCGCTTTTCGGACATTGTCATTTTATGGTTTCGGGGGAGGCAGAGGCGCTATTTGCTGCGCCTTGAAAATCCGACCTCGTAGCCACGGTCAGGCGAATGTCGATGGATAGATGGATGGATTGACGACAGAATTCTCTGTCGCAAATTGATTGTCAAACGGGAATTTATTTACCGTTCAGCGCAGGCCAGAACCGCGGGCCGCCATCGCCGTAACGATCGTCAAAGCGCTGTAGCACGGCTTCGCGCGCTGAATCGGACAAACTCGGATATTTGTCGCCTTGCTCTATTGCAGCGTATTCTTCCCCCGCCTTGGCGAGGTCCGCCGGGATATGAAAATTGGCGACAAAATCTTCTTGCCATTGCTCCGTGACCTTGGCAACGAGTGCGGCACGTGCGGCGTGATTCAACACACTGAACTCATCCGCACCGGCGGCAATCCGTTGCAACGTCTCGGTAAGTCCGCCCTCGGTCAACGGTGCCTTGGTGAACTCCTTTACGGCATGTGTGCCACTCGTCTTAGTCATGTCACTCTCCTCGGTTAGGTGGTGCGATGGTGGACGGCCCGCTTGCGGCAGGCAAAACTGTTATGTGGTCAGGATTGAGTCTGGATAGATTTCCGCAATTGAATTCTGCTGTATCTGCTTGATGTTCCGCTTTTAAATCTCATTTATCAAGGCGTGGTAAAAAACCTTTCTTCCATTTCTTCCAGTCCCAAGGTGTGCAGTACTTCCTGCAAACGCTCGGTCGGCCGCTTGCGGGGTAGATCGCGGTAACTGGCAATGATCAGTTCATTCTTCATGGAGTGCTCCCAGCCTACCAGTTCCGTTACGCTGACTTGATAACCGTGCGCTTCCAGTTGCAGGCAACGCAGCACGTTGGTGATCTGGCTACCGAATTCGCGCGTATGCAGCGGGTGGCGCCAGATTTCCGTCAACGCTTCTTTCGCCAGAGATTTACCCTTGTTCTTTTTCAATACCGAAGCCACTTCCGCCTGGCAACAAGGTACCAGCACCATGAAACGCGCCCGTTTCTTCAGGCCAAACTCAATCGCATCATCCGTCGCCGTATTACACGCATGCAAGGCCGTGACAACATCGATCCGACCTGGCAGCGCAGCGGACTCTATCGATTCCGCTACCGACAGATTGAGGAACGACATCCCCGGAAACGCCAGGCGTTGCGCCAGCTCTTGCGATTTCCTCACCAGCTCTTCCCGGGTTTCGATACCGAAGATATGTGAGTTGTCAGTCAACGTCTTGAAAAACAGGTCGTACAGGATGAATCCGAGGTACGACTTGCCGGCGCCATGGTCGACCAGTTGCACCCCGCCCTGTTCTTTCTGGATTTCCTGCAGTAATGGCTCGATGAATTGATATAAATGATATACCTGCTTGAGCTTGCGGCGGCTGTCTTGGTTCAATTTTCCGTCACGCGTCAGGATATGCAACTCTTTGAGCAACTCTATCGATTGACCGGGACGAATTTCGTGCTTGGACGGCTGTTGGCTGGAGGAAATGGATTCTTGCTTGGTACCGTTCATGGAGCTTGCTTTCTGTCGGCCGGACTAACCGGCTATTACGCAAGTATAACGGCTTCAGCGGCAAGAGGCTCTTATAACTGCCGGCAACCACCCTTGAATCACCACCGGAATCTGGCCGATATCAGCTGATGTGCCCCATGGTGCTGGTATATCTGCCCAGTTCGATATCATTGCGCAGGCCCATTTTTTTCATTGCAGAAGCCTTTTGCAAACCCACCGTTTTGACGCTCTTGTTGAGCTTCTCGGCAATTTCGCGCAGGCTGTTGCCAACCACATACATCTTGAGCACCTCGACTTCGCGCCTGGTCGGCAACCTGCCGCTCGGGCCTTTCCTCAGTATAGGTAGCGCTGATTTGCCGATATACGGCGTGTCGGTTGAACCTTCCAGCATGGCGCGGCCGAGTTCCGCCATCTCGTCGCTTTTATGCACCAGCCCCTTTACGCCGCTATTGACGATCTGATACAGCACCGCGGGCACATCAATCATCGTCAGCACGATCAGCTCCAGCGATGCATGGTCGCGCTTTAGCTGCTTGAATAAGGCACAACCGCCGCCAATCCGATTGATCGGCATGGAGAACTCCGTGATCAATATGTCGCACGGCGTATCTTTCAGGCGCGCCAACAGTTCTGCGACCGAGGTCGCCGTTGCCACTACGGTAAAACCTGGCGTCTGCCCGATGTATTGCCGTACTCCGGAAATGATGGCTGGCTGATCGTCCGCCAGGATGATCTTGATCATGAAATTTTCTCCCCGCAACAAATGGACGGCGCCAGCTTAGGATTCCACTTATCGTTATCAATTAGGAAATGCCGGACTTACATATTATTAAATATATAAGTAAATTTCATAAATGTATAGTTTAATTGTTAACTTTTTGACAAAGCAATTAGAATCAATCGCACTGCAACCCTCGCTGGGACACTTTGAATTTTCTGGACCAGCTCCGATCCCGTTTGGCATTTGTGATGGAGAAATCAAAGTGAAGATTGTTCTGGCGGACGATCACCCCATGTTTACCGCAGGGGTGCGCAATTATCTCAATCACGTACCGGATTGCCGTGTGGTAGCCAGCGTCACCAGTTCCGATGCACTGGTCAGATGCCTGGAATCGACGCCATGCGATCTGGTCATCACCGAGTTTGCGATGCCGATGGTGCGTGTCAGCGACGGTTTGCATTTGCTGTCGTACATCAGGCGTCACCATCCGCAAACCTGGCTGGTGGTACTGACCATGAACGCGTTTCCGGTGGTGCTGTACCAGATCGTCAATAGCGGCGCGAACGGCTTGCTGCACAAAAGCGATGAAATTCCTGAACTCGGCAAGACTATCCGCCACCTCGGCAACGGTTCGCCCTATATGGGACCGTCCTTCAAGGCACTGCTGCGTAACGGCATTGACGGCCAGGCAAAAAGCCATATTCCCAGCCCACGTGAAACCGAAGTACTGCGCCTATACGCGGCGGGTAATAGCCTGCGCGATATCGCCAGGCGGATGAACAAGAGTGTTAAAACAGTCAGCTTGCAAAAAGCCTCAGCCATGAAAAAGCTCGGCCTGAGCAATGACATCGAATTGGGCCGCTACTGTGCCGCGGTCAGCGGCGATACGGTCCAGTCACCGGGATGCGGCGACTGGTTTCTCCCGGGCCCCGAGACCAGCGACTATAGAAACTGAATCCGAGGCGTCTCAGCCCTGTCTCAGGATTGCTGCCGCAGATCGAATATCTGCGCCATGGCCACCCACTTTTCTCCAGCCGGGGTCCATGGTGTGGGTGCCTGGAATTGCCACATCAAGGTTTCCCATTCCTGTACCTTGGGGTTATTGCGTGCAGCGCTTGCCATCCGCTCCGCACTATAAATTACGTCATCGGTTTCCATCAGCATCACCAGACGGGTACCCAGGCGATAGATTTCCATGCCCAGCACGCCATGCGAACGCAGGTGGGCAGCAATCTCGGGCCAGATACGGCGGTGATGCGCTTCATAGCGACCGATCAGGTCGGCATCATCCTTCAGGTCCAGCGCCAGGCAATAACGCATAATTTTCAGACTCTCTTACGTATCCGGGGGTTTTTCGAAAAGATATTGTATACTGCAAAGGTACATTGGCTGGACCAATACTAGCACAGCAAAAATCCAGAGAGCAATTGATAAGACCAATTTAAATAGTCATGCTGCACAGGTGCCGTGCAGACGCCGAAGCTATTCGGTTCGCAGCCGCCGTGCCGTGGCACAATGTGAAAAATATCATTCCTTGCTCCCATGCCCATACAAGTTATCCACAACCGCCGCCTGTATCAACAAATCGCCGATCAGTTGCGTGACATGATTGATCGCGGCGAATACGGCCCCGGCGACAACCTGCCGCCCGAGCGCGAACTGGCCAAGCAATTCGGCGTTAGCCGCACCTCGGTGCGGGAAGCCTTGATTGCACTTGAAGTGATTGGCATTGTCAGTGTCCGTGTCGGTAACGGCGTGATGGTGTTGCCGCCGACAGAAGACACCAGCGAGCGCAGCGACGGCAGCGAAGCGCCTGCCCTGCAACAAGCGGCGCACCGTAGCGGCTGGGAAATCGATCCGGAACTCGATCAGGAAATCCGTCTTGACCTGGATGATGAAATCCCGCCCTTCAAACTGCTGCAGGCAAGGCGCCTGGTAGAGCCGGAGACCGCTGCCCTGGCAGCGCTGAACGCCAGCGATGAACAACTGCGCAGCATTGCCGAAGCTTATGCCCGCAATGTCGAAGACAACCGCAGCGGCTCGCACACGCATCCCGGCGATCGCCTGTTCCATATCCGTATCGCCGAAGCCAGTGGCAACCCGGCCTATCTGCTGCTGGTCAGCCATCTGCTAGGACGCAAATACGGCATGATGTTTCAGCGCCTGCAAACCCTGTATAGCTCGAAAGACATGCCGAATCGCTCAGAGCACGAACATCAGCTGATCCTGGAAGCGCTACAAGCGCGCGATGCGATGGCCGCGCGGCGGGCGATGCGAGCGCATATGGATTCGGTGGTCAAGATTTTTTCTCGCTCGGTACCGGAACAGGATATCCGGGCTCGCTGACCTTCACTAAACTAAATATCAACCGGATCCACTTCCAAAGACCACTTCGCGCGCGTCTTAATTTGCCGCAACTGCGCCATCCAGTCGGTCAGGAAGGCTTGCAATCCCGGGCGCGACGGGCACTCGATCAGTAATTGCGCGCGGTCGACATTGGCGACCCGGGTCATGGTCATCGGGATCGGGTCGTGCATGGTGATGCCGGTGTGTTCGATACAATTGGCAGCCTGTTGCAGAAACTCAATCGCGGTTTCCAGCTCTTTCGCCTCGGCCCTCAACAACGCTTGATAGATGTAAGGCGGCAGGCAGGCCTGCGCGCGTTCCTCCAGCAGAGAGGTGGCGAAGTGATCGTAATCGTGCGCGATCACTGCCGCATACAACGGATGCTGTGGATAACGCGTCTGGATCAGCACCTCACTGGCGCTCCCGCCCTCTTTTTGCGCGGCGCGGCCGGCGCGGCCCGCCACCTGCATCAATTGCGCGAATAAGCGTTCACTGGCGCGGTAGTCGTGGGAAAACAGCGCCGTGTCAGGATTGAGGATGCCGACCAGGGTCAGGTTTTTGAAATCATGTCCCTTGGCGACCATCTGGGTACCGATAAGAATATCTACCTCACCGTTGTGCACGCTATCGAAAGCCGCTTGCGCACTACCTTTGCGACGGGTGGAATCGGCATCGATGCGCAATACCCGTGCTTCCGGAAACATCGCTCGCAATCCCTCTTCCAATCGTTGCGTGCCGCGTCCCAACGGCTGCAAATCGATGTTGCCGCAAGTTGGGCAGGATTTCGGGATCCGCAACTCCAGGCTGCAATGATGGCAGCGCAGGCGATGTTCGGGTTTGTGCAGCACCATGAACGAGGTGCAGCGGGTGCAGTTGCTGACCCAGCCGCAAGCATCGCAAGCTATCACCGGCGCGTAGCCTCGGCGGTTCAGGAACAACAGCGATTGCTCGCCCCGCTCCAGCCTTAGCTTGAGCGCGCTGACCAGGGTCGAGGTCAGTCCCTCGCTAGGCTTGTCGCGCTCCATGTCGATGCGACGCACCAGCGGCAATACTGCATCCTTGACCGCCCGCTCGCGCAGTTCGAGTTTCTTGTAGCGTCCAGACTGGGTGTGATGCCAGGTTTCCAGCGATGGCGTGGCCGAGCCCAGCACAATCGGAATCCCCAGCTGGTGAGCACGCCATACGGCCAGATCGCGTGCCGAATAGCGCAAACCTTCTTGCTGCTTGTAGGACGGGTCGTGCTCCTCGTCGATGACAATCAATTTTAAATGCGGCAAAGACGCCAGCACCGCCAACCGGGTTCCCAGGATAATCCGCGCCTGTCCCAAATGCGCTGCCAGCCAGTGGCGCATGCGCTCGCCTTCTGCCAGGCCGCTATGCAAAGTCGCCACCATCACGCCTGGGAAACGGGCGCGGATGTTGCCCTCCAGTTGCGGCGTCAGATTGATTTCCGGCACCAGGATCAGGATTTGCGAGGGGTTGTCCTCGCCATTTTCGCTGTGGGCCAGGATTTGTGCCGCTGCCTGCAGATAGACCTCGGTCTTGCCGCTGCCGGTAACGCCGTACAGCAACGTCGGCGCAAAGCCGGTAGCGCCAGCAATCGCATCGGCCGCCTGTTGTTGTGCAGGATTCAGCTGCGCCACATCGATCGGCGTGGCGTCGTGCGCGGCGCCGGTTTGCTGCAATTTCTTCAAGCCGCGATCCAACGCCACAGTGGTCATCGCACGCAGGTTTTTCGGCAAACCCGGCAACGCCACTTCGCCCAGTGGCCGCTGGTAATAATCGGCGGCAAAACGGCAGAGCGCGAGCCATTGCTTCGAAAGCGGCGGCAGCTGATGGCGCACCGCCTGAACGTTTTTCAATTTCTCGGCCGGCACGTCGCTCTCGGCGCTGGTACCGACAATCATGCCGACTACTTCGCGGTGACCGAAAGAAAGCTGAACCAGCTGTCCGATTTGGGGCATGGCTTCGCTTTCATCGCTGGCCTGCCAGCGATAGTCGAAGCTGCTATCCAGAGGGGTGTCGAGGACGATTTGGAGGATGCTTTGTTTCACGAACTTAATGTAATTCCCGAGGAAATAAGCTAACTATCGGTTTCATAAGTGCTTTTAAGACTATCCACAAAATCTGTGGATAACTTTGTGGACAAGGTTGCGTAAACAACGTGAAAGCGCCTGTTTACGACATATTTTGGCTCTTGCTCAAACTAGCATCAATAAAAATATCATTTACAATCAAAGACTTAGCTTATTCACTCTAGATAAGTAGTAATTCTCATGTAGTAAAAAAATAGCCTTGAAGTAACTTCAATATGTGCATAACTAAATTCGAAATCAGCAAGGAGTCAACAAGTGCAGGCACCAAAAAGTAACATCCATGAATACAGCCAAATTCATTGACCTGCACCATCATGTTGCTTTTTGCTATTGGTTCATCAAGTTTCGCGTCGGAAAAATTAGTCCGATGTCAACTGTCAAAAACACCCCGGGAGTCCGAATTCTTAAGACTCTACTTAAAGTAAAGTATTAGGACATGTCCTAAGCATCGGTTTCATAAGCGCTTTTCAAATTATCCACAATGTCTGTGGATAACTTTGTGGGTAACCTGGTCTTGACAGGCTGCAGACGCATATTTGGTGCGGGTCTCAATAAATTGCCTAAACTAAAAGCAGAAAATAAACCATTTAAAATCAAACACTTACAAAACGTACTCAAGAGCTAAATAATAAATATAGTTACAAAAAATTGCCGTGGTGCAGCAGATTTTTTTTGTGCATAACTAGTGAGTGACAATCGCCTGATTGGTGCCGAATGTGTTATGTGTGACACTGTGTAGCAACATCCCGCACCAGTAAGCAGGCATAGACGGGTGCCGGTAAGCGCCTATTGCCTCACGCTTATCTGCGTAATTTACGGCTGATTTCATGGACCGCATCCACCATGACGGCAACCGACTCCGGCGGCGTGAACTGCGAAATGCCGTGACCCAGGTTGAATACATGGCCGCTATCGGCTTGCGGCACGCCATACGCATTCAGCAAACGCTCGACTTCGCTACGGATCTGCTCTGGCTTGGCAAACAGCACTGCAGGATCCAGGTTGCCCTGCAAGGCCACCCGCTGGCCGATACGGGCCCGCGCGTCGGTCAGATTGACAGTCCAGTCAAGGCCGACGGCGTCGGCGCCGATATCGGCAATCTGTTCTAGCCACAAACCGCCGCCCTTGGTAAATACAATCGCCGGAATCGGCACGCCGTCTTTTTCGCGCTTCAGTTGGGAAACCACCTGGCGCATATAATCCAGCGAAAATTCCTGGTAAGCGCCATCCGCCAGCGCCCCGCCCCATGAATCGAAAATCATCACGGCTTGTGCGCCGGCGTCGATCTGCGCGTTCAGGTAGGCCGCTACTGCCGCCGCATTGGTGCTGAGCACGTGGTGCATCAGGTCTGGGCGGTTGTACAACATCGTCTTGACGGTATGGAACTCGCGCGAGCCTTCGCCTTCGACCATATAGCAGGCCAGGGTCCAAGGACTGCCGGCAAAGCCGATCAGCGGCACGCGGCCGTTGAGTTCTGTACGGATTTGCGTGACCGCCTTGAAAACATAGTCCAGTTTGCCCAGATCAGGAGTTTGCAGCGCCATCACATCTTTTTCATCACGCAGCGGCCGTTGGAACTTGGGGCCTTCGCCATCGGCGAAATACAAGCCCAGTCCCATGGCATCCGGCACGGTCAGGATGTCGGAAAACAGAATCGCGGCATCCAGCGGGAAACGGTCAAGCGGCTGCAGCGTGACTTCGGTAGCGTAATCGGGATTGGTCGCCAGCCCCATGAAAGAACCGGCGCGGCTGCGGGTTTTACGATACTCCGGCAGATAGCGGCCGGCCTGGCGCATCAGCCACAGCGGTGTGTATTCGGTTGGCTGGCGCAACAGTGCGCGCAGGAAGGTGTCGTTCTTGAGCGGGGCGAATTGGGACATGAGAGGCAATCTGAATGCATGTGGTAATACCCCATTATCTCATCCAAATCCACGGCTGCGGCATTGGTGCAGCGTATGGTTGGTATAGATTGGCATCATGTGCCCTCCCGATGCACCGCAACCAGGTCGTCCTGAAACGCTTGCAGGACCTCGCCCCGGCTGGATTGGCGGCGTGCGACCATATGCAATGTGACCTCATAGGAGAACTGCGCCGGATTAAGGGCCGCCAGCAATCCTTGCCGTACCAGCGGCGCGGCAAAGTGTTGCGGCAGGAATCCGAGATGCTGCCCCGACAAGATCAGTACCGCGACCGCCTCCATGTTGTCAGCCAGCGCAGTCACCCGCGCCGGCGCAGACATGCCGCCCTTGCCTTCGGCCTCTGGCAGAGGGTAACTGCGCCAGACCCAGTCGTGCTGCGCCAGGTCTGCCGGTTCTAATTTACCGGCCCGGCTGAACAATGGGTGTGCGGCGGCGCAATACGCCACCTGATGTTCTGTGTACAGAGGCAAATATTCCAGATTTGGCAGGCGATGCCAGAAATAGCCGATGCCAAGGTCGAGCCGGCCGTTGATCACCTCCTCTTCCAGCTGGCCCGGTGCCAGCACCGCCAGCGACAGCATTACCGCCTCATCTCTGGCGCGGAACCGGGCGATGGCCTGGCTCAGGCGCGCGTTGGCGCTCATGGCGGCGTGGCCGATCAGGCCCAGATGCAGTTGCCCCACCAGCTTGCGTCCGATCTGGCGCGCGTCCAGGCAAAAATGGTCGATGTTTTCCAGCAACCGGCGGCTGGACTGGGCGAACTGTTCACCTCGCGGCGTCAGCCGAAACCCGGCTCGGCCGCGTTCGCACAAACGAAACCCGAGCCGCGTCTCCAGTGTTGCCACCTGGGTGCTGATGGTGGACTGGCTGACATTCAGGGCCGTCTGCGCAGCGGAAATGCCGCCGGCGTCCAGCACCGACAGGAAGACACGAATCAGGCGCAGGTCAAGATCGGATAATTGCTGGAGCATATTGCATCGGGTAACGCTAAAGGAAGGTGCGGGTCAGATCGATAATACATCTATTCCCATCAATGTAAATGTTACATCACGATCATTTTTTATAATGTGACTTCCCGCTACAGTGGACGCTGTATAGAAAACAGAACCCCTTCCCCTTACGGAGACGATCATGTCGGAAACCCCACTTTATCAACCGCTTGGCGGCAACGACATGCCGCGTTTCGGCGGCATCGCCACCATGATGCGCTTGCCGCACGTGAGCAGCAGCGCCGAGCTGGATGCCTGTTTCGTCGGCGTCCCATTCGACCTGGGCACCTCGAATCGCTCCGGCACGCGTTTCGGGCCGCGCCAGATCCGTACCGAATCGGTATTGCTACGTCCCTACAACATGGCCACGCGCGCGGCACCTTTCGATGCGCTGCGTATCGCCGATCTTGGTGACGTTGCCATCAATCCCTACAACCTGCTCGATTCAATCAAGCTGATTGAAACCGCCTACGACAGCATCGTCGCTTCCGGCTGCCGGCCGATTTCACTGGGCGGCGACCATACGATCGCGCTACCTATCCTGCGTGCGCTGCATCGCAAATACGGCAAGATCGGCCTGATCCACGTCGACGCCCATGCCGACGTCAATGACACCATGTTCGGTGAAAAGATCGCCCACGGCACGCCATTCCGTCGTGCGGTGGAAGAAGGCTTGCTGGATTGCCAACGCGTGGTGCAAATCGGCTTGCGCGGCACCGGCTACACCGCGGAAGATTTCGACTGGTGCCGCGACCAGGGTTTCAAGGTAGTGCAGGTGGAAGACTGCTGGAACAAATCGCTAACGCCGCTGATGGAAGAAGTGCGCGCCCGCGTGGCGGGCGGCCCGGTGTACCTGAGTTTCGACATCGACGGTATCGATCCGGCCTATGCGCCCGGCACCGGCACCCCGGAAATCGCCGGCCTGACCGTACCGCAAGCGCTGGAAATCATCCGCGGCGCCTGGGGCCTGGACATCGTCGGCGCCGATCTGGTGGAAGTATCGCCGCCTTACGATCCGGTCGGCACTACCGCCCTGCTGGGCGCCAACCTGGCCTACGAAATGCTGTGCGTGCTGCCAGGCGTGCCGCGTCGCTAATCAACAGGTATTACTTTAACCGGCATTACGCTACTCATTCATCGTCGCGCCAGGGAATAGTCCATTCCTCGCCGCGCACGGTGGTGATGTATTCCGGCCAGCGGTACTGATGCGGGACCTTGAAATCCTTAGCCAGCAAAGGTGCCTGCCACTCGCTGCCGCCGATACCTCCGCCGGTGCGTTGCCTGAATTCCGCGCCGGCTGCTTCCAATAAATCCGGCTTGGTGAACAGATCGATCAAGGTCGCGGCGATGGTCTTGGCGGCGGACTGGATCATCGGATCGATGGTGGCGGGTATGCCGCCCAGCGCATTCGCCACCCAGTCCGGATACACAATCCCGCGCGGCGCCGCCAGCATCGGCCGCGCCACGTACAAGCGCACGGTCGGGCAATGCCAGGTGTAATCGGTGTAATCGTCCGAAGTCAGGTATTTCTGCCAGGCCGGCATTTGCTTGCGCAACTCGCGTTCACAATCTTCCGGATCGATCAATTCTTCGGTAACCGCCAAAAATGGCTTTTCCATCTTCTCGATACCGAGATTTTGCTGCATCTCCTGCGCGATCTCGATCGCTTGCTGGTCCCACTTCGGCGGTCCGGCCAGCACCATGTTGTCGTAAGTCGCGCGCGCCATCACATGATTGGGCAAACCGCCGCGCGATTTGCTGACCCAGGTTTTCCTCCATTCGCAAAAAGTCGCCTTGGCCGCGGCTTCTGCATTGTTGTCCATCACCTGGCTGATGATCTCGGCCTGTTCGATGGAATCGGTGCGCAGCATGAAATTGATTTGCGAAACATGCGGCGTCAAGTTGTCTGCGGTGGCCTGGCCGGCGCACAGGATGGCTTCGTTGAAACTCCACAAACCGGTGGCCGGCAGCATCGAACGGCGCAGGCTCTCATTCAGGTTATAGAACAACACCAGCGCATCGTTGGCGCCGGGAGCGCGCGCGGCCAGGTGGTTTTGCGGTATCGGGCTGAACTTGTCGGCGGCAATCCAGTTTTCCGGCGCGTCGCAAGTGAAAGTGTAGATATAGTTGTAGCCGACGCCGCAATGCGCGTCCCAGACCGTGGTGTTACACAGCGGCAGCATGTAGGTCGGATGAAAACTCACCGCCGCATCCAACGTATCGTAATACCCCTTGGCGGCATGGATGGGTTTGGATGCCCGCAATTTTTCAGCCGGTTCGCCGAAAATCTTGAGGGTGCCCTGTATCCCGAATTTCAGCATGGCGCTTTGCGCGGCCAAGGCGCCGCCGAGGGCGCTGATCCCAAGCGCCGAATGCGGATCGGTATGACCCGGCGCGTATTTGGACAAACCCTTGCGCGGTTCCTTTTTGGTCGACGCCGCCTGGCAATTACCAGGCACCGCATCGTATTCGGCATAAGTGGCAATCGTCGGCCCCTCGCCGTTCTTGAAAGTGGCGACAAAGGCAGTCGGCATGCCGCCGCTGCCGACTTCGACTTCAAAACCGTATTCACGCAGCATGGCAATATACCAGGCGCTCGATTTGTATTCGCGAAAAGCCGGTTCGGCGTAGTGCCAGATAGTTTGATGCCAGTCGGACAACTGGCTGGCGTTATCGCTCACCCAGTCCAGCGCACTTTGTTTTGCTTCTGTGGCCATGCTCGTCTCCAAGATAGTAGATTGGTTAGCTGCCGATGCATACTAATCAAGATGCACGCCATGCCATAATTAACGGTCATCTGTTTTGTCGATAACGCCGCCTCATATCACCCCTTCGCGCCATTCCCATGACTCTCGAAAACCTGCTGGTATTTGCCACCATCGCCGACTGCGGCAGCCTGTCGGCGGCGGCGCGGCGCTTGGGCAAGGCGCAATCAACCGTCAGCACCGCGCTGGCCAACCTGGAAGTGGATATGGGCACGCGTTTATTCGAGCGCGATTTACATCACCTGGCCCTGACTGCGGACGGCGCAGTGCTGCTCGGGTTTGCCCGCTCGACGCTGACCGCGGCCGGCAATCTGGAACGCAAAGCGCACAGTCTGAGCGCCGGCCATGGCCATCGCTTGCGGCTGGGCATCGACCAAGCCTTGCCGGTAACCCGCAGCCACGCCTTGTGTGCGGAGCTGGAACGGCGCTTTCCACAATTGCAACTGGAGTTGTTCCGCCCTACCAGCATCGACGCCACCGATCTCATGCGGCGCGGCTTGCTGGATATCGCGATTGCGATCACGGTCGATCCCATGCCCAGCGATTTCAACGCCAGCTCGTTGGGCCAATTGCAATTCGTTCCGGTAGCGGCTGCCGATCATGCGCTCAGCCATTTGCCGCTGGTGCATAACAGCGATCTTGCGCAACACCGGCAGTTGCTGGCGTCCAGCCGAGATGGCGGCGGCGCTTCGATTTTCGGTCGTTACAG
Organism: Collimonas sp. OK307; assembly: GCF_900113705.1. Classification (GTDB taxonomy): domain Bacteria; phylum Pseudomonadota; class Gammaproteobacteria; order Burkholderiales; family Burkholderiaceae_D; genus Collimonas. The sequence goes on along the minus strand of NZ_FOQI01000002.1, from coordinate 323,420 downwards.
CGAGATCATGTGGCGTATAGAAAGTCCGGAATTGCTGCTGGATCTGCTCAAACGGGGAATGGGCTGGGCGTTCCTGCCGCAGCACGCAATGCAGGAAAGCGTTGCCAGGGAAGGCTTGAAAATCCTGGTGCATGAGTATCAGGAACCGGCTTTCCTGAAGAGCGTCGACCTGATCTGGAGCAAGCAAGACCAGCAAAGCGAGGCCGCTCGCTGGCTTAGCAGCGATCTCGCATGGGCCCGTTCGGTAGTGCCATCCTGACCACGTTTATCAGGTCGGAGTAAGCGCCAACACTCCGATTTAGCTAAATATTATCTATATCTCTGTTTGAAATCACGCGGACTGATACCCTTGGCTGCACGGAACTGCCGATTGAAATGCGCCAGGTTGCGATAGCCCGATTCCTGGGCGATCACGCCTATCGCCTTGTCGGTCTGGATCAGTTGCTGGCAGGCGCTGCCGATCCGCAATTGGGCCAGGTAGGCGGTCACCGTCAGCTGCGTGTGCCGCTTGAAAAAGCGATGGAAGGCCCCCACCGACAATGCCGCCCGCTCAGCCAGCAGCTCCACCGGCAACGCCGTCTGAAAATGCGCATGCATGTAATCCAGCGCCCGTCCCATGCGCTGGCGTTGCGTATCCACCGCAATCGACGCCGAAGCAACCGAGGCCAGCGGCTGCGCCAAGTCGTCTTGCGCCAGCAGCAACAGCAACTCAAGCAATAAAGGCAGGCGCTGCGCCGGCGCCAGTTTCTCCATGCGCAGCATCAAGGGCCTGACGCGGATCGCTGTGTCTACAGAAAACTGCAATCCCCTATCCGCTCGCTTGCCCAGTTGCAGCAGACCGGCCAGCTCCGGCAAGCTGGTTTGCAACTGGATCAGCCAGTCGCGCGAAAACCAGACCACCACGGCCAGCATCTGGCGCTCCGGCTCTATGCGTTCACTGGCAGACCAGGTATGCGGCAGATTCGGCCCCAGCAGGATCAGGTCGCCATCCGAGAAATCCGCCAGATGGTCGCCCACATAACGCTGGCCGCGCGCGTTCAAGGTCAAGGTCAGCTCGAACTCCGGATGGTAATGCCAAAGAAACGGTAACTCCGGCAGTTCGCGCCACAACAATTGCCAGGAATGACCGGGAGACAGGGTGAGATGCTCATATTGCGGTCGCATTCTGACCTTCCAGTGAGTAATAACATCAGAATAGTATCAATAAGCGGCAGTTGCGGCGAAATCTGATGAGGACTGCGGGCCCAGAATCTAACTGCCCCCCCCCATAAAACCAACGCGGAGATTTCCATGAACCAGCCTTACGCAGCCGCCAGGCAGCGTCTCAGCAACCCGTCCGTGCTTTATCCCGAACAGGCGCAACTGCGCGACATACAAAAAACCTTGCCGCTGCGCGTACTGACTGCAGCCGATTTCTATCACTGGCAAACCTATGGTTATGTGATCGTCAGGAATGCCGTGAGCGCCGAACAAGTGCAACGCACCGCCGACTTCCTGTGGGAGTTCCAGGAATTGGATCCCAATGCGCCTGAAACCTGGAATCGGGCGCAGTTGCGCGACCATGAAATGAAAGAGTTGAATGGTTCCGGCATGGTCGAGGCCTACCACCACCAGACTTTCTGGGACAACCGCCAGACGCCGCGCGTAGTAGACGCTTTCGTCGATATCTGGGACCGCGAAGACCTGTGGGTAACTATAGACCGCGCCAACCTGAATACGCCGAATCAGGGCGCACGACGTTTCGGCGGTTTTATCCACTGGGATGCTGACACCTCGCTGGAGCCGCTGCCGGTGAATGTCCAGGGCGTGCTGGCGTTATCGGATACGACGCCCGAAGGTGGCGGTTTCCAATGCATCCCCGAACTGTTCCAGCACTTCGCCGAATGGCGCAAGAACGCGCCCCAGGATCGCAATCCGTTGCGTCCCGATGTGGAAGCGCTGCCGTGGCAGCCAAAGTTCGTACCGATGCAAGCTGGCGACCTGCTGATCTTCAACAGCTTGCTGGCGCACGGCATCCGTCCCAACACTTCCGCCGACAAGGTCCGGCTGGCGCAGTACATCGCGTTTACACCGGCACGTGAAGAACAGGCGGAATTGCGGGATTGGCGGGTGAAGAGCTGGGAGCAGCGGACGCCGCCGGACGGTTATGCCTTTCCCGGCGATCCGCGGGAATGGGAAAAGACCCGTTATCCCCTGGCCCGATTGAGCGATCTGGGCGAGAAGATCCTGGGCAAAAGAAGTTGGTAAAGATCGGATACGGGCGCGATCGCCCTACTCGCTCGGCGTCATCGCCAGGCCGTCATTGCGCTCAATGGCGGCCGACCACAAAGTCAGACCCAACGCCAGCACCACCACCACTACGCCGACATAAGGCAAAGTAGTCAACTGGAAGCCGGCGCTGATGGCCATGCCACCAAACCAGGCGCCGCCTGCATTGCCGAGATTGAAGGCGCCCTGGTTCAAGGTCGAGGCCAGGTTCGGTGCAGCGCTGGCGCGTTCCACTACCAGCACCTGCAACGGCGGCACGATCGCGAAGGCCAGCACGCCCCAGATAAATATCGTGATCACCGCTGGCAACGGCGTACGCATGGTCAGGGTAAATACGGTCAGGATAACTGCCAGCGCCACCAGGAAACTGATCAGGGACGGCATCAGGCGCCAGTCGGCCAGTTTGCCGCCGACTGCGCTGCCCACCGTCAGGCCAAGGCCGAATACCAGCAGCACCAGCGTCACGGCATGCGGTGTCAGCCCGGTGACATCTTCCAGGATCGGCGTGATGTAGGTGAATACCGAAAACAAGCTGGCCGAAGCCAGCGCGCTGATCCCCAGCACCATCAGCACCTGCTTATCCCTGAGCACCGCAAATTCCTGCAGCAGGCTGGTCTTTTGCATCTCGATTTTTTTCGGCAACCAAAGCGCCAGCGCAATTGCCGCCAGTATCCCGATCACTGTCACCGCCCAGAACGTCGAGCGCCAGCCCAGTTGTTGCCCGAGGGCAGTGCCAAACGGTACGCCAAGCACGTTGGCCAGGGTCAGGCCGGCGAACATCAGGGCAATCGCTTGCGCGCGCCGGTTCGGCGCCACCAGTCCGGCCGCTACTACCGAGCCGATACCGAAGAACGCACCATGGCAAAACGCCGTCACCACCCGCGCCAGCATCAACACGGTGTAATTGGGCGACAAGGCGCACAAGACATTGCCGATAATAAACAAGCCGATCAAACTTAGCAGCGCCGTCCGCCGTGGCATGTTGGCGGTGGCAATCGCCACGATCGGCGCGCCGATTGTCACGCCCAATGCGTAACCGGTCACCAGCATCCCGGCCGCCGGGATTGTCACCCCCAGGTCACGCGCGACATCGGGCAGCAAACCCATGATGACGAACTCCGTCGTACCGATGCCGAAAGCGGCAACAGCAAGGGCAAATAAGGGCAAAGACAGCATGATGATCGTCCGGAAATGGAACCGCCGGAATAAGCTGCGTGGCGGTCAGAGGCGCGCACCGGGGGACGTGGTGCGAAGCAACATTATATCAATGGCGATTTATTTATAGTAGCGCTACCAGATTTCACGCATGAAATAGGCATGCCGATGAGGAAAGTGTTGGATTTTTGCGATATAGCCAACGAGTAACAACCAGCGGTTCATGGCAAGTTACTCAGGCTCCATTTCCCGCCGTGCTGCAATATCAGTTCGCTGCTGTGGAATGCCGCCAGGCTGCTGCGATGGCCGACGCTGATCAGGATCACATCCGGCAGTTGTTTGCGTAGCAAACTGTACATTGCATGCTCCAGGCCTTCGTCCATGGCAGAACTGGCTTCGTCGAGGAACACCAGTTGCGGTCGGTGCAACAGCACGCGCCCCAGCGCCAGCCGCTGTTGTTCGCCGAGCGACAGGATGTTGCTCCATTCACTCTCCGTATCCAGCTGCGTCGCCAGATGTCCGAGTTGTATCCGTTCCAATATCGCGCGAACCGCGCTGTCGTCCGGTTGGGCTGGCTCGGCCGAGGGGTAATACAGGGCCGATCGCAGAGTCCCTAGCGGCAGGTAAGGTTTCTGCGGCAAGAACAGGCATTGCTGTCCAGCCGGATAGATGATCTTGCCGTCTGCATACGGCCACAATCCCGCTATGGCGCGTAACAGCGTGGTTTTACCGACACCGGAAGGGCCGCGCACCAGCAATGCGGCGCCGGGCGCCAAAGCCAGGTTCAGATTCGCAGTCAATATCGCGCCGCCCGGACTTTCGACAGTTAGCGCTTCGACCGCAAAATTTTGTCCCTGATGTGCAATCTGCGGCATCGTGAGCCGGTCGGCGGCATCGACCGTATCCAGGAAACCGGTGAGGCGGTTGACGATGGCGCGATAACTGGCGAATTCATCATATGAGGATCGGAAGAAGGACAAGGCGTCCTGAACCTGTCCAAAGGCCTGCGCGGCCTGCATCAGATCGCCCAGCGTAATCTGCTTGCTGAAGAAGCGCGGCGCCTGCACCACCACCGGAAACACGACGGCCAACTGGTTGATCCCCAGGTTGAAGCCCTGGAATTTCAGTGACCGGAAGACAATCGCCCAGGTATTCTCGATGACATGCGAGAAGCGCTTGAGCAAGGTCCGATGTTCCACCGCTTCGCCGCGGAAGAAAGCAATATTCTCGCCGTACTCGCGCAAACGTATCAAGGCATAACGAAAATCGGCGTTCAGCTTTTCGCTCAGAAAATTCAACTTGATCAGCGGCCGTCCGAGTTTCACTGCAAACACCGTGGCAACCAGTACATACGCATAGACCAGAAAAATCATTGCCCGTGGAATTTCCTCGCCAAACAGGGTGAGCGTGCCGGACAAGCTCCACAGGATCAGCGTGAACGAAAACAGTGAAACCGCAGAGCTGATGAGCCCCAGGAACAGCGTGAGCGAACTGCTGACAAAACCGGAGATATCCTGCTGGATACGCTGATCCGGATTATCGGTCCTGCCGGGCAGATGCTGGCTGCGGTAGTAAGCCTGCTGGTCCAGCCAGCGCGCCATCAGGTTCTCTGTCAGCCAGACACGCCAATGAATCTGGAACGCCTGGCTGATGTAAAAATTCACAAGTCCGCGCACTACATGGACGCTCGCAAGTATGCCGAACACCGCCATCAGCGACCAGAACGCAGCAACATTGAAGTTCTGCAGCGAGGTGTACATGCCGTTGCTCCAGAACGTGAACAAGATGTCCATGCGCACCGCGAACAAGGTCATCAAGATCAGCAACGAGAGTATTGCCAGCGGCCGCCAGTTGCGAACCGGTGAAAACCAGACCCACGTCACCCGTAAGAACTGCTGTCCCCAATAAGTAAATTTTCCAAGCAAGGCTGTGACGCAGGCGATTGCCACCATGCTGATAGCAAATGCCTTGCAAAGCCAGATGACACTGTCGAGCAGTTGATGATGCCAGTCCATTCTGTTTCCGCCGTTTCCAGGAAAGGGACGTCATGCGATGATGAAATAACAAAATCTATTAAACCGGCAAGCAGTACCTGCATGCATTCAGGCGCTGTAATTTCAGTAACGATATGTTACTTTGGCAAAAAATGTGCAGGGCAAAAAAACTCGCCTGCTTTTTAAGACAGGCGAGGCAGATGAAGAATTCAGGAATCGTTGCTGCCGTAGAAATTACAGCAAGATCGGCGATCGGTCGATCTCAAATTCCACCCATGCACAGATATTTAATGACTTGATAATCCTCAATACCGTACTTCGAACCTTCGCGCCCCAGTCCGGATTGCTTGACGCCCCCGAACGGCGCGACTTCATTCGAAATCAAACCGGTGTTGATGCCGACCATGCCGCTTTCCAGGCCTTCGGCCACGCGCCAGATACGGCCGATATCGCGTGAGTAGAAATAGCTGGCGAGACCGAATTCGGTATCGTTGGCCAGCGCCAGCACTTCTTCGTCAGTCTTGAAGCGGAACAAGGGCGCCATCGGACCAAAGGTCTCTTCGCGCGCAACGATCATGTCGGAAGTCACGTCGGCCAGCACGGTCGGCTCGAAGAAACTCTGGCCCAGCGCATGGCGTTTGCCGCCGGCCAGGATGCGCGCGCCTTTTGCCACGGCATCGGCGATATGTTCTTCAACCTTGGCGACCGCCTTCTGGTCGATCAGCGGGCCTTGGGTGACGCCCTCTTGCTGACCGTTGCCGACCTTCAGCCTGGCCACCGCAGCCACCAGTTTTTCGGCGAAAGCGTCGTAGATGCCATCTTGCACATACAGACGGTTGGCGCATACGCAGGTTTGCCCGGCGTTGCGATATTTGGAAGCCATCGCACCTTCCACGGCGGCATCCAGATCGGCATCGTCGAACACGATGAACGGCGCGTTGCCGCCCAGTTCCAGCGACAGTTTCTTGATGGTGGCTGCGCATTGTTCCATCAACAGCTTGCCGACTCCGGTGGAGCCGGTAAAGGTCAGCTTGCGCACGATAGGGTTGCTGGTCATTTCCGCACCGATTTCGCGGGCGGAGCCGGTCACCACGCTGAACACGCCGGCGGGTATGCCGGCGCGCTCGGCCAGCACCGCCAGGGCGAGTGCCGAGAATGGTGTCGACTCAGCCGGTTTAAGCACCATGGTGCAGCCGGCGGCCAACGCCGGGCCGGCCTTGCGCGTGATCATCGCCGCCGGGAAATTCCACGGCGTGATCGCGGCACAAACTCCGATCGGCTCTTTCACCACCACGATGCGTGAACTCGGCGACGGCGATGGAATGGTATCGCCGCCGGCGCGCTTGCCCTCTTCTGCAAACCATTCGATGAATGAAGCAGCGTAAGCGATTTCACCCTTGGCTTCGGCCAGCGGCTTGCCTTGCTCCACGGTCATGATCAGCGCCAGATCGTCGAGATTAGCCAGCATCAGGTCGTTCCATTTGCGCAGGATGATGCTGCGTTCCTTGGCAGTTTTTTTCCGCCATTGACGCCAGGCGTCGTTGGCCGCGGAAATCGCACGTTTGGTCTCGGCGGCGCCCATCAGCGGCACGCTGCCTATGGTTTCGCCGGTGGCAGGATTGGTCACGGCATGGCTGCCACCTTTATCGGCATTGCACCATTCGCCATTGATGTAGGCTTGCTGACGAAACAATGAGGGATCTTTTAATTGCATCATGTGGATAACTCCTGTGAACGTTGAAGACACGCATATCACGCTGCAACCAAGCTGAGGTCGAGCTGAGATACGCGTGCCGAAAGCAGTGGCTTGCGCGGCACTACACTAGAATTTGGCGAGCGCCTTGTTGCGTCCGCGTATCCATTCCAGCACCAGCAGCAAGCAGGTGGAAAACACGATCAGGATGGTGGCCAGCGCAGCAATCGTCGGGCTGATGTTTTCCTTGATTCCGGTAAACATCTGGCGCGGTAAAGTCGCTTGTCCAGGACCGGCTACGAACAAGGTTACCACTACGTCGTCGAACGAGGTGGCGAAGGCGAATAACGCGCCTGAGATCAAACCCGGCGCAATCACCGGCAAGGTAATCCGGAAAAAAGTAGAGAGCGGATTGGCGCCCAGGCTGAGGCTGGCACGCACCAGGTTCTGGTTGAATCCCTGCAGCGTCGCCAGCACGGTGGTTACCACGAACGGTGCGCCCAGCGCCGCATGCGCCAGTATCAGGCCGGTATAACTGTCGGACAAACCGATCTGCGCGAAAAACAGATAGACACCGACACCCACCACCACCACCGGCACCACCATCGGCGAAATCAGCACCGCCATCAGCAAACCCTTGCCGCGGAAGTCCGCCTTGTTCAGGCCGACCGCCGCCAAGGTGCCAAGTATGGTCGCCAGCACGGTGGCTAACGGCGCCACGATGAAGCTGTTCCTGGCAGCGCTAACCCATTCTTCCGATCGCACCAGGTTTTGATACCAGCGCAAGGAAAAGCCGTGGATCGGATACACCAGGAAAGTGCTGTCGCTAAACGACAGCGGAATGATGACCAGGATCGGCAGCAACAGGAATAACAGCACCAGCAGATTGAAGCCGCGCGAGAAGAAAAACCAGGCGCGTTCGGTCAATGAGACGTAGGGAGGAAATTGTGGAAATAGTTTCGTTTTCATTTTCTTACCCCATCGCCACATCGTTTTTGGTGAAGCGGCGATACACGCCATACAGCACCAGTGTCGCCGCGAACAACAAGGCGCCGAGTGCACAAGCCATGCCCCAGTTGATGGTGACATTGGTGAAATAAGCGATGTAATAACTGACCATCTGTTCGTTCGGTCCACCCAGCAACGCTGGCGTGATGTAGTAACCGACCGACAGGATAAACACCAGCAAAGCGCCGGCGCCAATGCCGGGATACGTCTGCGGCACATATACGCGCCAGAACGCGGCGAACGGATGACTGCCAAGCGATACCGCCGCGCGCAGGTAGGTCGGCGGGATCGACTTCATCACGCTATATAAAGGCAGGATCATGAACGGCAGCAGGATGTGCGTCATCGCGATATACACACCGATGCGATTGAACAGCAACTCCAGCGGCGCCTGCGTCAGGCCGGTGACCATCAAGGCTTTATTGACCAGCCCTTCCGATTGCAGCAACACAATCCAGGCCGCGACCCGCACCAGGATCGAAGTCCAGAATGGAATCAGCACCAGGATCATGAACAGGTTGGCACGCCGTTCCGACATGGTCGACAACCAGTATGCCAGCGGATAGCCAAGCACCAGGCATGCCAGCGTAGCTACCAGGCCCATCCAGAAAGTACGGCCGAAAATCTTTTGATATACCGAGGCGCTGGGATCGGCCTTTTCGATATGGCCGAAAGCGTCTTGCTTCAGATCCAGCGCCGCCAGCAGGTAATACGGCGAATACGGCGCACCGTTCTTGGCAATCACTTGCCAGTACGGCAGCTGACCCCATTGTTCATCGATATCGATCAACGCCTGTTTGATCTGCGTGGCCGGCAGCGGCTTGCCGTCTGCATCCAGCAGCGGCAAAGCACGTGCGGTTTTCATGATGATCGAACGGGCGCCGGAGATTTCCGAATTGAGACGGCGCGCCAGCGAACCGGCCGAGCTGTCTTCTTTAGCTTGCAGCAGATCGCTTGCCAGTCCGGCATAGGCGGCATCCGGCGGCGCGCTCTTGCGATCCCAGTTGGTTAATGCCGCCACGGTATGCGGCAGCGTGGTGGCGATTTCCGGATTTTCCACGGCGCGCTTGAGCAACATGGCGATCGGCACCAGGAAGGTCAGCAACAGGAAAATCGCCAACGGTGCGATCAATGCCAGCGCGGCGGCGCGCTTGCGAAATTGTGCCTGGCGCAGTTCGCGCTTGAGGTGGGAATTCTGCGGTGATGCAGGCGGCGCCGTCATGACAGAGCTGACGCCGGCAGATGCAATAGAAGTCATGGTGTTCCGGGTATGCTGAATAGTGAATTGCAAAGAACTACCGCAAGCGGTGCTGTGCTGTACTTACATGCAGTGCCGCTTGCGGCTAACCCTATCTTTTACTTGGCTGCCCAGGCAGTGAAGCGTTGTTCCAGTTCTTCACCGTGATCGGTCCAGAACGACAAACTCAGTTGCAAGGCATCCTTGGCGTTAGTCGGCGAGGTCGGCAAATTAGCCAGCACTTTCGGGTCCAGCAGCTTGAGTGCATTGTTGTTCACCGGGCCGTAAGCAATATTGCTGGCGTAGGCTTTTTGCGAATCCGGCTTGCTGGCGAAGGCGATGAATTTCTCAGCGTCGGCCTTGTTCGGCGTGCCCTTTGGAATCACCCAGAAATCCAGCGTGTAGATGCTGCCGATCCAGCTCACTTTGAGATTCTTGCCTTCCCGTTGCGCTGCATCGATGCGGCCGTTAAATGCGGTCGACATCACGACATCGCCTGCCACCAGGAATTGCGGCGGCTGCGCACCGGCTTCCCACCATTGAATATTCGGTTTAAGTTCGTCCAGTTTCTTGAAGGCGCGATCGACACCGGCTTTTGTACCGAGCACTTTGTAGACGTCTTTCGGCGCCACACCGTCCGCCATCAGCGCGAATTCCAGCGTATATTCAGCACCCTTCTTCATGGCGCGTTTGCCTGGATATTTCTTGACGTCCCAGAAATCGGCCCAGGTTTTAGGCGCGACTTTCAGCTTGTCGGCATCGTAGGCCAGTACGGTCGACCAGACAAAAGCGCCGACACCGCATTCGTGGATGGCGGCAGGGCTGAAATCGGCCTTGTTGCCGATCTTGCTGAAGTCGATTTTTTCGAGCAGGCCTTCTTCGCAAGCGCGGCCGATATCACCGGCATCCACTTCCACGACGTCCCAGCTTACCTTCTTGGCTTCGACCATGGCTTTGACCTTCGCCAGCTCGCCGTTGAATTCGACCACCGTGATCTTGTCGCCGCTAGCCTTGGCATAGGGATCGATGTAGGCAACTTTCTGTGCCGCACCGTTGGCGCCACCGAAATTAACCACGGTAAGGGCCGCCGCCTGCGCCATGCCGATTGCGGCCAACGACAATACGATGCTGGTAAAAACTGGTTTGAATATCGACTTCATCACGTCTCCTCGTGGATTGAAAAACAAGTGCAGAAAATTATCGGATAGCGCTAAATGAAAATGCGCAGGTGCTTGGGATCTACGTCCAATGCAACCTGGGTGCCTTCATATAACCCGGCCAGCGCAGGGTCATTCAGGGTGAGTTTGATGAAGCAGTCGTCTTGTTGCGGGATCGCGCAACGCACCCGCACGTGATCGCCGAAATAGATCAGGCTGCTGACGCTGACGCGCATAGCACTTTCCGGGGCGTCGGCGAGCGGCAACAAATGAATGCGTTCCGGCCGGATGCAAGCCACTACCTGCTGACCGACGCTGGCCTGGTTGGCATTCAGGCCGCTCAGCAAACCGCCATGCGGCAGACGCACTGTGCCGTTGCCGCCGTCAGTCGCGGCCAGCACGCCATTGAAGCGATTGTTGTCGCCGATGAAACCGGCGACGAATTGGTTTTCCGGATATTCGTAGAGACGGTCGACCACCGCCAGTTGCTGGATGATGCCTTGGTCGAATACGGCGACGCGGTCTGACATGGTCAACGCTTCGCTTTGGTCATGGGTGACGTAGACAAACGTCACGCCGAGACGCCTGTGCAAGGCTTTCAGCTCCAGCTGCATATGCTCGCGTAGCTGCTTGTCGAGCGCGCCCAGCGGCTCATCCATCAGCACCAGCTTAGGATCGAATACCAGCGCCCGCGCCAACGCAATCCGTTGCTGTTGGCCACCGGAGAGCTGCGCCGGATAACGATCGCCGAATTTTCCCATCTGTACCATGTCCAGCGCTTTTTTTACCTTTTCGACGCGCTCGCTACCGCTGATATTGCGTACCTGCAGCGGATAGGCTACGTTCTGCGCCACGGTCATGTGCGGGAACAAGGCATAGTTCTGGAACACCATGCCGATGTTGCGTTTATGCGGTGGCACTTTGTTGAGCAACTGGCCGTCCAGCCGGATTTCACCGCCGGTAGGGAATTCGAATCCGGCCAGCATCATCAGGCAGGTGGTCTTGCCGGAGCCCGAAGGACCCAGCAAAGTCAGGAACTCGCCACGCTGTATATCCAGGTTCAGGTTCTTGACGACCAGGTTTTCGCCGTCATAGGTTTTCTTGACGCCGGAAAACTGCACCAGGATATCCGGTGCGCCTGGTTTATCGGCAACTTCCTTGGAGACCAAGGGCAGGTGGGTGGCGATATTTTCTTGCTTCAACTCATTCTCCCGACAAGTTTCAAGCAGCTGCGACGGTGCGCATCGCGGCACTCAGGATGCCCAGCGCCTCATCCATCAAGTTATCCTCAATCGTCAGCGGAAACAAGAAGCGGATCGCATTACTGTAGACCCCGCAGCTCAACAACAGCAAGCCATTTTTGAGCGCTTCTGCCTGTACCTTCTTGGTAAACTCGACATCCGGCTGACGTGTACCTGGTTGCAGGAATTCCACCGCCACCATCGCTCCCAGGCCACGGATATCGGCAATCTGCGGAATCTCTGCGCGCAAGCCTTCCAAAGCCTGTTTCAGCCTGGCGCCGAGCAGATTGGCGCGGTCGACCAGCTTCTCTTCCTCGATCACGTCCAGCACTGCCAGCGCAGAAGCCACTGCCAGCGGATTGCCGGCGTACGTGCCACCCAGGCCGCCGGGCGCTGCCGCATCCATGATCTCGGCGCGGCCGCACACTGCCGACAAAGGCATGCCGCCGGCCAGGCTCTTGGCCATCGTCATCAAATCCGGAATCACACCGGAATGTTCCACGGCGAACATCTTGCCGGTACGGGCAAAGCCGGTTTGCACTTCGTCCACCACCAGCAAAATTCCATGCTCATCGCACAATTTACGCAGCGCCTGCATCAATGCCGGTGGCGCGGCGTAGAAACCGCCCTCGCCTTGTACCGGTTCCAGGATGATGGCGGCGACACGCTTGGGATCGACGTCCGCCTTGAACAGCGACTGCAGCGCCGCCAGCGAGCTTTCCACGCTGACGCCATGCAATTCGATCGGGAACGGTACGTGATACACCTCGGCCGGGAACGGCCCGAAACCGACTTTGTACGGCACCACTTTGCCGGTTAATGCCATGCCCATCATGGTACGGCCATGGAAGGCGCCGGAAAACGCGATCACCGCGCTACGTCCGGTAGCGGCACGGGCGATCTTGACGGCGTTTTCTACCGCCTCGGCGCCGGTTGAAAAGAAAGTGGTCTTTTTGGCATGATCGCCCGGCGTGACGGCGTTGATGCGCTCGGCCAGTTCGACATAGCTGGCGTACGGCACGATCTGATAAGCGGTATGAGTAAATTTGCCCAGTTGTTCCTGGATCGCGGCCACCAGCTTCGGATGGCGATGGCCGGTGTTCAGGACGGCGATGCCGGCAGCGAAGTCGATGAAGCGGCGGTTTTCCACATCCCAGATTTCTGCGTTAAGCGCATGCGAGGCATAGAAATCGCACATGACGCCGACGCCGCGCGGGGTCGCGGCGTTTTTGCGTTGATGCAGCGAGGCGTTGGTGTTTGAGTTTGCTACAGCTGCAGCGGCGGCTGCCTGATATCCGTCGTTTTTCATAATGGCTCCTAGATGCGTTGTACGCGTTATGCGGTTTTTGTATTAGCTTTGATGCATACTAAGGCCGAGCTGGATCTATAATATAGTGCCACTTTCAGTTTTCTAATGGAGCCACTTTGCGCATCGCCTCGCTCACCGATTTTTTGCTGATGCGCATAGAGCGCGGCACGGATGGCGCTATCGCCAAGGCCGGCAGCACTCCCCTTAACCGGCAAATTTACCAAGCCATCCGTGAGGCTATCTTGTCGCAATTGCTGCCATCCGGCTGGCAATTACCGTCATCGCGCGACCTGGCGCGCGAACTGACGATATCGCGCAATACGGTGACCTACGCCTACGAACAGTTGATCGCCGAAGGTTATCTGGAAACCCGGGCCGGTTCCGGCACCTTCATCGCCGATACCACGCCTGACCAGATTCCAGAGATGCGCTTGAACACGCCGCCACTGACAGATCCCAGCGGTGAATCGGAATTGTCGGCACACGGCGCGCAACTGATCCAGCAGGCCGGCGTCAGTGATTTGCAGTGGGGCGCGTTCATGCCCGGCGTGCCGGACGTGACGCTATTTCCGAACAAGATCTGGAGCCGCCTGCAAAACAAGCATTGGCGCCGCTCGCGCGCGGAGTTGCTGACCTATGGCGACGCCGGCGGTTATATGCCGCTGCGCGAGGCGATTGCTGAATATTTGCGCATCGCGCGCTCGGTCAACTGCAACGCCAATCAGGTGATCATTACTACCGGCATCCATCAATCGCTCGATATCGTGGTCAAGCTGCTGGGAGAGCATGGCGATAGCGCGTGGGTCGAAGATCCCTGTTACTGGGGCACGCGCAGCGTCCTCAATTCACTCGGGATCAAGCCGGTGGCGATCCCGGTCGACTCGGAAGGCATGCGCATGCGGCTGGCCAACCTGCGTCAGCCGCCGCGGTTTATCTGCGCCACGCCGTCTCATCAGTATCCGCTGGGGATGGTGATGAGCCTGTCGCGGCGGCGTATGTTGCTGGAGTACGCGGCGACCCGCAAAGTCTGGATCATCGAAGACGATTACGACAGCGAATTTCGTTACGGTAGCCGGCCGCTAGCGTCGTTGCAGGGCATGGATACCGACGACCGCGTGTTATACATGGGCACCTTCAGCAAGACCATGTTCCCCAGCCTGCGAATCGGCTTCATGGTGGTGCCGGAATCGCTGGCGACGACGTTTGCGATCGGGGTTTCCGAACTGTATCGCGGCAGCCAGGTATTCATGCAGGCGATCATGGCCGATTTCATGACAGAAGGACATTTTGCTTCGCATATCCGGCGCATGCGGGTGTTGTACGCCGAGCGCCTGCAACTGCTGCAAGCTGCCATCGAACGCCATTTCGGCGACCGCATCACGCTCACCGGCGGCGAGGCTGGCCTGCATCTGGCGCTCGGCTTGCCGGCGCAATGCGACGATCTGGCGATCAGCCGTGCGGCGCGTGAAGCGGGGATTGTGGCGCGGCCGCTGTCGCGCTATTACATGAATGCCGAAACTACGCGCAATGGCTTGCTGCTGGGTTATGCCTGCGTGCCGAACGAGCAGATAGCGCCGGCTTTCGACAAGCTGGCAGCCATCATAAAAGCGCATTGGAAATGAAAAATGAAAGCTGTCCCGATCCAGACTTAAACCAAGGAGAATCCATGAAGAAATTTGTTTTTACGTTGATGTTGTTGCTCAGCGCCGCAGGTACCTCTGTAGCCACCTCAGCGTCAGCCCAAGTGCCGCCGTCGCGGCTGGACGAAGTCGTCAAATCGGGTAATTTGCGTGTTTGCATGACGGGCGATTACAAGCCGTTCACTTTTTTCAAGAGCGACAACAGTTTTGAAGGTATCGATGTCGATCTGGCCAAATCGCTGGCCAAGGCGCTCGGTGTCGAAGCGCGCTTTGTCAAAACCAGCTGGACCAACCTGACCAGTGATTTCCTGGAGAAATGCGATATCGCGATGGGCGGGGTCTCGGTGACGCTGGAGCGCCAAAAGAAAGTGTCGTTTTCGGCACCACATATGGTGGACGGCAAGGCTGCGATTGCCCGTTGTACCGATGTCGGCAAGTTCCAGTCGCTGGCGGCGATCGACCAACCCACAACCCGCGCCATCGTCAATCCGGGCGGCACCAATGAACGTTTCGCCCGCGCCAACTACAAGCAGGCGCAGTTGATCCTGCATCCGGATAACGTCACCATCTTCGACCAGATCGTGCAGGGAAAAGCCGATGTGATGGTGACCGACGCCAGCGAAACCCTGTGGCAGGCGAAGCTGCATCCGCAGTTATGTTCGATTCGTCCTGACCAACCGCTGCAATTCTCGGAAAAAGCCTTCATGCTGCCGCGCGGTGATGTGCCGTTCAAGGAATTCGTCGACACCTGGATGCACCAGCTGAAGGCGACCGGCGACTATGACCGGGTGTTCAACCAGTGGCTTAAATAGCACCAGGTTGCGAAGACTAACCCTGCTTGCTGGCCGACTGCTGCGCGATCTTGCTCTTCCTGATCGATTTCAGATGCGCGGCGACAGCGGTCGCCAGCTGGCGCGCCCATAACGAGACGCCGCTGGCCGAAGGATGGTAACCATCGGAGGCCATCAGCGTTTGATCGTTGATGTCGATCAGCATCGGCACACGTGTCACGCGCAAATGATTGAGATCGGCCGGCAGATTGGCAATCAACTCTTCCACCGTTTCATCCAGCGCCTTGGCTTTCATGCCAAGCACATAACGCAGGGGTTCGGGCAGCGCCGGGAAAGCGTGGATAGGAGGAATGCCGGAAATCACCAGCAGGCGCGGCGACAGATGCGCCTGCAAGTCACGCATCAATTGCAACAGCTCGGCCCGATAGCGGCTGCAGGAGCGAAACGCGGTGGTGTCATTGACGCCAAAGGCGATCAGCACGATATCCACTTTTTGCGACGCTACCTGAGGCAACATGGTCTTGACCGCATCGCTCAGGGTCGCGCCATTTTCGCCGACCGCCTGCCAGGTCACGCTACGCTGCAGGCGCATCGCCAGCGCAGCGGCAAACTGGCCGGTAATCGCTTCGTAATGGGTGGCGACGCCGACCCCGGCCACCGGCGATTCGCCGATAGTCAGCAAGGCCAGCGGCCGCTGCGGCGGTTCCGTGGCGCTGGCAATCTGGGCCTGGCCGATTGTCGGTCCCTTGGCTTCCGGCAGGCGCGGCG
The DNA here is from genome assembly GCF_900113705.1 of Collimonas sp. OK307. Classification (GTDB taxonomy): domain Bacteria; phylum Pseudomonadota; class Gammaproteobacteria; order Burkholderiales; family Burkholderiaceae_D; genus Collimonas. The sequence goes on along the minus strand of NZ_FOQI01000002.1, from coordinate 307,159 downwards.
TGAGACGGCGGGTGCGACGGCCTTGTATGATCAGCCATGGCAAGAGCGGTAATGCAATCAGTTCCGGCAGCCAGCGGCGCACTTCATGTCTCCTTGAGTATTGCTATGGTCCAGGATCAAACTATTTTATTTATATGATTTTGCAAAACGTTTTGCTCAACGGCAAACAATTATAGTGGTTAGCGGCTGTCAATTCACTCAATCTTCAAGCCTTTTAATTCTGGCTTGGGCGGCGGCGGTTTCAATTTCAGATCGGCAAGGGTTTCCATCAAAATACTGGCAATCGCCAGGTTGCGGTGCGTCTTGGAGTTGGCAGGAATCACGTACCACGGTGCGTGATCGGCATCGGTAGCTTGAATCGCTTTCCCGAACAACTCCTGATACTTGTCCCAGCTTTTGCGCTCCTCCAGGTCCTGCAGATCGAATTTCCAATGCTTGGCCGGATCGTCGATGCGCTCTTGCAGCCGGACGCGCTGCTCGTCTTTTGAAATATGCAGCAGGCACTTGATTATTGTAGTCCCTGTTTCGGCTAGCATCCTTTCAAAATCGCGAATTTGGCTGTAGCGTCGCTCACATTCGGCATCATCGATCCAGTCATGCACCCGGGTGATCAGCACATCTTCATAGTGGCTGCGGTTGAACACCACGATTTCGCCCTGTTGCGGCACCTGCTGGTGGACGCGCCATAAATAATCGTGGGCGCGCTCGATAGTGTTCGGCGCCTTGAAATCGGCAATCTGGATGCCCTGCGGATTGATCAGGTTAAACACTCCTTTTACGGTGCCGTCCTTGCCGCTGGTATCTATGCCTTGCAATACCACTAGTATCTTGTGCTCCTGGGAGGCGTACAGCATTTCCTGTTGTACGGCGATTAGCGCTGCCAACTCGATAACCAGCTCTTTATCCTTGATTTTATCGCCGCTGGAAAGCGGTTTCTCCGCTGCGTCGGCATCCTTGATCTTGGTGGTCTTGCCGGCACGGAACTGCTTGCATGCGTTCATTGGTCTCTCCGATAAGGTGACTACGGGCGGGTGGTATTGCGCTGGCAATACCGATTGGCTACGTCGACTGGCTGCTTCGGCTGCTTACAGAATGCCGTGCAGATTGCCGAGCGCGTGCTCGATCTTGATGCAGCTATCCATCTCGACCTGGATGCCGTTGGCGCGCGCCTTTGCTGCGGCGGCTTCATTGACTATGCCGAGTTGCATCCAGATGCAGCGTGCATCGATCATGATCGCCTCGCCCACGATCGGCGGAATGTCCTCCGCCTTGCGGAAACAATCGACGATGTCGATTTTCTGTTTGTCCGCTGCCAGTGCCTTCGCCGCATCGTACAGATTGGCGTAGCAATGCTCTCCGAGGATGTGAGCGCCTACATGCATCGGATTGACCGGGATAATCCGATAACCGCGTTCCTGCATGTAACGGGCCACGCCGTAACTTGGCCGATCCGGTTTGGACGACAGGCCGACGATGGCGATGATCGGGTTGGCGGGGTTGAAAACGGGAGCGGATGTATTTGGCATGGGTTCGGTGATGGGCTTGTCGGCGTAAGTGGAATCCTGTTTAACGAGGCTTTACATGATCTTACCGCGATAATCAGATTTCCTGCCAGCAAGCTCAGGGCTGCCTGCCCAAGCCCTGAGCTTGCCGTGCAATACCACGCGTCATTTACCTGGCGAAGTAGTTGGCCTAAATCTTGTCGTTGGTGCCGACCGAGCCGAACGGCGCAAATGCGGCATTCATGCCGACCTGATGCACTTTAGGAGTGGGAGCCGTGTCAGCTGGCTTTTCGCAGGCGCACAGGCCGATTGCCAGTAGAGAGACGGTCAGGAAATACAGTAGCCGGAATTTCATGTGTCTTCTCCTCGTATAGCCATGGCCGTTGATGCCCACGGCTTGATATATCTTAGCACGCAGGGTGGACAGGTCTTTTTTGCCCACGCGTTACGGTTGAGATTCCGCGTAGTTGCCGATGCCCACCCTGCCCGACTGGCTACGTCATTCAGAAAACGGGATAGGAAATGTCAAAGGCAAACCGTTCGGGCAACAAAAAAGCAGCCGAAGCTGCTTTTTCTTGTTGCCATCTGATGAAGTACAGCTGAATTACAAAATCAGCGACCTTTTTGACGCAATTTCGCAATCGCTGCCAATTGCGCAATAGCTGCCGACAACTCGGACTGTGCTTTTGCGTAATCGATCAAGGATTCCTTGTTGCTCAACGCTTCTTCCGCGCGACGCTTGGCTTCGGTTGCCTTCGCTTCGTCCAGATCGGCGCCGCGGATTGCGGTGTCGGCCAGAACGGTGACGTTATTCGGCTGCACTTCCAGCAAACCACCGGCAACGAATACAAACTCGTCTTGCGCCTGGCCTGCCACCTTGATCCGAACAGCACCCGGCTTGATGCGCGTGATCAGCGGGGTATGACGAGGATAAATCCCCAGCTCGCCCGACTCACCCGGCAACGCGACGAATTCAGCTTCACCGGAGAAGATCAACTCTTCCGCGGAAACAACGTCTACGTGAATAGTGTGTGCCATCTTAAACCCTTTGTTGTCCATTAAATCAACTACCGAGAAGCACCATCGCCTACCGTTGAGCGGAATAGTAACCAGCAGCTGCGCTGCCAGTTACTCGCCACCACGCTCAGCTGCAGCGCTTGTCAATTAGCCGATCTTCTTGGCCTTTTCGATTGCTTCTTCGATCGTGCCGACCATGTAGAACGCTTGTTCCGGCAGGTGATCGAGTTCGCCGCTGGCGATCATCTTGAAGCCCTTGATCGTGTCCTTCAGCGAAACGTATTTACCTGGCGAACCGGTAAACACTTCAGCAACGTGGAAAGGCTGCGACAGGAAACGCTGCATCTTACGTGCACGCGCCACCAGCAACTTGTCTTCCGGAGCCAGTTCGTCCATACCCAGAATCGCGATAATGTCGCGCAATTCTTTGTAGCGTTGCAAGATACCTTGCACAGCGCGGGCAGTTTCGTAGTGCTCTTGGCCAACCACTTGCGGATCCAGCTGACGTGAAGTCGAATCGAGTGGATCAACCGCAGGGTAGATACCCAGCGAGGCGATATCACGCGACAACACAACGGTGGAATCCAAGTGAGCAAACGTAGTTGCAGGCGACGGGTCGGTCAAGTCATCCGCAGGAACGTAGACGGCCTGGATCGATGTGATCGAACCGGTTTTTGTCGATGTAATACGTTCTTGCAGCTGGCCCATTTCCGAAGCCAGTGTAGGCTGGTAACCCACGGCGGAAGGCATACGGCCCAGCAGCGCCGAAACTTCGGTACCGGCCAGTGTGTAACGGTAGATGTTATCGACGAAGAACAACACGTCTTTACCTTCGTCACGGAAGCCTTCAGCGATCGTCAGGCCGGTCAGCGCAACGCGCAGACGGTTACCTGGCGGTTCATTCATCTGACCGTAAACCATCGCTACCTTGGATTTTTCCGGATTTTCCAGATCAACCACTTTAGCGTCAGCCATTTCGTGATAGAAGTCGTTACCTTCACGAGTACGCTCACCAACACCGGCAAATACGGACAAGCCGCTGTGTGCCTTGGCGATGTTGTTGATCAGTTCCATCATGTTCACGGTCTTGCCCACACCCGCGCCACCGAACAGACCAACTTTACCACCCTTGGCGAACGGGCAAACCAGATCGATAACCTTGATGCCGGTTTCCAGCAATTCCTGCGATGGCGACAGTTCGTCGTATGCAGGAGCTTTGCGGTGGATCGAGGCAGTGGTTTCGTGGCTTACCGGACCGCATTCGTCGATCGGGTTACCCAGCACGTCCATGATGCGGCCCAGTGTTGCTTTACCGGTCGGCACCATGATTGGCTGGCCTGTGTTCTTGATTGTCATGCCGCGGCGCAAACCGTCGGATGTACCCAGCGCAATGGTACGGACTACGCCGTCGCCCAGCTGTTGTTGTACTTCCAGCGTCAGTTCCGAGCCATCCATCTTCAAGGCATCGTAAATCTTAGGCATCGCGTCACGTGGAAACTCAACGTCCACCACAGCGCCGATACACTGAACGATTTTGCCATCAGCCATTTTCGTTCCTTCAATATATAAAAATTAGACTTCTGTTAAGCGCGGTGCGCGCTAGACAATTCTGTTTTAGTCAGTTGGGGACAGAGTAATTCATCGCCCTTCGGCGCCTCTTAAACTCTTTCCCGCAATAGCCTTTAAACCGCAGCTGCACCCGCAACGATCTCAGACAATTCCTTCGTGATCGCAGCTTGACGCGTCTTGTTGTATACCAGTTTCAGTTCGCCAATCACGTTACCCGCGTTGTCGCTAGCCGACTTCATCGCTACCATCCGCGCCGATTGCTCGGACGCCATGTTTTCAGCGACAGCCTGATAAATCAGCGCTTCCACGTAACGCACCAGCAATTCATCGATGACGCTTTGCACATCCGGCTCGTAAATGTAGTCCCAGGAATGCGAACCTTCTTTATCAGCCTCAAGACGATCGCTCGACAGCGGCAGCAACTGCTGCAGCATCGGCTCTTGCTTCATCGTGTTGATGAACTTGGTGTACACCAGATAAACCGCGTCCAGGCGACCTTCCTGATAAGCGTCGAGCAGTACTTTGACTGGTCCGATCAGCTTGTCCAGATGCGGCGTATCGCCCAGTTGCACGGCATGCGCAACGACCTTGGCGCCGATCCGGTGCAGAAAACCCAGACCCTTGTTGCCGATCGCTACTGCCTGAACCTTATTGCCTTGTCCTTCCAGCTCACGCAGTTTCGCGGTCAGCAAACGCAAGGAGTTGGTGTTCATGCCGCCGCACAGACCTTTGTCGGTCGTTACAACGATGAAACCAACGTTCTTGGAGTTGTCCTGCTTCACCATGAACGGGTGCGTGTACTCTGGATTGGCTTGCGACAAGTTAGAAGCGATATTACGAATCTTGTCACTGTAGGGACGTGCCGCACGCATCCGGTCCTGCGCCTTGCGCATTTTGGATGCGGCGACCATTTCCATCGCCTTGGTGATCTTCTTCGTATTTTCTACGCTCTTGATCTTGCTGCGTATCTCTTTACCTGTAGCCATTCCGTGCTCCAGTTAAATTAAGCCACGAACGATTTTTTGAAATCAGCAACGGCGGTAGACAATGCAGCTTCACCATCTTTGTCGAGTTGCTTGGTTTCTTCGATCTTTTGCAGCAAAGGCGCGTGGCTGGTCTTCATGTAGTTATGCAGACCGCTTTCGAATGGCAGTACTTGCTTGACGTCGATGCTGTCCAGGAAGCCCTTGTTGACCGCGAACAAAGTCACAGCCATCAGCGAGATCGACAACGGCGAGTATTGCGCTTGCTTCAACAGCTCGGTCACGCGTGCACCGCGATCCAACTGCTTGCGGGTCGCTTCGTCGAGGTCGGAAGCAAACTGCGCAAACGCAGCCAGTTCACGATACTGCGCCAAGTCGGTACGGATACCGCCGGACAAGTTCTTGATAACCTTGGTCTGAGCAGCGCCACCAACGCGCGATACCGAAATACCAGCGTTGATCGCAGGACGGATACCGGCATTGAACAACGATGTTTCCAGGAAGATCTGACCGTCGGTAATCGAAATCACGTTGGTCGGAACGAAAGCGGAAACGTCGCCAGCCTGGGTTTCGATGATCGGCAAAGCAGTCAGCGAACCAGTCTTGCCCTTGACTTCACCCTTGGTGAAATCTTCAACGTATTTTTCGTTCACACGTGCTGCGCGTTCCAGCAAACGGCTGTGGAGGTAGAACACGTCGCCAGGGTAAGCTTCACGGCCTGGTGGACGGCGCAACAGCAGCGATACCTGACGGTATGCAACAGCTTGCTTGGACAGATCGTCATACACGATCAGTGCGTCTTCACCGCGATCACGGAAATATTCGCCCATTGCGCAGCCGGAGTAAGCCGACAGGTATTGCATCGCAGCCGACTCGGAAGCCGATGCTGCAACCACGATGGTGTATTCCATGGCGCCGTGTGTTTCCAGCGAACGCACGATGTTCTTGATCGACGATGCTTTTTGACCGATAGCGACATAGATACATGTCACGTCCTGGCCCTTTTGATTGATGATCGCATCGATCGCAACAGCGGTCTTACCGGTCTGGCGGTCGCCGATGATCAGTTCGCGCTGGCCGCGGCCGATAGGTACCATCGAGTCGATCGACTTGATACCGGTTTGCATTGGCTGCGAAACGGATTGACGGGCAATAACGCCCGGCGCGATCTTTTCAATCGGGGCTGTCAACTTGGCGTTGACCGGACCCTTGCCGTCGATCGGCTGGCCCAGCGCGTTCACTACACGGCCGCGCAGTTCCGGACCGATAGGCACTTCCAGAATACGGCCGGTACATTTAACTGTATCGCCTTCGGAAATGTGTTCGAAGTCACCCAGAATAACGGCGCCGACAGAGTCGCGCTCGAGATTCAGCGCCAGGCCGAATGTGTTACCTGGGAATTCCAGCATCTCACCTTGCATCACGTCAGACAGACCATGGATACGGCAGATACCGTCGGACACGGAAATAACCGTGCCTTGATTGCGAATTTCAGCGGTATCGCCAAGGCCTTGAATCCGGCTCTTGATCAGTTCGCTGATTTCAGACGCGTTGAGTTGCATATTAACTCCTAAAATTTTCTCGTTGCTCGGTTACGCAGATAAGCAAAGGTCAAAGCCAATCGATAATCACGCAGCCAGGGCAGCATGCAGTTCTTGCAGCTTGGCGCGCACCGATGTGTCGAGCACTTCATCGCCGACTACTACGCGTACGCCGCCGATCAGCGAGTTATCCACAGTTACCGATGGGTTCAGCTTGCGGCCGAATTTCTTTTCCAGCGTGGCGGTCAAATCTTTTACTTGCGCTTCGGTCATTTCAAAAGCGCTGGTGATCTCGATATCCGCAGCGCCTTCTTGTGCGTTCTTCAGCACTTGAAATTGCTCGGCGATTTCCGGCAGCGCGATCAAACGACCGTTTTCAACCAGCGTCGCGACGAAGTTTTTCACTTCGGCGGTGGCTGCTTGCGGCGATTTCAACAGCGCCAGGAACGTATCGGCGATTTGCTGATGCGTAAGGGCAGGATTGTGCGCCAGCGCCTTGACATCGGAATTGGCCGCTACCTGGCCCATCTCGACAACCAGATTCGCCCACGCAGCCAGGTCTTGCGACTTGGCCACACGGAACAGTGCTTCTGCATAAGGACGAGCAATCGTTGCAAGTTCAGCCATGATTACAGCTCTGTTTTCAGTTGGTTCAGCAAATCGGCATGTGCCGCGGCATTGACTTCGCGCTTGAGGATCTGTTCGGCGCCTTTGACCGCAAGGGTCGCAACTTCACCGCGCAGAGCTTCACGTGCTTTAGTCATTTGCTGCTCCGCTTCGGCCTTAGCGTTAGCGATGATACGGGCAGCTTCTTCGGAAGCCGTTTTCTTGGCTTCGTCAACGATCAGCTGGCCGCGCTTTTCAGCTTCGCCAATACGCTTTTGACCTTCGTCGCGCGCGGTTGCCAGTTCTGCCGAGGCACGCTTTTCAGCGGCTGCCAGATCTGCCTTGCCGCGATCAGCGGCTGCCAGGCCGTCCGCGATCTTCTTGGCGCGCTCATCGAGCGCTTTTATCAGCGGCGGCCAGATGAATTTCATCGTGAAGCCGGCGAGGATAAAGAAGACCAGGAACTGCGCAAACAATGTTGCATTTAAGTTCACAGTAATTTCCTTCTCAGAATAACGTGGGCTGAAATGCTTTCAGCCGATTCGGTTACGCTCGATTAAATTACTTAGCGATGAACGGATTTGCGAATGCGAACAACATAGCGATACCAACACCGATCAGGAACGCAGCGTCGATCAGACCAGCCAACAGGAACATCTTGGTTTGCAGAGTGTTCATCAGTTCTGGTTGACGTGCCGATGCTTCCAGGTACTTACCGCCCATGATTGCGATACCGATACAAGCACCGATAGCGCCCAAACCGATGATCAAACCACAAGCCAAAGCAACAAAAGACAGATCAGTCATGACAATTCCTTCAAAGTTAAGTGAATACAAAAATTAATACAAAAAGTTAATACAGAAAATCAGTACAGAAAACAGATTCAAAACAAGAACTACACATTCAAAAACCGGCGCTCTTTAGTGAGCCTCATGTGCCTGGCCGATGTACACCAGAGTCAGCATCATGAAAATAAACGCTTGCAACAACACGATCAGGATATGGAAAATCGCCCAGATGGAACCGGCAATGACATGGCCGACGAAACCGAACGCAGTCGCAGTCGAACCGAGCAGCGCGATCAACAGGAACAACAACTCACCGGCATACATGTTGCCGAAAAGTCGCATCGCCAGCGACACGGTTTTTGCAGCAAATTCAATGATGTTCAGCAAGAGGTTGGCTGGAGCAAGCCAGATACCGAAAGGCGCGGCGACCAGTTCGTGCAGGAAGCCGCCGATGCCCTTGATCTTGAAGCTGTAGTACAGCATCAGCACCAGTACGCCCAGGGCGATGCCCATGGTGCCGTTCAGGTCGGCGGTAGGTACTACGCGATGATGGGAAATGATGCCGTCCAGGCCAACCAGTTTGAACAGGCTGGAGAACATGTCGACCGGCAGGAAATCGAGCGAGTTCATCAGGGCGACCCAGATGAATACTGTCAGCGCCAACGGTGCGATAAAGCTGCGATCGCCGTGGACGATGCCCTTGGCTTGATCGTCGACCATCTCGACAACCATTTCGACGAAAGCCTGGAAACGCCCTGGTACGCCCGCAGTCGCTTTACGCGCGGCGAGATACATCAGCAGGCAACCGACTATGCCGGCAAATACCGACCAGAAGATCGTGTCGAGATTGATAATCGAAAAATCGACTATCTTGGATTGATGGCCAGTGGAAAAATGTCCGAGGTGATGGACAATATATTCTGAGGGGGTTAGTGCTTCGCTTGGAGCTACAGTCATGATCGATGTCTAAAAAGTAAAATTATGTAACTTTTGAGTACCACAATGAAGCTGACGATAAATGCCGGCCAATTCAAATCGTGATACAACCATACGACCGCGCCAACCAGCGCAATCGTTGTAGCAATTTTGACAAACTCGCCGATGAAAAAAGACATCGGGTTGGCGCCGCCTGGTTTGCGCGCGCTGATGTAAAGACGGAGAGCAAACAATCCGTTAGGAACCGCGCAGCACACACCACCTAAAAGCGCGGAACAGAATCCGGATACGCCGGCCAGTAAACCTGCCACAGCTGCCAGCACGACCGTAGTAATGAATTGCATAAGCACGATGCGCAGCATACTGACCCAATATTGTGCGAAAGCTATTCGCCGAACAGAACGCGACTGCAACTTAGTCGATGCAGCGCAGCTAATTCCCCCAGCTCATTCTAGTCTACGGCTGTTTTAGAAGCCCGAGGATTATAAAGGCTGGCCGCGGCTTTCGTCAAACTTTTGCTGCCGAATCATAAGCTTATGCAACACCTGGACTTGCTTAAAAAGGTCCGCCTTGCGCGTCATGCAATCGGATCGGTAGTCAATTTGATTGTGATCGATGCACCAATATTGTGAGACCGCCCTATTTTTTCCGTTTTGCGTTTTTTCTACTCTGCGCCTTTGAGACGCGCAATCAGACCATCCAGCGTATCCAGATCCGAGAAATCGATAATCAGCTGACCGCGATTCTTGGCTGCAGTCTTGATTGTTACCTGGGTCGCCAGCAAATCAGACAACTCTTCTTCCAGCCGGGCGATATCGCGCGACTTTTCCTTGGTTTTGGCTGGCCGGCTAGCTGAATCGGCCTCGGTGGTGGTGCGCACCACGAGTTTTTCGGTATCGCGCACCGACATCCGCTTGGCCACCACCTGGTTGGCCAGCGTGATCTGGGTTGCAGCATCCACCGCCAGCAGCGCCCGCGCATGGCCCATATCTATATCGCCCGCCATCAGCATGGTTTGCACCGGCCTGGCCAGGTTCAGCAAGCGCAACAGATTCGAGACTGCACTGCGCGAACGCCCTACCGATACCGCTGCCTGCTCATGGGTAAAACTGAAATCGGTGATCAGGCGATGAATACCCTGCGCTTCTTCCAGCGGATTCAGGTCTTCGCGCTGCATGTTCTCGATCAGCGCCATCGCCGCGGTGGTCTGGTCGTCGACATCCTTGACCAGCACCGGCACCTCGATCAGGCCAGCCAGCTGCGCCGCACGGAAGCGCCGCTCACCGGCGATGATTTCATAATGCTGGGAACCATTGTGCAAGGCGATCGGCCGCACCAGGATCGGCTGCAGCAAGCCCTGCTCCTTGATCGACGCTGCCAGCTCGGCCAAGGCGCCCTCGTCCATGCGCGTACGCGGCTGGTATTTACCGGCTTGCATGACGGTGACTGCCAATACCGATGGCGCGCCGGCAATAGTCGGCACAGCTTCCGTGATATCGGTGGAGCCGCCCAGTAAAGCTTCCAGGCCGCGGCCCAGTCCTTTTGATTTTTTCGTGACCATCTTTTCCTACCGTAAATGACTGATTACATTGCAACAGGCTGTGGATAACTCTGTTGATAACCCTGTTTGCAACCGTATTGATAAGCTGTTGATGAGTTGCGTATAAGTCTGTGCATAGGCGGTGTATAGCCGGTGTACAACTTATGTATTACATAGTCTTGATACGCTCTACCATCTCGGCGCCAAAGGCGATATAAGCCTGCGCCCCCTTGGAAGCGGCGTCAAAAGTGACTCCCGGCATGCCATATGAAGGTGCTTCCGCCAGACGCACATTGCGCGGGATGACCGTCTTGAACACCTTGTCGCCAAAGTGCTTTTCCAATTCCTCCGAAACCTGTTGCGATAAAGTCATGCGTGGATCGAACATGACACGCAGCAGGCCGATGATCTTGAGGTCGGGATTCAGATTGGCGTGCACCTTCTTGATGGTGTTGACCAGGTCCGACAAACCTTCCAGCGCATAGTACTCACACTGCATCGGGATGATTACCCCGTTCGCTGCGCACAATCCGTTCAGCGTCAGCATCGATAGCGCCGGCGGACAGTCGATCAGGATAAAATCGTATTCGTCTGCAACGCTGGTGAAAGCATCTTTCAAACGCTTCTCGCGATTTTCCAGTTCGACCATTTCCACTTCGGCACCGGCCAGTTCACGATTTGCCGGCAGCACATCAAAACCGCCGGTCTCTGACGTTTTGCGGACTGCTTTGATATCCGACATCCCCAATAGCACTTCATAGATCGACGCCGTCAGCGTGCCTTTGTTGATCCCCGCGCCCATGGTGGCATTACCCTGTGGATCGAGATCGGCCAGCAAGACGCGTTGCTTCAGTTGCGCCAGGCCAGCGGCCAGATTGACGGCAGTGGTGGTTTTACCGACCCCGCCCTTTTGATTGGCGACACAAAATATTTTTGCCATGTATTGGTATGAAGGTCGTAATTTAGTTAGTCGTTAATTTGATGCCAAAGCCGATCAGGAAAATTCCTGCGGCTTTGGAGGCGAATGCGGCAATACGGCGATTGTGTCCCAGGCGTTTGGCAGCAGTGTTCCCGAGCAGTACCAGCAGACTACCGTAAAACAGTGCGCAACTGGAGATGATTGCAGCCATGGTCAGGAATGTGAGGCTGCCGCGCTGCGTCGCCGGATCAATGAACAGCGGGAAAAACGCCATGTAAAACACAATTGCCTTGGGATTGATCAAGGTCACCAGGAAGCCGCGGGAAAAATTGCCGGCGCCGGCAAAGCCGACAGCTGCACTGGCGTTGTCGTTGTCGCTGTTCTTGGCAAATAACAATTTGCAACCCAGGTAGGCCAAATAAGCTGCGCCCAGATATTGCACGCCCTTGAACACCATTGGATTCGCGGTCAGCAAGGCTGCTACACCTATCGCTGCCAAAAACATCAGTACTGCGTCGCCCGACATGATGCCAAACACTGAGGCATAGCCGCCGCGCACGCCGTGTCGGCCGGCGCTGCCAAGGATACAGAAAGTACCAGCCCCCGGAAGCATCAGGAACACCATGGTCGCAACGATCAATTGCCAGACGTCGGTAATGCCGAGGGTATGAAACAACGCGCTCATGATGAATTTACTCCTGTGATGAATCGGGCTGAGATTGGACAGGCTACCTTACTATTGTTTGGTGCTGCTGCTTCCCTTACGCTGCACTGCGTTTGATAAAAATCAGATGGCGTTCCGCATCCAGTCCCGGCACCTTCAATGGCCGCACTTCCGTCACTTGCCAACCGGCTGGCAGCCTGGCGATTTCTTCGTCCGGCTGTATGCCTTTGAGGGCGATGAACTGGCCATTATCCGTCAACAAATGCGCCGACCAGTTAATAAAATCCGCCAGCTCGGCAAATGCCCTGGAAGTGATCACGTCAAATTTTTGCGCTACCTGCAACTGCTCTACTCTTGCGGTATGAACGGTAACGTTGCCAAGGCCGAGCTCGGCTTTGACCTGCGTCAGGAATGCCGTTTTCTTGTGCACCGTATCGATCATCGACACCCGCATCGCCGGCTTGGCCTTGGCTGCCCAGATCGCCAGGATCACTCCTGGCAGGCCGCCGCCTGAGCCGACATCCAACACATGCTCTGCCGCTGCAAAGGCCGGCACCACCGCCAGGGAGTCCAGCAAATGGTGCGTCATCATCTGCGCAGGTTCGCGGATCGAAGTCAGGTTATAGGTCCGGTTCCACTTCGCCAACAAGGCCAGATAAGCCAGCATTTGTTGCTGCTGTTGCTCATCCAATTCGATTCCCAATGCTTGCGCACCTTGCTGCAGGCTCGCTTCCAGCGCTTGTTGTGCCGCCGGCGCGGTCTGCGTTGAACTCATGGTGCCACTCCTTGTATATCCGGGCAATTACCTTGATGGTAGTTGATTATTAAGCATTTACGTAATTAAGCAATCAGGCGGCTTGATCGTCTGCATCCAGCCGCTTCATGCCACCCTTTTTCAGATGTACCAGCAACAGCGACAATGCCGCCGGCGTGACGCCAGAAATCCGTGAGGCCTGGCCGAAAGTTTCCGGCTTGTGCTGGTTCAGCTTTTGGCGCACCTCGATCGACAAGGCTTGCACATCCATGTAATCCAGATCGGCAGGCAACTTCAGGTTTTCATTGTGCTCATGGCGTTCCACTTCCTTCGCCTGGCGGTCAATGTAACCGGCGTACTTAACCTGGATCTCTACCTGTTCCTTGACCGTGTCATCCTGAACGCCCGGGCCACCCAGATCCTGGCCATCGATACCCTTGAGCGTCATCAGTTGATCATAAGTAACGTTTGGCCGACGCAACAGATCGACCAGGGAATATTCGCGCTCGATGGACTTGCCAAGCAAACGCTCGGCTTCTGCTTCGGCCACGATGCGGGGATTCACCCAGGTCGATCGCAGGCGTTCCATCTCCAGCGCTACCGCTTCGCGCTTCTTCTCGAACTGCGCCCATTGAGCATCGCCGACGCAACCAAGCTGACGGCCGATCTCGGTCAGACGCAAGTCAGCGTTATCTTCGCGCAGGCTGAGGCGATACTCGGCGCGGCTGGTGAACATGCGGTAAGGCTCTTGCACGCCCTGGGTAATCAGATCGTCAACCAGTACGCCAAGGTAAGCTTCGTCGCGCCGTGGAGTCCAGGCGTCGCGCTCCTGTGTTTGCAATGCGGCGTTCAAGCCGGCAAGCATGCCTTGGGCAGCTGCCTCTTCATAACCTGTGGTGCCATTGATCTGGCCCGCAAAGTACAGGCCTTGAATCAATTTGGTTTCCAGCGAAGCCTTCAAACCACGTGGATCGAAGTAATCGTATTCGATAGCGTAGCCGGGGCGAAGGATGTGCGCGTTTTCCAAACCGCGCATCGAATGCACCAGAGCCAGCTGCACATCGAATGGCAAACTTGTCGAAATACCATTGGGGTAAAACTCGTTGGTGGTCAAGCCTTCCGGCTCCAGGAATATCTGGTGCGAATCCTTGCCCGCGAAGCGATGGATCTTGTCCTCGATCGATGGGCAATAGCGCGGCCCTACTCCCTCGATCACGCCGGTATACATCGGGCTGCGATCCAGGCCGGCACGAATGATGTCATGCGTTTGCTGGTTGGTATGGGTAATCCAGCATGGCAGTTGCGCCGGGTGCATTGCGGTATTACCCATTACGGAAAATACCGGCACCGGATCGAGATCGCCCGGTTGTTCCTGCATTACCGAGAAATCAATGGTACGGCCGTCAATGCGTGGCGGTGTACCTGTCTTCAGGCGTCCTTGCGGCAACTTCAATTCTTTCAGGCGCGCCGACAGGGAAATCGCCGGTGGATCACCGGCGCGGCCAGCCGAATAGTTATTGAGGCCAACGTGGATCTTCCCATCCAGGAAAGTACCGGCGGTCAAGACCACTGCCCTGCTACGGAACTGGATACCAACTTGCGTCACGGCGCCAACCACGCGATCACCCTCTACCAGCAGATCATCCACGGCTTGCTGGAACAACCAAAGGTTTTCCTGGTTTTCCAGGCGGGAGCGAATCGCTTGCTTGTACAAGATGCGGTCGGCTTGCGCGCGGGTTGCGCGTACTGCCGGACCTTTTGAAGAATTCAGGATACGAAACTGGATACCGGCTTCATCGGTGGCGATAGCCATCGCGCCACCCATGGCATCGACCTCTTTTACAAGGTGGCCCTTGCCTATCCCACCAATTGAAGGATTGCACGACATCTGACCCAAGGTCTCGATATTGTGAGTCAACAATAGAGTCTTTTGGCCCATGCGAGCGGACGCCAGCGCGGCTTCGGTGCCGGCATGACCGCCGCCGACGACGATTACATCAAAATTTGTAGGAAAAAGCATAGTGCGCCTCTTAGAGACGATGAAAAACGGTGAGCAGAGGCGTGATTATAAAGCATGCAGCCTTCGCCTACACTCCTAGTGTAGTGTGCAGATGACTACGGCGACCACAACACAACAGATGTTTCACGTGAAACATTGCAATATCGGATTTTTGAAAACGTGAAAAGAAAAATGGCGATTGTTTCACGTGAAACAATCGCCGCTATTATGCCCAACTCAAGTACCTAGTCTCTACTTCAGGAAGGCATCGTAACCAGTTTTCAAGATCAATACCGATACCACCAGCAAAAACAACTTCCGCACAAAACCACTGCCATGTTTGAGTGCGAGCCTTGTACCGACCAATGACCCGCCGACATTGCAGATAGCCATTATCAATCCAAGCTGCCAGATGATATGTCCGCTATATCCAAACCAAAGCAAGGCGGCTAAATTGGTCGCAACGTTAATAACCTTGGATACAGCCGAAGCCGCCAGGAAATCGAAACCAAAAAACCGCACAAACAGGAAAATCAGGAAGCTACCTGTACCGGGGCCAAAAACACCGTCATAAAATCCGATACCGCCACCAATCAATACCGCGAGCAACTTCTCTTTCGATCCGGTATGCAGAGGAGCATGGATGCTACCGAAATCTTTCTTCTTTACCGTGTATATGGCGACGGCCAGCAAAATGAAAGGCAGAGACTTACGAATCGCCTCGGTAGGTATATGGGTAACGACATAAGCACCCAGAAACGAAAGCAGAAATGCCGCCCCTGCAGCGGGTAGTGCGGCGCTCCACGCCAACTTGACCCGCCTGGCAAAATTGACAGCCGCAGCGCTGGTACCAAATATCCCCGCCAGCTTATTGGTCCCGAAGATGGTGGCCGGGGTGGTATTGGGTAGCATCGCGAACAGGGCAGGAATCTGGATCAAGCCCCCTCCCCCAACCACTGCATCAATCAAACCTGCAACGAAACTGGCAATAGCTAGAATAAAAAAATCGGGAAATAACTCAGGCATGGTTTGGCAAACGAAGGTTGAGGGATATTGAAGACATGCAATTTTACGTGCCTGAGCCTGAATAGACATGTCGGATGGCTATGTTATTTCGTCATAGCTATCCAAGTAATTCGATTAGCTGGAATTAAACTGCCCATTATTTAAGCAGACGATGTTCATCCCTACCCTGAAACAAAAAGCCCGTACCAGCTAAGCTGAGTACGGGCTTTTAGCCACCGACCAGGATTACATCATCTACTGTCGGAAGATCGCTTATTAATCAAGGCAGAAATCTCCCCGACAATCCCGCGCCGGAATGCCAGCACGCAAACGATGAAGATGAAACCGGTAACGATAGTCACCGATTCACCCAGCCCGCTAAACCAGTCAATGTGGGTAACGGATGCGAGCCAGTTACCGATATCCCCCAGCTTGTTTTCCAGCATGATGATAATCAACGCACCGACAATCGGCCCGATGATAGTGCCCAAGCCCCCTACCAGCGTCATTAACACCACCAGCCCCGACATGGTCCAATGCACGTCGGTCAGTGTTTCGAAACCCAGCACCAGCGTCTTGGTTGAACCGGCAAGGCCCGACAATGCCGCCGACAACACGAAGGCCAGCAGCTTGTAACGATTGACGTCGTAGCCCAGCGAGATGGCGCGCGGCTCATTTTCCTTGATAGCTTTCAGCACCTGGCCAAAAGGAGAGTTCACGGTACGCACGATCAGCGCAAAGCCGGCCACGGCAATCGCCAGCACCACATAGTACAAATTCAGATCATTGCCGAGATCGATAAAGCCCAGCAAATGCCCGCGCGGTACGCCTTGCAAACCATCCTCGCCACCGGTGAACGGCATCTGCAGACAAACGAAATACAGCATCTGCGCCAGCGCCAAGGTGATCATCGTGAAATAAATCCCCTGGCGACGAATCGCCAGGCTACCCATCACCAGCCCGATCAACGCACCCGCGGCAGTTCCGGCAATCAGCCCGACTTCCGTTGGCAAGCCCAGAGTCGTCAGCGTATAACCGGCAATGTAACCGGCGCCGCCAAAAAACGCGGCATGTCCAAACGACAACAAACCGGTAAAACCGATCAACAGATTG
Source organism: Collimonas sp. OK307 (assembly GCF_900113705.1). GTDB lineage: Bacteria > Pseudomonadota > Gammaproteobacteria > Burkholderiales > Burkholderiaceae_D > Collimonas. Next base: position 290,222 of record NZ_FOQI01000002.1, on the reverse strand, counting down.
AAAGCGCAGGCAAACAGCGCGAAGCAGATGATCTTCATCAGGAACACCGGATAAATGCCGAACGGTGCTGCCAGTAAGGCGACTAACAGCAAACCGTAGCCGATCTTCTTGGTATTCATACTCATGCTCATAGCTGCTCCGCTCATTTTTCTTTACCGAACAGGCCTGCAGGCCGGATCATCAGCACAATCGCCATCACGATAAACACCACCGTGGCCGACGCCTCCGGATAAAACACGCGGGTCAATCCTTCAATTACACCCAGTGCCAGACCGGTAATGATCGACCCCATGATGGAACCCATGCCGCCGATCACCACAACCGCGAATACGACGATAATCAGGTTCGAACCCATCAGTGGCGAGACCTGGATCACGGGAGCCGCCAGCACCCCTGCAAAGGCCGCCAAAGCGACGCCGAAGCCGTAAGTCAAGGTCACCATCAAGGGCACGTTGACACCGAACGCTTCAACCAGTTTCGGATTCTCGGTACCGGCGCGCAGATAAGCGCCTAGCTTGGTCTTTTCAATCACGAACCAGGTTGAGAAACATACGGTCAGTGACGCTACCACCACCCAGGCGCGATAGTTCGGCAGCACCATGAAGCCGAGATCGGTAGCCCCGCTCAGCAGGTCCGGAACCGAAAACGGCTGGCCGGAGACGCCATAGAACGAGCGGAAGATGCCCTCCACCATCAAGGTGATGCCGAAGGTCAGCAGCAAGCCGTAAAGATGATCCAGCTTGTACAGCCAGCGCAGCATGGTCTTCTCTATGATGATGCCGAACAGGCCCACCAGCAGCGGCGCCAGGATCAGCATCACCCAGTAATTCAGGTTGAAATAAGTCAGGCCGATCCAGGCCAGGAACGCGCCCATCATGTACAGCGCACCGTGCGCGAAATTAATCACGTTGAGCAGGCCGAAAATCACCGCCAGCCCAAGCGACAGCATGGCGTAAAACGAACCGTTGACGAGCCCTAGCAACAACTGGCTCATCAAGGCTTGCAGGGGAATGCCGAATATTTCCATGGCAATGTCATCAAAAAAATCACTCGGGCGAGTGAAGGACTATCGAACAGCGCATCGGACAAAATATCAAACAAAGCACCGGCCTGCGCATCTCATCAGAAATGTGCAGGCCGGCAGCAGGTTGACGATGCGCCAGGCATATCTTCAGACTACGCTCTCGACCTTGGTCCACGACCTCGGTTCTTAACCATGATCAAGCGCGGTTACTGCAGAGCTGCTATATCATTTCCACAATCCGCACTTGCTCTCGGCCTTGGCGGTGAAAGCCTGTTCGCCTGGGATGGTCTGGATCTTGGTCAGGTAATCCCAAGGATATTTCGAGTCAGCCGGCGCCTTGACCTGATACAGCGTCATGTCATGCACCACCCGGCCGTCCGGGCGCAAATAAGCGTTCTTGGCATACATGTCGTTGAACTTGGCGGTGCGCAGGTGCGCCATGACCTTGTCGCCGTCATCCGTGCCGATAGCCTTGACCGCCATCAGGTATTGCATCGCTGCGGAGTAATCGGCCGCTTGCAAACTGGATGGTTCCTTTTTCATTTTTTCAAAATAACGCTTGGCCCATTTGCGCGACTCGTCGTTTTGATCCCAGTACCAGCTGTCGGTCAGGTACATGCCTTGAGTTTGTTTCAGCGTCAGCGAATGGATGTCATTGATGAACACCAGCAAACCAGCCAGCTTGGCGTTCTTGGTAACACCGAATTCATTCGCAGCCTTGACCGCATTGATCAAATCGCCGCCGGCATTCGCCAGGCCGATGATTTGCGCTTTAGACGATTGCGCCTGCAGCATGAACGAAGAGAAATCGGAAGCGTTCAGCGGGTGTTTGACCGCGCCCAATACGTTGCCGCCGGCAGCTTTCACCACTGCGGTCGTATCTTTTTCCAGTGAAGCGCCAAACGCATAGTCGGCAGTCAGGAAATACCAGGTCTTGCCACCATGGTTAACCACGGCAGAGCCGGTACCTTTGGCCAAGGCGTAGGTATCGTAGGCATAGTGCACAGTGTAAGGCGTGCATTCTTCATTAGTCAGACGCGTGCTGCCGGCGCCGATTTCGAAGAACGGCTTCTTCTTTTCAGCCGTAATTTTTGCCATCGCCAAAGCAGTACCGGAGTTGGTGCCGCCGATCAGCACGTCCAGTCCTTGCTGGTCGAACCATTCGCGTGCCTTGCTCGATGCGATGTCGGCTTTGTTCTGATGATCGGCCGTCACCAGTTCGATTTTCTTGCCGTTGATGCTGCCGCCCATATCGGCAATCGCCATCTTGATCGCTTCAGCGCCGCCAGGGCCGTCGATGTCGGAGTAGACGCTCGACATGTCGGTGATGAAACCGATCTTGATGACGTCCCCGGAAATCTGCGCCGATGCAGGCACTGCAAAACCGAGAGCGATGGTGCTACTCACCGCGACTGCCAAAGTCTTTAATTTGATATTCATTGTCTTCTCCATTTTTTTAAACGACTCGTCATCTCGCAATTACCGAGACTCCCTGCCCAAACTACACACCTAATAACGCATTCAACACCGGCATCTTTTCTTCCAGCTGCGACGAAGCAAACGACTCGACAATCTGACCGTGCTCCATCACATAAAAACGATCTGCCAACGGCGCGGCAAAACGGAAGTTCTGCTCCACCATCACGATCGTGTAACCCTTGGCTTTCAACGTGGTGATCATGCGTGCCAGCGTTTGCACAATCACCGGCGCCAGGCCTTCTGAAATTTCATCCAGCAACAACAAACGTGCGCCGGTGCGCAAGATGCGCGCAACCGCCAGCATCTGCTGTTCACCGCCAGACAGCCGTGTACCCTGGCTGTTCCTGCGTTCTTTCAGGTTGGGAAACATGTCATAGATTTCTTCGACAGACATGCCCTTTTCGGTGGTCGACAGCGACGGTGGCAACATCAGGTTTTCTTCCGTCGACAAGGACGAAAAAATGCCGCGCTCCTCAGGGCAATATCCGACGCCATGATGTGCAATCTTGTGAGTCGCCAGCCCGATCGTCTCGACTCCGCCGATCCTGATCGAGCCCTTGCGTGAACCGGTCAAGCCCATTATCGCGCGCATGGTAGTGGTGCGGCCGGCGCCGTTGCGGCCCAGCAGCGTCACCACTTCGCCCTTATGAACACTCAGGTTCACGTTGTGCAAAATATGCGATTCGCCATACCAGGCTTGCAGATTTTCGAGAGCGAGCGCAGGCGTGCCTTTAGCAGCCGCGCCGACAGATGAGGATTGTGGGGAATCAACTGCAGACATCAATGCGCTCCTGCCAGTACCTCGGTGGTGGTGCCCATATAGGCTTCCATTACCAATGGGTTCTTCGAAACTTCTTCATAGCGGCCTTCCGCCAGCATCGCACCGCGCTGCAGCACGCTGATCTTGTCGCAGATGCCTGACACCACATTCATGTTGTGCTCCACCATCAGGATGGTGCGGCCGGCAGATACCTTCTTGATCAACGCGGTGACCCGGTCGACGTCTTCGTGTCCCATGCCTTGCGTGGGCTCATCCAGCAGCATCAGTTCCGGCTCCATCCCCAGCGTGGTGGCAATCTCCAGCGCACGCTTACGGCCGTAAGGTAAATCGACTGTCAGGGTATCGGCAAATTCGGTCAGGTCGACTTCTGCCAGCAATTCCATCGCGCGCTCGTTCAATTGCGTCAGCGATTTGCCGCTTCTCCAGAAATGGTAAGAAGTCCCCAGTGTCCGCTGCAATCCTATGCGGACGTTCTCCATCACGCTCAAATGCGGGAAAACAGCAGAAATCTGGAAGGAACGGATGATTCCCTGGCGGGCGATCTGTGCCGGCGCATCGGTGGTGATGTCGCGGCCGTTGAACAGGATCTGGCCGGAAGTCGGCACCAGGAATTTAGTCAGCAGATTGAAGCAAGTCGTCTTCCCTGCCCCGTTGGGACCGATCAGTGCGTGGATATGGCCGCGCTCGACCTGCAGGTTAACGCCATTAACAGCCGTAAACCCCCTGAACTCCTTGGTCAGGTTTTTTGTCTCCAAGATGATGTCGGTCATCTGGTCTCCTATTGATATTGCTTGTTCGGAACATTCCTGGTTCAAAGATGATATGGCAATCATCTTATCAGCCTTATATTTTTTTATGGATACTACCGTTGCCACTCTACTGGAGCAATACGTAGAAATACTATACAAAAACTTTACAGAAATTAACTATGCCTGACGAAATAGTTTGTTCGATATTTATGCGTGGAAACTATATTCTGCCTGCTAGCGACCTTCCTTTATGAATTTTGCTGCCATTTCCGCAATCATCAAGGTCGGTGAATTGGTGTTGCCGGAGGTGATCGTCGGCATCACGGAGGCGTCAACCACGCGCAATCCAGCTACTCCTTTAACCCGGAGCTGGCTATCCACTACCGCCATAGGATCGTCGCTGCGGCCCATCTTGCAGGTTCCCACCGGGTGAAAAATCGTGGTGCCTACCTCACCGGCAGCCTTGATCAATTCTTCTTCAGTCCGGTATTGCAAGCCAGGCTTGAACTCTTCCGGCAAATACTTTTGCAGCGCCGGCGCACCGATGATTTTCCGGGTAAGCAACAACGAAGCTGCCGCCACTTTGCGGTCTTCCTCGGTATCCAGATAATTCAGCGTGATTTTTGGCGCGCCCTCTGCCGTACCTGAGCCAATCCGCACATGGCCGCGCGAGGTCGGTCGCAAATTACAGACGCTGGCGGTGAAGGCCGGAAACGCGTGCAGAGGATCGCCGAATTTCTCCAGCGACAAAGGTTGCACGTGATATTCCAGATTGGCGGTTGACTGCGCAGTATCGGATTTGGCAAACGCTCCCAGCTGCGATGGCGCCATCGACATCGGGCCGCTCTGACTCAGCAGATACTCCATGCCGATTTTCGCTTTGCCAAACCAGTTGTTACTCATCGTGTTCAGCGTCTTGACGCCGCTAACCTTGAACGCCATCCTGATCTGCAAATGATCTTGCAGATTCTCTCCAACGCCAGGCATATCCTGCATGACCGGAATTTGATGCTGCCGCAATAGCGCCGCCGGTCCGATGCCGGACAATTGCAAAATTTGCGGAGAGCCTACAGCGCCTGCACTCAATAAAGTTTCGCGGCTGGCCTCGGCATGCCACTCCTTGCCGCCACCTGAAAACTCAACTCCCTTGCACACCAGCCCCTGCTCGCCGCGCTCCAGCACCAGCCGCCTGACCTGGCAACCAGTCATGATCGTCAAGTTGCCGCGACCGCTGGCTGAACGCAAAAACGCTTTGGCTGCATTCCAGCGAATGCCGCGTTTCTGGTTGACGTCAAAGTAACCGGATCCTTCGTTGTCACCGCGATTAAAGTCGTCAACTTTGGGGATGCCGACTTCCGCTGCAGCATCCCGGAAGGCATCCAGGATTTTCCAGGACAAACGCTGCTTTTCAACCCGCCACTCACCGCCCGCGCCGTGGAATTCATTAGCGCCGCCGTAGTGATCTTCGCTCTTTTTAAACAATGGCAGCACCTGTTCCCAGCGCCATGCCGGATCAGCGGTAAGCTGCGCCCACTGATCATAATCGCGTGCCTGGCCGCGCATGTAAATCATGCCATTGATCGATGAACTTCCACCCAATACCTTACCGCGCGGATAGATCAGGCTGCGGCCATTCAAACCGACATCAGGTTCAGTACGGTACATCCAGTCAGTGCGAGGATTATTGATGCAATACAGGTAGCCGACAGGAATATGGATCCAGATGTAATCGTCCTTTGCACCTGCTTCAATCAGTAGCACCTTGACCGAACTATCCTGTGTCAAGCGATTCGCCAGCACACAGCCGGCGGTCCCCGCGCCAATCACGATGTAGTCGTACTTACCTGCAGTTTCCATGCGTCTCTTTCTATTTTTTTTAATTATTTATACTATTTATTTTGCGACCGGCATGGTGAATTCCGCGCCTTTCGAAATCGTCTGCGACCAACGTTGCATGATCGATTTGTACCGCGTATAAAACCGCAATCCTTCTTCGCCATACGCATGCGTATCGCCAAACAGAGAACGCTTCCAGCCGCCAAAAGAATGCCATGCCATCGGTACTGGAATCGGTACGTTGATGCCCACCATTCCGACCTCAACCCGACGTGAAAACTCGCGCGCAGTATTGCCGTCCGAGGTGAACAAAGATACACCGTTGCCAAATTCATGGGCATTGACCAGATTCACGGCGGCAGCAAAATCCGGAACCCGGACGATGCACAGAACCGGCCCGAAAATCTCTTCCTTATAAATCGTCATCTCTGGCGTAACCTGATCGAACAGCGATCCGCCAAGGAAGAATCCGTGCTCCAGGCCGGCTACTTTCAAACCACGGCCATCGACCAGCAACTTGGCTCCGGCAGCAACGCCGCCTTCAATATAGGTCTCGATCTTATCCTTGTGTGAGGCGCTGACAACCGGACCCATTTCGGCATCTGCTTCCATGCCATTTTTGATCTTGAGTGCCTTCACGCGTGGAATCAAAGCTGCAATCAATTTATCGGCAACATTGCCTACTGCGACCGCCACGGAAATGGCCATGCAACGCTCGCCGGCAGATCCGTAAGCGGCACCCATCAACGCATCGACCGCCTGGTCCAGATCGGCATCCGGCATCACCACCAGATGATTCTTGGCACCGCCCAGCGCTTGCACTCTAAGCGGGTAAGCGCCTTTGCGCCTGGCGCCTTCCTGGTAAATGTATTCTGCAATTGGCGTCGATCCGACAAACGATACCGCCTTCACGTCAGGATGCTGCAATAACGTATCGACTGCCAACTTATCGCCCTGCACAACGTTGAATACACCATCCGGCAAACCTGCCTTGTGAAATAGATCGGCCATCATTAATGACGGCGATGGATCGCGTTCAGATGGCTTGAGAATAAAAGTATTACCGGTAGCAATCGCCATCGGCGCCATCCACAGCGGCACCATCACCGGAAAATTGAAAGGCGTGATGCCGGCGGTGACACCCAGCGGCTGACGCAAATTCCAGTTATCGATGCCGCCACCGATATTGTCCGTAAATTGCGTCTTCAGCAGATGCGGGATACCGCAAGCAAATTCGATGATCTCGATACCACGTGTCACTTCTCCCCTGGCATCGGAAAATACCTTGCCATGTTCACGCGTAATCGCCGCTGCCAGAGCATCATGATTCTGTTCCATCAATTCCTTGAACCGGAACATGACCCGCGCACGCTTCAGCGGCGCAGTATCAGCCCATGCCGGTGCCGCGGCCGACGCCGCAGCAACTGCAGCGTTGACCTCTTCCACACTACCCAACACAACTTTCGCAGAAACTGCGCCGGTGGCCGGATTGAACACATCTTGCATGCGGCTGCTGCTGGATTCAACCACTTTTCCATTGATGTAGTGCTGGATAAGCGGGGTTGAACTGGATGAATTGAATGAGGCAGTCATAAGGATTCCTTTTGGTGAAACCGGGTTGGGATAGCGTTTTTACAGAATATCGCTAGCTTTACCAACAATCCAATGAGTTATGATCAACATCAATATAAGTAATCCTAATAATAAAACCACCATGATGAAAAATTAATCAAATGGATATCACCCAACTTCGCGCCTTCGTCACCGTCGCCAGAGAAGGAAACCTGACCCGCGCTGCCGAATTACTGCATGTCACACAACCGGCTGTCAGCCTGCAAATCAAGTCGTTGCAAAACAGCTTGAATCTGCAATTATTTACACGCATCCCCAGCGGCATGAGGTTAACCGACGATGGCATCAAGTTACTGCCATTTGCCGAACGTACAATCGCAGCCGTATCCGAATTACGTCAACAAGCAGAAAGCCTGCATTCAAACAGCTCTGAAATACTGAGCGGAAAACTCGCGATCGGCACAATTCTCGATCCTGAATTTATCCGGCTAGGTGCTTTCCTCCAGCGTTTGGTAGAAAGTTATCCACAACTTTCTACACAGTTGCAACACAGCATGTCTGGTGATGTACTGCGGCAAATCAAATCCGGCCATCTTGATGTCGGCTACTACCTCGGCACACCAAGCAAAACTTTCCATAGGCTCACACTGACACAATTTACTTACTGTGTGCTTGCACCATCAGGTTGGAAAAGTCGCGTTTCCGGAAAAGACTGGCCGGCATTGGCTGAATTACCCTGGATTTGGACTCCGCCAGAGTCGGCCCATCATCGCTTACTCAGTAAAACCTTTGCTCAATACAAAGTTACTCCCAATAAAGTTGCTTTGGTTGATCAAGAACCATCGATGCTAGATCTGGTGAAATCCGGAGTTGGTCTGTCTTTGGTGCGTGAGTCGATTGCATTACGGGAAGCACATGCTCATGGCCTGGTAATTTCAGACACGGTCAATTTATCCACCGAACTTTCGTTTATCACCCTGGATAAACGTAAAGACGAACCAGTTATCGCTGCAATATTTGCCATATTGAAAACGATTTGGCGTAATTAATGTTTTAAAAGCATTTTTTTGAGAAAGAAAACCTCTTTTTTTGGAAAACCAGCTTCTTCAGCTTTGTATTTAAAGATTTATATATATAAATAGTAGTAGTAGTTAACCACATGCTTTTCTGTGGATAAGTACGAATTTGACTATTCATTCAAGTACTTACGACTTGGATAAAGGCTGAGTAAACCTTGTATCTGGAAAGAACATTTCTTGGATAAAAAATAGGGTGTGGATATCTAACGTATTTATTCACAATGGATTCCTGTAGTTATCCAAAGACTTATCCACAGTTGCTTTTCTGAATTTCCTTCTTTTCTGCTTTCGAAGTAGATGTCTTTTGTAAATTTCATGAAATAGAACTCGAACAAAAAACAAATTTTTTTTGAAAAATTGGTTTTTTAACCTTTTTTCGTTAATTATTTTTTTAAAGCAACTTCAAAAGAAAAAGCTTTTCGGTTTTGTATTTAAAGATTTATATATATAAATAGTAGTAGTAGTTAACGCCCTGCTTTTCTGTGGATAACTATAAATTTGACCATTCATTCAATGACTTGCGAATTGGATAAAGGCTGAGTAATCGGTGTATCCCTGAAGAATAGTTCTTGGATAAAAAGGCGGCTGTGGAAAACTATTCCAGATATCCACAAATGAAAAACACGATATCCACAGCTTTATCCACAAAATCGAAAAAAGCGGCTGTTTATGGATGTTTTTTAGTCCTGGCAGGCAATTTTTAAGAAAATTTTTCTTCTGCCTAAATAATAAGCAGCCGTAAAAAAACGAAAAATCTGGACAAGCTAAATTCAAACCTTTAATGTACGCATAGCGTATATAAGGAGATGCGAATGAGCGATCAACAGACTTTTCTCCGCGATGCAATGCGTCGCATGAACCTCACCAGGGACAATTTTTCCGATCGAATCGGCGTTCGAAAGCGCGCGTTGGATACCTGGCTGCTACCGGAAACATCCGGTGAATTCCGCGTCATGCCTGACATTGTGAGCAAATTCGTCAACGAGATCCTTGCGGGCGACCCGATGAAATCGCCATTAACGCAGAGCGTATATATAGCAAGGCCAGACGCACCGCTACGCGAGCAGATTTCCCATAACGGCAAACCGCAACTCCTGTCAGTTGATCAATTCTCTCGCGATTCACTCGAGCAGCTATTCCGCGTGACGGACATCATGCAGCCCATTGCAAGGCGTCAGAAGGTCTCGCGCATCCTCGAGGGTGCCGTGCTAGCCAATTTGTTCTTCGAAGCCAGCACGCGCACGCGTATCAGTTTTGGGGCGGCTTTTTGCCGGCTAGGTGGCTCGGTATGCGATACCACCGGCTTCACCTTCTCTTCCATGACCAAAGGCGAGTCGATTTACGACACCAGCCGTGTCATCAGCGGATATGTCGACGCGCTGGTGGTCAGGCATCCGGAACAAGGGGCGGTCGACGAATTCGCTCGCGCTACGAATATCCCGGTGATCAATGGCGGCGATGGCCCCGGCGAGCATCCGAGCCAGGCGATTCTCGACCTGTACACCATACAGCGCGAATTCTCGCGGCTAGGGAAACTGATTGATGGCTCCCACATCGTCATGGCGGGCGATTTGAAGTACGGCCGCACAGTGCATTCGCTGATCAAGCTGCTGGCGCTCTACCGCGGCCTGAAGTTCACCCTGATCGCACCGCCTACGCTGGAGATGCCGGCGCATATACTGGACCGGATTGCACGCGGCGGCCATGTGGTGGAACAGTCAACATCCCTGGCGCAGGGGCTGAAAGGCGCTGACATCGTGTATGCCACGCGGATCCAGAAGGAGCGCTTTGCCGATGAAGCGATAGAAGGCTATACCCCGGATTTCCAGATTAACCAGGCTCTGATCGACGCCACCTGCAGCGTCGACACCATCGTCATGCATCCTTTGCCGCGCGATGGCCGCCCCGGCGCCAACGACCTCAGCACGGATCTCAACCACGATCCGCGCCTGGCGATTTTCCGCCAGACCGACAACGGCATACCGGTAAGAATGGCGATCTTTGCAACTTTGCTAGGCGTGGAGAATCAGGTGCAGCATTCGATGCGCGATGTCAGCTGGCATTCGCCGCACCATGTCGGACCGGACGACGCGGTGTTTGACGGATTGGATTGAGATGTTGCGGTCGGTGCTTCGATTGTAGGGGGGTACAAAGGCGTGCCCACCCTTCCTTTGCTTCAGGTAAAAAAGGCGCCTAGTGCGCTTTCGCTTTCTTTTGCTGCAAAGTCTTGCCGGGCGGAGGCGCTACCGGCTTCTGCCGGGCTTCCGCCAGCAAACCTGCACAATCGCTCTGCTGATCAGAGCTGATGTTAATCAACGGCAGCACAGCCGTCACCGGCGCCAGCACGGCAAGCGCAATCGCGCCGCCAGCCTTCAAGGCCAATACACCCTTGTCCACCCCTACATCAGGGTTCTTGAAGCTGCCTGTGACGTATATCGGCGTTCTCAGCGTGAAAATCCGCAGCCCCTTGGATTTCGGATGAATGATCAGGGCCAGCGACTCCTGAGCCAGATTGATCTTGCCATCAACGCTGATGATCGCATCGTCGGTATCCATCACGAAGGTGCGGGCGTCCATCACGCCATTGGTCACCGCAAAATCGCTGGCCAGGCAATTCACCTTGACCTGTTTATCGCCGAACAGCTTGGAAATGACGACATTGCCGATATTCAGGCCAGCCGCTTCCAGCACGAACTTGCTGATGGAGCCCTGATTGACGAGTGTTTTCAGTTCGCCGTTCGCGCTGCCCAGCATGCTGGCGACGGAATTGCCAACAGCCGATAGCGAAGCATCGCCGTTTATTTCGCCCAAACTGGCCTGGGCCGACTCTAATGTCGGGAATAACTGTTTGATTTTCAGGTGCCGTGCCGAGATCTTCATCTCAGCCTTGATCTGTTTATTGCTGCCATCAAGCTTGATGTTGGAAATCAGATTGCCGCCCGCCACGCCAAAATTCAATGGCGTCAATGACAGCACACTGTCTTTCAAATGCAGGTCCGCCACCAGATCCTGGATCGGCAGCTCTTTGTCGCGGATAATTTTGCGGCCGGTGAATTTGACGTCGGCATCGATGCTGCCCCAGCGCGTAGTGTCGAACTGCTCGACCGGCAGCACTTTATTGCCTGGCTGGGCCACGCCGTCGCCGCGATTGGCCTTGCTGGCATTCGAGTCAGCGCCGATCAGCGGCGCCAGATCCTGCAGCCTGAGCTGGTTGGAGAGCAGCGCGCCTTTTAACAATGGCCGTGGTTTTTGGGCGATATATTCAAGCGTCCCGGACAAATCGCTGGAGCCGACATGACCGCTGAACTTATCGTAAGTCCAGTCGCCGCCCGCGCGGTTGATCTTGCCGATCAGCCGTCCCTCGGTGGCAAATGGCGGCGTCGCTGGCAGTACGATGCCAGTCAACGGGTACAGGTTCGACATACTGGCGCCAGACAGTTTCAGACGCAGGTCAAGCGCCGCCAGGTCGCTCGGTTTGGTCAGGGTTCCTTGTATCGCAATCGCGGTTTTGCCGATATGGACGCTAGCTTGCAGCGGATACGGTGTGCTGGAATTTTGCAACGACAGCACTGCACCTGCCTTACCCTCGCCGCTGACGGCGGCCTTGTTAAATGTGCCGCCGACCTTCCAGCCGATGCCATACCCTTCCGCGGTGGTGGCCGGCAAGCTATCGATATCGGCCTTGATGTCGACCTTGCTGACCGGGTCCAGTAATCTCACCGTCCCCTTGGCCAGCACCAGTTTCTGCAGTTCCAGCTGCCAGGCAGAAGGCCCGCTCGATTTGAAAGTCCAGTTATTCTCGCCATCCGGCTTGCGTTCCAATGCGATGAAAGGCGCAGTCAGCTCCAGCGACGGCAAAACGATATTGTGGGCAAGCAAAGGCAACGGACTCAACGAAAATGTCAGCTGGCCGATCTCCGCCATATGCGGGCCGGTCTTGGCCCACTCGGGATTGTCGAGCACGATGTCTTTGGCGCTAAGACGCGGCCAGGGCACCCAGCGGCGCCAGCTATCCTGGTCGGTCTGGGATTTTTCCCAGGTCAAAGACAGATCGCCTCGAATCGCAAAATTGCGTCCGGTCGCCTCACTGACGCGCTGGTTGAGCCACGGCTTGGCGTGGTTCCAGTCGAAGGTGAGCACTAATGCCGTACATAGGGCAATCAAACCGATCAACGCCACGATTGACCATAACAGTAGCCGCGCGGGTCGAAATTTAGAGGTAGTCATAGAGTTGTGATGAGCCGCATGATGAAAAAGTTCAATTTGGCAAGTGTCCCAGCAGTGCCCAGGTTGCGATATTTACCGTTTTAGCAATATTGAAATTGATAATTGATTGTATGCCATCGTCCGTGTCATCGAGACCTGATGAGGGAACGTTAAATGAAAATACGGGCAAATTCAGGCCGGCCGTTTGCAGAGTGTGATTATAGAGTGTGAGACTTGCAAGAGTTTGTAACCCCTTGTTGCATAGACAATCTGCCGTGCTAGCTTGTAACTACTATCTATATCCATATCTTGCTGTCGGGAGAAAAAATGCAAAACAATAAAACCCCATTGGCGCTGATGCTGAGCGTGTGCGTAGCATTGCTGCCGCTTGCGGGCTGCGATAAGAAAACCGACACCACGCCAGCCGCGTCGGCGCCGCAAGTACCACAGGCACAGGCGGCCCCCGCGTATGTCCCGCCAACCGCCGATCAGCTATACCAGCTGGTCGGCCCGATCGCCTTGTTTCCTGACAAACTGGTGGCACAAGTACTGGCAGCATCCAGCTATCCCGACCAGGTAACGGCTGCAGACAACTGGCTGGCGCAGAACAAGAATCTGAAAGGCAGCCAGTTGCAGGACGCCGCCAACCAACAACCCTGGGATGTCAGCGTAAAAGGCTTGACCCAGTTCCCTAGCGTGCTGGACCAGATGGCCCGCAATATTCCCTGGACCTCGGCTCTCGGCGACGCCTATGTCAACGATCCTGTCGATGTGATGAACGCGATTCAGGTCATGCGTCAGCGCGCTGCCAGCAGCGGCAACCTGAAAAACACTAAACAACAGCGGATTGCGGTGAGGCCGCGCGCCGAACCGGCGCCAGCTTACGATTACGTGCAAGCGCCCGGTGAGCCACCGATCTACGACGGCCCGGAAATGGTGCCGCCGCCGCCGGAAACCATCGTGATTGAACCGGCCGAACCCGACGTAGTGTATGTACCGGCTTACAATCCCGGCGTGGTCTACGGCGAGCCGCTACCGGTTTATCCCGGCTACTCCTACGAACCCGCCCCTGTGTATTACCCGCCTGGCGAAATTGTGACTGCCGGGGTGCTTACTTTCGGGTTGGGGATTGCAGTGGGCAGCGTTATCAGCCATCACGACTGGGGTTGGGATTCCTGGGGCGTGCATTGGGGCGGTCGCCCTGGTGGCGGCGGTGGCGGTGGCAACTGGAATGGCGGCAACTGGCATCGCCCTGCGGTTGTGTATAACGACAATACCTATGTGTCGCGTTCGACCACGATCGTCAACCGTGTTACCAACAACACGGTGATTAATAACAACAGCAATAACAACAATAACAACAATAACAACAATAACAACAGCAATAACAACAATAACAACCGTTTCAATAACAATAACAACAATCGCAATAATTTTGGCGGCCCTGCCAACAATCCCGCGTTAGCCAACGGCGGGCGCCTTGGTCAGCCTGGCGGTGGCGCTCCTAATTTCAATGCACCCCGGCCTAACTTCGGTGCGCAGGGAAATCCTGTACAGCCGCAGGTGAATCAGAATGCCGTGCCGTTTGCTGGCAATCCTCGGCAGAATCATCCACAGCAGGATTTCAACAACATGACCAAGCCTAATTTCGGCAAGGTTCCGCCAGGTGCAAATGGCGTAGGTGCTGCACCGAATCTGAATCAGTTGGCGCGCCCGGGATTTGTCCGGCCGGCGCCAAACCAGCCGCAAGCCGGCGAACAGGGACATCCTGCGTTCGGCCGGCCTGGGCAGAACGCAAGACCGATGCCGAATCAGCTACAGCAAAACGCGCAGAACCTGCACCCGGCTCCGCCCAGGAATGTGGAAGCACAAAAGCCTGCGAACCTGAACCAGCATCCGTTCGGCGGCAATATGCAAAGGCCGAACATCAACCGCCCTGCCGCGCCGGAGATGGCAAGGCCGCAGCCACAGCCTCAGCCAGTTCAACCGCCGCAGAACGTGCAGAACCGGCAGCCGGAACAGTTCCAGAACCGGCCTAACGGCGGCCAGCAAATGCATCAGGAAATGAATCGGCCGCCGGCAAATCCTGCTCCTCAGGTATTCAACCGTCCGGAACCGCGGCCACAGCCTCAACCTCAACCGCAAATACAAGTGCGGCCGCAGCCGCAGCCTCAGCCTCAGATGCAACCACGGCCACAACCTCAGGCACAGCCGCAAATGCAACCACGGCCACAACCTCAGGCACAGCCGCAAATGCAACCACGGCCGCAACCTCAGGCACAGCCGCAGCAAAATCACGAGCAGCCGCATAACAATGGCGGCATCCATCTGCAAAAGAAGGAAGACGATCACAAGTAAGCGCTCTGAGAAAACGGAATCGAGACGGCCGGAACAGTTATCCACAAGCTGCTGTTCAACAAAAAAGGCTGGCTGAACACATGGTTCAGCCAGCCTTCTTATTTTCACCTGTTGCTATTCGATTTCTATTAGCCTAAGCCTGCAAAGTCATCAGGCTGGCGTTACCTCCGGCAGCGGTGGTGTTGACGCAAACAGCGCGTTCGGCAAGCAAACGCCACAATGGAATCGAGGCGTATTCCGAAGTTTCCAGCAAAGGCACCAGTGCCCCGCTCTGTTCCCCGAGCGCTGTCAGCAAAGGACGCAGGCGCGCGGTGCCTGCGCCGTCGACCAGAGCCAGTTGCAGACGTGTGGCATGGTCGTCGCCGGCGAGCTTCTCGACCACCCTGATAGCAGAACGCACCGCACGTGGCAAACCTTCCGGAATCATCGCAGACGAAGCTGTTTCGACCACTGGCAAATTGCCGGTAGCGAAAACCGCCGCCAGTTGATTCAACATGGTGCCGACGTTATCCGCGCTGCACAGAATCGCGCCGCGCGGTGCGAACGACAGGCTGTTGCGCTCGCCGGTAGGACCTGGCAGCACCAGCGAGGTACCGAGCCAGCTGGCATGCATGTATTCCTCGCCCAGCGCCGCGATACGTTGATGGCCATGGGTCCGGGCCCAGCTCAGCAAGGCTTGCAGCACCGGTGTCGCGATCGTCGCGTCGGCATTCGGTGCGTGAATCGTGTGCGCACCCAACGAGACGGCAGAATTACGTTGCAGGCGTTTCAGATACAACGGACCGCCGGCCTTCGGCCCGGTGCCGGATTTTCCTTCGCCGCCAAACGGCTGCACGCCGACTACCGCGCCGACGATATTGCGGTTGACGTAGATATTGCCGACATGCGCGTGAGCGACGATGAAATCGATGGTTTCATCGATGCGTGAATGGATGCCCAGGGTCAGGCCGTAACCGCTGCCGTTGATGGCGTCGATCAATTGTGGCAGTTCATTGCGCGCATAACGCAGCACATGCAATACCGGGCCGAATACTTCGCGCTTCAACTCCGACATTGAACCGATTTCGATCAGCGTAGGCGCCACGAAAGTGCCGTTGCTTTGTTCCGCCGGCAGCGGCAACTGATAGAAATCTTTCGCTGTGGCGCGCATCTTTTCGATATGGGCCAACAACTGTCCTTGTGCATCGGCATCGATCACCGGCCCGATGTCGGTACTCAAACGATCCGGATTACCAATCCGCAGTTCTTGCATCGCGCCCTTCAGCATATGCAAGGTGCGGTCGGCGATGTCGTTTTGCAGACACAGTACACGCAAAGCCGAGCAGCGCTGGCCGGCGCTGTCGAAAGCCGAGCTCAACACGTCCTGCACCACTTGCTCCGGCAATGCGCTGGAGTCGACGATCAACGCATTCTGACCACCGGTTTCGGCGATCAAGGGCAGGTCGACCGATTCCTCCAGCGAACGTTTGGCCAAGGTGCGATTGATGATTTGCGCGACCTCGGTCGAGCCGGTAAAAATCACACCCTTGACGCGTGAATCGGCGGTAAGCGTGGCGCCGACGGTATCGCCCTGGCCCGGCAAGAATTGCAGAGCCGCTTGCGGCACGCCGGCTTCATGCATCAGTTGTACTGCGCGCGCGGCGATCAACGGCGTCTGTTCGGCCGGCTTGGCCAACACCACGTTACCGGCTGCCAGCGCAGCGCTGACTTCGCCGATGAAAATCGCCAACGGGAAATTCCACGGGCTGATACACACCACCGGCCCCAGCGCCAGCGCATTCTGCGCATGCCGGACCTGTGCCGAGTAGTAGCGCAAGAAGTCGATCGCTTCGCGTACTTCAGCGATAGCGTTGGGCAGCGATTTTCCTGCCTCGCGGATCGCCAAAGCGATCAACTCCAGCTGATTATCTTCAAACAAAGCTGCGGCGCGATCCAGTTTGTCGGCACGTTCCGCCGGCGGCAGGGTTTGCCAATCCATGGCGTAGACGCTGGCGGCATGCAAGGCCTTATCCACATCGGCCACGCTGGCTTCGACCACGCTGCCGACCACGTCACGCTGGTCGGCAGGATTCAATACCGGACGCGCAGCCTGACTGTACGTTTGCAAGGAAGTCTGTGATTCAGCCAGCATCGGCGTGACATGCCATTGCTGCTTGCCGAAAACACCGAAAGCGCTATCGATCTGACGCAAAACTTCTTCGTTGCTCAAGTCCAGGCCCGCCGAATTCCTGCGCTCCGCGCCGTACATGGCCGTCGGCAATGCAATCTGCGGATGCGGCTCTCCGCCCAGTTCCCGGGCGGCTTGCAGCGGATCGGCAATCAGCGAATCAATCGACACATTCTCGTCGACGATCTGATTCACGAAAGAAGAATTGGCGCCGTTTTCAAGCAAACGCCGCACCAGGTAAGCCAGCAAAGTCTGGTGCGAGCCGACCGGCGCGTAGATCCGGCACGGCTTGTCCAGCATGTCCTTGCCGACCACCTGGTCGTACAAGGTTTCACCCATGCCGTGCAGGCACTGGAACTCATAATCGGTGATATTTTTTTCTTGCGCCCAGCTATAGATGGTGGCCAGCGTGTGCGCATTATGCGTTGCAAATTGCGGATAAATGACATCGGTCGACGCCAGCAATTTTTGTGCACAGGTCAGATACGAAACATCGGTGTACACCTTGCGGGTATATACCGGGAAGCCGGACAAGCCGTCGACCTGGGCGCGTTTGATTTCAGAATCCCAATAGGCGCCCTTGACCAGCCGCACCATGAATTTACGGCCGCTGCGATGCGCCAGGTCGACCAGGTAATCGATCACGAAAGGACAGCGTTTCTGATAGCCCTGCACCACAAAACCAATGCCGTCGAAACCGGCAAGGTCAGGATCGAACGCCAGCGCTTCCATCAAATCCAGCGACAACTCCAGGCGATCGGCTTCTTCGGCGTCGATATTCAAGCCGATGTCGTACTGTTTAGCCAGCAGCAGCAATTGTTTTAAGCGCGGCAGCAATTCTTCCATCGTGCGTTGCCGTTGCGCGCGTGAATAACGCGGATGCAACGCTGACAATTTCACCGAGATTCCCGGCCCCTGCTTGATGCCGCGCCCGGCCGAAGCCTTGCCGATCGCATGGATCGCATCTTCATACGAGCGGTAATAGGCGGCCGCATCTTCTTCCGTCAAAGCCGCTTCGCCCAGCATATCGTAGGAATACCGGTAGCCGCGCTTTTCATTGTCGCGGCTGTTGTCGAGTGCTTCAGCGATGGTCTGGCCGGTGACGAATTGATTGCCCAGCATGCGCATGGCGACGTCGACGCCCTTGCGGATCAGCGGCTCACCACCGCGGCCGATCAATTTTGTCAGCGCAGAGCCCAGTCCGCGCTCGCTATTGGTGGCCACCAGCTTGCCGGTAATCAGCAAGCCCCAGGTAGCCGCATTGACGAACATCGATGGCGATTCACCCAGATGGCTGCGCCAGTCGCCCTTGCTGATCTTGTCGGCGATCAGGCGATCGGCAGTCTGGTGATCTGGAATCCGCAATAGCGCCTCCGCCAGGCACATCAGCGCCACGCCTTCTTCCGATGACAACGAGAATTCATGCATCAAAGCATCGACGCCGGAAGCGCGCGTGCGCTTTTCCCGCACGGCTTGCACCAGCTTGCGCGCCAGCGTCTGGCTGGCAGCATGCGAGCCGGCGCTGGTCTGCACCTGCGCCAGCAGCCATTGCACGGCCAGCGTTTCATCGCGCCGGTAAGCAGCGGTGATGGCGGCGCGCAGTGGCGTCGGATCGGTCATGACTTCGTGGTGGAACGCGGTGAATGGAGTGCTGAACATGGTGGCGGAAGGAGTGATGCTGGATGGCTGGGATGACGGCGGTAGCGGCGGCATGGCGATTGTCTCGGTCTCTGTAAGAATATTAGGTGTCAACTTGTGGTTGCTCCCACAAGCCGTAAGCAACCCGCTGCCGGGCGATAATGCTGACTTTGCCTGCAATTAAATTGCAGAAATTGCAACATCATCGTCCAGCCGCAGATTTGCTCGCTGGCATTGTTGTTTTAGTTTCGGTAGAAATCTAAGTTGTTCGATTGTAGGCGGCATCGGCATGGATTAATTCTGGTAATAATGGCCGCTATCAAAATTTTGTTATTGGTGAGAAAATTTAACCGAATAAAATTTTTCAGAAAACAACCCATGCTAGACAAGATAAGTAAGAAAATCCTGGCCGAATTGCAAAATGATGGTCGTATCAGCAATGTCGACCTCTCGGCCCGCGTCAATTTGTCGCCCGCGGCCTGCCTGGAGCGCGTGCGCAAATTGCAGGAGGCCGGCTATATCTTGCACTACACCGCCCAGCTCAATCCGCAGCTGCTGGACGTAGCGCTATTGGTGTTTATCGAAGTGGTGCTGGACCGCACCACGCCGGAAGTATTCGAAGCATTCAGCCAAAGCGTGCAAATCATCCCGGAAGTGCTGGAATGCCACATGGTGGCCGGCGGCTTCGATTACCTGGTGAAGGCGCGCGTCAAGGATATGAACGCCTACCGCGAGTTTCTCGGCAAATCGCTGTTGCAGCTCAAGGGCGTGCGCGAGACCCACACCTATGCGGTGATGGAAGAGGTCAAGCACACCACCAAGTTGCCGATACGCTGATACATTGCGGAAAATCCACTGAATTTTGATTACGGAAAATGACCATGAATCGACTTATATTGGCCGCGGCATGTTTCGCCGCGCTGCAAGGATGCGCCCCCATGGATGAACCGGCGCCAACTCCGCAAGCCGAAGCGCATGCGAGCAACGCCTCATCGGGCTGTGTGGCAGACAAACAGGAAGATAGCGCGTTGGTAGGCAAGACCGAACAGGATGCCGTCGCTATGTTGTCCGGTTGCGTCTGGCGCATCGGTGAGCGCGATGGCGAGCAATTCGCCGGGACCATGGATTATCAGGAAGCCCGGCGGACGTTGGGGATTGCTGCCGGCAAGGTGACTTGGGTGCGGCGAGGCTGAGGCGGAATACCAGACACGGTGCGTCATGTTCCTGAGCATGACGCGCCAGCTCCCTCCTGTGCAACACGCAAAGCAATTCCCCGCATCTTAGTAATCTCCTGTAGGGACACACAGTGTCTCTACAAAAGCAGTAGCTGACATTTCGACAAATGCAATCTGCGTTGTCACCAGCGCGTGCTGCTTCAGAAAAAATCTGATTCACGTATCAATTATCAATTTCCCCATCCTTGCAAAGAGACCGGGCTCACCTGAGCTGGCTCTCTGATCCGCTCAAAAATGTCGCCGTACGTAATTATCCGGTCACATATGCACCTTATGCTGGACATCCGCACTCCCCCATTCCCGTCTTTCTCACTATTTCACTATAGGAAAAGAACCATGCAAACCCCGAAAAAAATCACTTTGGCGGTACTGCTGTCTTGGCTCGCATGTACAACGACGTTCAGTCATGCTGAAGAGATGGAGGCTGGGAAACAGCCAGTTAAACAAGCCAAGCATGTCCTGCTTATTTCAGTCGATGGCCTGCACCAGGCTGATCTTGACTGGTTCGTTACTGCGTATCCGCACTCCACCATCGCGCGCATGGTGCGTGAAGGCGCCAACTACACCAACGCCAGAACCCCATTTCCTTCGGATTCATTTCCAGGCATGGTCGGACAAGTCACTGGCGGCAATCCGAAAACCACGGGTATTTATTACGACGACGCCTACAGCCGGGCGCTGCTGCCTGCGGGAACGACCAGCTGTGCGGGAGCGAAGCCCGGGGCGGAAGTTTACTATGCCGAAGTTGACGCAAAGGACATGAACCGCTTAGACAGCGGCCAACAGATTCCCGGGTTATATGCTGATTTTACAAAAATCTCTCAGTTGACCGGGCATGCGCAAGATTTGATAGATCCAAAAACATTACCAGTAGATCCAAAAACATGTTCGCCGGTGTTTCCACATCAGTATCTTCAAGTGAATACGATTTTTGAAGTGGCGAAGCAGCATCATTTACGTACAGCGTGGTCGGACAAGCACGCAGCGTATGAAATTCTCAACGGCCCGTCCGGCAAGGGCATTGATGACTTGTTCGCACCTGAAATCAACAGTTCTGTCACGGATCCATCGACACCTGCGGGTCCCGGTAACGACTGGACCAAAGACAACACTAACACGCAAAAATACGATGCCTTCAAAGTGAAGGCTGTCGTGAACTGGATCAAGGGCTTCGATCACGCCGGCAATAACTCATTGGGTACGCCAGCTATTTTCGGCATGAATTTCCAGGCTGTCTCCACCGCGCAGAAACTCAACAAATCAGGCTACTACACAGACCCGAATGACCCCAACACCATCATGACCAACGGTCTGGGCGGCTACACCTTGAACGGCGCTGTGCCAGGACCGGTATTGCAAAGTGCACTTACTTTCGTGGATGATCGGCTCAAGACCATGGTCAACGCGCTTGATCTCAAAAACACGGTGGTGATTCTCTCCGCAAAACATGGCCAGTCCCCACAAAACCGCTCGGCACTGACGATAATCAATGATGGCAACATGATTGACGCATTGAACTGCGCGTGGGAAAACAATAGTGCAAGCTGCAAGGACCCCGCCCAAACGCATTTGGTGGCACATGCAATTGATGACGACGGTATTCTGATGTGGCTCACCGACCGCTCGGTTAAAGCAACGCGCTTTGCGAAGAAATTCCTGCTAGCTTATTCGGGAACCGGCATCGGCTCGGATACTTTGGGTAACGCCATCTCCAAACCATTCACGCAAGCCGGCGTCACAAAAATCTATGCGGGCGAAGAGGCTGAAGATTGGTTCGGCACCAAGCGTGGCGATGAACGCGTTCCCGATGTGGTCGGCATCGCGCAGCAAGGAGTCGTCTGGGCCGGCGGCAAGTTGTCCAAGATTGCCGAACACGGTGGCGATGCACACCAGGATAGACATGTGCCTATCGTGATATGGGGTGCTGGTATCGGACACCAATCAAATGATGAGCATGTCGAGACTAACCAGATTGCGCCGACAATTCTCTCGTTGCTGGCGCTGGATCCGCGGGAACTGCGGGCTGTACAGATTGAACATACTAAGGCTTTGCCGGATTTGCATTAACCGGTAACTGGTAATTTGACAGGTTGGGCTGAGAAGCCCGACCTGTCAAGGAGACCTATTATCTGCATGCCAATGCCGTAGCGTCAATTCAGGTACTGCTCCGTATCGCCAACCGGAAACCGAGATCGACACTGGTTGTTTCCACCACCTCGCGCCTGAGTATCTTGATCAGCAACTGGGCGGCGGTAAAGCCGATGTCGTAACGCGGCGTGACAATCGTGGTGATGCCGGGATTGGCGTAGGCCGACCACGGCAAATCGTTAAAACCGGCAATCGCCATCTGGCCGGGAACCGACAGGCCGCGCCGCTGACACTCGAACAAGACGCCAAGCGCCAGATCGTCGTTGCAACAAAATACCGCATCGCAGGAAGGGGTATGCTGCAAGATCTGGCCTAGCATCCTGGTGCCGAGTTCCACCGTGGACGGTGCCGGCGTCAATACTTCAACGTCGGCCGCTATGCCGGCTTCGGCAAGCGCCTTGCGAAAGCCGTGCCGGCGTTTCATCATGCGCGGATCAAGCTGGGCGCCGAGGAAGCCAGGTTGGCGGTAGCCGCGCTCGATCAAATGGCGGGCGATGCTGTAGCCCGCATCTTCATGTGAAAAACCGACTGTGACATCGCTGCAATCGGGATTCAGGTCGAACATGCGTACCGCCGGCACATTGTGTGCGGCCAGCTGGTCGCGTAACACATCCTGCTGTTCTATGCCGCTGAGCAAAAAGCCATCCGGCGCATGCGCCAGGTAAGTGCTGATCAGCTGGCTTTCCTTTTCCGACGAATAACTGCTTTCACCGATCAGGAATTTGTAACCGTGCTGATTCAGGCTGTCGCGGATCCCGGTCAGGGTTTCCACGAAAACCGAGTTGCTGAGCGACGGCACAATCACGCCGATCACCTGCGATTTGGCTGAGGCCAGCGTGCTGGCGGCTTGATTCGGCACATAGCCGAGTTGTTTGATCGCCGCAGCAATCCGTTCCCGTGCTTCCAGCTGCACCAGCGCTGGCGTTTTCAGTGCGCGCGATACCGTCATCGGACTGACGCGGGCGAGCCGGGCGACGTCGACGATAGTTACCCTGCCGCTGGCGCGGCTATGGCGTTGTTGTTTGAGTTCCGGGCCGCTCATGGTTGCAATGGCATTCTTGTAGTCTCGTTGTACTTTGTATTTGGCTGGCTGCTATTTCCTGTACGCATTATCCGGTCAAGCTGCAGATATTTGTACGCGGCAGCGGAATCTTGTTCATTTGGCTAGCGCAGCCAATGTTACACGCAAGGCATGGCACATTGATATAGTCTCCTTGGAGGAATGATGCTGCCGCGCCACGCTATTGCATCCTGATTTACTGATAATCCATATGGTAGCGCTACCACGTGAAGTGTTACTACAACCACTGCGCAGCCTCCGACAAGCACTACAATGAGGCGATGAAACCAGGGATTCGTCAAATGACCGGTCAAATCCGGGATAGCGGCCTGTCCAGCGCATTTTCATTACATCACCATATTCCATCACGAGGTAGTTCATGCATCACCAGCCAGAATACATGCTTGGCGTAGATATCGGCACCACCAGCACCAAGGCGGTGCTGTTCACCACCCAGGGACAGGTTGTAGCGCAGCATGCGGTGGAATATCCCTTGTTGTGCACCACGCCGGGCATGGCTGAGCAAGATCCGCGGCAGATCTACGCGGCAGTAATCAGCGCGATCCAGAATGCGGTCGGCAGCAGCAAAGTCGCCGCCGGCCAGATCGTCCTGGTGTCCTTCAGCGCCGCCATGCATAGCGTGATTGCGGTGGATAAGGACGGCGCGTTACTGAGCAACAGTATTACCTGGGCCGACAACCGCGCGGGCGAATGGTCTAACCGGATTCGCGACGAGCTGGATGGCCATGCAATCTATTTGCGCACAGGCACACCGATTCATCCGATGTCGCCGCTCTGCAAAATCATGTGGCTGCGGCACGACCAGCCGCAGCTGTTCGGACGCACCGCAAGGTTTGTCGGTGTGAAGGAATATGTGCTGTTTCGCCTGTTTGGCGAATGGCTGGTCGATCACTCGATTGCTTCCGCGACCGGCATGTTCAATTTGCAGCAGCTGGATTGGGATCAGGGCGCGCTGGAGATGCTCGGCATCGGCCCGCAGCAGCTATCGCGGCTGGTGCCGACAACGCATTACCTGAGCGGCCTGGCGCCGGCCATGGCGCAGCAACTGGGCTTGTCAGAGTCGACGCCGTTCGTGGTCGGCGCCAACGATGGCGTGCTCTCCAATCTTGGCGTCAACGCCATCGGCCCGGGCCAGGTTGCCGTCACCGTCGGTACCTCGGGGGCGATGCGGACGGTGATCGACAAGCCGATGACCGATCCCGCCGGCCGTACTTTTTGTTATGCGCTGACTGCCAAACACTGGGTAGTCGGCGGCCCTACCAACAATGGCGGCAGCATTTTCCGCTGGGTGCGCGATGAGCTGGCCACCGCCGAGTCCGCCGCCGCCAGGGAAGCAGGACTAGATCCGTATGAAGCGTTGACCAAGATCGCCGAGTCAGTGACTGCCGGCGCCGAAGGATTGCTGTTCCATCCCTATCTTGCAGGTGAGCGCGCGCCGCTATGGAATGCCGATGCGCGTGGATCCTATTTCGGCCTGGCGATGCATCACGGCAAACCGCATATGATCCGGGCCGCGCTGGAAGGTGTGATTTTCAGCCTGTACAGTATTTTGCCAGCCGTCGAAGACCTGATCGGACCGACTACCCACATGATGGCGACCGGCGGTTTTGCGCGTTCAGCCTTGTGGCGGCAAATGATGGCGGATATTTTCGAGCGCGAAGTGGTGGTGCCGGAAAGCGTCGAATCGTCCTGTCTCGGCGCTACCGTGCTAGGTTTGTACGCCCTGGGGAAAATCGATTCACTGGATGCAATCGGCGGCATGGTCGGTGCTACGCACCGGCATCTGCCGATTCCCGAGAATGTGGCGCTGTATCGCCGCTTGTGGCCGATCTATGCGGCTATTCCCAAGCAACTGGAGCAGCAATACAGGCAACTGTCGCAGTTTCAGCGAGAGACCGCGGCTGCCGTTACAGCTTCTTAATTTTAATCTTCATCCTCAGGATCGATCAGGCTGAATTTCTCGTGGGCGGTTTCACTCAAATGCGCGCGCAGCCACTTGTGCGCCGGATTGCGGGAATCGCGCTCGTGCCACAGCATATCGACATGGACCGCTGGTGTCGGGAACGGCAGTTCGCGCGCCACCAGTTCTTCGGTCATGCCGGTCGCGCCAATCAGGTGACGCGGCAAGACCGTCAGCAGATCTGAACTGGCAACCACGCGGCCGGCCGTGAAGAATTGATTGACGGTCAGCAGGATGCGCCGCTCGCGCCCCATCGCCGCCAGGGTTTCATCGATCAAACCATGCGCCCGGCCGGAAAAACTCACCAGCAAATGATGCGATGCGCAGTAGTTATCCAAGGTCAGCACTTGGTTGGCCAGCGGATGCTTCTTGTGCATCACGCACACATATTCGCCGGTGTAGAGCCGTTCATGATGGATCGGCGAGGCGCTGGTAGTCTGGCCGCCGGCCAGCTGTGCTGCAACGCCAGGGAAAAAGCCTACCGCCAGGTCGACATCGCCACGCAGCAGCATTTGGCGCGGATCGCGGGTGGTCAGCGGCACCATGCGCAGATTCAGTTGCGGTGCTTCGCGTTCGATCGTGCGTACCAGCCCCGGCAGCCATAGCGCTGCGGTAGCGTCCGCCATCGCCATCTGGAAGGTGGTGTGGGCGCGCGAGACATCGAAAGTTTCCGGCGTGATCGCGGTTTCCAGATCCGTCAGTGCGCGCCTTACCACCGGCCACAATTCTTCGGCGTGCTGGGTCGGCTTGACGCCGTGGGCGGTGCGAATCAGCAGCTCATCGTTGAGCGTATCGCGTAATCGTTTCAAGGCGTTCGATACTGCCGGCTGGGTCATCGCCAGGCGGCTGGCGGCGCGCGTCAGGTTTTGCTCGGTCATGACGGCATCGAAGACACGCAGCAGATTTAAATCAAGCGTTAAAAAACTCATGGTCGGATCTATTGTTAATTATTCTGGGCTGGATTTTTACTGAAAACGGGGCCGGAAAATTTGGCCTGAATGCAATATTCACAGATTCTATATCTGTTATATGAAAGCGCAATGACAGAATTCAAGTCTTGTGAAAATATTGCACAACAACATAAAGCGGCTATCAGCTGAGATTATGTCTGAAAATTAAAATGGTTGCCCAAGCGAAACTAAACGAAACCAAAATAAGGCAACTTCTCCTTGCCAGGCTTTATCTTACAGGCATTGCCTAATTGGTGTGCACGGTGGATTTTTCGACAGATACCGAACGTTATTCGTTTAGTACATAACTGATATCCATAATCAGAATTGGATAGCTCACTAAGTAATGAATATACTGCAATGCAACATCAACATAACCATCATTGAAAAGTAGTCGTATGTCTTTATTCGCTTTTGCCCTGCCTGCTGAAATAGCTTTGTTCGACGCGTCGGCGCTGCTCGCTGCTGCTGCAGCCGCGTTGCGGCCATTGCTAGGCCTGGGAGCGTTGGCGACCTTGATGGTGTATTTCAAACCGCTTTGGATGGGGGTTTTGCGCGCTGCATTGATGTTGATCAAGCCGCGTAAATCGCTGGACCAGCGGATTGCCCGCAGCAAGTTCAACGGGCAGCAATTAGTACGCCGCATGGCTAACGACCATGCACTCAGCCAGCCAAGCCTGGCAGCTGAACTGCGACTGCTTGCCGGTCGCGATTAACTACAAGGAGTTGTTATGCACCAATACATCTATCACGACGAAGACGGCTTCCCTACTTTTGCAGTGATGCAATGGCTGCGTGCCGTGGCAACGCGCGTTTCAGCCTGGATGGGTCTGAACGGCCTGTAATAAGCCGGTTTCACCATCTTCACTATTGAATTTCTGACGTCTCCTCTTTCCCGCGATGGAAAGATTGACCCTGCTGGCTAACCGTCGGCAGGGGTTTTTTTGACTGTCGAGCGATATAAAAAACGCCCGCTAGCTTACGCTGCGGGCGTTTTTGTTTGTTACGCGGTAAAGCTGGTAACTGAGACAGTTACCAACTTTATCCACAGCTTCAGTCGGCCAGCTGTTTTTCCAGCGCCAGCTTCACATCAGCCAATTCTTTCGGCAAGTGATATTTCAGCTTGTCAAACAGTTCTGTATGCAACGCGGTTTCCGCTTTCCAGGCAGCTTTATCGATAGCAGTGATGAGATCGAATTGTTCTTCGCTGAAATTCAAACCTTCCCAGCTCAGATCTGCATAGCGCGGTGTCACGCCGAACAAGTGCTCAACGCCGCCGGCCTTTTCGCCCTCAAGACGGTCCAGCATCCATTTCAGTACGCGCATGTTGTCGCCGAAGCCAGGCCAGACGAATTTGCCGTCGGCGCCGGTGCGGAACCAGTTGACGCAGAAAATCTTTGGCAACTCGACGGCATTTTGTTTGCCTTGGGCAGCCAGCTTTTCACCCAGCGTCAGCCAGTGCTGGAAATAGTCGCTCATGTTGTAGCCGATGAACGGCAGCATCGCGAACGGATCGCGGCGTACGATACCTTGCTGACCGGCAGCCGCAGCGGTAGTTTCCGAACCCATGGTGGCAGCCATGTACACGCCTTCAACCCAGTTACGGGCTTCAGTTACCAGCGGCACGGTGGTAGAGCGGCGGCCGCCGAAAATAAAGGACGAAATCGGCACGCCGGCCGGATCGTCCCAAGCCGCATCGATCACCGGATTCTGGGTCGCCGCCACGGTAAAGCGTGCATTCGGATGCGCTGCCTTGGCGCCGGTTTCCTTGGCGATGGCAGGCGTCCAGTCCTTGCCCTGCCAGTCGATCAGGTGCTCTGGCGCGGTGCTGGTCATGCCTTCCCACCAGACATCGCCGTCATCGGTCAGGGCGACGTTGGTGAAGATCGTGTTTTCACGCATTGACGCCATGCAGTTGTGGTTGGTCTTGTCATTGGTGCCAGGCGCAACGCCGAAATAGCCGGCTTCCGGATTGATCGCATACAGGCGGCCATCGGCACCCGGTTTGATCCAGGCGATGTCGTCACCGATGGTGGTGACTTTCCAGCCTTCAAAACCGACTGGCGGAATCAGCATGGCGAAATTGGTTTTGCCGCAAGCCGAAGGGAAAGCCGCTGCCACATAGTGCTTTTTGCCGGCCGGCGATTCGACGCCCAGGATCAACATGTGTTCAGCCAGCCAGCCTTGATCGCGGCCCATGGTCGAGGCGATGCGCAAGGCGAAACATTTCTTGCCGAGCAATGCATTACCGCCGTAGCCGGAACCGTAAGACCAGATTTCGCGGGTTTCCGGATAGTGGACGATGTACTTGGTCGGGTTGCACGGCCAGGCGACGTCCTTCTGGCCGGCTGCCAATGGCGCGCCGACACTGTGCACGCAAGGTACGAACTCGCCGTCGCTGCCGAGCACGTCGTACACCGCTTTGCCCATGCGCGTCATGATGCGCATGTTGACCGCGACGTAAGGAGAGTCGGACAGTTCAACGCCGATGTGCGCAATCGGGGAACCCAGCGGGCCCATCGAAAACGGCACGACATACATGGTGCGGCCTTGCATGCAGCCGTCGAACAAACCATGCAGCGTATTGCGCATTTCGGCCGGGTCGGTCCAGTTGTTGGTCGGGCCGGCGTCTTCCTTGTTGGCCGAGCAAATGAAGGTGCGGTCTTCGACCCGTGCCACGTCCGACGGATCGGAGCATGCCAGATAGCTGTCAGGACGTTTTTCCTGGTTCAGCTTCTTCATGGTGCCGGCGGCGACCATTTCGCTGCACAGGCGATCGTATTCAGCCTGCGAACCATCGCACCAATAGATTTGATCAGGCTTGGTCAGGGCCGCAACTTCGGCTACCCAGTTGATCAGCTTTTGCTGTTTGACATATGCCGGAGCATTGATTGTGGCGATGCCACCCATGCGTGGTTGATTCATGAAAAACTACCTCCAATACCAATAAAGAAATCTTTTTTGCCAGCTGCCGGTAGTCAACTAACGTCGACTGATTTGCCATGTCGGCTGGCTGAATTCTGGTGCGCTTGTTGCGGGCGATCTGATTAGTTAGCGGTATCATTTGTCGGCGAACAAACATCGCGTTGGTTTTACTGCGGGTCTAACTGCAATTTTTTCAGTGCAGCAGGCCGCACACCTATTGAGCGATGTTGCCCGTTTTATCAGGGAAGTAGCCGCTATCCCGGAAAAAGTGGGCCGATTGTACACCTCATTTGTAGTGAAAATGACCAACTATTGTAGTAAGGTATTTCCCGTTTTCCGGAAGCTGTTGCTTTATTACGTGGCGGCCGTTTTTCTTTCTTTTTATGCAATTTTAATGCCAAAAAACTCCTATGAAAATTGCCATACTGGATGATTATCAAGACTGTGTCCGCCATCTCGACTGTTTCAAGATGTTGGATGGCCACGAAGTCAAAGTGTTCAACAATTCCGCGCGCGGCGTTGGCCAACTGGCAATTCGCCTGGCCGGTTTCGATGCGCTGGTATTGATCCGCGAGCGCAGCAGTTTTTCCAAAACGCTGCTGCAAAAATTGCCTAAGCTGAAATTGATATCCCAGACCGGGAAAGTCAGCGGCCATATCGACGTCGAGGCGGCCACCGATTGCGGTATCGCCATCGTCGAAGGTGTCGGCGATCCGACCGCGCCCGCCGAACTGACCTGGGCCCTGATCATGGCGGCCAGCCGCCGCATTCCGCGTTATGTCAGTAATCTGCAGCAGGGACAATGGCAATCGGTCTCGGCGACGCCGCAAAACAATGTGCTGGGTACCGTGCTCAAGGGACGGACGCTGGCGATCTGGGGTTATGGAAAAATCGGCCGCATGATTGCAGCGTACGGTAAGGCGTTCGGCATGCGCGTGCTGGTCTGGGGCCGGGAGGCGAGCCGCGCTACGGCGTTAAAGGATGGTTATCTGGCCGCAGAGTCGAAACAACAGTTCTTTGCCGAAGCTGATGTGTTGACGCTGCATCTGCGCTTGAATGACGCAACTCGCGGTATCGTCGAGGCGGCCGATTTGGCTTTGATGAAACCCACCGCCATTTTCGTCAACACTAGCCGTGCCGAACTGGTAGCCGATGGTGCATTGCTGCCGGCCCTGCAACAAGGCCGACCCGGGTATGCCGCGCTGGATGTGTACGAAACCGAGCCATTGGCGCCGGACTCTCCGCTGTTGCGGATGGAGAACGTGCTGGCTACTCCGCATCTGGGCTATGTCGAAAAAGACAGCTACGAGCTGTACTTCCGCGCCGCATTCCAGAACGTTGTGGAGTTCGCCAACGGCACACCGAAGAATGTCCTGAATCCGGACGCGTTGTTGTAGGGTGGGCATGAATGCCCACGCGGACGCGCATTGCACATCATCGCGTGGGTAAAAAAAGATCAGTCGTCGTCGGCGCCGCTAGGCAGAATCAACTTGTTCAGCCGGGCTGCCGGCGCGGCCAGCGTTGTGTCATGCCACATGGTCTTCCAGCCCGGTGGCCACGGCAACGGCGGGCCGCTATATTCAGGCACGTTCTTGCGCACCGGGATCACCGGCAAGTGATGCGGCATGACGCCTTCGCTCCAGCCCAGGCTGAAGGCATAATCCGGCAGCAAGGCATCGCACACCTTGGCAAACCAGTTGCTATGGTCCTCATCGTTTCCCAATGCCTGCGCCAGGCCGTGCGGATCGAATTGCGCCAGTGCGCTTGCCAGTTCCGGTATCGAAGCGCCGGGCTGGTCGCCCCAGCCCAGGATCGGGTTGAAATTGTAATCGGCGCCAGAGCCGTACCAGCCTTCGCGCCGGGGGCGTTCCATCCAGCTGCGGCGTCCGCAAAACAGATGCCAGCGCCAGTGCAGGCCGGACGGTTTGGGCCAGCTGTACAGATACAGCCGTTGATAGCCGGCGCGATGCAATTCGCGCACCAGCGCCATCAGGCGCGCATGCGGCATACGGTCTGGCGGTGCGTGACGGAACATGATGGGTTCGCCATCTGCGTGCTGCACTTCGTCGGAAGACAGATTCAAATCCAGCGTCCGCTTCTCACTGCCGAAACGCGCAGCTATCCAGCCGGTTAACAGGTTAACCGAAGTGATTACGCCGTAGCCGCGAAAGCGGTGAAAAATAACGGTGCCGGGAGCGATGGGTTTCATGAGTCGGAATTCTTAAAAAAGTGCACGCCTAAGGCAAATGTTACCAGTGTAGCCGCTGTGCCGCGTTTTCATAGGATAGGCAAAAGGCGCAACATCGATTTGCTTACCTAGAACTCATTTCATCTATATCCGTGAGTGCGAACGCGGCTATTTGGGAGGTAGTGCAAGGCGCGTCGCGCAGCCAAGGGTGGTTCCCTTGGCAAGCGGCGCAACGCAGCAATACGCCCAAATAGCCCGTTCCCGAAGGGTTCTTGCCAGAAGAGGCGCTGGCCGCGTTGCACTCCTTGCCAGCGCCTCTTCTGGCAAGAACGCATCTCACGGATATAGATGAAATGAGTTCTTGTATAATCAAGCAACCCTCCAAGGTAGAAAGGACTAGCCATATGAAGCAACGTCCATCAGTTGCAGACGAGCGATCAAGCGACCAGCCCATCACAGCAGCCACCGGCAGCAGCGCATTTTCCGCTGGCAGGCGCGGCCTCTTGCTGTTGGGAGGCGTCAGTTTCGCGACGATGAGCATCCCGTACTGGCTGCGGCAGGCTTCAGCCCAGACCGTCGCTCCTGCCTCCACCGCCTCCAGTTCTACCAGTTCCCCTCCCAGCGCAAGCAACCAGCAACATACTGATTTCATGGCCTTGTCGGCATTGCTGACCGGCGCGCCGAAACTCAACCCGCGCATCGGCGCAAGAATGTATAGCGCATTGAGCGCGCAAGCGATCGAGTTTGAGAAACAGGCCGCAGCGTTGTGGCAGTACAGCCTTGAACATCAAATCAAGGATGTCGATAACCTGGCTGCCGCAGTCGGCAACGATAGTGCGCTATCGCTGGTCTTGCACCGGATTATCAGCGCCTGGTACCTGGGCGTGGTCGGTGACGGTGGCATAACTAGCGGTAGCGGCGGCCCCAAGGTGATCGCCTTCGAGCAGGCATTGATGTTCGACCAGGTGCGCGATGCCGTCGTGGTGCCGACCTATTGCCGTGCCGCCCCCGGCTACTGGATTACCCAACCGGCAGTCTTGAAAGCGAGGGTTTGAGTATGGCTGACAACTTATCTGCGGATGTCGTGATTGTCGGTTCCGGCGTTGCCGGCGCCTTGGTGGCGCATCAACTGGCCTTGTCCGGCGCTTCGGTACTGGTACTGGAAGCGGGGCCGCGGCTGGAACGCTGGCGCATCGTCGAAAATTATCGAAATACGCCGAGCAAAGACGATTTCATGGTGCCCTACCCGTCCACCAAATACGCACCGCATCCCGAGTACACGCCGGAAAATAACTACCTGATTCTCAAGGGTACGCATAAATACAATTCGCAATACATCAGAGCGGTGGGTGGCACCACCTGGCACTGGGCCGCTGCCGCCTGGCGCTTCCTGCCGAACGATTTCAAGATGAAAACGCTATACGGCGTCGGCCGCGACTGGCCCATCAGCTACGATGAACTGGAGCCATATTACTATCGGGCTGAAGTCGAACTGGGCGTATCCGGCCCCAACGACGGCACCGATCTCGGCTCGCCGCGCAAGCAACCTTATCCGATGGATCACCTGCCGCTATCCTGGAACGACCAGCGCTTCAGCGCCGTGGTCAACGGCAACGGCCACAAAGTCGTGTCGGAGCCGGTGGCGCGCAACAGCCGCGCCTACGATCAGCGTCCCAACTGCTGCGGTAACAACAATTGCATGCCGATCTGTCCGATCGCTGCCATGTATAGCGGCATCATCCACGTCGAGAAAGCTGAAAAGGCCGGAGCCAAGGTTCTGGCCGACGCCGTGGTTTACCGGATAGAAGTCGACGCCAAGGAACGCATCAGTGCCGTGCATTACAAAGATCCGGAGGGCGTCACCCATAGAGTCACCGGCAAGTATTTCGTGCTGGCCGCGAACGGTATCGAGATTCCTAAACTGATGCTGATGTCCACCGACGACAAGCATGGCAACGGTGTAGGCAACAGTTCAGACCAGGTTGGCCGCAACCTGATGGATCATCCCGGCACCGGCGTTACCTTCCTCGCCAATGAAGACCTGTGGCCGGGGCGCGGTCCGATAGAAATGACTTCCATCGTCGATATGCGCGACGGTGCTTTCCGCGCCGAATATGCGGCCAAGAAGCTGCATTTGAATAATATGGCGCAAACCAACCATGCTGCCCAGACGGCCCTGAAAGACGGTCTGGTCGGTATCAAACTGAATCAGGAAATCCGCCGCCGCGCCGCGCGTACCGTAAATATCAACAGCTTCCACGATATCTTGCCGGATCCGGAAAACCGCATACGGCCCAGCACGGAAAAACGCGATGCGCTCGGCATTCCGCAGCCGGAAATTACCTATTCGATCAACGATTACGTCAAGAAAAGCGCAGTGTTGACGCACCAGGCCTATGCCAGCATCGCTGCCATGTTCGGCGGCACGGAAATCAAGTTCGATGACGATTTCGCTCCCAACAACCACATCATGGGCGCCACCATCATGGGCGGTGATCCGCGTGACTCGGTGGTCGATGCCCATTGCCGTTCACATGATCACGAAAACCTTTTTATCGCCAGCGGTTCGGTGATGCCGGTGGCTGGCACGGTGAATTGCACCTTGACGATTGCGGCGCTGTCTTTACGCATCGCGGATACCTTGAGGACAGTGCTATGACGGCCCGCTCTCAATTCGCTTGCCGTCTCGCCCGCTGGATTGCGGGCATGGCTCTGGTAGCCGGCATGGCGCACGGCGCCGCTGCTGCGGATGCCGCTCCGGCTGCCCCCTCGGCCACGCTCGCCGCCCCTCCCAACGCCGACCAGATCACGCGTGGCGAGTACCTGACCAAAGCTGCCGACTGCATCGCTTGCCACACGGTCGATCAGGCCAAGCCGTTCGCCGGCGGTTATCCGCTGGCGACGCCGTTCGGCACCATCTACGGCTCCAACATTACGCCCGACAAAGAGACCGGCATCGGCAACTGGAGCGATGAAGATTTCATCCGTGCGCTACACAACGGCGTCGATGACAAAGGCAAGCACCTGTATCCTGCAATGCCCTACGCTTCCTATACCAAACTGTCGCGCGACGACGTGCTGGCGATCAAGGCTTATCTGTTCAGCCTGCCGCCGATACAGCAAAAAAACCTGGAAAACAATTTACCTTTCCCGCTCAACCAGCGCTGGATCCTGGCCGGCTGGAACCTGTTCAATTTCAAGCCGGGCGAATGGAAGGACGATGCCGCCAAAAGCCCCGAATGGAATCGCGGTGCTTACCTGGTGGAAGGGCCGGCCCACTGCCAGGAATGCCATACTCCGCGTAACCTGACTATGGGCGTGGACCTCAAGCGTTCTTTCGGCGGTGCCCAACTGGGCGGCTGGACGGCGTTCAACATCACGCCCGATCCGGTCAGCGGCATCGGCGGCTGGAAAGACGAAGAAGTGATCCAGTACCTGAAAACAGGCCTGGTGCCGGGCAAGGCGTCCGCTGCCGGCGGCATGGCTGAAGCGATCGAACATAGCCTTCAATATATGAGCGACGCCGACCTGAAGGCGATTGTTACGTACATGCGCAGTGTGCCGGCCATCAGCGATGCCGCCGACAAGAAGCCGCGTTATGCCTGGGGCCAGGCAGCAGATGACGACGCCGATTTGCGCGGCGTAGCCGCAGTATCGGTCAGCAGTAATGCTTCCGGCGGTGCAGAGTTATTCAGCGGGAACTGCGCCAGCTGCCACTCGGCTAGCGGCAGCGGGGTGGTCGGCGGTTATTACCCGTCGTTGTTCAGCAATAGCGTGGTGGGCGCGCGCGAGCCAGGCAATCTGCTGATGGTGATCCTCAACGGCGTACAGCGCCGCGGTAAGGATGACGAAGCCTTCATGCCCGGCTTCGCAGATCATCTGAACGATATCCAGATTGCAACACTGACCAACTACATCCTGAAGCAATACGGCCAAGCAGACGCGCCAGGCATCACCCCTGAAATGGTCAAAACCCAGCGTCAAGGGGGACCGGCTTCGCCCATGCTGTCTTTATTGCCGTGGGGGCTGGCGGCGGCAGCGTTGATCGTGGTATTTATACTGTTTTCGTTGTTCGCGCGTCGACGGCCTCGTCCGGCTGCTTCACGTACTCCACCGAAATGACCGCGAGCAATCATAATTATTGAAAAGGAAACGGATTCCCATGGCTTTACGTATCATCGCCACCGGCGGCACCTTCGATAAGCATTACGACGAGATCGCCGGCAAACTGACTTTTGCCGCCAGCCACCTGCCGCAAGTGATCCAGCGCGCGCGCATCACTACCGAAATCGCGCTGGAAGAATTGCCTTTGCTGGATTCACTCGACATGCAGGATATAGATCGCCGGCGCGTGCTGGCTTCCTGCACCCATGCTGAGGAGCAGTCGATAGTGATCATCCACGGCACCGACACCATGCGCGAGACAGCCGCTGTGCTGGGTGCTGCCGCGCTGGACAAGACCATCGTGGTGACCGGCGCGATGATTCCCTACTCCATTGCCAATTCCGATGCGCTGTTCAATTTCGGTTTTGCTTGCGGCGTTGCGCAAGCCTTGCCGCCTGGCGTGTATGTGGCGATGAACGGCAAGATTTTTGCGTGGGATAAAGTCGAAAAAAATCGGGCGGCTGGAGTGTTTGAACCACTGTAATATTTTGCTGTAACGCGCATCTTCGAGACGAAAAAAACGGGGCAGATTTTCTGCCCCGTTTTCACGTTCCAGCGCAATTTTCTGACACCGGTTATCTTGGCAACGCTTGCGCAAAAAGCTTACCCACCCTGCCGTGCTGCTTTTGCAGGGTTGTTTAAAATCATTGTTGAAATGATATTTTTAAGTGGGTACTATCTTTGAATCTCAATCAAATTGATAGGCGCTCTCCATGAAAGAGGTATCTTTGCATTCGGCAATTTTTGAGGGCGTCCATAAATTTCGAGTTCCCCCATCTTTTGCTAAAGTGAATACTGGCAGTCTCCACAATGATTTCTCAATGTTGTCTGGTTACAGCGGGGCTATGGCGCTAGTTGGTGATGAGGGTAACTATGAATTAGCGAAATTTTCAATTCCAAACGTTCAAATTCCAGATCTAACGCTTGATCAGCTTTGGGAGTGCGCTAAAGATCATTATGGGTTAACGGCGGCTGCAGCGATTTCAGGTATCGGTGGTATGCCTATTCCTAAATCAGCCCTTGGAAGAGGCCAATTTCTTGGTGCCGGAAAAAACACAAATTTGATAAGCCACTATGGCCTGAAATTTTTTCCCTTTGCCAAAATTCCGGCAAGCGCGAATAGAGCAGCAAAGGCTGTTTTTGGAACTACCAGGGTATTTGGCATTATAGGTCGGGCGTCCCCATTCGTTGCTTTAGGATTTGCCGTTTTCGATGTAGTCAGCATCGGCATGTGTGCAATCGAGAGTAAAAATGGCAAATGAACAGACAAGAGATGAGGTGCTGGGAAAAGTCATTGATATTTTTATCGATGCCATCGGATGGATTAAACGGGAAGAATTGCTGGTTGATGCCCGCCTTGTATCGGATTTAAAAATAGATGGCGATGATTTATTTGTATGCGTAATGCAAGTCGAAAAATATTTTGATATGCGTTTGACAGAAGCGGAATGGGGGGCTGTTGCTACTATCGAGCAAGTAGTAGATTTGGTGATGCGCTATAGAGGCTTAAGAATCCCAGGAAAAAAACAGCCAGGTATCTTGGGATGGCTCAGTGATCGGATGTCTATCAAATATTGAAATAAATTGTTTACACTATTTATTTCCAATTTACTTGCCTCGGAAAACTGCGCCTTCAACCTGTAGGGTGGGCATGAATGCCCACGCGGACCGTAAATTTCCTGACACCGGTTATCTTGCTAACACGTGGGCAAAAAAACTTGCCCACCTTACTCGGCTCCAATACGGATTTCCAGGACGAAAAAAACGGGGCAGATTTTCTGCCCCGTTTTTACATTTCAGATTACTTTGCGGCTTCCGTCAAACCACGCGCCTCCAGCAACGGGCCGACTTCCGGCCCGCGTCCATAAAAGTCCTTGAACAAGGCACTCGGATCGGCACTAAAGCCGCGTGACAGCACCTTGGAGCGCAGCAGGTCGCCGTTGCCGCGTTTCAAGCCGCCGTGGGTATTCATCCAGTGCTCGGTATCCTTGGCCAACACGTCGCTCCAGATATAAGCGTAATAACCGGCCGAATAGCCGTTGGCGAAGATATGCTGGAAATACGCGGTGTGGTAGCGCGGCGGCACCACATAACCTTCACCGCCCGCTGCAGTCTGCAATGCTTTCGCTTCAAACGCCATGACGTCCTTGGCTGCGGGAGTCTGGTCAGCCGGCAGCTGGTGCCAGGCCTGGTCCAGTATCGAAGCCGCCAGATACTCGGAGCTGTCGTAACCGGCATTGAATTTACGCGCAGCCAGGACTTTGTTGACCAACGCCTGCGGCATCGGCTTGCCGGTCTTGTAGTGCTTGGCATAGTGCGCCAGGACTTGTGGATTGTGCGACCACATTTCGTTGAATTGCGACGGATATTCGACGAAGTCGGGCGGCACTTCGGTACCTGAGAAGCGTGGATACTCGACATTGGAGAACATACCGTGCAAGGCATGGCCGAACTCGTGGAACATCGTGTTGACTTCGTCAAAAGTGAGCAATACCGGTTTGCCGGCCGGCGGTTTGACGATGTTGATATTGTTGGATACTACCGGTTTGGTCCCGAACATCCGTGATTGCGCGACATAGCTGTTCATCCAGGCGCCGCCCTGTTTGTTTTCGCGCGCGAATGGATCGAACAGGAACAGGGCCAATGGCGAACCATCCTGGTTGAACACTTCAAACACGCGTACATCTTTCTGGTAGACCGGCAGGTCGGTGCGTTCCTTGAAACTCAAGCCATATAGCTCGTGGGCCGCGTAGAACACGCCGTCCCGCAGCACATGATTCAATTCGAAGTAAGGCTTGGTCTGGGATTCGTCGAAGTTGTAGCGTGCCTTGCGGACCTGCTCGGCATAAAACGCCCAGTCCCACGGCTGCAGCTTGAATGGCTTGGTATGGCTGGCTTTAGCCTGGCGGTCGATCAGCTGTTGCATCACGGCTGCTTCCTTACGGGCGTTGGATGCGGCTGCCGGCGCCAGTTGCGCCAGCATGCGGTTGACGGCTTCGGGCGTGCCGGCGGTTTCATCTTCCAGCACATAGGCGGCGTGGTTGGGGTAACCCAGCAACGCGGCATGCTGGGCGCGCAGTTTGACGATCTGGGCGACCGCCGCGACATTATCGTCGCTGCCGCCATTCGCACGGGTGATCGAGGCAGCATAGATGCGTTCGCGCAGCTGCCGGTTCTTGAGTTGCGCCAGTAGCGGCTGGTCGGTCGTGTTCTGCAGCGCGATCAGCCACTTGCCGTCGAGCTTGCGGTCGCTCGCGGCTTGCGCAGCGGCGGCGATGGACTCCGCCGACAAGCCGTCCAGATCGGCCCGTTTGTCGACCACCACAGCACCGTCGTTATTCGCTTTCAGCAGGGTTTGCTGGAATTGCGTGGTGAGCGTGGAAATTTGCTGGTTCAGCGTGCGCAGCTGGTCCTTGTCGGCCGCCGATAAACGGGCGCCGGCGCGGACGAATTCAATGTGATAGCGCTCCAGCAGCCGCAGCGACTCGGGATCGAGGCCCAGTGTGCTGCGTTGTTGATATAGCTGAACTACGCGGGCAAATAATTGCGGATCCAGAAAGATGGCGTCTTTGTGCGCAGCCAGCTTGGGCGCAACGTCTTGTTGGGTCTGGTCCAGCTCCGGGCTGGTATTGGCGCCGACCAGGTTGAAAAACACATCCGAGACGCGTGTCAGCATTTGGCCGGAACGCTCCAGCGCCAGGATCGTATTGTCGAAACCCGGCGCCGCCGGATTGGCTGCTATCGCGTTGACTTCCTGGCGTTGCTGCGCCATCCCGGCTTCGAATGACGGTTTGTAGTCGCTGTCCTTGATCTTGTCGAATGGCGGCAGGTTGTAAGGCAGGGAACTGATCTGGGCGAAGGGAGAACTTGCAGCGAGTGCCGCAGTGGCGGCGGTGGTGGCTTGTGATGCCTTGGTGGGCGTATCGCCAACGGCAGTGCATCCCATCATTCCCGCAGCCGCAGTCAACATCAATCCGCATAGCGAGATACGTCGTGTAGAAATTTGCATCAATTCTCCTGATATTGGTTCTGGGAATTATTTTTTTGACGAAACATTCTACGTCAGCATTCAAGGTCAGGGGGATCACGGACTATATTGATAAAAACCGGATGTAAAAAAAACACGAAAGGCATTACAAAAATACGCCATGTCTTTCGTGTAAAAAAGCAGCTCGGCAAGACGCAAGTTAATTTGCGTCTTGCCGGGCTTTAATGCGGTCTTTAGAACCGGTGCTGAATCCCGCCGATAACGCCGGTCTGGCTGGTGCCGTAGGCAACGTCGTCACGCGACACGCCAACCAGTTGCTGGTTCTTGGCTTTGGCGTAGGCCGCGCTCAGATACAGGTCGGTGCGTTTCGAGAGTGCATACTTGCCGCGAACCGAATACATGATCGGATCGGCATCCTTGCCGCTGGCTACATTCTTGATGTTCTGATAGTAGACAGCGCCGATCAGCGTTACTACCGGCGTTACCTTGTAGGTAGCGCCACCCCAGAAGAAATCGCTACGCAGATCGGCCGCATTCGATGCCAGCGTCTTCTTGTAGTTGCGATAACCCAGGTCCAGGCCCAGCGTGCTGCTCAGTTGGTAATCGCCGGCCAGATGGATGCTGGTGGCCTTGTCGTAAGCGCCGCCGGCGACTGCCGCAGTGCCGTCGACCCGGTCAAATGTCGCGGCAACCCGGAACGGGCCGTTTTCGTAACCGGCGCCCAGCGCGTATTTTGCTGTGTCGCCGGTGCTGCCTGCGACTTCACCGAAGCCATAGGTTGCGCCCAGCTTGAAGCTGCCGAATTTCCCTGTGTACTTGAGCATGTTCGGCAGGTTGGTCAGCATGCCATCCTTGCGGCCGCCGGTAGCGCCGGCCGAAGTCACCCATGAATACTGGCCGGAATAACCCATAGGGTCGAACGGCAAGATGAAGTCATAGGTGGTGGAGTAGGAACGGCCGGCAACGATGCGTCCGAAGCTGCCTTCCAGGCCCACATTGGCTTGACGGCCGAACAGCAGGCCGGCGCTGTCGAATTCGCCGGTATCGGTCTTGAAGCCGTTTTCCAATTGGAATACCGCCTTCAACCCGCCGCCAAGATCTTCGGTGCCGCGGAAGCCGATACGCGAGGTATTCATGGCGCCGGAACTCAAGCGGACCACGCCATCCTTGTTGGCATTGGCGTTATTCACATACTCGACGCCGGTATCGACGAGACCGTAAACAGTGACGCTGGATTGGGCATAAGCGCCGGATGCCAGCAGGCCGAGCGCGGCGAGGATTGCTGTCGCCAGGTGTTTTCTTTTCATTGTTCCTCCGTTGTGTAATATTTTTCTACTGCGATTTTGTTGTTGATTGTGCGGTGATGGTCAAGCTGCACAAAGGCTGTTGTCGGATATCGATAGAGCTCCCCTTTTATAACTCCCCCTTTCCTGTTTCTATATCTCTATATCTATACATCTCTGGCTAGAAGGCCCACAGCGAGACTTGCGGCAATTGCAGCCAGTACTCGCCCGGCGCCAGCCTTTGCCGTGCATAGGCGCGCAAGACAGTGCTGTCGGCGCCGCTTGCGTCGATATTGCGGAACACGCATTCCCAGCGATCGCCCAGGTACATGCAGGTCGACAGCGGCAGCTTGATGGCGTTATCCACAGGTGTGTCTGAGATGTTGACTTGCTCGACGCGGATAATCGCGACCGCATCCTTGCCGTCGTTGTTGATGGCCTGGCCACGTAGTGTCGCCTTCACATTGCCGCCTTCGACCTGCAGCAAGGCTTGTTCGCCGTCGCGTTGCAGCACCTTGGCCCGCAGGCGGTTGTTACTGCCCATGAACTCCGCCGTGAACAACGTATCCGGCGTTTCATACATACGTTGCGGTGTGCCCTGCTGTTCGATCTTGCCGTTGTTGAGCAACAGGATGCGATCCGAAATCGCCATCGCCTCGGCCTGGTCGTGCGTCACCATCAACGCTGACAAACCTAGCCGCACGATCAGCTCACGCAGAAAGGCGCGCGCTTCTTCGCGCAGCTTGGCATCCAGGTTGGATAGCGGTTCGTCCAGCAGGATGACCGGCGGGTTGTACACCAGCGCGCGGGCAATGGCGACGCGCTGCTGCTGGCCGCCGGATAATTGATGCGGGAAACGGTCGCCCAGATGGCCGAGGCCGAGCTGGTTCAATACCGTTTTGACGCGCTCGGCAATGTCGCTGCCGTTCATTTTGCGCAGCTTCAAACCATAGGCGACGTTGTCGAATACGGTCTTGTGCGGCCACAGCGCGTAGGACTGGAACACCAGGCCCAGATTACGTTCTTCCGCTGGAATTTCCAGCTTGCGATGGCCGTCAAACATGGTGCGTTCGCCGATCTGGATGTTGCCTGACTTAGGTGATTCCAGGCCGGCTACCGCGCGCAGCAAGGTGGTTTTGCCGCTGCCGGAAGGCCCCAGCAGCGCAACCACTTCACCGCGCTGCAATTCCATCGACACACCTTTGAGAATCGGATTGGCGCTAGCGCCGCTGCCGTAGTCGAGATGCAAGTTATTGACGCTTAATTCACTCATGATGATTTCCTGATTAGTGTTGCAACATAGTCGTGCAACTGATTTGTGCAATCTAGTCGTGCAACTTCACGCCAAAGCGCAGTGCAATGCCAAGGCCGATGGCCACCAGCGTGATGTTGATAAAGGAGAGAGTGGCAACCAGATCGACCGAGCCCGAGGCCCACAGCGAAACGATCAGGGCGCCGATGACTTCGGTGCCGGGCGATAGCAGATAAACGCCAGTCGAATATTCGCGTTCGAAAATCAGGAACACCATCAGCCACGCGCCGAGTACGCCGTAGCGCACCAGCGGCAACGTGACATCCCGCGTCACCTGCGAACGGCGAGCGCCAACCGCGCGCGCCGCCTCTTCCAGTTCCGGACCGACCTGCAGCAACGCCGTGGTTATCAGGCGCAAACCATACGCCAGCCACACCACCGAGTACGCCAGCCATACCGAGAAAATGGTGGAACGCAGTTCACGCAATTGCGGAATGAAATTCTCCACCAGCCATTGCGCCACCACGTTGTCGTAACCCTTCAACATGCTGTCGAGGAAGGATGGTACGAACAGGAACACCCACAGGAACGACAGACCAGCGAGCAAGCCCGGCACAGCGCGCGGAATCAGCACGCTGTAATCGAGGAAGCGCGTAATGC
The DNA here is from genome assembly GCF_900113705.1 of Collimonas sp. OK307. Classification (GTDB taxonomy): domain Bacteria; phylum Pseudomonadota; class Gammaproteobacteria; order Burkholderiales; family Burkholderiaceae_D; genus Collimonas. Next base: position 247,499 of record NZ_FOQI01000002.1, on the reverse strand, counting down.
CATCCGATTTGCGATGCATGGCGAGCGCGATACAGCAATAGCAGGCCACCGCAATCGCACCGCCGATGACACCGATCATGATGGTATTGACGATGCCGCGCACCAGCGCCGGCTGGTCCCAGATGTCGCGGAAGTGCTGCAAGGTCAAGGTATCCATCAGCGATACGCCGTAACCCCAATGCGACACAAGCGCACGCAAGGCGATGCCGGATAATGGAATCACGATCGTGAAAATCAGCCAGGCGGCGATCAGGCTGAACGCCAGCCATTTCCATTTACCCAGCGGCAGCGCTTTCTGACGTGCGCCCTTGCCCTTGATCGACACATACTTGTTGGCCGAACGCAGCAGCCAGCGCTGGATCATCACCAGCGGCAAGGTCACCGCCACCAGACACACCGCAACCGCAGCCATCAAATGATAGGAAGGAGTACCGAGTTTGTTGGTCAGCTTATACAGGTAAGTCGGCAGCACCAGATGGCCTTCAGGATCGCCCAGCACCAGCACCAGTCCGAACACTTCGAAACCCAGGAAAAACACCAGCACGCCGGCATAGGCCAGCGCCGGCATGATCATTGGCAGCGAGACATTCAGCGCTACTTGCAACGGCGAAGCGCCGGCCACGCGAGCAGCTTCTTCAACGTCGGCGCCCAGGCTCTTCAGCGCAGCCGAGGCGTACAGATAAACGTGCGGGACATGAGTCAGGCCGGCGATGATGATAATACTGGGGAAGGCATACACATTCCACGGCGTCGCTTCGATGCCGATCATCCGCAGCAGGTCTTGCACCCACACCGTATAGAAGCCGACCGGGCCCATCGAGACAACGTAACCGAAGGCGATCACCATCGGCGATACGAAAATCGGCACCAGCAGCATCGGCGCAATCCAGTTGCGGCCGGGCAGATCGGTGCGCACCATCAGGAACGCCAGCATGCCGCCCAGCGGCACCGCGATAAATGCAAGGCCGGTAGCCAGCAACAAACCGTTAATGAAAGCCTGGCGGAAATCCGGGTCGTCGAAAATGAAGCGATATGGCTCCAGGCTCAGGGTTTTGACCGGCGCGAAAAACGGCGCGGATAAGAAACTTTGATAGAAAATCAGTACCAGCGGCAGAAAAATGGCTATCGCCGCCAGCGTAACCACCAGTCCGCGCGGCCAGTTAAGGCGCGCCAGCCGGGAACGGCTGGCCAGCGGGTGGGGAGGAGAAATGGATGACATAGTTGTACCTTGCAGAAAACCGGGATCTTGAAAAGCCGTCATCCCCACTTACGCGGGGATGACGTTGTTTATTTATTTTTTCCCTGCAGCGGCTTTCCATTGCTTCAGGAATGCCAGGCGCTTGGTCTGGTCCAGGTAGTGCAGCAGGTCTGGTGTGATCGCGATTGGCTTGAGGGCAGTGCCGAGTTGGGTAGTCAGGCTCGCCAGCGTTGCATGGCCGCTGACATCCGAACGCAATGAATACAACTGGGATTCGTTCGAAATGATGGTCTGGCCACGCTTGGACAGCAGATAGTCGATCCACAGCTTGGCTGCGTTCATGTTCTTTGCAGATTTGTTGATGAACGCCACGCGCGACAGCACCAGGTTGTAATCCTTGGTGAAAGTGACGCCGATCGATGGGTCTTTTGCAGCACGGGCCTGGGCGTAAGAACCGATCACGTTGTAGCCGATCAGGTTCTCGCCGGATGAAATTCTTTCCAGCATGGTGCCAGTCGACGATTGCACTCTGACGCTGACATCGCCGAAGGCTTTTGCCAGATCCCAGAATTGCGGATTGATTTGCGCATCTTCGGTAATGAAGGAAAAGCCGACGCCGGATTTTTCGATATCGTAAGTGGTGACCTTGTTGCGGAACTTGTCGGCCTTGGTGGTCAACAGTTTGGTCAGTTCGGCATGGGTTGACGGCACTTCGTCAGCGCTGACCAGCCGTTTGTTATAGACGATTGCCAGCGGCTCGAAAGTTGTGCCGTAAGCGCTATCCTTGTAATTGGCCCAGGCAGGAATTGCGGCGGCTTCCTGCGATTTGTACACCGCGCCATAACCTTCGCTGACCAGCTTGAATTGCAAATCCATCGCCGATGACCACAACACGTCGGCAGTAGCGCCGCCGGCAGCTGCTTCCGAGATGAAACGGTTGTATACCTCAGTCGAATTCATGTCGTTGAATTCAACTTTAACGCCTGGATAAAGCGCGCTGAAATCCTTGATCAAAGGTTCTGCCGCCTTGGAATCGGTGGCGCTGTAAATCACCAGCTTGCCTTCTTTCCTGGCGCCGTCGACAATTTTTGCATAGTCGGCCGGGTAGCCTGCCGGCGTCTGCGCCGAAGCATTCAGCGTCAAGCTCAGGGACAGAACGGCTAGCGCGCTTGCCAGAGGTTTTTTGATCAGCATGGGTGTAATCTCCTGGTAGATATGGGTACTGCGAACGAGGTAAGTCATTCAAAAGGCGCAGGCGAGCAGAAGCCAGCCACGTGATGGCTGCCATCTGGCATTGCTTACGGGGTTTTGCCGGACCTGCAAGATCTGCAGGTCGAAGCCGGATTTATCTGATCAAGCCAAGCTGGATCGATTGCTGGTGATAGTCATCAACGGTTTTCCTGATATATGCAGTGAGCTTGTCGCCGCTCATCGCGAATGGATACAAGCCATTGCTGGCGCGCAGGCGGTCGAATTCGGGAGTCGCCATCATTTTGTCGAAAGTGCCGACCCAACGTTTGTAGTCGGCATCGCTGACCTGCGGACCTACGTAGACGCCGCGTATGATCGGCCAGCTGACCGGCAAGCCTTGCTCGCGCGCCGTCGGCACATGGGCCAGCGCGCCAGGCAGGCGCTTGTCGGATAACACCACCAGCACGCGGATCTCGCCATCCAGGGAATGCAAGGTGGCCTCTGAGGCATCGCCCGAAACCACTTGCACGTGGCCGGCATGCAAAGCCGTAAATGCCTCGCCGCCGCCTTCCAGCGCGACAAAGCGCAGCGTCTTGGGATCGATCTGATCTTGTTTGGCCAACATGGAAATCTTCAGCCAGTCCTGGCTGCCGACGGTGCCGGCAGCGCCGATGGTGATCTTGCCCGGATTTTTCTTGAGCGCGTCCAGCAACTCGTGCAAGGTCTTATACGGTGAATCGGCGCGCACCGCGATCATGCCGTAATCGACGCCGACCGCCGCTACCCAGCGAACATTGCTGACATCGGCATCGCCATATTTGCCTTGCGCCAGGTTCATCAGGGAGCCGCCGGAAAACACCACCAGCGTATCGGCTTCGGCACGGCGTTGCGTGACGATGGAATTCCAGGCCACAGCACCGATGCCACCCGGTAGGTAACTGATCTTGACGGGAGTATCCTGCTTTGCACCTGCGGCCGGCAGTTGCAGGCCTTTCTGGATCAGCTTGCAAGTCACGGCCATGCCGCCACCCGGTTTTGCCGGGGCGATGCATTGCACCGGCGCTGCGTAAGCGCCTAGCGTGACACATGCACCGAGTGCACCAATCCAGTTGATAACGGAAGTCATTGTCTCCTACCCATTCTGTTGTTGTTTCAGCTGCAATACTAGTGTGTATGCGAGCAAATGCGAAACCAGGGCTTTATTCATTTTTTTACATCATAACGGCCGCAGTCTTTCATTTTCCTTTCACTCAGGTTTTGCCAAGCGCGGTTTTCTGTGTGAGTATTGGCGACCGTTTTTTGAATTTTAGCTACTACTCGCCCATTACTCGCCAATAGCCATGCGGATTTTACTGATTGAAGACCATGTCGAGTTATCGCGCTGGCTGACCAAGGCGCTGCAGGATGCACATTGGTCGGTCGAGTGCGCCATGAACGGCGCCGACGCCGACAGCTTGTTGCATACCCAGCAATATGCCCTGGTGATACTGGACCTGAGCTTGCCGAAAATGGACGGACTGGAAGTATTGAAGCGTCTGCGCGCCCGCGGCAGCAAAACACCGGTACTGATCCTGACCGCGCGTGGCGGCTTGCAAGATCGGGTGCAGGGCCTCAATCTGGGTGCCGACGATTACCTGGCCAAACCGTTCGAGCTGGTCGAGCTGGAGGCGCGCGTTAAAGCGTTGCTGCGCCGTGCGCAAGGCGGCGAGGCGCCAATCTACAATTGCGGCGCGCTGCAGTTCGATACGGTATCGCGCATGTTCAGCTATGGCAATGCGGTACTGGCGCTGACCCCGCGTGAGCATGCGGTGCTGGAGGTGCTGATCAGCCGCACCGGCCGCGTAGTATCCAAGGAAAAATTGTTCGACGAGGTATTTTCGCTGGTCGATGACGCCAATCCCGACGCGATTGAAATCTATATCCATCGGTTGCGCAAGAAACTGCAGCGCACCGATACCGAGGCAGTCGCCATTACCACTTTGCGCGGCCTCGGTTATCTGCTGGAAGTTGTCGCGGAAAAATGACGGCGCCGTTAGCCCATCCTGCCGGCGCTGACCACAAATCCAAGCCGGCTAAATCCTTAGGCAGCTTGCGCAGCCAGCTATTGAGCTGGCTGCTGATTCCCTTGCTGCTGGTGGTGGCGCTGGATGCCTTTTCCGTCTATCGCAACGCGCTCGATGTGGCCGACCTGGCGTATGACCGCGCCCTGCTAGCCTCGACCCGGGCTCTTGCCGAGCGGGTCTCGGTGGTCGATGGCAAGGTGGTCGCCGATGTGCCGTATGTGGCGCTGGACAGCTTCGAAACCGATACCCTGGGACGTATCTATTACAAGGTCACCGGCACTAACGGAGAATTTGTTTCCGGCTATGAGGATTTGCCGGCGTTGCCGCCGGACGTGCCGCGCTCGGAAATCTATCCAGCGCTGGTGCGCTTTTATCATGCCAGTTATCACAACCAGCCAGTCCGCATCGCCGCCCTGTATCAACCGGTGTACGACGATTCGATGCGCGGCATCGCCTTGATCCAGGTTGGTGAAACCATGGATGCGCGCAGCGACCTGACCCGTAAAATTCTCTTCAGCACCATGTGGCGCCAAGGTTTGCTGGTGACGGTGGCGGCTTTGCTGGTGTGGTTTGCGGTGCGTTTCGTATTGCGCCCGCTGATGCAGTTGAAAGCGGCAGTGGAAGCACGCGCCACCACCGATCTGGCCGATTTCGAGGTCAACCAGGTGCACCGGGAAGTGCGGCCGCTGGTGGTCGCCATGAACGGCTATATGGGACGGCTGCAAGCGCTGATTACCGGTCAACGTCGTTTCATCGCCGACGCCTCGCATCAGCTGCGCACGCCGCTCACCGTACTCAAGACGCAAGCCGAACTGGCCCTGCGCGAATTCGACCGCAATCCCGACGACCCCCGCGCCTGGCAAGACCTGCGTGAGATCGTCGCCAGCATTGCCGGCACCACCGACGCTACCGTCCATCTGGCAAATCGGCTGCTGACGCTGGCGCGCGCTGAGCACGGCGCGGCTGAGAGTGGCGTCGAACCGGTGTCGCTGACTGACATTACACGCCAGGTTGGACTGGAGCAGGCGCGCAGTGCGGTCAAAAAGCAAATCGATCTGGCGTTCGACGCCACCGACCAGCTGATCGTCAACGGCAATGCGCTGCTGCTACACGAATTGATCAGTAATTTGCTCGACAATGCGATTCACTACACGCCGGTTGGCGGTAAGATCGTCTTGAGGTTGCGCCGCGATGGCGTGGCTAGCGTGGCGCAGCGTGCCATACTGGAGGTGGAAGACAGCGGCATGGGTATCCCGGAAGAAGATCGGGAGCGCGTGTTTTCTGCCTTCTATCGGGCGCCGTCGGCGCAGCAGCAAAACCCTGGCGGCGCCGGTCTCGGCTTATCGATCGTGCGTGATATCGCTTCGATGCATCAGGCGCAGATTACGCTTTCCGTGGCAGACGACAGCAAGGATCAGGCCCCAGGTCTTAAGGTCACGCTTAGTTTTCCCTTGCCTTTATCGTTGAATCAAGGAGGTTGACATTGAGCGATACCCCTATAAAAATCGTGCATGGCACGGCGCTGACGGATGAGCAGAAAAAGGACTTGCTGCATCGTCTGGCACGGGTCGAAGGCCAGATTCGCGGAGTGCAAAAACTGATTGCCAATGCCGCAGTGCCGGCAGATTGCGATGGCGTCGCCCAGCAACTGGCCGCCGCCCGCAAGGCGCTGGACCGGGCATTCATCACTCTGCTGACCGATGCCATCGTTACCCACACCACTGCTGCAGACGGCCCTGAGCAAGTACAGCAGAGCGCCAGGAATCTGGCCGCTCTGCTGGATAAATTTGCTTGAAGTTTATTAGGTATTGCCTGCCGCGTACTTAGGCGCATAACCTATTCCCTCGTCGACATGCCGTTCCTATAATTCTTTCCAGAAGATGTTGGACTGAAAAGGAGACGGATATGAGCTTGGCCGGCAATCGCGCTACGATGCAATCCGGAATCGGCATGATAGAAGTGCTGGTGGCGATCGTCATCATGGTCTTCGCCATGTTTGCCTTGATCAGCATGCAGATCGTCGCGTTGCGCTATCAGAAGACGGCGCACCTGCGTTCCATGGCAAGCCAGTTCAGCGCCGACCTGGCCGATCGCATGCGCGGCAATATCCGCGGCGCCCATGACGGCGCCTACAATCTGTCGCGGCAGAGATATCCCGCGCTTGGTGATCCTGCGCCATCCTGCCCTGGTCCCGGGAGTTGTACTTCGCAGGAACTGGCGGCAAAAGATATTCATGAGTGGCGTACCGGCCTCGGCAATGCCATGGTCGGCGGCTGGGGCGAGATCGCCGGTTCGGTGGCCGATGGTTTTACGGTCAAGGTATATTTCCTGGATATGCTTGCTGCGGCCGACGGAGCTACTCCAGTTGCGAGAAATTGCCAGCCAACAGCAGCCGATCCGGTGTTGCATCGAGAGGTGTCTTGCTACGCTGCGGTGGTATCGCCATGAAGAATTTTCGTCGGCAATTGCATCCACAGTCTGGCCTGGTCTTGCCGATGGTGTTGATTTTCCTGATGGTCATGATGCTTATCGGTTTCACCGCATTGCGTGCGGCTTTGCTTGAAGCAAAAATGGCCGCCAATGCCGGCAACCGGCAGATGGCATTCCAGGCCGCCGAACACGCCCTGCGTTTTTGCGGAAACCAGCTGCAGCTATCGCCGATTACCATCCCGCAACTCAAGCAAGGGCCGATTCCGGTTGACGGCGCAAATAGCAAACCCTATTGGGAAATCGCAGACAGCTGGAGTAACAGCAATGTCTCGGTGGCCATGCCGCGCATAGGCAGCGAAGGCGCGGCGGCTGCGATGCCAGCGCGTTGCCTGGTTGAGAAATTGCAATTCGACGGCGACCTGCAGTACCAGCAGCACCTCCCGCAACAGCGGCCAGCGTATAGAGTTACCGCGCGCGGGATAGGCGCGAGTACGGCGGCGGTGGTTGTGTTGCAAAGTTATTTGCTTTTGTAGCCTTCGTATCCTTCATAACGTCGTTCCTCATGGAAGTGCTCCCAAGTATGAAAGCTGTCTTTTGCGGCATCTGCGTAGCCATGCTGATGTTTGTTAATGCCCAAGCCGCAAATACGCCGGATGAGCAACCGTTCATCTATACAACCAGCTACGAAGCCACCACATGGCAAGGTCATGTCAAAGCCTATCCGATCGGTATGAACGGCGTTTCCGAAACGGCGCAATGGGATGCCGCCGATCTGATTCCGCCGTGGCAGGCGCGGCGTATCCTGACTGCCGGCGAAGGCACCGTTGCTCGAACGCTGCCATTTGAATGGCCGCATATGGACGACGTGAAAAAATCCATATTGTCCTCGGAGGATGTCCTGCAATACCTGAGAGGTAACGACGCGCTGGAAATAGGACATGGCGTCGGCCGGTTCCGGGATCGTGAAGGCAAGCTGGGCGACATCATCAATTCGTCACCGCTGTATGTCGGCGTCTCCGATTCGGCTTATCAGCTGCTGCCTGCAACAGAAGGCGGTGGCAGTTACCGGCAGTTTGTCGATAGCAAGAGCCAGCGTCGCGCCATGCTGTACGTTGGCGCCAATGACGGCATGCTGCATGGTTTCGATGCCATCAGCGGCGTCGAAAGAACCGCATTCATTCCACACGCCATCTTTGAGCATTTGCCGTTATTGAGCGACATCGACTATGCACACCGTTTGTTCGTTGATGGCCAGATCACCGCAGGTGACGCCTATCTCGGCAAGAGCGGAAGCGCCGCATGGAAAACCATCCTCCTTGGTTCGACCGGCGCCGCTGCGAAGAGCATGTTTGCGATCGATGTCAGCGATCCGGAGGCGCAGATATCCGCACTCCTTTGGCAAAAGAGCGCGGAAGACGACGGCCAGGGGCTACCCGATGAAGACATGGGTTACTTGCTGGGAGAGGCCTTCGCAATCCGCCTGCGCAACGGTAGCTGGGTCGCGCTGTATGGCAATGGTTATCAGAGCGAGAAACAACGCGCCGTCATGCTTCTGGTCGACCTGGTTAGCGGCAGACTGATAAAAAAGCTGGTGGCCGGCGCCGTTGATTCGGCGATTCCAAATGGCTTGGGGACGCCGGCCCTGGTCTTTAACCAACGGCGTGAAGCAAGTACTGCCTATGCAGGCGACTTGCTAGGCAGTCTTTGGAAATTCGACCTTAGTGCAAGTGAGCCGGAGCGCTGGCAAGTCGCGTTCGACGGTCGTCCCCTGTTTGTGGCTGCCGATAGCGGCGGCAAGATGCAATCCCTGATGCGGCAAGCCTTGCTTGATCATCATCCCCAAGGCGGCGCCATGATCATGTTTGGTGCGGGTAAAACTGAGGACGATGCCAGGAGCAAGTCTCAAACAGCAAGCTTGTACGGCATCTTGGAAAAGCCAGGCGCTGTTCCTGCCACAAGCAGAAGCCAGTTGCAGAAACAAACCCTGACGGAGTCAGATGCCGATACCGGAAAATGGCAATTAACCAGCAACACCGTCAACTGGAGCAGACAAGGCGGCTGGTACATCGACCTGCCCGCTAAAGTTGGCCAGGTAGTCGGGAAATTGCAGATCATCGATGGCGTATTGTGGGCGTTGACCTACTCTTCCAGCACGGAAAAATCGTATCTGATTGCAATCGACTTCACCACAGGCGGCGCCACGGCCGAAGCGGCACTCGATGATTTCCCGCAAGATGTTTCAATGCTGGAAGTAGCTGTTTCAGCCGTAACACCCGCTTTCATCACGTTGCCGGATGGTCGCCGGCAAGTAGCTATAAGAGGCCGCGACGGCGGGCTGCAAGCGCTCGACCTTAATCCGGCCACACGGCGCCCGATAAGAACCTGGCGTCAATTGCCGGTGCCGTTGAATAGTGTTGGCCCGAGCTAGAGACAAAGAGTATGCACAAGCAAAGAGGCTTCACCTTGGTCGAAATCATGATCGTGGTAGCAATCGTCGCTATCCTGAGCAGCATAGCGTTGCCCAGTTATAGCGAGCATGTCAGGCGCAGCCAACGCGTGGCCGCGCGAGCAACCATGCTGGAAGCGGCAAACTGGATGGAGCGACGTTTCTCCGTGCATCACACCTACCTCGGCGGTGATAACCAGCCCCCTGTCCTGCCGGACGACCTGAATCGTTCGCCGCAAACAGGTGCGATCAAGTATGCGATCAGTCTGGTAGACGGGCAAACCCATGCCAGCGCCTATCAATTGCACGCGGTGCCCGCTGTCATGGACAAATGCGGCACATTCACTTTGGACCATACCGGCGCACGTGGACTAATCGGCAATACTGCCTCGTTGGCGGAATGCTGGGGGCGTTAGTCGTAAAAAAAGAAGCCCGCTGGCAGCGGGCTTGGTTCAGTCGAATGCAAGCTTAGTCAAGCTCAATCGTCGTCATGATGGCGACGATGTTCACGCCAGCCTTCCCGACGACGCCATTCTTCACGACGCCACTCGTCGTCACGACGCTCCCGCCATTCGCGATGCTCGCGCCAGCCGGGTTCCACATAGACTGGCTGCGGAGGGTAATACACCGGCGCGGGAACATAGCGCGGTTCGTACTGTACAACCGGCGGGTAATATACCTGTGGCGGCGGCTCGACGTAAATGCCAACGCCGACATCCACACGAGCTGCAGCGCTGCCGCAAGCACCAGCGGCAATGACGCCAAACGCCAGACATGCTAAAAGTTTTTTCATTTTGTATCCTGTTTACCTGCACACCATTCGGCAATTTCGCCGTTTCATAGCTTCAGTGTACGGGTAACAATCAGTAGATGTTGTTCGGAGGGGCAACAAGTGTAACTTTAAGTAAATGAATGTAGCAAAATGAGATTGCAAAATCGTCTTCTCTTTTGTATTTGGCATGCTTATCCATCCAAAATTCGGATTTATGCAACAGAATCTTAGAGAATAGATAATCAGAACCGGGCCTTAGCTGAATTAAAGGAAATCTTGTATGGGAAAGAGCCGGCTGGAAGCATTTAGCGATGGCGTGATCGCCATCATCATCACCATCATGGTGCTTGAAATGAAAGTGCCGCACGAACCTAGCCTGGCCGCGCTGTGGCTGATACTGCCGGTGTTCGTCAGCTACATACTCAGTTTTATCTATACTGGTATCTACTGGAACAACCATCATCACATGTTGCATGCAGTACAAAAGATCAATGGTTCGGTCTTGTGGGCCAATCTGCATCTGCTGTTCTGGCTCTCGCTGATTCCGTTCGCCACCGGCTGGATGGGTGAAAATCATTTTTCCGAAGTGCCGGTGGCGCTGTATGGCGTGGTGCTGCTGATGGCCGGCGTTGCCTACTACATTTTGAGCCGCACGCTGATCAATCTGCATGGAAAGGAATCGGTTCTGGCCCAAGCGGTCGGCAATGACTTCAAGGGTAAGTTATCGGTGATTGCCTACGCGGTTGCGATTCCATTTTCTTTCGTCAATCGGTGGCTGGCGCTCGGGCTGTACGTGCTGGTGGCGATCATGTGGTTAATTCCCGATCGGCGGATTGAGAAAGTAATTGGCAGCTGAGGCGGGCAGTTGCAATCGATCTCCCTGGTGAGCCGAGATCATCGCATTAATTTGACAGCCGAGACTTTGCATTTTTGGCAATAGATGCATAAAATATACCATAGGCAACACAAGCGCCATGTCTTGCACGAACAGTAAGAACAAAATCAGCTTCTGGCTCTCTAATTGGAAGCTTCGCCTGCTCCACTAAATCAAAGGGTGTCAAAATGAAAAATTCACATCGCCTGCCTGTCCGGAGGGATCAAGGTTTCACGTTGATAGAGTTGATGCTGGTTGTTGCGATTATTGGCATTTTGGCAGCGGTTGTCATACCTGCTTATCAAAACCGTCTGAAGAAAGAAAAATTTGCAGAAGTGATTGCGGCGAGCGTTGCGACTAAATCTGCAGTCGAGGCTTGTGTGCAGAAATTGAATGCCACCGCAGGTTGCGACGGCGGCGCCAATGGCATTCCCGCCGATGCTGCCGGAGATCCAGGCGGTCGCGTGGCTACGGTCAGCACCAAGAACGGCGTCATCACAGTTGTTCCACAAGCAAAAGACGGCATTCTTGCCACAGATACCTATGTGTTGACGCCGACCGCCGGCAATCCGGTCCAATGGTCGACTAGCGGTAGCGGCTGTATCGCCACGGTGCTGTGTAAATAACGGAACTCGCCAGCCAATGTGCCTGTCAGAATTTTTATTCTGTGTAGATGTCTTTCTGTGTAGATGTCTGTTAAGCGTTTGGATTCTGTAATGAAAATTGCAGAAATTGCTGCTTCAAGACATTACGCTTTAGGGCATTATTTTCGTAGCTGAAAAGCAAGAGGCAAATATGTACGGCGAGGTTGACTGGAGACATGCGCCGAAAGGCGCGCATTGGTGGGCAATGGATGCAAGCGGGCACGCCCATTGGTTCATGGAGCCGAATCATAAGCTCAGGACACATTTTTGGTACGCCCAGGAAGTCCATGCCCCGACTTTCGCCTATTCCGGCGACTGGCGCGAAAGCCTGACCGAACGGCCGGCCAGCTAGCCATTTCCATATCGGACCGATTCGGGCGGAATGAACGATACACGGATTCAAGCGTCGAACCTGATATCCCTGAAAAGTCTGGAAACCATCATGAAACGCCTTGCTATCTTGTTTGGTTTGGCCGTCCTGCTCAGCGGCTGCGTAGTTGCCCCATACGGTCCGAGAGATGGCGGTTATAGAAATGGCGGCGACCAGCACGAGCACCACGATGACAGAGGTGATGATCATCGCAGGGATGACAACCCGAACCGCTATTAATCACTGATCGCAGGTGGCGGGCAATATTGCCGTCAATCGCGCCGCACGCTGATCGTCGACCCTCGATATCGAGGGTCGACCGATACGAGGCGCGCTACTTCCTTACGCAAATCCTGTACAGGTTTTTTGCCGTCTGGATGATCAAGGCTGCCAGCCACGTCATTTTCAATGTCAGGAAAAGAGCCAGGATTGCAATGCCGATCTTGAGCGTCATGCTGTCGACATGGGCAATGCCAAATTTGCTGCCTCTTAAAATGGCAAACATCATGGGTATGCACAACAGGCACAGGTAGAGGTTCTCGTCGCGGAGCAGCCTGGAGAGGTATTTCATAGATCCCTTTATTAGGCGGAATATGGACTGTACACGTTTCGGTTACCATTGAAAACGGCTGCGGTTGGCCAGGACGCATATCAACTAAAAAAGACACCTCTATGATCCAACGCAAGTCTGGCGAGCCAGAACCTGGCAACAAGAAAATCCAGCAAGCCGCATCGACCGCGCTCTATGCGGTGCTCGTCATACTCGCACTGTGGGTTGTGCGCGATTTCATTCCGGCAGTGGTTTGGGCCGCCGTGATTGCGATAGCGTTGTGGCCCCTGTTGTTGCGCCTGGAACCGCAACGTGGATCGCGGGCCCGCGCAACCATCGTCGCCTTATTGCTCGCAGCCGCAGTCGCATTGTTCGTCGTGCTGCCTTTCGCACTCGTCATTACACAGGCCGCGCATGAGATGCACGACTTCGTAACCTGGTTCAAGCAGGCGGAAGCCAACGGCATCCCGCTGCCTGACCTGGTCAATCACTTGCCTTTCGGGGCGCAGCAGATCGCAAGCTGGTGGCAAGAAAATCTCGCACGTCCGCTACACGATTCGCCGGTAATGAACGGGTTGCATGGTGAAACGGCGGTTGCTTTCGGCCGCCATTTTGGCGCGGTCGCCGCACACGGGCTGATCCTGTTTGGCTTCATGCTGGTCACGCTCTTCGTCATTTTCCTGGCTGGTCCGCGCATGAGCGAAAACCTGGTCAAGGCAACCCGCCGCGCCTTTGGCGCCGAGGGAGCGCTGATCGCAAGCCAGATGACGGCGGCCGTGCGCGGCACCGTCGCCGGCCTGGTGGTGGTCGGTATCGGCGAAGGTGCGCTGCTGGGTATCGCCTACGCGATATCCGGTGTACCGCATGCGACGCTACTCGGCCTGCTGACGGCAATTGCTGCCATGCTGCCGTTTTGCGCGCCAATCATTTTCTGCGGAGCCGCCCTGTGGCTTTTCGTACAAGGGGCAACCGTCGGCGCCGTCAGCGTCCTCGTATTCGGCTTTGTTGTTGTGCTGATCGCCGAACATCTGGTGCGGCCATTGCTGATCGGCAGCTCGACGCGCCTGCCATTCCTGCTGGTCCTGTTCGGTATCCTCGGCGGCGCACAGACGTTCGGACTGCTGGGCCTCTTCATTGGCCCTGCACTGATGACGGTGCTGATGGTGTTGTGGCGGGATTGGGTGAGGTAAGCCGGCGCAGGCCGGTAATCGAAAATCGCGTTATTTCAGCAGGAGCGGCCTGGACTGACGTTTTGCTCTATTGGCCAGCCAGGCAGCCACCAGCAGAATTTTCAGGGCAAGCAAAAGACCCACTGCCACAACGCCAAGCTTTAGCGTCGCGCCAATAACGTAGGCAATCCCGAGGGTGATACCTTTTATCACGGCAAATATCGCGAGCAGACCCAGCAACCCTGCGTAGAGGGGATTTTCGCGGAGAAAGGTGGAGAAATGTTTCATATGCGGTTTCATATGCGCCTCGGTTCGACGTTATCAGCGTTATCGACGCTATAGGCAATGTACACCTTTGATTTGTCGTTGAAAATAATTTCCGCGAGTGTGCGAACCGGGAATATTGTCATCTTGTTATTTTTTTCGACGCATTTTCAAGAGACAAAAAAAAAGCCCGCCAGCCTTGCGGCAGCGGGCTAAATCCAAAACTTAGGGAGATTTGGAGGAGACCAGGACAATATTGTGCCCCCCGTCCAATTTTCAAGACCTATTAAGTTATTTACTATTTATATGTGGCAATCGCCGGGTCAGGGTGCGCCATCCAAAAGTCTGAAGCCTACTTTGAGCGTGACCTGAAAGTGAGCGACCTTGCCATCCGCTACATGCCCCCGGGTTCCAATGACTTCAAACCAGTCAATGTGTTTTACCGTAAGTGCGGCCTTGGAAATCGCGTTCTGGATGGCGTCGTCAGTGCCAATCGTGGACGATCCGACGAGTTCGACTATCTTGTAAGTATGTGCGGACATACGAATCTCCTTTGTGAATTGCTGTTTTAAGGAAGATGCACGTGCCCGTTCACTTTACTCCTGCTGCGCAGTAAAGCAATCCGCGATGAACCCCAAAAAAAGCCCGCCAACCTTTCGGTTGCGGGCTAAGTCCAAAACTTAGGGAGAGTTGGAGGAGACTAAATCAATATTGTGTCCCCTCAACTGATTTTCAATACCCCTTTTTAAGTCATTCGTATTTGCGCAATAAAAAGGTCTCGAACCGATGAAGGAGCGAGGCTCTAAAAATTGGCTCGAGCGCCGCTTCTTTGCGTATTACGACTAATCAGGCAAGTTTTAAGGCAATTCTTGGATTGTCTAAAAATCAAGTTTTGATGGGGGAGATGGTCTAGTATGAAATCCTGGTTTTAATGAATTGAGCACCTTACCGATATCCCGGCAGGCATGTCACTGCCCTGCTACGTGAAGCCGAGCGGCATCGAATCGATGGCTCCTGCATCGCGGGGCTGCGCGTCATTGAGGTAAAGATTTTTAGGTCGCACTTGCGTCCAGAAAGAACAACGAGCGCCATATGGATGAAGATCAGGAAGTCACCCCTTTGCTCGATTCCCCGCCTGCCGGGAACGGCATGTTTTTGCTGTGTGTGCCAGCGGGATGGGAAACCTATATTTCACGCGAATTCTACGAACTGCAACAAGGCTTGGTTGATTGCGGTTGGACCAAGCTTGTCATCGGCGAAGTGGACGATGCGGTCGTGGTGGCGGCGATTCGACGTGCGCGAATTGTCTTGCTATGGGAGGCATATGAGTTACTTGAACGAAATGCCTCGGCACTTTGCGCAAATTCGCTCCCTGCCGACGGGCAGGCGAAGCGGATCTTTTTTTGCGATGACGTACATTACTTCACTCCTCATCGTCGAGAGCAGCGGCTGCGTGCATTTGAGTGGGCCGATTTGATCCTCGCAACCTATCAGGACAAATTGCATCAGTGGTACCCGGAGATTACTCGGCACAAAACCCACTGGATGCCACATGCCGCAGCATCCTATTTCCATTGCCCCGCTAAATTTTCACCGTCGTCGGATCGTATTCTTTTGTCCGGTTCACGTACCTGGCCCTATCCATTCCGTCAGTTTTGTCAGGCGAAACTGTCAGCATCGGTTTGCGACGTTGTTGATCACCCGGGCTACCCAGGTTACCCGGGTGACAAGGCGAACAACATGCAAGCAGATTCCATCGCTCTACTGCATCTGGGCCGTGAACGTTATGCTGAATTACTGCGAACTTATCCCGCCATGCTCGTTTGTGGCTCAGTCTTTGGCTATCTGGTTGCGAAGGTATTTGAGGGGATGGCGGCTGGTTGCCTCCCAATATGCGAGCGAACGTCTCTTGGCAAGTGGTTATCGGCGTTGGGTTTTGTCGAGGGTGAACACTACGTCGGAACCGATCTGCAGAGCGTCATTGGAGACACCGTTGATGTGCGCGATGCATTCCTGCGGGGTGACCCGGGGTGGGCGAACATGACCGCGGCAGCCGCTCACAAAGTTTCCAGCGAACACACAACCACTGTGAGAGCTTCCCAGATTCATCATATTTGCATGGAGGCTATCGTCGCATGAAGCCTGAAAATTTACTGTTATCGGAATACCGGCAACATGGTGCAGTCTTTCCTCTGCCAGCCTTGTCAGAATTGGAAGCGCTGCGGGCATATCGCCAATATCTGGATTTTTGTGACCCGGGTAAAGTTGTTGCAGAGGGAGAGAGGCGGGTTTTCGGGCATTTATTGCACCCTTGGATCGCCGATTTGGTTAGCCATCCGGCAGTCTTGGAGGCGGTTCGCTCCCTGGGAAGTTGTGCCGCCGATACGTCCAGCCTATGCGTGGCTGGTGAGTGGCGAAGATAAGTACAGCAACTGGGAATGCTGCTGAGCTTGTTCTGCGCCAGCCGTAACTCTTCCGCAAACAAATCAAGCGACTGAACGTTGACGTGGTTGTCGAGCGACGCGTGCCGATCGGCAATATCCAGATGCCTTGTGGTTGCGGGCTAAGTCCAACACTTAGGGAGAAAAAAGCGGAACTGCATGAACGGAGCAATCATTTGTTCAGGATACCCGGCCTGCACTTTGTTATAGCGCACTCCTTTTCGCTAGCCATCAAATTGTAATCCTCCAGCCTTTTTCGCCCGTCGCCCAGGTCATTGGTATATATAAAACGCATACTCGTTTGATACGGAAAATACGGACGTGCCGTCTCATCGAGCAAAGGTTTAACCAACGCCACGATGCTCAGCACGAAAACCACCGTCAGCTGGGCCGCTCTATGCAATGGTTTTATTGTTTCCCATGTTTTGTATAACAAGATTCCCTGGGCAATTACAACAAAGTAGTGGGCTCGGAGCCAGAGTAGCGAGAATTGCCAGAAAACCGCTTCCAAAATAATCGTTACAAGGATCGAAAGCATCAACGATTTTTCTAATCGAGAGCTGATATTTGCAAATTTTGAAAAATACAAAAAGCTGAAAATATTAATTAACAAATATATTGCTGTCCCCACGCTTTTGGGAGATGGCCCAAGGCTGGAATAGTGCTGGAATTTTTCTGTAATGAATCTGAAGTGGGCGTGCTCAGCGACGTATCCGAGCATATCAAACAAGCTGATTCCTGAAAGGTAAAACGCCGCTAACGCCAATAAAATCGGGATCTCGAATGCAATAATCTTCTTGTAAGCTTTGGTGAGAAAAACCGGTGCAAACATCAGTACTGAATACTGGAAGCCGATCGCCATAAAGAAGAGAGCAAGCGCCGACGAATGCTTTGACTTATCGAACCGGATTAGCGAAAGCATTAAGAACGACAAGGCGATCGACTGTCGGATAAGTGCCATCTGAGCCAATAGATATACCCAGCAAAAATACACGGCAAACGCAAAAATAACGCTCGCTCTGCAATACCTGACGAAAATATAGAACGTGACCCCGTTGAAAAGCGCAACAATCAAATAAAGCGATTGCATGGTGCCGCCAAATGTCTTTATTGTTGATAGCAATATGACGAATAAAGGCTCCATTGGCCTGAGGGCGTCTGGTAAATGCGCAAAGGACAATTGGAAAAGCGAGGGCGCGGCGGCAAGCGCCTGCTCGTAAGCTATCCAGTCATATCCGGTCTCCCACCGAAAACCCGCGAGCATCACAAAAGCGATGGTGACAGCGGCGACGAGTAATTGATGCAGATCTTTACGATGTTCAGCTATAAGAACAAAAGCCCAAAAAATAAGCGCAAGAGATAAATAAAAGATCAAAATTTCACCAGGTTCCCGGAGTCGGAGCTATGTTGAGCAGGATTGCGTTCTATACCTGGATCAATTTTCGATGCAGTTATCCAGCTAAGCAGGTTAGCTTCAGATGCATGTATGGATCTGACAAATCAACGGACTGAACGGACTGTTTATTTGCCTATACAAAACCGCGAAAAAATCACCCCCAGCAAATCATCAGGCGTAAACGCCCCGGTAATGCTGCTGAGCTTGTCCTGCGCCAACCGCAACTCTTCCGCAAACAAATCAAGCGACTGATCGTTGACGCGGTTGTCGAGAGATGCATGCTGATCGGCAATATCAAGGTGATCCCGCGCCGCCTTAAGCGCAATCAGATGCCGTTCGCGGGCCAGGTAACGCGATTCGCCGGTTTGCTGCCAGCCGGCGATGCGTAGCAGCTCCCCACGCAGCAGGTCGATACCAAGATGGTCGGTAGCCGACAGGTAAATATGGGTAGCGTCATTCATCACATCGACCGCGGGCCGGTGGCCGGATTGGTCGATCTTGTTCCAGATGCGGATGATCGGTGCGCTGTTCGGGAAGCGGGCGACGATTTTTTCATCCGCCAGCGACGGGCCGTGATTGGCGTCCAGCATGTGCAAGATCACATCGGCGCTGGCCACTGCGGCCCAGGTGCGTTCGATGCCGATCCGCTCCACTTCGTCGTTGGCGTCTTCGGCTTCGCGAATGCCGGCGGTGTCGATGATGTTGAGCGGGATACCTTCCAGCTGGATGGTTTCAGTCACCTTGTCGCGGGTGGTGCCGGCGATCGGCGTGACAATGGCCACATCAGATCCAGCCAGTACATTCAGCAAGGACGATTTACCGACATTCGGCTGCCCCGCCAGCACGATGTTCAAGCCGTCGCGCAGCAAAGCACCCTGCGCGGCCTGGCTGAACACGTTATCCAGCGTACTGCGGATAGTCGCCAGCTGGCCGCGCGCATCGGATTTCTCCAGGAAGTCGATTTCCTCCTCCGGAAAATCCAGCGTCGCTTCAACCAGCATGCGCAGATTGGTAACTTGCCCCACCAACGCGTGGATCACCTTGGAAAACGCACCGGATAGCGATTCCGAAGCCGATTTGGCAGCCGCCTCGGTGGACGCTTCAATCAAGTCGGCCACCGCTTCAGCCTGGGCCAGATCCAGCTTGTCGTTGATAAAGGCACGTTGCGTAAATTCACCCGGCTCCGCCATCCGCAGTCCGATATCCGCACCCGCCTCCAGGCAACGGGTCAGCAGCATTTGCAAAACCACCGGGCCGCCATGACCTTGTAGTTCCAGCACATCTTCGCCAGTGTAAGAATGCGGCGCCTTGAAATAGATCGCCAGCCCCTGGTCGATGACGCTGCCGTCGGTATTCTTGAAAGGCAGATAGGTGGCGTGGCGCGGGGTCAGCTTGTTTTCCGGAACGCCGCAAACGGCTTCAATCAGGGAGCCCAGCTGCTTGCCGGAAATACGGACTACGCCAATGCCGCCGCGTCCTGGTGCGGTGGCAATTGCGGCGATGGGAGAGGAATCGAAAGACATGGAATTATTCTACGAGGGTTGTTGGATAATAGAAACAACGATAAGCAAATGGCCACAAAAAAGCCCGTGAATTTTTAATTCACGGGCTTTTTTACGACAATCGGTATATCCGATTTTAAGCCTTGGCCGGACCTGCGCCCATCTTGCGGGTAATCACCCACTGCTGCGCAATCGACAGCACGTTGTTGGTGACCCAGTACAACACCAGGCCCGACGGGAAGAAGAAGAACATGACCGAGAAAATCAGCGGCATGAACATCATCACCTTGGCCTGCATCGGATCCGGTGGCGTCGGGTTCAACTTGGTCTGGATGAACATCGAAATCGCCATCACAACCGGCAAGATGTAGAACGGATCCGGTGCAGCCAGATCGTGAATCCAGCCGAGCCACGGTGCGTTACGGATTTCAACGCTGGCCAGCAACACCCAGTACAGCGAGATGAACACCGGAATCTGCACCACGATCGGCAGGCAGCCGCCGAGCGGGTTGATCTTCTCGGTCTTGTACAGCTCCATCATGGCCTGGTTCATTTTTTGCGGTTCGGATTTGAAACGCTCGCGGATCGATGTCATCTTCGGCGTGACCAGCTTCATCTTGGCCATGCTGCGATAGCTGGCAGCCGACAATGGGAAGAACGCCAGTTTGATCAGCACGGTCAGCGCGATGATGGTCCAGCCCCAGTTGCCGAGGACTTTGTGGATCTGCGTCATCAGCCAGAAAATCGGTTTGGCGATGATCGTCAGCCAACCATAATCCTTAACCAGTTCCAGGCCAGGAGCGACGGCTTCCAGGTCAGCCTGTACTTCCGGACCGGAATACAGACGCGCATCCATGGTCACGCTGGCGCCCGGTGCAATCGTGCCCAACGGCAGGATGTTACCGACTGCATACAGGTTGGTAGCGATCTTCTTGGTGAAGATTTCGCGCGGCGCCTTGTCTTGCGGAATGAATGCCGAGACAAAGTAATGCTGGATCAGTGCAAACCAGCCGTCGTCAGACTTGAGTGCATGGTCGGCTTTGCCGCTTTCGATCTTGTCGAAGGCAAACTTCTGGAACTTGCTGGCATCGGTATACACCGAAGCGCCAGTGAAGGTGTGCACAAAACGCTGTTCGCCTTCTGGCGCATTGCCGTCACGCACCAGTTGCATGTACAGCGAAGGCGAGACTGGCGCGGCGCTGTCGTTGGTAACTGTGTGCTTGATGTCGATCGAGTAATCGCCGCGTTTGAAGGTGTAGGTCTTGGTCAGCTTGACGCCGCCTTCAGTCGATTCCAGCACCAGTTGCACCTGGTTGCCGTTGTCCATGGTGCGGGCACCTGGCAAGGCCGTGAATGGCGACTTGTGGTTAGGGAAAGGACCGCCGATCAGGCCTGTTTCAGCCAGATAGGTACGGATCGCGCTGTGGTCGAACAACACCAGGTTCTTGGTCGGATCGACCGTGTCCTTGTGGTGCAACAGTTCCAGGCGCGTCAGTTCACCGCCAACCGTATCGATGTCAGCTTTGACGACATCGGTAGTGATGGTGATGATTTCGCCTTTGGTTTCTGCGGCAGTGGCAGGCACGGCGCTAGCCGATGCACCGGCGACAGCAGTAGCGGCAGAAGCTTGCGGCACCGAAGTGCTGGCGTCGGCTGACGCAACAGCGCTGGCAGAACCCGCAGGACCGGTTGCTACTGGCACAGTCTGGTTAGCACTTGGGAAGAACAATGACGGCTGGCCGTTATGGCGCTGCCATTGATCCCAAAGGAACAAGAGCGAGACCGAAAATACAACCCACAGGACGGTACGTTTGATATCCATAAGAGTATTTATCTATGATTCAGGAATGGCCGCAACCACACGATCGGGAAACCGATGCGGGTTTGGTTGCAGAGGGGGATGTGGATGACTGGTGTGGCGGAACCGGATCGAGTCCGCCCGCATGCCACGGATGGCATTTGCACAGGCGACGTCCGGCCAGCATGCTACCCTTCAGGGCGCCATGCGTGCGGATAGCTTCGGCTGCGTAATCGGAGCAGCTGGGATAAAAACGGCAATTCTGTCCCAGAAACGGGCTGATGCCCAGTTTGTAGAGGCGCAACAGGAACAGTAGAGGCATTTTCATGACAGCTTTTTTCCTTCTTCTTCCGTGCCTGGACTATGGACTAAGGCTATCTATAGCCAGGCTGGAACAATACAAGCCCTGAAATATATCGATATAAATACGACGTTACAAGGCTGTACTGCTACGGCGAGCCAGCCGCCAGACGTTGCGACGCGAACAGTTGCTTCAGTTCGCCATGTAGCTCTCGCTTCAAGCGCGCAGTCGTAGCCGGGCCTGCTTTGGTGTTTACCGGTTTGGATAAACGCACAACGCAGTCGATTGGCGGCAATGGTGTCAGACGAAACAACTCACGCGTAACCCGTTTTACCGTGTTACGCGTAACAGCGCGTGGTGCCAGCCGTTTTGCCGCCACTACGCCCAGACGGGCATGCGGCAGCGCATTAAGGCGGGTATACAACACGAAATGCGCCGTTCTAAAGACAGGGCGCAAACGAAAAACGGATGAAAACTCATCCGTTTTAACGATGCGCCGTTTACGTGCAAAGTCTTGGACGTAGTTCTTCGAACGGACGTCTGGATTCTCTGTCACGCAAGCAACGCCTTAAGCGTCAGGCTTGAGATTAAGCTGCCAGACGCTTGCGGCCTTTGGCGCGACGTGCATTGAGCACAGCGCGGCCACCGCGGGTTGCCATACGGGCGCGGAAGCCGTGAGTACGCTTACGGCGCACGACGGAAGGTTGGTAAGTACGTTTCATGTTGGTCTCGCTAATCAGCAAAAATAAATCGGATCTTCACACTCAGAGCGCTGGGTTTTTACCCTTTCGCCATTGGATCTGAGCCTGGTCGCCACGGGTTCGAACAACGAAATCGGGACAAGTACAGAGAGCAGTCAACACGCAAACCGGCAATTCAGCGGACAGTGAACCTTGAATTAGAACCCATTTTCTGCTTGTTTGTCAATCACTTAGCGGTCTTTTACACTTAGGCTTTTTACTTTAATAGTCGGTATTAATTGGCCGTGCCTGTGGATAACTTGCGCCGGCAAGGGTAGAATAGCGGCTTATGTGTGGCACGCCCGCCAGTTATGCATTGCGCAGTATTGTTAATCATTACTGAAACCAGCGTGCAATAAAAAAACCAAGCCTGGGCGTAAAGAACCTCATCCCGCACACCTTCACTTAGAACGATTCATGGAAAATTTCTGGCAGAGCTGCTCTACCCAGTTGGAGCAGGAATTGACGCCTCAACAATTTAGCGCGTGGATAAAACCACTGGCGCCACTCGACTACGAGGACGGACGGTTGCGCATAGCTGCGCCGAATCGCTTTAAGCTGGATTGGGTCAAAACACAATTTGCAAGCCGCATCACGACCCTGGCGCACCAATATTGGGAGGCGCCGATCGAAGTCGTATTCGTGCTCGATCCACGCAAGTCGACGGCAGCGCCGGTCAGCTCCAGCATGCCGGTCGCTATTAACAACAATAATAATAGCGAGCAGTCGAGCGGCCAGTCGTCCGCTGCCGGCGGCGGCAGTTATGGCAACAGCAACTTCGATCGCCTGCCGGAAGTGCAGACCGAGAACAGTGCCGTCAGCGCCAGGCGCGATCAGTCGCGCATTAATACCGCGTTGAGTTTTGACAGTTTCGTAACAGGTAAAGCCAACCAGCTGGCACGGGCGGCAGCTATCCAGGTAGCGAATAATCCGGGTGTTTCCTACAATCCGCTGTTCTTATATGGCGGTGTCGGGCTCGGTAAAACCCATCTGATCCACGCCATCGGCAACCAGCTGCTGGCCGACAATCCGAACTCCAAGATTCGCTACATCCACGCAGAACAATACGTTCGCGACGTAGTGACTGCTTACCAACGCAAGGGTTTTGACGATTTCAAACGTTATTACCACTCGCTCGATTTGTTGCTGATCGATGATATCCAGTTCTTCGGCGGCAAGAGCCGTACCCAGGAAGAATTCTTCTACGCGTTCGAAGCATTGATCGCTGCAAAGAAGCAAATCATCATCACCAGCGACACCTATCCAAAAGAAATCACCGGCATGGATGACCGCCTGATTTCGCGGTTCGACTCCGGTCTGACGGTCGCCATCGAGCCGCCGGAACTGGAAATGCGGGTAGCGATTCTGCTGAAAAAAGCGGCATCGGAAGGCGTCACCTTCTCCGATGATGTGGCGTTTTTTGTTGCCAAACATTTACGTTCCAACGTCCGTGAGCTGGAAGGCGCACTGCGCAAGATTCTTGCTTACTCACGTTTCCATGGCAAAGATATCAGCATCGATGTTGTCAAGGATGCATTGAAAGATTTGCTGTCTGTACAGAACCGGCAGATCTCCGTCGAGAACATCCAGAAAACCGTGGCCGACTTTTTCAACATCAAAGTTGCCGATATGTACTCGAAAAAGCGGCCGGCCAATATCGCCCGTCCACGCCAGATCGCCATGTATCTAGCCAAAGAGTTGACCCAGAAGAGTTTGCCGGAAATCGGCGAATTGTTCGGTGGCCGCGATCACACCACGGTGCTGCACGCAGTCCGCAAGATCGCCGGCGACCGTACCAAGAATCCAGAGTGCAACCATGAATTGCACGTGCTGGAACAAACGCTGAAGGGCTGATTTCAATGTCGTCTTGTCCACAGCCTGGATTGCCTGCAATCCTGTGGATAAGTTTGGATAAGGCAATTTTGAAAATTGGTTGCAAGTGTGGTTTTTTTGTCGCTACGCTTAAATAAAGATGTTCTGGCGGAAACTGTAAAAAAACCTGAAACCTGCGCAGATTTACATGGTTTGTGAGTCGCTGGCAGTCGAATTAAGTTACATTTATAGACTGCTTGAAAGTATTCGCAAAGTAATAGCAAAGTAACAAGTAAGGCATGCAAGCAAGCAGCAATATTTGATTTTTAAATAACAAGGATATAGCTATGCAATTGGTCAAAACCAACCGAGATACCCTTCTCCGGCCACTGCAGATCGTGAGCGGTATTGTCGAGCGTCGGCACACATTGCCGATTCTGGCCAATATCCTCATTCGCAAAGACGGCGAAAAGGTCTCTTTCCTGTCGACCGACATCGAAGTGCAAATCACCACCAACGCCAAGGTCGGTAGCGGCAGCGAAGTTGCAGCAACGACCGTTGCAGCGCGTAAGCTGCTCGATATTCTGCGCGCCCTGCCGGATACCGGCGAAGTCTCGCTGACTCTCAGTAACAAACGCATGACTGTGCAATCCGGCAAATCCCGTTTTGCACTGCAAACACTGGCCGCCGAAGAATTCCCGACGGTAGCCCAGGCAGATCATTACAACGCCACCGTCACCCTGCCGCAAAAGACCCTCAAGCATTTGTTCAACATGGTCCATTTCTCGATGGCCCAGCAAGACATCCGCTATTACCTGAACGGTCTGTTGCTGGTACTCGATGGCAAGAACGTTATAGCTGTCGCCACCGATGGCCACCGCTTGGCGTTTTGCCAGGTAGCCACCGAGCAGGAATTTGCGCGCCAGGAAGTCATCATCCCGCGCAAGACCATCATCGAACTGCAGCGCCTGCTGGAAGAAACCGACGAACCGGTCCAACTCGAAATCGCCAACAACCAGGTCAAGCTGTCGTTCGCCGATATCGAACTGATCTCCAAGCTGGTAGAAGGCAAGTTCCCCGACTACACCCGCGTGGTGCCGAAGGGTTACAAGAACGACTTCACCATCAGCCGCGACCAGTTGCTGCGCTCCCTGCAACGCGCCGCCATCATGACCAGCGACAAGTTCAAGGGCGTGCGTTGGGTAGTCACCCCGGGCAGCCTCAAGATCAGCTCGACCAATGCCGACCAGGAAGAAGCGATTGAAGAACTCGAAATCGATTACGGCGGCGATAGCGTCGACATCGGCTTCAACGTCACCTACCTGCTCGACGTACTCAACAACCTGAAAGGCGACAACGTCAACATCGCCCTCGGCGACGCCAATTCCTCAGCACTGATTACCGTGCCGGAAAACGCCGATTTCAAGTACGTAGTCATGCCAATGCGGATTTAATTCGCTAAAGAAACAGGGCGGAACGCGTTGTGCGGTTCCGCCCTGTTTACTTGCAAAAGTAACATTCAGCCCCAATATATGTAGTTCCGAAGTAAGCTTTTCAGAAGGTAGCCATGTCATCAGCCCCTCAAGACAACACCAATCAGCCGCAACCCAATGCATACGGAGCGTCCTCGATCCAAATTCTCGAAGGCCTGGAAGCGGTACGCAAACGCCCCGGGATGTACATCGGCGACACCTCTGACGGCACCGGCCTGCACCACCTGGTATTCGAAGTGCTGGACAATTCCATCGATGAATCGCTGGCTGGCCACTGCACCGAAATCCACGTCACCATCCATGCCGACAACTCGATCTCGATCACCGACAACGGCCGCGGCGTGCCGACCGGCATCAAGTTCGACGACAAGCACGAACCAAAGCGCAGCGCAGCCGAAATCGTCATGACCGAGCTGCACGCCGGCGGCAAGTTCGACCAGAACTCCTACAAGGTGTCCGGCGGCCTGCACGGTGTGGGTGTGTCTTGCGTTAACGGCCTGTCGAAACTGCTCAAGCTGACCATCCGCCGCGACGGCAAAGTGCATTACATGGAATTCGTGCGCGGCGTACCGCAAAATCGCGAAACCGAAATGCAGGAAGGCGTACTCGTCTCCCCGATCAAAGTCATCGGCGATACCGACAAGCGCGGCACCGAAGTCCACTTCTGGGCCGACGAAGAGATTTTCACGCACGTTGAATTCCACTACGAAATCCTGGCCAAGCGCATCCGCGAACTGTCCTTCCTCAACAACGGCGTGCACATCAAGCTGACCGACCAGCGCACCGGCAAGGAAGAAAACTTCGCGTTCGAAGGCGGCACCCGCGGTTTCGTCGAATACATCAACAAAGCCAAAACCGTCCTGCACCCGACCATTTTCCAGGCCACCGGCGAAAAAGACGGCGTCTCGGTCGACGTCTCCATGCAATGGAACGACGCCTACAACGAACAAGTACTCTGCTTCACCAACAACATCCCGCAACGCGACGGCGGCACCCACCTCACCGGCCTGCGCGCCGCCATGACCCGGGTGCTCAACAAGTACATCGAAGAACATGACTTCGCCAAGAAAGCCAAGGTAGAAACCAGCGGCGACGACATGCGCGAAGGCCTGACCTGCGTCTTGTCCGTAAAAGTGCCAGAGCCGAAATTCAGCTCGCAAACCAAAGACAAGCTGGTCTCCAGCGAAGTCCGTCTGCCGGTAGAAGAAATCGTCGCCAAGACGCTTAACGACTATCTGCAAGAACGCCCGAACGACGCCAAGATCATCTGCGGCAAAATCGTCGAAGCCGCCCGTGCACGTGACGCTGCCCGCAAAGCGCGTGAGCTGACTCGTCGTAAAGGCGTGATGGATGGGCTTGGCTTGTCCTCCAAATTGGCCGATTGCCAGGAAAAAGATCCGGCGCTATGCGAACTCTACATCGTCGAGGGTGACTCAGCCGGCGGTTCCGCCAAGCAGGGTCGTGATCGTAAATTCCAGGCGATTTTGCCGTTGCGCGGTAAGGTGCTCAACGTGGAAAAGGCCCGTTTCGAAAAAATGCTGTCGTCGGAACAGATCACTACTTTGATCGCCACCCTCGGCACCAGCATCGGGGCTGATGAATTCAACGCCGATAAGCTGCGTTACCACCGCATTATTATCATGACCGATGCGGACGTTGACGGCGCCCACATCCGTACACTGTTGCTGACTCTGTTCTATCGTCAGATGCCGCAATTGGTTGAGCGTGGTCATATCTATATTGCGCAACCGCCGCTGTATAAGGTCAAGCATGGCAAGGACGAGCGTTATCTGAAAGATGATGCTGAAGAAGTTACTTACATGATGCAGGTTGCGTTGAATGATGCGGCTTTGGTGCCAAGCGAAGGTGCGTTGCCGATCAGCGGCCCTGCCCTGGCTGAGCTGGTGCGTCAATACAACATGGCGAACTCGATCATCACCCGTTTAACACGTGCGATTGATGGTGCTGCACTTACCTCAATCATGACTGGCGTTACGCTTAAGCTGGATACGCTGGTAGATGCCGAAGCATCGGCCAAGGCGTTGCAGGCATCGATCAACGAGCCATCGGTGGAAGTCTTCGTGAAGTCCGACGAACTCTCCGACAAGCACTCACTGCGTATTCATCGCCGCTACCATGGCAACATCAAAGCCAGCGCTATCGACAGCGATTTCGTTGCGAGCCCTGACTACACGGTATTGGTCAACGCTGCGGAAACGTTCAAGGGTTTGATCGGTCCTGGCGCTGTGATCCGTCGTGGAGCTGGTGAGAAAGTCAAAGAATCAGCGATTATCGATTTCCACCAAGCCATGGCTTGGCTGCGTGATGAAGCAGAACGTGGCGTTAGCAAGCAGCGCTATAAAGGTCTGGGAGAGATGAATCCTTCGCAATTGTGGGAAACCACGATGGATCCGACAGTGCGCCGGTTGTTGAAGGTGCAGATTGAGGATGCTATTGCTGCGGATCAGATCTTTATGACCTTGATGGGGGATGATGTTGAACCTCGGAGAGCGTTTATTGAGTTGAATGCGCTGCAAGCTGGGAATATTGACGTCTGATTTGTCGGGTGCCACGGAAAGTGAAAGCTGTGCCAAGTTAGTGACAACCTATTTTAGGACCGGACACGTATATCAAAAAGGCCAACCTCTGCGGGTTGGCCTTTTTGATTTCAGTGCGCTGTTGTGGAATACCCGGTGCATACGTTGGTGGAGTTGAACGTGCGATCGGATCGTTTTGGCGCTTCATGTACATAGTTGTAACCGTGTGTAATGTGCGTCAACAATCCCTTAGCAGCACTCGTTAATTGCTCAAGTCCTCAGGAATTACCCGGGGTAATCAAGATAACGTAAAGGTACACAAATGAACAAATTAATCGCTACTCTGATCGCTGGCTTGTTTGCTACATCTGTTTTCGCCCAAGGCACTGCACCAGTTGCTCCAGTCGCACCGGCTGCCGCAGTCACTGCTACCACTACCCAGGCAGTCAAGACTGATGCAAAGACGGAAGCAAAGGCCGCTGGTACTGAAGCCAAGGTCAAGACCGCGACAACCAAGGCGCACCACAAGGCTGTAAAAGCCAAGGCGAAAGCCGTAGTAAAGTCGGAAGCAAAAGAGCCTGCCGCAAAAGAAAAGGCCGAAGCGCCGGCAGTCAAGGCAGACGTCAAGGCGCCTGTTGCCAAGGCAAAGGCCGACGCGCCTGTCGCCAAGACCGATGTGAAAGAAGCTACACCTAAGTAATCAGCATCACGCCGTGAACGCCACGGCTGCAATCAAGATGGTGGCCATGCATGCGGGGAATCACGCGTCCATGGCCACTATCCGTTTCGATTGCGACGGATGCTTGCGCCGGCAGTGACGGTGGCTTCACGGCGCCGGCGATGTACCCAATACATCCCGGCAAACTTCCAGTCAGGCGCTCGTCGCGTGCGACAGGTACTTTTGGCTATAGAGCGGCTACATCAACAAATTAGTGAATTTTCAAAGCTATTGATTTGGGTCAGCAGGATTTGATTTTTTATCGCCCCATCCCGTCCATGATGAATCTCACGATGGCAGTTTGGACAGATTGCTGCGATCCAAGAAGGAATGTCTAATCCGTCATCTGACAGTTGGCGAATGTGATGTGCTTCCAAATACGACTTCCCGTCTTTATTTAAGAATGGCGCCGTCTTCCCGCATGATTCGCAAATACCTTTAGCACGGGCTAAAACGTACGCTTTGACGTCTTCGCTTCGTTTGTATAAGTTTCTTTTTGAAACCACCGGTGCAGTGCATACTTTGTTTTCAACGGCGGCGTAAGCACGCTTCCTCATCTCATCTAGACTGAGATTTTCATGCGTTACGAGTTCACTTGATTCATCTTGGAGATGTGCCGTTAGCACTGATGATGGAGTTAAGTGAAATTGTATTAATTTCCTCGGATTGCCCTCTGTGTCTGGTCCGACCATTTCGTCGCTGCATCCCGCGCACAAAAACGGTCCTTTGAATCTGTAGATCCCACTTTTCTTTGTAGAGGAAAAGAGAAGTAGCTCTTTCCCATCTTTGATATGGTCGCGGATCGCACGATTTCCCCTGAGGAACTGCATGGGGCCAGTTTGTCCTTCACCCGTATAGATGAACAAGCCGTTTTCGTCATAGCCGTCACGGTAGCCGTGCTGTTCGCCAGCTTCGCTCGTAAAAAGAAAGATATAAGGCGCGTTCGCCGGCGTCGCGATTCCGCCTTGCTGCTGTCCACCGAATTTTTCGTGGATATCTTTGCGACGGCTATAAAGTTTTTCGAGTTCGAACGCCACGATCATTTTTCATTCTTGATAATTTTCTATATATTATCTTAAGGCAATTGAATTTATGCAACATTTTGCCGATAAGTATCAAAAATGATGATGAATGGCACAATTTCTTTTGTGCCATTTGATCGGCTTGCACGATCTAAAGGGATTCAGACTTGAAAAAATGATGTACTGGGTTCGTTCCGCGCCAACGAAGACGAGCTCCCCGGCAAATGCGCCCAGACCAACATCCACAAAGGTGCCGGACTTGCTGTTGAACTGGTTACCATTGCCGGATCTATTGGGTAAGGCGGCATGAAAGTGAGCCAGGCGACCAAAGTATTTCCCTCTGTCGTCAATGTTGGACTCAAGGGAGTGGAAGCGAGGAAGCCGGCGACCGAAGATTGGTCGCCAGAGCAGATTTCAAGCTGGCTGAAGCTGTCGTACTGATCTCGGGGAGCCGGCCAAGCCAGACAGAGCAAAAAACCAAAATGCAAACCGTTAATTCAGAGCGTTCATAAAGAAAGCAATGTCTGCATCGCCTTCTGCATTTTCTCAACAAACAAAGTCTGCTCTCCATGCGTCATGATTAACTCATGTGTTGCCCGAGTCATCGCAACGTAGACCAAGCGCGCTTCATCTTGCAAATCTTCATCCGCGATGATTTCCGCGCCAAGGCTAGGAATACAGACCATCGGAAATTCGAGCCCTTTACTGCTATGCATAGTGATGAGCTTGACGCTGTTATGCGTTGGATTGTAGGGATGGCTTTTGCCCAGTTGCGATTCAAATGGGATGTTCCTTCGATTCAAGCTCTCTATAAGTGGGTTACCGGTGGAATAGTGTCTGCAAATAATCGCAATGTCGTTCCATGCGGTTCCAGTCCTGTTTGCTTCAGCCAGTCTCTCCGCGAGATAGTCCGCCTCTTCCTTTAGCGATGGGAGCTTGATCAACAACGGCTTGGGCCCTCGGCGGCCGGTGCTCATAGGGAGAAGGGTTGGCGCTTGATCGTCTTCAGCATCGTTTTGCGATAGCAAATCGTCGGCAAAGGCTCGTGCGACAGACAAAATTTCAGCCGTGTTTCTGTAGTTTAATTTGAGGATGGTGGTGCGTCCTTGCGCCTGCACACCAACGCTGGAGAAAGAAAACCGGAGTTTCTTCTTACCCCCATAAATCGACTGCGCATCGTCGTAAAGCACCAATAATGAATTTGAGTCCGGATGGATCATCTGCACCACTAGCTTGAACCACTCAGGCTTGAAATCGTGACCTTCATCGATCAATACCGCATCATATTGGGCAGACGGGATAAGTTTGTTGTCGACGGATTGAATGAGCTTTTCAACGCAAGCGTCGAAGAAATTAGTCTTATTTGAGTTCTGAGGTGGCGTCCCGACGTTATATGCATTTAGTTGGCGAACGCACCAGGCGTGGAAGTTAACCACGTTAACCTTGTCTTGCAATCCTTTGGCCTCGATCATGCTGCCAAGTTTTGTAGCCAGAGTCTTGTTATAGCAAAGGACCAAGATCGGACGTTGACATAGCTTGGCAAGGTGTTCCGCTCGATAGCCCAATATCAGCGTTTTCCCTGATCCCGCCACACCATGAATGACTCGATGACCTTCGCCAAGGCTCCGAGCTAGTTGCTCCTGCTGCAGATCCATGACTTGCAGCAAGTCTGGAATTTCAGTCATTTTCTGTCCGGCATCCTCAAACATATCTTGCTGCGCCGGAATGCGGATTTCCGGAAACATATGCCAACGAATGCGATCAATCTGCGGCAGCGAGAGTCGTCTGGTGAATTTGATCGGGAACATTTCCCAAAGACGTTTTTGAAACGACTCGACGTCAACACTCTCGGTCATCTCGTCTTGGCAAATGACCAGATGGGGGGGAATCACTTCGCCGATATCGGTGCTATCGAATTGCTTGCGACTGATGTTGGTCAGCACTACGCCGTGACCGTATGGGAATGAAGGTTTTCCCTTCAACGATCCACTGGGCCATATCAACTGTGGATCTCGTTCGAATAAATTTGTTACTGCGAACATGTATTGACGGGCCTGTACAAGCGGATTCAATACATGCTTTAGTCCTTGGCCGGTGAGGATGCTGGCATTTTGTTTATCGATACTTTGTATGGTGTCGAGTTTCCAGTCTTTGACTTCGAGCACCAACAATCCGCGACTTGGATGAAATACGACAAAATCCGGATGCTTGGTTCGCTCTCCTATGGAAACGTCATACCAGCACAGGTAATCAGTCTCCAGCTTTTCTTCGAGCCGGAGCGCGAATCGCCTTTCGCCAGAAGTCATTCTGGAGGAACAGGAGCCTATTGCCGGAATGAGTGTCGCCATATAAACGTTTCCTTTTGGTAACGTCCATATTACTCGTGTTATTGCAGAATTGACACGCCAAGTAGATGTTCTTCAAAAGAGAACTGGCAATTCGAGATGATCGCAGTGGAAGGAAGGGCTGGATTGACGTGATTTGGCAACGCTAAAGTCCGCTAAAAAGCTCCGCCACTGTGACACTCAATGCCATAGCTAAAGCCTCTATCGCAGACAAAGAGGGATTGCGCACCCCTCTTTCAATACCGCTGATATACGTACGGTCAAAACCACACATGTCGGCAAATCCCTCTTGAGAAAGAGCTCGCTCTTTCCTCAGTTCTCTTATGCGTTCACCGAAGCGTATGGATAATGTTTTCACATAAGCATTAACCCATTTTGTAGACTAATCGGACACGGACTAATCGTCACATGTTACGTTGTAGACTAATCGACACTTTTTGGCGGCGCGGGTTCTGAGCAGTTGAATGTCTCACAAGGCTGCTTTGCGAAAGTTTTATCTTGAGCCTTGCCGTCTCCACGGAGTTGCCGATTGTTCGCCCCGACTTCAGACAATGGTAAAGGAGTTCCTTGTGACAAACATCCATACACGACCTACAGAATCCGCGACATCTGCTCCAGACTGTTCCGAAGCAATCAGCAAATTCGCCACGAATATTCAGGAACGACTCACCGTGTCCTTTTATCAGGAGGATGATCCCGAGATTTTCTGGATACGACTGCAAGGTGCGGGACTCGAGCGAGCAGGCTTTACGCCTCATTCTTCGTTACGCGTCAGAATTATGAGCGGCTGTCTTATGATTACCGGCGAATAGGCCAACCGAGTCGAGGACTTCCTACCCTGGCATTACGCCGCGCAGATTACCTCCGCCTGAAAACACGCCGCTTCCCAGCGGTGTGACGCCATCATCGAGCAATTCGACGTCAGACACAGACGGCGCTGACCAAACGCCTACCGACAATCAGTGGCTTGGAGATTTGAATTCGACTGGTATTACAGGACTCTGTTAACCGGAAATACTGGCGGAAAATTTAGTGGAAAAATAATCGGCAAAATAACTCTAAATTTTCGCTATCTATTATTTTAAAATTCATAAAAATCAATTACTTGGAATAAATCTACAGCGGAAAAATAACCGGCAAAAAAATGCACAGCTCTCCCCATCAATTTGAGCCTCTGTTGCCCTTCGTCAGAATCGACGCTCTGCTCGACAAAGCCAGCGGCATAGTTCAATCGGCGATTGCCTTAACGTCTGTGGGCCATACCGCTCACATAGCGGCGATGAAGAATCTAGCCCTTGGCTTTCATGCTCATTTGATCTAATATAATTGCTCAAAGGAGCGTGCTATGACAATTTCAACTGAGAAACGCTCTCAAGCCAAAAAAGCACATCGGGCAACGGCGTTTGCCGCCGAGTCCGGCTTGATTTCGCTGACAGACTTTCGTAACGTGTATGGCTCTACCCCGGCTTCTCGCGTGAGATTGATCCGGCAAGGTGTGCGCGCCGTTGAGGTAAAAGACATGGTGCGTATGATGGATACGCCCCAGGAGAGGATTTTCAAGTTCCTGAGGCTGTCAACGGCCACCGTCAATCGCAAGGCGAGCAGGGATGAAGAGCTTTCCGCGGAAGATAGCGAGCGTGTGGTCGGCATGTCCAATTTGATCGGCCAGGTGCAGGCAATGGTAGAGCAATCCGGCAACCCGGAAGGATTCGATGCCGCAAAATGGGTTGCGCACTGGCTGGAAGAACCGATTCCCGCCTTAGGCGGTGAATGTCCGGCGAGTTACATGGACACCATGGAAGGTCAAAAACTGGTTTCCAACCTTCTGGCCACGATGCAAAGCGGAGCCTACGCTTGAGTCGGGTGGTGTGGCGCATTGCTGCCGACACGCCTGACTATACTGCTGACGACCTGACTGGCGCCGGTGCGAAGGTCACCGGCGGGCGCTGGAATCGCCCCGGAACTGCCTTATTTTACTGTGCAGAAAACATTGCTCTGGCTTGCCTGGAAACATTTGTCCATGTGAAGTCTGCCGGGCTACCGTTAAATCGCTACCTGGTACGCATCGAGATCCCTGACGTCGCATGGAAAGCGGCCGTACAGCTAACGGCGACAAGCGCGCCAGTCGGATGGGATGCCCTTCCAACAGGCAGGGTAAGTCTTGACGCTGGCGATGCCTGGGCTGCCAGTGGTGTTTCTGCCTTGCTGCTGGTGCCGTCTGTCATTGTTCCTGAGGAACAAAACGTCCTGATTAATCCGTTGCATGCAGATGCCAAAGGCATCACGGCAACCAAACTTCGGAAATGGCTTTATGACCCAAGAATGGGTTAAGGTCCACTCTGGACGAACATGTCATGGTGCTGTTGCATGGCTTTATTAAAAAGTCTCAGGCCGCACCAAAAGACGATTTAAAAACAGCGGGCAACCGCAAGAAAAAAATGAGGGGCTAATGATGAGCAGAAAGCATATCGGCAGCAGTTTCGATGATTTCCTTGCAGAAGACGCAACGTTGCAAGGCGTAACGGCTGTGGCCGTTAAACGTGTGATTGCATGGCAAATTGCGCGCGAAATGAAGGGGCAAAAAATGACCAAGACTGCGCTGGCCAGTAAGATGCATACCAGTTGTGCTGCGCTGAATCGCCTATTGGATGAAAGCGACACCAGCCTGACACTAACTACGCTAGCTGGCGCGGGGCGGCACTGGGAAAGAAAATCAAGATAGAGCTGGTTCCGGCCTGATCTGGCGGAACTTCAAGAGCAATCGGACCTAGGCAAGAATGACTTTCGTTTCATAGAGGCTATTCACCGATATTTTTCCTCTACGTATGCACGGTAATCTCGCTTGTCATCAACATCATGGCTTGACGCCAAGATTCCTGAGAGGGATCTTGTAACAGGCGGGAAATTATCGGCCAGCCCCAAATCTTTGGCTGGCTGCTGGCCTGCAGTTGGCTTCAGGTTATCTACGAGCGGAAAAAAATCGCCAGCTATCTTGGGGAGGGGTTTACCTGTCATCATATTTCACCAATTACTTTTTCAGTTTTTCAGCCAGAAAGCGCTGTAACAATTCAATTTGGGAGACGCTGACTCCCAAATCTGCGGATAAGCGCCCTCTCAATCTCCTAGTTCCACCACCGAAGCCAACGGCACTCCCTCCGGCGCTTCATAAAGCGCAATCACCCAAGCCTGCCCCGGATTACCCGCAACCTGATTCAACATCTTCACGACAAAATTAATAGACGCCTTATCCAACCCCGCAAACGGATCATCCAACAAATTAAGCGTGGCGCCGGCCGCAAACGCAGCCGCCAACCAGACTTTCCGTTTGCTTCCTGTGGATAACTTATACAGCTGCTTGTCCAAATGCGGCGTCAGCGACAACCCTTCGGTGAGGGCTGGCAACAGTGCATCATCAAACCCGGGATACGCACCGTGCAACGAAGCAAAATACTCATGCGCCGTCATCTGGTCGAACGCCTCCGAACGCGGATCAACCCAGAATACTTGCCGCCGATAAGCGTCGGGCTGCTCATGCAGGCGCACATCGTTGATCTGCAATTCCCCCGCTTGGGCCGCCAAGTCGCCGGCCAGCAGCCGCAGCAAACTACTCTTCCCCCGCCCATCGCCACCGCGCACCAGCGTGATGCCTGCAGGAATTTCGGCCGACCAGTTATCGAATAAATTTTGCTCAGGGTAATGAAAAGTGAGATTGACGGCTTGGAGAATGGCTGTGTGATGGTGCTTCATGGCATGGATTTTCAACTATAAACGGGGAACCGGATACTGCTTGAAGCGAGTCAGCCAACGTGTTTTCGTGAAGCCCGGCGCGGGTCGAAAGAACAGGTCGAAACCATTTGTAATAGGTCAAGACGTGCACTAATCTTCACTCAGTGAAAACACATTTTGACGATGAATTCAATGCGTCACCTTGCGTTCATGGAACGTCTCAATGCTGAAGCACAACATGTCTCGATTGTAAGCATTCAAAGGATCTGCTGACCTGCTTCAGGCTCGCATGTCGATCGCGTCGAACCACGATGCGCTCACAAACACTGACAGGAGAATAGCATGGCACAAGCTGACTGGCGCCTCGAAGGCGAATGGATCAAGAACTGCAATTGCGCATTCGGGTGCCCTTGCGATTTCAACGCCAGGCCGACGCAGGGTAGCTGCCAGGGTCTCGCAGGCATGCGCATCACCAAGGGCCATTTCGGCGCCACCAGCCTGGATGGCTTGAGCTTCTTCGTAGTGGTGTCGTTCCCGGGTGCATTGCATGAAGGAAACGGGCAATTGCAGCCGATCATCGAAGAGCGTGCCAGCCCCGACCAGCGTGAGGCATTGTTCAACATCATGTCGGGGCAGAACTCGGCGGAAGGCACGCTGTTCCATATCTTCAGCGTGATCGTGACGAAGATGCACGATCCTATCTTCGCTCCCATCACGTTCGAGTTTGACAAGGCTGCCAGGACCGCGCGCCTGGTTATCCCCGGCGTGCTTGAAACCGAAGTGGAACCGATCAAGAACCCGGTGA
This sequence comes from Collimonas sp. OK307, assembly GCF_900113705.1. Classification (GTDB taxonomy): domain Bacteria; phylum Pseudomonadota; class Gammaproteobacteria; order Burkholderiales; family Burkholderiaceae_D; genus Collimonas. The sequence goes on along the minus strand of NZ_FOQI01000002.1, from coordinate 210,892 downwards.
CCGGCGAGCCGCACCACATTCTGGTTGTGATGCCGGAGGGTTTCGAGCACCACGAGGGCGAGGTGGCATCAGCCAATATCCGCAGCAACGGCGCCATCAAGTTCGAGACTACGGGCAGCCACAGTACGCTGGCTAATGTAGTGCAAACACCGCAAGGCGTGGCGGCTTGAGTGGCTGATAGCGCATTCATGCAGCGCGTGCTGCGGCACGATCGTGTCCTGGTCGTATCCGGGCTGCTGGTCGTCGTCATCCTGTCCTGGACGTATCTGCTGACTGGCGCCGGGATGATGCAAGCGATGGGCGACATGCTGATGCCGATGAGCATGGGGCCGTGGACGCTTGGCCATGCAGTCCTCGTGTTTGCCATGTGGGCGGTAATGATGGCGGCCATGATGTTGCCAAGCGCCGCGCCGATGATCCTGCTCTATTCCACAATCGCACGGAGCAAAGCCGCAACCGGCGAGTTGGTGACGGCATCAGGTGGATTCATGCTTGGCTACGTCGCGGTCTGGGCTACGTTTAGCCTGGCGGCTGCCGCGCTTCAGTATGTGATGGAGCAAAGTGCGTTGTCGCCGCCGATGATGGAAACCACCAGCGCCGTCCTGGCGGGAGCGGTGTTGATCGCCGCCGGCCTGTACCAATGGACGCCGCTAAAGCAGTTTTGCTTGCGAAACTGCCGTTCGCCGATTGAATTCCTGACGGCGCATTGGCGGACAGGAGTGCGCGGTGCGTTTGTGATGGGTTTCCGACACGGTGCTTACTGTGTCGGTTGCTGCTGGCTGCTGATGCTGCTGCTTTTTGTTGGCGGCGTGATGAACTTTACGTGGATCGGCGGCATTGCCCTGTTTATCCTGATCGAAAAACTTGCACCTGCTGGTCATTGGATCGGTCGTGGCACCGGCGTCCTGCTGATGGCGTGGGGCGCCGCGACTCTATATTCCGTAGCCTGACCGGAAAAACCACATTGCGCGTCGCGCAAATCCGTAACTTCAGTAGACAACTTTCCCGACAGTCCTTATGCTGTGATGCCATTTGGCAACTATTTCGGCTTTTGTTCCGCTGCCGCTAACTACAATTCGAATAATCATGCAGAAAAATATCTACTGGGGGCAGTCCATGGGACTGAGAGAAACCACAAAAAGAGCCATCGGAGCCATCCTCATTACCGCTTCGTTAGCGGCATGCACGACAGTGAGCCATACGCCGCTTTCGCAAGATGGTTCGGTACAGCTGACAGGCAAAAAAGTCGTACTGACAAAGTATCCAACTCCGGATTTTTCTGCATCCACTGCCGGCAAAGCCGCGTTCGCTGTGCTGGGAGCTATCATGATGGTTGCAGAGGGTAACGAAATCGTCCGGACCAACGGGATTGAAGATCCCGCACTGAAGATTGGCCAGGGGCTGGCAACAAGACTGAGCGAGGAACGAGGGACAACGCTGGTCTCCAACCAAAACATCGTTGCAGCCAGTGACGACGTGCAGAACCTGGTGTCGACCTATCGGGGAGCTGACTATCTTCTGGACGTTAAAACCTTTGCGTGGATGTTCCTCTACTTTCCGAGCGACTGGGCCCACTATAGGGTTATTTATTCGGCTCGCATAAGGCTGGTCGATACATCAACCAAGAAGGTGGTTGCTGAAACGCTGTGTAAAACAGCAAGAGGAGATGCACAAAATCCGGTAACCAAAGATCAGCTCCTGAGCAATAACGCATCGCTCCTCAAGACCTATCTGGATAAATCTGCATCGGATTGCGTCAATTTGCTTGCCACGGATATTTTGAAATTGCCTGGCACAAAGACCTTAGCGGTTGCCGGATCGGCATCGCCAGTCGCAGTTTCTCCACCGGTTCAGACTACAGGGGTTCAAGCCACAACTAATACCGGAGCGATTGCGGGGCAATTGAACGGAAGTAAGCCGTCAAGCCCGGCGCAACCGGTAATTACGGAAGCCACCGTAACGACTGCTGTTGCCACCGGCATTCCACCCGCCGAGTCTCTTGCTGGGCAGGTAGGCAAATACTCATATCAAACCGAACATCTCCCCGAGGCGAAATCTTGTTCCAGGGCGCCGCGTGCGATCCTTAACGACAGAGGTCCGGGATTCGAGTCATATACGGTTTCATGTGATAACGGCGACGCGCTTGCCATGCGCTGTGATTACGGGCAATGCCGAGTATTGAGGTAAGAGACCTAGGCGACAGTGATCTGGTTTTTTTAGATTCATGAATTCTGGAAATTCACGATCGCTGCGCTAAATGGAATCACCCCGGCGGAATTCTGCCAGGGGTTTGATGCAGCAAAATCTTTTTTAAGCGGTTTGCAACCTGCGCACAATCGCATCAGTAAACTCTTGAGTCGATGCCTTGCCCTTGAGATCACCGGTAGCAACGTGATCTTTGTTAAGCGTGTCGGTGATCGCGGTGCGTAGTCGGAGGGCGAGATCATCGTGGCCCACATGGTCTAGCATCTGCCCCGCTGCCAGCAGCAACGAAATCGGATTAGCAATACCCTTGCCCGCAATATCCGGCGCTGATCCATGCACTGCTTCAAAGATCGCGACGTCATCGCCGATATTCGCGCCGGGCGCCATGCCGAGGCCGCCTACCAATCCCGCCAACTGATCCGAAAGAATATCGCCGAACAGGTTGGTGCATAAGAGCATGTCGAACTGCCACGGATTCAGCACCAGTTGCATCGCGCAGGCATCGACGATCATATCGTTCATCTGCACTTTGCCTTCGTACTCGTGCGCTATTTCCCGGGCGGCTTCGAGGAAGATGCCGGTCAGCGCCTTGAGGATGTTCGCCTTGTGCACTACGGTGATTTTCTTGCGGCCGTTCTTTACCGCATATTCAAAGGCGAAGCGCGCAATCTTCTTGCAAGCTTCACGTGTGTTGATGCCGGTAGAGACGGCCACCGCGCGCGGATCGTCGCCGACCGGAATGTAGTATTCGTGCGCTACATAAAAGCCGCCGATGTTTTCCCGAATCAGGACGACGTCGATGTCTTCAAAGCGGCCTGGAACAATCGTCCGTGCCGGCCGGACATTGGCATATAGCTGGAATTCTTCGCGCAGACGGACGTTGGAGGAGCGGAAGCCTTCGCCGATCGGTGTGGTCAGCGGGCCTTTGAGGGCCAGCTTGGTCTTGCGGATGCTGGCCAGGGTGGCTTCTGGCAGCGGGTCGCCGCTGGCATTGACGCCGGCTACACCTGCTTGTTGTATATCCCAGGAGAATGGAGAACCCAATGCAGCCAACACCTGGACCGTGGCCTCGACTACTTCAGGGCCGATGCCGTCTCCGGGGATCAGCGTGGCGGGAATTTGCTTGAGTGTCGGGTTATTCATGGAATCCTCTTGAGAGCGCAGTGATGGGACAAGCCGGAACAGACAGCTAGACAGACAATCTTAGCACCGCGAAGCTTTCGGTCAGTTTACAAAGGCGTGGTGCACGGCAAAGCGCGCGGCGGTAGTGTCGCGTTGCGTTTCAAACAATTAAGGATGGGGATAGAGGCCGGTCGCCGTTGCGCCAGCCGCGGATCGGGCTGGCGCAAAACTTCATGGCGAGTTGATTACTTAGGCAGCAACAGTTTCAGCTTCGCTGACAACATCTTCTTCATCCGAGTCCGAACTACGGATCAGATAATCGAATGCGCTCAACGATGCCTTGGCGCCCTCGCCTACCGCAATCACGATCTGCTTGAACGGCACGGTGGTGACGTCGCCGGCGGCGAATACACCCGGGATCGAGGTCTGGCCCTTGGCGTCGACTTCAATTTCACCATGACGCGACAAGGCCAGCGTGCCTTTCAGCCATTCGGTATTCGGCACCAGGCCGATTTGCACGAACACGCCTTCGAGTTCAACGGTATGCACGGCATCGGTCTTGCGGTCCTTGTACACCAGGCCGTTAACCTTCTTGCTGTCGCCGGTGATTTCGGTAGTTTGCGCCGAAGTGATCACGGTAACGTTGGCCAGGCTGTGCAGCTTGCGTTGCAATACTGCATCCGCACGCAATTCATCGCCAAATTCAATCAATGTGACATGGCTTACCAAACCAGCTAGGTCGATCGCCGCTTCTACGCCGGAGTTACCGCCGCCGATCACCGCTACGCGCTTGCCTTTGAACAGCGGGCCATCGCAATGCGGGCAGTAGGCGACGCCGTGGTTACGGTATTCGCGTTCGCCCGGCACGTTGATTTCGCGCCAGCGGGCGCCGGTGGCCAGCACCACGGTTTTGCTTTTCAGCGAGCCGCCGTTGGCCAGCTTGATTTCAATCAGCTTGCCTGGAATCAGGGCCGACGCCAGTTGCACGTTCATGATGTCGACTTCATAGGTCTTGACGTGTTGTTCCAGCGCGGTGGCAAACTTAGGCCCTTCGGTTTCTTTTACCGAAACGAAGTTTTCAATCGACAGCGTATCCAGCACCTGGCCGCCAAAGCGTTCCGACACCACACCGGTGCGGATGCCCTTGCGCGCTGCATAAATCGCAGCTGCCGCACCGGCAGGACCGCCGCCGACGATCAGCACATCGTAGGGCTCTTTGGCGCTCAGCTCGACCGCTTTGCGGGCGCCGGCGCCGGTATCCAGCTTGGCGAGGATTTCTTCGACGCTGGTGCGGCCCTGGCCGAACACTTCGCCGTTCAGGTAGGTAGTCGGCACAGCCATGATTTCGCGTTTTTCCACTTCATCCTGGAACAGTGCGCCGTCGATGGTGACTTGACGGATACGCGGATTGATCAGCGCCATTACGTTCAATGCCTGCACTACTTCAGGGCAGTTCTGGCACGACAGTGAGATATAGGTTTCGAAGACATAATCGCCATCCAGATTGCGGATCTGTTCAATGACGGTGTCGTCCAGTTTCACGGGATGGCCGCCGACTTGCAGCAAGGCCAGCACCAGCGAAGTAAATTCGTGGCCCATCGGAATTGCGGCAAAACGGATGCCGGTATCGACGCCTGGGCGATTGATGGAGAACGAGGGTTTGCGTTCGTTGTCGTCGCTACGCTCGATCAGCGTAATGCGTTCCGACAGCGTCGCGATTTCTTGCAACAGCGATTGCAGTTCACGTGACTTGTCACCGTTGTCCAGCGACGCAACGATCTCAATCGGTTGCACGATTTTTTCCAAATAGCTTTTCAATTGGGTTTTGAGATTTGCATCAAGCATGGCGGTTCCTTACGTTTGTCACGATGTTTGTGACGATTTGAATAGGGGTACTGCCGGTTCGAGCCCAGCTTCAGGCTCGAACCGTAAAACATTTGCAGCTATCGGATCTTAAAAAATCTTAGATCTTGCCAACCAGGTCCAGCGATGGAGTCAGGGTTGCTTCGCCTTCTTTCCACTTGGCTGGGCAAACTTCACCTGGGTGCGATGCTACGTATTGCGCTGCCTTAACTTTACGCAGCAATTCCGAAGCGTCACGGCCGATGCCGTTGTCGTGGATTTCGTACAGCTTGATCAGGCCTTCTGGATTGATCACGAATGTGCCGCGCAGTGCCAGGCCTTCTTCTTCGATCAGTACTTCAAAGTTGCGCGACAGAGTTGTAGTCGGGTCGCCGATCAGTGGGTAGTTAACTTTCTTGATCGCGTCCGATGTGTCGTGCCATGCCTTGTGAGCGAAATGGGTGTCGGTCGAGATACCGTAGATTTCCACGCCCAGTTTCTGGAATTCAGCGTAGTTGTCGGCCAGGTCTTCCAATTCAGTCGGGCAGACGAAAGTGAAGTCGGCTGGGTAGAAAACGAATACAGACCACTTGCCCTTCAGGGTTTCCTGAGTGACTGGAACGAATTTGCCATTGTGGAGGGCAGTTGCTGAGAAAGGCTTAATTTGAGTATTGATCAAAGACATAGTGTTTTCCTTACTAAGTGCTGGTTGAGAAGTCTAGGTAGCAACGATAAACCAGGTTGATTCATTTGTATAATTGATTTAATTTTGAGTTTCGATTTGCAATAACTATCGATAACGGATTAATTCCTCCTATGAGTGCATTTTGCCTTGGTATAAATAATGCTTTAAGGCCATCAACAAGAAACAGGCAAGAAGCTGATGGACGCTTTATCGGGCTATTAGTTTAGGCGACTTCTAAAAACTCCGTCATCCCCGCGAAAGCGGGGATGACGGCGAGATTTTAGTTGTTGGACGAAAACCTGCAAATGTACAGTCCGAAGCAAACCGAGTCGAATGTAACGCAATGTAATGATCGGGAAATATTTCCAAAATATAATCTTCGCCCGGAACGCCCCCAAAAAGCGCGTGTCAGTGGCGCCAGCTTCTTACCCAGACCAGCCCATAAATATTTCCGAAAGTTATCATGCATAAAAAGATGCGTTTGCCCGCCTTGACTGTCCTGGCCGCAGTGGCCGTTTCCGGTTGTAGCAGCAATGGCGGCGGCAACCTTGAGGTTTCCATTCCAGAAGGGACTGTGCTGAAGCTGGGACTGCTGGAAACCACCGACATCCACCAGAACGTCCTCAGCTACGACTACTACGGCTTGAAGGCCGACACCAGCCTCGGCCTCGAGCGCACCGCAACCCTGATCAAGGGCGCGCGCCAGGAAAATCCTAACAATCTCTTGCTGGACGATGGCGACGTCATCCAGGGCACGCTGCTCGGGGATTACCAGGCGGTGGCCGCGCCGGTTACCTGCAGCGGCACGCTGGCGGTGCATAAGGTGATGAATGCCTTGCAATACGACGGCGCCGGCATGGGCAATCACGAATTCAACTACGGCCTCGATTTCCTGAGCCAGATCACCAATACCGACTTCGGTGTTCCGGGCGTGCAAAAAGGCAGCAACTGCGGCGCGCCGAATTTCCCGTTGGTGTTATCCAACGTGGTCGGCGTTGCATCCGGCAAGCCGATTTTTAATCCGTATGCGCTGATCGCCAAACAATTCAGCGCCACCAAACCTGACGGCAGCGCCATGAATGTCGCGCTGAATGTCGGCATCATCAGCTTTGTGCCGCCGCAGATCATGGATTGGGACCAGAAGAACCTGGCCGGCAAGGTGATGGTCAACGGGGTGCAGGAATCGGCGCTCAAGTATGTGCCGGAGATGCGCAGCAAGGGCGCCGACCTGGTGGTCGCCCTGTCGCACGGCGGGCTGGATGCTTCGCCTTACAGTCCCAAGATGGAAAATGGCAGTTTGTATCTTGCCAGCACCGGTATCGATGCGCTGATGCTGGGTCACTCCCACCTGATCTTCCCGCAAGCGCGTGAAGCCGGCGCGCCAGCCATCGATGCATCGCTGGCGGCCTTGCCGAGCAATCTGGTGGATACCAGCAAAGGCCTGGTCAACGGCATTCCGGCAGTGATGGCGCAAAGCTGGGGCCGACGTCTCGGTATCATCAAGATGGTGCTGAAATACCAGGGTGGTAAATGGGTAGTGCAAAAAGACCAGACCAATGTTGAAGCACGCGGCTTCAAATATGCCGACGGCAAGACCAACATCAATGCCGATCCTGCGATCGCACCGCTGGTCGCCACCGAACACCAGGCCACGCTGTCTTACGCCACACAGCCGCTGGGCACCACCACCGACTTTGAGATGTCTGCCTATTTTTCGCTGGTCGGTGATGTCAGCGCGATCCAGATCGTCAACCAGGCGCAGATCGACTACGTGAAGAACTTCCTCGCCAATTCGACCGATCCGGTGCTGGCCAGCTACAAGGCGATCCCGGTGATTTCCTGCAGCGCACCGTTCAAAGCCGGCCGCAATGGTCCTACCGACTTTACCGATGTCGCTCCAGGGGCTTCCCCGGCGGCGCCATTCGGCTTGCAGGTACGGAATCCGGGCGATCTGTACTTATATGGCAACAACAACCTGCAAGCAGTCAAAATCAAAGGTTCCGACCTGAAGAAATGGCTGGAAACCGCTGCAAAGCAGTTCGCCATGATTGATCCGGCCAGCACGGCCGAGCAAGACCTGGTGCCGTCCTACTCGACGATCTTCAATTACGACGTGTTCTATGCCGAAAACAACGCGATGCAATATCAGATCGACGTCACCAAACCTGCCGGTAGCCGCATCAGCAATCTGACTTATGCCGGTAAGGCCGTGGCCGACACTGACGATTTCATCGTCGCCACCAATGACTACCGTGCCGGTGGCGGCGGCAATGTGCCGGGTATCGACGGCAGCAAGACCATCATCAAATCGCCGGACGCCAACCAGGCGGTGGTCAGTACATATCTGAAAAAGCAGGGCAAGGTCACCAGCGCGGCAAACGGCAGCGGCCAAAGCTGGAGTTTCGTCAAGGTGGCCACCCAAGGCCCGGTTATCCTCCGTTCGGCGCCGGGCAAGTTGCCGGTTGCACAAGCGCTGGGCTTGAGCCGGGTGAAAGCGGAAGGCGCGCTGGATGCCAGCGGGTTTGCCAAATACGCAATCGACTTGAGCAAGTAATAGTGATGAGGCATAAGAAATCGCATGTGATTGCACTCTTGCTGGCTGCGGCTGTCTTGAGTGCATGTACCCAGACCCAAGATATGGGGCCAGACAATGCCCGCATAGAATCGGTGGGTTTGCTGGCCCTGCACGGCCGCCGGGCAAGTGCGATTGACCAGTTGCGGGTCTGGGCCGTCGCGGGTCGGCCGGTGGCGCAACGCGAACTGGCGTTAGCGCTGGCCTCGATTCCTGAGCAATCCGCACAAGCTGGCGCATGGATGCAGAACGCGGCAGCCGCAAATGAACCCGAAGCGCAGTTTCAGCTGGGGCAGGCTTTTTATCAAGGCAGACTGGGGTTCCAGGTTGACTACGGCCAAGCCTGGAACTGGTACGAGCGAGCGGCTACATCAGGCAATGCAAAAGCCAGTTTCATGCTGGCCCGCATGGCGAAATATGGCGAAGGCGTGCCGCAGGATCTCAAACTCTCGGCTAAATGGCTGCTGGAGGCGAGCGTTCAGGGTAATGCGCAGGCGATGTTCTTGCTGTCAAATGCTTATGCTGCAGGTGAAGGCGTAGAACAGAATCCGCAGTTAGCCCGGGATTGGCTCGAACGCTCGGCCGCAGGTGATTTTCCGGTAGCGATACAGGCGCTGGCCATGAGCCTGGAAAGCGGCGACCAGCATGGCGAGCGCGATCCGGTACGCGCTCGTCATCTGATCAAGGAAGCGACCGACGAACGCAGCATGCGCTGGAATAACTACCAGTGATCAGCAACGCCTTTGCTCTATCCTCATATTCAACGGAGTAGAATTAGCCAGGAACCTGTGTGCCGATCCGGCGTCATATGCCGGCATCATCCGCACACACCTGACCTGCTTCTCCATGAGGAATTTTCATGCTTTTGTCACTACGACGCACTTTCGTTGCCGCTTTATTCCTCACCGCCACACAGATTACCTTCGCTCAAACGCCGAAAACAGTCGTCCTTGAAGACCTGACCTGGACTGAATTGCGCGCCCAGATCGCCGCTGGCAAGACCACCATCATCATTCCCATCGGCGCCACCGAACAAAGCGGTCCCGATGTCGCGCTGGGCAAACATAACGTCCGCGTGAAGATTTTGTCGCAACGGATTGCCGAAGGATTGGGCAATGCGCTGGTGGCGCCGGTAATCGCCTACGTACCGGAAGGCAGCTACGCGCCGACTACATCCCACATGCGTTTCCCCGGCACCATCACGGTTCCGGACGATGTCTTTGAAAAGACGCTGGAATCCGCCGCCAACAGTTTCAAGGTCCATGGCTTCAAGAACATCGTCTTTTTAGGCGATCATGGCGGTTATCAGAACGACATCAAGAAAGTGGTGGCGCAGCTCAACAAAGCCTGGTCCGGATCACCGGCGCGGGCTATCCTGCCGCCGGAATATTACGCTGCCAGCTCGGACGGCTACGCGCAAATACTGCGCAAACACGGTTATCGCGATGACGAAATCGGCACCCACGCCGGGCTTGCAGATACTTCATTGCAGCTCGCCGTTGCGCCGCAGATGGTGCGCCAGGATAGTTTGCGCATTGGCCCGAAACTCGGGCTGGCCGACGGTGTCTATGGTGGCGATCCGCGCCGTTCGACGGCAGAGCTTGGTCAGTTGGGGATCGATGCGATCGTGGCGCAGACCATCAGCGCCCTTAAGACGGCTACCGCCGCCCGCTAGATTTTTCCCGGTATTCGTTTACAGTTGCCACATACTCAGTTGCCACAAATTTAATCAAGGAACCTTTCATGGATTTTCACCCTCGCCGCCTGTCGCGCCTCGCTTCCTCAATCAGCGTTGCATTGGCTGCTTTATGTATCGCCGGCAGCGCCTCCGCCGCGCCTGCACCCGCAATTACCACGGTGCCGGGCATGCCGCCGGTAGCCAATCCAGCCAATCTGTACAGCGAAGCTGGCGCGGGCCATTTCAGCCCGGCTGTAGCCGGCGCATTGCCACGGATCTACGTACCGAACCTGCGCTCGAACGACGTCTATGTGATTGATCCGGCTACCTTCAAGGTAGTCGAGAAATTCAAGGTCGGTTACAGCCCGCAGCACGTGGTTCCTGCATGGGATCTGCAAACCCTGTGGGTGGCCAACAATGCCGAAGGCCGGCCTGACGGCAGCCTGACTCCCATCGATCCGAAGACCGCAAAGCCGGGCAAAGAGATACCGGTGGAAGATCCCTACAATATGTACTTCACGCCCGATGGCAAGGAAGCCATCGTAGTGGTGGAAGCCCACGCCCAGCTGGATTTCCGCGATGCGCATACGATGGCCTTGAAGTCGAGCCTGTCGGTGCCGGAATGCAAAGGCATCAATCATGCCGATTTTTCCATCGACGGTAAATACGCCCTTTTCACCTGTGAATTCGGCGGTCGCCTGGCGAAGATCGACCTGGTCAACCGCAAGGTGGTCGGCTACCTGCAACTGGACAAGAAGGGCATGCCGCAGGACATCCGCATTTCACCGGACGGCAAGGTGTTTTTTGTCGCCGACATGATGGCCGACGGCGTGTTCGTGATCGATGGCGACAATTTCACCAAGGTCGGCTTCATCAAGACCGGCACTGGCACCCACGGCCTGTATCCAAGCCGCGACGGCAGCAAGTTGTACGTCGCCAATCGCGGCTCGAACAAGATCCATGGCGCGCGCAATGGCAAGGGCAGCGTCTCGGTGATCGACTTCGCCACGCGCCAGGTGGTGGCCAACTGGCCGATCCCGGGCGGCGGCAGCCCTGACATGGGTAACGTCAGCGCGGACGGCAAGATGTTGTGGTTGTCCGGCCGCTTTGACGATGTCGTGTATGCCATCGATACCACCAGCGGCGCTGTCAAAAAGATTGCAGTCGGCGCGGAACCGCACGGCCTGACCGTCTGGCCGCAACCCGGCCGTTATTCGCTGGGCCACACCGGCAATATGCGTTAATCGGAGCGGCCTCCCAAGCGTCTTGTCAGCGTTAAGGAATACGCGGGCAGGACGCAGGAAGCCGGGTGCCGAATAACACCGCCTGGCCGCATGCCGATGTGAACATGCCGCGATTATCGTGGCCCACGCTTCCCCCTCTGACCATGCAAGCAATAGAAACCTTTGAAGTCGCCTACGAAAACTTCGCGCTGAAAGGCGATTTCCATCCAGGCACCGCAAGTACACCGGGTACACCGGGTACGCCGGCTTGCCATGCATTGATACTGCATGGCGCCGGCCGTAGTTCGTGCGCCACCGCCAGCCGTTCGGGATTGCGGCCGGCATTGCAGGCGCGTGGCGTGGCAAGTACTTCTTTCGATTGCATCGGCCACGGCGAGACCGGCGGCCTGCTGCAGTACTCGTCGCTGAGCAGCCGCACCCGCCAGGCCGAGGCGGTGATCGCCGCACGTAATTTGACTCAACCGCTGGTGATATTCGGCAGCAGCATGGGGGCTTACAACGCCATCAAGCTGACGCAAGCGCACGAGGTCGCCGCATTGATTCTGATTGTGCCGGGTGTGTATGAACCTGCCGCCTACGATGTGCCTTTCGGGCCGCAGTTCTCAGAGATCATCCGGCGCGACCGCAGCTGGGCCGACAGCGATGCCTGCGCTATCCTGTCGAAATTCACCGGTGACCTGCTGATCATCGCCGCCGAACACGACGCTGTGATTCCCCTGGAAATACCGGAGCGGCTGCTGCTATCGGCACGCAAAGCGCGTTCGCGCCGACTGAGGGTAGTGGCGGGGGCTGACCATCAACATCTGTTTCCATTGTTGAGTGAAGAACGCCCGGACGAATTTGACGAACTGATGGACTTGATTGTCGATTGCGCCCACGGTTCAACGCCCCGGCCCTAGTCCGTACGTTTCACGATCTCACAAACAGCACCGCCGATACCGTCCGTCGGGATGAATATTGATTTACCGCCATTCAGTAGCTACTCTTGCATCCACCTTTTATCAGGAGGAACCGCATGAAAATTGTATGGTTAGGCTGCCTCATCCTCGCCTTGACGTCCACCCAGGTCAATGCGCAGCAGTCCGCCGACACGGCGAACACCAATAAAGCAAAAGAAGTCGTCCGCGATCTGGAGCGCATCGTCGCCCCTTCCGGCATACAAGAATCCTATAAAACCAGCATCGGCGGCATAGACCAATGGCTTAACGTCCGGGGCCAGGACCAGGCCAATCCCATCGTCCTGTTCGTCCACGGTGGGCCAGCCTCGCCCCTGACGCCTGCCATCTGGCAGTTCCAGCGGCCGCTGGAAGAGTATTTCACGATGGTTAACTGGGATCAGCGAGGCGCCGGCAAGACCTATGGCGAGGCCGACCCGAAGGACATCGGCGACAGCATACATATCGCACGTTACGTTGACGATGCGATAGAGGTAGCCGAATACATCAAGAAGCGATATCACAAAAAGAAAATCATCCTGATGGCGCATAGCTGGGGCACCGTCGTTGCCATGAGCGCCGCGCTGAAACGGCCGGATCTGTTCTATGCCTACGTCGGCATCGGGCAAGTCATCAGCACCAGGGAAAACGAGCGCATCAGCTTTGAATACGCGCTTGAGCAGGCAAAAGCGCACGACAACGCAGCCGCATTGAAGGAGCTGGAATCGATAGCACCATACCCGGGTGACCAGCCGATCACCCGCGAGCGCATCATCATTGCCAGGAAATGGCCGCAATATTACGGCGGCTTGAGCGCATTTCGTAATACATCCACTTACTATTTCGACGCGCCGCTGCTATCGCCCGAGTATGACGAAGCCGATGTCCGCGCCATCGACGAGGGCAGCCTGTTCACCCTGGGTAAAATCCTGCCCGAATTTGTCGGTGTCGATTTTTCTAATATCCATACCTTCCCGATCCCCGTCGTGATGTTCATGGGACGCCACGACTACACCACCCCGACCGCGCCCACCGCCGCCTGGCTGAGCAAGCTGCATGCGCCCTACAGGCAGGGCGTCTGGTTTGAGCACTCAGCACACATGATTCCATGGGAAGAACCGGGTAAAACGCTGGTCAGCCTGTTGAAGTACGTGCGCCCTCTGGCAGAGAAGGCCAATTAAGGTTGCTTCGATTCAGGGGATCGAACCGAAAAAATATCGAATCCCGATTTCCTCTATGATTCCAATGTAGCGGCGCCGTTGCGCGTGGGTGCTTCCGGCTTTTTGGTCTTGTTAATCATCAGAGAGAATTCCATGAAAATCGATCTAAGTGACAAACATGCAATCGTGAGTGGTTCGACCGCCGGCATTGGCCTGGCGATCGCCCTCGGCCTGGCGCAAGCCGGAGCGACGGTAGTGGTGAATGGCCGCACCCAGGAGCGCGTCGACCAGGCGCTGGCGCAGATCCGCGACAAATTCCCCGCAGCCCGTTTGCAAGGCATCGCCGCTGACCTTGGCACGCAAGATGGCGCGGCATTGTTGTTCAAGCAAGTGCCGGATACCGACATCCTGGTGAATAATCTCGGCATTTTCGAAGCCAAGCCGTTTTTCGATATTACAGATGAAGAATGGCAGCGTTTCTTCGATGTCAATGTGATGAGCGCTGTTCGCTTGTCGCGCCACTATGCGCCTGACATGGCTAAGCGCGGCTGGGGCCGGGTGTTGTTTCTATCGAGCGAATCGGGGTTGCAGATTCCCAAGGAAATGGTGCATTACGGTGTGACCAAGACCGCCCTGCTGGCGGTCTCGCGCGGCCTGGCGGAAACCATGGCAGGCAGCAGCGTCACAGTCAATGCAGTGTTGCCGGGCCCAACCCGCTCCGAAGGTGTCGGCGACTTTTTCGCATCGCTGGCACGCGACAAAGGTGTCGCGGTGGAAGAATTGGAGCGCGATTTCATTACGGAACACCGCCCGAGTTCGCTGATCCAGCGTCTTGCCACGGTTGAGGAAGTCGCCAATATGGTGGTCTACCTTGCTTCTGTGCAAGCCTCGGCCACCACCGGTGCGGCGCTGCGCGTGGATGGCGGCGTGGTGCGTTCGATTTCGTGATCATGCAGGGCTGGCGCTTGAAGATGCTAAGCTGGATAATCTCGACCGGAACGTTCCGCTCCACAGCATGTCTGTTAGAGCTGCCATTTGACTTATGAGACAACCATGCGCCTGTTCTACCCCCTGATTGCAGCCGTCCTGCTGGCTGCGTGCGGCCACGTAACATCGCCCACCGGCGAAAGCGGAACTACCATTACCCCTTATGGCGTGATCGATACAGGTGTCACGCGCAGTACGAATCGTTAATTACAGGACAGGAGTGCAGAATTGAAGCAACCCGTGAAGCAAGACCTGAAGCAACACATCAACGCCAGCCTGGTCGAAGCGCAGCAAGCGTTGAATGCCTTGCTCACCAACGACGCAGCTTTGCAATCTATCGAGCAAGCGGCCGATTTGCTGATCGATGTATTTGAACGCAAAGGCCGGGTGTACTCGTGCGGCAATGGCGGCTCCATGTGTGACGCCATGCACTTCGCCGAAGAGCTGACCGGCCGCTACCGGCTGGACCGGGCGGCATTGGGGGCGACGGCGATCAGCGATGCCGGGCATCTCACCTGCGTCGGCAACGATCATGGCTATGAACAGGTGTTTTCACGCTATCTCGAAGGTCACGGACGTGCCGGCGATTGCCTGGTCGCGCTGAGCACCAGCGGCACCAGCAAGAACATAATCCGCGCGGCGCAAACTGCGCGCGATCTCGGCATGCATGTGATTGTTTTATCCGGCAAGCAGAGCGAGTTGCTGGCATCTTTGAGCAGCGTCTACATCTGCACTCCGGGCGGTACATTTGCCGATCGTGTGCAGGAGTTGCATATCAAGGTGCTGCACATCTTGATCGAGCTTATCGAGCGGCATTTCTTTCCAGAGAATTACGCCGGCAAAGCATAGCGTTTGATTTTCACGGATCACCGATAAGCAACAGCAATTTCGTAGGGTGGGCATGCGCGCCCTACGAAATTGCTGCACACTTCCTCTCTCTTTTCCGCTCCCCGCAAAATCTCCAGCCGTCTGCATTTATTTATTTTTGTAATAAATAAATGCGGTAATCGCGCTTCGAGCATTTTCCGCTTGAATCGCAAGCCAGGCTTGGTTTTGCACCCAAACACATAAGCTAATAGATAGTAAATAGTTGGGAACAAGCGCAGTGTTTTTTACGATGCATTCTCACTAAATGTGGGGTGATATGACGCGGTCTTGTTCTTACCGGATGTTTGATCGCGCCGTCCGTAACCTGCCCGGCTTATCAGCCTGCGCATTGGATAACCGAAGACTGCACTCCCGATACTGAAGCGCGAAGCGCCCTCATCCGACGGCGCTGGTTCAACCTATTGCCAACATTGCCTGCCCGGGATATCGGGCCATACAACAATGAAAAAATTCAGATCGCAATCCCTCGCAATCCGCCTTGGCGTGATTGGTGCCGCCGTAGCCAGCCTGGTCACACTTGCATCGTGCGGCGACAACTCCGGTACGTCGCTGGGGAACACCGCCTCAACCGTAGCTGCGGCGCAGAAACGCCCTAACATTCTCTACATCATGGCCGATGATCTCGGCTACTCGGACATTCGCGCATTCGGTGGTGAAATCAATACGCCCAATCTTGATGCCCTGGTGCAGTCGGGCCGTATCCTGACCAATCATCACACCGGCACCGTCTGCGCGATTACCCGTTCGATGCTGATTTCCGGCACTGATCATCATCTGGTAGGTGAAGGAACGATGGGTGTACCGACCGATGAGCGCAAGGGCTTGCCGGGCTATGAAGGTTACCTGAATGACCGCGCGCTGTCGATTGCGCAACTGCTGAAGGATGGCGGCTATCACACCTATATGGCTGGCAAATGGCACATCGGCTCAGGTATTCCGGGTAGCCCGACAGGCGGCGGCCAGACTCCGGATCAATGGGGCTTTGAGCACAGCTATGCCTTGCTCGGAGGTGCCGCCACCAACCACTTTGCGCATGAGCCGGCGGGTTCGAAAAATTACACGGAAGACGGTAAATACGTACAACCTGGCCAGCCTGGCCAACCAGGAGGAACCGGCGGCAATCCGGCCGTATTCTATTCGACCGATTTCTACACGCAGCGACTGATTTCTTATATCGATTCCAACAAGGCCGACGGCAAGCCGTTCTTCGCCTACGCTGCGTTTACTTCGCCGCATTGGCCGCTGCAGGTGCCGGAGCCTTACCTGCATAACTACGCGGGCAAGTACGATCAAGGCTACGACGCGATCCGCAATGCGCGCATCGCCCGCCAGAAAGCGCTCGGCATTATTCCTGCCGATTTCACGCCGTTTGCCGGCGTGCCGGAAAAACCGGCTGTATCGCCGGCAACCGTGAATAACGGTACCGCCAATGCCAAATACATCAGCGCCGTGCATAGCGCTGCACAAGGGTATTCGGATTACGGCCCGGGCGTGGTTGACAAGGCATGGAGCAGCTTGTCGCCGGCCGAAAAGAAGGCCCAGGCGCGCTACATGGAGATCTATGCCGGTATGGTGGAAAACCTGGACCACAACATCGGTTTGCTGGTCCAGCATCTGAAGGATATCGGTGAATACGACAATACCTTCATCATGTTCCAGTCGGACAATGGGGCAGAAGGCTGGCCGATCGATTCCGGCGCCGATCCGACCGCGACCGATACTGCCAACGCTTACGATCCGGTGTATTCGGCGCTGGGCAGCGATAACGGCAAGCAAAACGCGCAGCGGCTGCAATACGGCCTGCGCTGGGCCGAAGTCAGCGCGACGCCATTCCGCCTGACCAAGGGTTATGCGACTGAAGGCGGCGTATCGACACCGCTGATCGTGCATCTGCCTGGCCAGACCACACAATTGCCGACCTTGCGGCCCTTTACGCACGTTACCGACAATACCGCCACCTTTCTTGACGTCGCCCAGATCGCAGCTCCAGCGCAGCCTGCACCGCCGTTGTTGAATAGCCTGACCGGCGTCGATCAGAACAAGGGCAAGGTGGTCTACAACAACCGCTATGTTTATCCGATCACCGGCCAATCCTTGCTGCCTGTGCTGAACGGCCAGCGGCAGGGCGTGGTGCATACGGCGCCGTTCGGGGATGAGGCTTACGGACGCGGCTATCTGCGCAGTGCCGACGGCCAGTGGAAAGCGCTCTGGACTGAACCGCCGAACGGGCCGCTCGATGGCCATTGGGAGTTGTTCGACGTGACAGCCGATCGCGGCGAGAACCGTGACGTCTCCGCACAGAATCCATCGATCATCAGCAGCTTGATCCAGCAATGGAATACCTACATGAGCGGTGTCGGCGGGGTCGAGCCGCAACGTCCACGCGGTTATTATTGAGCAACGTATGAAGAAGCGAACCTGGTTGACAGGCACCGCCGGCGTCGCCGCCTTGCTGGCGGCGGCCGCCGGCGGGTTGTTTGCTACGAGCGGCAGCGCCGGCGCATTGGATGGATTGAATCTGTTCCACGTACTGGCGCCGCTAGGATCGGAGGCGCAGTGCCAGGCTTATTCCGGTTTGCCGGCGCACTGGCGCAGTAACGCGCAAGCCGGCATGGTGCATTTGCGTGGCGGTGAATTCATCTTGGGCAGCAAGTTCGGTTATGAAGACGAGCGCCCGGCCGGTAATGGCAAGACAAGGGTGCGCGGATTCTGGATCGACCAGACTGATGTCACGAATGCCCAGTTTGCCTCCTTCGTCGAAGCGACCGGCTATGTCAGTGACGCCGAACGCCAAGGCGGAGGAGCGGTTTTCCACAAGCCGACGCTGGAAGAGTTGAACGCACGTGACCTGGCGTGGTGGACCTGGGTGGACGGCGCGTCGTGGCAGCATCCGGCCGGCCCCGGCAGCAATCTGGACGGCATCGGCAACCAGCCGGTTACCCTGGTGACGCAGGCCGACGCCCTCGCCTATGCGCGCTGGCTGGGGCGTGACCTGCCCAGCGAAGCGGAGTGGGAATATGCCGGCAAGGCCGGGCATGACGGCGCCGAACTCGATACCGCACCGCGCGACGAGCGGGGCCGGCCAACTGCCAATTACTGGCAAGGCGTATTCCCCTTGGTGAACAACAACGAAGACGGCCACATCGGCCTGGCGCCGGTCGGCTGTTATGCGGCAAACGACTTCAAACTTTACGATATGGTTGGCAACGCATGGGAATGGACCAAAGACATCTACACGGGATCGCATCAGACCCACAGCAACGGCGATACCGCGGCGGTAGCGCCGGCAACTCGCCGCCACAACACGCTGATGGTGATCAAAGGCGGTTCCTTCCTGTGCTCACGCGACTATTGCGTGCGCTACCGGGCGTCTTCACGCGAGCAGCAGGAGGCGGATTTGCCAGCATCGCACATCGGCTTCCGCACCATCCTGCGCGACAGTTGAAGCGCATGCTTGCCGCATGCTTGCTGGGGATTATTATGCCGCATGTTTACGCGACGCCGGGCGTGATCAAGGTGGGGGTAACCCCGGGTGCGCACGCAGAGATCATCGACCAGGTACGGCATAGCGCGCAAGCCGGCGGCCTTCAACTTGATGTGATCGTATTTGACGACAAGAGCCGCATCGATGCTGCGCTGGCGGCAGGTAAAATCGATGCCGCCAGTTTCGAAGATGGGCCGAGCTTCGAGGCGCAGCGGCAGCGTTACGGGTTGGTCAATGTCGGTAGCACGATCACCTTTCCGATGGCGCTTTATTCGCGCAAACTGAAGACACTGACCCAATTGCAGCGCAGCGCCACGATTGCGATTCCTGCCGATGCTGCAGGCACCGCGAGGGCGCTGGTCTTGCTGCAAAATTTCACGCTCCTGACATTCTCCGATCGCGCCGGCCTGCAGGCGACGCTGGCGGATATCACCAGCAACCGCCTGCATTTGAAAATTAAAAAAGTGCCGCGCAAGCAGCTGTTTTCCGCATTGGATCAGGTGGCATTCGCGGTGATCGACAGCAGCGATGCAGCCCGTGCCGGCCTTTATCCGGCGCGCGATAGCCTCGGCATCGAGGATGCTCGTTCGCCTTGGCAAAATGTACTGGCGGTGCGCGCCGCAGACCGTAGCCAGCCGTGGGTCGCACAATTGTCCGCCGCTTACCATTCCGACGATGTTGCGCATTTCATCCTGACGCGTTACCAGGACTCGGTGCGGCGGCCATGGTGAATGGCTAGGGCTTGCCTTCGCCCGGCAACGCCGCTGCGCTAAGCACGGCATCACGCTTGTCCAGCAAATGCTGGCGCAACACTGCGGCCAGCCGTTTGCCGTCGCGCGCTTCGAGTGCTTTCACCATCTCGTCGTGATCATGTGCGGCGCTATCCCATTTTTGCGGCTGGAAATTCGATTTGAAACGCAACGCCTGCAGGCGTCGGTTTAAACCCAGGTAAGTCTGACGCAAGACTGTATTGCGGGCGGCGTCATTGATCTTGTCGTGGATGGCCTGGTTGCGGCTGTAGTATCCCGGCAAATCGTTTTGCGCCTTGCACGCCAGCATCGCATAGTGCAAAGCCTTGATTTCAGCCAGTTCGACCGGTGTAATGCGGTCGCAAGCCAGCTCGCCCGACATCGCTTCCAGGCCGCTCATCAATTCAAAGGTTTCCCAGATTTCGGTTTCCGACATCTTGGATACCGATGCACCCCGGTTCGGGGAAATCTCTATCAGGCCTTCGGCCGCCAGCACCTTCAAGGCTTCCCGCAAAGGGGTGCGCGAAATGCCCAGGGTTTCGCATAACTCGCGCTCGTTGAGTTTGGTCCCCGGCACCAGCACCGCTTCGACGATCAGGTTGCGCAAATGATCCACCACCGTGTCATGCAGGCGTTGGCGTTCCAGTTTAGGGACCAGGGGAGCGGCTTTTTCTTCCTGTTCGGTTATCGCATTTTGCATTCAAAATCCTTTTTACGCGTTTGATCCTATTTTAACATCAAATTTATGGCGCCAGAATCAGCATCGCAGTGACCGCCAAAGTGAATGTAAAAAGGATGTAATCAGCTAGAAATTAGCATATTTCATCGATTATTCGTAGTTTAAGGCAAATTTCAGGCGATTTAAAACCTTTATCCGGAGTCGGGCATTGCAAAAAAATCTTTACGATTGAAATTTTGGATGCTAAAGTATTTTGAATACAAAATTCAATTTATTCAAAGGAGGCGTAAATGTTGACACTCGATTTCCATCCGGCCGGCCGTCATTTCCTGCAAATCCCGGGCCCGAGCCCGGTCCCGGACCGTATCTTGCGGGCCATGAGTTATCCCACCATCGATCATCGCGGACCGGAATTCGGGGCACTGGGTTTGCAGGTACTGGCAGGCATCAAGAAAATTTTCAAGACCGAGCAGCCGGTGGTGATTTATCCGGCCTCCGGCACCGGCGCATGGGAAGCGGCGTTGAGCAACACCATGAGCCCGGGCGACACGGTACTGATGTATGAAACCGGGCATTTCGCCACCTTGTGGAAAAAAATGGCGGAGGCCCTGGGTTTGAAACCCGAATTTCTCGGTTTGCCGGGGATTGAAGGCTGGCGCCAAGGCGTACAGGCAGACCGGATCGAACAGCGTTTGCGCAAGGATAGCGAACACCAGATTAAAGCGGTGTGCGTGGTCCACAACGAAACCTCGACCGGCGTCACCTCGGATATCGTCGCTGTGCGCAGGGCAATCGACGCCGCCGGCCATCCGGCGCTGCTGATCGTCGATACGATTTCCGGCTTGGCTTCAGCTGATTACCGCCATGACGAATGGGGCGTCGACGTCACCGTCTCCGGCTCGCAAAAGGGATTGATGCTGCCGCCGGGCATCAGCTTCAACGCGGTATCGCAGAAAGCCATCGCAGCCAGCAAGAGCGCGAAATTGCCGCGAGCGTTCTGGGACTGGACCGACATCATCGAGATGAATAAAACCGGCTACTGGCCATACACGCCAAATACCAATCTGCTGTACGGCTTGTCGGAAGCGCTCGACATGATCCTCGGCGAGGGCCTGGATCAAGTGTTCAAACGCCATCAACGTCTGGCAAGTGCCTGCCGCGATGCCGTACGGGCCTGGGGCCTGGAAATCCAATGCGCCGATCCGGCACTGTATTCGCCGGTACTCACCGGTGTGATGACGCCGCCCGGTTTCGACGCCGATACGATCCGTAAAACCATCTACGAAAACTTCAACATGTCGCTCGGCACCGGCCTAGGAAAAATGAAGGGCGGCATGTTCCGTATCGGTCATCTGGGTGAAGCCAACGATCTGACTTTGATGGCGACGCTGGCCGGCTGTGAAATGGGCTTGAAGCTGGCGGGCGTTCCTTTGGGCAGCAGCGGCGTGCTGGCAGCGATGGCAAACCTTACGGCGCAAAACAGCAAGCCGGTGTTGAAAGCGGCATGAGCCGGCAAGTCGCAATGTGGTTCTGAACAAAAATGGATTCAATACCGAAACGGGTTGAATCGGTTCCGGCACTGTCCCATAGAGGACAGGCCGGACAAAGGATAAAGATGTCCTGCGGCGCTTGCCGACCACCAAAAATATTGGAGACAAAACAATGAAACACCTGCGTTTGCGTGCGACCACCGTCGTGCTGATCATGTTATGCCTGATGTATTTCATCACCTACCTGGATCGCGTCAATGTCAGTACCGCCGCGGCCGGTTTTGCAAAAGAATTCGATCTTTCAAAAACCCAGATCGGCCTGGTGTTCTCGGCATTCGCCTACCCCTATCTGGTATTTCAAATCATCGGCGGCTGGGTCAGCGACAAGTTCGGCGCCAAACGCACCCTGATCTACTGCGGCGTACTCTGGGGCATCGCCACCATATTGACCGGTTTTGCCGGCGGCTTGTTTTCATTGCTGTTGGCGCGGTTGCTGCTGGGCCTGGGTGAAGGCGCCACCTTCCCTGCCGCCACTTCTGCCATGTCGCGTTGGGTCGCCAAGGAAAACCGCGGCTTTGCCCAGGGCATTACCCATGCGTTCGCCCGGATCGGCAATGCGGTCGCGCCCACGCTGGTAGTAGTCATTATGGCGACGCATGGCTGGCGTGAATCTTTCTATATCTGCGGCGTGATCAGTTTGATCTGGGTCCTGGTCTGGGCATTCGTGTTCACCGAGCATCCTGAGAAACATCCGCGCATCACCGCGGAAGAATTGGCAACACTGCCTGCTGTCAAGAAAAGCACTCCGAAGATCCCATGGGGGCCGTTGTTCAAGCGCATGCTGCCGGTCACCATTGTCTATTTCTGCTACGGCTGGACCTTGTGGTTGTTCCTGAGCTGGATTCCGCAATACTTCTTGCACAGTTACGATCTGGATATCAAGAAATCGGCATTGTTTGCTTCAAGCGTATTTTTCGCGGGCGTACTTGGCGATACCCTGGGCGGCATCGTCAGCGACAAGATCCTCAAACGCACCGGTAACCTGAAGCGGGCTCGGAGCCAGATGGTATCGGTCTGCATGTTCCTGACGCTGTTGTCGTTGCTGCCGCTCCTGTACACCCACAATGTCTATGTCTCGATACTTTGCCTGGGCGCCGGTTTTTTCTTCGCTGAAATGACGATCGGTCCGATGTGGGCGATCCCGATGGATATCGCCCCGCAATATTCGGGCACCGCCAGCGGCATGATGAATACCGGCTCGGCGCTGGCGGCCATCATCTCACCGGTATTGTCCGGCTACCTGATTGACCGCTACAACAACTGGGAATTGCCATTCGTGGGCAGCATGATCCTGATGGGATTCGGCGTGCTGCTGGCTTTTCGCATGCAACCGGATAGCAAGTTCGAGCAAGGCGTAGCGGATGCCGGGCCCGCTACAGTGAAAGCTGGCGTATAGAAAGCGGCCGGTTCATTTAGTTTCTTTTGACAGGATTTCCTCTATGCTGGTCAAGCCCATCCATCTGGTCCCGCGCAACGCAACATCTTCTATGTCGCTAGCCGTACAGCTACGGCAAGAGCTGAGGGGCGACATTCTGTTCGACACGGCCGATCGAGGCAGATACGCAACCGATGCCTCGATCTATCAAATCATGCCGGTCGGTGTGGTAGTGCCGCGCGATCAGAAGGATTTGCTGCTGGCGCTGGATATCGCTCGTAGCCACAACATGCCGGTTCTGGCGCGTGGCGCCGGTACCAGCCAATGCGGCCAAACCGTCGGCGAGGCACTGGTGATCGACAACAGCAAATGGCTGAATAACGTCATCGCTTTCGACCCTGAGGCGCGCACGATCACGGTGGAACCCGGGATAGTCCTCGATCATCTCAACGCCTGGCTGAAGCCGCATGGTTTATGGTTTCCGGTCGATGTATCAACTGCGGCCCAGTGCACGATTGGCGGCATGGCAGGCAATAATTCCTGCGGTTCCAGGTCGATTGAGTACGGCAACATGGTGCACAACGTGACGGCGATCGACGCCGTCCTCGCGGATGGCACGCAAGGGCGTTTCGAGCGTCTGGATCGCATGGAGAAAACCGACCGGATTGGTGATATTGTCAGCGGCCTGCAGCGCATTGCGCAGCGTGAACGGGCAGAAATTACAGAGCGGGTGCCCAAGGTCTTGCGGCGTGTCGGCGGCTACAACATCGATATCTTCGATTGCCAGAACCCGCGCGCCTATACCGACGACGGCATGGCCAACCTGGCGCATATCCTGATCGGCTCTGAGGGAACGCTGGCCTATAGCCGGCAGCTCACCTTGTCATTGGTGCCGCTGCCGGCGCACAAGGTATTGGGCGTGGTGAATTTCCCGACCTTTTACCAGGCGATGGATATGACGCAACACATCGTCAAGCTCGGTCCGACTGCAGTCGAACTGGTCGACCGCACCATGATCGATCTGTCCATGAGCAATCCGGCATTCAAGCCGGTCATCGAAAAAGCATTGACAGGGCGACCGCAAGCGATTCTCCTGGTCGAGTTTGCCGGCGAGGATCATGCCGCATTGCTAAAAAAATTAGTCGCCCTCGATGAGTTGATGGCCGATCTGAAGCTGCCCGGCTCAGTCGTGCAAATGGCTGGTGCCGCCGACCAGAAAGCACTGTGGGATGTACGCAAAGCCGGCCTGAATATCATGATGAGCATGAAGGGCGACGGCAAACCGGTATCTTTCATCGAAGATTGCGCCGTGCCGCTGGAACATTTGGCGGAATATACCAGCCAGCTGACCGAGGTGTTTCACAAATACGGCACCGAAGGCACCTGGTACGCACACGCCAGCGTTGGCACATTGCATGTCAGGCCGATACTCGACATGCGGCGCGGTGGCGCCAAAGATATGCGCGAGATTGCAGAAGCTGCTTCGGTGCTGGTCCGCAAATACAAAGGCGCGTATTCAGGTGAACACGGCGACGGCCTGTGCCGTGGCGAGTGGGTGGCATGGCAATATGGTCCGAAAATCAATGCTGCCTTCACTGAAATCAAAGATCTTTTCGATCCGCAAAACCGCTTCAATCCGGACAAGATCGTGCGCCCGCCCAAGATGGACGATGTCGCCAATTTCCGCTTTGCGCCAGGATACAGAGAGTTACCGCATCAGCCTATGCTGGACTGGTCCTCCTGGAACGTCAGGCGCAATCCCCTGACCGGCGAGGAAACCGCTGCCGGTACCGGCGACGACAGGACCGGCGGCCTGGCAAAACTGGTTGAGATGTGTAACAACAATGGCCATTGCCGCAAGTTCGACGCCGGCACCATGTGTCCCAGTTATCGCATCACCAAGGATGAAAAACACGTGACGCGCGGCCGCGCCAATACCCTGCGCCTGGCGCTCTCCGGCCAGCTCGGCGCTGAGGGCCTGGCCAGTGTCGAGGTCAAGGAAGTACTTGATCTGTGCGTGTCCTGCAAAGGCTGTAAGCGCGATTGCCCGACCGGCGTCGACATGGCGAAAATAAAAATCGAAGCACGTGCGGCATGGGCAAACAAGCACGGCCTCAGCCTGCGCGACAAGCTGATCGGATTCATGCCGCAATATGCGCCATATGCCAGTGCGGTCGGTGGGCTCATCGCCTGGGCCGATCGTGTTCCGGGAGTGTCAACCTGGTTCAAAAAACGGATAGGCATTGCCCCGCAAAGATCTTTCCCGCAGTTTAAGAATGCATTCCTGAATAATGCAAAATCTGCGGTGAAGAGCGAGCGCGAAGTATTGCTGTTCGTCGATACCTTCAATAATTACATGGAGCCTGAAAACGCCCGCGCCGCACAAACGGTGCTGGAAGCTGCCGGCTATACGGTCCACTTCAACACGGTTGCAGGACAAAAGCCGCTGTGCTGCGGCCGTACTTATCTATCTGCAGGCCTGGTCGACCAGGCAAAGGCAGAAGCGCGCAGGACGCTGGATGCATTGATGCCCTACGTCGAACGCGGCATTCCTGTCGTCGGGCTGGAGCCTTCCTGCCTGCTGACCTTGCGCGATGAATTCCTCAATTACGGTTACGGCGAGGAAGCGCAGAAGCTGGCGAAATCGGCCTTTCTTTTTGAAGAATTCCTGGTGAAGGAAAAACGGGCTGGCCGCCTGCAGCTGGATTTGCATCCTCTGCAAACCAGCAAGGTGCTGCTGCACGGGCATTGCCATCAAAAAGCTTTCGATGCCTTGCGACCGGTACAGGCCGTCTTGCAATGGATTCCGCAAGTCGAGTTATCCACGGCGGAGTCGTCATGCTGCGGCATGGCTGGTAGTTTCGGGTATGAGGCTGAGCACTATGATGCTTCGATCGCCATGGCCGAACTGGCGTTATTTCCGGCAGTACGCAAAGCCGGCAAAGACAGCATCGTAGTCGCCGATGGCACCAGCTGCAGGCATCAGATTCACGATGGCGCGGATACGGTTGCACTGCATGTGGCGCGGGTGTTGGCGTTATCTTTGTCCGGCAAGGCGTTGAACTGACGTACCTCAGTTCAGCTCGCGCAGCCGGCTGTGCTTGGGCAGCCGGGCGGCCAGGTAGTCATGCTGGTCGGCCAGCACATTTCTGCCGCTGAGCAGATAGTGCTCGGCACGGCATGGCACATAGGGCACATACAGCAACGGGCGAAAGCTTTCCAGCGGCTTGTTGCCCTTTTCCTGGTTGCAGTCCTTGCAGGCGGTGACGCAATTCATCCATGTATCCCTGCCGCCGTGGGAACGCGCATGGATGTGGTCGCGCGATAGTTCGCTGTGAGGAAAGTGGCCGCCGCAGTAGGCGCAGGTGTAGCGGTCGCGTTTGAACAACAGGTCGTTGTGATGGCCCAGCGGCAGTTCCAGGTGCAGCATGCGCGCCATGATGGCGCTGCCGGCGATGGCGATGATAGGTTTGACGGCGATGCGCGATTGCACCCCGGTGCGGGAATAACCACCGCGGAAGACGATGTCGCCATCCCCGAGTTCCCAAGCCACCTTCCCGCTCGCATAATAGAGCACAGCATCTTGTGGCGAAATCCAGTCGAACGGATTACCTGCGATATCCAGAGTCAGAATATGGGAATTCATTTTCTTCACCTTTGCCGTTGATTATAACCAGCATCCAGCTATTTCGGAAAGCATGTGCTTTTCTGTTGTTTTAGCTGGCAAACAAACTGGAAACCAAAGCAAGGTGAGGCGCATCAATCTTGGCGTTCAGGTATATGGCGGCCCCTTGAGCTCGACCACATTACCCTCCGGATCGGTGATGTAGATCGAGGGACCTTCTCCTTCCGCGCCGTTTCTTGAAGCGAGTTCACCCGCTGCGACGCCGTTAGCGGCGAGGTGGGCCCGAATTGCCGCTTCGTCGAAGGGTTCGACACGGAAGCAGAAATGATCCAGGTTGCGGCCTTCCTTGCCCGGCGCAGCGCCGCCTGCGCTGCCGAGTTTGCCGTCTACCGGCACCAGGTCGAGCATGGCGCTGCCGGCTCGAAGTTGCGCCAGGCCAATGCTGTCCACTCGGCGGTCGATGCTGCATCCGAGTGCGTCGCAGTAAAACCGCAGCATGCGGTCAAGGTCGGTCACGCGCAATACGAGGTGGTCGATTTCACGAATACGTATCATCTTGATGCTCCATCTTGATGCTCGCTCACGCCGGTTTGCGCCATACCACCAGCTTGGATACGAACAACTGCAGCACTTCGCCGCGCTGGTTGCGCGTCTCGCTGCGCATTTTGACCATGCCGCGTTCCGGCCGCGAGCGGGAAGGCGTAATTTCCATGATCTCGCTTTCCACATGCAAGATATCGCTGGCCCGGGTCGGCTGCGGCCAGCTGATTTCGCCGCCGGCGCCGATGAGGCCGTCTTGCAGCGGCATGCCGCTGGTGACCAGCAGGCGCATGGTGATAGCTGCGGTATGCCAGCCGCTGGCCGCCAGTCCGCCAAACATGGTGTTCTTGGCGGCGGCGTCGCTTAAATGGAAAGGCTGGGGATCGAATTGCCCGGCAAATGCCAGGATTTGCTGTTCGTCCAGTGCGTGTTCGGCGCTGCTGAAGCGGTCGCCGACTTTCAGGTCGTCCAGGTACAACTTGGACGGTGAGGGGGGATTGCTGGTGGGGTTGTCGGTGGCGCCGCTCATTACAGGTTCCTCGCTATGGTCAAAGCTTGCTGCGGTCAAGATCAATGGTTAGGGACACGGCGGGGCAGGAAGACAATAGTCATTTGAATGTGTGCCACCGCACAGATGTAATATTACATGCCGTCTACAGTTTAATCGTGATTGCGTCAGGAGCTGGGAGGTTATGGAAGCTCAGTCGAAAATGCTGGTTCATACATGTGTTTTGCAATGTCTTTTTTGCAAAATTGTTTAATCACTATTGATTTTGATGGAGAAAAAAATGCGAAAAAATTCCTCTTTCCCGTCCAAAGGACTGGCAGCTATCGCGGTCGCCATGGCTTGCCTCACATTTGCCGGCTGCACCACAACTGCCCCGGGTCGCGACGCAAGTTCCCAAACCAGCCGCAACGATGTCAATGCTGGCGTAGATGCCACTTTATCCAAACTGTACCAGACCGCACCCGCTTCGCGCGAGCTGGTAGCCCGGGCCAAGGGTGTGCTGGTATTCCCGGCAGTGCTGCAAGCCGGTTTTGTGGTCGGGGCTGAATACGGTAAGGGCGCACTGCGCGTCGGTGGCCGTAACGAGGGTTATTACAGCACCACTGCAGGTTCGATCGGCTTCCAGGCCGGAGCGCAATCGAAAGCAATTATCTTGTTATTCATGACGCAGGATGCGCTTGATAAATTCCGCAACAGTAATGGCTGGACGGTTGGCGCCGACGCCACCGTGGCGCTGGCTAATATCGGCGCCAACGGCAACATAGACACGAATACCGCGCAGCAACCTATCATCGGTTTCGTCACTACCAATGGCGGATTGATGGCCGGCGTGTCGTTGCAAGGTGCGAAGATCGCGAAGATCTCGCTCTAAATCAAAACTGCGGTACTGTAGGCGCAACACCGATACGGCATCTGAGGATGCCGTATTTTTTTATGCGGCGAACAACCGACAGGTGGGAGTTTAGTCACCCAGCAATTCAGCCACCGCCTGCATGCCATCGACACGTTTGGCGATGACTTTGATGATGACAATAATCGGAATGCCGAGCAGCAGGCCCCATATTCCCCACAGCCATCCCCAGAACAGCAGGCCGATAAATACCGCAGCCGCATTCATTTTGGCGATTCTGCCGGTCATCCAGGTGGTCACGAAGGTACCGACCAGGGTGGCGATAACCAGCGTCGACGCTGACACCAGCAACATCATCGAAAACGATTGAAACTGCATGAACGCGGTCAAGCCGGTGGCGACGGCGATCAACAGCGGGCCGAAGTACGGAATGATGTGCAGGAAGCCGCCCGCTACCGCCCAGGCGCCGGCGTTTTCCAGGCCTACCGAGCGAAATACCACCCACATCATGGTCGCCAGCAAGGCATTCGTCACCAGCAGCATGAACATGTAATTCTGGATCGAGGTATTGATGTCTAGCAGGATATTGACGGCGATCTTTTTGTTAGACAGGGTCGGCCCCGTCAGTTTCACCAGTTTGCGCTTGAAGGTATCGCCGGACAGCAAAAGAAAGAAGACCAGGAAGATCACCATCATCACTTGTCCGATGAATAGCATCGCACCCATCGAGCCGGTCCATAGCCATTCGCCCAGTTGAAACGGTGGCGGCGCCGGACTAGCCTGGCGTTTGTTATCCGGTCGTACGCCAGCGGCCTGGCCGGCGGCGGTCTGGATTTCGTTCGCTGCGGCCTGCATTTTCTGGATAGTGCTGGTTCCCCCGTCCTGTGTCTTGGCCTGTATGCTGACCATGGCGCGGGATAATTGATGGGCGGCAGCCGGCAGGCGTTCGACAATCGATTGGAATTCACCGCGTAAAGAATAGGTAACCTGGCCCAGGCCAAGCAGCAAGGTAAGCATCACGACGCAAGTGCCGACTAAACGCGGGATGCGGATACGCTCCAGGCAAGCCACCAAAGGATTCAAGGTGTAGGCAATGAAAATGCCGAACAGCAAAGGGACCAGGAAACTGCGCGCCCATTGCAGGGCGAATACCAATGCCAATACGGTAAGTATCCGCAGGCAAAGATTGCGGACATTGGTCGAGCCGGTGGCGGAAAATGGCGCCAACGGCCCGGTCATTACGGGCTCCGCTGCCGCGCTTGTATCCGGCTCGTCCTCGGGCGCAGGTACATGCTCAGGCGCATCGTTGGCGCTTGCTTCTGCTACTGCAACTGCGGCTGCATGGGCGATTGGTGGTTTCATCGGATAATTTGCGGCGCAACTCTTGAATCTAGGTTTATGGGAAGAGATTACCTACCTTAACCCAAAAGTTAAGTACGTCACCGCACAGAGACCGCATTATTTTCCCGGGGTGATGATCAGAAAGACAAGTTCAACTTGTCACTTCTCCATGAGATTTCGCGGGCTGCGGAAAAAGAGTATTCTTGATCTGAAATACACTAAAAAAATTATTGCCGACTACATTCGTTCGCAATTTCTACTCCTTACTCCTCATCCCCCGGAGCTTCCCGCATGACAGAATCGCTTGAGCCGCGCATCACCGGCTATCACGCCCACATCTATTTCGATGCAACCACCCTGGCGCAGGCGCAAGCCTTGTGCGAGGCGGCGGCGCGGCGGTTTCCGTTAACCATGGGCCGGGTTCATCAGCGGCCGGTCGGGCCGCATCCGGACTGGAGCTGTCAGCTGGCGTTTGAACCGGCAGTGTTTGGCGAGTTGATTCCCTGGCTGGCCTTGCATCGTGCGGGGCTGGTAGTGTTTATCCATCCATTGAGCGGCGACGATCTGCAGGATCATCGCGACCATGCCATCTGGATGGGCGCGGTACGGCCATTGAAATTATCGATTTTCTCCAACGAGTCAGAGACGGCGGGCCAGGAATAATGAAACCGGGCCGGTGCAGAAAGATGGGTAAATATCATGTTTGATCGCGTCATGCGTAATCGAATCTTGCCGCAGCTCGCAGGGCTGGCGCTGCTCGCCTTGCAACTGGCTCCCGGCATCAGCGCGGCCGCCGGGCCGGTGACCATGATCGATCCCGGTCGTGCCGACAAACCGGGCTTCCTGGTCGTCATTGAAAAAGCGGGATATTACCGTCTGTCCGGTAATTTGAAAGTACCGGATGCCAATACCACGGCGATCGAGATCAATGCCGACAACGTTACCCTGGACCTCGGCGGCCACGCGATCCAGGGGCCGACGCGGTGCCAGCAACTGCCGGCGCCTTGCTGGCCGAGCGGCGTCGGCAACGGCGTGCATGCAGTTGGTCGCAACGGGATCGTAATCAGGAACGGGATCATCCAGGGCATGGGGAATTACGGCATCTACCTGGAAACCAATTCGGTCAGTCTCGACCACATAGTCGTTAACCGGAACGGCCACGGCGGTGCGGTGTTCTTTGGCGGTTCCATCAGCAACAGCGTGGCTGAGGGTAACGGTGGCGACGGTATCTTCGGCGTCGATCTGAAAGTGCGCAGCAATGTGATGCGTGGCAATCAGATGCTGGGGCTAGCCGCCTTTGGCCGATCCAGTTTCAGTAATAATCAGTTCAAGGGCAATAACAACAATGCCGCCCAAACCAATCTGAAATCCAGCGCCGCCGATCGCAATGCCTGCAATACGGCGGCCTGCCAGTGATGGCTTAGGCTTAGCGATCTACCCAAGCCATGCGTTCCTTGCTATAACGTTCGCCGGCCACTTGCTGCAGAGCGTTTTCCAGCAACGTGGTTTCGCTTGGATCCAGCGTTACTTCAACTGCACCGGCATTTTGTTCAAGGTAGGCGCGGCGTTTGGTGCCAGGGATCGGCACGATGTCGTCGCCTTGCTGTAATACCCACGCGAGCGCGATCTGGCTGCTACTCACACCTTTCAACGCAGCGATCTCGCCGACCACTTTTGCGGCCCGCATATTGGCATCGAAGTTGGCGCCCTGCATGCGTGGATCAAGATGGCGAAAATCGGAAGCAGGATAGTTTTCCGCCCGTTGCGCAGTACCGCTCAGGAAGCCGCGGCCAAGCGGACTGAATGGCACCAGCCCGATACCGAGTTCGCGCAAGGTCGGCAGGATATCGGCTTCCAGGTTGCGCTCCCATAGTGAGTATTCACTTTGCAGGACGCTGATCGGATGCACTGCGTGGGCTTTGCGAATATTCGCGACACCTGCCTCGGAAAGACCCAGGAACCGTACCTTGCCTTCACGCACCAGATCGGCCATGACGCCCACCACCTCTTCAATCGGCACGGCCGGATCGACCCGGTGCTGATACAGCAAATCGATGTAATCGGTATCGAGGCGGCGCAACGATCCTTCCACCGCCCGGCGTATGTGGCCCGGTTCGCTGGTGATGCCGGTGGTAGCGCCATTCTCTATCTTGAAGCCGAATTTGGTGGCTAGCACCACTTCATGCCGGCGACCCTTGAAGACGCGCCCCAGTAATGCTTCGTTTTCGTAGGGACCGTATTGTTCGGCTGTATCGAAAAAGTTGATACCCAATGCCAGCGCCCGCTCCAGGGTGGCGATGGATTCCGCTTCGTCGGCCGCGCCGTATGCGGTGCTCATGCCCATGCAGCCGAGGCCGATGGCCGACACTGTCAGCCCGGCTGATCCCAGTTTCCGTTGTTTCATCATAGATTGCTCCTGATAATGTTAACTTCGCGCTCAAGCCTGGCCCCGCGCCGAGGGTTGACCGGGCAAAGCGCCGCAAGTTAGTATAAGCGATGCTTACGCAATCCCTCATCTCCTCACTCCGCCACGTCTGCACGCACTGTTCGTGTTGTTGCTGCACGCTGTCAATGCGGCGCGCTTGATCTCTTCCGGTTCGCTGGCCTGTATTTGGCCGATTTATGGCTAACTTGTTTTTCGCTGGCTCATCTAGTTAATTTTTTGAAAAAAACGGCATGGAACTCCATCTGTACGATAGCTGGGAGCGTCGCGTCCGGCGCTTTGAAAGTATTGAGGCGGGGCGCGTGGGTTTGTATTGCTGCGGTCCGACGGTTTACGACTATGCTCATATCGGCAACCTGCGCACCTATATTTTCGAAGATTTGCTACGGCGTACGCTGAGCTTCAATCATTATCAGGTGCAGCATGTGGTCAATATCACTGACGTCGGCCATCTGGTTTCAGATGCCGACGACGGTGAGGACAAGATGGAGAAAGGCAGCAGGCGCAGCGGTAAGAGCGCCTGGGAAATCGCGGCGTTTTATAGCGCTGCGTTCATGGCGGATTTTCGCGCCCTGAACCTGTTGGAGCCCGTCACCTGGTGCCGCGCCACCGAATACCTGCTCGAGCAAATCGCATTTATCCAGACGCTGGAAGAGAAGAGTTATACCTATCGCACTCAGGATGGCATCTACTTCGACACCAGCCGGCAAAGCGACTATGGCTACCTGGCCAGGCTCGACCGCAACACCCTCCAGGCCGGCGCGCGCGTGGCCTTGGGAGAGAAGCGCAGCAATACCGATTTCGCTCTCTGGAAATTCAGCCCTGCAGACTCCCGCCGCCAGATGGAATGGGATAGTCCATGGGGCCGAGGTTTTCCGGGTTGGCACATCGAGTGTTCGGCGATGTCGGCGGCGCATCTCGGTACCTGGTTTGATATCCATTGCGGCGGCGAAGACCATATCGCCGTCCATCACAGCAATGAGATCGCGCAAACCGAGGCATGCCACGGCACCCGCCTTGCGAATTTCTGGATGCATGGTTATTTCCTGCAGACCGGCAGCGAAAAAATGTCCAAATCAGGCGGTGATTTCCTGCGTCTGCAGACATTGATCGAACAAGGAATCGATCCCTTGGCGTATCGCTATCTGTGCCTGATGGCGCACTATCGGAGTCAGCTTGAATTCAGCTGGGATGGCTTGCAAGCTGCGGCTACCGGATTGCAACGTTTGAGAGAGGCTTACCATCGCTGGCCGGACGGCGGGCAGATCGACCATACATGGTTAACCCGCTTCCGCGATGAAATCAACAACGACCTCAATCTTCCGCGCGCATTAGCTATCGTATGGGAACTGGTGCGCAGCGAGACCGGCGCAGCAACATACAAAGCTACATTGCGTGAGATGGACCAGGTATTGGGGCTGGGGCTAGAGGATTGGCGTCCAGCCAGCTATGAGATACCCGAGGCGGTAGGAGCACTGGTCAAACAACGCCAAGCTGCACGGGAAATGCGTCAGTGGCAAGAGGCCGACCGTCTGCGGCTGGAAATCAAGGCGCATGGATTTCTGGTGGAAGACAGCGCTTCCGGCTGCTTGCTTAAACCGGACAGCAACTGAGGCGCTGGCGCTGCCTCAGGAAAATTTATCGAGGATGCTGTAGTAGGCAACTCCGGCGGCAATGTAAAACCGTTGCAAACCGTGAAACGGAATCGGCTGGATGGTGCTGATCGGGAACGGGAACGGCGCGCTCTTCGCGCTCAGCAGGCGTTGCGCCAGGCAACGGCCCATGGTCGACGCCATCGCGATGCCGCGGCCGTTATAGCCGAGGGCAATCGTCAGGCCGGTGGCGGGTTCGTGCACATGCGGTAAAAAATCACGCGTGATTGCCACCCTGCCGGCCCAGCGGAATTCATAGTCGACCTGCGCCAGTTGCGGGAATAGCAGCGCCAGCGAGCGTTCCAGGTGGCTGAAATCCTGTGCGCCTTGCGGCTCGGAAAATGGACCGCGCCCGCCCATCAGCAAGCGGCCATGCGCATCGCGCCGGTAATACAGCAGCAGCCGGCGCGAGTCGGACACCACTTCTTTGGATGCCAGGATGCTGTCGCCCAATTCAGGCGACAGGGGTTTGGTCGCGACGATGAAACTGTTGGCGGCGATTACCGATTGCTTCAGGCGCGGCCACAGATCGCCGGTGTAGCCGTTGGTGGCAATCACCACCTGCTCGGCCGTCACGCGCGCGCCGCTTGCGGTGCTGACTTGCCAATGTCCATCTTGCCGCGCCAGGCCGGTGACCAGGGTGTTGCCGTGGATGGCGACGCCATGCGCCTGCGCCGCCCGCACCAGGCCGCGGCAATAGCTGAGCGGCTGTATGCTGCCGGCGCGGTGATCAATCCAGCCGCCGACGTAGGCTGGTGTGCCGATGCGTTGCGTTACCTCGCTGCGCTCCAGTATGTCCACCGGCGCGCCACGTTCGGCCCACTGTGCGGCGCGTTTGACCAATGCCCGCATGACTTGGTCCGAATGCGCCGGCTGGATCCAGCCGTTGCGGGTAGCGTCGCACGCGATGCTATATTTTTTGATCAGGTCGAATACGGTATCGGCGGCCTTGCCGATGGTGTCGGTCAGCAGTTCGCCCTTTTTGCTGCCGAACATGACGTTCAACTGGTCGGGATCGTATTTCAAGCCTGGAATCACCTGGCCGCCGTTACGCCCCGAAGCACCCCAGCCCGGTTCCGACGCTTCCAGCAGGCAGACGCTGGCGCCGGCTTCGGCCAGGTGCAAGGCAGTGGATAACCCGGTATAGCCGCCTCCGATGACCACCACATCGGCCTTGCGCGATGCGTCCAGTGCCGGCGTGGCCGAGGCTGTTATCGCCGTCGCCGCCCACAAGGATGGCGGCAGTGCTTGTCCTGCAGAGATGTTGTTCATGCTGTGCTTTGATTTATGCAGGCTGGTCAGATGCTTGCTGGCCAAGCACGCGGCGCAGGAAATCCTTGGTGCGTGCATGTTGCGGAGCGCTTAATACCTGTTGCGCCGGGCCTTCTTCGACAATGGTACCGCTATGCAAAAAGCAGACGCGGTCCGCAACATCGCGTGCGAATCCCATTTCATGCGTCACCACGATCATGGTCATGCCGTCGTTGGCCAAGGTGCGCATGACCGCCAGCACTTCACCGACGAGTTCCGGATCGAGTGCCGAAGTTGGCTCGTCGAACAGGATCGCCTTCGGTTTCATGGCCAGGGCGCGGGCGATCGCCACCCGCTGCTGCTGACCGCCAGAGAGCTGGTTCGGATAAGCGTCGGCGCGTTGTTCGAGGCCGACTTTGGCTAGCAACACCAAAGCTTCTTTCCTGGCGATGGCGGGATCGATCTTGTTGACGTAGATCGGACCTTCCATCACGTTTTCCAGCACCGTACGATGCGGAAACAGGTTGAAGCGCTGGAACACCATGCCGACATGGGTGCGTAGCTGATGGATGGTGGCTGACTTGCTGTCGACCCGTTCGCCTTCGATCAGGATGTCGCCCGCTTCGTAGGTTTCCAGGCCGTTGATGCAGCGCAGGACGGTCGATTTGCCGGAGCCGGATGGTCCGATCAGGCACACCACCTCGCCCGCAGCAACTTGCAAGGAAACGCCTTTCAGCACTTCCTGCTTGCCGAAACATTTGTGAATTTGCCTGACTTCAATCATTTCCGCTTCCCCTGGCCAAAGCGTGCTTCCAGCTGGCGCGTCAGCAGCACCAGCGGCAGGCTCAGCAGCAAATACATCAACGCCACCATGGTGTACACGGTCATGTTCTGGAAGGTCGACGAGGCGATCATCTGACCGGCGCGCGTCATCTCCAGCACCGTGATGGTAGACACCAGCGAAGAATCCTTGAGCATCATCACCAGCGTGTTGCCATAGGGCGGCAGCGCGATGCGGAACGCTTGCGGCAGCACCACGCGCCGCATGATCATCGGCATGCGCATGCCTATCGATTGCGCTGCTTCAATCTGGCCGGGATCGACCGCTTCAATACCGGCGCGGAAATTCTCCGCCTGGTAGACCGAATAGGCGATGCCGAGGCCGATCACGCCAGCCTGGAATGCCGTCAGTTGTATGCCCAGTTCCGGCAGCACGAAGTAAATGTAGAACAGCTGGACGATGATCGGCAGGCCGCGGATGATGTTGATCACGGTGGCCGCAAACCAGGATACCGGGCGCAGCTGCGACACCTTCATCAGAGCCAGCACCAGGCCGATGACCGTGCTCAGGATCAGCGAACAAAAGGTGACTTCCACCGTAATCACTGCACCGCGCAGCAGGATAGGCAGGAAGTCCTGGATGTTCTGGATCAGCATGACGTGTTTTTCAATGTGCTTTTAATTTATTTGTCAGTTCAAATTCCACTGCTGCACGATCTTCGCCAGCGTGCCGTCCGCCTTGGCAGCCGTGATCGCCTTGTTCAGGCGTTCCAGCAATTGATGGTCGCCCTTGCGCACTACCAGGCAGACATCGCCCACCAGCGTCGGCTGGTATTCCTTGACCAGGCGCACCTGCGGATTGGCGCCTTGAGCCAGCTGGTAGGCAACGATAGGGCGGTCGCCGAAACCGGCCTTGATGCGGCCCAGTGCGACGTCGCGCATCATGTCGGCGACGGAATCGTAGACGCGCACTTCCTTGAAGCCGCCTTTCTTGTTGAGGGCGTCGATGAAGATCGTGCCGACCTGGGCGCCGACGATTTCACCTTTCAGATCGTCCAGCGTCTTGTAGCTGCGCTTGTCTTCAGCGTTGACGAACAGGCCCTCGCCATACGAATACACCGGATCGCTGAAATCGACGATTTGCGCGCGCGCTGCCGTCTTCAGCATGGCCGCAGCGATGATGTCGATCTTGTTCGACGTCAGCGAGGGGATCAGAGCGGAGAACGGCGTCTGCTGGATGTTGACGCTGAAGCCGGCGTTCTTGCCGACGGCGGTCACCGTATCGACGATCATGCCTTGCAGTTTATTGGTTTTGATATCGAGGAAAGTAAATGGCACGCCGGTGGAAGTCGCGCCCACCGTGAACGATGTTTGCGCCAGGCAGATCGAAGCGGCGCTTGCGGCCACTAGCAAAACGGTTGCCTTGGTAAGACGTTGGATCAGCTGTTTCATGGTTTCCCCCTCTGTGTTGCAGCCAGGCGAAGGACTGGCATGCCCCGTAGTTGATATCAAAAGTCGCCGTTCATTTAAGTATATTCAATTTATTTATATCGTCAATAGATATTTGAATATCGATATTCGATATTATGGCGTGATAATCTGGGTATAATAAGTCATCGTGCAGAGTGAGAGAACCCTATGAATGAGCATCCACAGCCGGAAGTTGCCGACGCCCTGTTCAACCAGTCGCTGGAAAAAGGGCTGGCAGTGTTGCGCGCGTTCGACGCCCGCCGCCGGACCATGACGCTGGCCGACGTGGCGGAGGCGACGGCCATCACCAAGAGTTCTGCGCAGCGCATGATCTACACGCTGGAGATGCTGGGGTATGTGAAAAAACATCCGACCACGCGGCGCTATCAGCTGACGCCGAAAGTCATGGAGATCGGCTATAACTACCTGGAAGCCGATACCTTGGTCGACGTCGCCAATCCATTCCTGGCGGAGCTGGCCAACACCACTGGCGAAACCACCAACATGACCGAGCCGTATGAGAGCCAGATGGTGTATGTGGCGCGTTTCGTCGGCCACCAGTTCATTCCGATCCATATGCCGATCGGCAGCCGCATCCCGATGTATTGCACCGGTTCCGGCCGCGCCTACCTGAGCACGCTGGCGGCGGCGGAAGCACGCACCGTACTGCAATCGAGCCAGCTGACCGCGCGCACGCCGCATACCCGTACCGATATCGACGAGCTCATGGCGCTGCTGGCGACGGCGCGCGAAAAAGGTTATGCCTGCAACAATGAAGAATTGTTCCTGGGCGACATGACGATTGCCGCGCCGATCATCAGCAACCAGGGCGTAGCTGTCGCCGCCGTCCACGTGGTGACGCCGACCAGTCGTTGGACGTTGGCGGAAGCAGAAAAGAAGATAGGACCGCTGGTGCTGGAATGTGCACGCTCGATCAGTAATTCGATCAGGACCCTGACCTGAGGCGGGTTGCCGTCGTCATTCCCCTCGTTCGAGGTGACGACGACAATCCGGCTTACCTTGTTACTTTGCAGTAGGCATGGTGAACTCGGCACCCTTGGCGATGCTATCCGGCCAGCGCTGCATGATGCTCTTGTAGCGCGTATAGAAACGGATACCCTCTTCGCCGTAGGCATGGTGATCGCCGAACAGCGACCGCTTCCAGCCGCCGAAGGAATGCCACGCCATCGGCACCGGAATCGGCACGTTGATGCCAACCATGCCGACCTGGATCTGCCGTGCGAAAGCACGCGCGACACCGCCGTCGCTGGTAAAGCAGGAAACGCCGTTGCCGAATTCATGGGCATTGATGAGTTCCACGGCGCTAGCCAGATCCGGCACGCGCACCACCGCCAGCACCGGGCCGAAGATTTCTTCCTTGTAGATGGTCATCTCCGGTGTAACGTGGTCGA
This sequence comes from Collimonas sp. OK307, assembly GCF_900113705.1. Taxonomy (GTDB): domain Bacteria; phylum Pseudomonadota; class Gammaproteobacteria; order Burkholderiales; family Burkholderiaceae_D; genus Collimonas. The sequence continues at coordinate 171,865 of NZ_FOQI01000002.1, read as the reverse complement.
ACAAGGTGCCGCCGACGAAGAAACCGTTTTCATGACCGGCAACGCGCAAGCCGCGGCCGTCGACCAGCAGCTTGGCGCCCTCTTCCACACCTTTGGCGATGTAAGCTTCGACCTTGGCCTTGTGCGCGCCGGTGACCAGCGGTCCCATCTCGGAGTCGGCCTGGTCGCCGTTGCCGATCTTGAGTGCAGCAGCGCGTTCTGCCAGCCGCTCCACCAGGCGATCGGCGATGTCGCCCACCGCTACCGCCACCGAAATCGCCATGCAGCGCTCGCCGGCGGAACCGTAGGCGGCGCCGATCAAGGCATCGACCGCCTGGTCCAGATCTGCATCCGGCATTACCACCAGATGGTTCTTGGCGCCGCCCAGCGCTTGCACGCGTTTGCCGCGCTTCGCGCCTTCGGTATAAATGTATTCTGCGATCGGGGTCGAGCCGACAAAGGAAATCGCTTGCACATCCGGATGGGCGAGCAAGGCATCCACTGCCAGCTTGTCGCCCTGGACCACGTTGAATACGCCGTCAGGCAAACCGGCCTGCTTGAGCAGGTCGGCGATCAGCAGGCTGGCCGAAGGGTCGCGTTCGGACGGTTTCAGGATGAAGCAATTGCCGCATGCGAGCGCCACCGGGAACATCCACATCGGCACCATCACCGGGAAGTTGAACGGCGTGATGCCGGCCACTACGCCAAGCGGCTGGCGCAGGTTCCAGTTATCGATGCCGCCGCCGATATTGTCGGTGTGGCTGGTCTTTAGCAGATGCGGAATGCCGCAGGCGAATTCCACCACTTCGATGCCGCGCACCACTTCGCCTTTGGCGTCCGAAAACACCTTGCCATGCTCGCGTGTAATCAAGGCTGCCAGCTTGTCATGATTCTGTTCCAGCAGTTCCTTGAACTTGAACATGACACGGGCGCGACGCAATGGTGAAGTCTCGGACCAGTCGGGAAATGCAGCGCGCGCGGCCGCGACCGCTTTATCTACTTCCTGCACGGATGCCAATGCAACGTGGGCGACAACTTCGCCGGTGGCTGGATTGAAGACGTCGGAATAACGCTCGGAGCGGCCGGTCGCGGATGCGCCGGAAATGAAATGATTGATTTGCGGGATACTCATTATTTGTCTCGATTACCTGGTTGCGATTATTTTGCTGCGGTTATTTTGTTTCGTTGAGTGCTTCACGTACCGTGCTGAACATGCGTTCGATTTCTTCCGGCTGCACGATCAGCGGTGGCGAGAAGGCCAGGATGTCGCCGGTGTAGCGCACCATCACGCCTTTTTCATAACACTTGCGGAACACTTCGTAAGCACGCGCACCCGGCGCTTGCGGCCGTGGCTCCAGCTCAATGCCGGCCACCAGGCCGAGATTGCGGATATCCTTGACGTGCGGCGCGCCGGCCACGCCGTGCACAGCTTTCTCGAACAACGGCGACAACTCGCGCGCCCGCTCGAACAGCCGCTCGCTCTTATACAAATCGAGCGCTGCGATGGCGGCGGCGGCGGCTACCGGATGGGCGGAATAGGTATAGCCGTGCATCAGTTCGATCGCCCCGGCGGCGGCGGATTGCACCACCGTATCGTGGATCTCGCGTTTGACGGCCACTGCGCCCATCGGAATCGCAGCGTTATTGATGCCCTTGGCAAGGGTGATTAGATCCGGCGTGACTTTGAAGTATTCGCTGGCGGTGGCAGCCCCGAGGCGACCGAAACCGGTAATCACTTCATCGAAAATCAGCAGGATGCCGTGTTTGGTGCACAGCTCACGCAAGCGTTCCAGATATCCCACCGGCGGGATCAGCACGCCGGTCGATCCTGCCAGCGGTTCGACGATGACGGCGGCGATGGTCGAGGCGTCGTGCAGCGTGACCAGGCGCTCCAGTTCATCCGCCAGATGTGCGCCCCAGGCCGGCTGGCCGTGGCTGAAGCCGGCTTCGGCAATGTTCAGCGTGTGTTGCAAATGATCGACGCCAGGCATCAGGTTGCCCGAGAACGCTTTGCGGTTATTCAAGATGCCGCCGACCGAGATGCCGCCGAAACCGACACCGTGATAACCGCGTTCGCGGCCGATGAAACGGGTGCGCTGGCCTTCGCCGCGTGAGCGATGGTAAGCCAGTGCAATCTTGAGTGCGCTGTCGACCGCTTCCGAGCCAGAGTTGGTGAAGAAAATCCGGTCCAGTCCGGCCGGCATCAGCTCGGCCACCTTGCGTGCCGCTTCGAACGCCAGCGGATGGCCCATCTGGAACGACGGCGCGTAATCCATCGTACCGATCTGGCGCGTCACGGCTGCCGTAATCTCATCGCGGCAATGGCCGGCGTTGACGCACCACAGGCCAGCGGTAGCGTCCAGTATCGAGCGGCCGTCGTCGGTCTGGTAATACATGCCCTTGGCCGAGACGAACATGCGTGGCGCTTCCTTGAACTGCCGGTTGGCGGTGAATGGCATCCAGAATGCCGACAGGTCCTGATCCGATTTATTTGTGTTCATAGTGGCTTCGATGATGGTGGTTAGCGGGGAGTGACCATAGCGCCGATTATTGCAGTTACAACCCGGATTGTTAGATACACTTGATACAAATCATAGAAAGTGTATTGTTGTGATTGACAAACTGTACTGGATACACCTGAGGGCATCATGACCGAATCACAAGTTTCGCGCTTTCCCCCGTTATTGCAACCGCAATCCGCGCTGGGCCTGGTCGAGCAGATAGTCGCCGGCTTGAGCCGGATGATTGAAAACGGCAAGCTGCGGCCGGGCGAGCGCCTGCCGTCGATCCGTCAGTTCGGGTTGGAGCAAGGGGTTAGCAATTCGACCATCGTCGAGGCCTATGAGCGCCTGGTAGCCAGCGGCCTGTTGATTGCGCGGCGCGGTTCCGGCTTCTTCATTGCCAAGCGCGAACTGCCCGAAATCAGTGACATGCCGGCCATCCGGCTCAACCCGGTGATCGATTCGGCCTGGCTGTTTTCCGAGGTGTTTGCCGACGAACGGGTGCCGATCAAGGCCGGCTGTGGCTGGCTGCCGAGCAGCATGCTGGACGGCGAGGGTTTGCATGCCGCCGAGCGGCGCATCATCCGTTCGCCCGGCGCCCAGCAGGTTGGCTACGGCCATCCGTTCGGTTATGGCCCGCTGCGGCAAACCATCGCCAAATCGTTCGCCAACTGGTCGCTCGATATCGGGCCGGACCAGGTGATTACTACCCACGGCGTAACCCAGGCGCTGGACTTGATCATGCGTACCCTGGTCAAGCCGGGCGACACGGTTTTTATCGAAGAGCCCGGTTATTGCAACCTGATTGCCATGCTGCGGCTGGCCAACATTCATGTGGTCGGCGTACGGCGCACCGTGAACGGAGTCGATCTTGAGCAGCTGGAAGAACTGGCGTTGCTGCATCGGCCGAAGATTTTCTTCACCAATCCGGTCCTGCAAAATCCCACCGGAACCACCTATACCCCGGCCTGTGCGATGCGCGTATTGCAAGCTGCCGAGCGGCATGGTTTCTGGGTGGTGGAAGACGATCTGTATCGCGAACTGGCGCAAGCCACCGATCCGATGCTGGCTGCGCTGGACGGTTTGCGGCGGGTGATTTATGTCAGCGGCTTCTCCAAAACCATCGCGCCATCGCTGCGGCTAGGCTTCATTGTCTGCCAGAGCGATCTCGCCAAGGAGTTTGCGCGTACCAAGATGGTATTAACGCTGACCAATTCCGAAATTACCGAACGCCTGGTCTACAACGCGCTGACTGAAGGCCATCACCGGCGCCACGTCGAGCGCCTGGCCAGTACGTTGCTCACCGCGCAAGCGCAGGTCAGCGCCCGGCTGGAAGATGCCGGTTTGCTGCCGTTCGGGCCGCTGCGTGGCGGCATGTTTTATTGGGCCAGGATGCAGCGCTCGGCATTAAGCGCCAAGGAAATCGGCGATCAGGCCTTGAAAGAAGGTATCTGGCTGGCGCCGGGAGAGTTCTTTTATGTGTCGCAGCCGGAGCATCCGTGGTTTCGTTTTAATGTTGCCTTTTCGGATCTGCCCAAACTATCCGATTTTTTCCGTAAGCTGGCGGCCGGCCGCTAGGGAAGCGCTGATCAAATCCCCATTCCAGGCTCACGGAGTCGGCTTGCATCTGTATTTTATCGGCGTACCATCTGGGATCTTGTGAGGCTTAGGGGTAGATATGAAATTACGTTTCGCCGCCGCGTTGTTGGTGTTTGCGATGTCATCGAGCATGGCCGCCGATTTGCCGGCTGCTTCGCGCGCGGAGATCGACGCCTTGCTGAACCGGCTCGGAAGCTCGGGCTGCCAGTTCAACCGCAATGGCAGCTGGTATAACTCGACCGAGGCCAAGGCGCATCTGACCAGTAAGCTGAACTATCTCATCGACAAGAAAAAGGTCGACGGAGCGGAACAGTTCATTGCGCTGGCGGGCAGTAGCAGCAGCATGTCCGGCAAAGAGTATCTGGTGAAATGCGGTACGGCGCAGCCGGTGCCAAGCAGCGCGTGGCTTAAGGCCGAACTGCAAACCATCCGCGCTAGACAGGCGCTAGCCAAGTAGAAGGAAAAAACCCGCGCACTCATCATGAGGCACGGGTTTTGTCATTTCCAGCAATTTCCCGCATGCTGGCGGGAGCAAGTTGCAGGCATCAATTACCTGTATTTGCTTCAAGCGAATAGCTCGATCCGGCAAAATCAAGCTGGCCGGCTGCGCGGGCAGCGACCAGTTCAGCCTTGACTTGAGCACGGGTCTTGCCGGGAGCGTTGGAGGCGGTAATTATCGGATATTCCGCATCGTTGAAATTGAGCTCTCCGGCAGCGCGGGCTTTTACTACTTCTGCTTGCACTTCAGCGCGGGTCTTGCCGGGGACATTGCTGTGTGCCTTAGCAGGCAGGAACTGGGGATAATCCGAACCGGCGAAGTCGAGTTCACCGGCAGCACGAGCCCTTGCCAGTTCAGACTGGACTTGAGCGCGGGTGAGCGGGGTGACGTTGTCAGCAGCGAATACAGGAGCCGAAACAGCTGCGGCGAGTGCCAAGGCGGCGATCAGTTGGGTTTTCATGATGGTTTCTTTCTTTTGAAGTTAATGACAAAGTGCCAAATACAGCGGTCACACAAGCGCATGTACTGACGGGTCGGCATCTTTGCTGCACCGTCTTGGCTGTAGAATTAGAGCTTTAATGTTATCTACTACTAGGTAGATAATATCGGAAATTAAAAAGCGTCTTTTCTAATTGACGCCTTTGAATCCCTACACCCATCATCTGCAGTCCGGGCACGTTGATGATCCAGTTATTGTTCAATAAAAAACTTAACTTGGGTCGGCTACTGCTTAAAACAACGTGTCTGCAACTACTGTGAGATCACTATAGTTATCTACTGGTAGGTAGTCAAATGGTATTTTAGTATTTGCTTATATTAAAAAAATCATTACCAAATTGCCGACATGATGAGAAAAATCGCTTGATTGTCTATCTTTCAGTAGATAATATATGAACAAAGCATCTTTTGATTTTACTTGCCACACCACCATTGTCAGGACATTGCCGATTGATGGCTAAAGACGTAGCATGGCGGCCATGGTGGTATCTGTAGCCGAATTTGTAGCCGCTTGAAACATGTTCGCCGTGTCTGGCGTCCCTATCTCTTTATAGGTAAAAAATCATGAAGGCCGTTTCCCCCGTACGTGAACAATTACTGGAACACACGCTGGTCCTGCTGGGAACGCGCGGCTACAACGGCTTCAGTTATCGCGACCTGGCCGAACTGGTCGGCGTCAAGACTTCCAGCATCCACTATTATTTCCCGACCAAAGAAGATCTGGCGCTGGCGGCAGTGCAAGCCTATGCGGCGAACATCGGCGATAGCATACGCGCCTTGGATGCCAATGGAGCGCTCAAGGAGCAGGTCGAGCAATACCTGGCTTTGTGGCGCAAGAACCTCGGCACCAGCCGCGTCTGCCTGTGCGGGATGCTGGCCTCTGAAGCCAACAGCCTGCCGCAAAATGTACTCAACGCCATACAGAATTTTTACTCCATGCACGAAGCCTGGATTACCCAGCGGCTAGAGCGCGCAGTTGCTGAAAAGGGTGTGAAACTGCCGGCCCCGCCAGCGGCCTACGCCATGACAATCCTGGGCGCTTTACAAAGCGGGTTGGTTTCCGCCCGCCTGTTTGGCAAACCATGCCGGCTCGATGCAGCATCGGCAATGTTGCGTTCTGCCGTGACGCCGGAAGGCAGCAAGCAGCAAGCGACCGAAGCCGCCGCCGTACAATCCTGACTCTCCCAGGACGCCGCTCATGCATCCAGCCATGAGCGGTGGCCGATCTCCAGTTTCCCCATCCCCGTTCGATCACACCGCAAATCCCTGGCCTGACTGTGCGCATCCCTGTTGTGCGTAACGCGCAACAAATCCTCATAGTGCCAACCCGATTTTTCAATAGCTGCGATTGAAATTGCGATTGACATGGAAAAATTTCGCCCCTACCATTGTTTCATATATCAATACGTTGTTTTATTAGATGAAACAATAGAGTGGCCGGGACCGATCCTTGATTTTCAGCTTGCCTCGAAAAACAAGCGCCGTTCAACCCGAGCCGCCATTGAATTTTTTTCAACCGGGAGGAGTAATTCATGAAGAAGTCCGTCGTTGTATTGTCAGTACTAGGTGCTTGTAGCTACACCGCGCAAGCTCAAACCAATGTGGTCGTGTACGGTTTGCTGGATTCGGGCGTCACCTACGTCAACAAGATCGCCACGCCGACTGCCGGCAATCCACGCGGCACCGGCAGCCGTTTCAGTGTCGATTCAGGCGATTTGCAGCAATCGCGTTTTGGCTTCAAGGGCGTGGAGGATCTGGGCGGCGGCATGAAAGCCCTGTTCAACCTGGAGGGTGGATTTTCTGTCGATACCGGCGCTTCGGGCCAGGGCGGCCTGGTGTTTGGCCGGACATCGACCGTCGGCTTGTCGGGCAACTACGGTACCGTGCAACTGGGACGTCGTAAAGACTTCATCGACGAAGTGGCCACCTACTATTCCAGCGTCTACGATTTCGGCGTGTTCATCAACGGCGTCCACGATAACAACCTGGACCGCGTTGGCGGCAATCGCGCCAACAACCAGATTCGTTATGACACCCCGCTGCTCAAGGGCCTGGTCTTGAACGCAACCTATGGTTTCGGCGAAACGGCAGGATCGACATCTACCGGCCAATCGTTAGGATTCGGCGCAAACTATGCCAATGGCCCGTTCGGCATCGGCTTCGGCTACTGGCAATCGAAACTCGGCACATTGTCGGGCGGGGTGAATACTTCCAGCGATCAGGGCACGACCCTGGGCGCCGGCTGCACCCCGAGTTATGGTCATCCGGGTGATACCTGCATCAAGACCTGGATGCTGGGCAGCAGCTATAAAGCCGGTGCGTGGCGTGTGTTCGGCGCCTGGTCCAAAGTGTTGCAGCCGTTGGCTACCTACGGTGGCAACCAGGCACCGCTGGCAGCCAAGTTTGTGGGCGCGGCCGGGGCGGCGCCATTTACCGCCGGTGGCTCCAACAACAACAGCACCAATGTGTTCGACCTGGGTGTCAACTACAGCATCTCCGACAGCCTGCACCTGGTCAGCAGCGTGTTGCAATCGCGCTATAGCTTCGTCGGCAGCAGCACCAAGGGCCGCCTGACGCAAGTCAATCTGGGGCTGGATTATGCGTTCTCGAAACGCACCGATCTGTACAGCTATGTGGCCAATCTGCGGGCTTCGGACATGTACAACCCGGGCATCACCGGCGGCGCGCCTGGCGCGGATAATTCGCAAACAGCGTTCACAGTCGGCTTGCGCCACAAGTTCTAAGCTGGCGTGGCACAGTGCGGGCCGGACTGGCACAAGCAGTTTCGGCCCGTGCATCAAAAACCGATTATTCTATAAAACGGTAGACGGAGATCGGCATGACGCGCAACACGAGCAACACGGACGACCAAAAACAAGATGCACATGGCAAGAGCAGGATGCTGCATCCGGTTGCGATGATGCTGCTGATTATGCTGGTCGCCATAGGCCTGACCTATATCCTGGATTCGGGGCAATTCCAGCGCCACGCCAGGCTGGTGATCCCCGGCACCTACCAACTGATCGCCAAAGAGCGTGACCTGGCGGCCCTGCTGGCGGCCAGCCCTGCAGTCAGCAGCGCCGAGCGGGCCTATCCTGCCAGCCTGTTCTCCGCCATGGCGGCGATTCCGGCCGGCCTCGCCAAGAGCGCGCCGCTGGTATTCATGATCATGTTCATCGGCGGCATGTTCGGCGTGCTGCGCAAGAGCGGTGCACTGGATGCCGGTATCGACCGGCTGCTGGTGCGCACCGGCGGCAATGTCTATCTGCTGACGCCGGTATTGATGCTGGCGATTGCCGCCGGCAGTACTTTCCTCGGCCTTATCTCGGAATACCTGGTGATCATCCCGATGATGCTGATCCTGGCGCAGCGGCTTGGCCTAGGCCCGCTGTATGCCACGGCATTGGTGGCGATTGCTGCAAAAATCGGCTATCTGGCCTCAGTCACCAATCCTCTGGCGCTGGTGATCGCCCAGCCGATAGTGCAAGTGCCTTTGCTGAGCGGCGCAGGCTTGCGGCTGTTCGTATTTGTGTTGTTCCTGGCGATCGGTATCGCCTATTTGCTGCTATACGTAAAGCGCACCGGTTATACCGTTCCGGCTGAGCTGAATCAGGACAGCCGCCTGTCGCTATCGCATCGCTTTGTATTGATGGTGGTCGGTATCAGCATCATCGTGCTGGTGATCGGCACCAGCGAGTGGAAATGGGGCGATATCCAGCTCGGCGCATTCTATATTTTCGAGGGCATCATCATCGCCATCGCCGCCGGCATGTCGGTACGCACGGCATGCGACGCTTTTGTCGAAGGCATGAAAGGCATGATGCTGGCAGGCTTGCTGATCGGCCTGGCGAAAGCCATTGAAATTGTCTTGCACGATAGCCTGGTACTGGACACCGTGATCTACCACCTGGCTTCCATCGTCGAAGGACGCAGCAGGATATTTGCCGCAGAAGGCATGATCCTGGTGCAGATGCTGCTGGATGTGCTGATCCCGTCGACCTCCGGCAAGGCCGCCATCAGCATGCCGATCCTGGGGCCGATTGGCCATCTTTCGGGTGTCAGCGGCCAAAGCGTAGTGCTGGCATTTTTGTTTGGCAATGGCCTCACCAACATGATCACGCCGACTTCCGGCATGTTGCTGGCCTACCTGGCGACCGGCAAAGTCGGTTACGGCACCTGGGTCCGTTTCATTTTTCCGCTATTCGCCATATTTACGTTACTGGCGATGGCCGTCATGGCGTTTGCGGTATTTAGCGGCTATTGATTAGCGGCTACTGATTGACCGCTGGCCCACCGGGCCGTTTTTCACAGAACACAGGAGTTGTAAGGATCACCATGATGCAAGACGCGTACTCTCTCACCGCACCGGATGACGACAAGTTGATTCCGTTGATATTCGATTCACCGCACAGCAGCCGCTTTTGCCCGCCTGACATGCAGGCTACCGCCCCGGAAGCAGCACTGATGTCGGGCTGGGATGCCTATGTCGATGAGTTATGGAGCGGCGCACCGCAAATCGGCGCAAGCTTGCTGGCGGCGCGTGTGCACCGCAGTTATATCGATTTCAACCGCGCCCGTAGCGACATCGATCCGGAACTGCTCGACCAGCCCTGGCCCGAGGCGCTGCAGGTGTCGGAAAAGAGCAAAGCCGGCATGGGTTTGATCCGGCGTTACGCCCTGCCCGGCGTGCAGATGTACGACCGCAAGCTGAGCATCGCCGAAGTGCAGCATCGCATCGATCGCTATTACGACCCATACCATGCGCAGCTGCAGGAACTGATCAACGAGGCGCACGCCCGCTTCGGCCAGGTTTGGCATATCGATTGCCATTCGATGAAATCGGTCGGCAATGCCATGAATATCGATAACGGCGCGCGCCGCCCGGATTTTGTGCTGGGCGATCGCGACGGCAGCGCAGCAGACCCGGCCTTTACCGAGTGGGTCGCCCGGCAGTTGCAGGCGCAAGGTTACGTAGTCAAGATCAACGATCCGTATCGCGGCGCCGAACTGGTGCGCGCTTATAGCAATCCGCAACACGGGCGATACAGTATCCAGATCGAAATCAACCGCGGTTTGTACATGGACGAGCAAAGCCTGGAGCGCAGCGCCGGGTTTGTCACGCTTCAGCACAACCTGACGCAACTCGCGGAGCAGATGACGAGGTATATTAGCGGCAAATTAACCTGAATAGAATCTGGATAGCATGGCCGACTATACCGTTGCCGCAGTAGATGAAGCCTTGGCGCTACTCTTGCTGGTGGCCCAAAGCCCGGGACATGGCGTGACCGAACTGTCGGTCATGTCCGGCAACACCAAGGCGCGCACCTTCCGCCTGCTGTACACGCTGGAACAACGCGGCCTGTTGCATCGCGAAGGCGACACGCCGACTTATCACCTTGGTTACAAAGCCCTGTACCTCGGCGTCGCTGCCCAGGAGCAGGTGAGCCTGGTGCGGGTGGCGCGCAGCCATTTGCGCGATATCGGCGGCATCTGCAATGAAAACGTCCAGGTGCGGGTGCGGGATGGTTTGGAAACCGTGTGCGTGGCGCGTTGGGAATCGACTCAGGCAGTACGGGTCCATACCGATGTCGGCAACCGGCGACCGTTGTATGCCGGCGCTTCCGGCAAGGTGCTGCTGGCGCATGCGCCGCCGCAGGTTCAGCAAGCGCTGTTCGACAGTGCCCTGACCCGCCTTACCGACAATACGATCATCGACCGTACGTTGCTGGAACAGGAACTGCAGCAAGTGCTGGCACAAGGTTACAGCGTTTCCTACGGTGAAAGATCAAGCGGTGCGGTGGCGATTGCGGCGCCGATCATGGATGCCGATGGCGCGGTAATTGCGGCCTTGGGCATCGCCGGCCCGGCCAGCCGTATCACGGCCGAACATCTGCCGGGTTTGATCGATCTGGTGGTGCAGCGTGCTGGCGATCTGTCGCTGGGTTTGGGCTACGCGTACCGCTAATCTGCCGCGCTGGCGTGTTCAGTTGTCTTTGGAAATATAGTTCGACATGCCACTGACCAACGCGTCAAAAACAATCCGGCAGCGCTCGCTGGAACGCAAATCCTCATGCATCACGATCCAGGTTTCGAGTTCGCTCGTGACCGCCTGCGGCAGAACCGGTAACAACTCAGGATTGAATTTGACCAACGCCTCCTGGCACATGCCGATGCCATAGCCGCTGCGTATCGCCGCCAGTTGCGCCAGCTGGTTGTCGGTAAATAACGAGAACATGTCGCGCATCAGCGGCAGGCCGCGCTTTTGCATGTTGCGGATGTAACTGGTTTCTTGATCGAAGCCGATCAACGCATGATTCTTGAGATCGGAAATGCTGGCCGGCATGCCGCATTGCTCCAGATAACGCCGATGCGCGTACAAGCCGAGTGGAATAGCGCCAACCCGGCGTGCGATCAAGGCGGCCTGGCTAGGCTGCACCATGCGGATCGCAATATCGGCATCGCGCTGCAACAGATCCTGGGTCCGGTTCGACAACACCAATTCAATCTTGATGGCAGGATGCGCCTCGCGCAGCGCGGTCAGGATCGGCGGCAAGACTTCAACCCCGACCACATCCGATACCGTAATGCGCACCGTGCCATGGCTGCTGGCGCTGGCGTCGGTCGATGCGCGGCGCAGGGCATTGGCGGTGGCGCGCAGGTTTTCCGCAAACGGACGCAGGGTCAATGCGGTATCGGTGGCCGCCAGCCCGGTTTGCGAGCGGGTGAATAATTTGATGCCTAACGCCTGTTCCAGCGCCTCTATCTGACGGCCGACGGTGGGCTGGGTCAGCCCCAGGCGACGGGCTCCGCCGGACAACGAGCCTTCTTCCATCACGGCCAGGAAAGCGCGGTACAGATCCCATCCAGGTTCTTGTGTAGTCATACAAATATGTATAGCAACTATGCTGAGATCACCAATTTTAAACTAAGAGCAGCACTGTTACGCTGGATTCCGTCAGGTTAATCAATTTACGGAGGTAATTTCCATGAAACAGAAAATAGCGTTGGTATTAGGAGCAACGGGCGGCATTGGCAACGCCATGGCAAAAACATTGATGCAGCGTGGCTGGCAGGTGCGGGCCCTGCATCGGCGCGCGGATCAGATGGTGGCCAGGGAGCGCAGCGGTAACCTTAGCGACAGTCTCGGCAGCGGCATCGTCTGGCGGCAGGGCGATGCGATGCATGAGCAAGACGTGATCGCCGCCGCCGACGGCGCGGATCTCATCGTGCATGCAGTCAACCCGCCGGCGTATCGTAACTGGGCGCAGCTGGTGATGCCGATGATAGAAAACAGCATCGCCGCAGCGCGTGTCAGCGGCGCCCGCATCGTCTTGCCCGGTACCGTATACAACTACGGCCCTGATGCCTTGCCGACGCTGAGCGAGACCTCGCCGCAGAATCCAGCCACCCGCAAGGGTGCGATCCGGGCCCAAATGGAGCGGCGGCTGCAGCTTGCCAGCCAAAGCGGAGTGCGTGCGCTGGTGGTGCGCGCCGGCGATTTTTTCGGGCCGCATATGGCAAATGCCTGGTTTTCGCAAGGACTGCTCAAGCCGGGCCAACCGGTCACCGCGGTCAGTTATCCCGGCAAACGCGGCATCGGCCACCAATGGGCTTACCTGCCCGATGTTGCCGAGACCATGATGCAATTGATCGAGCGCGAAGACGCGCTGGCTGATTTCGATACTTTCCACATGAACGGCCACTGGGATGCGGACGGTACGCAAATGGTTGCCGCAATCGGTCGTGTAACAGGGCAGCCGGGCCTCAAGGCAAAAAGCTTTCCCTGGTGGCTGCTGCCGCTGGCGTCGCCCTTTGTACCGGTCTTCCGCGAACTGCGCGAGGTCAGCTATCTTTGGCGGCAGCCGGTGCGGCTGGATAACCGCCGTCTGCTCAAGTTGCTTGGCAGCGAGCCGCATACAGCGCTTGACGACGCCGTCAAGGCTACGCTGACGGGCATCGGATGCTTGAAAACATAGCCGGCAGACAACAATATATTTTGCCGTGATCCAGCCTTAGCAAATCGTGTCGGGGGATAATGCGTACTGCAATTGATTCATAAACGGCTGCTATCGCAATAATTGCTATAAGCACAATAACCGCAATAATTGCAATATTCAGCCATCATTATTGGAAGTAACGCATTTTGAAGACGACAAGAACCAAACGCTGGAGCGGCAAGATGGACTCCCTGACAACGGCCTATTTGAAAGAAGTCATGGGCAAGATGGAAGTGTACGGCGACCGCGTGCAATTCGGACTGACCAGCCCGGGGCCGTGCCCGTATTATCAGCTTACCAACAGCGCTGAAAAGAAAATGGCATTCGACAGCAATAGCCATCTGTTGCACCCCAAGGAAGATGAATTTGTCGGCCCCAACGCCACGCCGGTATTCACCCTGGAACAAATCAAGACAGCAATCGCAGCCGGCGGTTTCCGCTCGGTTGGCGTCACGCGCGTAAGCTCTGCCGGCGGTCGCGTTGTCAGCCGTAGCGGCGGTACCCGCGGCGGCGCGGTAGCGATGAAAGCCAAGGATTTGATCGATGCGGCCAGATATGACTATTTCCGTAATAATCGCGCGACGCTGCCCGACGGCATCGGTGAGCATACGGCCGAAATCACAGACTTGATGCTCAAAGGCAGTTCAGCCGAAGATGCATTCGGCGAAGTCGTCAAACGGCATTTCTGATTGCGATTGCCGGAGTGTGGCCTGGCAGAGATGTCAGGCTTTTTTTTTATCAAGCCACTTCGTAATAAGCCAGGAACATATCCACCGCCGAATCCAGCACTTGCTGCTGCCGCGCCGCCGACAAAGGCGGCTGGTCCAGCGTAACCTGCGGCCAGAACGCAAAGGCTTTCAGCAAGCTTTGCAGCTGATGCGCCGCGAAGGCGGGATCCGCCGGCTTCAGCTTGCCAGCCTCCTGGGCCGCGCCGATCCAGATGCTGATGGCTTCTTCGCGCTCCTCCATTTTGGCGACCATGTCCTGGGTCCGCTCCGGCGAATGGATGGCGGCAGCGATCGCAACCCGCGCCAGATCCAGGAGATTGCTGTCGCTGAGCAAGTCCATCTTGATTTGCATCAGCTCGCGCAACTGCGCGCGCAGCGGCATATCATGACGAAAGGCCAGGGGCCCTTGTGCGGCTGTAGCTTGCCACAGGCGCAACAGGATTTCGGCAAACAATTCTTCCTTGCCCGGAAAATGGTTGTACACCGTGCGCTTTGAAACCTCCGCTCGCGCGGCGATCTTGTCCATGCTGGTGGTTTCAAAACCGTTGGCGCGGAATTCGGCAATTGCGGCCTGGATGATAGCCTCGCGTTTGCGGTCGGTAAGGCGTTGGACTGTGGCCATGGTGTGCTTCAGGATGACGGATAACTGAATTTTACACCAGGTAGTTTACTTCTCAATAAATAGAAACTACACTGTGTAGTGTAATAAGTTGACCGAAATGCAGGCGGTGGTGATTGGCAACAGCGACCGGCGGCAGCACACCAGGCAAAACAAGCAGTACAACAAGATCGGGACCAGCAATGAAAGTAATCCTATTTGGCGCCAGCGGCATGGTCGGGCAAGGCGTGCTGCGCGAGTGCCAGCTTGATGCCGAGGTTGAAACCGTGCTGGCCGTCGGCCGCAGCGCCGTTATCAACGTGTCCGGTAAATTGCGCGAACTGGTTATCCCGGATCTGATGCGGATTGCGGACCTGGCCGAATCATTGCAAGGTTACGACGCCTGCTTCTTCTGCCTCGGCGTATCGTCGGCCGGCATGTCGGAAGCACGCTACAGCGAACTCACCTACGACCTCACCTTGACCGTCGCCAAGGTGCTGGCGGCGCAGAACCCAGGCATGACCTTCATCTATGTCTCGGGCGCCGGCACCGATTCCAGCGAGCACGGCAGCAGCATGTGGGCCCGGGTCAAAGGCCGTACTGAAAACGCGTTGCTGCGCCTGCCGATCAAGGCCGCCTTCATGTTCCGTCCCGGCGTCATCCAGCCGCTGCACGGCGCGCGCTCCAAGACCCGGTCTTACCGCTTGCTCTACCAATTTTCTGCGCCGCTGCTGCCGCTGATCCGGCGGCTTTTTCCGAAACACGTCACCACTACCGAACAAATGGGACGGGCCATGATCAAACTGGCGCGGCAAGGTGGCCCCAAGCAGGTGCTTGAGGTGGCGGATATCAACGCCGTCTAGTTTTCTGCACCCGGGGAATGCTCAAGCCAGGCCATTGCGGCCATGCCGCAGAAAAGCCGGCCGCTGGCTCAGGCGTTCGAAGTAGGCCGCTACCGCCGGATATTCCGGATGCTGCAGCGGCGTCATCAGCCAGCGATTGACCGACAGGCCAAGCGGCACGTCGGCCAGCGAGAAGGTATCGCCTAAAATATAGGCGCCGGTCGTCGCCAGTTGCTGCTCCAGGATGCCGATGTGTTTCGACCAGCTGGCCACCGAAGCCGCCAGCGTGGCCGGGTCGGCGTAAGCGGGATTCCTCCTCACCAGCGCCACGAATGCATAGCGCCAGGCGTTGTTTAGTTCAGTCGCCTGCCAGTCCATCCACTGCTCGACCTTGGCCCGTTCGCGTGGAGCGGTCGGCAGCAAAGCGCCGTCGTCGTAAGCCGCGGCCAGGTAGCGGATGATGGCGTTGGATTCCCACAGCACGAAATCGCCGTCGCGGATTACCGGCACCATCGCGTTCGGATTCAAGGCCAGGTAATCGGCCGTATCGGTAGCGCGAAAGCCGCTGCCCCAGTCTTCCCGTTCGAACGGCAGGCCCAGTTCATCGCATGTCCAAAGCACTTTACGGACATTGATTGACGCCGCCTTGCCCAATATTTTCAACATGAAAATCCTCTTTTCCTATCGCTAAACCTGGTTTTTGTGCTAAAGATACGACCGCCTGCAAACGAAATTTTAAAAGCAATTTGTCTCAAACGCCCGTTTGCGGTAGTCTACATCGCCGATTCCAAGCAAATACGGTGCTAGAATTTGCAACTCACCACTTTTTTTGAGGATTTAACGAAATGAACAAAACCGAATTGATCGACGCCATTGCCACCGATTGCGAAATCTCGAAAGCCGCTGCACAGCGCGCTTTGGAATCCGTCGTAGACAACGTGATCAAGGCCGTGACTAAAGGTAATACTGTTCAGTTGATTGGATTTGGTTCGTTCTCTTCCGGTAAACGTGCTGCACGCGTCGGACGCAATCCACGTACCGGCGAAGCAATCAAGATTGCTGCAGCCAAGACCGTCAAGTTCACAGCTGGTAAAGCATTCAAAGATGCAGTGAACAAAAAGAAGAAATGATGTAACGAAAGCCCCTTGAAGAAATTCAGGGGGCTTTTTTTTCGTCGGAAGAATTTCTGAGCCCTCATCACCGCCCGCTTAACCACCCTACCCAAATCGCCAGCCACTCCATCCCTGATTTGAGATCAGCGTAAGTTGCAGTTTCAGTATCCGTCGCGTAACATTAATTTCGCTAACCGTCATTGGTTCGCTGCGAAGCAGCAAAGGACTGTGATTGCCGGCTCAAAGCCATGTTTTGTCGTTTTTCGGAGCGATAAAACAAGGTCGAAACGGACATCGGGTAAAAAAATCTCCCTTGGTAGACCTACGATCGGGGGAGAAATGATTAAATAAGTTCGAAACAGATGCCAACGAAGTGGCCTGTATTTTTATCAGCAGGTGAAACGATGATCCGACAGTGCCTAGGTTGCTTGATACTTGCGGTGTGCGGCCTCGGCAGCGCAGTTGCCGCCGGTCCCGATTGCTCGCGTCCCTTTACGCTCGCATTGCACGATCACGGCTTGCTCTATTCCGTCGACACGGACAGCGGCATCGACAAGGATTTTGCCGACGAGCTGATCCGTCGCAGCGGCTGCAAAGTCAGCGTCAGCCTGATGTCGCGCGCCCGCATCTGGCAATTGATCGAGTCCGGCGCGCTCGATTTCAGCCTGTCGGGCATCACCAATGCCGAGCGCGACCGGTTCGCAGGCTTTGCCTGGTACTTCACCAATAAATATTATTTGTTGGTGCGCAAGGATTCCGGCATGCGCAAACTGTCCGATTTCGAACACAGCGACAGCTTTCAACTCGGCGTCATCCGGAGTTTTCGTTACAGCGAATCCGCCAACCGCCTGGTCGACAAGCTGACCGCCGCCAACCGCGTCAGCCAGGCCAACGGCCTCGCTCCGCTTTACCAGGCGCTGCTCGTCAGCCGTATTCAGGGCATGATCATTGAGCCTTTCGATTACCCGGCCCTGGAAGAAAAGAAGATCCGCGATATCACGACAGTCATTGAATTCAACGATCCTGCCGTGCCGCACGGCCTCATCATGTCGAACAAGGCGCTGAGGGTGGCCGAGCAGGACAAGTGGCGCGCATTGGTCAACGAGATGCGTGCAGACGGCACTGTTCGCCGTATCTTCGAGAAATACTTCAGTTCCGACTTCGCCGATCCCATGGTCGAGTTCCAGGCCTCGCCGTGAGTTGGCCACGTCCGATCCTGCTACCGCTGCTTCCCGTGTTTATCTTGGTTGCTGCGCTCGGCGTCACCTGGGTGGTTTGGGATCACGAACAGCAAGCCTCGCGCAAAGAGTTGCTATCGCAGTTCGACATTTCCCTGCGCGAGACCGTCAGCCGGGTCGAACTGCGCATGGCGACCTATGAACAGATGCTGCGCGGGGTGCAGAGCCTGTACGTCGTCACCAGCGAGATGGATCGCGATAGCTTCAGCAACTACGTCAGTTCGCTCAATCTTGACGCCAATTTTGCCGGAATCCAGTCCATCGGCGTTGGCAAATGGGTTCCCGCGATGGATAAAGACACCCATGTCGTCGCCATGCGCCGGATCGGCCCTGCCAATTACTCGGTCAAGCCGGACGGGCGGCGCGAAAATTACGTGCCCATCATTCAACGCGAACCTGACTACGGCAACAATCGCGCCCGTCTCGGTTTCGACATGTGGTCCGATCCTGAGCGGCGGCTCGCCATGGAGAAGGCGCGTGACTCAGGTTCTCCGGCGGTTTCCGGGAAACTCCAGCTACTCGTGGATATCGGGACAGATTCGCGGCCCGGCTTCATCATGTACCTGCCAATCTATAACCGGGGCCAGCCGCATGACAGCGTCGCCGAGCGTCGCGCCCACCTGGCCGGCTGGGTCTACGCAACTTTCCGCATGAGCGACGTGATGGCCAGCCTGTACGGCGTGCTGCCGCCTGGCCTGGCTTTTGCAATTTACGATGGCGTCGAACCGTCCGCCGCCGCGCTTACCTACCGCTCGCCCGAAGAAGGCGGGCGGGGCCTGCCTGCTGTCATGTCGGCGAATGAATATCTGGTCATCGCCGGACATAACTGGACGCTTTCCATGAGCGCCACGGATGACTTCAGAGGCCGCTTCAGGCGTAACGCCGAGCTGCCTATTGCCGTTACCGGTATCGGCCTCAGCCTGCTGCTGGCGCTGCTCTCCTGGTTATTGGTGACCGGCCGCAGCCGGGCCATGCAGCTGGCCGCCACGATGACCACGGAATTGCGCGAGAGCGAGGAGAAGTTCCGCGCCATTGCCGACTGCATGGTCAACTGGGAGGTCTGGTGGGGGCTGGATGGCAAGCCGCGCTGGATCAATCCGTCCGTCAAGGAATACACCGGCTATACGGTGGCGGAGTGCATGGCAATGCCCGACCTGGCGACCGCGCTCATCCATCCTGACGATATGCCCCGTGTGGCGCCGGAGTTCCGGAAAGCGCTTCAGGGCTTGCGCGGCGACGATCTGGAATTTCGTAGCGTGCGCAAGGACGGTTCGCTGTTCTGGCTATCGATTTCCTGGGCGCCAATCTGCGATGCCAAGGGTGCTTTCACCGGTTTCCGCACTAGTGGACGCGACATCACCGAGCGCAAACAGGCCGAGGCCGAACTGCGCATTGCGGCGGTCGCCTTCGATTCGCGCGAGGGCATGATGATCACCGATGCGGAGTGCAGGATACTGCGCGTCAACGGCGCTTTCACCGAAAGCACCGGATACGCTGCGGCGGAGGTGGTCGGCCAGACCCCGCGCATGCTGCAGTCGGGCCGCCACGATGCGGCATTTTTCCGCGAGATGTGGGAAGCGATCCGCAACAGCGGTGGCTGGCAGGGCGAGATATGGGATCGCCGCAAGAATGGCGAAGTGTATCCGAAATGGCTGACGATCTCGGCGGTGACAGGCGATGACGGTGTGGTGACCCACTATATCGGTACCCATCACGACATTACCGAGCGCAAGATATCGGAAGAAAGAATCAAGGAACTGGCTTTCTTCGACGCCCTGACCCATTTACCCAACCGCACCCTGCTGCTGGATCGCCTGACGCAGGCCATCACGCTCAGCGCCCGCAATGAAACCTGCGGCGCCCTGCTGTTCGTCGACCTCGATCATTTCAAGACACTGAACGATACCCTCGGCCATGACCAAGGCGACCGGCTGCTGCTGCAAGCGGCGCAACGCCTGGCTGCCAGCGTGCGTGAAGTCGACACGGTGGCGCGGGTGGGCGGTGACGAGTTCGTGGTCGTGCTGGGAAGCTTGAGTGAACATCCGCAAGAGGCTGCCAGCCAGACTGAGGCCGTGGGCGAAAAAATCCTCGACGTACTCAGTAAAGTGTATCAGCTTGAAGATATCGAGTACCGTTGCACCGCCAGTATCGGCGCCACCTTGTTCCAGGGACATCAGACGTCGATTGACGAACTCCTGAAGCAGGCCGACCTTGCCATGTACAAGGCCAAGGAGACAGGCCGCAACGCCTTGCGCTTCTTCGATCCGGCCATGCAGACCGCGGTGGTGGCACGCGCCACGCTGGAGGCCGGGTTGCGCAAGGCGATCGAAGACAAACAGTTCTTGCTGCATTACCAGGCCCAGGTAGTCGACGGTGACACCATCACGGGCTCCGAAGCACTGGTGCGCTGGCAACATCCACAGCGCGGTATCGTGCTGCCTGCCGATTTCATCCCCATGGCTGAAGAAACCGGATTGATCCTGCCGTTGGGGGACTGGGTGCTGGAAACCGCCTGCCGCCAACTGGCGCTATGGGCAGCATGCCCGGAAATGGCGCATCTCACGGTGGCGGTAAATATCAGCGCCCAGCAGTTCCGCGAACCTGATTTTGTCAGCAAGGTGCTGGGGATCATCAGTCAAACCGGCGCTAATCCGAGCCGCTTGAAACTGGAACTGACGGAAAGCCTGCTGGTGGACAATATGCAAGACATCATCCAAAAGATGTATGCGCTCAAAATCAAAGGCGTGTTTTTCTCGCTGGATGATTTTGGCACCGGCTATTCCTCGCTTGCTTATTTGAAGCGTCTGCCGCTGGACCAGTTGAAGATCGACCATTCGTTCGTGCGCGATATCCTGTTCGATGTCAACGATGCCGCCATCGCCAGGACCATCCTGGCGTTAGCCAATAGCCTTGGCCTGGAAGTCATCGCCGAGGGAGTCGAAACCAAGGCGCAACGGGACTTTTTGCTCAGAGCCGGATGCTATGCCTATCAAGGTAACTACTTTTGCCGGCCGCTGCCGATTGAAGGATTTGAAGAATTTGTGCGGACGGCTGGATTGCCGTCGACGGCTATCCGCATGCGCGCGCAAGGCGGGATGCCATGACAGTAAATTTCATTGGCAACAACATAGGGGCAGCCCGCGCATTCCCCCGCAATAAGAGGATTTCATGAACGATACACCGCTGACCTTTTCCCGCCGCGAGCTGCTCTTGAGCGCGCTGTCCGCCGCTGCTGTTGTTACTATCCCCCGCCTCGCCCTGGCTCAAGCCAGGGAAACACTTCCTGCCGACGCCCATTTTTCAACCTTGCTGGCTGATTTTGCAGATGAAATCCTGCGCCTGTCGCCGACTTCAGCCACCTCGCTGGGACTCGATTCCGGCGCCCGCGTCGCACTCAAATCGCGTCTGCCGGATGCCTCACCCGCCGGTCAGGCTGCGTGGGCCGGCCAGGTGAAATCGATGTTGGCCCGCATGGCAACGCTGGACCGTGCCAAGCTCAGCCCGGATGCGCAAATTCGCTACGACAGCGTGCGTTATGCGGCGAACGAAGGGGTGGACGGCCTGCGTTTTTCGTTTGGTGGCGCGGCCAGCGGTTTCTATGGCGGCACGCAGCCATTCCCGGTTACCCAGCAGGACGGCGCTGTAACTGCCGTGCCGGAGTTTCTCGACTCGCAGCATAAAATCGTCAACGCAGCCGACGCCGAAGCCTATCTTGAGCGCATGACAGCGATGGCCCGTATGCTCGACCAGGAAAGTGCGCACATCGCCGAGCAGGCCGCCAAAGGCATCATGCCGCCCGATTTCATTGCACACACCGCGCTTAACCAGCTGCGGAATTATCGCAAGACCCCGGCTGCGACGCAGAAACTGGTCACCTCGCTTGCCGGGCGCACGAGGAAACTCGGCATCGCCGGCGATTGGGAAGCACGCGCGACGAAGCTGGTGAATACGCTGGTGTATCCGGCGCTGGACCGCCAGATCGACACCTTCGCCAAGGCTACCGCCAAAGCCACCGATGTCGCCGGCGTACATCGCTTACCCGACGGCGCAGCGTATTACGAATGGGCGCTGAAGCTGGGCACGACGACCACCCGCAGCGCCGCAGAAATCCACGCGATCGGGTTGGAGCAGAACAAGATGCTACAAGCCCGTATTGACGCCATCCTCAAGGCGCAAGGTATCACCCGGGGTACAGTCGGCGAGCGCCTGCTGGCTCTGTCGAAAGATCCGAAACGCTTCTATGCCGACAATGATCAAGGACGCGAGCAGCTGATCGCCTATTGCAATGAGCGGGTTGCCATAGTTCGCGCGCTGATGCCGAAAATTTCGCATCTGGGCCTGAAAGCGCCTTTGGTGATCAAGCGTGTGCCGCCCGACATCGAAGCCGGCGCCCCGCTCGGCTATATGAATTTCGCCGCGCTGGATGGATCGCGGCCGGCGATTTATTACATCAACCTGAAATCGACCACGCTGTGGCCGAAATCCGAAATTGCCACGCTGACCGCGCATGAAGGCATTCCCGGCCACACCTGGCAGGGCGCGTATCTGGCCGAGCACCATGCCGACCTACCGCTGATCACTTCGATGATGGGCTTCAACGCTTTTATCGAAGGCTGGGCGTTGTATGCCGAGCAGCTGGTAGATGAATT
Source organism: Collimonas sp. OK307 (assembly GCF_900113705.1). GTDB lineage: Bacteria > Pseudomonadota > Gammaproteobacteria > Burkholderiales > Burkholderiaceae_D > Collimonas. Next base: position 149,625 of record NZ_FOQI01000002.1, on the reverse strand, counting down.
TGGCGTGTACGCGGACGATCCGTTCAGCCAGATCGGCTATCTCCAGGCACAGCAGTTCCGCGCCTGCCGCCTGGTGGTCGATACCGGTCTGCACGCGATGAAATGGACACGGCAGCAGGCAATCCGGTTCATGATCGAGAACAGCGGACGCGGCGCCACCGCCATGACCAGTGAAGTCGACCGCTATTGCGTGTCACCGGGTCAGGCCTGCGGTTACAAGATGGGACACAATGAAATCCTGCGCCAGCGCGAACGGGCCAAAGTGGCGTTGGGCGGCCGGTTTGATCTGGCGGGCTTCAATGATGCGCTGGTGAAAAGCGGCGGCGTGCCGTTGACGGTGTTGCCGACTGTGGTTGATCGGTATATTGCCGAGGTGAAGACGATATAGGTGCATATTCCGGTTCCTGTGCGCATCGGCGTTAATCACCGTTAAGACCTAATCTGTACAGCGATAGAAAAATGAAATATGAAAAGCCGGCAGACGGTAATCAAGAACGGCGGGAGAGACGCCGATCGTCACGATTGCTGCCGCCCCGGCCGTCGTCGACGGCCATGTCGCCCGAAGACGCCATTCTAAAAAAACAGGCGCGAGAGCAGAAGGACGCGCTGGTGCGCGGCGTCACTTCAATACAGGAAATGCGTGCGGCGATCAAGCGTGCGAGTCGCGACCTGCCTGTCATTTCTGCGGTACCGCGCATCGGCACGCTCGACGCTGTTGCATTCCGCATGCGTGCAGCAAAAGGCCTGCCGTTCGTCGTCACCGGGCTCGTCGGCAAGTGGCCACTGTCCGCTCTTACGCCACAAACGCTGCGCGACCGCTTTGGCGAGCTGCACGTGCGGGCGAGGGTTGGCGACTATATCAATACCGCTTTCGCGCCTGACCGGGCGATGCAGGATATGTCTCTGCTGGCGTACCTCGAGCTCGTCGCAAATGACACGCAGGACCTGCCGCCCTATCTGGGTAATCTCGAATTACGTGAATTGAATACGTTGTGCCACTGGCCCGCCTATTTTAAAAAAATGGGCCCGCCACGCTTTTGGCTCGGTCCGGCAGGAACGGTGACGCCGTTGCATTGCGACTATGACGATAATATTTTTTCCCAGATCTGGGGCACAAAGCGTATTTTCCTGTCGCCGCCTCACCACGATGAATTCCTTTATCCACGCGAGGCGAACGCCATCTTGTTCGGCTCACCGTTTGACCCGGAGGCCCCGGATTTCGAGAAATTTCCGCTGGCTCGCCAGGCCGCGATGATCGAATGCATCATGCAGCCGGGTGAGCTCCTGTATGTGCCGGCGGGGTGGTATCACCAGGTTCGCTCGCTGACCTTTTCGCTTTCGGCGAACCGATGGGCCAGGGCGCTGCCGTTGACATTGAATGGGGATGCTTCGTTGAAGGCTGGTTAAGGTGATGGAATTCGGCTGTTTCGGGGCAGTAGCGGTCATCTAAATTTGAAGGTAATTTAGACGGCAAGCGAGTGTCTAGCAGATTCGTGGCGATTCACTCTGACCCGCCTGCCGACGCTGCCCAATAGCCGCATCGGGGAATTGCTGCCGCATCACTGGATATCGGCCGACTATTCTTTGCCATCATGGGAAGGTCAAGTCCAAACCGAGCATCCTGGCAAGGACGAAGGTGACGAGCCCCAGGCTCAAGAGCGATAGCACGGAGACTGCGGCCACCTTGCCGCCCGCGCGTAGCACCGCGCGCTTCTCCTTCTCCTTCTTCCCTTGATCGTAATGCCACTTGATGGCGAAGAACATGCCCGTGCCGAGCACGAGAACCTTGAACGTAACGAAGACTATAGGGATCCAATCCATCATTTTGAGTATTTCCAGGCTATTACTTGACGCTATCTATTGTGAGGAGCACTACCTCAAAACGCTGCTTCAGCAGCTTCATTTTTTGTTTAAAGCATCCCCTCAGGCATCCTGCTTGAATCTTTCATTACATCTACCTATGAAATAACAATGGCATCCAGCGGAGTGATTTGCCGAATGCAGATGAGAGAGGAGAAAACGTCAGCGACTGCCATGCAAGGATGGTGTTGCTGCACGTTCTGACACATACTACTTAAAAACAATTTCCATACATTGAGACAAAATGTCCCAGTTGAAAACCATGCAAGATGAAAATTTGCCAATCTGGTTGCCGCGATTGGCCGTGCACGGCGGGCCACGTTTTTTGCAGATTGCGGATGCGTTGCAGGCGGCGGTGGTAGACGGATCGCTGAAACCGGGTGACCGTCTACCTCCGCAGCGTCAGTTGGCAGCACAGCTGGACGTCGACCTGACAACGATCACGCGCGCATACGACGAAGCCAGACGCCGCAACTTGCTGGAGGGCCGCGGCGCTCGAGGCACTTATGTCGCGGCGCCGAAAGTCGAATTGACCTCGATCCTCGACCTGAGCATGAATACCCCGCCACCGCCGGATGGCGTGGACTTCGACGACATGTTGAAACAAGGTTTGTCTCAAGTATTGATGAGGGCAGATAATGAATTGCTGATGACTTACCACTTGGGCGGGGGAAGCGACTCCGACCGTAAGGCTGGAGCCAAATGGCTCGAACCGATGTTTGGACATCTGGATTCTCGACAGGTTGTTGTCTGTCCGGGTGCGCAAGCGGCGATCGCCGCATTGATCCTTGCGCTGACGGAGCCTGGCGATGTTATCCTGGCAGAACCAATGAGTTATCCCGGCTTGCGTGCCGCAGCGACCCAATTCGGCCGGCACATCATTGCGGTGGAAGCGGACAAGCACGGGATGGTGCCTGAGATGCTTGAGGAAGCGTGCCGCCAGCACAAGCCTGGGCTGGTCTACCTCAATCCGACATTACAGAACCCGACCGCCATCACCATTCCGGAACGCCGGCGCAAGGAGCTCGCCAGCATCGCGAAGCGCTGCAATGTACGCATCGTCGAGGACGATCCCTATTGGCTCCTTGCCGATGCCCCGCCGCCACCTATTGTCACGTTTGCCCCGGAACAGGTGTACTACATCTCAACCCTGTCGAAATGCCTGACGCCCGGCTTGCGTGTCGCTTTCGTGCTAATACACGACCCGCACGAACGCGAACGTTTCCTGGTCGCGCTAAGATCATTTGCGCTGATGGTCGCTCCTCTGACGGCCGCACTGGCCACTCAGTGGATCCTCGACGGTTCGGCTGACGGATTGATGGAAGGTGTACGCAACGAGGCGCGCCTGCGCCACCGGATGGCTCGGGATATTCTGGCGGGGCGATACAGCGGCGCCGGAGACGGCCTGCATATATGGCTCGAGTTGCCGGCGTATTGGAACTCCTCACAGCTTGCGCGTGCAGCCGACAGCGAGGGCATCGCAGTCACACCGGCGGAGGCATTCGCAACTGGCAGCGGATCCGTGAATGCAATTCGGATCTCCTTGGGTAGCATCAAGGACCGTGGACGCTTACAGGCGGGTCTTCAACGACTGTCTCATCTGCTTGCGCGGCGGCCCGAGTCGTTCAGCGCTGCTGTGGTTTAACTGTCCAGGAAACACTGTGCTTCATCCGGGAGTTCTCTCAATGCGGTCGCACATTGGTTTGCTGCCTCAGTGTTTATGCATCGTGAGATCACGCGCGAAAGTGAACAGACTGAAAGAAAGCTACGTTAGCCGTGCAGCACAACGTCCGCCTGGGGGCGAAATCAACCCGTTGCGACCGCCTCAAAACGGCCAGGAGCTGCCGCCCAAACTTACAATTCAATTGGCAATGCGACTTAGACTCTATCTGCGATTGAGAGGCGTCAACCGCACATTTTTTTAAGGAACCACTAATGAATATGCTGGAACTTCAAGATAAATTTGCAGCCGAGCTCATGTCTTCAGTGAAGGCACGTTGGGATTTAATCCAGGTTCACTATGAAAATATGGCCGTAGACGGCGAGAGTCATGAAATATTTTTAGCTTTTTATTTCGTGGACGGAATGAAAAATCAGTTTAATTTGAATCTTAAGTGCCTTGATGTGCTGCTTGACCTGAGCAAACGTCAGCCAGAAAGCCAGGCCGAAAAGTGGACATGGTTTGAGTTTGTAATTGACAGCGCCGGGAAATACAAATTTAATTATAAGTACGGTATGCCGCCTCATCTTGCCACTGAGCTGAAATATTCCAAACCATGACCGCCTGCAATCGGCCACAAACGGACTTTCGTCGGCAGCATTGAACTGCATTTCCATTATTTTGGCAAATATCGATGATTTCACTTCTAATAAATAATTCGAACTCCGATAGCAGTGCGAGTTGCGAAACCAGGTTTGGTGGAAAACCTAGCGCTCCTGGCCACAACTTTGCATGGCCCACCTGCAAAACGTGTAACGGGAATATGCAATTTCTTGGTCAACTTCGGTTGAAAAAACAAGATGATGGCGAGCCTCTACTACTCTTATTCATGTGCCAAAATGACCCGGGCCTATGCGATGAATGGGACGCAAATGCCGGTGGTAATAAAGTTGTCTCGGTTGACTGTCAGTCCTTGAGTTTGGTTGAGCCACCAAACGGAGGAGACACTATTCGTCCTATTCTTCACGGCGCAATACTTGTGGATGTGGAGAGTGAGAACTACGATACGGCGCGCGTAGACTGGGCTGTGGCGGCCGATGTAAATCCGCAGGAAGTTCTTGGTCAACTTGCTGGGCAGCCTTCTTGGATACAGGGTGAAGAGGTTCCCGTCTGCGACTCATGCAACAATCCGATGTCCTTTGTGGCTCAATTAGAACAGGGACCGGATTGGGAAACTGCTATGAATTTTGGTGGAGGTGGCTGCGCATACGTCTATCGATGCAGCTGTGGAAAGCATCAGGCAAAGATGCTTTGGCAGTGTTAAGTAAGACTGCAGTCGGCTCCGGTCATTCGGTGATCTCTGTCGTCTGCCAACTGACCGTCAGCAACGCCTCAGGGTGCCGGCGTTCTGCGTGGCGGCGTCAACTTAGCTGGGACAGGATCGAAATATCGTAGCGGGAATGATCGGAGGGGAGCATGATCTAAGCAAGGGCCGCAATCGGGCTGCGGACGGTTTAGGAGTGAATTGGCATGACAACTAGGATCACTGTAGCCGCTGACAACGTCAGGATCGGCGATATTATTTACAACGGACTTGCTGGCACTGGCAAACACCCAACCTACGCCTGGGAAGCTATCACCCAGGTCAATTCGGTGGATGGACTGATTCAGCTGATTACGGGCCGTCTCGACGGCCCCCACGGTGAATTCTGGTTCGAGCCGGACGAATCAGTTGTCGTGGTTCGCCACCCACCGGCAGAGCCCAAACCAGCTATCGCAGAGCCCCATAACAAGCGAGCTCACGGGCATTAGGACAGGCTTTATCCTTGGTGGTGGTTGCATGATGGCCCATTGGCGCCACAAAATACACGGGCTGCGACCGGTGTCGGCGGCTCCGGCCATTCGCGCCGTGCTCTCACCTGATATTGCTTTGGCAATTTTGGTGTGGCAGCATACGACGTTAAATTCTAGCTCCTTTCTTCAGACATCTGATATTGAGTGATTAGAATTTGCATGACAGGATTTTCAATTGCGTTAGCCCTGCGCACTTCTGGAGAAATTATGTTTGACCACGTCAAATTCGGAGTCAGCGACTATGCAGAGAGCAAAGCGTTCTTCCTCAAGGCACTCGAACCGCTCGGCGTAGCTGTTGCCTCGGAGGGGCCTCCGACCTATGGCGTCGAGCTTATTGGCCCGACGAGTAAGGCTTCATTGTGCCTGTACCAAACCGAAGAGAAACCGGCGCATCTTCACTTGGCGTTCACGGCCGAGAATCGCCAGCAGGTGGAAGCTTTCTATCGCGCAGCTCTGGAGGCGGGTGGCAAAGACAACGGTGCGCCTGGTCTACGCCCGCACTACAACGCGAATTACTATGCAGCTTTTGTCATTGGTCCGGACGGGCACAACATCGAAGTGGTTTGCCAAGAACCTTAGGCGTACGGCCGGCCGCGTTCGGCGGCAGTCGGCCAGAACCGGACGTTTGACGGCAGGACTTATCTAATTCTGAGAAAACGATGACTATTAAAGAGTTGACTGCGGTGCTCCAACCTCCTGAGGTTCCTATCGAAGCTCCTTCGTCTGGGGGATGGTCTGAGGTTGAGCGTAGATTGAAAACTGCATTGCCGCAGGATTATAAAGATTACGTCGAAATATTCGGTTCGGGGGCAGTCAGCAATTTCCTATGGATTCTTAATCCATTTTCAGTCAACCCGAACCTGAATTTGGAGCAGCAGCTCAAGACTCAAACAGACGTGTTGGGGGACCTTCGAAATTATGGTGAGGACGTGCCGTACAGATGTTTTCCTCAAGCTGGCGGGATTTTCCCCTTCGCTCTCTCTGACAACGGAGATGTTTTATATTGGCTAACGAACGGTCTGCCGGCGGAATGGACTGTTGTCGTCAACGAAGCCCGAGGACCAGAGTGGCAACATTTCGACTTACCCATGACTGATTTTGTTACAGGCGTTTTGACTAAGAAATTCTCCTGTCATATATTCCCCTCAAATTTCCCTGGGCAGTTTCCTAATTTTTCACCGAAGTGCTAGAGGCTTAAGATATGCCTATTGGCCTGAACCCTTGCAACTGGCTTATAACGGCCAAGTGCGGCCCGTCGAGCGTCCCCCGCTGACTGGCCGTTTCAGACTGGTTGCAGTCACTAGGCTTTGATGTAACGCCAACCAGTTCTACGCAAAATGCGTTCTTCATCTACATTGGAACGAACGGCGGCTAATATGGGTAGAGCAGTCGTTGACGGAAGTTTCTCAACGGCTGACTGGCGTTCCAAAGCCTGGCAGGCAACTCACAACCCGCTGCGGCCTCTTGACCTCACGCGCAGACTCAATAGACGCTTGCGAGGTATAACGGTCGTTCGCTTATTCCCTTCCACGTTGAGGGGGCGAGCGTCAACAATCGCAGCGCAGACGGTGCTAGGGCACGCCGTTGCCTGGTATGTTAAAAAACCCGGGTTCCAAGCGTGACATTTCGCTCCGTCGACAAATACACAACTTCTCCAGGGCCCTGCGGAACACCGAGCATCAACACTTCAGATGTGAACCCAGCAATGCGCCGCTTACCTAGGTTAACCGCGCAGACGACAATTTTATCGATCAATTCCTCAGGCTGATAAAGCCCGGTGTACTGGCCGCTTGTCGTTTTCACTCCGAGCTCCCCGAAGTCAATCCATATTTTATATGCCGGCTTTATTGCTTCCCGGTTTAGTTCAACTTGTGTGATTTTGCCGGTTCTTAAGTCCAGCAATTCAAAAGCCTCAATAGGGGTCATGGTGTCTTCGAAAAAGTATGATTAGATGCCGCGTGGTATTTCTCCGTCATGGCAGAGAAATGCGTTTAGTTTTACCTATGTGTTGATTCCGGTCAATGTGTGAAAAGTAGGAGGGAAAGCATTAAAGCTCCTACTTTAAATTGAAAAATTTGAAGCAAAAACGCGGCTACCATCCAATCAACTAATCAGCACCCGTTTCGCAACGATTAAAGCAGTTGCTTTACCAGATCTACGGTCGAGCTCACGTTGTATTTCCTCAAAAGTCGTGTCCGGTAAATGTCCACGGTCCGAGGGCTGATTCCCAGCGCTTTACCAATTTCCTTTCCTGTTCGTCCCTCAATCAGGAGTGCGGCAACGTCGCGTTCCCGAGGAGTCATTGAAGCATGTTGCGCGTTCACGACATCTCTTTCTTTGGAAAGATTGGTAAAAGCCCACAAGGTTTCTTGATAGGGATCGTCGCGGTTTATCGCAAAACCGCTTACATGAACCCAGAACAATTCACCGGTCAATTTCTTCATCACACGGTCATCGGCGTAGCGGCCCTTCTCACGCAAAAAGGGAGCTATGCGTTCTCCCGTTTTTTCAAAATCTGCCTGTGTGGGATAGAGGGACTGGAAGGAATTTCCAATCATGTCCTCACGTTTGCCGCCAAACATTTCGGCGAACGCATTGTTGCAATCAACGATCACTCGAGAGCGACCTATAGCCTGCCCGACTGGGGCGTTGTAAAACGCTGCCCTGTAGTCAATCTCATTATTGCTCAGCAGCAAATTGGCCGTCTGCATGTTGTTTCTCCGTAAATCGGCCGAACACTTAAGTGTTCGGCACCTATAGACTTAAGAGATTAACACACCTACAGTATTAATACATTAGGTATGGAGAAATGATGAAGAAAATTCTATTGAAAAATGCTTCGATCCTTGATTTGGCTCGCGGTGAACTGATAGCCGGAATGAACGTGCTGATCGACGGGCGCAACATTCTGGAGGTAAGTGGCGCTGATTTAAGTTCAAGCGCCGAGGAAGTGGTTGATTTGCAAGGCCGGACTTTAATGCCAGGTCTGATCGACTGCCATGTTCATGTGATGGCCTCGCACGTAAATCTAGGGCATATGGCCAATATGCCTAACGCGTTTGCGTTGATTCGGGCGCTACCCATCTTGAAGGAAATGCTGCACAGGGGTTTTACGACGGTTAGGGATGCTGGTGGGGCCGATTGGGCGCTTGCACAAGCAGCCGACAATGCCTTAATTGAGTCACCCCGTATATTCCCCGCAGGAAAAGCGTTATCACAAACAGGCGGTCACGGAGATTTTCGAGCTCGTAGCGACCAACTTGAGCCATGCGCGTGTTCGTTTCGAATTGGCAATATTGCGAGAGTCGTCGATGGCGTCGACGATGTGCGCAGAGCAGCTCGCGACGAGCTGACCAAGGGGGCCACACAAATCAAGATTATGGCCAGCGGCGGTGTTACGTCACCTAACGATCCTATTGGCAATACTGGGTTCTCTATTGACGAGCTCAAAGCGATTGTTGATGAAGCAACTGCTTGGCAGACCTATGTAATGGCACATGCTTATACGCCACGAGCGATCCGACGCGCGATCGAAGCTGGTGTCCGTACGATTGAGCATGGGAATCTGATCGACGAAGAGACCGCGCATTTTGTCAAAGACCACGGTGCTTTTGTCGTTCCAACCTTGATCACATACGACGCACTTTCCACAGAGGGCCCCGGACTGGGGTTGCCACCGGAATCAATCGCCAAAATTGATGACGTCAGGCTGGTCGGTAGGCAAGCTATTTCGCTGCTGCACCGGGTTGGAGTGAAGATGGGTTTCGGTAGCGATCTGTTGGGTGAGTCGCACGTTCATCAGTCGGAGGAGTTGAAAATCCGCGCCGGATTGGTGGGGACGCTAGATGCACTCCAGTCGGCAACAACCGTAGCCGCCGAGATATTGCAGCGAGAAGGAGCCCTTGGCGTCGTGAAGGCCGGAGCAATTGCAGATCTTCTGATCGTTGATGGCAACCCTTTGGTCGATATCGACCTCCTATTGGGCCAGGGCAAATTTATTCCCGCGATTATGAAAGATGGTCGCTTCGTTAAGAATCAGCTGTCGAAGAACGCCTCATAACGAAAAGAAATTCTCTGCTTCGTTTAACCGAAAGCCAATCAAACCTATTTTGGCGAATAGCTAAATATTGTGAGCATCCTAAAAATTATGAACGCGCCAATTCTAAGTATTCAAAACCTGCAGTGCCACTTTGGTGGATTGAGAGCGCTGGATGGCGCATCGTTCGAGATTGCGAGCAAAAAAGTGACTGGGTTAATCGGTCCAAACGGTGCAGGGAAAACTACCTTATTCAACTGCATTACCGGATTAGTGCCAAAAACTGCAGGAATAGTTTTGTTCAAAGGACAGGACATCAGCGGCAAGACACCCGACAAGATTACCCAGCAGGGTCTGATTCGCACTTTTCAGCTTGCAAGAGGTTGCCCGCGAATGACCGTATTCGAACATTTGATGTTGTACGGTCGAAAGCAATCTGGTGAAGGTGTACTGGCAGGCCTGATCAGTGGAAGTCGAGTGAGGCGTGAAGAGCAAGAGTTGCGTGAGCGTGCCCTAAGCATGGCGCGAGTTTTAAAACTGGATCATGTGCTCGACAATTTGGTGACTGATCTATCTGGGGGACAAAAAAAACTGCTGGAGATTGGTCGCGCACTCATTTCTGAACCAGACATGATTCTTCTCGACGAGCCAATGGCGGGCGTCAATCCAGCTCTGGTGGAGCAAATAGCCGAGCACCTTAAAGTCATCCGTGCCCGCGGTGTCACGGTGCTTCTAATCGAACATGAAATGGCGCTAATTGAACAGCTATGCGACGAGGTTGTTGTAATGGCAGCCGGAAAATTTCTCACAAGAGGAAGTTTCAAAGACGTCGCTAGCAACAAAACAGTACAAGAAGCCTATTTGGGAATGAAACGATCATGACGACATTGCACATCAAGGACGTTCGGGGCGGATACGCCACGGCCGAAGAAATCGTTAAGGGAGTACACCTGTCTGTCGAACCGGGAGAGTTGGTTGTGATCATCGGGCCGAATGGCGCGGGGAAATCAACTTTGCTAAAACTTACGGCCGGACTGCTGAAACCCAAATCGGGTGGAATTTTTCTCGATGAACATGCCGTGCAACCTGGTGATGCAGCCGCTGCCTGCAAAAATGGCCTCAGCTTCGTCCCTCAAGAAAAAAATGTATTTCAGAATCTGACCGTGCTCGAAAACCTCGAAATAGGTGGGTATCTATTGAAAGGCGATCGCAAACGAAGGATAGAAGAACAACTAGAGCGTTTCCCACTGCTACGTCAGCGTTTGAAAGACAAGGCTGGCGGCCTGTCTGGAGGGCAGCGCCAAGTGCTCGCAGTAGCAATCGCGCTTATGACACAACCCTCGGTATTGCTGCTCGACGAACCTACTGCGGGCCTATCCCCAGCAGTTGCTGACGACATTTTTGAACAGGTCAGAACGCTCGCCGATAACGGGCTTTCAATTCTCATGGTCGAACAGAATGCATTGATAGCGTTGGAGTATGGCACCCGCGGCGTGGTTCTGGTTGCGGGCAAAAAGATTCGAGACGAAAAAGCAGCGCAACTAATAGCGGACGAACAGATTCGTCAATTGTTCTTAGGCAGTGGAATAGTCCATTAATTTAACCGGGGGAGCACCAAATGAAGAACACTAGAAGAAATTTCATGATTTATAGCGGCTTGGGGCTTGGTGCAATGGCATTTCCAGCTATTGCTTTTGGCGAGGAAAAAAGCCCAATCAAAATCGGTGTGCTTATTCCCCTGACTGGGGCAACCAGCCAGTTTGGCATGACGATGGGCAAAGCCGCCTCACTAGCGGCCCAAGAAATCAATGACGCAGGTGGGATCTTTGGTCGTAAAGTTGAAATAGTCATTGAGGATGACCAAAGCAATCCCGAAGCCGCAGTAAGGGCGGTGCGCAAGCTGATCGATGTCGATAAAGTGGTGGCAGTCTGTGGTAGTTATGCCTCAGCTGTTACCTCTGCGATTGCGCCATTGTGTTGGGAATCCAAGACTGTTCTTCTGACCTCGTCGGGAGCCGATAGCATTACGAAACTGCCTCATCAGGGCTATATCTTCCGGACATCTCCTACTGTAACTCTGCAAGGTACGCGCGTTGGAAATTTCGCGGTCGAACTCGCGGCCAAGAACGTCTTTTTCCTCGGTCCCCAAACGCCATTCGCACAGTCTTATATCGACATTATCGGCCGTATCGTCACCAAGAGCGGCGGAAAGTGCAACGGACTCATCTACGAAGACAAAAAAACGAGCTACCGTTCCGAGGTCGATCAGGCATTGAAGAACAATCCCGACGCAATTATTCTCGGGGGTTATGTGCCGGACACTGCAGTTGTATTAAAAGATTTATACAAAGCTGGTTACACCGGAAAACGCATTGGATTCTCGTTTGGTGTCAATCAAAAGCTCGTGGAAGGCGTTCAAAAGGAAGTCCTTGAGGGAACTTACTCTTTAGTTCCGTCTGCGGCAGTCGGGTCCCGCGCTTATGTCAATCTTGTAGCGAAGATGAAGATGGATGCGTTGGACTCCTACAGCTGCCAAGTGTACGACCAAGTCAATTTAGTTGCGCTGGCGCTAGCAAATGCCAATGCCGTAAGCGGTACAGCCGTGCGAGACAGCATTCATTTGTTTTCTCATCCCGTTAGCAGTGTCCCGGTCCCGGTGAGCAGCTTCCCGGATGGCGTAAAACTGCTTGCTGCCAAAAGGTCAGTGATCTATTCCGGCGCCAGCGGTCCGTGCGAATTCGAAGAAAACGGCGACGTCAAAGGCGTCTTCTTCCGTTACGAGCAAATACGTGCAGGAAAAATAGTTACTGTCAAAGTCGCCTAGGCAGGGCTAATCAATTTCATTAAGGCATTATCATGGTCTCGGACATATTTCAACACTTGATCAATGGCCTGATGCTGGGAGCGGTACTTGCACTTCCAGCGTTAGGATTAACATTGATCTTCAGTGTTCTCGGTTTCGTCAATTTTAGTATTGCTGCGCAAATGACTGCCGGCGCATACGCCGGATGGCTCGCTAACAGCTACGGACACTGGTCATTAGTGCCCTGCGTGGCGGTATCATTCGTATTCGCCGGGCTGCTCGGCGTACTCGGTGATCGCCTCGCATTATTTCCAATGCGGAAAAGAGCCACAGCAAACACGCCTCTTATGGTTGCGATTGTTTCAATTGCACTCAACCTCATTCTCGAAAACGCATTTAGATTCATTTTCGGTAACGGCCTTAATAGTTACGAATTCGATATAGCTCGCGATATTCATTTCGCCAATTTCAGAATTGGTCCACAACAAGCGCAGAACCTGCTGATTGCCTTGGTGATCGCTGGCGTCTTGGCCGCATTTTTTTCACTTACTCGACTGGGAAAAGCGATGCGTGCCGTTGCCGACAACCCAGATTTGGCTCGATTGAAAGGCATTAACCCAACGAACTTATCTGCCGTCGCGACTTTTATTGGGATGGGCCTTGCCGGAATTGGTGGCTCCCTCTTAGCGATCGACACCAGCGCAGATCCTTCTACTGGTGGCCGCTTGATGCTGTTAATTTTTGCAGCGAGTGTGGTTGGTGGACTATCTAGCCTGAGCGGGGCGATATTCGGTGCGCTCTTGATTGGGGTTGCTAGCGAGCTGTCGGTGATGGTTGTGGCTCCTGTGTACCAAACTGCGGTCGCCTTTCTGTCCATCGTATTAATTTTACTTATCAAGCCCGCCGGACTTTTCTCAGGATTTGCGGGAGCAAAACGATGACCTCATATCTCATATTTGTAGCAACAGTAGCGGGCATCTATGCGATGTTGTCTTTAGGACTGGTCACGATTTGGGGACAAGGTGGCATGGTGAACCTTGGTTTGGTTGGTTTTTTTGCTGTAGGCGCCTATGTGTCTGCCATCCTGACTGAAAACGGACTACCTATCGCGTTTGCCTGGCTCGCCTCCGCCGTTATTGCAGGGGCGGTTGGCGTGGCATTGACATTCGTAACACGGAAGATGCGTGGGGACTATTTGGCCATAGTCTCTCTGGGATTTGCTGAAGTGGTGCGGGTTATCGCCATGAACGAAATTTGGTTGACCCGTGGCAGCGACGGAATTTCTGGCATTCGTGCTCCCTTGAAGCTGGAGTTGGGAGATTGGTTCAGTCTTTTCTATCTAGTACTTGTATGGACAATTGCAGGGCTGACTGCGTTTGCATTAACACGACTGTTCAGATCTCCATTTGGCCGAGCACTTCGCGCAATTCGCGATGATGAGCAGGTGGCTGCAGTAGCCGGAAAGCCAGTACTCCGGTTCAAACTTAATGCATTCTTTATAGGTGCGTTGGTTACTGGACTGGCAGGTGCAATGTATGCGCATCTAACAAGCTTCATTGCGCCAGATAGCTTCATCCCACTGCTAACCATATACATATTCCTAGCTACCACGACCGGTGGCTACACCAGGGTTAAAGGAGCGATCATTGGCGCCATCTTCGTCGTTGCATTGCTCGAATCGACTCGTTTCCTTGCCGGAGCAATTCCGACTCTTAATGCGGTCCAGGTTGCGTCAATGCGAGAAATGGTTATTGCACTTGCGTTGATCGTCATTATGCGAGTTAAAGCCGACGGTTTCTGTCCGTCGAAAATTGAGAAATCCGGTGTAGTGAGTTGTGGCGGGAGTGACAACGATGAATCAAAACCTAATGTTGTCGCAGTCTCTGTACGAGATGCGGCCTGAAGAAGCCTCGATTCTTTCTTCCGCAATTGCGGCAAGGGTGCCCTTCAGCATGTTTAGTGTGCTTGCTGTCGATTGGGAAAAACACCTGGTTAGGCGAATGTTTTCGACGGATGTAGTTAATTACCCAGTCGGTGGGGAAAAGAAATTGATGGACACAGACTGGGCCGCACATGCCATCGGTAGAGGTGAAGTATTTTTCGCGTCGACGCAACAGAGCATGGCTGCAGCCTTTGCGGACTATAGCCTGCTTTCTTCGTTGGGTCTCAAATTTGCAATGAATGTGCCTATCAGGCAGAACGGCAAGACCTGCATCACGTTAAACCTGTTACGTGAAATGGAGGAATTCACTCCATACGATGGATGTGAAGTTTTGCGAGTATTTGGTCAATGGTTTTCCAAACTGAATTCCAACCAAAACCAAACAACGTAGAGCCGGTCTCCGGCCATCATAAGAAAACTGAAGTATTCAAATACAGGGAATGAATATGAAGAAGAGTGCATTGTTGTTCGCAGTATTGGGGGGGGGGAGCGCGCAGATCGCACTGGCGCAATCGTCGACCACGATATATGGCGTCGCGGATATGGGATTTGTGTTTGAAAACGGGAGCGCCGCGGGCTCGGTCACAAAGCTGACTAGCGGGGTCGGATACGGTTCGCGGCTGGGTTTTAAAGGGATTGAAGACCTAGGTGGCGGCATGTCTGCCAAATACGTGCTGGAGGCAGGCATATTGATGGATACGGGAGCGTCCGCTCAAGGTGGGATTTTATTCGGGCGACAATCTTATGTCGGGTTATCAGGAGCCCCTGGCTCGGTCACTCTTGGTCGGCAATATACTCCGTACTACTGGACGCTTTTCACGCTTGTAGATCCTTTTGGCACCGGATACGCCGGAACGGCGACCAATTTGATGGCGAATCCAGGTCGTGCGAATAATATGGTGCTTTACACAACGCCGACAATCGGGGGGGTAACCGGTGAGTTGTCATATTCAGTTGGTGAAGTAGCCGGCAATATCACCGCGAGCCGAGCCACGGGTGGCTCATTAGGCTATGTTAACGGCCCCTTCGTGATCAAATTGACCTTCAATAATGCCGCGAACGCTACTGGTACTGACAATGCAAAAAACGTATTGCTTGGCGGGACCTATAATTTTGGCCCAGTGAAGCTGCACGCTGCCTATGCCCAAAATAAGGGATTAGGAACCACCAATACCCAGGATGGGTTGATAGGTGTGACCGTGCCGATTGGTGCAAATCGCATCCTTGCGTCCTATGTAGTGAAGAACGATCGGTCAATCGCCAATCGCGATGCGCATCAATTTGGACTTGGTTACGTATACAGCGTGTCCAAGCGCACCGAACTCTATACCGCCTATGCGCACATTAGTAATAAGAATGGCGCCACCTACACGGTGGGAAATGGTACCGAACTTGGTTCAGGAAATAGCGCTTTCAACTTGGGTATGCGCCACTTTTTCTAGTTTGATGCAATAGTGAAGTAATTCGCCATCGTCCTATCCGCGAGGTCTTCTCGGATCTTTCTCCTCACCTGAGCGAGCGGTCAGTTGAAACCGGTTCTTGCGCGGGTAGGACGTATCTTAATCGGTAGATAGTCTTGGAGAGACCACAATGCTAAATTTAGCGAAATTAACGGATCCGCAGGTTGTTTTCACGCAGATTACGTTGTCCAGCCACCGAACCGAAGATTTCAGTCGATTTGAAGCGGCAGCACGAAGCATTGTCGAGGTGAGGGAAGTTCACTTGGTAAGCGGAAATTTCGATTACCTGGTTAAATTTATGACTTCTGGAATCGCAGAATATCAAGCGATTATTGAAGATCTGCTAGAGAAGAACCTCGCAATTGCAAAGTACTTTAGTTTTATAGTTCTTAAGTCCCCCTTGTAGAAAAAATCCCGGCCTGCGCAAAAGCTATTGGCCTATGACGTCACCTGCTTGAAAGTTCTACTGGCGCCCTGTCTGCCTATATAGGGAGCGTACGTCGGTATCAAGCGATGTTGCACTATGTCGCAGGCTGATTTTCCACCGAGCTTGAGGCAAAGGTAGTTTAGGTAGGTTTCGGAGATAAGCAGTTGATCGGCTTTCCTAGGAAAATTTGAATCCGTACACGATGGACGGATGAATCGGGATGCGTAATCGGCATTACGCATTCCCAAATGACGTTCTCAGTTCTTGCCTGGATCAGTCCATTCAGCAGGAATAGCATCAAGTAAATCCGTGCTGGAAAACTGCAATGGAATTGAACGCTATCGTGGAAAGAGAGTAGCCGGCCACTATTTATTTATGTTTGCTTACAAGCGAAAAAAGGTGGTACTGCGACAGTTCACCTTGAATAAAGTCGTTAATCCGCATGGTGATCTGCTGCGCCACTAAATTTTTTGCCTCGTATTTCGAATCCGTGCGACATTGGGTTGGCTTAAGCAATATTTGATCGACATCGCTGGTAATCGCTCGGAATATATCCAGCACAGTCAATTCCCCTATGCCATCGTCAAATTCCAGCAAACTTTCCATACTGATGTTTCTCTTTAATATCTTCGCCTTTGTCAGGCAGCCAATCAAACCAATAGTTGAAAATTCATCTTTGAATTGTTTCAAAATAAAATCACAACTGATTGGTTCTGGCCATTTCTTGACGACCAAAGCACAGATAGCCAACGCATCATTAAATCGTTGGTGCACACTTTGTAAAAACAATAGGTGCGGCTCAAACAAAGCTGAGCTCTGCTGTATCATCTTTGAACGATATTTGTCTTGACTGCGCTGCACGTTCCCACCTCCTATTTATCCGTTTCAAAGCGTTGTGAACGCACTAAGTTAACGAGATTTTTGGATAAATTTCTGAGTTTTTAGTCAAAGCTAGTGAGATTTTTAATTAAAATTGTGAGACACAATTTTCCCTCAAGCCTAATTTCTCAAACGCGGTAACTCATTGATATCAATGCACCCATGAGCATTGGCCAAAATTTCACGTTTACCCGCGTACTAAATTCCGTTGGCAGGCTGTGATTCAAATTCAATCCTCTTGAAGTTGAGGCGATTTAGATGGGATCCGTAATACAACAAACAGGCTTGCCGTACTTACCAAAACTGCTGAAAAAACAAGCGGCCAAGAAAATGATCCATAACCATTTGCTACCAATAGAGCGGACGAGATTAGAGGGGTGGCGTTTGCCATGACGCCTATAACTCGAGGATCACCAGATTTGAGAGCATAGGCCCATAAGTAAAATGCCACGCCCATTGAGCCCAAACCGAGTAAAGCAATTTGCAAAAATTGCATAGGCTGTAGAGTCGGCGTAGGTTCAAATAGAAAGTGCAGCCCAATAGCAATGCCACCTGATAACAAGCACGCAAGTCCGACATCAGCTGTGGATGAATTCGCCATCCGTTTCAGCATGAGTGAGTAGGTCGACCATACCAATGCAGCGGCAAAGGCAAAAAAATAACCTGACTCCCATTGAAATAAACCAGTAGTACTTGCGCTGGCAATTGCAAGACCCGCACCGCCAAATCCTATTAGAGCGCAGATCCAGTGTACCGCTTCGAGTCGAAATTTTTTCAGAACTATCGGTGACAACAATACAATCAACATAGGCCAACTGTAGTGCACAATGTTCGCATTCACCGGGGGAGCATTGCGTAGCGCCAGAATGAATAGCAGGTGATACAGCAGCATTCCAGAACATCCCACCGAGATTGTTTTCCAATTCAGATTCCAGTGCCGTTTCCATGGCACTGAAAGCATCCCTCCGATTAGAAGCGAGCAACCAATCAGCATCAAAGGCGGAACACCCGCCAGAGACACGCTAAGGCTCGCCAGGGAGGACCAAATTAGAATGGCGGCTAGTGCACAGATTATTGTCATATTGTTCTATTTTTGCAAAATTGCTGCAATGGCCTGTCCCATTTCCGTTGTCGACGCTTCTCCCCCCAAATCACCTGTGCGCGGCCCATGAGCGAGAACATGTTCGATAGCCTGCAAAATCGCGTCATGAGCTTCCTTTTCGCCGAGGAAATCAAGCATCAAAGCGCCGCTCCAAATCATCGCAACTGGGTTCGCAATATTTCTTCCGTATATATCTGGCGCAGATCCGTGCACTGGTTCGAACAATGATGGAAATTTACGCTCAGGATTCAAATTGGCTGATGGCGCCAAGCCAATTGTCCCAGTCGTGGCGGGACCGAGATCCGAAAGAATGTCGCCAAAAAGATTACTGGCAACCACAACGTCGAAGCGTTGGGGACTAAGAACGAAGCGCGCAGAAAGGATGTCGATGTGCTGCTTGTCATACGAGATGTCAGGGAAGTCAATGGCGACAGCTTCAACCCGCTTGTCCCACCATGGCATGCTAACAGCAATGCCGTTGCTTTTGGTCGCGACCGTGAGATGCTTACTTTTCCTCTCTTGGCACGTTTTAAACGCATATTTGAGCACTCGGTCAGTACCATGTCTGGAAAATACAGACTCTTGCACAACTATCTCTCGCTCAGTGCCTTCGTACATAATCCCACCCAATGAGGTGTATTCGCCTTCCGTATTTTCGCGTATGACAAGATAGTCAATATCGCCGGGATTACGTCCCACTAGCGGGCATGGCACTCCCTCAAAAAGCCGTACAGGGCGCAGGTTGATATATTGGTCAAATTCACGGCGAAATTTTAGCAGCGAGCCCCAAAGCGAAACGTGATCAGGAACTGTATCAGGCCAACCGACGGCGCCGAAATACAATGCATCCATGCCTTGTAACTTGGACTTCCAGTCGTCAGGCATCATCTGACCGCATTGATTGAAATAGTCGCAGCTAGCCCATTCAATTGGTGTCACATTCAACGAAAATCCGAAACGTTGTGCCGCAGCATTCAAGACGCGCAGTCCCTCAGGCATCACTTCTTTTCCAATTCCGTCACCAGGAATGGCTGCTATATTGTATTGTCGAGTTTTTGTCATTTTTGCGCTCAATAGTTGTGTACCGAGTCCAGCCCAAAATCTCGAGCCGAATGGCTTCAGGTTGACCAAAGCCAACCTGATCGGTGATGCTTAATTAAGATAGCCCCTTGTGCGACAGCAATGCGTCAGGTGCGTAAGTGCCGACGACTTATGCGTCCTGCGTCACTTCGAAATGCAGCGTTTGCACTTCAAGGAATTCATCAATCCCGTGATGCGCTCCTTCCCGGCCAAGCCCCGACTCCTTGATGCCACCAAAAGGCGCGACCGCCGAAGAAATCACTCCGGTATTGATGCCTACCATGCCGCATTCCAGAGATTCGCTGACACGGAAAGAGCGATTAACATCTTGAGTAAAGATGTATGCCGCCAGGCCAAACGGCGTCGCGTTGGCGCGCCGGATCGCCTCTGCCTCGGTATCGAAGCTAAAGAGTGCAGCCACCGGCCCGAATGTTTCCTCGCCAGCAAGTAGCATATCGTCGGTTGCGCCAGTCAGAAGCGTCGGCATGTAGTACTGGTCGCCCCTATCGGCAGTACGTCCGCCCTCGACCACGACTGCCCCTTTGGCAATGGCATCTTCAACGTGTGCTGCGACCTTGCGGATTGCAGCCTTGTTGATCATTGGCCCGATCGTAACACCTGCTTCGGTGCCGCAACCAACGCGAAGCGTGCGCACCTCTACGGTCAGGCGCTCAACCAGGCGGTTGTAGATGCCTTTCTGAACAAAGATGCGATTGGCGCACACACAGGTCTGGCCGCTGTTGCGGAACTTGCTTGCCATAATGCCGGCGACAGCCTGATCCAAATCTGCATCGTCAAACACGACCACTGGTGCGTTCCCACCAAGTTCCATGCTCACACGCTTAACTGTGTCCGCGCACTGGCGCAGCAGCAATTTTCCGATTCGAGTCGATCCTGTGAAGGTCAGCTTGCGTACCGTCGGGTTGGAGGTCAGTTCTGCACCGATGGCTTCGGGCAGCCCGGTGATGATGTTCAATACGCCGGGAGGGAAACCCGCTCGCTTGCCCAACTCGGCGAGTGCGAGGGCCGAGAAAGGCGTGAGCTCCGAGGGCTTAACGACTACGGTGCAACCCGCCGCTAACGCAGGGGCAAGCTTGCGCGTGATCATTGCGTTCGGGAAGTTCCATGGCGTAATTGCAGCGCAGACGCCAACAGGAATCTTACGTGCCAGGATGCGTCGGTTCGCCTGAGTGGCAGGAATCAGCTCGCCATAAGCACGGATGCCTTCCTCGGCAAACCACTGCACGAAGGAGGCGCCATACAGGATCTCTCCCTTCGCTTCGGCCAGTGGTTTACCTTGTTCGAGTGTCATCAGCAAAGCGAGATCGTCGGCGTGCTGCAGCATGAGGTCATGCCATTTACGCAGCAGTGCTGCTCGGGCATGGGCGGTCATGCTGCTCCAAGCGGGAAGTGCGCGCTCGGCAGCTTCTATCGCGTCGCGCGTGTCCTGCCCGTCGCACGCGGGAACATTACCGAGGTGTTGCCCGGTTGCCGGATCAAGGATTTCAAGCGTCCGACCGCTGTGCGAAGAAATCCATTCGCCGTCTATAAAGACCTGCTGACGCAGCAATCGGATGTCATTTAAATTAGTCATGTCCGCCTGCCCGCAGTTCTGCTTGATGTGCCTTTGCCATCGCGATCATGCTTTCGAAGCGAAAGTCGTACTTGGGCATTCCTGGGGTAGGCATGGTTGCGCCCCATCCCTTGTCAGCATGGCGACGGTCAATCCAGGCCCCAGCCAGTCCAAACTGGTTGGCCGGCGCATGATCATGGAACAGGCTCTGGGCGGTATGCAGGATGTCTTTCTTTTCGAAGCCGAAATCCTCTTGCAGACGCCGCAACATATATTCGAAGTTACGCGGATCCGGTTTGTAGGATCCGACATCCTGGGCAGTGTAAATCGCATCGTATTCGATCCGCAGGCGCAGATTGCTACCGCGATAAGATAAGCGGTCGCAGTTGGTCAGCGTGACTAACTTAAAATGTTTCTTCAGGTACTGCAATGCGCGTGGCGAATCGGTAAATTCAGGCCAGTCCGGTACTGACGCCCCGAAAATGTTGGCCTCTTCGTCCGTTACCTTCACGTCCCATTCTTTTGCCAGGCGTTTGTAGACGACAGACAGTAATTGCATGTAGACCATCGCAGGAGTTTGAGCCTGTTGGTCGGACTCATGCTCCGCAAAGTTCATCAGTATCTGATCGCGTGTGCGGTCTTCAAGACCAGCTTTTTCTACCAAAGGGGCTAGCCCATTATAGATGCCGGTTTCCCAGTCAATCAGTGTGCCGTAAGTGTCGAATGTCAGGACTTTAAAGTCGGAAAGTTTCATATGTGCTCCTGGTTAAAATGTTTCAGAACAAGCGCGTTGAATTGCGCGACGAAGTTTGCCGACGAGGACATCCACATCCGCTTCGGTGTAATTAAGTGATGGTGCAAAACCGAGAATATCGTCGGCAAAGGCGCGGAAGATAAGTCCATCCTCGAAGGCATGTTTTAAGACGCGCTGCCCTAGTCGAGCCTGCGGCAACGGCTTGGCCTTGCTGTCCTTGTCTGTCACCAGTTCGATCCCGGCGAGCAGGCCACGCCCGCGTACTTCGCCAACATGCGGCAGCTCCTCAAGTGTTTTCAACTGGGCCATGAAATATTCACCTACCCGCTGCCCTTGTTCAAGCAATCCACCGTCCAGGTACAGATCCAACACGGCGTTGGCGATGGCAGCACTTACGGGATGCCCAGCATAGGTTTGCCCGTGCCCGACAGGGCTGTCAGCGCCTGCACCATCCGCGATGCCTTGATAGAGGGCCTCGGAAATCATGGTGGCACTCATGGGCGCATAACCCGAGGTCAGCCCTTTGGCCAAAATGAGTACATCTGGCGCAACTCCTTCAGCTACGCAAGCAAACATCGGTCCTGTGCGGCCAAAGCCTGTGATGACTTCATCGACGATCAATAAAATACCTAACCGATCACACGTATCACGCATGGCTCGCAGATAACCTGGCGGTGGGACAATAACTCCTCCGGAACCGAGGATGGGCTCACAGATGAAGGCGGCAACTTGATCCGCTCCGAGTTCCGCCACCTTGGCTTCCAACGCTCGCACCGTGCTCGCAAGCACCGCTGCTGGATCTGGTCCTTCGGGATGCCGATAAGGGTAAGGCGAAGGAATGTGATGTTGCAAGGGCGTCGGCACATCGAAGTGCTTGTGGAACACAGGTAATGCTGTCAGTCCGCTGGAAGTCGCAGAACTGCCGTGGTAGCCGCGCTCTACAGCGATAAAATGCTTCTTCTGTGGCCGGCCGGTCGCATTGAAAAAATACCTCACCATGCGTACGGCGGTGTCCACCGCATCCGAGCCTCCTTGGCCGAACAATACGCGCGTGAGACCGCGTGGAGCAAGCTCGCACAAGCGAGCGGCAAGTCGTATGGCCGGTTCGCTGGCGAAATGAAAGTAGCCGGTTGCGTATGGCAATTTCTGCAATTGCTCCGTGGCCGCCTGGACAATTGATTGTTGTCCGTATCCGGCATTTACACACCATAATCCTGAAAAGCCATCCTGCACACGTCGCCCTTGAGCATCGGTCAAATGGATACCTTCAGCTGATTTCCAAATCGTTGAGCCGATGGATTCGTGCTGGCGCAGCGATACCACCGGATGAACCCAATGACGCCGGTCAAGGTCAAGCAAGGCTTGATGATCCAAAGAATTAATATTTTGAGTAGAAATAGTAGTCATCAAAGCACCTTCGATCCTAAAAAAACGTTGCGTTCGGCAGTCAAATATACGGTGCGCCCGTTGATGTCTTGATCTCCCAACATCAGTACTTGCGACTCGACGTCAGCTAGCTGACGCGTTCCCGGTTTCATGGCGCAAACATCACTCACGATTGACTCCTGCTGAAAGATGAAATGGCGGGCAACATCTTGCCTGGATTGAGAAGATTTCTTGGATCCAGCGCGTTTTTGATGCGCCACGAAATCAGCAATTCGAGTTCTTGCTTGACATGCAAAAGTTCGTCCCGTTTTGCGACACCCACGCCATGCTCGGCTGAAATAGAACCTTCCAGGGATAGCGCTACTGCATCGACTGCCAGGGTGACTTCGGTGTGCCATTTCGACATGAACTCCGTTGCCGACACTCCATCGGGTCTTAGAGGATTAAAATGAACGTTACCGTCGCCCATGTGCCCATAAATTACCATGCGTGTCGCAGGTTCGAGATCAAGCACCTTCGCACTGGCTCGCTCGATAAACTCGGGAACGGCGGACAGTGGCACCGAAATGTCGCAACGAATGCTTCCGCCCGTGCGGGTCTGAGCGTCGGAAATTTCCTCACGCAAGCGCCACAAGCGTTGAGCTTGACCTTCCGTGGTCGCTAGTAATGCATCCAGAACTAGGTCTTTGTCGTAGGATTCTGTCAGTACTTCGTAGAAGGCGTCGTTAATGTCGTCTTGATCGCTGTGTGAGCTAATTTCGATGAGAACCATCCAGTCGTGTTTCGACGCAAATAAAGGCTCTTCATCGCGCAGCCATTCCTGTACCAGTTTCATTGCTGGTGCAGAGATAAGTTCGAATGCCGTCACGTCGTTGCCCAAACGTGTTTTTAAACGCCCTAGCAGGGACAATGCGGTTGCAGGACTCTTGGTTGCCACCAGTGCAGTAGACGTCGAGCGTGGTCTTGGAACTAGCTTCAAAACCGCTGATGTAATCACACCCAAAGTGCCTTCGGATCCCACAAACAACTGCTTGAGATCATAGCCTGTGTTGTCTTTACGCAGAGTCTTCAAACCATTCCAGATAGCACCATCGGGCAGGACAACCTCGACCCCCAGCACAAGGTCGCGCATATTGCCATATCGAAGAACGGCGGTTCCCCCTGCATTGGTGGAAAGATTACCCCCGATCTGGCATGACCCCTCCGAACCAATGCGAAGCGGGAAAAGTCGTTGCACACTCTCTGCGGCAGTTCTCGCAGCTGCCAGTGTCACCCCTGCTTCAAGAATAAGTGTGTCATTGACCGGATCAATAGATCGAATTTTGTTTAACCGGGAAAGGCTCAGTACGATGCACAGACCAGCATTGCTGACCGGTACCGCACCACCCTGCAACGAAGTGTTACCGCCTTGAGGAACGATGGCAATGCCGTGCTCATAGCAATACGCCATCACCTCGCTGACTTCCTTGGTGCTGCCCGGTCGCACCGCCGCCATGGCTGCGCCAGAGTAGACTTTCCGATAGTCCGTGGTATATGAGACTAGGTCGCTCTCATCGGTCAGGCAGTTCACCCGGCCGACAATGGCAGACAGCGTGTCAATGTGTAACGATGTACTCATCTCGATTTTCTCATTCAGGCTGCAATTGCTTCACCGATTGCGACGTCAAATATTTTCACGGCAGCCTCGATTGTCGCGGCATCGGCCACCAGGGGCACCAGAGCACGTACAACATTTCGATGCACGCCACATTTAATCGCTAGCAAGCCGTGTTCGCGTAAATGGTCAATCACGCGTTGAGCCAAGGCAGCATCATGCTCCTTGCTGTCGGCATTTTTAACGAACTCGATGGCCCGCATGGCCCCCAGGCCACGGACCTCGCCGATGACGGCGTACTTACGTTGTAGCGCGCCAAATCCGTTGGCGAGTTGTTCACCGATGGCAATAGATCGCTCCAGCAAATGCTCTTCCTCAATCACGTCCAGGACGGCTAGGGCTGCTGCGCAGGCTACCGGGTTCCCTGCGTAAGTGCCGCCAAGGCCTCCAGGGGCTGGAGCATCCATAATGTGCGCTTTGCCTACCACGGCCGACAGCGGCAACCCTCCAGCAAGGCTTTTTGCCACCGTGACTAGATCGGGCTCAATTCCGCTGTGCTGGAAGCCGAACATCTTGCCGGTTCGGCCAAAGCCTGTCTGGATTTCATCGGCGATCAGGACAATGCCATGCTCGGTCGCGATGCGACGCAACTCGACGAGAAAATCGTTCGGTACAGGAAGGAAGCCGCCATCGCCCTGAACAGGTTCGATCAAAATGGCAGCAACGCGATCAGGGGCAACGGCTGTAGCAAAAATCTCCTGAAGCGATTCCAGTGCCCGTGCGGTGGAAATGCCGCGGTAGGCGTCCGGAAACGCGGTGTGGTAGACGTCTGGCGCGAAGGGGCCGAAATTCTGCTTGTAGGGCTGACTCATCCCGGTCAGGCTCATGCCCAACAAAGTGCGTCCATGGAAACCGCCGCGGAACGCAATCACGCCAGGGCGATTTGTATAGGCACGCGCTATCTTGATCGCGTTCTCGGTTGCTTCCGCCCCCGTAGTGAGAAACGCGGTCTTGTATGCTTGCCCATCTCCAACCAGCGCATTTAGACGCTCCGCCAATGCGATATACGGCTCATAGGCCGCCACCTGGAAGCATGTGTGGGACAGCTTATCTAGTTGCTCGGCCGCCGCGTCCACGACGCGTGGGTGGTTGTGCCCCACGTTGAGAACGCCGATACCTCCTACAAAATCGATGTACTGGCGGCCGTCCTGGTCCCAAACATGGGCACCTTGGCCTCGCGTCAAAAGTAGCGGATGGGCTGTGAGAACACCGCGTGCGATATGGGTCTGGCGGCGTTGTTGCCATGTGGCAGCATTGTTAGCTTGTATGGTCATTGCGATGCCCTGTGGTTGAAGTCTTTTCTGATGATTTCAATTCTAGGCAACAATCACCCGCAAAAATATGTATGAAAGATATAATTTGATGATCAATATTTAGTACTAAAAATAGGGGGTATTCCATGCAGCTCAAAGATGCACTTGCCAGAGCACCATTACTCGCAGGTAAAGTCGTTGCGGGCGAGGACTACGTTGCAAAGGACATCAGTTGGGTTCAGATCGTGGACCACCCGGATTTAGAGTCGTGGGTTAAGGAAGGCCATCTACTCTTAAGTACTGGCTACAACTGGCCCAAAAGCGGCAAGGCCGCCGCCGTCATTGTCGAGATGCTTGCCGCAAAGGGTGTCTGCGGGGTTGTGCTTGCGGTTCCACACTTCCTAGACCATTTTCCTGCCTCAAGCGTACAGGCTGCCCGAAGGGTAGGTATGCCCTTGATTGAAATCCCGTGGGAGGTGCCTTTCAGCGAAATCACCCACGCCATCCATCAAGAATTAATCGACCAGCAAAGCCGCGCGCTCGCCCGATCCGAACAGATTCACAGAGAACTCACCGAAGCAGCGGTGTCAGGTCACAGCTTGAACGAAGTTGCCCAAGTCCTTGGGCGAGTGCTTGATCGCAGCGTGTACATCCATTCCGTCGATGGCATTTCCCTAGCGTCCCATGAGTCTCCCTCTTCGGGGGCAGGAGCACCTCGCGAAGAGTACCTTGTAACCAACGTCTTCTTTACTTTGAAGGATTCCGGCGGTATGGCGCAGATCGATGGCGCCCCCCATCCCATCCGGCTTCCCGGACCACTTGGTCAGGAGCAGCCCGGGCTTATAGGCTATGCTGTGCGTGTGCGGACCGAGCGAGTAGGCTACATAATCGTCGCCGAGGGCTCTCATGCGGTGAGCATGCTCGACCTGCGTGCGATCGAGCACGCGGGCACCGTTGCTGCACTGCAGATATCTCATCAACGCGAGCTGTCAATGCAGGAGACACGTCTTGGCTATGCGCTGGTGGCCTCTCTGATCGAGGGGTACTTCGAGGACAAGCCGCAAGCGCTGGAAAGGGCACTTTTGTCGGGCTGGAACAGTAAGAAACAGTATCGACTTTGTACGGTCCTACTTGATGAACCCAATCCTCTGTCGCGCGACGGTTTTGTCAAGCGCGAGGAGTTCGCGGTGCGAGTTCGGCAGAGTCTGGAAAGGCGCAACATACGACCGCTGCTTTCTCTCTCGGCCAATCAGATTCACATCCTCGTGCCTGACGAAATTGACGCGGACACTTGGTGGACTGAGTTCAGTCCAACTCGTATGGCCATGGCAGTCAGCCAAATCCAGGTCGGGATCGACGGTATGCGCGCGGCGGGAAGCGAAACTGCAGAGCTGATAGATCATCTTCGCCCCGGTCGTGTACACCACTTCGAAGAGATGCTGTTCCCGAGAGTACTCAGTGGCGACATTCAGGCCAAACAAGCCTTCATTACGCGTCTTTTTGACCCACTGAAGAAAAGCAAACGTAGCCATCATTTGCTGGAGACCGCACTGATGCTTGCCGAAGAAGGGTTCCATTTACAACGAAGTGCAGAGCATCTAGGTATCCATATCAGCACGCTACGTTACCGACTTGGGCGCATATCGGAGTTGGTCGGACTTGATCTTGATTCGGCTGAGGGGCGCTTTCGCCTGCAGGTCGGCGCCCGACTTTACTTAATGGAAGAAACGATGTGATCCGCTTCTATTCTTTCAGAGAACTACATCTGAGAAAGTCGAAGATCGTCGACATCAATAACCGTGACATAGAATACTAATGACCGCAACCTACGTTGCAGACGTTCAATGACTCAGGCTTAACTGACAGTTTCGGGTCGGGTCCGGCGTTCCAAAGTTTAGATACTGGCCAGTCAAAGTAACGCCTAGGTATTTGTCGTTTAAATCGGTAAACGGCAGCTATGTGAAGTGAAGCCGCCGCTCAGAATTACATCGAAGGAAGGCCAATACCGTCGACATCAGTAACCGCTTCAAAGAAAACCGATGACCGCAACCGCTGCATTTCTGCCGTTGGACCCGCGAGCTGTGACCGGCAGCTCAGGGTCGTTTACTGCCTGTCGCAACCTGTGCATTGAATGTCATCGCATGTACTCCGCAATCCGTTAAAAGGGGGTAGGAGCCACGCGCGAAGTGTAAATTACGACGATAAGGCTGTCGTAAAAAAACTCTGACCCCATTTAACTGCGTGAGGTTGTTTTTGACGTTGTCGCTAGGTGATACAGACGGCTTCAACGTTATTACCATCCGGATCGATCAGGAAAGCGCCGTAGTAAGTTGGACTGTAGTCGGTGCGTAACCCTGGCTTGCCGTTGTCGCTTCCCCCGGCCTTCAAGCCGGCCGCATGAAAACCGTCGACCTGCTTGTGATCGGCGGCGCTAAAGGCGACATGCGTGGTGCCGGCCGGCGCTTCCGCGGATGCATACAGCCAAAGTCCAGGCTGGTCTGGTGGCCCAAAGCCGGCATAATCTTCACCCTGCGACACCAGGACATGCCCCAGATCTTTCAGCGCTGCCTGATAGAAACGCACGCTGGCATCCAGGTTCTTCACTTTCAATCCGATATGGTCGAACATGATGATCTCCTTGTCATTGCATCCACATGGATATGGATGCGTCAGGTAGCCATCATTTCAGATCAAATCTAATTTTTCTTGGAAAATCTTGCGCTCGCCACGGGCGGCGCGCTGGAAATATTTTGGTGAAACGCCCGCGGCACGGTGGAAGGTGCGTACAAAGTTGGACAAATCGTTGAACCCGACGTCATATGCGGTATCCGTGACAGAGCGGCCATCAGCCAGCAAGCGGGCGGCATGGCGTAATCGCGAACGCAACAGGTACTGGTGCGGCGTGACGTTTAACGCGCGGCTAAACAACCGCAGGAAATGAAATGGACTCATGCCGGCTTCGATAGCAATCCTGTCGAGGCCGATGTCCTCATGCGCATGCGCGGTGATCCACATGGCCGCATTGACCGCGCGGCGGCGGTCTTGGGTTGTCGTTGGCAACGTCGCCGGTTGCTTGCCGGAGGCAAGTGCAATGAAACGGGCTGCCAGCAGCAATCCGATTTCATCCAGTCCGACATCGCTGCGCCCTTCCGCCGCAGCTTGCCCCAGTTCACCCAGCATGCCGAGACCCGCCAGTGGCGGCAAGGCGCCTGCGCGCCATACGGATTCCCGGGCGCCGAGCGATTCGACACATTGCGGCGTAAATTGAAAAGACAAGCATTCGTCACCGCAAACATGGTGTTCATGCGTGCAGCAGAATTCATCGCCAGCGCACCCGATCATCACGGATCCAGGCACCAGCTCATGCTGCTTGCCGCGATAGCGCAAGCCAAAGCTGCCACGCCGCACATACGAAACCGAATGGTTGCGATGCAACTCGGCGACCGGCCTGTCGGCCGGAGTGGCGTTGCAACGGTAATCGATCACGGTGATCGACGCGCTGTGCGAAAGAATAATGGTATTCACCCGCTCCAGTTTATACCGATTAAAAATTCGGACAACTTGTCGCCGGTATTGAATTTAGCCCCTTGACTTCAAGTTAAGTTGAAGTTTTACACTGGTATCCGGTCATCACTATCTATTCCATAACGTAACTGGAGCGAACCGATGTCGACTACCCATGTCATTGAAAACAACAAGCTTCTCATCCGCAGACTGTATGAAAATTGCATCAACCGGGGCAACCTGGCGTTATTGACGGAGCTGATCGCTGACGATTTTGTCGGCAGCCCCGGCGCGCAGGGCGCTGCTGAATTTGCCAAAGGCATAGCTACGATACGCTACGGCTTTCCTGACGTGCAATTCGAGGTTGAAGATTTGATTGCTGAGGGCGACCGGGTCGCGGTCAGGTGGTCGTTTCGGGGAACCCATGGCGGGCCGTTTGCAGGGAGGGCCGCAAGTCATGCGCAGGTGACCCAGACCGCAAATGTGATTTTCCAAATTCGGGACGGCAAGATTGCCCGGGCCTGGGTGCAGGTTGATCGCCTGGGATTGCTACAGCAGATAGGTGCTCTGGCTGCCTGACTTAGAGCAAATACCACATTCACGAACGGATATAATTTTCATCGGGAAATATGCCAATTTAGCGCCACCACTTATCCAAGGGGGTGAATGATGTCCTGCGAAATTTTGCAAGAGCAAGTCGCGATCCCGGTACCAGAAGACGGATCGACAATAGATGCCTATGTCGCTCGCCCAGAGCAACCTGGCACATATCCCGCCGTAATCGTCGGCATGGAACTATATGGCGTCAATGCGGAGATACGAGAGTCAAGTTTCGGCGGTAAAACATACCGAAAGTTCACTCTGACCCGGTTAGTTCGTGCTGCTTGTCGCGTGGAGGGAGAGTCATGCCGTGATTAACGGTCCGCGTCGCCCAACAGTTCTGTCAACACATCCGCCGCATTCGCAATGTGCGCGCCGCGCGCCGCCATATCCACCACGAATTCCCGATATTGTGCCTCGAATCCGCTCACAGGACTCATGCAATCAGTCACCAGCACCAGCTTCGTCACATGCTGCGGGCCGAAATAATCGGCGATGTGTTCCGTGGTGGCTTTCACGCAATGGCTGCCGGCTTCGCCGGTGATGTAGATGCGGTCGGCTGCGGCCAGGCTGTCGAGAAAGGACTGGTTCGCTTGCGTCAGCACATCGTCGGGGTCGGGCACTTCGGCCTGCACCGCGGAATAGTGCTCGGTCCATGGATTGCTGCCTTTGCTGATCTTGTTGACGCTGCGCAGCGTGTGTTCTTCCCAGCGGTTGTAGGCGTGCCGTACGTCGGTGTGGACGTTGTGGCCCCATGAGCCGATCTCGCAATGGACCGGCCACGCCATCAGCTGATAACGCCCCGCCGCTTCCAGTTGATCCAGGTAGTGCAGCACCCGCGGCAGGGCTGCGGGCGCGCGTGGCAGATATCTGCCGGCGCGTACATCGGCTGCCGAAATCTGGGTAAACGGCGTGACCTCGCTACCTGTCGCGCTTATCCAGAAACCAGGGTGGGCGATATCGAGCCGATGGTGCGAATCGAGCGTGATGCTGATTTCGCTGATACCGGCGCCGCCGCGATTGATCAGGTCCGCCACACGCAGCATGTCGCCGTGGGCGCCTGGCACCGGTAGCGCGGGTGTTGCATTGCCGCCGCTGGCCGGATCGGCCGCAAGATAGTCGGCAGGCAGATCGCAAAAATCGTTTTGCGGATCGATGATCAACAGGTGTAGGTTGCGGCGCATCCGTATCTCCTTGCGGCCTGCTCGATGTCGGGTTTTTTGCTTAAAGCGCTGCCAGCATGGCTTTCAGTGCGTCCTGTGTTGCCGGATCGCTCAAGCCCAGATTGCCTTTGGTTTCCAGCAGATGGTCGCGGCTAGCTGCCGGCCAGCCGAAGGCGTCGTCGTCAAGCGCCAGCCAGCTGGTCGGCTTGCGGCGTTCGACATCGCGCAGAATCTGCATGCCGCGCGGCATGGTGTCGAATTCCGCCGGCGTCAGTTTGGGGTGATGGAAGGTGGAGCCGATCACGCGCTCGCGCAGGCTCTCGGTGAGTTCCTGTCTGGTGTCGTCGAATCCCAATGCCCTGACCCAGCTGGTGGAGAGGACGATTTTGACGTCCGGGTAGGGTGCCAGCAGCTCTTCCAGGATCGGCATCCATTCAAAGAACGACCGGTCCGGCGTGGCGATGTAGAGGCCGCGCTTGCGGTTGCGGATGACCTTGTCGTCGTGCAGCACGCCGTTGTAGTCCAGATAGAGAATTTTCATAATGTGTCGAACTAAGTGTCGAATTAAGGGGCGTGTTAAGCGTTAATTATCAGGGTTGAATCGGGATTTCGGTCTCGGATCAGGGCAAAAGCTTGCCAATCAGGCATTTGCAGGAGTGGCGCTATTAGACCACCAAGTTTACTCCAAGGGAATCGCCATGCCTGCGAATCGGCAAAATGGCCCGCCGCCAGCAGGCTTAAACCACTGCAGATATACTCGAAAACCGCAAGCTGAACAAGGAAGTCGCTGTGATCCCAATTTCAATTCTGGACCTGGTCCGTATCCGCCAAGGTAGCGATGCGCGCACCGCGCTCGACCATGCGCGCGATCTGGCGTTGCACGCCGAAGGCTGGAACTATCGCCGTTTCTGGATGGCAGAACACCACAACATGCGCGGCATCGCCAGCGCCGCCACTGCCGTGGCGATAGGCCACGTCGCTGCAGGCACCAGCACCATACGGGTGGGCGCCGGCGGCGTCATGTTGCCGAACCACTCGCCGCTAGTGATTGCCGAGCAGTTCGGCACGCTGGCCTCGCTGTTTCCGGGCCGTATCGATCTCGGCCTGGGGCGTGCGCCCGGCACCGACCAGATCACCACCCGGGCGCTGCGGCGCGATCCGGCGAGTGCCGAGTCGTTTCCGCAGGACGTGCTGGAACTGCAAGCTTTCCTGGCGCCGGCCGAGCCGGACCAGCGCATCGTCGCTGTGCCGGGCCACGGCACCCAGGTGCCGCTGTGGATACTGGGGTCGAGTACTTTCGGCTCGCGCCTGGCCGCCGAGCTTGGCTTGCCGTACGCCTTCGCTTCACATTTCGCGCCGGATTCGCTGGACATGGCGTTGCAACTGTATCGTGCCCAATTCAAACCGTCCGCACAGCAGGCCAGGCCGCATGCGATGGTGGGTATCAACATCATCGCCGCCGATACCGATGCCGAGGCGCGCCGTCTGGCGACTACCCAGCAAATGTCGTTCACCGACATGCACCGCGGCGTGCGCGGCCTGAGCAAGCCGCCTATCGACGATATCGAAACCTATTGGTCGCCGCTGGAGAAGGCGCAGGCTTCGCACATGCTGGCGTGTTCGATCATCGGCTCGCCGGAAACCGTGCGCGAAGGATTGGAAAAATTCCTGCTGCGCACCGGCGCCGATGAATTGATGATTGTTTCGGACGTGTTCGAGCACAAGGCGCGGCTGCATTCCTATGAAATCATCGCCGACGTTGCACGCAGCGTGGAGCCGCTGCAGATGTCGATTTAGCGTGCTGTTTTCCTACGCAACTTCACCCTGCCAGCGCTTGGAAAGCACGTCTTTCCTGGGGCGCGATGTCTGGATAAAGCGTGACGATCTGCTGCACGCGGAGGTATCGGGGAATAAATTCCGCAAGCTGAAATACCCGTTGCTTGCCTTGCAAGAGCGGAGGCCGACGTTGGTTACGATGGGCGGCCCGTGGTCCAATCATCTGCATGCTCTTGCCTACGCCGGAGCTTTGGGAGGTTGGCCGACCATAGGGTTGGTGCGCGGCGCGGCGGAGCAAGATAGCGCCACGCTGGACGATTGCCGCCATCTGGGTATGCAAATCCAGTTCGTATCGCGCGATGAGTATCGTCAGCTGCGCGACGAGCCGCAAGCCTGGCGCCGGCATATAACCGATGCCGACGACAGCCATGTCTGGCTGCCAGAAGGCGGCAGTGCGCCGGCAGCTTTACGCGGTGTCGCAGAATTGGTCGACGAACTGCCCTTCATTCCGGAAGTGATCATGGTCGCATGCGGCACCGGCGCCACCTTGGCCGGCATCTTGGCGGGTTTGCAAGGACGCGGCCGCGTGATCGGCATCGCTGTCCTCAAGAACGCCGGCTATTTGCACCAGGAGATTGCCCGCCTGTTGCAAGAGGCGGGTTATCCAGCCTACCAAAATTACGAACTGATCACCGACGCACATCATGGTGGTTACGGCAAAGCTCCGCCAGAGTTGCGCCAGTTCTGCCGCGAGTTTTCACAGGAATTCGAGATTCCGATAGAACCGGTTTACACCGGCAAGCTATTCCATGCGCTCAGGAATCTGCAGCAGGCGCATGCTTTCAGCGCAGATGAGCGGGTGCTCGCTGTGCACACCGGAGGCATGCAAGGAGCACGCGGCTTTGTTGATTGAAATACAAATACAGCAGGTCGCTTTTGCCATTTTGACGGGTGCTCAATAAGTCTCAATAAACCGTATCCTGGTGTGTACGTTCACGCGGCGGCACGGAATCGATATAGCCGATGTCGCGCAGCAGGTGATCGTTCAGTTCGCGCAGATTCAGCGCAAAGCATGGCTCTACCTCTGCGGCCTGTACAGGAACCGGGTGTTGCCGCGCCCCGCCTACAGTGCTTCTGATTACTTGTAATACGCCATCCAGGAAATTTTGCGGACGTGGCAATGTTGCAGCGATTTGATTCGGTGTAGATACGCAGTTCATGGCAACCTCACAAGTTGGTTATCGGGAAATTTTGAAGTACTTTCTTTAAAGCACTTTCAATACTGGTCAGAATATCCAACCAAACGTACTTAGGGAAACGACTTGTTCTAACCATATTGGTAAGTTATGCTTACCAGCATGAGTCGACTTCCACTTCATACCCTCCCCGTCTTCCGTACCGCCGCGCGCCTGCAGAATTTGCGCGCCACAGCGGTCGAAATGCATTTGACCCACAGCGCCGTCAGCCAGCAGATCGGCGTGCTGGAGCAGCAACTTGGTTTCACCCTGTTTGAGCGGCGCGGTCGTCGCATCGTGCTGAATGAAGCGGGCCAGGCGCTGCTCTGCAGTGTCGAGTCGGCGCTGGCGCAGCTGGATGTCGGCGTGCTGGCCGCCGCCGCGACGGCGATCGGTACTGCGCAACGGTTACGGCTGACGGTGATGCCGTCCTTTTTGCAACGCTGGCTGCTGCCGCGCATGCAGCGCTGGCGCGAACGTCATCCAGACATAGCAATAGAGTTGCATTCGTCGCAGCAATTGATCGATTTGCAGCGTGACGGTTTTCACGCGGCGCTACGGCAAGGGCGCGGCGGTTGGCCCGGGTTGAGCGACGAACGTCTGTTTGATAGCCCGTTGGTGGTGGTAGCATCGCCGGCCACCGCGCGCCGCTTGCAGGGCAGCGGCGCTGCCGCCCTGGTGCATGAAGCACTGCTGGGCGACGCCGATTTATGGGATCGCTGGTTCGGTGAAGCCGGCCTGACGGTAAGGACCAATCCGGTGGCCAGCTTCAACGACGCCGGCCTGATGCTGCAGGCTGCCGAGCAAGGCTTGGGGATAGCGATGGGGCGCGAGTTCATGGTGGCCGAGGCCTTGCGCGACGGTTTGCTGGTGCAACTCTCCGAACAACGGCTGGCGCCCGACGCCGATTTCGCTTCTTACTTCCTGGTTTATCCGCCTGCTTTGCGCGACTGGGCGCCGCTGCAAGCTTTGCGCAGCTGGCTGCACGACGAAGTGCGCGCATTGCAGGAGCATGCGGCGCCCGCCGCTATCATTGCGTCGGTGGACGTTCCGTCGCCGAAAAAGGTATCTGCACGCAAGAAAGCGCCATAGAGGCATTAAAAGCGGTAAGTGTCCGGCTCGGAAATTGGCTCGGATGGCAGGAAATTCACGGCCTGTCGCGATACGTTGCCGGTGTTCAGCCAAGCCAGCGACTCTGGCCATAAATTCTGGCCAAAGCGGTCATGGAAAAAAGCGAAATGACCAATCTCGGATAGCGCGAATTCACCGGGCGTCACCATCACATGGGTCCTGTCGCTGCCACGGTAATAGCGTAACAGCCGCATCACCGCGGCCGGCGTACCGAAGTTGTCGTCGCTGATGCTGTACGCGAGTAACGGGCAGTGCAGTTGTGCGAAATAGTGCGTGTTGGCGCAGCGTTCCTGGTGTTTTACCGGTTTGCTAAAGATACTGGAGCTGTGCCGCTGACTCAGTGTCGCTCCCCGGAACGCCCATTCATAGGCCACACCGGCCGGCAGATCTTCCAGCCAGCCCAGCAGGCGCCCCGGAAAAAAGCCCGCCAGCGTTGTCGCCAAAGGCATCAGCACATGCCATTTCAGCAGCATCCGGTAGCGCGCATGTTCTGCATAATCCTGCCAATATGCGAATTGCGCGCCCACTGTCAGCAAGCGGTCTATGCGCCCGTTCGAGGCGCTGAAGCCAGGTAATACGCCGCCAATGCTGTGGCCGACCACGACGATTTTTGCATCCGGAATATTCTTGATAACCCATGACATGATGCCTTCGAAATCCTTGCTGCCCCAGTCGAATTTTGTCGCCTTTAAGCGACGTAGCGACGCCGGTCGAGAGGCCCCGATGCCGCGATAGTCGTAAGTGATGGCAAGGTAGCCATGGGCAGCCAGGAATTTTGCGTAACGTGCGTAATAAGCTGCCTTGACGCCGGTGGCGCAATTGATGATCGCCACCGTTTGCGGCAGGTGCAACGCGTCGGAATAGTACAAGCAGGCGCCTAAGGGGTAGCCGTCCGTGGCCGGGATCTGGATCGGCGACTCGATCGGCGCTTCGGTTTGCAATTCAGGGGACATTTTTTCAGTAAGCCTGCTGGTCTGTATAGCCTCGATTGTAGAGAGCAAAAGGCGTGCGCATAAGGTATGCTGCCGGCATATCTTTGTTGAGTGCAGCTCACCAATATGAATAATCTCGATGCCAATTCGCTGATCATTTTTTATCACGTCGCCAGTAGCGGCAGCCTGACCAAGGCGGCCGAAGCGCTGGGCCTGTCGCGCTCTGCGCTCAGCCACCGGATCAAGGCGATTGAAGCCAGGCTCGGTTGCCAGCTGTTGATCCGCACCACCCGCAGCGTCGGCCTGACCGATGCCGGTTACCGGCTGGCCGCCTACGCCAGCCGGATCGCCGATACCTTGAGCGAGGCCAACCTGCTGGCCAACGGCCTCAACCAGGATACCGCCGGGCTGGTGCGTATTTCCGCGCCGTCCGGCCTCGGTTCGGTTTGGCTGCGGCCACTGCTGATGGCATACATGCAGGCCAATCCCCTGGTCAACATCGATGTGCGTTTGAGTGAATTCGGCGTCGACATTACCAAGGATCCTTTCGACCTTGCGATCCGTGTGACCTCTCAACCGCCCGAAAATGTAGTCGCCAAAAAACTGTTCGACGTCTCCTGGTGGCTATGCGCCAGTCCGGCGCTGGCTTCAAGGTTTGCCGACGACCTGGCCGCGCTCGATTTGTCGACGATACCGATTGCAGGCTTTTCCCGCGCCAGCCAGCTGCATGAAATAACGCTGACGCGCGGTACGGAAAAGCTGGTTGCGACGCGTCCGCCGGTGCTGGTGTCTAACGAACTTGAAATGGTCCGGGATGCGGTAGCGCGCTCGTTGGGCATGGCGGTATTGCCCGACTATTATGCAAAGCAGGAAGTGCAGGCGGGACGTTTGCTGCGCTTGCTGCCGGACTGGCAAGTCAACGCGGGATTTGGCGACCAGGCCTATGCGTTGCATCTGCCGGGGCGCATGCTGCCGTTGCGGGTCAAGCGACTGATCGATTTCCTGAGCCGGCGCAGTTGATATTGTTGAAATCGGTTCAACACTGATGCGTTCACTGGCCATCTTCTCTAGCCTCTTTGCCGCGCTTACAATTATGCTTTCGATAGCGGCATCCAATGGAGAGTCATCACATGCTTTACAAAGCGCGCACCAATTCGCGTACCAACTGGGTAATGCTGACCTGCTTCGGCATGATCCTGTTTCTTTGTATCGGGCAGCGCCATAGCTTCGGTCTTTACCTGCGGCCGATGACGATGGACCTGGGCTGGGATCGCGCCACTTTTTCCTTTGCCATCGCTTTGCAAAACCTGGTGTGGGGCATCAGCCAGCCGTTCACCGGGATGCTGGCCGATCGCTACGGCGCCAGGCGGATTTTCGTTGTCGGCGGCATCCTGTATGCGCTCGGCCTATATGGCATGTCGCAAGCCAGCACCGGTATCGGGCTTGCCACCAGCGCCGGACTGCTGGTTGGCATTGCCCAGAGTTGCACCGGCTTCGGCATCGTCTATGGCGCGGTCGGCAAGATAGTCAGTGCTGAAAAACGTGGCATGGCGCTGGGGGTTGTCGGCGCCTTCGGCTCATTGGGACAATTTGCGATGCTGCCGTCGAACCAGGCATTGATCGGTCATTTGGGCTGGGCGCATGCCTTGCTGATCGGCAGTGGCGCGTGTTTGCTCATAGTCGCGCTGGCGTTCGGAACTTCGGCGCCTGCGGGCAGGCCGCCTGAGGCTGCGGGGCAAAGCATGGTGCAGGCGCTCAGGCAGGCATTCCGGCATCAGGGATTTCTACTGTTGACGCTGGGTTTCTTCGCCTGCGGCTTTCAATTGGCGTTCATCGCCACCCACTTGCCGGCCTATCTGGCGGATCAGGGGCTGAGCCCGACTGTCGGCGTGACGGCGCTGGCAATTGTGGCGTTGGCGAATATCCTGGGGACCTATCTATGCGGTTATTTCGGTGAGAAATTCAGCAAGAAATATCTGCTGGCGGCGATCTACGGCCTACGCGGCATCGCCCTGGCGGTTTTTGTCCTGGTGCCGGTGACGCCGCTGACGACCTATGTATTTGCGGCGGTAATGGGGTTGATATGGCTGGGTACGGTACCGTTGTCGAACGGCGTGGTCGGCCAGATATTCGGCTATCAACATATCTCCATGCTGTACGGATTTGTCTTCCTGAGCCATCAACTCGGCAGTTTCCTGGGGGTGTGGCTGGGCGGGGTCTTGTTTGACCTGACCGGCAATTACCAGGCAGTCTGGGCGATTGCGATCGGCCTCAGCGCAGTCGCCGCGATCATCAGTTTGCCGATTGACGATCGCGCGGTTCAGGCCAGGCCGGCGCATGTCT
Organism: Collimonas sp. OK307; assembly: GCF_900113705.1. Lineage (GTDB taxonomy): Bacteria > Pseudomonadota > Gammaproteobacteria > Burkholderiales > Burkholderiaceae_D > Collimonas. The sequence goes on along the minus strand of NZ_FOQI01000002.1, from coordinate 111,218 downwards.
GATCGGTCGTCCATGCGCTTGAGAAGATTGTTCGCTGTTTGCGTCGGCGGCCTTTTGCTCGCCGGTTTACTGGCCGCTTGTTTCCGGGCTTACTTGCAGCCGGATTTTCTGTTGGATCTGATTTCAGGTAACTTATTGTGCTGACATTGTTTTCCCGCATAATGCAGCCACCCATGCAGCCAACCTCTATCAAACGCCTTACCTGCCCCAGGTGCCTGCGTCCGCAGCGCACCTGCATTTGCAATTGGGTTACGCCTACAGAGAACGCGGTCGAAGTGCTGATCTTGCAGCACCCTTTGGAAGTCGACAATGCAAAAGGCAGCGTTCGTTTGCTCCAGCTGAGTTTGCCGCGAAGTGAAGTGCTTGTCGGCGAGGTCTTCGCGGAGCAGGCCATGCAGGCGCTGCTCCAACCGACCGCAGCCAGGTACACCATCCTGCTTTACCCTGACAGTCCTGAAGACAAAGGCCTGAATCTGGCGACGCCGCCACAGTTGGACCAGACACAATTGCTTGACCCCGCACAAGTGCGTTTGATCGTGCTGGACGGTACATGGCGCAAGAGCCGGAAAATGCTTTACCTCAATCCCCTGCTGCAGCAACTGCCTAGGTTGTCATTGAGCAATACGCCGGCATCGCGCTACCTGATTCGCAAAGCTCACCGCCCCGGGCAGTTATCCACGCTGGAAGCAACTTGTTATGCCCTGATGCAACTTGAGCAAAACGAGGGGAAATATCAGCCTTTGCTGACAGCATTTAGTGGCTTTGTGAGGCAGCAGCTTACCTATGAAAAGCACTAGAAACCGTGGTTTTCCGGCGACTCCCGCCATCGACTTATTGCCGCCAATCGTGTATCCTCTTCGGACCCTTCTTAAGCGCTTGTATCTGCTTGGCAACATTCAGCAATGTTCGGCAATGTTCGGCAATAAACGCTTACCCTGCAAGTATTCATTCCATCTGTAACAAGACGGCGATCGCTGACAAATAGCGATAATTCGCCAACGCCAACGTGTGAGGACGCATGAAGGATTATTACGCCGTTCTCGGCATAGACAGTGATGCAACGGCTGGCGCGCTGAAAAACGCCTACCGCAAGAAAGCCTCAGAGTTTCACCCTGACAGAAATACCGCGCCCGACGCGCCCGCGCGATTCCGCGACGTCCAGGAAGCCTACGATCTTTTGTCGGATGCGGTGAAACGCCAGGAATACGACGAAAACCGAAGGCGCAGCTTGCTGGAAAACCCGCTTGAGACGGCCCGACAAATCTGGACCACTTATATGAACAAGGTTATGCAATGATGCTTTCCGCTTTTTTTGAAGACATGACCAAGGCTTACCAGGCCGAACTGGAAGACTTGCAAAGCGATTCCGAGGGTAACGACATCTTGACGTCGCGCCTGAAAAGCAAGCGCTCGCAGTTTGCATTGATGATGCCGATGATCGAAACCGACCCGGAAATGGTGGCGGTAGCTTTTCACGGCGGTGTCGACTTTACCAATCCGCAGACGCTGACAATGTTGCTGGGCGATGAACCGGATGACTTTCCGTCGTGGACCGATGTCGCCGATGCAGTGCAGTTTGAGTCGTGGGCGCAAAAGTTGGCCGATATCGCGTTGCAGGAACCGGGCGGCGAGCGTTTCCTGATCACCACGGTTTGCCTCGAATATCTGTACGAAAAGAGTAACGGCAGTTATCAGGGCGTCTATAACCAATCTGCCCATGGCGAGTCCGACGATGCGGTGGAAGGGGTTGAAAACGACGACGATGACGACGGCCGCGATCTCGAAGTAGAAGGCGCCGACTGGCTCTCCGAGCAAGGCTTCGAACGCTTGGGCTAACTTTTTATTTAGACATTTTTGATTTAGTGATTCCATGACAAACGCGCTAGTAGTAAAAGCAGCAAACCTGATCCGCAACGGCGATATCGCCGGGGCCGAATTCGCTTTGGTCAGCCTGGCTGAGACCGAGGGTGATTACGCCTTGGTCGCCGCGCTCGACACGCTGCCGCCGAAAGACCTGCTGGCCGTCATCCGCGAATACGACACATCGAAAGAGTCGGTGGTCAATTTGCTGGTGACGCCGGAGCAATTCGCGCGCGCGGTGGTCATGGAACGACTATATGGCGATCATAGCCATGTGCGCCTGCGCGGCATGGTGAATGCGGTGCTGTTCCGCGACGATAGCCACACCGGTGAATTCCTCGAAGCGATCGGCGATGTCGACGGCGGCTGCGAAGCGCTGATCGATTACCTGTCGGACCGCGACGAAGAGGTGGTGCATTTCGTCACCTACGATACGTTCAACGTCAATCGCACCGAAGAGGGCGATGCAGTCGACAAATCAGAAGTAAGCGATCGCGACTGGAAAGAACTGACCTGGCTGCTCAAGCACGAGCACGCCGATATGTTCGAACAGATCTGGCCGGTATTAAAAAAACGGCTGAAGGAACGCCTGCGGCGCGAAGCGGAGCTGGAATTGCAGGAGCAGAAAAACCTCGAGCAGCTGGATCGTCCGACAGCTCGCCCGGCAGCTGCCGTACAAACTGCACCCGTCGTCGATCCTGGCGAAGAATCCGCGCTTTAATTGCTCAAGATAACCGTTCCAGAAATCCACGCATCCCATGTCCGACAAACACCGGAATATCGAACTGGTCGACAAGCGCCCTTTCTTTGAAAAGGTGCTTGGTTTCGGCCTCAAGAGCCATATCCTGGATCAGGAAAAATGCCGCGCGATGATAGAGGACGCGGCCAAGGGCACGGTCCAGGTCGCGGCATTCTTCGGCACCAGCCATCTCCATACCGATCTTGAAAACGCGCGGCAGCGCATCGTCAACCTGATCAGCTTGTATCTGGAACAGACGTACAACGGCGACTTGCAAAAATCGGCGGAATCTCTGCGCGACAATACTTTCCTGTCGCATTCGCGCGGCGGCAATGAAATGCTCAAGGCGCTGCATGCATTACCTGACTCAACGGTTTTCGGCGATACCAAAGGCCAGGGGCTTAAGGAGTTCCAGGACGAACGCACGCTGAACAAGCCGTTTTCACTGAACGCTTATCGCAAAGAGCGTAAGGCGCGCGAGGAGTGCGCGGCCGTCGTTGAGGCGGCGCTCTGGTTTGCCGACGATATGGGCCTGGAGCATTCGGCGCTCGATTTCACCGGAGCTGAAACGGTCATCCGTACGGCGCTGCTGGTGCGTCTCGCTGGTGGCGGAGAATTCCCTAACCGGCTTGGTTTCGCCAAATTGCTGGCGACGATACGCGGCAATGCGGCTAACAGTACCGCTGCCGGGAAACTGAAGATTCCCAAAAAATTGCTGGACGACGTGCCGCTGGAATATCGCGGTGTTGCTGAAAAAATCCGGCGTGAGATCGAGAAGCGCGACGCGCTGACCGATCCTGCGGTGACGCTCGACAGCTTGCTCAACCTGGTCGAACTGCGTTACTTCGTGCAGGAAAGCAGCCTGGAAGATGTGGACGGCTTTGATGCCCTGGTGTCGAAGGAATGGCACAAGGTTACCAAGGGCAAGGAAGATCCCTACTCGCGCCTGACGATTTTCATGTGCATCGCGGCCGCTGCGAAACCCAAGACGACCGTATCGGAAACCGAGGCGCGCGCCATGATCCGGCAAGTCCGCCAGCATGGTTTCGATAGCGCTGCGGTTGCGGCTTTCATCAACAGCGCGGCGCCGTTCGAGATCAAGGACAATCTGTTGTCGTTGTGGGAAGACGAATTCTTGCCCGAAGCGCAGGAGTATCTGACCGACGATGAGGATCTCAAATACACGCGCGCCCTGAAGTTTTTGAAAGAGAATTGCAATATCAAGGTAAAAGCAGCCGGCAAGGTACAAGACTAGCCGACTGTCTTACCGCAGCAATCTCACAAACTCGCGGCCAGTTCCGCACCTTCGCGTATCGCCCGCTTGGCATCCAGTTCACTGGCAAACGAAGCCCCGCCGATCAGGTGATAACGCAAACCGGCTTGTTGCGATTTGGTTTTGACTGGCTGGCCCGGCTTACCCGGCGCAATGGCAGCGGCCGGAATCAATTCGTGCAGGGACTCTTGTCCGGCGCAGATCACCACGTTATCCACCTCCAGCACGCGGCTGGCGCCACCCACGCTGATATGCAAGCCCTGATCATCGATCCGTTGATAATCGACACCAGCCAGCATCTGCACACCGCTACGCTGCATCACGCTGCGGTGAACCCAGCCTGAGGTTTTCCCAAGCCCGGCGCCAACCTTGCTTGACTTACGCTGCAGCAGGTGAATTTCCCGCACTGGCGCTGTCGCCACCGCCGGCTTCAAACCGCCTGCCTGCGTGGCCAGCGGATCGACACCCCATTCATCCATCCAGTGCGCAATCGGCACCGGCAAAGGCACATGCGCGTCGTGCAGCAGGAATTCGCACAGGTCGAAACCGATGCCGCCGGCCCCGACCACTGCCACACGCTTGCCAACCGGCGCCTTGCGTTGCAACACATCCAGATAAGACAGCACCATCGGATGCTCGATGCCGGGAATACGCAAATTACGCGGCGTCACGCCAGTCGCCACAATCACGTCGTCGAAACCCAGCGCCTCCAGCCGCGCCCGGTCAACGCGTTGATTCAGCTGCAATTCGACACCGGTGCGTTTAATCCGATGCTGGAAGTAGCGGATGGTTTCGCTGAACTCTTCCTTGCCGGGAATCTGCATGGCGATATTGAACTGGCCGCCGATCTGCGCGGCAGCCTCGAACAGCGTCACCTGATGGCCGCGTTCGGCAGCCACGGTTGCGGCCGACAAGCCGGCCGGACCGGCGCCGATCACCGCTACCCGCCGCGCCTTCACTGTGCGGCGATAGATCAGTTCGGTTTCATGGCAAGCTTGCGGATTAACCAGGCAGCTGGCGCGCTGGTTCTTGAAAGTATGATCAAGACAAGCCTGGTTGCAGGCGATGCAGGTATTGATTTCATCGGCGCGATTCTCCTGCGCCTTGAGTACGAATTCGGGATCCGCGAGGAATGGCCGCGCCATCGACACCATGTCGGCGTCACCCTCGGCCAGGATCTGTTCCGCCACTTCCGGCGTATTGATGCGATTCGAGGCAATCACCGGGATCTTGACGGCGCGCTTGAGCCTGGCCGTCGCTTCACGAAACGCGCCGCGCGGCACCGAGGTAACGATGGTCGGTATCCGCGCTTCATGCCAGCCGACGCCGGTATTGATCAAGGTCACGCCCGCCTGTTCCAGCGCCTGGGCCACGGCGATTATCTCGGCGCCGGTATTGCCGCCTTCTACCAGGTCCAGCAATGACAGGCGGTACATGATGATAAAACGCTCGCCGACTGCGGCGCGCATGCGCTGCACGATTTCCACCGCCAGCCGCATCCGGTTTTCAATGCTGCCGCCCCAACGGTCTTGCCGACGATTGGTGCGCGGTGACAGGAACTGGTTGAGCAGATAACCTTCGCTGCCCATGATTTCGACGCCGTCGTAGTTGGCGCGCTGCGCCAGCGTAGCGCTGCGCACATAGGCCGCGATGGTGGACTGGATGCCGCGTTCGGTCAGCGCGCGCGGCTTGAATGGAGAAATCGGCGACTTGATGGCTGAGGCTGACACCACGAACGGCTGGTAGCCGTAGCGTCCCGCATGCAGGATCTGCATCACGATCTTGCCGTCCTCTTCATGCACGGCGCTGGTCAAACGCTTGTGGTTATGAATATCGCCGATGCTGTTCATGGTGCCGCCGAACGGCAGCAGCCAACCTTGCCTGCCCGGCGAAATACCACCCGTCACGATCAGCCCGACACCGCCCTTGGCGCGCGCCCGGAAATACTCCGCCAGCTTGGCATAGTGAAAGAAGCGATCTTCCAGGCCGGTATGCATGGAGCCCATCACCACGCGATTTTTCAGTGTGGTGAAACCGAGGTCGAGTGGCGCGAGCAGATGTGGGTAGACAGGATGGGACATGTTTTTTTCCAAGTGGCCGTAGTACCGCAAAAATCGGATACAGGCCGGAATTTACCTGAAAAGCGACGCCAGATCGTTGAAACAGTCGTGTTTTGACGGCGATTAGAGCCACTAACCTATTTCGACTTTACCGTTGTCGATCGGCGTGAGCCCAATAATGTGCCCAGATCGATCGCATCCGCCATGGCTTGGTAACCGCGGTCGCCGGGATGCAGATGATCGCCGGAATCGTAGGCTGGCAAGAAGCGTCGCGGATGCCCGGGATCTCTCACCGCGGCGTCGAAATCGATCACCGCATCGAATTCGCCGCTGCTGCGTATCCAGCGATTCACCGTCTGCCGGGTCTGTTCCTTGGCCTCGGAATAATAGCCTTTCAGGGCAGTGTCCTGCAGTGCGCCCTCGAATGGCGTCAACGTACCGCCGACGATACGCACATGACGCATGTGTGCACGCGCTATCAATTGCCGATAGGCGGCGATCAGCCGATCCGCGGGCAAAGCCGGATCATCAGGCGTGAAGCTGCTGCTTGGCCAGCCGATGTCATTGATGCCCATCAGCAGGATCACAGTATCTACATTGGGTTGATTCAGCACATCGCGGTCGAAGCGGGCCAGGGCATTGACGCCCATCTTGTCGCTCAGCACCCTGGCGCCCGAAATGCCGGCGTTGATCACGGCGATCCGTTGCTTGGCGAGTCGCTGCGCCAGCAGATCAGGCCAGCGCTGATTGCTGTTCGATGTGGAGCCGGCGCCGTCAGTGATCGAATCGCCAAAGGCCGCCACCACGCGTGATGCCGGCGGCGCGTCGACCAAAATCGTGCTGAGTAACAGGCGTGCTTCCACGGTCTGGTCGGTTTTGATCAAAGGCGCCGCTGTCAGGTTGCCGGGTGCGATGTACGCGGTCTGCTTGCCTTCCCAGTGGAAGGTGGCGAGTGGCGTCGTCTGCGGCAGGAAGATACTGACTGCGACCTGGGCTAGCGGCATCAGCGCCAGGTCAATCGGATCGCTGACGGCCGGTGCGCCCGGTGCAATCGTTACTTCGCCGCGGCCGCCGAAGGTAAGGACACGATCCGAGCCGGCGACGATTTCCGAGCTACTACCGGACGATGCGGCCAGCGCAATATGCGCCGCACCTATCGTCAGCGGCGTGGCGCCGTATTCGTTGGATAACACCACCCGGGCGCGCTTGCCGCCGATGCTGAGGCGGACGATCTGGCGCACGGTCTGGTTCGACAAGGTGGCCGGGATGTTGGTCGCCAAGGCGAAACCGTCCTCCCAGGCCGGTTGCGGGCTGGCAGTCCAGCTGGCGGTCCAGTGCTGCGCAGCACGGCCGGTTTCAGCCGCTTGCGTTGTTACAGGCGGTATGCTCAGGAGCGACAGCAGGGTTAGTGCCGCGGCGATTTTCGGATAGCTCATAGGAAAGCGCATGAAGTAACTCCTTTGGTTGATTAAGTATGCAGTACAAGCAAACGCAAGCAAGTACAAACAAGGCATCGATGCAAACAAGATATATTCTTCCCAATGCGCATGGTAGAGGCCATAATTAACTATCACTTATTCCAAAATCGAATGACATGGATCAAATCAGGGCAATCCGCAGCTTCGTGCGGGCAGTTGAGCTCGGCAGCCTGTCGGCGGTAGCGCGCGAAGAGCACAGCACGCAACCGACCGTCAGCAAAACCATCGCCGCGCTAGAGAAGGAGATGGGAGTGCGTTTGCTGGAGCGCAGCACTACCAGCCTGACCACCACTGAACAGGGCAAGCGGTTTTACGCGCGCGCCAAACGAGTGCTGGAGGAATTCAACGAAGCGGTTAGCGATGCTCGTGGCTTGACCGAGAAACCCACCGGCCTGCTGCGCGTCAATGCGCCGCTCGGTCTCGGCCAATTGCGGCTCAACGGGCTGGTGCTGGAATTCCTGGCGCTGTATCCCGAGATCGAGGTGGAGCTGATATTGAATGACCGCTTTGTCGACCTGGTGGAAGACGGCGTCGACGTGGCGTTACGGCTAGCGGGCGAGCTGCCGCCCAACATGATCGCGCGCAAGATCGCTAGCGCCGAGCGCTATCTGGTGGCAGCGCCGGCTTATCTGGCGCGCCATCCGGAGATCCGGTGTCCCGAGGATCTGGCCAGTCATCGCTACATCGGTTTCGCGCGGCCGGCGAATGGTGAGGTGACCCAGATAAACGGTCCCGCCGGCACGATCGAGATCGCCACCCGGAGTCGCTATCAGGTCAACAGTTCGCTAGCGATACGCGAGAGTTTCCTGATGGGCGCCGGTCTTGGCATCTGTCCATCCTGGCTGGTCCACGACCTGCTCGAATCGGGCCAGTTGCAGCGTATTCTTCCGGAATGGAGCGCGTCGGGGCAGGAAGCCTCGTTGCTGTATCCGTCGCGCCGCTATCAATCCTTGCGCGCCACGGTTTTCATGCAATTCATGGTAGAGCGGATTCCAAAGCTGCCAGGATTCTCCGCACCGGTATTTGGACGTTAACCGGAAATCGGATCCCGGATCTTATTTCCTGGCGCTGGTTGCCACCGCGCGCTGGGCTTGCTTGAATACCGGACCCCACAATGGATGACCTTGTTCGCCGGGCGCCAGGTCGAAGTTGGGGTCGAGCTTCAGCGCTTTTTCAAATTGCTGTTTGCATAGTTTCTTCCGAGACGTCACGCAATAACTGAAAGCCATGGTTTTCAGGGCTTCAGTCTGGAACGAGATGTCTGCCGACCAGATGTCCGGGGCGTTGGCGAGGCGTTTGATGGCGGCGCTGTAACTGCCCTTGTTGTACAAGGCGATGCCATCGGTCAATGCGGCTGGCGGCGCCGGCGGTTCAGGAGCAACCGCCGCCACAGGCGCAGGTGCGCTGGGTGTCGGATTGGCCGCCACCGGCTTTTGCCCGGGATTGAGGCTGTCGCAGCCGCCGAGCATAAAGGTTGCAGCCAGCATGGCGGCGCCGCTGATACGGTAGAAAGAGTGAGTCATGACGAATTCGTGGCTAAGCTACATTTATTGGGACGAAAAATCATAGTCGATATTCCGTGATTTCTTCGGCGAGACATCGATATCGAAAAGGCGATCCGGAAAACTCGGATTGATCACTTTGATCTGATGTTTGCCTTCCGGCAGAACCAGTTTTTTCAGTGGCGGACTGACACCCTTCATGCTGCCGTCAACCAGCACCTTGCCCCAAGGTTTGATGGTCAGCATGACGACGCCGGTAGGCTCGACGGCTTTTACCTCAGTGGCTTTGGCGTCAACCGCTTTGGCTGCAACTGCCGCGTTGGCCTCGGTGACCGCGCCTTTACCGTCCGGCACCGCCACTTTGTCGTGAGCCTGTTCGGCCGGAGCCGTTGCAAGCTTTGGCACTGGCAATACGGCTGGCGCGACTTTGGCCGCTGCCACAGGTGCGCGTGCCGCAGCAATAGCTGGGGCACTTGTCGGCAGCCGCGCCGGCTTGAGCCATAAAAAGGCGCCCAGTCCCAGCACAGTTACCGCAGCGACCAGCCACCAGCCCGGCGCTCGCAGCGGCTTATCCAGCAGGCTGGCCTGCGGGGCCGGAGATCTGTTGCGCCTGCGCTTACCGCTGGTAACTACCGGCGCTTCGCCCGGTTTGCGACTTGGAGGGCGGAATGCGGCCGGGCTGCTGGCATCGTTGTCGGGCATCGGCATCGGCACAGATAGTTCCAGGTCCAGCAGCTTGCGGAATTCTTCTATCGATTGCGGCCGGTCTTCCGGCTTCACCGCCAGGCCCTTGTCGATGGCGGCCAGGAATTCTTTGCTGAATCCACTGTGCTGGCCATCCTGCAAAGGTGTGATCGGGTCCTTGATCATGCGCGCGACCGAAGTCGGCGGCGCGGTCTTGACGATCGCAAAATAGATGACCGCCGACAGCGAATAGATATCGGTCCACGGCCCCTGCTTCATCATGGCGTCGTCGGCGTACTGCTCGATCGGCGCGTAGCCGGGTTTGAGGATGACCGTCAGCGAATGCGTCATGTCGCCGATAATCTGGCGCGCCGCACCGAAATCCAGCAAGACCGCTTCACCGTTCTTCTGGATCATGATGTTGTCAGGCGAGATGTCGCGATGCAGTATTTGTACCCGGTACATGGCGTCGAGCGCTTCCAGCATCGGCTTCAGCATGCTCTTCAGCCACGCTTCGGTAACCTGTGCGGGCGAGTTCTGGACCACGCTTTTGAGCGTCCGTCCTTCGTAATAACGCATCGCCATGTAGGCAGTATTATTCTGCTCCCAGAACCGGTACACCTTGATCAGCGCGGGGTGATCGAATTGCGCCAGCAGGCGCGCTTCCTTGATGAAACTCTTGAGGCCGATGGCGAAAGTCTCGCGGTGCCGCTGCGCGCGCACCACGACCTTCTTGTCCGGCCCGCGTCCGGCAAAGGCGCCCGGCATGTATTCCTTGATGGCCACCATGCGGCGCAGCGATCTGTCGAAGGCGAAGTAGACGATGCCGAAACCGCCTTCGCCAATCACGCCGATGATTTCAAAATCGGCCAGGCGGGTGCCCTTAGGCAAGCAGTTCTCGACAGCTGTTGCTGATATTTCTTGCTGATCAATCGGCTTGACGTTTGGCATAGGCAGTTGGGTCGACTTAAGTAATATTATTCTGGACAGCGATCAACGCTAAAGGGGCGTTGAATACGCTGACGGCACTGATGGTCGAGGATCGGCTACACGGATTGTAAACGCAGTACAGTTATCAAGTGGGACGTTGGATGCCTTACCGTTCTTTTCTACCAGCGCATGCATGCTGTCGAGCCAGTCTTGCGCAGAATCGGCCTGGATTGCCGCCTGCTCCATTTCTGCTTCGCTGATCCATTCCCAGAAACCGTCGGTGCAGATCAGGAATGCGTCACGGCCCTGCAATTCGGTTACGCTTTGGGTCACCGTGGCGGGCGCACTGCCCTCCACGCCGACCGCAGCCGACAGAATGCTGCGCCGTGGATGCCGGCGCAATTGGTCGGCTGAACAATGGCCGGCATCGACGAATTGCTGGATCAGGCTGTGATCCCTGGTGGCACTCAGCAGTTTGCCCTGGCGGAACAGATAGAGGCGAGTATCGCCCATATGGGCCCATAGCGCGCAACGATTTTTTTGATCGATCAGCAACACCGCTACAGTCGAGCTCATGTCTTTCAAACGCGGTATTTGCGCTTGACGCCGCTGCAGCTGCGCCACCGCATGCTCGATATAAGACTGCAGCGCGCGTGGACCGAAAGAAGCTTCTTCCACGAACATTTCCATGATCGAATTGACCACGACATTCGAGGCGATTTCGCCACCGTACTCGCCACCGACACCGTCGGCGACAATCATGCAGGCCAGGTCATCCTGCAGCACACTGCCCCAGGAATCCTGATTGACCTGCCGTCCACCGGCATGACTTAGTTGCGCCAAACTCAGGACGACCGGAATTGCCGTGTCGCTGAGTAAGGACGGTTCAGGCATGCTGCGTCTCTTTGTGCTGCATCTCTTTCCTCTGCTTCTCGACTTTTCTTTCGTAAGCCTGCAAAAACGCCTTGCCAAACAAAACCTGGAAATCGTCCTGCGTGGCTTCCGCAATAATCCGTTGGAAGCGTTCGTTATAGGCATCCCATAACTTTGCCTTGCGCGTCGCCGGCAGCAATGTATCCAGCATGCCACCTTTTTTCTGGCGTTTTTCCATCACTTCGGGATTGAAACGCTGCAGCATCTCGTTCATGGTCGCACGCATGCCGGAAACCACGCCGACCTGGTGCGCCTGCAAATCCTGGTAAGCGTCTTGCATGGCTTCGGTGGCGCCCATGAAGCCGGGCATCTTCTTGCGCAGCATCTGGATCAGCACAGTCTGGCTGTCGTTAAAGAATTTCAATGGATTATTGTTGCGCACCACTACCTTGGTCACATCCGCATGCGCTTCGCGCTTCACCAGCGCGCGGGTGGCGTTCAGCTCGATCGTGCCTTGCACGGCTGTCGCCAGTAACTTGCCAACGGTTTCCATCAACTCTGGCGTCAAATCGTGCGTTAACGTTTCAAGCGGCAGGCCTGCACCTTTCATGAAGGCCTGCACCAATGCTTCGATGGATGCGGATGGCTCGGTCGCCGAGGTGCTGGTGTCGCTCGCGCTGACTGCAGCAGGGACAGACGCAAGTGCAGGAGCGGGAACAGAACTTGCGGCCGGCCGTTGCACCGTATTCACCGGGCGCAGCGATGCAGCCGGCGAGTGGGACGATGTCGACAGCGAAGCATTTGCGGTAGCCGCCAATTCCAGGTTCAACTGCGCCAGCGCCGCCAGGCGCGTCTCGGAAACGCTCAACAGAGGCTTGTTGCCGCCGGCTTTACCGCCGTTTGCCCGAGGCGCTGGATTGGTCGATGGCTGACCTGGCTGATTGATCATGTCAGGGTTATCTTTCATTAAGTTGAGCTGCGCTTCGGCGCGCAATAAATACAGGCCGATCTGGATTTCATCGCCAATCTGCAAATCGTATTCGCGCTCGGCATCGATCTCATGTCCATTCAACAAGATCGGATTGGCACGGCTGAGATTGGTGATCGTTTGGCGGACGCCATCACTTTTGATAGCGGCCTGGGTCCGCGATACAAAATTCCTGGGATCGGCCAGGACGAAATAATTCTCATCGCTGCGACCGAGAGTTTTTGGCTCTCGGCCGAATACAGCTGACAAGGGCGCTTCAGGTGCGACGTTGTTGTAAGAAACAACACTAATTTTTATCATTGGATGGGTTTCCAGCAACGCAATAATTTGCGCAAATTACCTGAGGGAATCATTGCATGCTTGGCAGCAAGTTCCATGCCCAAGAAATACCAGCTGAAAATCGGTCCGGGAGGCGCGAAAAACCTGTTAATTCTGCGAGGTACAGTCAACAAAGCTGCCCTCTCTTGTCATTCGAAGTGACATTTTGTGTCAGCTGCAGAGCGGATCGGCGAGTTGCATGCAATTTTGGAAATGGCGAGGAGAACTAACGGGGGAAAATAATGCGGGGAACCACAAGATGCCGCGACGCCCCGTCCGAGGGGGCGTCGCTCTATTCCATTCAGGATTGGCGAAACATGGTCTTGATGCCGCGAATCGCCTGGCGGATCCGTGCTTCGTTTTCGATCAAGGCGAACCGCACGTACTCGTCGCCGTATTCACCGAAGCCTATCCCCGGCGAGACGCAAACCTTGGCTTTTTCCAGCAATTGCTTGGAAAATTCCAGCGATCCCAGATGGCGGTACGCTTCCGGGATGTGGGCCCAGATATACATCGATGCCTTTGGAATATCCACCATCCAGCCGGCTTCGTGCAAGCCTTTCACCAACACATCGCGCCGGCCCTGGTATTTTTTGCAGATATCCTCGACGCATTGCTGATCGCCCTCCAATGCTGCAATGGCAGCCACCTGCACCGGCGTGAAACTGCCATAGTCGTGGTAGCTCTTGATACGCGCCAGCGCCGCCACCAACTCCTTGTTGCCGACCATGAACCCGATGCGCCAGCCGGCCATGTTATAGCTTTTGGACAGGGTGAAAAACTCCACCGCCACATCGCGCGCGCCGGGTACTTGCATGATCGACGGCGCCCGCCAGCCGTCGAATACGATATCGGCGTAGGCCAGGTCGTGTACTACCAGGATGTTGTGCTCCTTCGCCAGCTTGACTACCCGCTCGAAAAATTCCAGCTCGACGCATTGTGCAGTCGGGTTGGACGGGAAGCCCAGCACCATCATTTTCGGTTTCGGATAACTTTCCCGTATCGCCCGCTCCAGCTCGGCGAAGAAATCCACCCCCGGACTCATCCGCACCGAACGGATATCGGCGCCGGCAATCACCGCGCCATAGATGTGAATCGGATAGCTGGGATTCGGCACCAGCACCGTGTCGCCGCGATCCAGCGTCGCCAGCATCAGATGCGCCAGGCCTTCCTTGGAACCGATGGTGACAATCGCTTCGGTATCCGGATTGAATTCAACGTCGTAGCGCTTCTTGTACCAATGGGTAATCGCCCGCCGCAGCCGGGGAATACCCTTGGAGGCTGAATAGCCGTGGGTGTCGGGACGCTGCGATACTTCGATCAGCTTTTCGACAATGTGCGGCGGCGTGGCGCCGTCGGGATTACCCATCGACATATCGACAATATCTTCGCCACGGCGGCGCGCCGCCATCTTCAGTTCGGCGGTGATATTGAAAACGTAGGGTGGAAGGCGATCGATGCGCGAAAATCTGCGCGGAGCTGGGGATTCAGACATGTTTTTCTTTCACGTTAGCGCCCGGAACCGTCCGAGCGACGTTGGAACGGTTTTGCCATTTGCATGGTATGTTCCAAGACTGATTCTAGTGAACATCGGGCGAGTGTGCAATGGCCGCCGAGCCATCCGCTGGACGTCATCGCGATACTTGCTTATGATCCTTGTTCCCACCCGACTCCCACAAGGAAACGATTCCATGACAACCAGCCAACCCGCTGCGCAGCAAACCGACATCCCGCAATTATTGGGCCTGTACCCGCCGCTGGAACCCTATAAATCCGGCTTGCTGGACGTGGGCGACGGTCATCAGGTGTATTGGGAATTGTGCGGCAATCCGGACGGCAAGCCAGCGGTGTTCCTGCATGGCGGCCCGGGCGGCGGTTGCAATGCCGATCATCGGCGGCTGTTCAATCCGGAAAAATATTGCATCATGCTGTTCGATCAGCGCGGTTGCGGGCGCTCGACGCCGCACGCTAACCTGGAAGCCAACACTACCTGGCACCTGGTGGCTGATATCGAGCGGCTGCGCGAAATGGCCGGCGTCGAAAAATGGCTGGTGTTCGGCGGCTCCTGGGGCAGTACCCTGGCCCTGGCTTACGCAGAAAAACATCCGCAGCATGTCAGCGAGCTGGTGCTGCGCGGGATCTTTACCGGGACGCACGAAGAAATTCAGTGGTATTACCAGGACGGCGCCTCGCGCCAGTTTCCAGATATGTGGGAAGATTTCCTGGCGCCGATTCCACCGGCGGAGCGCGACGACCTGGTTGCCGCCTACAGCCGGCGCCTGACCGGCACCGACGAAGTCGCCAAGCTGGCGGCGGCAAAGGCTTGGAGCGTGTGGGAAGGCAGTACAGTCAAACTGATACCCGATCCGGCATTGGCGCAAGCGCACGACGAGCCGGAATTTGCGATCGCCTTTGCCCGCATCGAAAATCACTATTTCACCCACGGCTGCTTCTTTGAAGACGGCCAGTTGCTGCGCGATGTACAACAGCTGCGGAGTATACCCGGCGTCATCGTGCAAGGCCGCTACGACGTTTGCTGCACGCCGAAAACAGCATGGGCGTTGCATAAGGCCTGGCCGGAAGCGGAACTGCACATCGTTGCTGATGCCGGGCACGCGTATAGCGAACCGGGGATCTTGCATCAACTGATCCGCGCCACGGACAAGTTCGCCGGATAGCGAAATCCGGCCGGGGGGCGACCTGCCCCCGGTATGACTGCGGGCCGACTACGGTTTGTTCAGGAGGATCGGTATGCCACGCTTGCCTCGTTTTCTCCGCGTGTCGTTGGTGGTGCTGCCTGCCTTGTTCCCGGCTTACGGCGAAACCCTGAAAAACTGGTTCAACGACCCTTTCATCCAGGTGCGTAGCGCCGTGCCGGATTGTCCGGTACCGCTAGGGCCGTTGCTCAGCGAGCAGGAGATGCGCAAAGAGACGCACTGGCGCAGTGAACGCGGCACCAGTTGCTGGCTTGCCGGCCAGTGCGACAAGCCAAACTCTTATCTTTACGATGCACCCATTTCCCGCTCGGTACAGGCGCATTTCGCTGCCGAGCCTGGTTTCGCCCGCAATAGCAGCCTGTGGCTGACGTTTCAACGGCGCTTTGTATGGGTCGAGGGTTGCAGCACGGATCAGTCTGTCGATGCGGCGGCGCTGGAGGCTTTTGTCCGTGCCGAGCCAGACGTCGAACGGGTGATCGTCAACCTGCGCACGCCGCGCGACAACAAGTCACCCTATCCGTTGGCGCCGTGAATTTCCTAATTGTTGCGTGCGGCGCCGGATTTGGCTGAGTAGCCGTCATCGAGGGTTTTAAGGAAAGCGATGAGGTCGCCGATTTCCTCGTCATTCAGAGCGGGCGCAGAGCCTGCCTTGCGGTTCAACGGGGCATCCAAGGTATCGATATTGCTGCGGTAACGTGCAGGCAGATCGTCATACTTCACTATCTTGCCGTTTACCTTAGGATACCACTTACCTGGATCGGTATCGCGCTCCACATAAAAATGCATCATGTCGTCAAGCGTATGGACGCGGCCGTTATGAAAAAACACTTCGCGCGTCGCCACATTGCGCAAGGTAGGTGATTTGAACATGCCGCAGTACTCCGCTTCCTGCGCCATGTCCTTGCGGGCGGGGCCGCACATACCGAGATCGACATACTTCGCATTGCGATTCGCTGCGATCTCCGGATTGCGCGGCACCCCCAGCGCCTGGAAGCCGAAATCGGTGAACTGGGCCGGCCGCCCTCCCGGCCCGGGGGTATCGACGTGACACTTGGCGCAATTGCCTTTGTTGGGATTATTGAATAAACCGTAACCGCGCAATTCGGCCGGTGTGAAGTCGGCATTGCCAGCCATTGCCGCATCGAATTTGCTGGTGTACGGATGGAAGCTCGGGTCTTCGGTCTGGAATGCTTCCAGCGCCAGCGTCGCTTTTTCCAGCGCTGCCGTTGGATGATCGAAAATGTCGGCGCCATAGACGCGCCGGAAATCCTCGACATAGCTGGTGTTTTGCAGTTTGGCGACCACAGCGGCCGGATTCGGGTTGGCCATTTCATTGATGTTGAGCAGCGGAATCAATGCTTGCTCATGCAGCGAATCGACCGCGCCATCGCGCGTGAAGCCACCGGTAGGGCCTTCGTCCTCGGTCTCGTCCGGACCTGGCACATAGTAGTGGCGCGTGAATTTCGGGGTGAAGCCCAGATAGCGCAACGACGGCACGGCACGCGTGCCTTGCCGCTGCATGTCGGCGCCGCCAAGTTGCACCGCCAGGCCGTTAGGCGGTCCGTAAGCATGATCAGGACTGTGGCAGGTGGCGCAAGACATTTTTCCCGAAGTCGACAATGACTGGTCGAAGAATATTTGCTTGCCCAAACTCGCCGCCGCGCTCAGGGCAGCCGGCGGCTCGGGGTAACGCACCCACATCTTCAAGGACGGCGTCGTCTCGGCCGGAGCTGTACCGGCCGACGGCGCCACAGCATGTGCAGACGCATCCCGCGCCGGCGTCTCCGCGTCGTGACAGCCGCCCAGCAGCACGGCAGCCAGCAGCCCTGCACCGGCAAGCCAACGATGATTGCTATCCAAATCTCTCAATCCATTTTAATAAATTAATCAGAGTAGAATTAATTGGGGTCAGAGTCGAATTAATTGCGTAATTAATTCGACTCTGACCCCAATTGATGGAGCTTAGAAATTGAACATGGCCATCAGGTCACCGATTGCGGTGGTGTTTACCGGACGGTATTGATCGGCCGCGACGCTGACTGGATTGGGCAGGTTATCGCGACTACGTGGTGAAAGCGGTGGCAGGCGCCAGTTGCGTTCGATGAATTTCAATACCGAGGAGTGATCGTAGTAGGTGTGATCGATGAAGCCGGTGCGGGCGTAAGGTGATACCAGCAGGAACGGAATGCGCGGACCGTCGCCGAAGAAGTCGACGTTCTGGATGTAGCCGGTATCGAAATGACCGCCGCCTTCATCGGTGGTGACGAGGATCGCGGTATGGGCCCACAACGTCGGGTTGGCTTTGACCTTGGCGATCAGGTCTTGCAGAAACGCTTCGTAGCGAGCGGGAGCGGAATAGCCGGGATGGCCGCTGTCGAGGTTCTTCGGCACCACGAACGATACTGACGGCAACGTGCCTTTGGCGACGTCGTTATAGAATGTCGTGAGGCCGGCCAGGCTGGATTTCAGGTTGCTGTTCATGACGTTGCTGGATGCCACCAGCGGGTCGCCGATGGCGTTGTATTGAGCAGCTTGCGCAATCGCTACAGGAAATCCCAAGGCGGCGGCATCGGCGGTCACATCCGCTATCTCGCGGCCGCCGGTGTACCACTTCCAGCCAACGTTCTTCTTCGCCAGTCCTTCTGCGATGGTCGGTACGGTTTGCGGCGGGTAGTTGTAATTGTTGGGGCCGATAGGCTGCACGGTGCCGTTCATGCTGTAGCCTGGATTGTAATTGTTGACCAGGTAGTATTTGCCGGCGTCGCAATTGCTCTTGACCTTTTTGCCGTTCAGGAAATTCAGGATGGCGCCGACGCCAGGCTGGCCCGCATCGGAACAGTTGACGTAGGAACCGCCTTGGTAGCCGTCTTGCGCATAGAAATTCGCGGTTTGCGCCAATGGATTCGGATTCTCGATCTGATTCGCCGGTGGGGCGCCAGCGGTGCCGCCGGTATTGAAGTACGGCAGGTCGCCGGTAGCGATGGTGAAGAAGTTAGCGCCGGTACCGCCCATGATGCCTTGATGGTAGTTGTCGCTCAGGGCATATTGCTGCGCCAGCGATTTGAAGAAAGGGGCATCGCCGCTGGCCATGTTAAGGAAACCCATCAGCTCGCCGCCTTGTCCTGGATTGCCTGGAGTGATGCCCTTGGTGTCGCCACCCTGGCCGACGCTGGCCGCGACCCAGGTGAACAGATCCAGCTTGGAATTGTCGCCGCCGGTTTGCTGCCACATCTGGAAGAAACGATGCACCGGATCGCCGGTCTGGGCGGTGCTGGCGGTGCCGTAAGGGACATATTTGGTGAGCTGGAACGGCCCGCTCGGCAGATTCCCCGGGAAGCGGGTATCCGGTACGCCGCCCGGATCCTGGAAGGTCGGCGGCGTGAGTTCGCCAATCGCAGTCGGCTGCGGCAATGTGGCGTAAGCGCTGGCGCGGGTAGGGTTAAGCGTATAAGCGGTCTGGGTTGCGCCCTGGTTTTGCAGCCCCAGGTTGAAGTTCGGGCCGGGGCTGCCGTC
Organism: Collimonas sp. OK307; assembly: GCF_900113705.1. Lineage (GTDB taxonomy): Bacteria > Pseudomonadota > Gammaproteobacteria > Burkholderiales > Burkholderiaceae_D > Collimonas. The sequence goes on along the minus strand of NZ_FOQI01000002.1, from coordinate 92,283 downwards.
GACGTTGATAATCCCTTGTGATAACAGATTCTTCACGGTTTGACCCTGAGGCGGTTGATAAGCCCCGAATACCGCATCGAAGGTTTGGTTTTCACCGACGATTACGATGACGTTCTGGATCGGCGTGATGGTCGGCCCGTTGTTCAGCGCCACCACGGACTGGATCGCGGTGGCTGGCAATGCACTGCCGACGTTGCCGGTGGCAGGAATCGTCAGGACCGCCCGATTGGCATCGACGCCGACGGCGATCTGGCCGGTATGTACGGTGAAGTGCGCCAGATCGAACAGATTGTCGAGCGGGTCGCTGGCGGTGGCCTGGTACGCGGTGCTGCCTATCGGGTCGCCGGTTTCAGCGGCAGGGACGTTAAGCGCAGTAAACAAGGGTTGCAGTGGCAGGGCGACGTCGCTGACCGCCTGCGATATGCTGGCGGTGCTGATGTTGGCGGCACCGATTTGCGCCGCAGTCGGGCTGCCGTTCGGGATCAGGCCGAGTACGCGCTGGGTGATCAGCGAGGTCAGCGGGTTGAGATTGGCTCGCACGGTATTGCCTGCGCTGGCCTGCGTCGAACTCGGATTGATGACTGAAGACAGCGTCGCGGCACTGCCGTCGGCATCGTTGAATGGCGCCGTCAAAATGAAGGGTGCCGTACCTTTGAGCGCCAGCGTGAAATTGCCGTTGGCATCGGTGAGTGCTGTCTGGATATTCTGGCCGCTGCTGTCAGTGATGGTGACAGTCACGCCAGCCAGTGCTTTACCGCTCGCCGCAACGCCGCTTACCGTGGCGCCGCCGGCGCTGGACGAACTACTGCCACCGCCGCTGCAGCCGCTCAGATAGGCCAGCGTTGCGCATGCCAGCGCCAGGGAACGAAGTTTCATGGAATTATCCTGTGATTGGGATGATGGTTAGTCGGCTAAAAGTGCATGGGCGCCAGGTGCGACCGGTATGCGTTCAAACAGCGTTCTATTGTCATTTGGAAATATGACTTCCTGATGTCAGAAATTTCTGGTTCTCTAAAAACAACAAACCGTTTAGTAGAGTCGGCCGTCCATTGCGTCGGACGAATTAGTGTGTTGCGTTCGGAAAAAAGTAAGTCATGAAAATGCCGGCGACATGCTATAGCGCATAGGCTCTGTGGCTTATGTGTAGAATAAATGCCGCCGTACCAGTAGCTCGAAGATAGATCCACTTAAGCGTGGATCAGTTGCCAAGAGGCTGGGATAATGCAGCACTTCAACCAAATTCAAACTACGGGGAGAACACATGCAGAACCATGCCAAAACGAAGTTGCTGGCCGCCGCCATTGCCTTGACCTCATCTGCAACCTTATTTGCGACCTTAAGCGCCACCGCGCAGGCCCAGGAACAAATCGTAAAGATTGCGCACGTCGGCCCGATCACCGGCCCGGTCGCGCATGTCGGCAAGGATAATGAAAACGGCGCGCGCATGGCGATCGACGACCTGAACGCCAAGCATCTTGTCATCGGCGGCAAGAAGATCCAGTTCGTTTTGCAGGCTGAAGACGACGGCAGCGATCCGAAGCAAGCTACCAGCGTCGCCCAGAAACTGGTTGACGCCAAAGTGGCGGCGGTCATCGGGCATTTGCAATCCGGCACCTCGATCCCTGCTTCGAAAATCTATTTCGACGCCGGCATCCCGCAAATTTCACCTTCTGCAACCAGCGCCAAATATACCGAACAAGGTTTTAACACGACTTTCCGTGTAGTCGCCAACGACTCCCAGCTCGGTGCCGCGATGGGCCGTTATGCGGCAAAAACCTTGCATGCAAAACGGATCGCGGTGATTGACGACCGTACCGCCTACGGCCAGGGACTAGCCAACGAGTTCCTCAAAGACGCCAAAGCCAACGGCGTGGAAATTGTATCCACGCAGTATACGAACGACAGAGCTACCGATTTCAGCGCCATCCTTACCGCTGTCAAGGCCAGGCAGCCAGACTTGATTTTCTTCGGCGGTATTGATGCGAGCGCTGGCACCATGTTGCGCCAGATGCGGCAACTTGGCATCACCGCCAACTTCATGGGTGGCGATGCGATCTGCACCGGAGCCCTGCCGCGCCTGGCCGGCGAAGGTTTGATCGATGACAAGGTCTATTGCGCGATCGCAGGCGGAGTCGAAAATCCTGCGCCGCTTGATGCTTTCAAGGCAGCTTATAAGAAAAAATACAATGCCGACATCGTCCAGTATGCGCCGTACACCTACGACGCCGTGATGATCATCGCCAAGGCCATGCAACAGGCCGATTCGGTCGATCCAAAGAAATATCTGCCGGCACTCGGCAAGATCCAGTACACCGGTGTGACGGGTAAGATCGCCTTTGACGACAAAGGTGATATCAAGAACGGCACGCTGTCGATCTATACCTTCAGGAACGGCCAGCAAACCTTGCTGACGCTGACCAAATAAGAAAGATATCAGTCTATGATAGACCTCGGCATACTGATCTACATTGATGACAATCCAACCATGTACGAAGAGTTCGATTGGATTTACAAAAGCTGGATTTATTCAGGTAACTGGCGCACTTCGGACTTGGTTGCAGTTTGCCATCCGAATGCGGTCGACAAACTCCCCTCGAATGATCCCGGCGTCGTCAAAATGGTGGCCGAGCCAATGGCTGTGCCCGGCAGCCGCTGGGACGGATATAAGTTCATCAATTCAATCGGCTGCTTGTCCGGCCCGCATACCGATGCCCTGGCCGGCAAATACACTTGGCTGTTGCGAACCGATGCCGATGTTTTCCTGACCTCCAACCTGGTCAATTTCCGGCCATCGATGGTAGTGCAAGGACGAGGCAACTATGCCCATCCGGAAGCTTGTGAAGTATGGACGAAAATGGCGGAGTTTTGTGCCGCCAACGGTGTCCGGCACGGCGGCGTCTTCGGCTGCGGCAGTTCGCTCATGGGAAAATCCGAGCTGGTGCTGGATCTGCTTCGACGCCAGCTATTCTGGAGCGAGAAACTGCTGGATCACTTCAAAGAGTACGGCCCGGGAACCTGGCCGGGCTGGTTTTCCGGCGTGATCACGATGTATGCGGCCGAAATTGCCGCCAACGAAAATTACGATACCTATCTGCGCTATGCATATCACCGCATCCTGGATATGGAAAGCATGCTGCCCTATCCGATAGATAACCTGGTGATGCACATCCACGCAGTACCTACCGACGAACATTTTTCAAAGAGCCGGTATCGGCAAGGCGCGTATCAGGGTACGGACCTGAGGACCCTTGACCGCACCAAGATCAATCACTACGCACACTGGATAGCGGCAACGCCGCTGGAGCAGATCAAGCGCGAAGTCGGTTATCCGTTTTAAGGCTGCTTGATTAAATTCACCGATCTTTCCGATGACTCAATTCCAACTGCCGCATCTTCACTTCACATCTCTCGCTACTCACGTGATGTCGGACATTGTGGAAACTTATCGGATTGCCGCTGAAAATCTAGGGTATCCGACCAGTTATGCGCACGCCTGTGTGCAGCCTGGTGTCATCAATATTATTTTCTTCGTCCGGGATTTGCAGTGGGAGGAACTCGCGTTGCTTCACCCAGATTGTATCGTCGTAAATTTTGAGGTGATGCAACCTGGATTTAGCGCATGGCAAGACAATTATCTCTATACGCTAAAACAATGTTATCTCTGGGACTATAGCAGGAGTAATTTACAGAGTGAGAAAGTACTTGGCCTGAAAATTGCGGACTATGTCCCTTTCTCCTACGAAGCGGGGGCCGGGCCTGTCATCCCGTTCACTGAGGTTTTACCGGATGCGCAGCAGGATATTGATGTGGTCTTCTTCGGCGCTATCACTCAGCGGCGGAGAGATATACTCGATGCTCTGGTCAAACGCGGGCTTCGGGTAAGCTTTACCGATAAGGGCTCATGGTCGGCAGAACAGCGCGACAATTATCTGCGTCGTGCCAAAGTGGCGCTTAATATCAGCTCTTACGATAACTCGCGAACTGTAGAATCGCCCCGACTTTCCGTTTTCTTCCGCTATCACAAGGCCATTGTTTGCGAACTCTACCCCGATAGTGAAATCGATCCGGATCTACGTCCGGCAGTTGTAGGAGCCCCATATGACCAGCTGGTTGATACTGTGCTGGCGTTGCTTGCCGATGCGCCGCGCCGCGCATCGATTGAGCGGGTTGGCCTGGCAATATTTTCCCGGCGCAGCCAGTCAGAAAGCGTCGGTCCGGCACTTGAGCACTTCCGTGCCTGGCGCACACAGCAGCCCGACCGTACCGCAGCATCAGCGCAAGCCGCATCAAAAAAACTGGTCAGTGTATGCATTGTTATTGAAGATTCTTTTGACGGGCTTGGTGAAACATTGGCCGCAATTGCAATCCAGAGCGAGCATGCGGTCGAATTGATCGTTGTGATGCCTGAATCCTTTACCGATGCGGAGGCGATCATTTCTGGTGCAGGGCTGAGTAAATTTCGTATTGTTGCCCTGCCCATTTCATATACCAAGCCAGTTGCGCGCAACATCGCTCTTGAGCTTTGCAACGGCGATTACATCGTATTTTGCAATCCCGGCGACGTCGACCTGCCTGGCAGATTACTGCGGCAGACCACTCTTCTAGAGGCGAATTCCAATATTGACATAGCAGGGTCTTGGATCCAAAACGAATTGGACCCGGAGCCTGTGCGCCTGGGCGAACTGCATCACCAGTTTTTGGCTGATCTACTTGGAACGCGACCATTGCCCTTGTCAGCCTTCATGTTTCGGCGCAACTTCATTGCGCGCGCCGGCGTTCGCTATGATCCTGAATTCACATTCGGAGACAGCTTGCAATTTTTGTGTCGATGCGCCACTGCCGGCGCTCGCTTCGCCGTGGTTCCCGAAGTGCTGCATAACCTTGGTCGCGACAAGATCGGCGTAGGACACAAGCCTGAGCAAGTCGCAGCACAGTCGATGAGGTCGCGCGCGCTCCTGCTATCCAGCTTATTTGCAAAATGCACCTATGAAAATGTGCAAACCATGACAGAGCTCTACGCACATATGTGGCCTTCTGAGGTAAATTTTGCTGCTGATCTTCTTGAAACACTGGCCCGCGTATGTGCGAGTGGCGATAAGCCAGGGTTGGGTTCGGAACACCAGACGTTGGTACGTGCGCTACGCCACGAAGCACTTCGATTGCTGCACGTGTTTTTCAATGCCGGACTAATTAACCAATCCTGGATAGACCAGCAGTTTCTGAATTGCACGACTGCAGATTTTCTTGCTCCGGCAGCTGCTGAACTTCCCCTGCGGCCAAGTTCAGGTAGATAAGACAGAAAAATGACTGAGCGTCATTAAGAATGACAAAATAACTTCTGCTGCATCCGTTTAGATCAACATGCTTTGACGCTTCAGGTCAGCCGCCGCCCCGTTCCCTTGCCTGCCAGGTAATCGTTATTCCTTTCCGGAAATAGCGATTCTGCTATCATGAAAGTACTTTTTGGCAACTTGCCAAAATTTCATCTGCATGCTCCCTGTCTCAAGCGCTCTGCCAGCGACACTAATTTGGTGAGCAATCTGTATTCCTCATCATGAAAGGATGTCCTTTATGGAATGGCTGCACGACATATTCAAGAGATCCCCCGAGATCGCACTGTTTTTATCGTTGGCAGTCGGTTATGCCATCGGCAAGATCAAGTTCGGCAAGTTCCAGCTGGGCGGCGTTGCCGGTTCCCTGCTGGTGGCGGTGCTGGTCAGCCAGGTCGGGGTACACATCGATCCGGGTGTCAAGGCGGTGTTGTTTGCCTTGTTCATTTATGCGGTCGGTTATGAGAGCGGTCCGCAATTCTTCAATTCGCTGGGTAAGCAGTCGATTCGGGAAATCATCCTGGCGGCGATACTGGCATTGACCGGGCTGGCGACGGTAGTGGTGATGGCCAGGCTGTTCGGCCTCGACAAGGGTTTGGCGGCAGGTGTCGCCGCCGGCGGCCTGACGCAGTCGGCGATCATCGGTACTGCCGGCGACGCCATTACCAAGCTGGGGCTGGATGCCGCCGAAGTAGCGCGCCTGCAGGGCAATGTCGCGGTGGGATATGCGGTGACTTATGTGTTCGGCTCTTTCGGCGCGATCATCGTCTGCGTGAATATCCTGCCGAAGCTGATGGGGCGCAGTATCCGTGAAGATGCGATCAAGGCCGAGACCGCGATGCAATCCGGGGTCAAGGTATTGGGGCCGGAGCAGCATGCGGCGCTGCCGGAACTGGTGGGGCGGCTATATGAGGTCACGCAAGGCAAGATCTCGGTCGACGAGGTGGAAAACCTGGATCCCGCCACCGCAATTACCATCGAAAGAGTCAAGCGCGCCGGCCAGGTGATCGAGGTGAGCCCGCAGCTGGTGCTGCAGCCGCACGATATCGTGCTGGTGGTCGGCCGCCGCGAAGCCGTGGTCAGCACTTCGGGTTTCCTGGGCAAGGAAGTGTACGCGGTCGAAGGCATGGAACTGACCATGCAGCATCGGGAAGTGGTGCTGACCAACAAGGAATTCCATAATAAAAGCGTGGCGGAAATCCGCACCCAGACTGCGGGCGCGGTACGCCATGGCATTTTCGTGGTGCAGATCAGCCGCATGGGACAGCCGCTGGCGATCCTGCCTGAAACCGTCGTGCAAGTGGGTGACGTGGTGTCAATCTACGGCGCCGAACAAGACGTAAAACGGGTCGCCGATATCGTCGGTTATGTGATCGTGCCGAGCGCCAAGACTGACTTTGTTTATCTGGGGGCGGGTTTGGTAGTCGGCTTGCTGGTGGGCCTGCTGGTGGCTAAGGTCGGCTCGATTCCGCTGACATTGGGCAGCGGCGGCGGCGCCCTGCTTTCCGGCCTGCTGTTTGGCTGGTTTCGTTCCAAACACCAATCCTTCGGCGCCATGCCTGTCGCTGCGGTGCAGATACTGAAAGACCTTGGCCTGGCTGGTTTCGTGGTGGCGGTCGGCCTGTCTTCCGGTTTGCAGGCAGTACAGACTGTCAGGCAGCAGGGTTTCACCATCTTTGGCGTCGGCGTGGTGGTGACCATCGTGCCGATGATCCTGACCATGCTGATCGGACGTTACATACTGCGTTACGACAATACGGCTGTGTTCGCCGGCGCTCTCAGCGGCTCGCGCAGCGCCAATCCGGCATTCGGCGAGGTGCTCGACAAGGCCGAGAATGCGATTCCCACCGTGCCTTTCGCCATCACCTATGCATTGGCCAATGTCTTCCTGACTTTGCTTGGGCCGCTGATCGTGGCCCTGGTTTGATGCTTGATGCTATTTGCAAACAATAAATCCCGAATAGATCGTCCCGTGTCCGCTACAGCGGACTGAATACATTTGAAAAAGGAGTTTCCAAAATGGATTTCAGTAACCCAGACAAACTAGCCCTGTTAAGCCCGTTTGAATTGAAGGATGCATTGATCCAGGTAGCGGCGAAAAGCGATCGCTCGATGCTCAATGCCGGTCGTGGTAATCCGAATTTCCTGGCAACCACGCCGCGCCACGGCTTTTTCCAATTCGGCCTGTTTGCCATGAGCGAAGCCGAGCGTTCCTATGTCTACATGGACGGCGTCGGCGGTTTTCCGAAACGCGATGGCATCGAGGCGCGTTTCGATATTTTCATCAAGGCCCATGCCGGCATCGACGGCGTTCGTTTCATTGAAGCCGCGGTGTCCTATGTACGCGACCAGCTGGGTCTGTCGGCCGGCGATTTCCTCTATGAGATGTGCGTAGCCATCCTCGGCTGCAACTATCCGGTGCCGGACCGCATGCTGAGCCTGAGTGAGAAGATCGTCGGCCAATACATTCGCCAGGAGATGATCGGCGAACATCCGTTCATCGGCAATTTCGACATGTACGCGGTAGAAGGCGGCACCGCCGCCATGACATACATCTTCAATAGCCTGCGCGAAAACCATATTATCGAAGCGGGCGACACCATCGCTCTCGGCATGCCGATCTTCACGCCGTATATCGAAATCCCGCACCTCAACGACTACCAGCTGGTCGAGCTGCTGATCGATGCGCCATCCGAAAACAACTGGCAGTTCACCAAGAAAGAACTGGATAAACTGCTCGACCCCAAGGTCAAGGCATTTTTCCTGGTCAATCCCAGCAACCCGCCTTCGGTCCGGATCAATGACGAGACGCTAGCCTATATTGCCGAGATCGTCAGGAAGCGCCCCGACCTGATCATTCTCACCGACGATGTGTACGGTACTTTCGCCGACAATTTCATATCGTTGTTTGCGATCTGTCCCTACAACACTATCCTGGTGTATTCCTTCTCCAAGTATTTCGGCGCCACCGGCTGGCGCATGGGGGTGGTTGCAACCCATGAAAAAAATATCCTGGACGACAAGATCGCGAAGCTGCCAGAGGCGCGGCGCAAGGAACTGGACCAGCGCTACAACTCGATCACCACCGAACCGCGCGCACTGAAATTCATAGACCGGCTGGTGGCCGACAGCCGCACCGTGGCGCTCAACCACACCGCCGGCTTGTCGACCCCGGTGCAGGCGCAGATGACGTTGTTCTCCTTGTATTCGCTGCTGGATGAACCGCAGAGTTACAAGAAATCGATGAAGCGCATTGTCCTGCGTCGCAAGGAAGCCTTATACCAGGCGTTAGCCTTGCCGTTGCCGGTCGATCCCGATTCGGTCCACTACTACCATCTGCTCGATCTGGAAACGCTGGCCACGGCGATGTACAGCGCCGATTTTGCCAAGTGGATGGTGAAGCGGCTGAAGCCGAACGAAGCGCTGTTCCGGCTGGCGGAGGAAACCGGCGTGATCTTGCTGCCAGGCCGTGGCTTCGGCACGGCACATGCATCGGCGCGGGTGTCGCTGGCCAACCTGAACGAATACGACTATGCCAATATCGGCAAATCGATCCGCAAACTGGCGTTGGAATTCCATACGCAGTTCGAGAAAGCTGCGGGTGGAAAACCGAAGGTAACGAAGACCGGAAAGAAAGCCAAAAAATAGTTGAATGGTTTTTTACGGCCTACGCGACAAGCGGCCCGAACTAACCGGGGTCAGAGTGAACTTTCGGCATGCTTTACCGCCGAAACTTCACTCTGACCCCGCTTAGTGGATTACGGAGTAGATGTAGTAAAACGCAAAGAAACAAACCTGCGGTAAGTGAACTACCTTTCTCTGACCCCAGATCACTATGTCGCAGATTCGCAACTGAATTTAGGGATGATATCCGTCGTTCAGGGTTTTCAGGAAAGCGATGACATCCTTGATTTCACCATCCGTCAGCGCCGGCCGGTCGCCGGGTTTGCGATCGAAAGGCGCCTCGACATTGACGTTGCCGCGATATTCCTTGGGCAGGTCGTCATATTTGCGCACCGTGCCATCCTTATCGCGCGGATACCATTTCTGCGGCTGGGTATCGCGCTGCACATAGAATTTCATCACCTGCTCCAGGCTGGTGAATGCGCCGTTATGGAAAAACACCTGGCGCGTGGCGACGTTGCGCAAGGACGGTGTCTTGAACATGCCGCAATACTCTGTCTTGTCCTTGAGATCGGTACGATCCGGGCCGCACAAGCCCATATCGAAATATTTTGGATCGGCGTTGGCGGGGATGTGCGGGTTGCGCGGCACGCCGATGGCGATCAGGCCGTAATCGGTAAATTGCGGAAATGCGCCGCTAGCCGTGATTTCGCTGATATGGCATGAAGCGCAATTACCTTTGGCCGGATCGTTAAACAGGTGCAAGCCGTTCAGTTCCTGTTTGCTGAGCTGAGTTTGCTGGCGCAGGAATGCATCGTACTTGCTGTTGTACGGATAAAACTCGGCTGGGCTTTCCTGGAATACTTCGAGCGCCATCAGCGCCCATTTGAAGGCCTGTTCCTGATTGTCGAAGATACCCTCGCCAAAGGTTGCGCGGAACTGCGCTGCATAACTGGCTTTTTTCAGTTTTGCCACAACCTCGGCCGCATCTGCGTTACCCATCTCGTGCGTCGACAACAGCGGAATCCGCGCCTGATCGTGGGCGGACGGCGCACGGCCGTCCCAGTTGTGGCCGCCGGTAGGGCCGGCGTCGATGCTGTCGTCGCCGTCGTCATCGAAGAAATGCTCGGTGAAAGCCGGCACATTCTGTATGTAACGCAATGAAGGCACCGCACGCGTGCCCAGCGTTTTCATTTCCTTGCCGCCGAGTTGCACTGCCAGGTTATTCGGCGGTCCGAACGCATGCTCGGGGCTATGGCAGGTAGCGCAAGACATCTTGCCCGAGGCCGACAGCGACGGATCGGAAAACATGGTGCGGCCCAGCGCAGTCATGGCAGCTACTGTGGGCTGTTTTTTCAGCGTTGGTGCATAGGTCGCGCCGAGGTAGGCCGGGGTTGCCGGGATCGTGGATTTGGCGGACGCCGCCACTTCGGCTTCTGCCCGCTGCTGGCCGCAGCCGTTCAGGAGAAGCGCGGTAAGCGCGGTTATAGCGCCGAGGAGTGCAAAGACAGCAGGTTTCATAGAAATGGCGGAGTCCCGGGTGACGAGCGAGGTGCTGCGTCGAATGGGAGGCAAGACTAGCAGCGTTCTATGACAGAACGATGACGTAGTCTCTTGCAAAAAATAAATGATGACGAATGGCAAATTTCATACAGCTGAAATATTCAAGGCATACGATTGCGCTTTTTATCGCCCAGGGAGGGCTTATGAAGCGGACCATGAAATGGCTACCGGTAACGGTAGCAACGGTAACGTTGTCGGCAGGCTTGAGTGCTTGCGGCGGCGGCGGTGGCGGCTCGGTCGGTGATGGCGGCGCGGTGACGAGCGGCCAGGTGACCGGCAGTTATTATGAAAACGCCCAGGTGTGTTTCGAAGACAAGATCAAGAAAGCCACATGCGATGTCGCCTCGCCGGTGGTCAAGACTGCGGCCGACGGTTCGTATTCACTTAAAGGCCAGGGCGCGGTGGTGGCGACTATCGACACCAGCGTTACGCGCCATGAAGTACTGGGCGACAAAGGCAGCTCCGTAACGCAAAAACTGGTGTTCCGCGCACCTGCCGGGCGCAGCGCATTTGTCAGCGCGATCTCGACTGAGCTGGCCGCGGCGATGGACGCCAACGGTGGCGATTTCGCCGACGCGAGCAAGAAGCTGGCCGCCAAGATCGGTACCGCTGAAGCCAACCTGCTGGCAGATATCAACAAGCTCGGCGCCGATGACCTGGCCAAGCTGAAGGCTGAAGCGGCGGAAGTCAACGACGCCATTGCAGATGCTGTGGGCAAAGGCGACAGCGACGATTTCGGCCGGGCCTTGAACAGTGCGTTGGCGAGGAAAAAAATCCAGAACGTGGTGGTAATCTTTGCTGAAAACCGCGGCTTCGACAATCTGTATGGCCTGTTCCCCGGCGCTAACGGGATCCCCGGCGTCAATCCGACTTCTGCTTCCAGCTACATTCCGCAAAAAGACTTCGATGGCAGCACCCTGCCCGTCTTGCCACCAACCTGGGGCGGCATGACCCTGGCCGGCCAGAGCACGGTCATCACCCAGGCGCAATCGGCGAATCTGCCGAACAAGCCGTTCCAGATCGATGATGTCAACAGCCCGATCTATATGTCGTCGGCAGTGATTACCCGCGATCTGGTGCACCGTTTCTACAATAACCAGATGCAGATCAACGGCGGCAAGAATGATAAATTCACCGCTTACTCCGACGCCGGCGGCCTCAGCATGGGTTATTACGACGGTAGCAAGATGAAGCTGTGGAACATCGCCAAGCAATACACGCTGGCCGATAATTTTTTCATGGGCACCTTCGGCGGTTCGTTCCTCACGCATCAATACCTGATCTGCGCCTGCGCTCCGACTTATCCGAACGCCGATGCCGCTACTTCACCTGCGAAGAACAATATCTCGGCCGTCAATGTGGACGCCAGCGGCAATCTGATCGGCCTGACTCCAGGCACCGGCATGCCGACTTCGGTATTGAACGGCGCAGCGGTGTACCTCAAGGACAGCACCATCACGCCGAAAGATTCCTCCGGCATGTTCTATGCGGTCAACACCATGCAGCCGCCGTATCAGCCTAGCGGTAATAACGCTGCCACCGTGGCCGCGTATGCCGATCCAGGCAAGGCCACTACCCTGCCAACCCAGACCCAGACCACCATCGGCGATCAGCTGACAATCAAGGGTATCGACTGGGCCTGGTATGCCGGCGCCTGGAATGCTGCAATTGCTGATGCACCGAACGCCACCCGTAGCGTCATCTATGGCGGCAAGGTTCAGTTCCAGCCGCATCACCAGCCGTTTAACTACTATAGCCGCTTCGATCCGGCCACTGCGACAGGCGCTACCGAACGTGCCAGCCATCTGAAGGATTTCGACGCCTCGTTCTTGCAGGATGCTGCAGCCGGCAAGTTGCCTGCAGTGGCGTTCTACAAACCGCAGGGTAACCTGAACCAGCATGCCGGTTATGCCAACGTCGCCGACGGCGATGCCCATATCGCCGATGTGATCACCAAGCTGCAAGCCAGCCCGCAATGGAAACACATGCTGATCGTCGTGACATACGATGAGAACGGCGGCTTCTGGGATCACGTCGCGCCACCGAAAGGTGATCGCTGGGGTCCGGGCACACGCTTGCCGACTATCCTGGTCTCGCCGTATGCGAAGAAAGGTTTCGTCGATCACACTCAGTACGATACCGCTTCCATCCTGCGTTTCATCACCAATCGCTATGCGTTGCCTGTACTGCCAGGCATCACCGCGCGCGACAAAGCACTGGTGGCGAACGGCGGCAAGCCGATGGGTGATTTGACCGGGGCATTGACGCCGGTACCTCAAGAGTAATTCGAGTAATCTGCCCGCAACAAAGAAAGCCGGCTGCCTTGGAAAAGGCAGCCGGCTTTTTACATGGTTTTTAGATGTTTACCAAGACCCCATCGGTGCGAGCGCCGGCGACATTTCCGCCTCGCTCCAGCGCAACGGCAAGGACGCTTCAACCCGTATCGCCTGCTCCACATGAAAGCGCAGCAAACGCTCGGCGCCTTTGAAGGCCGCTACTTCAGCGCCATCCCAGATCAGCTCGGCAGTGACCGCCAGATATAAAAGGTCGCCGCTGATGAAATCGATAAACAGCAGGCCGGCGCGCGGATGCTCGACCAGGTTACCGAGCGTGTTGAAGAAAAAATTGCCGACGAAATCGGGCACAGTCAATGTCCTGGCGTCATCGATGCGAACAAAGCCGGGTTTGCCGCCGCGGTGTGAAACGTCAACGCCTTGTTGACGATCGGCGATCCCCGAGACAGTCGTTGATTCGCCCGCAGATGCACCCAAATACGCCGTAGCAATGAAGAAGGTATCTGCGGCAGCGATCAGCGCTTGCATCGCAGCGTCGAGTTGCCGCGCGCGATGCACCGCCGGTGCTGCTGCGTTGGCGTTCTCGATAAAGCCGGGCCGGCGTGCCTGGATATATTTCGGACAGTTGCCGAAGCTTTGATCTACTATCACCGTCCATCCCGCCGCGCTCAATTTCTCGACCCTGCCGTTCATGCGATTGCGGCGGCGCGTATGTGGTTCGATCCCCAGCAAGCCGAGCGTGGCATTGTCGACCAGGTTCAGCTGCAGCGGATCGGCCGGCAAAACCTGCGCATGAATCGCCAGATGTTCCGGATCCGGCGATGTCACGAAACCCGGCGCGCCGATCACTATCGACGCCCACGGCTGCTGTTGCCGATCGATACTGCCGACAATCAGGAATGGCAGCTGCTGAAAGAATTCGCGATGCTGGTCCGGCATGAAACTGCGGATTACCTGGCTGCGAGCCGCCATTTTTTCCAGCACGCCGGCACGCTGCTGCACTGCGCGTTCGCCGCTGTGGAAGACGGTATCTTCGACTGCTGCCATTTCAGAGTGAGACATGGTTCACCTCCTTGGACATATCTTTGTACGGTCTCAGGCTGCCAGCGGCGGCCGGGTAGCCTGCATGGCGACAAAGCGCGGCAACGCTTCAATCCGGTCTAGCCATGCGCGGATATTAGGATAACCGTCCAGCGCCACGCCGCCTTCCGGAGCATGCGCTATATAGCTGTAAGCTGCGACATCGGCAATGGTCACCTGCGGGCCGGCGAGGAACGCATTGCTGGTCAGGTGCTGTTCCAGGATCGTGAGCAACTGCCTGGCGGTGGCGCAGGCCGCATCATGATCCAGCGGCACGCCGAACAGGGTGATCAGGCGGGCGCTGGCCGGGCCCCTGTAGATTTCGCCGGATGCAAGCGAGAGAAAGCGTTGCACGGTAGCCGCTCCCAAGGGATCGCGCGGCAGCCAGCCGGCGTCGCCATATTTGCTTGCCAGGTAGACCAGGATTGCAGTCGAATCGGCGAGTGTCACTTCGCCATCCTCAATCACCGGCACCTGTCCGAACGGGTTTTTGGCCATGAATCCAGGTTTTTTATGTTCACCCGCGCGCAGGTCGATATCGATCATTTCAAACGGCAAATCCAGTAAAGAGAGGAGCAACTGAACCCTGTGGGAGTGGCCGGACAATGCGGCGCGGTAAAGGCGAATCGGCTGAGCTGGGCGGGCGACGGACATGGTGGATCTCCTGGTTGGCGTGAACCTATGGCTTGAATAAGATGCACCGCAAACGATGCATGAGGAAATTGACTATTTCTGTACCGAACAATCGGTACAATACAAAAGCAAAGTTACCCTGTCAAGTAAAACCAGGAAACTCAGAACAATTACTCGGCTGCCTGAGAGCCCAGCAGGATGGCCGGGAAGTTTTCTATCATCCGCAAGAATGGGCCGTTGCTATCCAGAGCGCGCGACACGATCAGCGATCCCTGGATCGCCACCACGGCATTCTCCGCCCTCACAGCAGCCTCTATCTTATCGATGCCAGCCTCTTCAGCTACCGCCGCCAGCAAGGCCATCAGCGCCCGCATGCGGCCGCCCAGGTGTTGCTGGAACAGAGAACCGGCCTCGCCGATAGTGAACACATCCATCAGGCATGGCGCCATGCCGTTAGCGTAATACTCCGTCAACTTGCCGGCGAAACGCTGCAAACGGATGGCAGAGGTCTCGTGGCTGTTCAGTGTCGATAGCACATGATGTGTAAACCAGGTCCCGACCGCGCCCATCGCGGCGCTCGCCATATCTTCCTTGCCGTTTGGGAAATAATGATAGAGACTGGAACGGCCCAGGCCGGTGGCTTTCGACAAGCGCGACAGGCTACTGCCCTCGTAGCCATAACGGCGAAAGGCGGCCAGGATGCGTTCGACGACTTCGTCTCTGGTAAGGGTGGCTGCGGGCATGATTTTGTTCCGGATGGTTGTACCGAATGTTCGTTGTTATCAATGTAGTAGCCGAATAGTAAAACAGCAAGGACCGGGCGCGCAAATTCACCGATTCGTATCTCGCAGCCGACGTTCATGCAATAATAGTTGCCTAGCTAATTATATTTGCATAAAATAAAACCATGTTCGATCACTGCCTTTACTTCAACACCACCGCACTGGCGCGTATTGTGGAGCGCGAGTGGAATGCCGCGTACCAGCCGTTTGACCTGACGGCGCCGCAGGGCTTCGTTTTGCGCGCAGTGCTAAGGCAACCCGGCCTGCTCAACAGCGAACTGGCGGCCATCTTCGGTATCGCGCGGCCAACTGCTACGCGCCTGCTGGATGCACTGGATACTAAAAAACTGATCGAACGCCGGCCCTCTGCTGCGGACGGCCGTGAATGGAATATCTTCCCGACGGCGGCGGCGCTGAAACTGGATGGACCGATCAACGCCGTCAGTGCCGAACTGGACCGGCGCTTGCGCGGGCAGATCGGTGGCGACCACTTCGATGAATCGATCAGCGCCCTGCGCGATGTCAGGGAAAGCATCGGCTAACTGCGATGCAATAAATCGGCAAGGCGGGCGCGGAACTGAGTGCCTGGCTTGCTTTAATTTTACCAATTTAGTTGTTTAGCTAACTTCTTTGTGCAAGGAATCCCTATGTCAGCAACTTCACAGGATTTGCAGAAAACCACAGGACACCGCGCGGTACTGATCGTGTTTGCCGTTGCAGCCGTGGCGCTTGGAATCGGTGTGTACATC
Organism: Collimonas sp. OK307; assembly: GCF_900113705.1. Classification (GTDB taxonomy): domain Bacteria; phylum Pseudomonadota; class Gammaproteobacteria; order Burkholderiales; family Burkholderiaceae_D; genus Collimonas. Next base: position 76,228 of record NZ_FOQI01000002.1, on the reverse strand, counting down.
TACGCCGCACAAAGCCCGCCCGCAAACCAGGATGCATGTGTCGCGGCGCATGCGGCGGACTACGGTATCGCGACACAGCAATTGACGCGCGACGTCAGCTATCAATCCGAACTGGTGGCGGCGCTCTCATCTTGCTACGGCATGGCACCTTAGTGAAATTTTTCCGATCGCAGCAGAGTAGCAGCGACTTATGGCGACCTCCAAAAATCCGTCATTCCCGCGAATGATAAGGTGCGTCGCTCAAAACGTGCGGTGAGCGACAGCAAGAGCGCTGCACAGAGTGCAAAAGACAGGGAAAAGACGCCGGTCAGTTGTCCTGCGACGCTGACAGAAACCTACAGATCCCGGGGCAATCAGCGGCAAAAAGTCAGTTGGGTAGTCAGCGACAACCGCAGCTTAGCCGAGGCATCAGGCATCGGGTTTGATGATACCCATCATGACCGCTCTGCTAATGGCATGGCGGGTGCTGTAGACACCCAGTTTCATCGCCACATTCTTCATGTGGAAATACACCGTACGCTGGGATATGCCCAGGATCAGCCCGATTTCGGAGCTGGTTTTGCCGTCTGCACTCCAGCGCAGGCACTCGAGTTCGCGCGTTGAAAGCACCGGTCCCTGATCCGGCGCCGCCTTGCGCCACAAGAATTCAGCCGCTTCCTGCAAATACACGCCGAGCAGCAAGGCATCCGCCTGGACGCTGGTCGACGGCGCTTCCTGGCGCACCGTATTGCTATAGAAGTCGAGGCGGCTTATCGCATGTTTGCTGTGAACTGCCAGGCTCATGCCCTGTGTCACACCCATGGTCTTCAACAAAGGGTAGATCTGGCCGGTATGCAGCAAGCACAATTGTTCGACCTGCCAGTGCAGCGGCAAGGAGGAGCGCGCAAGATGCTGCCGGACCGGATCCGTGGTGTCCTCGGCCGGCAGGTTGAACTGCTGCAACACGGCATCGGGCAAACTGCTGAACAGTTGCATCTGTGAAGCGCCGTTGGCACTCGCGATTTCCGTCTGCAACATGAAGTCGCACATCCCGAGTTGCGCCAGCTGGCGCTGCACGCATGCGCGCAGCTGGTCCCAATCGGATGCCTGCACTATTTGCAGCAGCTCGGGAGCGGATATTCGGGGAGCGGTTTCGCTTCGCAACATGGATTGTTTTCGAGCTCTATGATTTTATATCAGCAGATTGGTCGCGTAAAAAATCTGCCAATGAATAAAAAGGTTCACGTGAATAATGTTTAGGAAAATCGAACAGGGCCCAGTAATATTCTTGGGTCCCGAAACAAATCTGGGCCGGCAGACAGTATGATAGCCAATCGTGGCGTATGGCGTCGGTATACATGCCGTCGCTGTCGGAAAAGAACGGCACCAGGCGCATTTCGCGCAAACCAGTCAGCAATTCCAGCGGCGCTGCGTAATCCTGCGCAACCTCCAGCTGCGACATCAGGCTGGCTTCGGTTTCCACTACCATCAGCGTCGCCTTGCCCTGCATATCGAAGAACAGGATGCCGGTCGGGTTAGGGAACAGGTAGTACTCGACAAAGCCATGCCGTTTGCATAACTGTTCGGCCAACGCCGCCATCGCCGGATCCGACAGGAAGGTATATGAATGACGTGACAGCAGATCTTTCAAGGTCAGTGACCGGGTGTGGAAGAATTCCTTCTGGAGACTATGAATCTCCAACTCCAGATGATCCAGCGCGTCGTGGTCGCTCTTTTTAATGAAACGATCGATCAGGCCGCGATTGAAGGCATCGATGGCGATCTTTTCGTCGGCCTGGCCGGTGAACAGGATTTTTTTGCAGGGCAGGTCGCGCACCGCCTCGCAAAATGCCAGGCCGTTCATTTGCGGCATCGCATAGTCGATTACCAGCACTGACGGCAACAAGAAACGTCGGCGGTTCATGGATTGCCGGTAAATCTGATCGATATCGACTGCCACGGTGCGTCGGTCGAACGAGAATGACTGTTCATCATAGTTGACCCGGATCGACTGGCTCTTGCTGGGCGAATGCCGATAGGCGTCGCGCAGCCACTCGAGGGCCAGCTGTGTATCGTGAAACACTTTACGCACCATGTTCGGCGGTAGCTGGAAAGCCAGGCTGTCCAGAAAACTCTGGCTATCGTCGATCAGGATAGTCAGGGTCGGATGTTGATAAACAGGTAATGAAATATTCATATTGAGACGCTGCAGGCGCAAGGAGCGGTGTAAAGCGCTCAGTATAGAAAGACACAGAAAGAGTGTTAATTTAACAGAGAGCGCATGTCTGCTGCTTTTTGTTGCACTATAGGCGGAAAATCCAGCACAAAAATAGTGTAGCCAAGCGGCCGTGAAACCACGCGGATATTGGCGCCCCAGGCCTCTAGCACGTCTTTGCAAAAAGCCAGTCCGATGCCGGTGCCGCTGGATTCCGGGTAAGCGTAAAAGCGCTCGAAAATCTGTGATGCGCGGCCTGCCTCGATGCCGCAGCCGGTATCGATGAACAACAACCTGGGCCGGGCTCGGGCGCCGTCCAGCACGATCCGTACGCGGCCTTTACCGACGCGTTGGATCGAGGTGAGCGCATTGCGCAGCAAATTGATCAGGACCATCGAGCACAACTCGCCTTGCCCCAGCAAACGAAAATCGGAGCGGACCGTGATGGCGACGAGATCGCGTTGTTCCTGGTTGACGAACGGGTAGCGTTGCATCATCAGTTCTACTACCGCCGCCATCGACACGATGTCTTTCGGTATCAGGTTCTCCCTGCCGGTGGAGGCACTCAACAGGAACAGGTCGATCACGTTGTTCATGTGCCGGACTTCGAGTTCGATCCGCGCCAGCGCTTTTTCCATCGGGATCTGGTTGGGCGATGTGCGGTCTGTACTTTCTTGCAACAGACGATTCAAGCCACGCGCATTGGCGTTGATGCTACGCAAGGGAGTGCGCAGTTCGTGCGACACAGTCGATAACGCGGTGGCCATGCCGGCCAATTTTTCCTGCGCCAGGACTTTTCTGCCGACCTTGGCCAGCGATACGGTAAAGATAGCAAATAGCTGGATCGGCAATTGCTCCAGCACCTGATAGTTCAACGGCATGAGTCTGCCGTGGACCGCATCATAAGCCAGATAAGCCAGCGCGGTTCCTATGACATAGGCTAGCAAAGCCAGGGTAGTGTCGAAGTGAAACAGAAGAATCAGAGCGATCAGCAATGACTGGGCCCAGACCGATGAACCGTCATTCATGAGGAACATGAAAGTGAAAAAGAACGGCAGTCCGTAAGTCAGGCAAACAAAAAAATAAGCTGCCAGCCACTTTCGGTAGGGCAGATGGCGCGTAAAAATAATCGGCGTGCAGAGGACAACGCAAAACAGGCGCAGACTAAGGCTTTCATACGGCTGCGGAAACCAGTAGGTCCAGACAACGTAAAACAACGGCATGCCAAACACAGCAACCCACGCAAGGAAAGCCACGCGATTGGTCATGTCGTTGAATTGGGTGTTGATACTTTGCCACCAGCGGTTAGCCGCACGCTCCCAAGCGCGCCAGGGCGGGTTTTTCCAACTGCTGTTGTTTTCAGTCATGGGAATCAAATATTTGGCCTATCGGATTTTCATATAACAATATTATGAGGCGAAGATCAGCCGCAGATCTTCAACGCCGACTGCATAAACTGATTCCACGTTCCAGACAGGGACATGGCGGCTCTGTTTGGTATTTCATACTAAAGCACAGGGAGAAAACCATGCCATTAACAGAAAGCTACCACGAACCGTTAGTCTTGGCAGCAGAGCAACGCTTGCCAGCCTTTGTATCCACCCGGCTAGATGAGTATTACATAGAGCGGATGGAAAAACTGTGGGGTGGCGAACATTTACTTCACTGGAGTTCGCCCGGGCCGAATGCGATTTATTTATCCAGCAACGATTATCTGTGCATCGCTGCAGAACCGCAGTTGATCAACGCCCAGGCAGCGTGCCTCATGAGCGGCGAGGCAGACCTGCTGATGTCGACGGTATTCATACGGGAAGGCAGCACTCAGCCGCGCCTGGAAAAAAAGCTGGCAGGTTTTATGGGAGCGGAAGACGGCTTGATCACGCAATCCGGCTGGAGTGCCAACGTCGGCCTGCTGCAAACCATTGCTGGCCCGGGCGTGCCGGTCTATCTGGACATGCAGGCACACGCTTCGTTGTGGGAAGGTGTGCAAGCGGCGCAGGCGCGACCGGTGCCATTCTTGCATAACGAGGTTGAGCACCTGCGGCGGCAAGTCCTCAAGCACGGCGCCGGCGTCATCGTGGTCGACTCGGTCTACAGCGTTAGCGGCAGCGTATGCCCGCTGCTCGAAGTACTGGCCATCGCCGAAGACAGCGGCAGCATCCTGGTGGTGGACGAGTCGCATTCGCTCGGCACGCATGGACCGGAAGGCGCCGGTCTGGTCATGCAGATGGGCTTGTCGGACCGCGTCCATTTTCGTACTGCATCGCTGGCCAAGGCGTTTGGCGGGCGCGCCGGATTCATTACCTGTTCGAGTAAATTCAAAGGGTATTTCTTGTCCACCTCTCGTCCCGCCATTTTCAGTTCCTGCATGCTGCGGCACGAACTCGCCTGGTTCGACGCGGCGCTGGAATTCATCCGGAAGGCAGATGGCCGGCGCCTTGCACTGCATCGCAATGCACGGCGCATTCGCGATGGCTTAGGGGCATTGGGCTACAACGTCAGCGATGGCACCGAGCAAATCATTGCGCTGGAAGCCGGAACGGAGCCGAAGACGCAGATCTTGCGCAAAGCATTGGAGGAGGAGGGTATTTTCGGTGCGGTTTTTTGTGCTCCGGCGACCCCTAAAAACCGTTCATGTGTCAGGCTGACGCTCAACTCCGGCCTGACCGAGGTAGAAATCCAGCAGATCTTGCGGGGATGCGCTGCCATCCGCGATAAAGTGGGTCTGGCCGACTGGTCGTCCAGCCGTCGCCGGGCTGCAGCTATCGGCTGATTTTTGCGGTCTTTCCCGAAGGTTGGCCGTTTTCGGGAAAGCTTCAGTTGTCTGCAATATCGTACTGTCGCCGCGCGCCGCGGATCACCGATTGATTGCTGCCGGCCCATTCGGCCAGCACCTTGAGCGGTGAGCATAGCGAGCGCCCGGTCGCGGTCAGGGCATATTCAACCTGCGGCGGCGTGCTCGGAATCACGATGCGCGACACTAGCCCATCGCGCTCCAGATGGCGCAGAGTCACTGTCAGCATGCGTTGCGAAATACCTTCAACCTGACGCCGCAACTGGTTGAAGCGGCTAGGGCCGGGTTCCAGCGTGGTGATGACCAGCACGCTCCAGGCATCGCCGATGCGGTCCAGCACATCGCGGATCGGGCAGGGTAAGTCTTCGCGGGCGCTGGGACGCCCCTTGCCGCGGGTTACAACGGAAATCGGCTGGATGGCGGTTACCTGCATGTTCCTATCGTTCATCAAAGTGCCTTCTTGCGTATAAGTTTTAAATAATTATACTAGTTACTTTAAATAACTACCTCGGCCGTTTGCTCTGGCCATCACTGAAAGGAAATTCATCATGAAGATTGCCATCATCGGCGTTACCGGCCGCGCAGGTTCCCGTATTGCCGCCGAAGCATTGCGGCGCGGTCATAGCGTGACAGGGATTGCCCGTTCGACATCGCAGGCCGCGCCAGCCGGCGTCGATCTGCATCAAGGCGACGCCACTCAGCCCGAGCAACTGGCAGCCCTGATTCGCGGTCATGACGCTGTGGTCAGCGCGGCGCAGTTTCGGGTGTTGAAAGCGGCGCCTTTGCTGCAAGCGGTCAAGAGTGCCGGAGTCAAGCGTCTGCTGGTGGTCGGCGGCGCCGCCAGTCTGGAAGTAGGGCCTGGCGTCATTGTGCTGGATAGCCCGGATTTTCCTGCCGAGTACAAGGTGGAAGCCGTGCCGGGCAAACAATTCCTGGACGATTTGCGGGCGGAAACCGCTGTGGACTGGACATTCCTGTCGCCGCCGGCCATGTTCGCGCCGGGCGAGCGCACTGGGAAATTCCGGATTGGCAAGGATCAGCTGCTGACGGATGAAAAAGGACAAAGCCAGATTTCGATGGAAGATTATGCGATCGCTCTGCTGGATGAAATCGAACAGCCTAAGCATCAGCGCCAGCGTTTCACCGTGGCTTATTAACACGGCGTAAACCCTCGGCATAAGCAATAGGGCCTGTTAACAATTAATTTGGGAGTGCGAACGCGCGGCAGGCGTTGCGTGCCTAGGCGCAGCGACGCGACGTAGCGGTGCTACGGCAAGGAGATGCAACGACGGCATGTGACGCCTGCAGCCGTTCCCGGAGGGTTCAAACCAAAACGTGCGCTGGCCGCGTTGCATGGCTTGCTGGGGCACCAGCCCCAGCTGCGCCACGCGCCTTGCCAGCACACGTTTTGGTTTGAACGCATCTCCCAAATTAATTGTTAACAGGCCCTAGTCAGCCGTGCTTTCGGACCAGCCGCAGCACGGTGTTCCAACTTCTGGTGGTAGCCGGCAAGCCAAGCATTTTCTCCAGAAAGGCATTTGGGCTGCCTGGACTACTGCCGATCTTTTTGCTGACGCTCAATGCTTCCGAGCCGGTGTAGTGGAAAATTTCCAGGTCGCGCCGCGTCGACTCCAAAGGGAGCGAAGCCGGCATGATGCTGCTGTCGGCATGCAGGAAAGAAACGCAGCATTCATAGACCTGATCAGGTTCGATGGCGGCAAACGGATCAAGCGCCACCAGCTCTGCGAGATAGTCGACGCTGCGAATATAGGCTGGTTCCGTGAGCCCGCACTCTGCTTGCAGGGTTTTGCGCGCAAGGGTGAGAATTTTCGCTGCCCGAGCGTTGCTCCCGGCAACGAAGACCACGGTGCCGTTGGTCAAGAATGAAGTAGCGGCATCCGCACCGGCAGCGATGAACGCCGCTTCCAGTTGCGTCCTGTTCGGACAATTCAGCCGCCCCAGATTGAGATTGCGGAAAAAGGCAGCGTATTTCATCGCATTGCGTTTGCTCGTTTTCGTCATCTTCCTGTCACCGGATAAAACGGTTATTCAAGTGATCATAGCGCAAGCCGGGCGTGGTATAAAATCAGAGATGCTCGCACCATGCCGCAGGTAATATCAAGCTACCAAGATAACCGACTAAGCCATGACCTACCTAAGCGACGCCTCGCGTGCAACGCTGATCATCGTCGATCTGCAGGAAAAACTGATGCCGGTGATTCTCGACGGCGCACAAGTCCTGCAGCGCGCGGTGATATTGGCGCAGGCAGCGAGGTTGCTGGACATCCCCGTGATCGGTACTGCACAACAACCGTTACGGCTGGGACCTACCGTTGCCCCGATTCATGCATTGCTGGATCGAACTATAGAAAAATCCAGCTTCGACGCATGCGCTCAGGCCGAATTCATGGAGGTTTTGATCAATGGCAGGGACGATCTGATCGTGCTTGGCTGTGAAGCCCATGTCTGCGTTTTGCAAACGGTGCTGGGTTTGCTGCATCGGCAGCGGCAAGGGCAAATAAAGCTGGTAAGCGACGCAATCGGCTCGCGCAGGAGCAGCGACAAGATCGCCGCGATAGATCGTGCCCGCAACGCCGGTGCTGAAATCGTCAGCAGCGAAATGCTGATGTTCGAATGGATACGTGACAGCAACCATCCAAAATTTCGCGAGATTCTGAAGCTGATCAAATAGTCCGGTGTTGCTCGCACGAATGTTTGCAACATCGCCCGCGCCAGCGGGATTCAGCCATCCCTTATGTATTTTTTACTCGAAATGATCAAGAATAGCGTGAACAGTTTGATAACCATCATCAAAGCGCGAAATGAACCTTCGAGAAGAGCATTGGCAAAAATTGAAACCGTTGTTGTTAGGGAGTGAAGCCGATCCTGGCGCTACCGGCCGCGACAATCGCCTGTTCCTGCAAGCGATTCTCTGGATTGTGGCAACCCGATCCAAGTGGTCGGCATTGCCGCCGGAATTCGGCCGTTGGCAGAATTCCTACGTGCGTTTCATGCGCTGGAACCAGGCCGACATCTGGCGGCAGCTGGCGAATCACCTCAGCGACGACAGAGAGTTGCATAAAATGCTGAATCCGATTGTTGCGTTTGGCGACGAATATACCCTGCGTGCGACGCGACGCATGGCAAACAAAAGCAACAGGATAGCCTACAGCGCGAAGCTGGGCGGCAGGGCGCAGCCCAATGCATCTTCTAAAAAAGAGGAAAATACGATAGCGAACGCCAGTTCTGACTGGATATGGCTGTTGACTGGTAAATGAGCTCGCCGCCGCCTCCGGCTGAATGCAGCAGGCGGCGGGGGAATTTGCCGGATGGGCTCAGCTGAATTGGCTGAGCCGGCGTTAATTCGACAGCGTCAACCGCATCAACCGCGATTGCGCGAGAACTTGGCCGTCAGCTGATTGAGTTTCTCGGTATGCTGGCGCGCAGCTTTTTCGGCAGCTTCGTGCGCGGCTTCAGCGGCACGCTGGGCCTTGCGTTGTTCGGCGTTTTTCTTGAAACGTTCGCGCAGTGTTTCAGTGGCGTGGGTGCGGTGGACTTCCGTCACTTCATCCGTGCTGTTGCCTTCAAGATCGAACCTGTGGGTCGCCTTTTCCATTCCCTTGAGATAGCGCAGCGAGTTGGTATGCATGCCCAATGCGATGCGCAAGGTCTTGCGGTTGATTTCGGGAGACAGGGCGATAAGTTGCTTGTCGATGCCGATGGCAAGCGGCAGGTAATCGCGAAATACCGTGTATTTTTCCTGGAGTTCCTTGAGCAGAACGCGTGCAGTTTGAACAGGGTTGGGGGTAGATGCAACAACAGGTGTATTCATTGACAACAAAAGCGGTGTGTTTTAGATCGCCTAGGATATCACGCGGATGCCCCCAAGCCCTTGCTATTGGTTATGTTTTCCGGTGTGAAGCGGGGTTTTCTCTTCAGGTTGTTGTTCTGCGGAGAACGTTGATGTCGCGAATAGCCGTCGCATGCGCTCTATCTCGCATAAGCCGGGCAACATGCTGTCGTCACTGGCAGGTGTTATTTTTCCGCTATTTTTCGATTTGCGCCAATAACCTCTGCGCACAGACCCTGACCGCATCGCGCAACTCGGGCGGACTATGTATCTCAAATGCAAAAGGCATCCGCGCCAACTCCCGGGCAAACCAGTCGAGGTCATCCGCCTGACTGCGAACCAGCACGCCATCTTCCGTTTGCGCAAAGATACCGATAGCGTCGAACAACTGTTCACGCGCCGATTTGAGATCGGTTTTCAACAGCACTTCGATGGCAAACGCACGCGGTATGGTGGCTACCGAAAACGCCAGGTGGTCAAGGGCGTCGAAATCGGCCGGCCTCGTGAAGCTTGTTTCCAGCAATTGCACCTCGCCAATACGGTCCAGCCGGAATGAGCGCAGATCCTTGCGCAAATGACACATGCCAACCACATACCAGCGGCCGCCGCGATAGGCCAGGCCGTAGGCATCGAAGTCGCGCTCGCTGTCGTCGCCGCTGGCGCTGCGGTAGTGAAGATGGACCCGCTGCCTGTTTTGCGCCGCGGCGCTGAGAGCCACCAAAGCAGCGTTGTCTGCCGGCGAGATGGCTTGCGACAGATCCAGCTTGACCGTCTCGTCGACGGCACTGACACGACGCTTCAGATTAGCCGGCATGATCCGCTCCAGCTTGGCCTGGGCGCTCGCCACCGCCGGCGCTGCTTCAGCCAGGCCGAGACTGCGCGCCGCCAGCAAACCAATCGATAAAGCCAGCGCCTCGTCATCGGTGAACATCATCGGCGGCAACTTGAAGCCGGCGATCAACGCGTAACCGCCATGGCGCCCGCGATCGGTAGTGATCGGAATTCCCATTTCCTCCAGGGTCACGATATAGCGGCGCAGCGTGCGGCCGTCGATTTCAAGGCGCGCCGCCATCTCGGCCCCGCTCATACGGCCATGGGTTTGCAGCAGTTCGAGCACTGCCAGCACGCGTGTAGTTGGGTGGTACATGCTTCGCAGGATATTTTATATATAGGACGAATTATGTCCTAAATAGCCTTTATCTTCGATTTCAGCAACAAAAAATGTAAACCAACCGTGAGCAGGAGGACGACCATGCACAGCTTCATCGCCGGGATTTTCCTGCTTTTTGCAATGTTCGCGGCGACATTTGCACAATGTCCCGCAACTCCACCTTCACCTGCTTCTTTAGCCAATGAGCAACACGCCATGCAAAACATCAGTCATCTCAACAATTTCCAGGTGATCGAATTCCGTCGATATCAGATCAAGGACGGCGGCCGGGCCAATTTCGCCACCTATTTCGAAAGTTTTTTTCCGGAAGCCTTCCAGCAACTCGGCGCGCTGGCCCTCGGCCAGTTCTTTGAACGCAAGAATCCAAATGCGTTTACCTGGCTGCGCGGCTTCAAGGACATGGACGCTCGCGCCATCGTCAACAGCGCTTTCTACTACGGACCGGTATGGAAGGAGCATCGGACCACATTGAACGACCTGATCGTCGACAGCGATAACGTGATGCTGCTACGGCCGTTGCACCAGAACAGTGGCGTCAGCACATTACGGGCAGTTGATCCGGTGTGCGAAACACAGGGTGCGCAGGGCGTGGTGGTAGCGCAAATCTTTGCGCCCAAGGCCGACGATGTCGAGTTGTTTGCGCGCCAGGCAGCATCGATTTTCGCCGGTTACCAGGCTGCCGGCGTACGCCAGGCGGGGTTGCTGGTGACGCTCGATACGAAGAATAATTTCCCGCAGTTGCCAGTCAGGACCGGTGGTCTTTACCTGGTGTGGCTGGGGATTGCGAAGGATGACCCGCAGTTGGAAAGCAAGTTTTATCCTCTGGCCGATCGCGCTGCCAGGGAACTGGCAGCCGACGGCTTACTCAGGTCGGCGCCGGAGCTGGTGATCCTCGATCCGGCCATGCGCTCGCGCCTGCGCTGGCTGGCGGAATAGTCGAGGCCACCCGGAAGCAGTGGTTCAAATTTTTGTTCGAGCTTGTTACCGATTCCTAGTCACAGTATCAGGAGAAATTAAAATGCATCAATCCGTCAATCTTTGGCTTTATTTCATGATTGTCTTTGGCGTCATCGTGTTGCCTGGGCTGGATATGGCTTTCGTCCTGGCGAGTGCGTTGGTCGGCGGCCGACGCTCCGGTCTGGCGGCGGTGGCTGGAATCGTCGCCGGCGGTGTCTGCCATATGACCATGGGTGCGCTGGGTCTGGCGGTGGTACTTAAGCTTTGGCCTAGTTTGTTCAATCTTGTGTTGCTGGCTGGCGCTGCCTACATCGCCTGGATCGGCTGGTCGCTGTTGCGCAGCGAGAGCGGCTTTCACTTTGCGTCGACTTCGGGGCAGACGGTAGCCAAGGCACCTGCGACCACCTTTTACCAAGGCATGCTGACCAGCTTGCTTAATCCGAAAGCCTACGTCTTCATGCTGGCGATCTTCCCGCAATTCCTGAAAATCGATGCCGGCCCGATCTGGAGCCAGGCGCTGGTACTGTGGATCATCACCGCGCTGACCCAGGCTGGCGTGTACGGAGTCATTGCCATTTTGTCCAGCCGCACCCGCCGCTGGTTCGATACCAACCCGTGCGGCAGTCTCATCACCGCCCGCGCGGTCGGCGGGCTATTGATTGCTGCCGGGATATTCACCGGAATCGAGGGTTGGCAGGCGATCTAGATAACGCCAGATGACTGATGCACCGAAATAGATTGCAGCGCACCATTTTCAAGCAGGAATCCCGTGCAGCGCGCTGGAAAGGCGCAGTGGACACCCTTTCTCTTTACCAGGAAAACAAATAAATCGTTTAAAATCAAGTGCTTAGATTGGTGGCACGGCGTTTGCATTAGATCAGGTCACAGGATCAACGAAGATCCTACCCTTTCTGATGCAGGTCCAACGATGGATCTGTTGGACAACGGCGTCCTCTTGGCTCGACCACTTTGTGGTTGGGTCGAGAGGACGCCTTTTTGTTTTTAGAGACCAAAAATGGAAAACAAAGCGACCAGCATCAAACTCTTCAGCCTGCGTACACCGCAGATGCGCGCCTTTCACCTGACCTGGATGGCGTTCTTCGTCTGTTTCTTCGCGTGGTTTGCCTGCGCGCCGCTGATGCCGATGATCAAGGGGCAACTCGGATTGAGCATGGCGCAAATCGCCAATATCAATATCGCCGCGGTGGCGGTGACGATATTGGTGCGCTTGCTGGTCGGTCCGTTGTGCGACCGTTACGGCCCGCGCAAAACCTACACAGGGTTGCTGCTGATAGGTGCGCTGCCGGTGTTCGGCGTGGCCATGGTGCAGAGTTATGAGAGTTTCCTGTTCTTCCGCCTGTGTATCGGTGCGGTCGGCGCGAGTTTTGTCATCACGCAGTATCACACCTCGGTCATGTTCGCCTCTAACGTAGTCGGCACCGCCAACGCCGCTTCGGCCGGTTGGGGCAATGCCGGCGGCGGCGCGGCGCAAGCCTTGATGCCGTTGCTGGTGGCAGCTTTGCTGATGCTGGGTGTCAGCGAGACACTGGGCTGGCGCCTGGCGTTGCTGGTGCCGGGCGTGTTCATGTTGATCATGGCGGCGCTGTACTGGCGTTATACGCAAGATTGCCCGCAAGGCAATTACGCAGATTTGCGCGCCCGCGGCGTGGCTATCGAGGGTGGAAAAAAGGGCGGCTGGGCCAGTTTTCGCGCCGCCAGCGCCAACTACCGGGTGTGGCTGCTGTTCGTTACTTACGGCGCCTGTTTCGGTGTCGAGATTTTCATTCACAACATCGCTGCCATTTATTACGTCGATCATTTCGGCTTGTCGCTGAAAGGCGCGGGCATGGCAGCGGCCAGTTTCGGTTTGCTGGCCCTGTTTGCGCGCGCACTGGGTGGCTGGCTGTCAGACCAGGTTGCATTGCGCGGCAACCTGGATAGCCGCGCAGTCTTGCTGTTTGTGCTGATGCTTGGCGAAGGATTGGGTTTGCTGTGGTTTGCCCATGCCGGCAGCGTTGCTCTGGCAGTGGTGGCGATGCTGACGTTCGGTTTATTTACGCACATGGCTTGCGGCGCGACCTATGCGCTGGTGCCCTTTATCGATCGCAAGTCGCTCGGCGGCGTGGCCGGCATCATCGGCGCCGGCGGTAATGTCGGTGCGGTGGCGGCCGGTTTCCTGATGAAAGGCCTGGGCGATACCCAGCAGACGCTGACCATGTTGGGCGTGCTGGTGTCGATCTCGGCATTGTGCGCCATCGCCGTACGTTTCAGTCCGGAGCACAAGGCGCAGGAACAAGAATTGCACAACAGTGCATTGGCATCACGAAGCCTGAGCGTTTAAAGGAAGACACCATGAAAATCATCGTTATCGGTCACGGCATGGTCGGTCATAAATTCCTGGAGTGCCTGGCGGATGCAGGTACGCCGGGCATCGAAGTCACGGTGCTGTGCGAAGAACCGCGCCCGGCTTACGATCGTGTCCATCTGTCGGAATTCTTTGCCGGTAAATCGGCGCAAGACTTGTCGCTGGTGGCGCCCGGCTTTTTCGAAGGTAACCATCATATTGAACTGAAGCTGAACGCCAAGGCACAGTTGATCGACAGCGCGGCCAGGACTGTTACGTTCAATATCAACGGCGAGATTGAAACGCTGGCTTACGACAAGCTGGTGATTGCTACCGGCTCTTATCCGTTTGTACCGACACTGGCCGGTAACCAGCGCAAGGATTGTTTCGTGTATCGCACCATCGAAGATCTGGAAGCGATGCTGGAGTGCGGCAAACGCTCTCGCAGCGGCGTGGTGATCGGCGGCGGCTTGCTGGGACTGGAGTGTGCCAAGGCGTTGCGTGACATGAAGCTGGAAACGCACGTGGTCGAGTTCGCGCCACGCCTGATGGCGGTGCAAGTAGATGAAAGCGGCGGCCGCATCCTGCGCCAGAAAATCGAAGAGCTGGGCGTTACAGCGCATACGCAAAAAAACACATTGGAGATCGTCGACGGCAAAACCGGCACGCATCGCATGAATTTCGACGATGGCAGCCATCTCGATACCGACATGATCGTGTTCTCGGCCGGCATCCGTCCGCGTGACGAACTGGCACGTGATAGCGGACTCAAAGTTGGCGACCGTGGCGGCATCGTGATCGATAACAGTTGCCGTAGCTCCGATCCGGACATCTATGCGATTGGCGAATGCGCCCTGTGGAATGGCAAGATATTCGGGCTGGTAGCGCCGGGCTATGACATGGCGCGCATCGCCGCGAAACATATGCTGGCAGAGCCCGTGACCGATGCCAGCGTCAGTGTGGCCACGCCGGAATTCACCGGCGCCGACATGAGCACCAAGCTCAAGCTGATGGGTGTCGACGTCGCCAGCATCGGCGACCCGCACGGCAAGGAAGCCGGTAGCCGCTCCTATCAGTTCACGGACGAGCGCAAGCAGATTTACAAGAAAATCGTGGTGTCGGAATGCGGCAAATACCTGCTGGGCGGGGTGATGGTGGGTGACGCCAGCGAATACGGCACGCTGCTGCAGATGATGCTCAACCGTATCGAGTTGCCGGCATCGCCCGAGTTCCTGATCCTGCCGCAAGCCGACGGCCAGGCACGGGTAGGACTTGGGGTAGACGCGTTACCGGAGACGGCCCAGATCTGTTCGTGCAATAACGTGTCGAAAGGTGACTTGTGCGCCGCAGTGAGCGGCGGCGCCACCAGTATCGGCGCTCTGAAAACCTGCACCAAGGCCGGTACCTCGTGCGGTGGCTGCGTGGCGCTGGTGACGCAGATCATGAAGGCTGAGATGAAGAAGCAGGGCATGGCGGTTAACAACCATGTCTGCGAGCATTTTTCTTATTCGCGCCAAGAGTTGTTCCATCTGGTGAAAGTCGGCAAGATCAAGACTTTCGGCGCCCTGCTGGAACAGCATGGCAAGGGTCTCGGTTGCGATATCTGCAAACCGGTGGCGGCCAGCATCCTGGCCTCCTGCTGGAATGATTTCGTGCTGAAGAAAGAACACGCCAGCCTGCAGGATTCTAACGATTACTTTCTCGGCAATATCCAGAAAGACGGCACCTATTCAGTCGTGCCGCGCATGGCCGGTGGCGAAGTCACGCCGGACGGCTTGATTGCAGTCGGCCAGGTTGCCAAGAAATACGGCCTGTATACCAAAATCACCGGCGGCCAGCGGGTCGACTTGTTTGGCGCTCGGGTTGAACAATTGCCGCTGATCTGGGAAGAGCTGATCGCGGCCGGGTTTGAATCCGGCCACGCCTACGGCAAATCCTTGCGCACCGTCAAATCCTGTGTAGGATCTACCTGGTGCCGTTACGGCGTCGACGACAGCGTCGGCCTGGCAATTGAACTGGAAAACCGCTACAAGGGTTTACGGGCGCCGCACAAGATCAAGTTCGGCGTCTCCGGCTGCACTCGCGAATGCGCTGAAGCGCAGGGTAAGGATGTAGGCATCATTGCCACCGAAAAAGGCTGGAACCTATACGTGTGCGGCAACGGCGGCATGAAGCCGCGCCACGCCGAACTGCTGGTGTCAGATCTCGATAAAGCGACCTTGATCAAGACCATCGACCGTTTCCTGATGTTCTACATCCGCACCGCCGATCGCCTGCAACGCACTAGCGTCTGGCGCGACAACCTGGAAGGCGGTCTCGATTACCTGAAGCAGGTAGTGGTGGACGACAAGCTGAACATCGCGGCAGAACTGGAAGCCGACATGCAGCATGTGGTCGATACTTATGAATGCGAATGGAAACACGCCGTGACCGACGCCGAAACGCGCAAGCGCTTCCAGCATTTCGTCAATAGCGACCAGGCCGACAGCAATGTGGTGTTCGTGGAAGAGCGCGGCCAGATTCGTCCGGCCACGATAGTTGAACGCAAGCGCATCAATATTCCGATTGTTGTTGAAACCGCTTAATGGAACCAAGGGAACTGCCATGCATCATGACCACCAAAGCAGCAACTGGATTGCAGTTTGTCCGCTGGACGACATCGTACCGAATACTGGCGTCTGTGCATTGGTCAACGGCGAGCAGGTTGCCGTATTCCATGTGATCGATGGCGAACATCGTGTGTTCGCCATCGGCAATTACGATCCGAACGCCGAGGCGGCGGTGCTGTCGCGTGGCCTGGTGGGCAGCCTCGGGGAACGCATCGTGGTCGCTTCGCCTATCTACAAGCACCATTTCGATTTGCAAACCGGGGAATGCCTGGAAGCACCGGAACATTCGGTGAGCGCCTATCCGGCCCGCATCAGCGAAGGCAAGGTCTGGGTAGGCGTATGAACATGAAAACCGCCACCGCCGCGCCATCGACCGCCAAAAAGCCAACGCTGGTGGTGATCGGCAATGGCATGGCCGGCATGCGCACGGTGGAAGAGCTGCTCAAGCTGGCGCCGGACCTGTATGACATCACGGTGTTTGGCGCCGAACCGCACGGCAATTACAACCGTATCCTGCTATCGCCGCTGCTGGCGGGCGACAAGAGCATGGACGACATCATGCTCAATACGCCTGAGTGGTATCGGCAGCACGGCATTACGCTGCACGCGGGTGATCCGGTGGTGAGCATAGATCGGCATCGCCGCATTGTGCGTTCGCGCGGCGGTGTCGAATTGCGTTATGACCGGCTGCTGCTGGCGACTGGCTCCAAGCCGTTCATCATCCCGGTACCGGGCCATCAACTACCCGGCGTGATCGCTTTCCGTGATGTGCAGGATGTGGAAACCATGTTGACAGCGGCACGCAATCATCGCCATGCGGTGGTCATCGGTGGCGGCCTGCTTGGCCTGGAAGCCGCTAACGGCTTGATGCGGCAAGGCATGGATGTCACCGTGGTGCATGTGATGGACAGTTTAATGGAAAGGCAACTCGACAAGTCTGCAGCAATCTTGTTGAAGAAGGCTTTGGAACAAAAAGGCCTGCGCTTTTTACTGAACGCTCAAACTGCTGAAATCGTCGGCGCCGGGCAAGTCACCGCGGTGCGCTTCAAGGATGGTACGGAGATCCCTGCCGACCTGGTAGTCATGACCGCTGGCGTGCGCCCCAATATTGAACTGGCGCAGCAAGCCGGCCTGCATTGCGAACGCGCGATTGTGGTCGACGATACTTTGCAAACCTACGATCCGCGCATCTATGCAGTGGGCGAATGTGTGCAGCACCGCATGGCGACCTTCGGGCTGGTGGCGCCGATCTGGGAGCAGGCGCGGGTATGCGGCGCCCATCTGGCCGGCGCCGGTCATCGGCGTTATGTGCAGCAAGCTACCGCCACCAAACTCAAAGTCACCGGGGTCGACCTGTATTCCGCTGGTGATTTCATCGGCGGCGAGGGCAGCGAAGACCTGGTGTTGCGCGACCCGCGTCGTGGCATCTATAAACGGCTGGTGATCAACGGACCGCATATCGTCGGCGCGGTGCTGTATGGAGACGTCAAGGATGGTCCATGGTATTTCGAGATGATCCAGAACCGTACCGATATTTCTGCGTTGCGTAGCCAATTGCTGTTCGGCCAGGCGCTATGCGCCCAGGCCGCCTGATCGGGAGCGTACATGAATTCGGCCTCGACTTTTCCCTTGGTAGCAGCCAGCCAGCTTGTCAGCAAGCAGGGCGGCACACAGACTACCTGCCCTTACTGTGGCGTCGGTTGCGGTGTGCGCGCCACGTTGCGCAGCGACGGCCAGGTTGATATCGCCGGCGATGAAACTCACGCATCGAACGCCGGCCGGTTGTGCGTCAAAGGTTCAGCATTGGGCGAAACCGTCGATCTGGACGGGCGTTTGTTGCATCCGCAAATGCGGGTGCAGGATGGTGATCAATCCTCATTGCAACGCGTGTCCTGGGATGCAGCGCTGGATAAAGTCGCACAAGGTTTCCGTACAATCATAGACCGGCACGGGCCTGACGCTGTCGCGCTGTATGTCTCGGGCCAGCTGCTGACGGAAGATTATTACATCGCCAACAAGCTGATGAAGGGTTACATCGGCAGCGCTAACATCGATACCAATTCACGCCTGTGCATGTCGTCCGCCGTCGCTGGCCATAAGCGCGCATTCGGCGCCGATCTGGTGCCGGTTTGCTACGAAGATCTGGAGTTGGCAGATCTGGTGGTGCTGGTAGGCTCCAACACTGCATGGTGCCACCCGATCCTGTTTCAGCGCATCGCCAAGATCAAGGAGACGCGGCCGCAGATGAAGCTGGTGGTGATCGATCCGCGCCGCACGGCAACTTGCGAACTAGCCGATTTGCATCTGCCGTTGAAGGCTGGCAGCGATGTCTGGCTATTCAACGGCTTGCTCAGTTTCCTGGTGCGCCACGATGCCGCTGACACCGGTTTTGTTGAGGCGCACACCAATGGCCTGGCTGCAGCGCTTGAAGTAGCCGAAGTCGATTGCGCCGACCTGGCCGCGGTGGCTAAAGCTTGCAAGTTAGACCTGCTGGATTTGCAGACCTTCTATGAATGGTTTGCCGCGAATCAAAAAGTTGTGACCGCTTTCTCGCAGGGCGTCAATCAATCGTCGTCCGGCACCGACAAGGTCAACAGCATCATCAATTGCCATTTGCTGACCGGACGCATCGGCAAGCCGGGTATGGGTCCGTTTTCGATCACAGGTCAGCCAAATGCCATGGGCGGCCGTGAAGTGGGCGGCATGGCGAACATGCTGGCGGCGCATATGGATCTGGACAATCCCCGTCATCGCGAAACGGTGCAGGATTTCTGGCAGGCGCCGCGTATGGCGGACCGGCCCGGCTTGAAAGCGGTAGACCTGTTCCAGGCGATCGAAGCCGGCCGCGTCAAGGCGGTTTGGATCATCGCCACCAATCCTGTGGTCAGCTTGCCAGATGCCGACCAGGTCCAGCGGGCATTGGCTAAATGCGAACTGGTGGTGGTGTCCGATATTATTGAAAAAACCGACACCAACGCCTTTGCGCACATCTTGTTGCCAGCCATGGGTTGGGGCGAGAAGGATGGCACGGTCACCAGTTCGGAACGTCGTATTTCGCGCCAGCGCGCTTTCCTGAGCGCGCCGGGCGAGACCCGTGCCGATTGGCAGATTCTGTGCCAGGTGGCGCAACGCATGGGCTATGCGGGTTTCGATTTCAGCGCGGCACACCAGGTGTTCGACGAGCATACCCGCTTGAGCGCCTTCCGTAACGGCGATGCCTACGGCCAGCGCCGGCTGTTCAATCTGACCGGCCTAAGCGCTCTTGGTCAAGCCGGATTCGATGCTTTGCAACCGGTGCAATGGCCTATCGTCACCACATCGTCAGGTGAAAAGCAGGGTACGGCGCGCTTGTTTGCCGACGGCCGTTTTGCCCATGCCGACGGCAAGGCGCGCTTTATCGCCACTACGCCACGGGCGCCGCGGCACGCACCCGACAGCGAATATCCGCTGAGTCTCAATACCGGCCGCGTGCGTGATCAGTGGCATACCATGACGCGCACCGGCAAGTCGCCCAAGCTGGCCGATCATGTACCGGAATCCTTCGTCGACATGCATCCGCAAGATGCCCTGTCGTACGGCGTGCGCGAAGGCATGCTGGCGCGCATTTCGACGCGCTGGGGAGCAATGGTGGCCAGGGTGCAGCACGGCGGCGGCATCACCCGCGGCAGCATTTTCGTGCCGATTCACTGGAACGGACAATCGGCATCAGATGCGCGGGTTGGAGCCTTGGTCAATCCGGTGGTCGATCCGGTTTCAGGTGAGCCGGAGTTCAAACACACGCCGGTGCGAGTCGAAGAGTTCAGGGTGGCCTGGTACGGTTTCGTGTTGAGCCGCAGCCAACCGGCATTGGATGATGTCACGCATTGGACGCGGATCCAGGGCCGCCGCTTTAATCGCTACGAACTGGCTGGTCGCAGTCCGATCGCCGATCGTGGCGCCTGGGCGGCCAAACTGCTCGGAGTAGATGCTGCCGATGCCGACTGGCTGGAATATGAAGATGCCAGCGCCGGCATCTATCGCGCCGTGCATGTGGTCGATGACCGTATCGATGCTTGCGTGTTCCTGTCGCCGCGCCCGGATTTACCATCGCGTGCCTGGCTGGCGAGCTTGTTCGTCAAGGAACAGCTGGAAGATGCCGATCGGGTCGGCCTGCTGATCGGCCAGCCGATTGAGAAGGGCGCCGATACCGGGGCCACGGTGTGCTCCTGTTTTTCGGTCGGACGCAATACCATTTGCGATGCGGTGCGCAAGCAGGGCTTGACTACCGTGGCGCAGGTAACCACTTGCCTGAAGGCGGGCGGCAATTGCGGCTCATGCGTTCCGGAGATTAAAAAACTGTTGTCGGAAATATTAGTCGAAGAAGACGCATGAACGCGGGTCTCGGTAATCTGTGATTAGTGATGGCTGGCGTCGCCAATCGAACCTGGCGTGACGTGGGTTGCCTTCTCATTGCGGCCCAGTAGCCACCAGAGAATCAGCCCGGCTGCACTCAAGCCCGCACCTGTCATCGATACTCCAATCCAGCCGGCATAGCCGTACATCGAGGTCGACAGCACGGATCCGCAAGCACCGCCGACGAAGTAGCAAGTCATGTAGCCGGCAGTCAGCCGGTTCCTGGATTCCGGGTGCAGATGATTGATGACACTGAGATTGGTAACGTGTATCGCCTGCACCATCAGGTCCAGCAGCAAGATGCCAACGATCAGGCCTGGCAACGAGCTCTTTGCAAACACCAGCGGCAGCCACGACAACAGAAGCAGGCCCAGGCCTACGGTAGTGGAACGCGCGGCATGGCCGCGATCGGCCAACCGTCCGGCATGCGAAGCAGCGAGGGCGCCGGCGGCGCCGACCAGTCCGAACAAGCCGATGGTGCCGTCGGAATAATTGAAAGGCGCAGCCGCCAGCAGGAAAGAGATCGAAGTCCAGAGCACGCTGAATACGGCGAAGATGATCCCGCCTATCAAGGCGCGGGTGCGCAATACCGGTTCTTCCAGGAACAAGGTCAAGATCGATGCCAGCAAGCGCGGATAGTTGAGATGCTGTTCCTGGTGATGGCGCGGCAATGCGCGCCCGAGCACTATCGCGGTGACGATCATCAATGCGGCGCCGAACCAGTAAACAGTCTGCCAGCCGCCCAGCGCCGACAAGTAACCCGCGACGGTACGCGCCAGCAAGATACCCAGCAGCAGGCCAGTCATGACGTGCCCAACCACTTTGCCGCGCTCTTGCGGCGCCGCCAGCGTCGCGGCAAATGGCACCAGTACTTGCGACACTACTGAAAACAAACCGGTCAGCGCGGTGCCTAGCAAAACGAACACCATGCTTTGTGCGGTGGCGGTGATCAGCAGTCCGCAAGCGGACAGCAAGGTCATCACGACGATCAGTTTCTTGCGTTCGACCATATCTGCCAATGGCACCAGCAGCAGCAGGCCCAAGGCATAACCCAGCTGGGCAACGGTGACGATCAGTCCGGCGCTGCCGTTGGAAATGCCAAAACGGGAGGCGATAGTGTGCAACAGGGGTTGCGCGTAATAATTGCTGGCCACCGCGACGCCGGTTGCGATGGACATCATGATCACCAGGCCGGAGCTGAGTTTGGTGGATTGTGAGTCTGCCATGTTGAAGTGCCTTTAAAAAATCAAGCCGACACTTTATCCCTTATCTCAATGCGGCGCTTTGGCTGCCCGAAAATGCTCAAATGGTCACCAGCATGGCCGCCAGCAGGATTTGCATTTTGTGATTACTATTCATAACCCGACCAAGGAGTTTTACCATGAGTCAAACCAGCGAAGCCCGTCCGCCGTTCCCGCCCTTCACCCGGGAGACTGCGATACAGAAAGTCAGGATGGCGGAGGATGGTTGGAATACCCGCGATCCGCGGCGCGTGTCGCTGGCCTACACGGTCGACACCATCTGGCGCAATCGCTCAGAATTTCCGCAGGGGCGCGAGCAGATCGTGCAATTCCTGACACGTAAATGGGAACGCGAACTGGAGTACCGGCTGATCAAGGAATTGTGGGCTTTCGACGGCAACCGGATCGCCGTGCGTTTTGCCTACGAGTGCCACGACGCTGCCGGCAACTGGTTTCGCTGCTACGGTAATGAAAATTGGGAGTTCGATGAAAACGGTTTGATGCACCGGCGTTATGCCAGTATCAACGACTTGCCGATTAAAGAATCCGAACGTAAATACCACTGGCCTCTTGGGCGGCGTCCGGATGATCATCCGGGGTTGAGTGATCTGGGTTTGTAAGCCCGGCTATCAGAGCTTACAAACTACCTCTGGCGGGGCGCATTAAAGATTCGCATACGGCGATACAATAGCGTTCTCTTCTTTAGTCCGGATGCTAGCCATGACAGATGCTCAAGCCATCAACCCGCTGTTGCAAGACTGGAATACCCCTTACGGATTGCCGCCGTTCGATCAGGTAAGGGCTGAACATTTCGTAGCCGCATTTGCAGTTGCGCTGCCTGCGCACCTGGCTGAAATCGATGCGATTGCCGCGCAATCCGCAGCGCCAAATTTTGCCAACACGCTGGCCGCTTTCGACGCTTCGGGTCGCCTTAACAGCCGCATCAGCCTGCTGTTCGAGAACCTGACCGCAAGCGAAACTTCACCGGCCCTGCAAGCTGTCGAGATCGAACTGGCGCCGCGGCTGGCCGCGCACAAGAATGCGATCTATCTGCATGCCGGCCTGTTTGCACGGATCGCCGAACTGTACGCAAAGCGCACTGAGCTGGACCTGGATCCGGAACAACTGCGCCTGCTGGAGCGCATCCATCTCGATTTCGTCCGTGCCGGCGCCAACCTGCCGCCGCAATCGCGGGCGCGCTACAGCGCCTTGACCGAAAGATTGGCTGCCTTGAGCACCGCGTTCACGCAAAACGTGCTGGCCGACGAATCCAGTTTTACGCTGGTACTGGAAGACGAAGCCGCGCTGGCGGGCTTGCCTGATTTTCTGCGTGCTTCAGCCAAATCGGCAGCGCAACAACGCGGCTTGCCGGAAAACAGCCATGTAATTACCTTGTCGCCATCGCTAGCCGAACCTTTCCTGACGTTTTCCGATCGACGCGATCTGCGGCAATCGGTATGGCAAGGCCGGGTAGCGCGCGGCGCCCATGCCGGCGCTCATGATAATCGTCCAGTAGCCGCTGAAATCATGGCTTTGCGTCAGGAACAGGCACGGTTGCACGGTTATCCGACTTACGCCGACTATCAGTTGATCGACCGCATGGCCGGCAAACCGGAAGCGGTGTCGGCTTTGCTCGGCAAGGTCTGGGAACCGGCCAAGGCCAAAGCTGCCGACGACCGCGCCGCGCTGACCGAAATGGCGCGCAGCCTGGGCCAGCCGACGCCGATCGCAGCCTGGGACTGGCGTTACCTGGCCGAGAAAGTACGGCAGGCGCGCTACGATCTCGACGACGCCGAGTTGAAGCCTTACTTTGCGCTCGAAAACATGATCTGCGCCATGTTCGATTGCGCCCAACGTCTGTTTGGCATCAGCTTCGTCGAACAGCACGGCGTCGCGTTGCATCATGCCGATGCGCGCCTGTGGGAAGTGCGCAATCGCGACAACGCATTGATCGGTTTGTTCATCGGCGATAACTATGCCCGCGCCAGCAAGCGTAGCGGCGCCTGGATGCATATTTTCCGCAGCCAGTCCGGTCACAACGGCGGCACGCTGCCGGTGGTCATCAACAACAATAATTTCGCCAAGGCGGAAACGACCTTGCTGAGTTTTGACGATGTCCGCACCTTGTTCCATGAGTTCGGCCACGGCTTGCACGGCTTGCTGTCGCAGGTGAAATACGAGCGCCTGGCAGGCACCCAGGTATTGCAGGATTACGTTGAATTGCCGTCGCAGATTTTCGAGAACTGGGCTGAAGAAGAGGTCGTGCTGCAGCGCCATGCCCGTCATTATCAGAGCGGCGAAGCGATGCCGCCAGCGTTACTGGAAAAGCTGAAGCGCGCGCGCCAGTTCGACCAGGCCTGGGCCACCATCATGTATGCCGGCCCGGCCTTGATCGATATGGCCTTGCACTCGCTGCCGAACGGCAGCAAGGTGGACATCGCCGCCTTCGAAGCGCAGCAGTGCGAACTGCTGGGAGTGCCGCAAGACATCGGCCAGCGTCATCATCTGTCCCACTTCCAGCATTTGTTCAGCGGTGCAGATTATGCGGCCGGCTACTACGTGTACATGTGGGCCGAAGTGCTGGATGCCGACGCGTACAATGCCTTCATTGAAGCCGGCGACCCGTTCGAGCCAAAGATTGCCGAACGTTTGCAGCGTTACATCTACAGCTCTGGCAACAAACAAGATCCGGCCCTGGCGTTCCGCGCATTCCGCGGCCGCGATCCGAAGGTGGAGCCGATGCTGGCTAAACGCGGTTTGATTGCATAAGCAGCCGTTCGCGAGTAAAGAAGTAGGGTGGGCAAGATTTTTTGCCCCACCCTACTTGAATTCCGCTCATACAAACTTGAAAATTTGTCGTTTGACGTTACCAGCCTGAACCGAGACACTCGGTAACAAGTGCTGCCTCGTCTTGTCTGGCAGCCGCATTTTTTACTGCGACCATGACCTCCCGCCAGAAACTCGTCCTGCCAAACAATTCCAGCCCGCCTGCCCCGGCCGATCTGCTCGCTAGCATGGAAAAATCGCTAGCCGCGTTCATGAAAACGCTTGCGCAAGATGATGAAGATACAAGCCCGCCTCATTTAATGAATCAGCATCGCTCCTGCCCTTGCTGCACCGGACGCGGTGAATGAAGGTTCGTTTATGAGCCGCTATACCAGTTATATCCCTGATCTTCCCAATAACCGCCCGGATTCTCATTGGTGACGAAGATGGCGGCGATGTGCTTGGGATTTTTGAAACCGAGCTTGGTCGGCACCCGCAGCTTCAACGGATAGCCGTATTCAGTCGGCAATGGCGACTGTCCGAAGTCCAGCGCCAGTATCGTCTGCGGATGCAGAGCCGTGGCCATGTCGATGCTTGAATAATAACGATCTGCACACTTGAAGCCGACATAACGCGCCGTGGTATCCGCGCCGATATGGGCCAGGAAAGTACGGAACGGCACACCGCTCCACTGGCCGATTGCACTCCAGCCTTCTATACAGATATGCCGCGTGATTTGCGATTCTTGCGGCAATGCCCGCAATTGCGCCAGGTTCCAGCTACGTTGGTCGCGCACCAGGCCCGAGACTTCCAGCTTATAGGTATCGCCGTCGATTTCCGGGGCCGAGTCGACGTCATAGAAAGCGTTGAATGGAAACGGCTTGGTAATCATGCTGGCCGGATAAGTCGGCGCCAGGTGATCGGGGCGGAACAGCATGCCTTGTACCCGGTCGTTCCAGCGTGACATGGCCCACAATACTTTATCGACTTGATCGCCGTCCTGCAAATTGCAACCGGACAGCAGCGACAATGCACCCAGCGACAGGCCGGAACGCAGGAAAAGGCGGCGCTGCAGCTGCACCAGCTCAGGCTGGAGTTCGTTGTTTTTCGGCAGCTTATTTTTCTTTTCGGTCATGCTTGTTGCTCCTGTTTCGGGGTCTTGTCACGGGAATGGCGAGGCGCCCGTCCGGTCAGCATTGGCAGTAAGGTACTCGGCACGATCAGCACCAGCGCCAGATGCACCGCAACGAATGCCACGATGCCTGCCATCGCAACAAAGTGCACGCGGCGCGCGATATCGTAACCGCCGAACAGATCAACCAGGCCGTCTAGCTGCACCGGTTTCCAGATCGACAGGCCGGACGCCACCACCAGCACGCCGAGCAGCAACACGGCGATGTACATCAGGCGTTGCACGGCGTTATATATGCCCGGCTGATGCGCCAGCTTGAAAGTCAGCGCATCCTTGACGTTGCGCAGCAGGTCGCGCGGCCGCAGCGGCAGGAAATGGCGGCGGAAATGACCCGCCAGCAAACCGTAGCCAAGATAGATCAAGCCGTTCACCACCAGCAGCCACATCGCCGCCAGATGCCAGGCAATTGCGCCGCCCAGCCAGCCGCCCAAGGTTGCCCATCGGGGAAAATCGAAACCGAACAGCGGCGAGGCGTTGTAGATCTGCCAGCCGCTCATCACCATGCAGGCGATGGCAAAGGCATTGATCCAGTGGGCTACACGCACCAGCAGCGGATGAATGATGCGGGTACGGGGTTTGTCAGCATTCGCCATGAGTACACCTTATCAAGAATCGGTGCGGGCGGCGGGAGGGGGGCCGCCCGCGATGCTGCATTACATCGGCGGCACTACGCCATTGACGCCGACCGTGGCGCGGCCGACAACGTCGCTGCCATCGGCGGCCTTGCTGACAAAAAACACGCCGTGCGCGCCCGGCACCAGCAAGCTGCGGTCACCTTTGTTGAGGCTGACGATAGGAACATCGGCCGGCACTACGATTTTCTTTTCGCCATCAGGATATTTGACCGTGATCGTGCGGCCGCTGGTCACCACCACATCGCCCACGGTACCGTTGGTCATGCTGCTGTTCTTGCCGAGATCCCAGGCGTAATGACCCTCGCCAACCTTCATGCCGGCCGGGAATACGTGCACTTCCAGCGCCTTCAGGCTGCCGTCCGGCAGTGGCACTGCCGCTGTGCCGATAAAACTGTCCGATTTGATATCGCCGATCGCTGCGTGGCTGACCGAGAAGAGCGTCAGGTCGGGAGCCAGTTTCAGCGTCATTTTCTTGCCGCCCTTGGCGCTGACTTCGAGATTGTCGGCATTCACCTTGTCGATGGTGGCGCGGACCCGGGTCACCGGCGCCGCTGCTTGCGCGGCAGCCATGCTGCCATAGGCCAGGAGTGCAGATGCTGCCAATACAGGAACAAGCCGGTGCAGGAGTTGTGTGGTTTTCATGGAAACGGTCTCTGTGATTGCTGGGAGGTCCAGTCTAGGCGCGGGGCAATGTCTTATCGGTGACATGCGAATGACAATATTGTCATTCTTCTCGACTATCGAATTGATAGAATGGGGTGGTTTTCAAGTCCATAAGCACTCAACAGGCCCAGCATGTCTATCCTCGTCATTGAAGACGATCCCAAGACCGGCGCCTACCTCAAAAAAGGTTTGCGCGAATCCGGCTACGCGGTCGATCTGGTTCGCAACGGTAGCGACGGCTTGCACATGGCGCTGGAGAATTCCTATGACCTGGTGGTGCTGGATGTGATGTTGCCCGGCATAGATGGCTGGAAAATCATGGGCGCCTTGCGTGCCAAGCGCGATCTGCCGGTGATTTTCCTGACCGCGCGCGATCACGTCAACGACCGTATCCGGGGCCTGGAACTGGGTGCCGACGATTATCTGGTCAAACCTTTTTCCTTTACCGAACTGCTGCTGCGCATCCGCACGCTGCTGCGGCGCGGCGTAGTACGCGAGACGCATGAACTGGATTTCTTCCAGGTCGCCGATTTGCAGCTCGATCTGCTGCGCCGCAGGGTCACGCGCCAAGGTATCGATATCGTTCTCACTAACAAGGAATTTCTATTGCTGCATCTGCTGGTCAAGCGTAAAGGCGAAGCGCTGTCGCGCACTGTCATCGCCTCGGAGGTGTGGGATATGAATTTCGACAGCGACACCAATGTGGTTGATGTCGCTATCAAGCGCCTGCGCGCCAAGATCGATAATCCCTTCGAACATAAACTGATACACACGGTGCGCAGCATCGGTTACATGTTCGCGGAAAATCCATGAATATCTGGCGTAGGCAATCGCTGACGGCACGCGTGACTTTCCTGTTCGCGCTGATCGCCTGTGCCATCGTGACCAGCCTCGGCATGTACTTGTATTCGTCGACCCGGCAGGCGTTGGAAACGCGCGCCGATTATTCCCTGATCGGCCGGGTCGAGCATTTTCGCCGCCTGTTGCACGATCTGTACAACGTCAAGCAGATGGAAGACCGGCCGGCCCTGTTCGAAACCATGCTGGGCAGCGAGCAGGATGTACTGATGTTCGGTTATCCGGGGCAAACACCATTCGTGCGGGTTAATCCCGATAACATGACACCGCCGCCGATGACGCCGCAAAACCTGAATCAAGCGCTGAAACTTGGCGCGCTGACGCCAGGCGAACGGACCGACGGCGTTCGCGTGCGCTGGGTGTCGGCACTGGCCGAGGTCGGCAGCGACGGCACTACCGTAGTGATTACCGGCGCCCATGTGATGACCCAGGAATCGCATATCCTGGCCCGCTATTATTGGCAAGTGATCGCGGCAGCGGCAGCTTCTGTGCTGCTGACGGCGCTGCTAGGCTTCCTGGTGCTCAAGCGCGGCTTTCTGCCGTTGAAGGCGATGGCGGAGCGCGCCGCTGAAGTCAGCCCAACCAACATTGCTGTACGTCTGCGGGAAGAAGACGCGCCGCAGGAGCTGCGCCGGCTGGCAGCTTCGTTCAATGCGATGCTGGACCGGCTGGCCTACGGCTATGAGCATCTGTCGCAATTTTCCGCCGATCTGGCGCACGAGATAAGGACCCCGATCGGCGCGCTGATGGGACAGACCCAGGTAACTTTGGGCAAGGTGCGTAACGCCGCCGAATACCAGCAAGTACTGGAATCGAACCTGGAAGAATTACAACGCCTGAGCCGGATTGTCGAAAACATCCTGTTTCTGGCGCATGCCGATCATGCCGGTCTGACGGTAGAAAAAACGCCGTTGATATTGGCCGACGAGTTGCATAAGATCGCCGATTATTTTGAAGGTGTTGCCGAAGAACGCGGTATCCGCCTGGAAGTCGACGCCAGCGGCAAGGTGCAAGCCAGCCCGGTCATGTGGCGCCGCGCCGTGAGTAACCTGGTAGTCAATGCGGTGCGTTATGCGCTGCCCGGCAGTACGGTGCGCCTCAGTGGTCGGGCGCAGGGAGAAGGGATTCAGGTCGAAGTGGAAAACCAGGGCGATCCGATACCGCGAGAGCAGCTGGATCGTCTGTTCGACCGGTTTTACCGTGGCGATAAATCACGCAGCGAATATACTGAATCGAATGGCCTGGGCCTGGCCATCGTGCGCGCCATCATGCTGGTGCATGGGGGCAGTGCGGATGTTGTGTGTTCGCATGAAGGGCTGATTCGTTTCAGCTTGTATTTCCCGGACGGCGCGGCACGCATTTAAGCATGTAACTGACGCTGTACTCGCGCCGCGCCGCTACAGGACGCGTTACCGTATACGCGCCATCTCCAACGCCATGCTCAATTTTCCGAAGCGAGCGGTAATGTCTTCGAAAGCCTTCTGCTTTTGCACCGTACTCAATTTGGCGTCATACATATTGCTGCGCAACAGGCCAAACATGGTGAGGTCGGCGATCGGCTTCAACTGAGCGTCGGTGGAATGCTGGAAACCGGACAGACCGAGAATTTTTTGCAGTACGTCAGGCTGGCTCGCAGGATTTTTCGACTTGCCGTAGGTGACGAAAAAATCTTCGATTCTGGCTTTGGCAGCGTTCGGCAGATCCTTGCGATACAGCAGCGGATCGTTGGGAATCAAAGGAGATGACCAGATCACTCGCAGCTTGCTGAATTGCTCTGGCGATTCTATTTTCAGCCTGTCCAGTTCTTCGGTATTGTTGGTCGCCACGTCGACCTGGCCGTCGATTACCGCCTGCAGGTTTTTCTTGTGATTGCCGACCGTAATCGTCTTGAACAACCGCTCCGGCTCTACTTTATTCTTGGCGAAGGCATAGTAGGCCGGCACCAGGTAGCCTGAGGTCGAGCTTTTGTCTCCGTCATAGAAACTGTAGACGCCCTTGTTGGCCAAGATATCCTCGAACGATTTGACCGGGCTCTTCGCGGGCGTGATCAGTACCGAGTTGTAACCGCGCGAACCGTCTTGCTTTACCATCTGCGCAAAAACCGTCGACTGGTTATCTTCCACCGCTGCAAGCGCAATCTTGCTGCTTAGCCAGGCGACCTGAATGGTGTTGGATTTCAATCCGGCCAGGATCTCGTTGTAGTTGGTGGATACCACCGTGCGCACTTCCATTTTTGTGTATTTGGCGAAATCGTCAATCACCGGCTGCCAGCGTTTCTGGGTATCTTCCGCGGTGGTGGTGGCGATCAGGCCGATGGTGATTTTTCTTGGAGCGTCGTCATCTTTGGCGAATGCAAAAGACGCGATCATGGAACACAGAACAAGGACGGTTTTTAGTAATCTCTTCATAAATGCCTATCTGACTATTGCGAATGTTGATGGAAAACGGATACATCGGCCGTGCCGAGGCAACGGTCGAGCAATGCGATGCGAGGAATGTGTGCAGCAGCCGGCTGCCCGCGGGCAGCCGGTGTGCGCAGAGCGTTAGCCGAGCAGCGTTTCGCCGGTTTTGCCGTACTTGATGCTGGCTTCCGATGGCATCCAGTTGCCAGTCAGTTCATTGCGGCCTTGCAGCAGGAAACGCGGCGACCTGGCCGGGATTTGATCCGCGGCCAGCTTGGACAGATCGCCGATCTTGCCCTTCTTCATGCGATTGACGATCATGCCTAGCTGGGTGTCGGCAAAATCGCGCAGCATGTCGTAGTCGCCATCGCTGTCGCCAGCCACGAAGATCGGTCCGTAACCCTTGCTGGCGACCAGTTCCTTCTTGATGACTTCGGTTTTTCCCGGTCCCCAGTTGAGCGGCCAGCCAGTCTTGTATTTGTTGATGAACACGCCGTTGGCGGTTTCCAGGCGCAGGCCGAGTATATGCTCGCGCTTGACGTTGTAGCCGTACTTGGGCGTCGTCGCAAATACCGCCACCACTTCCTCCAGCGAGGCGGTGCTGACATAGACGTCGATGCCGCTTTGCTCGAACGCATCCATCAAGGTCGCAATCTCGGTGCACAAGCGAATCCCGTGGAAATGCGTCACGCTGACGATGCCTGCTTTACCGGGCAGCGCCGCGGGGCTGGTGTATTTGGTTTTGACCAACCCCAGGCCCAGATTGTGATCGTTGGAAGCCTCGGCCAGCTGCTGTACTTCGGCCACCGACATATTGGTGAAAAAATAGATTACCCAGGGATAGCCGACATTGACGCCGTAGGTCTCATTGACGGCTTCATACAGGTAATACAGCTTGGCGCGGAAATCCTGGAACTGGGCGGTTTCGCGGATATCTTCCAGTTTCTTGCTGCCTTTTAATTTTTCGTAGTTGTCGTACAGGTATTGATAGTTGCTATCGATGTCGCTGCAGATGGCTTCCAGCTCGACGGCGTTGCCGGCGGCGTTCTTGTAGCTGGCGGCAAACGGCCCGGCCGGGACATTCTGGCGAATGATGGCGCCCATTTCCGCAGGGCTCAGCTTGAACGACAGGGTGTTGATCTGATACATGAGCAACGCCTCTTCGGTATCGTTCATGATGCTGGTGTTATCCCAGTCGAATACGGCGTAAGGACGGCGTTTCGGGTTGTAGCCGGCGCTGTTCTTGCCATTGCGCGCCAGCAGTGCCTGTATTTGCTGACGATTGCGCTCACCCCATTTGGCGCGATCTAGTGTCAGGCCGGCGGCTTTGTTTTCCTTGGCCAGCAGTTCTGAAGGCAACGCCGCGGCTGCCAGTCCAACTATCAGTCCCCCGGTCAGGCCACCGGTTAACAACGTGCGTCGTTTTTGCTGCATGGTTTTAACTTCCAATTTTTTTTCGTTTTTCATGGATATGGCCTCCCTGTGCCTGTTGAAGTGTTGTGTCATGTCCCTGTTCCATACGTTTTTTTTATGTGTGGCGTAAGCAGCCGAATACACTAACATGTTTCTAAATAGAAACATATACAAAGGATAAAAGAAAAGCACTATCCGGCGTCTGCAAGGCGCATGTCTGCCGCCACCGGGATCGCCGTTTTTTGCTATGCTGACGGTTCTGCCGCGCAAGACGGATTGCCGTGGCCAGTGATTATTTGCGAGGCGCTGCTGATGAAGTCGTCAGGAAGTCCAGGTGTGAATGATTGTGTTGAGTTAGCCGGGCCATCTGGTCCTGCGCGAGGCTGCCATGTTCGTTGACGGCGAGGGCATGACCGACGTATTGATTGTCGGCGCCGGGCCGGCCGGCTCTCATCTGGCTTATCTGCTGGCAGAGCAGGGTCTGCAGGTGACGATCATCGACAAGCAGGCTTTTCCGCGCGCCAAGGTATGTGGCGGCGGTTTGTCGCGCAAAGCGATGAATTTGCTTGATTTCGACCTCGGTCCGGCGATGCATCAGGAAATCGGCGGCGCCATCCTCAATTACCGCAATCGCGACGCCATCATCAAGGAAATTGAACCGATGGCGGCCTGCACCGTCGTTCGCAGCGAATTCGATAAATTATTGCTGGATCGTGCCTGCGCCAAAGGCGCGCGCTTTCTCGCCGAAACCGCATTTATCGATGCGACGGAAAGCGCCGACGCCGTCAGCGTCGTGACCAGCCAGGGTACCTTGCGCTGCCGCTTGCTGCTGGCCGCCGACGGCGCTGCCAGCGCGGTGCGCAACAAGTTGTTCGGCAAGGATCTGGTGGCTTACGTGCCGGCATTGGAAGCCATGGTGTGGCCGGCTGAAGGGGTGCTGGAGCGCTTCGGCGCGCGTGCCCTGTTCGATTTCGACGGCATGCCGCGCGGCTACGGCTGGATCTTCCCCAAGCGCGATCATTTTAATGTTGGTGTGTACTCACCTTTCGGCGGCACCGCATTGCGCCAGCACCTGGATCGCTTCACCGCAGCATACGCCAGCTTGCAGCAACCGCTGCGGGTCGAATACCAGGGCTACATCATCCCGTTGAAGAATCGTCGCAATGTGTTCCAGCGCGGCCGGGTCTGGCTGCTGGGAGACGCGGCTGGCCTGGCGGAAGCCTTGTTTGGCGAGGGGATTTATTTTGCGCTGAAGAGCGCCACCATCGCTGCCCGGGCGATTGCTGCCGATGGCATTGGCGCATCGGTCGCTGATTCAGGACTCTATAGCCGGTTACTGCGCCGCGAACTGCTACCCGAGCTGCGCGCCGCAGCATGGATGGCGCGCCTGATCTACCGTTTTCCGAAACTGGCTTTCTCGCATCTGGTGCTGAATCAGCATATCAACCACGATTTCGCCGGCTTGATCAGCGGCCAGATGGGTTATCGCCATTGCTTGTTCAAAACTGCAGTTGGTTTTCCGCGCTGGCTGCTGCCGAGCAAGGCGCCTGAAAGCGGCGGCAATCCGTCCTAGAAACCGGGCAAGCGCAAGCTTTCCGGATCGCCGGCTTCGGCGCGCTCATGGCCTAGCAGCCAGGCCTTGCGCTCCAGGCCACCGGCAAATCCGGTCAACTTGCCGTTCGCGCCTACTACCCGATGGCAAGGGACGATGATGGCGATCGGATTGGTGGCGTTGGCGCTGCCTACCGCGCGGGCGGCGCCGTTGTGTTCGCCCAGTTGCAAGGCGAGCTTGCCGTAAGTGGTCATCCGGGCTGGCGGAATCTGGCGCAATGCGGCCCAGACGCGGTGCTGGAAATCGGTGCCGTTGGTGGCAACCTGGATATCTTTCAGCGCATCGAGTTCGCCGGCGAAATAACGTTGCAGGGCCGGCTCCGCGCTGGACGGGGTGGTAGCATCGCTCAAGTTGTAATGGCCATAGTGGGTAGTCAGCAAGCTGCGCATGCGTGGTTCATAATCGTCGAAATCCAGTGCGCGTACGCGGTCCTGGGTATCGGTGACCAGCAGGATGACGCCGATGGGCGATGCGATCCGGTGCAGGAATAAATTCATGGTGATAATCTCGTCAGATAATAGAGCGTAGTTTAAAGTGTGCTGTGGCTTCCTGCACTCCGTTGCTTGCTTTTAAATTCAGTAAATAGCCATGTAAAGGTGAGCACGTCTTTGTTTTTTCATATTTGGCTGTCTAAAGTAATGAAGCAACCGTACGGCTATATGGCAACTAGCCGGAGAAATTAGCGTAAGAATCCAGCCGCAACCCTTTTGGAGAAATCGCATGATTAGCCTTCAGGTGAATGGTCTTACAGTAGAGGTCGATGTCGCGCCAGATACCCCTTTATTGTGGGTGTTGCGCGAAAATCTCAAGCTAACCGGTAGCAAATTCGGTTGCGGCATCGCTGCCTGCGGTGCATGTACCGTGCATGTTGGCGGCAACGCGGTGCGTTCCTGTTCTTATCCCGTGTCCGCGGTCGGGCAACAGCCGGTGACAACTATCGAAGCTGTCGCCGCCGATCCGGTCGGCAAAGCGGTGCAAGTCGCCTGGATCAAGCATGACGTGCCGCAATGCGGTTATTGCCAGAGCGGGCAAGTGATGACGGCCGTGGATTTCCTCAAAAAGAAACGCCATCCGAGCGAGGCTGAAGTGGTCGCCGCCATGGGTGGCAACCTATGTCGCTGCGGCGCTTACCAGCGGATCAAGGCTGCGGTGCTGGATGCCTCTAAATCTTTAGCATAGGAGTGCGATCATGTCTTCCGAACTCCGCGTGGCACATTCAAATTCAGCAACACTGAAAAAATCGCGTCGCAGATTCCTGCAGGCGTCTGCCGTTACCGGCGCCGGGCTGGTTCTCGGTTTCTTCATTCCAGGCTTGGGACGCGTGGCCGTGGCTCAGACTGCCGCCCCCAAAATCTATCAGCCGAATGCTTTCTTGCGGGTGGGGCCGGACAATAGCGTGGTGGTGCAGGTATCCAAAGTCGATATCGGCCAAGGCACGCTGACCGCATTGCCGATGCTGCTGGCGGAGGAGCTGGATTGCGACTGGAGTAACGTGCGGGCCGAACTGGCCAAAGGCGAAGATATCTTCCGCGACCCCGCATTCGGCATGCAGATGGTCGGCGGCTCCACCAGTATCGCCCACAGTTTCCAGCAATACCGCGAAGTCGGCGCGCGCGCCCGCAGCATGTTGGTGGCTGCCGCCGCCAGCCAGTGGAAGGTCGATCCGGCCAAATGTAAAACCGCGAAAGGCGTCATCACCGGCCCGGGCGGCCAGCGATTGAGTTACGGATCGGTAGCAAACGCGGCGATGTCGTTGCCGGTGCCGGACAAGGTGCAGTTGAAAGACCCAAAACAGTTCACGATCATCGGCAAGGCGACGCCACGGCTGGATACGCTCGCCAAGTCTAGCGGCCAGCAGAAATTCGGCATCGATCTCGATCTGCCGGGGATGAAAGTGGCGATGCTGGCGCGGGCCGTGCCGTGGGGTGCCAAGATCACCAAGTTCGACGATAGTGCGGCCAAGGCAATCCCCGGTGTACGCAAGATATTCACGATTCCAGGGATTCGTGGCGGCCAGAGCGTAGTGGTGGTGGCCGACGGCTACTGGATCGCCAAGAAAGCGCGCGACGCGCTGAACATAGAGTGGGACGCGCATGGGGTGGAGGCGGTCAGTTCGGAACAGTTGTTCGCGACCTACCGGGAAGCGGTGATGAAGCCTGGCACACCGGCGATCAAAGCGGATACCTCGGCGCTAGCCGGATCGCCCAAGATCATCGACGCCGTCTTCGAGTTTCCCTATCTGGCGCACACGCCGATGGAGCCGCTCAACATGACGGTGCATTTCACCGGCGACGCTTGCACGGTCTGGGCCGGTTCGCAGTTTCAATCGATGGACCGGCAGGCGATTGCCAAAGTGCTGGGCATCCCTGTCGGCAAGGTCGAATTCAACACCATGATGGCGGGCGGCGCGTTTGGCCGGCGCGCCATGCCGGAATCCGAGAATGCGGTGGAGGCGGCGTATGTAGCCAAGGTCATGCGCGGCACGCCGGTCAAGATCATGTATTCACGCGAAGACGATATCAAGAGCGGTTACTACCGGCCGATGCATGTGCACCGGGTGCGCATCGGTTACGACGCGCACGGCAAGATCACGGCCTGGGATCATGTGATTGCCGGCCAGTCGATATTGACCGGCAGCCCGTTCGAATCGTTTCTGGTGAAAGACGGCGTCGACGGCACCATGACCGAAGGCGTGACGGAGTCGCACTACGCGATTCCGAACCTGGCGCTGTCGGTGCACAATATGAAGGTCAACGTGCCGGTGCTGTGGTACCGCTCGGTGGGTCATAGCCACAATGGGTTTGTCATGGAAACCCTGGTCGATGAGATCGCCCGTTCGGTCGGGCGCGATCCGGTCGAGTACCGTGCCAGCCTGTTCGACAAATCGGCCAAGCGCAGCATGCAAGCGCTGGAGCTGGCGGTGGCGCGCTCCGGCTACGGCAAGCGCAAATTGCCTGCGGGCCAGGCTTGGGGCGTCGCCGTGCATCATGGCTTTAACACCTCGATTGCCTATGTGGTGGAAGTGTCGATGCATGAAGGGCGGCCGCAAGTGCACCGGGTGACGGCGGGCGTGCATTGCAATATGGCGATCAACCCGCGCACCATCGAAGCGCAAATCCAGGGTGGGGTGGTGTTCGGCATCTCAACAACCTTGCCCGGCAATCAGATCACGCTGAAAAACGGCGTCGTGCAGCAATCCAATTTTTCCGATTACACGCCGGCGTATATGGGTAGTTGCCCGGTAGTCGATGTCTATGTGGTGCCCAGCGCCGATACGCCGACCGGAGTTGGCGAACCACCGGTGCCGCCGATTGCGCCAGCCATTGCTAACGCTGTCGCCGCGTTGACTGGCAAGCGCCTGCGCAAATTGCCGTTCGATGCCATAACGACTTGAACTGAAATGTAAAAATGGCGCCCGAGGGCGCCATGATGATGTGTTTCAAAATTGCAGATTAGTGCTTGAAGCGCGTTTCAGCCAGTTTGTCTGCCACCACGCTGGTCGGCAAACCTTCAGCGTCGGCGCGTTTGAAAATCTCGCCCAGGGTCACGCCGATTTCACGCACGTGGGCTTCGACATCGGCTTCCGGTTTGTCGTAGTACTCGTAGCAAACCTTGATGATGCCGCCGGCGTTGATCACAAAGTCCGGCACGTACAAAACTTCTTTGCGACGCAGCAATTCACCCACTTCAGCGGTAGCCAACTGATTGTTGGCAGCGCCGGCGACGATCTTGGCTTTCAGGCGCGACAGGGTTGCCGGGTTGAGCGTGGCGCCCAGCGCGCATGGCGCATAGATGTCGGCCTGCACGTCATAAATCGCATCGGTTGCCACTACTTCAGCGCCAAATTCGGTGCGCGCGCGCTCCAGCGCAGCCTGGTCGATATCGGTGACGATCAGCTTGGCGCCGGCAGCATGCAGGCGGCGGGCGTAGTCGTAACCGACATTGCCCAGTCCTTGCACTGCAACCGTCAGGCCTGCCAGCGAATCGCGTCTCAGGTAATGCTTGACTGCGGCTTGCGCGCCGACAAAACAACCCAGTGCGGTGAATGGCGACGGATCGCCGCTGGCGCCGAGGCCGGCGACGTATTTGGTCTTGGTGGCGATGTGCGCCATGTCGGCCGGGCTGGTGCCGACGTCTTCCGCCGTGATGTAACGGCCGCCCAGGCGTTCCAGGGCTTCGCCCATGGCTTCGAACAAGGCTGGTGTCTTGGCGGTTTTTGGATTGCCGATAATTACGCTTTTGCCACCGCCGATAGGCAGGCCGGCAACCGCATTCTTGTAGGTCATGCCGCGCGACAGGCGCAGCACATCGTTGACGGCGACGGCTTCGCTGGCGTAGTCCCACATGCGGCAACCACCCATGGCCGGGCCGAGGTTGGTGTTGTGGACAGCGATGATGCCTCTGAGGCCGGATTTTTCTTCGGAAACGAAGACCACTTGCTCGTGGTTGTCGAAATTCAATTCATTAAAAATGAAGGTACTCATGCTTTTGGCTCCGTGCGGATAGCATTCACTCGTCCGGGTAGGGCGGGCTGATGGTTTTCCGTTATCTCTAGGTTAAGGTCGGTAATACGGGTGTTGGCGGCGGGTTGGCGCCGGGCAACGGCTAAGGCCGTGATTGTGTCACGCAGGCGAGAGTGTAATTTATCGCTATGTGAAACTCAATCAGGATTGGAAGTTTGCGCAGAAATTGGTTTATTGCTAATTTATCAAGTGGCAATAAACCAGTGGGCCGCACAGGCATGGCGGCCTTTCATTACTCGGTTTCGCCACGCGCCGCCGCTTCACGCAACTTGTCTTTCTTGCTCTTGCGTTTGCCTTTGATACCGCCGTTGGAAGTATCTGTGGACGATTCAGTACCGGCTAAAACGGCAGTGACCACAGGCTCGAACCCGGCAATCTGCTCGCGCTCGCATTTCAGGTTATGGCGTTTCTCTATGAGGCGGAAATGCGCTTCCGTGTCGGCGCTGATGAAGCTGATAGCTATGCCGCTTTTGCCGGCCCGGCCGGTGCGGCCGATGCGGTGCGTGTAGTCTACCGCCGAGCGTGGCAGATCGTAGTTCAGGACTACGGGCAATTGCGCAATGTCTATGCCGCGGGCGGCGACGTCGGTGGCTACCAGCACTTGTACTTTGCTGGCTTTGAAGTCCGCCAATACCTCGTCGCGTGCGCCTTGGCTGAACTCGCCGTGGAAGGCAGCGGCTTTGATACCTGCCCGATGCAGTTTTTCTGCAATGTGCTCTGCTGCGTATTTGGTGGCGACGAAGACCAGTACCCGGCCCCAGGTATTTTCACGCAGCAGGTGCCGTAGCAATTGGGTGCGGCGGCCGGCGTCGACTTGTATTGCGCGTTGCTGGATGGCTGGCTGGTTTTGTTCTAGCGCGAGGATGGCGATGCGGGTCGGTTGGTGCAGCATCTTGGCGGCGAGTGCGTGGACTGCGGGTGGGAATGTTGCTGAGAAAAACAGGTTTTGGCGTTGCTTGGGTAACAGCGCCAGGATGCGTCCGATTTCGTCGGTGAATCCCATGTCTAGCAGGCGGTCTGCTTCGTCCAGTACCAACGAGGATATCGTGGCGATGCTTAGGGCGTTGTGTTCAATCAGGTCTAGCAGGCGGCCTGGTGTTGCGACTACGATGTCGACGCCGCCGCGTAGCTCCATCATTTGGGGGTTGATCGATACGCCGCCGAACAGGGCTGCGATTTTTAGCGCTTGCGGGGCGGTTTGGGCCAGGGCGCGGATGGATTCGGCGGTTTGCTGGGCTAGTTCGCGGGTGGGGACCAGGATCAGGGTTCTTAGCTGGCGCGGCTTTTCGGTTGGGCTGTCTTGTACTAATTGCAGTAGCGGTAGGGCGAATGCGGCGGTTTTGCCGGAGCCGGTTTGGGCGGCTGCCAATACGTCGTTGCCGCGCAGGATTTCGGGGATTGCTGCGGTCTGGA
This sequence comes from Collimonas sp. OK307, assembly GCF_900113705.1. Classification (GTDB taxonomy): domain Bacteria; phylum Pseudomonadota; class Gammaproteobacteria; order Burkholderiales; family Burkholderiaceae_D; genus Collimonas. Next base: position 37,199 of record NZ_FOQI01000002.1, on the reverse strand, counting down.
TCGGGGTTGGCGTGGTGTAGCCACGTTCGCTTATGGCTTGGAGGATGGTGGGGGATAGGCCCAGGTTGGAGAATGGCATGATGGTGGGCCTTGACAGCTTGTGGGGGTAGCTATCTTACCATTTGCGTTACTTGATACGGTTGCTACTCCGTGGAGGCTTGCCGGGGGCGGCCCGGCAGCCGCATACTTTCTTTGCTTCGCCAAAGAAAAGCGACCGCAAAGCCACTGCCTTCCCTTCGGTCAGGTCCCCTAATTAACGGACCACGGAGTACAAACGCCAGCATTCGACAGGCGTTTGACCCAACTCAAACCAAAGGTGCCAACAACAACTGCAAATCCTCACTGCTAAACTTGGTTGCCAACGCCGCATCGCTACCCAACACACCTTCCGCCAACGCAGCCTTGCGCGCCTGCAGCTCAATGATGCGCTCCTCAATGCTGCCCTCAACCACGATCTTGTAGACGAACACAGTCTGCTCCTGGCCGATGCGATGGGCGCGCGCAGTGGCTTGTTCTTGTACTGCAGGATTCCACCACGGATCGATGTGGATCACGGTATCTGCGGCGGTCAGGTTGAGGCCGACGCCGCCGGCTTTGAGGCTGATCAATAGTATGGGTACGATTTTGCTTTGGAACTCCACTACCAGCTCGCCGCGTTTTGCCGGCGGCGTCTTGCCTGTCAAGGCTAACCAAGGCAGCTGTAATGCGTCGAGTTCAACCGCAATCAAGTCCAGCATTTCGGTGAATTGAGAAAACACCAGGATGCGCCGCCCTTCCGCTACCAGTGCCGGCAACATGTCGCGCAGCAGTTCCAGCTTGGCGCGCTCCATGCTCGCCGGATGCTCCATGCCCTTCAGCAGAAACGGATCGCAGCATACCTGCCGTAGCTTGAGCAGGGCGTCGAGAATGGTGATTTGTCCGCCGGCAAAACCTTTGCGTTTGAGGACGCCGCGTACCTGTTCGTCGGCGGCCAGACGGACGCTTTCGTATAGATCGCGTTGCTGGCCTTGTAATTGCACGCGTTTGACTGCTTCGCTGCGTGGCGGTAGTTCGCTTGCCACTTCATCTTTGCGGCGGCGCAGGATGAATGGCCTGACTCGTTGCGCCAGCAATTGTGCGCGGAGGGTTTGGCCACCGTACTCGATCGGTTTGCGCCACAAGCGTGTGAAGCTTCGCATGTCGCCGAGGAAACCGGGCATCAGGAAATCGAACTGGGTCCACAATTCGCCTAGATGGTTTTCCAGCGGGGTGCCGGTGATGCATAACCGATGCCGCGCGCGCAAACGCCGCACGGCGCCGGCGCTGCGGGCGGTGGCGTTTTTTACGGTCTGCGCTTCGTCCAGAATCAGCATGTGAAACGGCTGTGCTTCCAACGCCGACCGGTCGCGCCATAACAACGGGTAGGTAGTGAGGATCAGATCGTATTCTGCCATGCGAGAAAAAACGCGATGGCGCTCCGGCCCTTGCAAGGCGAGTACACGCAAGCCCGGCGCCATGCGCCTGGCTTCGGCCTGCCAATTGAATATCAGCGAAGTCGGCAGTACTGCCAGTGCGGGCAGGTCGAGGCGGCCGGCCTGCTTTTCGATCAGCAGGTGGGCCAGCGCCTGCGCGGTTTTTCCGAGACCCATATCGTCGGCCAGGATACCGGCCAGGTGATGTTCGCGCAGGTATTGCAGCCACGCCACGCCATGTAATTGATAGGGCCGCAGGGTAACGCCAAGGCCACTCGGTGCTATGACGGTCGGTGGCGTGCCGGCGCCTTGCAGCCGTTGTGCCAGCGCGCGCAGGCCGGCGTCGCCTTGCAATTGCCAACTGCCGTGGGCGCCGGCGCGTTCGCGCTGCGTATCCAGCAAACTCAGGCGCATCGTTTCGAGGCGATAAGCATCCCAGGATGACAGCTGCAGCGGCCCGTCTTTGCGCTGCGGGTCTGTCAGCAACTCCAGCATGCTGCCGACGATTGCCTTGAGCGGGGCCGCGCGGGCTTCAATCCGTTTGCCACCCGGCGCTCGCAACATGATCAAGGCATGGTCGTCGATCAAGGCAATCTGTTTGGCGTCCAGCCAGCGCCCGTCACGTTGCAACAAATGCGCCAGCAGGGGCACCAGATCCACCATCTCGCCGTCGATTTCAATGCCCAGGGTCAGTAGCCAGGAACCTTCGCCGGCAGGCAGGCCCAAGGCAGTCACCGTCTGCTCGCGACCGCGCATGCGCGTCGCAACTTCCTTGCCCAGTACCTGGCCGGTTTCGGGGCTGACGATCAGGTGCCAGGCATCCACCGGCACGCTTTCATGCACAAAACCGGGACGTACTACGATCGCCCAACCCTTTGCCTGCAGATCCGGCAATTGCTCTGCCCAGAAATCGCCGAAAAAATCTTCCTGCACCAAAGTCCAAAGCGAAGCCAGAGTTTGCCCGGCTTCCTGCGCAGCCTCGTCCGTGCGCCATTGCAGGGTATCGCTCGGTAGCGGATGCAAGCCCAGATCCCACACCAGGTCCAGGGCGTCGGCTTCGGCTCCCAGGTCGCGTAGCAACAGGCGTTGACCCTGGCTGTCTTCAACCGTTTGCGCCGATGCCGGGCGGCGATTCAGCAGCGTGGTGGGAGCTGCGGTCTCCCACTGCAAGCCGTCGCCGGTGACATACGTCCAGGTGATTTGCGCCACGGTCACGGTGGGGCCGCGCGGGCCGAACGGACCGGAAGGGCGCATGCCCAGGAGGCCGTCGCCGCGTCCCAGGGTTTGCAGCGTCAGTCGCGGCCGGAAGTGGCCAACGGTGTCTGCAACGGCATTCATCTCGGCGAAAAACGGACGGCCAGTTCGCCCAGGTCACCGTATCGTATTGCAATGTCCTGTGCCACCGGCAAGCCGAAACTGCCGGCGTAGGAGCCGGTGATGACGGCTTGTCCAGCCTGCAAACCTTGTCCTGCAGCGCGCAGGAACTCTGCCAGCCAGTACAGAGGAGCGCGTGGATGGACGGCGGGATGGCGGCCACTTAGCTGGTTTGTTTCCTGGGTTGCAATGCTGATTCGGATCGCTAATTCGGCAGCAGCATGCGCAGCTTCCGCATCCACCCGCGGGCCGAGGTACAGCCCTTGGTTGAGTAAGCCGTCAGCCAGGTTTTCAATAAAACCCGCTTCGTCCGGTTCGCTGTAGCGGCTGTCTATCAGTTCTAGTGCGAGGTAGGTACCGCCAATAGCGGCATCAATTTCTGCTGCAGAGTAGGGTGATGAGCGCGCCGGTAAGTTCTGAGCGAGGACGAAAGCCAGTTCCGGTTCAACCCGGACCTGGCCGCCGCGTACCCATGCAGCGCACGCGCCACCGCTGCAGACGGTGCCGGCATAGATGGGGGCAAGCACGGGTTGTCCATCGACAGGCAATCCGCATTTCCACGCGACGATCTTGTCGCCCAGCTGTTCACTCACGAGAGCTTGCACCGCCAGCGCGGCCGCGGCATCCAGTGGCCGCAAGGACGGCGGCAGGCGTGCGCCCTGCGTGCCGGATCGGCGGCGTTCCGCGAGAATGGCTGCGGCAGGCAGGGAGTTATGAGTTTGAGAAGTCATGTCTATGGACGTATGCGGTAATGATATTCATATTGTTCATCGAACCCGAGTTTTCGGTACAGCGCAATTGCCGGCAGGTTATCGGCAACAACCTGGAGATATGCGCGTGTTGCGCGTTGCGCCTGTCCCCACTCCAGCAAAGCTGTAACGAGCCTTGTCGCTGCGCCGCAACGACGTGCATCCGGCGCGACGACAATGTCGAACAGACCCACGGCCCCGTTCTCTGCCACCGCCAGACCATAGGCAACCGGAGTTTCATTCTCAATGAGCGTGGCGAACGCGGCTGGCATCGTGATGGCCGCGAGCATACGATCATGCACCGCCTGCGACCCTGACGGGACGCCGTTCGCCTGCGAAAAACCGGCGCTCCACGCATCGCTTGCAGCTGCTTCAATCACGACATCATGCGCGGTCGATGCTTGTGCCGAAGTCGCCAGCGATGCAGTCATGACAAGTGTACGGCCGATTTTACGATATCCCGCCTGGTCGAGTGCGTGGTCCGGCTCGGCGCCTGCCAGCGGCGATAAGCGGAAGATCGCGGGTAAGCCATGTCTCGCATAGAAATGCTCCACGACCTGCAGTGTTTCGCTGAATGCCACCGTCGGGCGCAAGGCATTGGCAGAATTCGCGCGTTTGGTGTACCCCTCGGACAGACGTAACAGCCAGCCGCCGCAGAGCGCGGATTTCTGCGCTGGCCATGCATTGAACGCACGTTCCTCAAGTGAACTGATGAGATCGAAATCAACGAACGGTGTTGTCATCTTGTTTCGCTGCTGCTGAAAGTGGCGGAAAGATATTCTAACCGGTATGCGTATGCGAATTTTCAATCGATGCGCGATGCGCCAGGTGTACATTCATGCTTATCGATACAAGGATCTGTACACTATGTCTTTCCTTCAGCAACGTGCCCATGCCCTGGGCGCATTCTTCCTGGCTCTGATGACTTCCACTTCTACTCCCGCTACATCCGCTCCAACACCTCCGGTCGCTGCCAGGCAGCCCTGGCAAGAAACCCGGCACGGAGAAATCGTCAGCGACGACTATCACTGGCTGCGTGAAAAAACCAATCCCAAGGTGATCGCCTACCTGAAGGCAGAGAACGCCTATACGCAGGCAATGACCAAGAAGCTGGCGCCGCTGGCGAAAAAGCTCTACGGTGAAATAAAGGGCCGCATGAAGGAAACCGATCTGTCGGTACCAACCCGGCGTGGCAATTTCTACTATTACAGCCGCACCGAGGCGGGCCAGCAGTATCCGATAATTTGCCGCCGGCTCGCCAAGGTCGACGCCGATTTTTCCTATGACGCCAGCGCCACGGAAGAAATCCTGCTGGACGAGAACCAGCTGGCAAAGGGTAAGAAGTTTTTTGAGGTAGAGAGTTTTTCAGTCAGCCCCGACGACCGTTACCTGGCGTACTCCACCGATACCACCGGTTATCGCCAGTACCGGTTGCACATCAAGGATATGAGCACAGGGAAATTGCTGGACGATTCGGTGGAGCGCGTCACCAGCCTGGCATGGGCTGCCGACAGCCAGACTTTGTTCCTGGTGCAGGAAGATGCCACAACCAAGCGTTCCGATCTGGTGCTGCGTCTGAAGCTTGGCAGCAAGCCGGTCGAGGTATATCGCGAAGCGGTAGAGCAATTCAACCTGGATGTCGGCATCAGCGGCGACCGTAAATTCATTGAACTCGAGGCGCAAAGCACCGACACCACTGAAGTCAGCCTGTTGCCGGCGGACCAGCCGGACGACAGCTTCCATTCAGTGCTGGGACGTGAAACCGGACATCGCTACCATGTCGACCATCGCGATGGCGAACTGTTCATCATGACCAACAAGGATGCCAAGAATTTCCGCCTGGTGACGGCGCCGCTGGCGACTCCCGGTCCGGATCATTGGAAAGAGCTGGTAGCGCACGATCCCAAGGTTTTGCTGGAATCCTTCGAACTGTTCCGCGATTTTCTGGTGGTCAGCGAAAAATCGGATGCGCAAGAGCGTTCCCGCATCTACAATTTTGCCGATCACAGCTGGAAGACTGTGGAGTTCGACGAAGCGGTTTACGCATCGCACCCTGGCGGCACGCCGGAATTCACATCACGCCAATATCGCCTGATGTATGAGTCGCCGGTAACGCCGTCGACGGTGTTCGATGTCGACATGGCGAGCGGTCGGCGCGTAGTGCTGAAACAACAGGAAGTGCCTGGCTACGATCCCGCCTTGTATGAAACCAGGCGCCTGTGGGCCACCGCGCGTGACGGCGTCAAAGTACCGCTGTGGACTGTTGCCCGGAAGGGTGTCAAGCTGGATGGCACAGCGCCATTGCTGCTGTATGCCTATGGTTCGTATGGCATTCCGGCTGACGCCGGTTTCTCTAACAGCCGCGTCAGCCTGCTGGATCGCGGCGTCATATTCGCCGAAGCGCATATCCGCGGCGGCAACGACATGGGTGAGCACTGGCATGACGACGGCATGCTGATGAATAAGAAGAATACCTTCAACGATTTCATCGACAGCGCCGAATATCTGATCCAGCAAGGCTGGACCAGTCCGCAGCGCCTGATCATCGAAGGCGGCAGCGCCGGCGGCCTGCTGATGGGCGCGGTCGTCAATATGCGGCCCGACCTGTTCCATGCGGTGCACGCAGCGGTGCCGTTTGTCGACGTAATGAACACCATGATGGATGCCAGCCTGCCGCTGACTACCGGCGAATACCTGGAATGGGGCAATCCCAACGAAAAGCCCGCCTACGACTACATGCGCAGCTATTCGCCCTACGACAATATCGAGCGCAAAGACTATCCGCCTATGTTAGTCACCACCGGGCTCAACGATAGCCAGGTGATGTATTGGGAGTCGGCCAAATATGTCGCCAGACTGCGCGCCATGAAAACCGGCCACCACGCCTTGCTGCTCAAAGTGAACATGGGCGCCGGCCACGGTGGTGCTTCCGGCCGCTACGACGCAATCAAAGAGCGCGCGTTCGAGATGGCGTGGATGCTGTCGCAATGGGGCCTGCACCTGTCTGCCAGGCGCTGAGTGACCAGATTGGATTTATTGCCTGGCAAGCCAGTCCAGCAAGGCTTTATGAAACCCGGCCGGCTGCTCCATCTGCGGTGCATGGCCGAGGCCGGCAAACTCGATCAACGTTGATTGCGGGATCAGCTTGGCCACCTGCTTACCCAACAGCTTGTACTGGCCGATTTTCGCCTTCACCGCAGCCGGAGCGGCATCGCTGCCGATGGCGGTGGTATCTGCATCGCCGATCAGCAGCAAGGCAGGCATGCTGAGATCCTTGAATTCATAGACCACCGGTTGCGTAAAAATCATGTCGTAGATCAGCGCCGAGTTCCACGCCACCAGCGTGTGGCCCGGTCCCTGGTTGAGTCCGGCCAGCATGGTCACCCAGCGTTCGTATTCCGGTTTCCAGCGGCCGACGTAGTAAGTACTCTGTTCATATCTACGCAGGCCGTCGGCATTCAGCTTCAACTCCCGCTGATACCATTGATCGACCGTGCGATACGGTACGCCAAGCGCCTTCCAGTCTTCGAGGCCGATCGGATTCACCATCACCAGCTGCGTCACCTGTTCCGGATACAGCAAGGCGTAGCGCGTGGCCAGCATGCCGCCGGTGGAATGGCCGACGATGATCGCTTTGCGGATTCCCAGTTGCTCAAGCAAGGCGTGGGTGTTGATGGCGAGTTGCTGGAACGAATACTGGTAATGATCCGGTTTGGTCGAGGTGCAAAAGCCGATCTGGTCCGGCGCCACCACGCGGTAGCCTGCGTCACTCACGGCCTTGATGGTTTGCTCCCAGGTCGCGGCGCAGAAATTCTTGCCATGCATGAGAACCGCGGTGCGGCCGTTGGCGGCGCCGGTTGCAGCGACATCCATATAGCCCATCTGCAGCTGCTTGCCTTGCGATTCGAAGGCGTAGTGCTTTAATTCATACGGGTAGTCGAAACCCTGCAATTCAGAGCCGTAGGTTGGTGCGGCAGAATTCGTTTGCGCTACCGCGCCTGAAAGAGTGGCGCTTAGCAGCAGGCCGGTGATCCAGAAAGATATTGAGTTAGTCATGCTGCCTTATTTTTTCAAAAGTTTAGTTGCCATTTTGCCACTGTATTGCGACAGGCAATGCCGCATCCATTTGATTACCTGAGAGGTAATCGACCATGCCCGGCATGACGCGGAGAATGCAACTGTCGACAACGACAAAGCAGATCTTCCCGAACCTACCAATCCTTGAAGGAGCACGATCATGACCAACGCCACCAACGCCACCACTGCCAAGAATATCGTAAATGAAGCCTCTGCAATCGCCAGCCGCTATATCGCAGCCTGGGACGAACAGGATGCAATCCGCCGCCGTGCCCTTATCGCGACCGTGTTTACCCCGGAAGCAACCTATGTCGACCCCATGATGCGCAACGCCGGCCATGAAGGGCTGGATGCCATGATCGGCGCAGTGCAACAGCAGTTTGCCGGATTGCGTTTCAAATTGCATGGCAGGCAAGATGGCCATAACGACGTGGTGCGTTTTTCCTGGACCCTGGCTGCCGAAGGCGCCGAGCCGGTAGCTTACGGTACCGATATCGTGGTGGTAGCGGACGATGGGCGCATCAGCAGCGTCACCGGCTTCCTGGACGCGATGAACTTGCCGGCTTGAAGCCTTCTCAAGTGAACTACGGGCGGCCCTGTCGATATCCAGATAAACTGCCCGGTAATTCTTTGGAGCCAAATTATGGGTGCACAGCAAGCCGTAGTGAAGGCAGGTTTAGTGAAGCCGCTCATGGCGAAACAAGGCGCAGAACCGGCTGCACGGAATCGCTATTTCAACGACTTCGCCGCAGCTTTGCGTTATTGGCGCGACAAGCGCGGCTACAGCCAGCTGCGCCTGTCTACCGAAAGTCTTATCTCGCAGCGCCATATCAGCTTCCTGGAAAGCGGCCGATCGCAACCGAGCCGGGAACTGATTCTCAAGCTAGGGACGGTACTCGACATCCCGCTGCGGCAGCGCAATGTGATGCTGCTGGCAGCTGGTTTCGCGCCGGCCTACCAGGAACGGAAATTGACCGATCCTGAATTAAGCGCGGTCAAGCAGGCGCTGGATTTCATGCTGGCTCAGCAAGCGCCTTATCCGGCATTAGTGGTGGACCGCTTATGGAATCTGGTGATGAGCAATGGCCCGGCAGCCATGATGATTAGGTGGCTGCTGGATATGCCGGAGAACCAGCCGATTCCGCGCGAAGGCATCAACGTCTTGAAGCTGATGCTGGATCCGCAAGCTATCCGGAAATATTTGGTGAATTGGCAAGATGTCAGCGCAGATCTGTTGCATTGGATACAGCGCGAAGCCATGAGCGATGGTCCTGGCAGCGAGGCCAACAGCCTGCTGGAGCAGCTGATCGCGCTGCCAGGCATCAGGGCCGCCACGCAGGCGCCGAATCTCGACACCCGCGTCTTGCCGTTCCTGGCGATGACGATCAGGAAGGATGATGTGGAATTGAATCTGTTCACTTCGATCGCCACCATGGGCACACCGCACGACGTCACCGTGCACGAGTTGCGGATAGAATCGTTCTTTCCCGCCGATGCTGTAACGGCGGCATGGTTCAAGAGCCGTGCCTAGGCCATTTATTGTTTTACAATAAAGACGTTGCAAACGATTCAGTCCGTGATATTTAGCAAACGCATCCGTCACATTTTCTGGGAGAAGAAATATGGCAAGGAAAATGCTAGCTCTGACAGCGGGAGCAACCTGCTGCGTAGCGGTTCTGGCCGGCTGTGTCGGACCGCAGCCGAGCGCGGTTCCCGCCAATCTGAGCGTGGCGCCGACGCAGGTCTTGTCGCTGGAACTGAAGGCGACCGGTGTGCAAATTTATCGATGTGCCGCAGCAAAAGACGACGCTTCGAGATTTGAATGGCAGTTTGTGGCGCCGGAAGCGGATCTGTTTGATCAGGGCGGCCAGAAGATAGGCTGGCATTACGCCGGTCCGAGTTGGGAGTCGACGGATGGCAGCAAGGTGGTCGGTACGGTGCAGGCGCAAAACACCGGCCCCGACGCCAATGCCATTACGTGGTTGCTGCTTAGCGCAAAATCAAACTCCGGCACCGGCATCTTTGGCCAGACGCAAAGCATCCAGCGGCTGCAAACGGTTGGCGGTAAAGCCCCGGCGGACGGTTGCAATCAAACCGCTCTCGGCAAGGAGGCGCGCATGCCTTACCGGGCGATATATCGTTTCTACTCTGCCAAATAGCAAGCTGCCAGGCGCGGCGATGAACTGATCAGGGTTTGGTTCCGGCTGCCTCTGCCGCTTTGGGAGCAGGCGGCGTCGGCTGGTTCATCAGTTTGATCATCAGTTTTTCGAAGGCAGGCACGTTGACTTCGCGCACCACGGTCGTCGGGCTGGCGATCAGGCCCGGTGGCGCGTAAGCGGCTGGCCAGGACAAGGTGTTGCCATAGCCGGCGCCGAAGTCGGTATCGATGCTGACAAACAACTGGTCGGATTTGCTGATCAGCGTCGGATCCAGCCAAACCGCCGTGGCCAACTCATCCCACAAAGGGAAACCGGTCTCGGTCACCTTTTTCACCATCTGCGTCAAAGGCGTGTTCGCCTTGGTCATGTCGTTCAACAGCCTGGCGCTGAGTTCGGTCGCGGTAGACGGATCGGCCGGTACCATGACGATGCGTTTCCACGGTGCGCGCAAGGCGATCTTGGCTGCTTCAGGATCCCAGCGGAAGTTGAATTCGAGACGCGGCGAATTGATATATTCGCGTGCAAACTGTTCCGCCGATTTGGACGGCAACATTTGGTGTGGATTCAGGCTGCCGCCCATGTAGACGATTTCCTTCGCCGTCTCCGCAAAGGTGGGATCAAGACTGATCGCCAGCGCCACGTTGGTCATCGGCCCGGTAGCAAGGATGGTGACCTGGCCCGGGAATTCATGCACTTTCCTGATCATGAAAGTGGCGGCGATTTCAGTCGATGGCTTGGTATGCGGCATGCCTTCGGGAAGTGGCGGCACCACATCGTGCGCGTGGTAATTCGGCTGGCTCTGGATGGTGCCGTCCGGCCATTTTTCATCCATCCAGGCGCCTTTGTAGAACAGCTTGCCGTACAAGGCTTCCCAGCGCCGCGTGGTTTCCTGCGTATTCAGCAAGGGGAAGGCAGAACCGGGCAACACCGGAATATCGCTGCGGCCGATCACTTCCAGTGTGCGCAGGGCGTGCGCGATATTCTCGTCGCGCCAGGTTGAACCGCTGACAATCGTGATGCCCAATACTTCCACATCCGGTGACTGGATCGCCATCAGTTGCGCCGCCCGCGGGCCACCGACGTCGTCGTCGATAATCACTTTGCGCTTGCCTTCGGCCTGTGCCTGCAACGGTACTGTCGCAGCGACCGCCAGCCCCAGCATGAAAACCGTCGATAGCAAGCGGCAACGCACTGAATTCGATTTCATAAAGTACTTTCAAATAGTTAAAGATCTCCAGGAACGACCCGTAATGTCGTCCCTGGAGATTGCTGCAATGCTCGGCTAAATCAGAAATTCGACCGGAACTGAATACCGAACATGCGCGGTTCATTGATGAAGGCTGTCCGGTTGTCAAAGTCGATGCCACCGACCGCCACTATCTTGTTAGTGATATTGCGGGCGAATGCGGCGATTTCATACTTGTCGCCATCCCACTTGTAACCCACGCGCAAGCCGCCTTCGAGCAGCGGTTTGCCGGTGAACTCGGTCGAGTTGTACAGGAAGAAGTTGATCTTGCTGCGATACGACCAGTCGCTATAGAAGTACAGTTCGTCGTTGTTGCCCATCGGGATGCCGTAGCGCGCCGTCACGTTGGCAATCCACTTCGGTGCTTGCGGCAGCGAATTGCCGTCGATCGAAAACAAGCCCGGCCGCACCTGGGTGTTGAGCATGGTGCAGGAGGCGCAGCCGGCTACCAGCAGGTTCGGGTCGCGAATCTGGGTGTAGTTGTAGCTGCCGCCAACGGTAACGCGCAGGCGTTCGGTCAGGTTGGCTTCCAGGTCCAGCTCGGCGCCGCGGCCCACTGTCTTGGCTGCGTTCACCAGCATGATCGAGTTGGAAGCGCCGCCCACCGCTGTCAGCTGCTGGTTCTTGACGTCGAAACTGTAGACGCTGAAGTTGGCGCGGGCGCGGCGGTTGAACAAGTCGGCCTTGATCCCGGCTTCGTAGGAAGTGATGGTTTCAGCATTGGCCACAGTGATCGGTACCGATGACGACGGCGCCGCAATACTCGGCGCGCGGAAGCCGGTGGCAACCCGTGCATAGGTATTGATGTCGTTGGTCAAGGCGTAGTTGGCGCTGGCGTCCCAGCTCACGTTCGATTTATTTTCGCTGATCGATCCGGGTCCGGTAAACGTGACGTTGTTGGCGATCTCGTTGGTGAAATCCTTTTTGTCCTGTGTATAACGCAGGCCGCCACGCAATTTGAGCCTGTCGTTGACGTCATAGGTCAACGAGCCGAACGCGGCATAGGCAGTGTTTTTCTGGCGATTTTTGAGATAGCTGGTTTGCAACTGCGTGTTGCTGTCGAAGTTGGCGCTGTCGCCAGCCACATCTTCGTAGAAGTAATACAGGCCGGTCTGCCAGTTGAGAGGCCCTTCGTTTTTCGACTCTACCCGGAATTCCTGCGAAAACTGTTTGTGGTCGGCTATGCCGCCACCGGTTTGTACCTGGAATGGAATGAAGCCGGGGCCGGTCGGCGTGCCGCCGTCGATGTCGCCGCGGCTGAAATAGCTCGAGATGGTTTCGTAACCGGTGATCGAATACAGTTTTACCTGATCCAGGTTCCAGCTAAGCCGGGCGCTGCCGCCGGCGGTATGCAGGTATTGATCGTTCAATCCGTTGAAGGTGACCTGCGATGGACTAAATCCGGAGACGAAACCGTCGCTGCCTTTCTCCAGGATATTGGCGCGGAACAGGCGTGCGCTGCCGGTGGTGGCGCGCGAGTGGATATTGAACAGCGCATTGAAAGTGCCGTCCGGCTTGTACAGGAACTGCAGGCGCCCGGCGCGTTCGTCGTAGCCTTCCAGGTTGGGCGTCCCGCCGCCGTTGTTGGTGACCCAGTTGTCGCGATGTTCTACCAGCGTCGAAAAGCGCATCGCCCATTGATCGCTCAAGGGCACGTTGACCGCCGCCTCGACATTGGCGGTATTGTGGGTGCCGTCGGAGACACTGTAATAACCGGAGACCTTGTCCAGGCTTGGCTTGGCCGAATCGAACTTGACCACGCCGGCCGGCGTATTGCGGCCGAACAGCGTGCCTTGCGGACCGCGTAATACTTCGACTCCGGCCAGGTCGAACATCGGGAAGCCTTTGAGAGCGGCGTTTTCTTGCACCACATCGTCGAATATCAGGGATACCGGCTGCGAAGCAAAGGCAGAAAAATCGGTATTGCCGTAGCCGCGGATATAGAAGCGGGGGAAGGTGCGGCCATTCGACGATTCGATATTCAGGCTGGGCACTTTGGCCGCCAGCACGCGGATATCCTGGCCGCCGGAGGTGAGGACATCGAGGGTTTCACCCTTGAGCAAGGTCACCGAGATCGGCACGTCCTTGATTTTTTCGACCTTGCGCTGCGCCGTGACGGTCATGGTTTCCAGTTGCAGTCCGCTGCCCGGTGCGGTTGCCGTCGCCGCCGCGGCTGGCGCGGTTTGGGCCATTGCCGCCCCGAACGGCAGCGCTGCTCCCAGCGTCAGAACCATTTTATGTGCGCACCGCATGTGGGCGCGAGCCCTCGCTTTTTTCCCCATTTTTCCACTCCCTCTGTTGTCGACATTGATAAACTGAAACTGCATCGAACATGCGCGTTTTTGTTATGGCTATATCGCGCAAGTTGAGATCAGATCATCGAGAAGTTATCTCGACTGTTGACCGGAACGGATTCAATCAACGCAAAGACCGTGCCAGAATTTTTCCAGGCAGGAATAATCGGAAAAATGTTGAGGAAATCGAATTACGATTTATATCGTCAATATATTGTATACATATGAAAAGCCGATTTTCATGCCGGGTTGCGATGCAACAGCGGCAAGCGGAGAGGTTCAAGGCGAGGTGATTGTTGGCGAAAAATAACGCTGTTTATTGGTGAGCCTCCGCGCCAAATTAGGGACGTCGACATCGGGAAAGAACCGGATTAGTGCGTATCAATGTCTCAGAATAGCGACACTTTTCAATAAGTTGTATACACTTTAAAGAGGCTGTAGCAATGTCCGGTGTGGGATGAGGCGAGTGGGATTTTTGGTGCGGTATCTATGCGATATCGAGTATTTCCGCCAGGTCCACTTCGTGTTCGTCGTCGCTCAGGCGCAGGGCGCGCTCGATATCGAGCAGATGCTGATTCATCATTTTGACGGCCTGTGTGGCGTCGCCGGCGGCAATCGCGTCTATCAGGTGTTCGTGTTCGTCGTTCGGGCAGGCAGTCTTGCCTGGCGCCTGATACAGCGCGATGATCAGGGAGCAGCGCGATACCAGTTCGCGCAGGAAGCGGGTGAGCACCGGATTACCGGCGCTCTCGGACAACAGGATATGGAACTCGCCGCCGAGGCGTATCCATTTGGCGTGATCGCCTGAATGAAAGGACGCATGTTCTTCTCTTACGATCTGACGCAAGCGGGTGATTTGCGCGCGGCTGGCGTTGGCTGCCGCCAGCGGCATGATCGCCGCTTCGATAGCGCGCCGCGCGGCGAAGATATCACGGGTTTCCTGTGGCGTAGGCCGGGCGATGATGGCGCCCCGGTTGGGCCGCAATTCCAGAATATGGTCATGCGCCAGGCGCTGGATCGCCTTGCGCACGATGGTCCGGCTGACGGCAAACAGATCGCACAGGCTGGTCTCGGTCAGCTTGGTTCCCGGCGGCAGGCGCTGGCTCATCACCGCTTTCAGGACGGAGTCGTAAATCTTTTGATCGACAATGCCGCTGCCGCGCGTGGTGACGGGCTTGGCCTGCGCGGAAACCGTGTCGCCAGACTTACCAGACTTTTTTTTCATGTGTCTCATTTCCATTTTGAATTGCAAGCCTGCGCTCATGCTACCGCATATTCCCGTCGTCAGTTACCGCCAAAATCACAGGCACAAACCGCGCCAGATGCCTTCAACCTTCTCGCCGGCGTTCTCACCCCGACCTCTGGCATGCAGTTTGCTTTTGTAAGGACTTTATGCCGGTGAACCATTGCACGAATCCTTGCATTTTAAGTCGGCTATAAGCATAAGAATTGATGTAGCATGTTGCTTACTTGGTATGCGCTAAAAGGCGCACGCAGCACGGTAAGCAGCAACGCTGGAATCATTTTGCAACAGTCTTTCACTGGTACAGGCAAAAGAAAGTGACTTCAACCATACCGCGTCTGGAAATCGCCCATATCCGCAAAGCCTATCCAGGCGTGCTGGCCAATGACGATATCAATCTGAGCGTTGCCCCCGGCGAAATCCATGCTGTCCTCGGCGAGAACGGCGCCGGCAAATCGACCTTGATGAAAATCATCTTCGGCACGGTGAAACCGGATGCCGGCGAGATTTTCTGGAACGGCGAACAGGTCCACATCGCCAATCCGCATGTGGCGCGCAAGCTCGGCATTGCCATGGTGTTCCAGCATTTCTCCTTGTTCGATACGTTGACCGTTGCAGAGAACATTGCGCTTGGCATGGCATCTGATGTCAGCATGCCGGAGCTAGTCACGCAAATCCGCCAGACCGGCGAAAAATACGGTCTGGAGCTGGAGCCGCATCGCCATGTGCATACATTGTCGGTCGGCGAACGCCAGCGGGTGGAAATCGTGCGCGCCTTGTTGACCAGTCCGCAATTGCTGATCCTCGACGAACCGACTTCGGTGTTGACACCACAGGCAGTGGACAAGCTGTTCGTCACTTTGCGCAAGCTGGCTGCCGAGGGCTGTAGCATTCTATATATCAGCCACAAGCTCGATGAAATCCGTGCGCTCTGCCACAGCGCCACAGTGATGCGCAACGGCAGGGTCACCGGCAACTGCGATCCGCGTAACGAAACCAGCGCAGGCTTGTCGCGCATGATGATTGGCGACGAGCTTGTGCGCTTGCAACGCGAACGCAATCCTGATTCACAACGCAGCGAACGCAAGCTGCATATCAACCACCTGAGCTTGCCGAAGGGGCACCTGTTCGCCACCGAACTGCACGATATCGAATGCGAAGTGCGAGCCGGTGAGATCGTCGGCATCGCCGGCGTCTCCGGTAACGGCCAGCAGGAATTGCTGGCGGCGTTGTCCGGCGAAGATCAGCGCGCCGCCCCCAACATGCTGATGCTGGTCGGCCGCGCTGCCGGTCATCTGGCGCCTAATCCGCGCCGCGCGCTCGGCCTCGGACTGGTGCCGGAGGAGCGGCTGGGCCGCGGCGCGGTGCCGACCTTGTCGCTGGCTTCCAACATGCTGCTGTCGCACCAGAAGACTCCCTATGTGAAGCGCGGCATGATCGATTTTACCTACACCCGTAATGCCGCCGCCGCCATCATTGCGCGCTTCAAGGTCAAGGCCAGCGGCCCCGATGCGCTGGCTAAAAGCCTGTCCGGCGGCAATCTGCAGAAATTCATCGTCGGCCGCGAGCTGGATCGCAAGCCGAGCGTGTTCATCGTGGCGCAGCCGACCTGGGGTGTGGACGTGGGCGCCGCGGCGCAAATTCACGCGGAAATCCTGGCGTTGAAGAAGGAAGGTTGTGCAGTGCTGATCATTTCCGAAGAACTAGATGAGTTGTTTGCCCTGTGCGACCGGCTGCACGTGATTGCCAAGGGCAAGCTGTCACCGTCGATCCAGATCGAGCAAGCCACCCGCGAGCAGGTTGGCTTGTGGATGAGCGGTCTGTGGCAAGGTGGACAAGACGCGCAAGATGGTCAGGAGGCCGCGCATGCGTAACCTCTGGCCCTGGAAACTGGAGCTGCGCGGCACGCCATCGCGTTCGATGACGTATCTGTCGCCGTTGATTGCGATTGTAATGACCATGTTATTGGGCGCATTGCTGTTCATCGCGCTGGGCAAGGATCCGCTGGCCGGCCTCAAGGTATTCCTGATCGATCCGTTCAACGGCAAGCGCGCTATCAGCGAATTGCTGCTGAAATCCATCCCTTTGATATTGTGCGCGCTGGGCCTGGCAGTATGCTTCCGCGCCAATGTCTGGAACATCGGCGCCGAAGGACAATTCACCGTCGGCGCCTTGTTTGCCGGCGGCGCGCTGGTGTTGATCGATGTGCCGGGGCATGCCATTCCCGGTGGCCTCGGCCTGTGCCTGATGATCGTCGCGGGGATTCTCGGTGGCGCCTTCTGGGCCAGCATCACGGCGTTGTTGCGCGACCGTTTCAACGCCAACGAAATCCTGGTCTCGCTGATGCTGACTTATGTCGCGCAATTGCTGCTGATGTATGCGGTGAACGGGCCGTTGAAAGATCCGCACGGTATGAATTTCCCGCAATCGAAAGTGTTCTCCAGCGAATTCATGTTGCCGGAAATGATCAGTGGCACGCGCCTGCACATCGGCTTTGCCGTCACGCTGGTGCTGGCGGCTGTGATGACGGTGTTCGTGACGCGCAGCTTGCGCGGCTTTTCGCTATTCGTCGGCGGCACCGCACCGCACGCGGCGCGTTATGCCGGCTTTTCCAGCCGTAGCGCATTGTGGACCTCGCTGCTGATTTCGGGCAGCTTCGCCGGCCTGGCGGGAGCGTTTGAAATTGCCGGTCCGATCGGCCAGTTGCTGCCGTCGGTATCGCCGGGTTACGGCTTCGCTGCCATCATCGTCGCCTTCATCGGCCGCCTGCATCCGGTCGGTGCGGTGCTTGGCGGGCTGGTGATGTCGCTACTGTATCTGGGTGGTGAACTGGCGCAATCGCGGCTCGGCTTGCCATCGGCAATCACCGGTGTGTTCCAGGGCATGCTGTTGTTCCTTCTGTTGGCCAGCGATACCCTGATCGATTATCGCCTGCGTCGGAAAGTCGAGATTTAAACATGGAACAATTCGCTTCTCTCATCGCCGCCTCGATCAACGCCGGAACGCCGTTGCTGCTGGCGGCGCTCGGCTTGCTGATCAACGAACGCGCCGGCGTCCTCAACCTTGGCGCGGAAGGCATGATGCTGGTCGCCGCGATTGCCGGATTCGCGGTGGGATATACCACCCATAGCCCGATGCTCGGGTTCCTGGCCGGCGCGCTCAGCGGCGTGCTGATGGCGGCGCTGTTCTCGTGGCTGGCGCTGGTGCTGGCGACCAATCAGGTCGCCACCGGACTGGCATTGTCGATTTTCGGCGCCGGTTTGTCGGCCTTCATCGGCCAGCGTTTTGTCGGCCTGGCGTTACCGTCGCAAACGCTGTCTATCCCGGTACTCAAGGACATCCCGTTTCTCGGCCAGGCGCTGTTCCAGCAGCATTGGATGAGTTACCTGGCCTTGTTGCTGTGTGCCGCCATCGGCTGGTTCATCTATCGCACCCGTGCCGGCCTGATTCTGCGCGCGGTTGGCGAATCTCCGGAATCGGCCCATGCACTAGGTTATCCGGTGCGCTGGATCCGCTTTGCGGCGTTGCTGTTTGGCGGCGCTTGCTGCGGCCTGGCTGGCGCCTACCTGTCGCTGGTGTACACCCCGATGTGGGTCGAAGGCCTGGTTTCCGGACGCGGTTGGATTGCGCTCGCCTTGACCGCGTTCGCCACCTGGCGTCCGGTTCGCGTGCTGCTCGGCGCATTGCTATTCGGCGGCGTCACCATCCTGCAGTTTTACCTGCAAGGCATTGGCGTTACGGTGCCATCGCAAATCCTGTCGATGTTGCCGTATGTAGCAACCATCGTGGTACTGGCGCTGATTTCGCGCAATCCCGACTGGATTCGCCTGAACATGCCGGCTTCGCTCGGCAAGCCTTTTAAACCGGGCGCCAGTTGAGCAACAAATGAGCAAAAAATCCAGCAAACCTGATAGTACGTCGACCAACCATCACATAGAGGGAGATAGAAAATGAAGATTTCACGCCGGGCATCACTCGCAATGCTCACCGCGCTGGCCGCTGCCACGCTCATCGGCTGCGGCAAGAAGGAGGAGCCGGCCGCAGCGTCAGCTGCCGCAGCAGCACCCGCCGCAGCGCCGGCCAAGGTTGAACCGCTGAAGGTAGCATTCGTCTACATCGGACCGGTAGGCGACGCCGGCTGGACTTTCGCTCATGACCAGGGCCGCAAGGCGGTTGAACAGAAATATGGCGACAAGGTTAAAACCACTTTCGTCGAAAACGTTCCTGAATCCGCTGCCGATGCCGAGCGCGTGATCCGTCAGCTGGCGGTCGACGGTAACAAGGTAATTTTCGGCACCACGTTCGGTTATATGGAAGCGATGTTGAAGGTCGCCAAGGAATTCCCGGACGTCAAATTCGAACACGCTACCGGTTTCAAGACTGCCGACAATCTGGCGCAATACGATGTCCGCACCTATGAAGGCGCTTACCTGGCCGGTGTAGTGGCGGGCAAGATGAGTAAAACTGGCAAGCTCGGCGTGGTCGCTTCGGTGCCGATTCCTGAAGTCATCCGCAATATCGATTCCTTCACCCTGGGCGCGCGCTCGGTCAATCCGAAAGCCACTACCCGCGTAGTGTGGGTTAACAAATGGTTCGATCCGGGCAAGGAACGCGAAGCTGCAACCACGTTGATCGGCCAGGGCGTCGACGTGTTGATGCAAAATACCGATTCCGCCGCCGTGGTGCAAACCGCGCAGGAAAAGGGGGTGTATGCTTTCGGCTGGGATAGCGACATGAGCAGCTTCGGCCCGAAAGCGCATCTGGCGGCATCGGAGATCAACTGGGGTACCTACTACACCAAGCGCGTCGGCGAAGTGCTCGACGGCACTTGGAAAACCAGCACCAGCTGGCTCGGCCTGAAAGACAACGGTATCGATCTCGGCGGTTTCAACGCTGCCTTGCCGGACGATGTCAAAGCGCTGGTTGCCGAACGCAAGAAAGCCATCATCGATGGCAGCGGGCCGATCTGGAAAGGCCCTGTGGTCGACAATACCGGCAAGGAAGTGGTGGCGAAGGACGTCGTGCCTGATGACGGTTTCCTGCATGGCATCACGTTTTACGTGAAGGGTGTAGAAGGCAAGGTGCCAGGCTAACCGTGCAAGTTCCGGATCGGCGTTCGTCGCAAGGCCGATCCGGAAATTAAAAAAGGGAAAATAGTTCGTGAAAAAACAAATTTCAAGCATTTCACCATTTCAAACCGCTAAGGTCATGGCACTTCTTTATTTCGCTGTTTCCTTGCCGATGATTGTTCTCATGAGTTTGTTTTACACATTGATGCCAGGACCTAAAGCACCGCTGGGCGTAATGTTCATATTGCCGTTTCTTTATCTGATCTTCGGCTTTATTTTCACAGCGGTTGGCGCGTGGATTTACAACCTCATTGCAAAATGGGTCGGCGGGATTGAATTCACTGTCGCGGAAATCGAAAATTCCTGATGTTGTGTTAAAACGGGACTGCGCGAATAAAGATTCGTGCAGTCCCGTTTGTACGATCGGGTTTGAAGCGAAGTATTTTTTTATGGTTTGATCAAATTTCCATCCATCAGTCGCGCCAGTCCAAGCGGATTACCGTCCTGGACAGCCTCCGGCAAAAGATCTGCAGGCAAATCCTGATAACAGACCGGCCGCAGGAAACGATCAATGGCGCTGGCGCCGACCGAGGTGCTGCGGCTGTCCGAAGTTGCCGGGAACGGCCCGCCATGCACCATCGCGTAAGACACTTCAACACCGGTTGGATAACCGTTCACCAGGATACGGCCGGCTTTGCGCTCTAGCGTCGGCAAGAGCTTTCTGGCCAGCGCATGATCTTCATTATCGAGCTGCAGCGTGGCGGTCAGCTGACCGGCCAGGTGTTCGGCGACAGCGCGCATTTCTTCTTCGTCCCGGCAGGCGACAATCAATGAGCTGGGGCCGAAATTTTCATCTTCCAGCTGTTCGGTAGCCAGGAAAGTCGCCGCATCGGTGGCAAACAATGTAGCCTGGGCGGCGCATGGCGCGCTTGCCGGCAGGCCCTGGCCGAGGGTGGTGACGCCGGCAATTGCGCCCATGCGTTCGACGCCGGCGACATAGGCGCTGTGGATGCCTGGTGTCAGCATGGTGCCGGCCGCCTTGGCTTGCAATGCAGTTGATGCAGCTTCTTGAAACTGTGACAGATGTTCGCCCGCCAATCCGATCACCAGACCTGGATTAGTACAGAACTGGCCTACGCCCATGGTCAGAGAATCGACGAAAGCGCCGCCGATTTGCGACGCCCGTGCGGCCAATGCGTGCGGCAGCAGGAACATGGGGTTGATGCTGCTCATCTCGGCGTACACGGGAATCGGTTCGCGTCGTTGTGCCGCTGCGCGCATCAGGGCCAGACCGCCTTGGCGCGAGCCGGTGAAGCCGACCGCTTTGATGGCAGGGTGGCTGACTAACGCCTGGCCGACTTCGTTGCCGGTGCCGATGATCAGGGAAAACACGCCTTCCGGGAGTTTGCAGGTAGCGACTGCTTGCTGAATTACGCGTCCGACTAGTTCTGAGGTGCCTGGATGGGCGTTGTGCGTCTTGACTACTGCCGGGCAGCCGGCGGCTAGCGCAGCCGCGGTGTCGCCGCCGGCTACCGAGAATGCTAGCGGGAAATTGCTGGCGCCAAATACCGCGACCGGGCCGAGGGCGATTTTGCGTAGGCGTAGATCGGAGCGTGGCGGGGTGCGGTCGGGTAGGGCTGAATCGAGAGTGGCGCTTAGGTGGTGGCCGGCGCGCACTACGGTGGCGAACAGGCGAAGCTGGCCTACGGTGCGGCCGCGTTCGCCTTCGAGGCGGGCGGCTGGCAGGCCGGATTCTTGGACTGCGCGTTCGATCAGGGTTGGTCCGAGGGCGAGGATGCCGTTGGCGATTTCTTCTAAAAATTGGGCGCGTTTTTCCGGCGTGGTTTCGCGGTAGATGTCGAAGGCTTGTTGCGCGAGGGCGCAGGCGCGGTCGACTTCTGCGGTGCCGCCGGCGCCGAAATCGGGGCTGATCTTTTCATTGGTGGCGGGATTGATTGCGCGTAGCGTGCCGTCGTTGCCGCGTACGCTGGATTGGCCGATAAGCATTTCACCAGTGATATTCATTTATTTTCCTCGATATACAAATGTTCGATTTTTTGCGTCATCGCAAAAGCAATTACTTTTTTGTCGCCGCGAGTGTAGTTAAATGGGGTCAGAGTTTTTTTACGACAGTCTTATCGTCGTAAATTACTCTGACCCCTTTTAACGGGCTACGGAGTAAATTCGGTGGTCGTTAGCTGAAACGGTTGCTACTCCGTGGATACATGCCGGGGGTAGCCCGGCAGCTAGTCACTTTTCTTGCTTCGCCAAGAAAAGTAACCAAAAGAAGGCGACCGCAAAGCCACTGCCTTCCCTTCGGTCAGGTCCCCAAATGCGTCACGTATCAGGCGGGTGGGAAGACCAACTCGCTTCGCTCAAACATGTCTTCCCACAATTCCCGACTGACACGCGCCACATTTGGCAGCGTCCCCATGCGGACTTCAAAGTCAAAAGCCGCGTCAAAAACAACCCCACGCAGTTATTTAGGGTCAGAGTCAACTTTCGCAGGCTTTATCGCGAAACTTGACTCTGACCCTAATTAACGGTCCACGGAGTACAAACCGTAGCCTGTTTACTTATTACTGCGGTCCTTGCGCCAAAATCAACGCCTTCAACTGCTCACACTCTTCCGCATTCAAATCAATCAACGGCGTCCGTACCGGCCCACCATCATGACCGACAATAGTTGCGCCGGCTTTGACAATGCTGACGGCGTAACCCGCTTTCTTGTTGCGGATTGCCAGGTAAGGCAGGAAGAAACTATCCAGCAAACGGCCAGTGGTAGCGTGGTCGTCATTCTTGACTGCAGTGTAGAAATCCATAGCCAGTTTCGGCATGAAATTGAATACCGCCGACGAATAAACCGGTACGCCGAGCGCCTTGTACGGTGCGGCAAACAATTCTGCAGTCGGCAAGCCGCCTAAATAAGTCATGCGATCGCCAAGGCGGCGGCGGATCGATACCATCAGTTCGATGTCGCCGATGCCATCCTTGAAGCCGATCAGGTTAGGGCAACGCGCTGCCAGCAATTCCATCGAATCTGCATTCAGGCGGCAGATGCCGCGGTTGTACACGACTACGCCGAATTTGACTGAGTTGCAGATGGCTTCAACATGGGCTACCAAACCATCTTGGGATGCTTCTGTCAGGTAGTGCGGCATCAGCAGGATGCCTTGCGCGCCCAGGCGTTCGGCTTCTTGTGCGAAAGCAATGGCGGTGCGGGTGGGGCCGCCGGCGCCGGCCAGGATCGGCACTTTGCTACGGCAGGTTTCTACCGCCAGCCGTACTACGTCAGAGTATTCGGAGGTGGTGAGCGAAAAGAACTCGCCGGTGCCGCCGGCCACAAACAAGGCACTCGCACCGTAGGGAGCCAGCCATTCAAGCCGTTCCGCGTAGGTGCTCGGGCGGAAATTGCCTTGCGCATCGAAATCGGTAATCGGGAAAGACAGCAAGCCGGAGGAAAGTACTTGTTTGAGTTCTTGAGGATTCATGGTCTCGGTATCGTGTAGTGCTGCGGTTGATGATCGAGCGCCTTTGCCACGCAGAAGGGCATGTTGGCGTTCAGGGATTTAAGTTATCAGTCATCGTACAACAAAGATTTGCAGTATGCAAGCCGGAAAATATCGTTTGTTTTATTCAGGAGGACAAAGAGGATGGGGTTAAAACGGCGAAAACCGGTGGAAAACAGGTTGCAGGCAGTGCGTCGCGGAGAGGGGGTTACCGAGTGGCTGAAGCTGCCGGGTACGCCGGCAGCTTGATTGTTCGATTTTGTTCGATTGCAGTCAGTTCGTTGTCAGCCAGCCAGCCTGCCAGCCAGTCAGCCGTTTACGACTGCAACGCCATGCTGTCCTGCACCTTGCGCAAACGCTCGCGGCTATTGCTCAGATGGGTGCGCATTGCTGCCCGTGCTGTCTCCGGGTCCTGACGCACGATGGCGTTGTAGATATCTTCATGCTCACGATGCACGCGGTCCAGATAGGCCGCCGGATCGTCATGTGCCAGTTTGGCGGAATTGATCCTGGTGCGCGGAATGATGGTGGTGCCGAGGTGGGTCAGGATATCTACAAAATAACGGTTGCCGGTGGCTTGGGCGATGTGCAAATGGAACTGCACATCGGCCGCAACCGAGTCGCCATGCTCGTTGGCGCTTTTCTGGAAGGCATCCAGCGCCATCCGCATTTGCGCCAGTTGCTCGTCATTGCGCCGTGCCGCCGCCAGTCCGGCGGCTTCCGCTTCGAGGCTGATGCGCAGTTCCAGGATGGCCAGGATATCGCGCATGGTGACCACGGTTTCCGGATCGATGTCGAAATTACCAGGGTTGCTTGCTGCCAATACAAAAGTGCCGATGCCGTGCCGCGTTTCTACCAGCCCCGAGGCTTGCAGATGCGAAATTGCTTCGCGTATCACTGTGCGGCTGACGCCTTGCGTGCGCATCAGTTCGGATTCGGTCGGCAGTTTGTCCCCCGGTTTGCTGACGCCGGTGCGAATGCTGTCGGCAATATTGGCGACCACGCTCTGCGCCAGGTTGCGATGTTTTTTTGGCGGAGCGCTTGGAACGGGCAGAGTATTGAGCGGTGTATTCATGGGGTGGGGCCGCGGGAAAAGTAAATCTAGTTGCTAAATTATTTTTCGGTGATTATACTACGATTCAAGTTGTAGGATGACTGATAACACAACTGTAGTCTAGTACACATAAACATCAATAACAATAATAACGGCGCCCTGCAGCAAGCAATAACGGGCAGGTAATAACCGACAAACAACAGCCGACAATCCGGTTCCGATCCGCAAAATACGCAAGATGCGCGATGACGAGTTCGGATAGTGGGGATCTGCAGCGTATCAAGCGGCTTCATTGCAAGCGCTGACTCTGGAAAACGACAGGAGACGTAGGTGAATATCAACAAAACTACTGGGCCGGTATCGGCTCAACGTGGCAAGCTGCGCTACACGATTTTGTTCATGCTGTTCATGGTGACCACTTTCAACTACGCCGATCGCGCCATCCTTTCCATTGCAGGTACCGCAATGAAAAGCGAGCTGGGCTTCGACGCCGTCACCATGGGATTCATCTTTTCCGCCTTCAGCTGGGCTTACGTGCTGGGGCAATTGCCGGGTGGCTGGTTGCTAGACCGCTACGGTTCGAAGCGCGTGTACGCCGCCAGCATCTTTATCTGGTCGCTATTCACCCTGCTGCAAGGCGGGGTCCATTTTCTCGGTGTGCTGTGGGCAGTGCCGGCACTATTCATGCTGCGCTTCATGGTCGGCCTGGCCGAAGCGCCTTCCTTTCCCGCCAACGGCCGTATCGTCGCGGCCTGGTTTCCGACAACTGAACGCGGCACCGCCTCGGCAATTTTCAATTCGGCGCAATATTTTTCTACCGTGTTGTTCGCTCCCTTGATGGCCTGGATCACGCATGCCTATGGCTGGTCGGAAACGTTTGTGGTGATGGGTGCTGCGGGTCTGGTACTGAGCATGATCTGGATGCGGACGATGCATAGCCCGAAAGATCATCCGCGCATGACTTCGGCGGAACTGGCGCATATCCGCGACGGCGGCGGCCTGGTCGACATGGATCAGGGGTTGGGAGGGAGCAAGAGCGGCAAGGTTAACCGTGGCGTCAAGCTGGGTTATCTCAAGCAGCTGCTCAGCAACCGCATGTTGGCGGGGGTGTATCTCGGCCAATACTGTATCAATACAATCACCTATTTCTTCCTGACCTGGTTCCCGATCTATCTGGTGCAGGAACGCGGCATGTCGATCCTGAAAGCGGGCATCGTGGCTTCGCTGCCGGCGATCTGCGGCTTTCTCGGCGGCGTATTGGGCGGCATGATTTCGGACCGCCTGATCAAACGCGGCTTCTCGTTGACCTGGGCTCGCAAGATTCCTATCGTCGCCGGATTGCTGCTGTCGACCACCATGATCTTGTGCAATTACGTCGATACCCAATGGATGGTGGTCGGCATTATGGCGCTGGCGTTTTTCGGCAAGGGTGTCGGCGCGCTGGGCTGGGCCGTTGTGGCCGATACTTCGCCGAAAGAGATCATCGGTCTTACCGGCAGCCTGTTCAACATGTTCGGCAATATCGCCGGCATCACCGCACCGATCGTGATCGGCTATATCATCAAGGAAACCGGTTCTTTCGAGTGGGCGCTGGTGTACGTCGGCGCCAATGCCCTGCTAGCCGTGATCAGCTACCTGGTGATTGTGAAAGACATCAAACGCGTCGAGCTCAAGCCGCTTGACGATGCCGGACAGCCATACAAGAAATTATCTGGAGCGGAATCATGATCAAGGCAGCACCGGTTGTCGATACGGGCAACAACAATACGCCGCTGTACATCCGTATGCAGGAGCAGGACAACGTTGCGATTGTGGCCAATGACGGCGGTTTGCCGGCCGGCGCGGTCTTCCCGTGCGGGCTGGTGCTGCGCGACAAAGTACCGCAGGGCCATAAGGTCGCCCTGCGCGATCTGGCGGAAGGCGAGTCCATCGTGCGCTATGGCGTGGTGATCGGTTATGCGCAACGGCCGATTGCACAAGGAAGCTGGATCGAAGAATCGCTGGTGCGGATGCCGCCGGCGCGGGAGCTGACCAATTTGCCGATTGCTACCAAGGTTCCCGCGGCGGCAACGCCGTTGGAGGGCTACACCTTCGACGGTTATCGCAATGCCGACGGTACAGTCGGCACCCGCAATATCCTGGCGATCAGCACCACTGTGCAATGCGTATCGGGTGTAGTGGAACACGCGGTCAAGCGTATCAAGGCCGAATTGCTGCCGCGATACCCGCACGTCGACGATGTCATCGGTCTTGAACATACATACGGCTGCGGCGTTGCGATCGACGCGCCGGGCGCCGAGATCCCGATCCGCACCTTGCGTAACATCAGCATGAATCCGAATTTCGGCGGCCAGGCCATGGTGGTCAGCCTGGGTTGCGAAAAATTGCAACCGGGCCGGCTTTTCCCGCAGGGCTCGATTCCGATTCAAAGCACCGGCGGCAAGGAAGAAGGCTTGCGGGTGGTGTGTTTGCAGGATGCCGAACATGTCGGCTTCGAGTCGATGATCACATCGATCATGGCCACTGCAGAAGAGCAATTGAGCGAATTGAATAAGCGGCGCCGTGTTGCTTGTCCGGCATCGGATCTGATTGTCGGGGTCCAGTGCGGCGGCAGTGATGCTTTCTCTGGCGTCACAGCCAATCCGGCGGTGGGTTTTGCCAGCGATTTGCTGGTGCGCGCCGGCGCCACGGTGATGTTTTCCGAAACCACCGAAGTGCGCGACGGAATCGACCAGCTCACTGCGCGCGCTGCCAATGCCGAGGTAGCGCAAGCCATGATCCGCGAGATGGCCTGGTACGACGACTATCTTACCCGCGGCGGCGTCGACCGCAGCGCCAACACCACGCCGGGAAATAAAAAAGGCGGCCTCGCCAACATCGTCGAAAAAGCCATGGGCTCGATCGTCAAGTCAGGCAGCAGCGTTATTTCCGGCGTGCTCTCGCCTGGCGACAAGCTGAAGCAAAAAGGTTTGATCTATGCAGCCACGCCGGCCAGCGATTTTGTCTGCGGCACCTTGCAACTGGCGGCTGGCATGAACCTGCACATATTCACCACCGGCCGCGGCACGCCCTACGGCCTGGCGGCAGTACCGGTCATCAAAGTGGCGACCCGCAACGACCTGGCGCGACGCTGGCACGATCTGATGGATGTCAATGCCGGCCGCATTGCCAGTGGCGAAGCCAGCATCGAAGACGTGGGCTGGGAGATGTTTCATCTCATGCTGGATGTCGCCAGCGGCCGCAAGAAGACTTGGGCGGAACATCACAAATTGCATAACGCATTGACGCTGTTCAATCCGGCGCCTATCACCTGACCCGGCCCTAATGCATCTGGAACACGCGGCCGGCCCGCCGCGCCGCTGCAGCCAGATACAGCGGTGATGGCGCGCGCCGGTTTTCGCAATAGCAGGTGTACACCAGCTTGATCACATGGTCGTCGTCGGAAGCGATGGCGGTGGTGAACAGGTCATGCCACGTGTCCGCGCTGTCGACCAGGACCTCTTCCTCTGGCAGTGTGGCGTGCAGAGTGACATGTGAAGCGGCCAGAGGTGGCGCACCTGTCGACACATAGGCGGCGCAAAATGCTACCCACAAATCCGGCAGCAAACGCTGCGCCAGCGTTGGCGGCAAATGTGCCATGACGCGGCGCGTGGCGTGCAGGCCAGTGACAATATGCAGGGCAGTAAAATTATTGGTTTGCCAATACAAGGCTATTGCCGCCAGCGCCATGTCGTCGAGCAGCTGTTGTTGCGGTTGCGCCGGTGCGGCCGGTAGCGTCGTGTAAAACGACGGGTCGGCGCCCACCGCGCGCAGGCGCGCTACAATCCAGTCGCCAGTGAATGTCTTGCCGTTCATTGCGCGCGACAATACCGCCAAACCTTGTTTCACCGAAGCGGCGGGAACGCGTTGCCGCGATCCCATATCGATGTACAGATTGCCGCTGACCAGCGCCGCAAGCCCGGCTGCGATTTCGCCGACATGTTCTGCTTCCAGGCCATATCCGAGCCGGATCAAGGCGTGAAAAGCACCGCTGGCAGGGGCAAACGGTATCCGGCTCAGCACTTGTGCAAGTACGGCATCCGCGCCGGCGCTCCAGATCCATTCTTCATAGAATCCGCACAAAGCGGTGAATGCACTGGCGTCGCCGAGGGAAAACGGCCAGGTTTCGCGGTTGACGGATCTGACGGCAGGCTTGGCAGCCAGCGCGAAGCGGCCTTCCCACTTATCGAAAAATTCCTGCAGGCGCGCGGGTTGCGCACCCATGGCGGCCAGCGCGCAAAGCGCCATCGGACAGTGATTGGCCATGCCTCCGTTGTCTGCTGCAAAGCGAGCGTTGTCGTCGAGCAGGTGATGCAGGGTTGGTTCGCGCAGTCGTTGATTCATGTCATTGGCTCAGGATAAGTGGTAGACGAACCCAGTATGCAAGTTCAAGTCAACTTGAAGTCAACCAGAATTTTGTAGATTGCAAATTACAGATTACCAGGCGGCTCTCTTGAAGATAACGCTGGCTTTCAATCCGCGCAGTCGCTGCGCCTGACCGAGTTGTACTTCAGCCTGATGCAGTTCGGCCACCTGCTTGACGATCGCCAGGCCAAGGCCACTGCCGGTTGCTTGCGGTACCAGACAGCGATAGAAACGGTCGAAAACACGCTCTCTTTCTGCCGGCGGAATGCCGGGGCCGCTGTCTTCTATCTCCAGCAGGATGTCATCTTGCCGGGCCCGGATGGTGACGTCGACCTGGCCGCCGCTGGGCGTATAACGCACCGCGTTGTCGATCAGGTTGCGTAGCAGGATGTGCAAATGATGTTCCGATCCTATGATGGCGCCCGCGTCCAGCTGTTCCACGCCGAGGTTGATCTTTCGCATGTTGGCATAGGGGATAAGATCAATCGTCACCTCGCGCGCAATCTCGTGCAGTTGCAGCGGTACGTGCTGATCCTGGATCCCGGCCGACTCCAGGCGCGACACCATCAGAAGCTGCTCGACCAGATGACTGGTTCTTTTAACGCCAGCCTTCAGATCGGCCAGCGCATACGTCTCGCGTCCGCTTCCCAGCGACTGCTCCACCAGCTGGGTTTGGATTTGCAAGGTTGCCAATGGCGTGCGCAATTCATGCGAAGCATCGGCAATGAATTTTTTCTGGCTTTCCAGAGCGATGCCGAGACGCTGCAGCAAAGTGTCGAGTGCGTGCGTCAGCGGTTTGATTTCAGCCGGTTGGTCTTGCGAGGCCAGGCGCCCCAGCTTGTCGGGCGTGCGCTTTTCCAATTCTTGCGACAGCCTGGTTAACGATTGCAACCCGGTGCCGACACTCCAATGTATCAGCAAGCCCATGATCAGCAAGAATATCAGCAGCGGGATCAGGGAACGCAGCGCATGTTCTACGGCGATATTGCGCCTGCCGCTCAACGACTGCGCCACCTGGATGAAATT
Source organism: Collimonas sp. OK307 (assembly GCF_900113705.1). Taxonomy (GTDB): domain Bacteria; phylum Pseudomonadota; class Gammaproteobacteria; order Burkholderiales; family Burkholderiaceae_D; genus Collimonas. The sequence goes on along the minus strand of NZ_FOQI01000002.1, from coordinate 7,544 downwards.
GCTGTCGGTCTTGCGGATAAAAAGTTTCCACTCGCTGTCATGCCATCGCACTTCGCTGAACCCGAGTTTCGCGAATTGCGGCAGGACCATGGCTGGATGCGAGGTGTACCGCAGTTTTCCGTTTTCATCCCAAATCTGCAAGATGCTGTCGTCGCCGTCGTATTTAAGCGCAGGGGCGCTTCTTTCCAGATCGCTGCTGCTGAAATGGGCGGGAATCGCGTAGGCAATCTGGCTCATCTGGTCGTCGTAGATATCGGCCAGCAATGCGCGGTCGATCAGATAGTCCGCCAGCACAAAACACGCGCCCAGGATGGTCAATCCGGACAGCAGCCAAAACAGCAGTCGGTTCCTAATTGACACATGTACTTTCACTGCTGGCGAGCATATAGCCGAGGCCGCGGATGTTGCGGATTACGCCGGGAGATAATTTTTTACGCAATGCATGGATATGCACTTCGATGGTATTGCTTTCGACATCATCGTTCCAGCCATAGACTTTGTCTACCAGCTGGGCTCGCGACAGCACAGCGCCTGGCTTCTCGATCAGCGCCGCCAGCACCATCAGCTCGCGGCTGCTCAGGGAAATATTCTTGCCCTTATAGGTGACGGTATTGCTGGCAGGGTCGAAATGAATATCGCCATGTGTCAGCAACGGGCTGGTGCGGCCGCCGCTACGCCGCAGTAAAGCGCGCACGCGCGCGGCCAGCTCATCCAGATCGAAGGGTTTGCTCAGGTAATCGTCGGCGCCCGCATCCAATCCTTCAATCCGGTTCAGCACGCGGTCGCTGGCTGACAGAATGATGACCGGCGTGCTGTTGCTGTCGGAGCGCATTTTCTTCAGCACTTCCAGTCCCGATTTGCGCGGCAGCCCCAAATCCAGCATCACGGCCGAATACGATTCCGCAGCGAGGGCGGCTTCGGCGGCAATCCCGTCCTGCGTCCAGTCAACGGTAAAGCCATAGCGATAGAACCCTTTACGGATGCTATTGCCCAGCATGTAGTCGTCTTCAATCAGAAGTAAGCGCATTGGGTGTCTTGGCCTGGTCGACCTTACAAAATAGCAGCCGATTGTGACGAGCGCGTGAAATATGCGGGTGATTGACGTAAATCAGACAGATTCGGGCAGATTTTTTTAAGATCATTTTCGCTTAATTTTCAAAGCTTATGCTTCGCCCCGAACTACGGCCAGCACGCTCCTGCACGTAGCTGCAAGCCATTCACGGAACATCTTCTTTCGATTTTTACGACACGATCTGAATTCAAAAAAAGGAAACCTAGAAATGAAGCGCCCCAGTTTGAAGCCGACCACCCAGCAAGTCTTGCAGGCATTAGCCGTCATGTGCATGACTGCACCGATTATCGCCAACGCGCAGCAAGCAACCGATCTTGGCGCCGTTAGCGCCAACGGCGGGTCCGGTACCGTTGAAGTAACCGGCAAGGCCATCACTGCCGACAAGACCGCACCGTCGCAGAGTTCACTGACAGCACGTTCGGCGCAATCGATAGTGAGCGATGAGTTCATCCGCAACCTGACTTCGCCGGTAGCCGATTTCAGCCAGGTGCTGCAGATGACGCCGGGCATGTACAGCTATAGCCCGAACGGTGTCGGCCTGGGCGATACCAAGACCTTCTTCCGCGGCTTCTCCGACGGCGACTACACGATCAGCTTCGACGGCATTCCATTCCAGGACACGAATAGCCCGTCGCATCACACATGGGCATTTTTCCCAAGCCAGTTTTTGGGCGGCGCGGTAGTCGACCGCAGCCCAGGCTCGGCAGCGACCATCGGCCCGGCCAACTTCGGCGGTTCGGTCAACCTGCTGTCGCGCAACCTGGAACCGGACCAGCGCACCAGCGTGTTCGGATCGTACGGTTCATTTAATACCAAGATTTACGGTGCCGAGGTTGAAAGCGGCCAGTTCGGTCCGGACGGCTCGTCCAACCTGCTGGTGAACGCCCATCAAATGACATCGGATGGCTATCAAACTTACAACAAGCAAACGCGCGATGCGGTGTCGCTCAAATATCAATATGCAATTACCGACAACACCGCGTTGACCTTGTTCGGTTCCTATATCGACCTGAAAGCCAATACCCCGAATACCAAGGGTGGAACCCGAGCCCAGATCGCGCAGTTCGGCGACGATTATTTGTTGAGCAACAATCCCAAGCAGGCCAACTACTGGGGCTACAATTTCTACCATGTCACCTCGGACTTCGAATATGCCGGCCTGACCTCGAACCTCGGCGGCGGCTGGAAGCTGGACGACAAGCTCTACACCTACGCTTATCATAATCAGCAGAATTACAACGGTTCCACCATCACGGCCACCAGCGCCACCGACAAGCTCAACGCCTACCGCACCTACGGTAACCTGCTGCGCCTGAGCCAGGAATCCAGTTTCGGCATCCTGCGCACCGGCCTGTGGGCGGAAAACGCCGATACCAATCGCTACCAGATCCCATCCGATCCACGGACCTGGGTTGATTCGGTGCTGCCGAATTTCCACGAACGTTTCAAGACCACCATTCTGCAACCGTTCGTTGAATACGAGTTTCAGGTCGCCAAGGATCTGAAGATCACGCCAGGTGTCAAATATTCGTCGTATCGCCAGGATCTGACCCAATACGCCGATAACGGCAAGACCGTCGGTAACCTGGGTGGCCTGCCTAGCGTCGGGCATGCGGTGACTTACAACACGGTGTTGCCGTCGTTCGATGTCCACTACATGCTGCAGCCGAACTGGTCGGTCTACGGCCAGTACGTGGTTGGCGATGAAATTCCGCCAAGCAGCGTCTTCGATGTCAAGAACGCCAAAGTCACTGCCCTGCCGTCATCGATCAAGAGCAAGACCTTCCAGATCGGCTCGGTCTGGAAATCGGATCGCTTTACCTTCGATATCGATGCTTACCATATCAAGTTCGATAACGCCTACTCGTCCTTTACCGATAACGCCGGCAATACCACCTTCTTCGCCAACGGCAGCTCCACCACCCAAGGCATCGAGGCTGAAGGTAACGTCGTCCTCGGCGCCGGCTTCAGCCTGTACGCCAACGCCACCTACGGTACCGCCAAGTTCGCCAACGGCCAATGGGTTGCCAGCGCACCTAGCGACACCGAGACACTGGGCTTGAACTACAACCAGGGCGGCTGGGATATCGGCTGGCTCAACAAGCGTGTCGGCACCATGTACAACGACAACGGCAGCGTGCACCAGGCAGTCAAGATCGCGCCATTCACGATCTCCAACCTGTTCGTCAACTACACCATCAAGCATCCGGCGCAGTTCATCAAACAGGCAAAGATCCAGTTCGGCATCAACAACCTGTTCGACAAGCACAGCATCGTCGGCGTCAACCCGGCTACCACCACGACTTCGGCGCCGGCGCCGGGAGATGTGTTGACGCTGTTGCCGGCGCGGAGTTTGTCGCTGGCTTTGAATCTGGATTTCTAAACGCCTGTCGGACTTAGGGCATTCGATCCATCGGGAGAGCTTTGCTCTCCCATTTATCTGAATCTACATCATGAATATTTCACACCTGCATGAACTGGCTAACGAATCCGGCGGCACGCTGTACCTGATGCTGGTGCTGTTGCTGGTCGCCTTGACCGTCATCATCGAACGCGCGCGTTACCTGTCCAACATGCAGCAAGGCGGCGAACAGATCATCGCCATGCTCAAGCGTGAAGATGGCGGACAAGAGCAGGGCGTGTTGCCGCAAAAACTGGCGCGCCTGCCGCACGGCCGTTTGTTCGACGTGTTGCAGCATGAGCCGGCCAATGTTGACCGCGCCACTTTCGACGGCCACCTGGAAGAAGCCATCATGCATGAAGTACCGACGCTCGACCGCTCGCTGTGGCTGCTCGATACCGTCGTCACGCTGGCGCCGCTGCTCGGTTTGTTCGGTACCATCATCGGCATGTTCAACGCTTTCCACGTACTGGGCGATACGCAAAACGGCGCGGCCCAGGTTACCGGCGGGATTGCCGAAGCGCTGATCGCCACTGCATCCGGTTTGTTTATCGCCATGATCGGGCTGGCCTTCTTCAACGCCCTGCATACACGCGTGCGCATCGTGCTGCATCAACTGGAAACCATCAAGGTCATGCTGCTTAATCGTCACGACCGGCTACAGCCGCGAGTTACGTCTGGCGTATCTAATGTAAAGTCGATTTCCCATCCGGCGGCGAGGGCTTGAGATGCGCTATCTGGAAACCAAGAAGGCCAGGATAGAAATCATTCCGATGATCGACATCATGCTGTTCCTGCTCGTCTTCTTTGCGATGCTGACGCTGCGCATGATCCCGGCTTCCGGTCACCTGACCAAGCTGCCCACCAGCTCCACCGCTGTCAGTATTCCGACGCCCAAGCTGCTGGTCGAGATCCAGCAAGACGGCACCCTGCTGGTTGAGGGGCAACAGCTGACATCGGTGCAATTGACCGACAAGCTGCGGCGGCAGGACAACAGCAAGACCGCGGTCACGATTGCCGGCAATCAAACCGCATCGCTGCAGCAGGTGATGACGGCTATCGATGCCATCAAAAAGGGTGGTGTTACCGAACTCGGCCTTGCGACCCGCAACGGCGATAGTAAATAAAGGCGGCAATGTTGATTAATTTCCGTCATTTCCCGAGCGGCGCTTTTGCGTTGGCGATCCTGGCCGAGCTAGGCATCGTCGCCGTGGTGGCACTGATGCTGGCAGGCGCGGTGTCGTCCAAACCGGCCTTGTCGGAGCCGGTGCCGATCACGCTGGTCAGTGAAGAACCGGCGCCACCGACACCGCCAGCACCGCCGCCACCGAAACCTTTGCCGCCGGTCGCCATGCCAAAACCGCAGGTCCAGCCCAAGACCAAGGCGGCGCCGCAGAAACCCGCAGCGTCGGCAGCGGCAGTCCCGACTCCAGAGCCAGCGCCTAGCGCACCGGCACCGGTAGCCGAAGCGCCAACCGCTTTTTCAGAGCCGGTACCGACGCCGCCTGCGCCACCACCGGCTGGTAACAAGGACGCACCTAACGCCGAGTACGCGGCCAAGGTCAAGGCTGCGGTGCAAGCTGCCGTGGTGTATCCGCCGGCAGCGTTGGCGTTGCATTTTGCGGGGCGTGTGCGGGTCGAGTTCCATCTGCGCGACAGCGTCGCCGGCCAGGCCAGGATTGTCACCGCCAGCGGCGTTGGCATGATCGACCGCGCCGCTCTGGCGTCGGTGCAGAGCGCCAGCTATCCGACGCCGCCAGCCGATATGCAGGGCAAGGACCATGTGTATCAGGTCTGGGTTGAATTCAAATCCTGATGTTTTGATACCGGTTTGATCTTATTGATTTGTTTTTTTTATTAATCCGTTTCTATTTGAAAGTACCGTCATGCGTAAATTCATTGCTTCCGTACTGGTTATGTCCCTCGTCGCCTGCAGCGCATCGGTGCTGGCGCGCGAGGAAAATCCATTCATCACGTCGAAGGAAATCGACCTGATCAAATTGCTGCCGCCGCCACCGGCCAACGATTCGCTCCAGACCAAAGCCGAGCTGAGCGAAATCCTCGCCTTGCAAGCCGCCCGTACGCCGGAAATGGTAGCGCGTTCGCAAGCCGACGCCACTGAAAACATCTGGCGTTTCGCCGATGTGATGGGAGTCAAATTCAAACCCGAGCAACTGCCGCTGTTCGCCAAGTTTTTCCAGCGCGTGGTCGATTCGGAGGGCGCCGTGGTTGACACTTACAAGGACGTCTGGAAGCGCCCGCGCCCATTCATGTATAGCGATCAAGTCAAGCCCGTGGTCAAACTGTCCCGCTCCGGCGCTTACCCGTCCGGCCATGCAACAGCTGGCACGTTGATGGGCATCGTATTGTCCAACATGGTCCCGGAAAAACGCGCCGAGATCATGGCCCGTGCCGCCGAATACGCCAACAACCGCATCATCGGCGGCGTCCACTACCGTTCCGACATCGAAACCGGCCGCATCACCGGGACTGTGATCGCTGCCAGGTTACAGACCCGCGACGATTTCAAAAACGGCTTTGACGCTGCAAAGAAAGAGTTGCGCGCTGTGTTGGAACTGGGACCGGAGCCGGCTGAGAGCATGTAAGTCTGGGCGACACCCTATGCTGCAAGAAAGCCAATCTCCGGGTTGGCTTTTTTTTAGCTGTCATTTATGCGATCCGCCCGTATTTTTACGACATCTTTATGCGCACTTCCCTACACTGGATTCATCAAGGATAGCTACGCGGGTTTCATCATGATCATCACGATTTTCAGCGAAAACAGGTCTGTTAAACGGTCGGTAATCGCTCTCAACCTGGCAGCACATTGTGCGCTTAACCATCGCAAGGTACTGCTGCTGGATGCCGCTTCGCCGCAGCATGCGCTGGGCTGGGACAAGCGGCGTAGAGCCAATGGTGGCAAGACGAAGATTACCGTGCGCGGTATTGAGAACTTGCGGTCAGAGTTGGAAAATCCGGCATCCTATTACCGCAGCCACTATCCGGATACGATTATCGATGCCGATGGCGGCGATGCTCACAATACCGACGCAGCGCTGATTGCTGCCGATGTATTGGTGATTCCGTTCGAATCTAGCCAAGGCTATGGCGGAGAGGAATTAATTCAACGCATCGAAACCCTGCGCTTGTTTAATCCCGCGTTGCGCGTGCTGGTGGTAGAAGTCCAGGCCATCAGCGCCTTTGGCGCTGCCGCAAGAACAGAGAACAATCCAGCCCAGGCCGCAGCAAACAAAATCCTGACAGCGACATTGGCAGAGACAGTGATTCACGAATGGATCGACGATCGCAGCACCTTCGATCAAGGGTTGTCCTTATTCGAATGCGAGCCCCGCAATGAGCGTGCCATAGCGGAGATCAAGGATCTTTATAAAGAAATCAGAAGAATCAGAGTCCGTCCGCTAGAACCCGCCGCCAACAGTTTGGCCATATTGCATGCTTTGCAAAGGCGGACGGAAGAGAAGGAGTTGTGCCAGGTTGGTAGCGATGCCCCCTGCGAATCGTCAGCGAGCAGCTGATACGGTCGAAGTACAGGGCAGTTGCGGTTGCTTTTGAATTTGAAGTCCGCATTGGGACGCTGCCAAATTTGGCGCGTGTCAGTCGGGAATTGTGGGAAGACATGTTTGAGCGTAGCGAGTTGGTCTTTCCACCCGACTGATACGCGCCATATTTGGGGACCTGACCGAAGGGAAGGCAGTGGCTTTGCGGTCGCCTTTCTTTGCTTACTTTTATATGGACGCCTCCTATTTGCCAAGGTTTTTTTGTGTACTGCCAAACAGATAAGGATGCAGTTTTATATCCGGCCCTGTTGCAGACTGAACCCTGCTGGCCTTGATGGAATCCGCTGACTCACACCTAATTTCTTTGACGAGCTCTTGGCTCTAAAGTAAGTTCAGGTTTCGTGAGTCCCGGTCTGACCTGTTTGCCATCACACTCAATTACCTTGCGCAACCTTTCAACGTACTCATGTTGTAAAACTCATCAACTGCTACGTAACGATCTGTTCATGCGGCTCTGGTGCTGACGTAAGCGCGCTCATACTTTCGATCGTGC
>NZ_FOQI01000004.1 GCF_900113705.1 Collimonas sp. OK307 | reverse complement strand
ATCAGTCGGGTGGAAAGACCAACTCGCTGCGCTCAAACATGTCTTCCCACAATTCCCGACTGACACGCGCCACATTTGGCAGCGTCCCCATGCGGAAGGCACGTCAAAAGCAGCTTCAAAAACAACGGCACCCGTAACAGCCTTGTTGTCTGTTCGTTGTTTACTCCGCTAAAAAATCCAGCAAAGTCAGCGCAATCACTTTCGTCGCCTTGCGCAAATCATCCAGCGCCAAATTCTCATCGGCTTGCTTGGCGTTGGATTCCATCAAGGTGCGTGGACCGGCGCCGTACAGTACAACCGGAATCCCATGTTCACCATACAAGCGGGCGTCGGTGTACAGTGCCGAGCCGTTGGCCGGGATGGCTTCGCCGAGGATGGTTTGTGCGTTTCTTTGTATGCTGGCTAGCAGTTTTTCGTGGCCTGGCAATGGGCGTAGCGCGCGTGCCAGCAGCAGGCGTTTGATTTCTACGCGGATGCCAGGCAGGCCTGCTACCGCGGCTTCGATCATCGCTCTTACTTCGGCTTCTACTGCTGTTGGATCTTCTTCCGGAATCATGCGGCGGTCCATCTTCAGGACTACTTTTCCGGGTACCACATTGGTATTCGTGCCGCCGTCAATGCGGCCGACGATCATGGTCGGATGGGTGATGCCTGGAATCGCCGAGGTGATTTTTTTCAGGTCGGGGAGCTTGGCGTAGATCGCTTGCAAAACCTTGGTCGCTGCTTGCAATGCATCGTGGCCGGTTTCTGGCATCGATCCGTGGGTTGCTTTGCCATGTACTGTTACTTCAAACTGCAGGCAGGCGTTGTGCGCGGTGACGACGTTGTAGCTGAAGCCGGGGCCGATTACCAGGTCGGGTTTGGTCAGCTGGTTTTCCAGCAGCCAGCCTGGTCCCAGCAAACCACCGAATTCTTCATCGTAGGTGAAGTGCAGTTCCAGCGCGCCTTTGAGCGGTACGCCTAGTGCTTCCAGCGCGCGTACGGCAAAAATGTACGTGGCGAAATCACCTTTGGATACGGTGGTGGCGCGGCCGTAGATGCGGCCGTTTTCTATTTCGCCGCCATACGGCTGTTTAGTCCAGCCTTCGCCGGGAGGTACCACGTCACCATGCGCATTCAGCGCCAGCGTCGGGCCGGGGCCGGCATATTGGCGGCGGACGATCAGGTTGGTGATGCTTTCCATGCCGTATTCTTTAACTGTGGCGGCCGGTACCGGATGTTTTTCGGCTTGCCAGCCCCAGGCGGTGATCAGCTCGGCTACCGCGTCGGCGTGCGGCGCGTTGTTGCCGGGCGGCGTGTCGGTGGGGATGCGGACGATCTTTTGCAAGAATCCGACTTCGTCGTCAAAGTGGCTGTCGATCCAGCTGGTCAGCTGATCGGATAATTTTGAATTATTCATGATTGTGGGACAAAGTTTAAGAGTCGCTGGGAATGGTCAACTTCCGACATATTCCCGATAGTAGCGCAATCCTAAGCCAGTCAGTATTTCATAGCCAATCGTGTTGGCCGATTTCGCCACTTCATCAACCGGACGGTGCGGCCCGATCAGCTCGACCAGGGCGCCGGCTTGCAGGCGCTCGGCGGCGATGCCGGTGACATCGATGGTGATCGAATCCATCGAGACGGTGCCTACCATCGGCACCGCGCTACCGTCGATGAACACCACGCCGCGATTGCTCATGCTGCGCAGCCAGCCGTCGGCGTAACCGACGCCGACGGTGGCGATCTGCCGTTGCCCGGTGGCGCTATAACTGATGCCGTACCCTACATGGTCACCGCGCTCGATGGTTCTGGTTTGCAGGATACGCCCGTGCAGCGCAACTACCGGCTGCAGCGGATTGGCGGCGCCGGCAACCGGTGCGATGCCATACAGCGCGGCGCCGGGCCGGACCAGGTCGAACTGGTAATTGCGGCCAAGGAAAATCCCGGAAGAGTTGGCCAGGCTGGCGGGCACTTGCGGCAGGCGCTGGCGCAGCGTTTTGAAACGCGTCAGCTGACTTTCGTTCATTGGATGGCCTTGATGCTCGGCGCAAGCCAGATGACTCATCAGGAATAGCGGCGGGATGCTTTCCAGATAGTGTGGGTTGGCCAGCCAGGCTTCGGCTTCAGCCGCTGGCAATCCCATCCGCGACATGCCGCTGTCGACCTGGATGATAGCCGGCAGCGGGCGTTGCAGCGATTGCGCCAGCGCGTGCCAGCCCTGGATTTGTTGCAGGCTGTTGAGTACCGGCGTCAGTCCGTGGGCGATGAATTCCTGTTCCGTCCCGACAGGCGGGCCATGCAACACAAACACCTGCGCCGTTGCCGGCAGATGCGGGCGTAGCGCGATGCCTTCATCCAGATGGGCGACAAAGAAATGCCTGCAACCTTCCGCCGCCAGCGCCGGTCCCACCCGGTCTGCACCCAGTCCGTAGGCATCGGCCTTGACGGCTGCGCCGCAGAGGGCTGATCCTGCTTGCTCGCGCAGCAAACGGTAATTGCTGCGCAGGGCGTTGAGGTCGACCGTCAGGATTGCGCCTGCATTTGCTGCTTGTGGATGCATGATGTGTGCCGTTCAAAAACGTCGTGTTTGCTATCGCAGGTTCGGACCTGTACGGACTCAGGCGTAAGCAGGATGTGCCGATTGCACGCTGTGCTTGCTGTAACGGCCGACCGCCAGGTCGTCCGAGGCAATCGCCGGCCGCTTGCCGGAAATCAGATCTGACAGCAATTGCGCCGAGCCGCAAGACATGGTCCAGCCGAGCGTGCCGTGGCCGGTATTGAGGAACAGGTTGCGGATATGGGTAGCGCCGACGATCGGTGTGCCGTCCGGTGTCATCGGCCGCAAGCCGGTCCAGAAACTGGCGGCGGCCGTGTTGCCGGCGCCCGGGAACAAGTCGTTGACTACCATCTCCAGCGTGGCGCGGCGTTTCGGCTTGAGCGTCTTGTTGAAGCCGACGATTTCGGCCATGCCGCCGACCCGGATGCGGTCGTCGAATCGGGTGATGGCGATCTTGTAGGTTTCGTCGAGAATGGTCGAGACCGGCGCCGCTTCGGCATCGACAATCGGGACAGTGATCGAATAACCCTTGAGCGGGTACACAGGGATATCCAGCAAGGAGCCGAGGAAGTTGGTCGAATAGGCGCCTAGCGCCACCACATAGCGATCGGCTTGCAAATGCTCAGGGCCGCATTGGACGCCGGCGATTTCGCCATTGGCCAGAGTCAGGGCATCGATCTGGAGGTTGTAGCGGAAACGCACACCGAGTTCTTCGGCCATTTTTGCCAGCCGCGTAGTGAACATCTGGCAGTCGCCGGTTTCATCGTTAGGCAGGCGCAGGGCGCCGCTCAGCTTGTGCTTGACCGCTTCCAGCGCCGGTTCCGCCAGCGCCAGCTGATCCGGCGTCAGCAATTCGAACGGGACGCCGGTTTCTTGAAGCACCTGGATATCCTTGGCGGCATCGTCCAGTTGCTGCTGGCTGCGGAACACTTGCATGGTGCCGAGCTGGCGGCCTTCGTAGGCGATGCCGGTGTCGGCACGCAGGACTTTGAAGCAGTCGCGGCTATATTCGGCCAGGCGCACCATGCGTTCCTTGTTGACCGCATAGCGGGCCGAACTGCAGTTGCGCAGCATTTGCCACATCCAGCGCAGCTGGAACAAGGTGCCGTCCGGCGTGATCGAAAGTGGCGCGTGTTCCTGCAACATCCATTTCAGCGCTTTCAGCGGGATGCCTGGCGCCGCCCAGGGCGAGGCATAACCAGGTGAGATCTGGCCGGCATTGGCGAAGCTGGTGTCTAGCGCAGGCCCCGGCAGGCGGTCGATAACCGTTACCTCGTGACCGGCACGCGCCAGATAATAAGCACTGGTAACGCCGACTACACCGCTGCCAAGGATAAGCACTCGCATCTTGAATCTCCGTAACGCCGATTCTTATCTTTATCTTACTGCGTGTGCCGAAAATGCGGTTAGTAAAAGAAAGGGAATGGCGTGTTGATGAATTGTTGTTGTTTCACAGGAATAAGCGCTATGCTAATGGCTATTTAGTAGCATTTGTTACTGTATAAATCGATGTATTCAGGACTTAACACTGAAAATATGAGCAAATTCCGGACATGAGAATCTACAAAGAATCGAACCGCGCCCTGGACAAGCTGGATCGCCATATTTTGCGCTTGTTGCAACAGGATGGCCGGATGTCGATGAAGGATCTTGGCGAGCAGGTGGGTTTGTCGATCACGCCCTGTATCGAGCGTGTAAAACGGATGGAGCGCGATGGCGTCATCGACGGCTATTACGCCCGCATCAACCCGGCGGCGGTGGGCGCCAAGCTGCTGGTGTTCGTCGAGATCACGCTGAATCAGAAATCTGCGCATGCCTTCGAACAGTTCCGGCGCGAGGTGCTGCGCATCCCGGAAGTGCTGGAATGCCATCTGGTATCCGGCGATTTCGATTACCTGATCAAGGCCCGCATTCGCGAGATGGCGGAGTATCGAAAACTGTTGGGCGACATGCTGCTGCAACTGCCCGGCGCCGCGCAGTCCAAGAGCTATGTGGTAATGGAAGAGATCAAGGAGACGCTGGCGTTATCGATGGAGACGAAATAGCGGCGACTGCCTCGGGTGCGTAAACTTGTAAGCTGATCTCGATCCGTTCCTTGCCTTTGCCGGTGTTCTTGCGTTTCAGCTTGAGGCCGCCGATTTCCGCCGTTGAGCGCGGATGGGTGCCGCCGCAAGCCATCCTGGCAAATCCCGCGACTTCCCAATAACGTCTTTGCGCCGCTTCGTCGGTGAAGGCGGTGACGATAGGCAGGTCGGCGCTCAACAGGGCCGCTACCTCGGCTTCTATCTGCGGGAACAGCACGGCAATATTGTTTTCGTCGGCAAAATCGATACGTGCCTTGTCGGCCGAGATATGGGCGCCGATACGCTCTATACCGGGGCGCAGTTGGTAGACCAGCTGCAGGACCATTTCAGCGGCGAAGTGCAGCCGCATCAGGCGATAGCGGCGTTCCCAGTCGATCACGATCTCGACTTCGCTGCCGACTTGCAGGCCATGTCCTGGAGCCAGCGTGTAGACAATATCCAGGCCATCTTTTTCAGCGGACAGCACGGGGTGGCCCGCCACGGTGCCGGCATCGCTTTCCTGGCCGCCGGAGAAGGCAAAGAAAATGGTTTCCGCGAGGCGGATGCGGTCGTTGTCGACAGCGACGACTTTGGTATCAAGTGTCGTGCGATAAGGGTCTTGCCAGAAAAGCTTGAGTGTCATGGCCGAACGGACTGAGGAAAAGTCTGACAAGGATAGCAATGAAAAGGGGCGAATCCGATATTCGCCCTTTTTTTTCCTGCCTAAATCCTAGAACTTGCCATCCTGGAAATCCCGCATCGCCTGTTCCACCTGCTCGCGGGTGTTCATCACGAACGGTCCCCATTGCGCAATCGGTTCATTCAACGGGCGGCCCGCAATCAGCAGAAAGCGGCTATTGCCCTGCGCTTGCACGCTGACGCCGGCGGCATCGGCGGTATTGCTCAGGATCGCCATGCGGCCGGCCGGCGCGGCGCGGCCATCTTCGCCGATGCGCAATTCGCCTTCATATACGTACAGGAATGCGTTGTGGCTCGCCGGTATCGGTAAATCCAGCTGTTGGCCGCCTTCCAGTTGCAGATCCAGATACAACGGTTCGGTGTGCGGCCTTTGTACGGCGCCGTCGGTGCCAAAAGCCGAACCGGCAATCACTTTCACCTTGACGCCAGGCTGCGGCTCTACTTGCGGGATTTCGTCTGCCTGCAGATCGCGGTAGCTGGGGGCAATCATCTTGTCGCCCGAGGCCAGGTTGAGCCACAGTTGGAAACCGCTCATCAAACCGTCTTCCTGTTCCGGCAGTTCCGAGTGCACCAGGCCGCTGCCGGCCGTCATCCATTGCACGCCGCCGGCCTGCAACAAGCCTTCGTTGCCGGCATTGTCGCGATGACGCATGCGGCCGGCCAGCATGTAGGTGACGGTTTCGAAACCACGGTGCGGATGGTCGGGGAAGCCTGCGAGGTAATCTTCCGGCTTGTCCGAATGGAAATTGTCAAGCATCAGGAACGGATCGAGACGGTGTTGCAGGTCGTGTGTCAGAACCCGCACCAGGTTTACGCCTGCGCCGTCCTGGGTCGCAACGCCGGTGACCAGGCGTTCGAGTTGGCGATTGAAAATTGGCTTGCTCATGAAATTCTCCGTTCCTTGATGGCTTGACGAATTGTTGCTTGGATTGCGCTTACTTTTTCGGCTCGGGAGTGACCGCTGCCAACATCAGCAACGCACCGATGATCGAGACGTTTTTCAGGAAGTTGTTCAACTGATTCTGCATGTTGGCCGGATCGGCTTCCCAGAAACGGTGTGCGGCCAGAGTTGCGCCAACCGTGAACAGCGCCACGATGAGTGCCGCCGGACGGGCATTCCAGCCGGTCATGATCGCCAGTCCACCGCCGACTTCAACCAGGATGGTGAGAGGTACGGCCAGGCTCGCAAACGGTACGCCAATGCTGCTCATATAACCGACTACGCCGGAAAAAGCGGTGATCTTCAAGAGGCCAGAAATGAGGAACAAGGAAGCCAGCAGAACCCGGCCGATACGATACAGTGTTGGCGAACTTTGCATGATGGATCCAATCTATAAAAGGGTTTTAATGTAAGTGAGCATTCGCTTTCATCGCGCCGCATCAACTGATCATCGGTGCCGATATCGGGAGCTGGTTACAGCGAACAAGGCCATCTTAATCCTCTTATGTCTGGCGGGATATTGATTATCTTGCGATAATCAATATCTAATTATTAGATATTGTTGAGTGGTCATGAATATCGAGCGACTGTCGCTGGATCAGTTACGAGTGTTTGCCCAGGTCGCCGATAGCGGCAGTTTCCTGGCCGCGTCGAAGGCGTTGACGCGGGCGCAATCGGCGGTCAGCTACGCGATCAGTACGTTGGAAAGCCAGCTTGGTTTGCCCTTGTTCGACCGCAGCAGCTATCGCCCGCAACTGACCGCCGCCGGCATCGAGTTGTTGCGCGATACGCGCCAGGTGCTAGATCAGGTCGATGCGCTGCAGGCGCGCGCCGCCGCCTATGCGCAAGGGCAGGAACTGGAGATCACCCTGGCGCTGGATGTGTTTTTCCCGACCACGGCGCTGGTGGCGTTGCTAGGCGATTTCCGGCTGGCGTTTCCCGATGTTACGGTGCGCCTGGAGATCGAAGCGCTAGGTTCCGTCGCCGAGCGCGTGATCGATGGCGAAGCGATGCTAGGCGTCCTCGGCACCTTGCCCATCATTCCCCCCAATTTGCTGCATGTCAGTTTGCCCACGATACTGCTGGTCGGGGTAGTATCGCCAAGCCATGCGCTGGCGCAGTTCAGCGGCCGCATCCCGGGTCATGTGCTGGAACGGCAGGTGCAGCTGGTGCTGAGCGATCGCAGTGCGCTCACCGCCAACCAGGACTTTGCGGTGCATTCCTCCCTCTCCTGGCGCATGAGCGACCTGGGCACCAAGCACGCTTTGCTGCGGGCTGGCCTGGGCTGGGGTTATATGCCGCGGCACGTGGTAGCCGACGATCTGGCAAGCGGCCGGCTGGTGCATATCCAGACGGCCGGCCAGCCGCCGCAAGGCGCGGCGATGCCCATGCAATGTGTATATCGGCCGGATCGCGAGGTCGGGCCGGCTCTAAGCTGGTGGCTGGATGCATTATCAAAACTGACGACTTTCGATCTGGCCTGAATGATGAAAAAAATAAAATATCCCGAGCAGATTTTGATGCTGGCGTACCTGGCGCGTTGGCTGATACTGGCGTCTGTGGTCGGCGCCTTGGCCGGGCTGGCGTCGGCAGTCTTGCTACTGTCGCTGGAATGGGCCACGGATACGCGCAATGCGCATCGCTGGTTATTGTGGCTGTTGCCGCTGGCGGGGTTTACAGTTGGCCTGATTTATCACCTGCTGGGCAAATCGGTCGAGGGCGGCAACAATCTGTTGATCGACGAAATCCACGATCCCCAGCGCATCGTGCCGAAGCGTATGGCGCCGCTGATTTTATTCGGCACGGTGATTACCCATTTGTTTGGCGGTTCCGCCGGCCGTGAGGGCACTGCGGTGCAGATGGGCGGCGCCCTGGCCGATTTGATTACGCGCATCACTCGTCTGGGGCCGGATGAGCGGCGTATCCTGCTGATGGCCGGTATCAGCGCCGGTTTTGCTTCAGTGTTCGGGACGCCGCTGGCCGGCGCAATCTTCGGACTGGAAGTACTGGCCATCGGCCGCCTGCGTTACGACGCTATCCTGCCTTGTTTCATCGCCGCCATCATCAGCGACCAGATGCCGGGATTGCTCGGCGTGCACCATACTCATTATGTGATTCCATTCGTGCCGCATTTCAGCATCGGCATTTTCGCCGCGACGCTGGTGGCCGGCATCGTGTTCGGCGTGGTTGGCATGGTGTTCGCGCAAGCAACCCACGGCTTGTCGCGCCTGATCAAGCGCGGCATCAAATTCCCGCCGCTGCGGCCGTTTGCCGGCGGTGTGGCGGTAGTGCTGCTGGCCTTGTTGCCGGGCACGGATAAATATCTGGGACTGGGGATTCCGACGATCGTGGAAGCCTTCGAGAAGCCGCTGCCGGTGTACGATTTTGCCGGAAAAATCGTTTTTACCGTAGTGACCCTGGCGTCAGGTTTCAAGGGCGGCGAGGTGACGCCGTTGTTCTATATCGGCGCCACCTTGGGTAACGCCCTGGCGCAATTGCTGTCGATGCCGATACCGGTACTGGCCGGACTGGGATTCGTTGCCGTATTTGCCGGCGCCGCCAATACGCCGATAGCATCGACCGTTATGGCGATTGAATTATTCGGGCCGGAGATCGGCGTGCTGGCCGGTATTGCCTGTGTCGTCAGCTACCTGTTTTCCGGCCATACCGGGATCTATCATGCACAACGGATAGGCCACGCCAAACGCCTGACGATTCCAGAGGGCATGCGGTTGTCGGAGATTGCCGGTTTTCGCAAACGCGGCGGCAAGATCGATAAAGCCGACAACGCCGATGGAAAGGTCGAATAGCAGGTATTGAAACTCAGCCGAACTTGCGCACCGCATCCAGCGCCAGGCCGGCGCCGATACTGCCGAACAAGTCGCCCTCAACCGCTTTTGCCGAAGGTACCAACGCAGCAATATTGTGGCGCAGCAGTTGCACGCCGCTGGAGCCGCCGGTAAAGAACACCGTATCAACCTGTGCCGGTGTGACACCTGCATCGCGCAGCAGATTGCCGACGGTGTCTTCCACCGTACTCACCAGGTGGCCGATGCTGGCATTGAATTGCTGCCGCGTCAGGCTCAACGCCTGGTTCGGTGCGATGCGGTCCAGGCTGAGTTGCACTGTCTCGGCGTCGGATAAACCGATCTTGCCTTGTTCCACCTGCAGTGCCAGCCAGTGTCCGGCGCGCTGTTCGACCAGATCCAGCAGGCGGCCGAATTTTTCGCGCTCGACGGTTTCCCGCTGCACGTCTTTGAGCTGCAGCCAGGCTTTGCGAGTATAAATCTGGTTGATGGTGTGCCAGGTGGCCAGGTTGAAGTAATAGCTGGATGGCACTTCGCTGTTGTTCACCAGGCGGCTACCGAGCCCCAGCATTGGCATCACGCTGGACAAGCTCAGGTATTTATCGAAATCGGTACCGCCGATGTGGACGCCGCCGGTGGCCAGGATATCGTCGCGCCGCTCGCTGTTGCCGGCGCGTTTTGGCGACAAGCGCACCAGCGAAAAGTCAGAGGTGCCGCCGCCGATGTCGGCGATCAGCACCAGTTCCTCGCGCTCTACGGTGGATTCATAGTCGAAGGCGGCAGCGATAGGTTCATACTGGAAGGCGACATGCCGGAAACCGACCGAGCGGGCGATTTCTGCCAGCGTATCCTCAGCGCGCTGGTCGGCGGTTGGGTTGTCGTCCACAAAAAATACCGGGCGGCCCAGCACCACGCTATGAAATTCCCTGCCGGCGGCTTGTTCGGAGCGTATTTTCAGTTCTGCGATGAAGTGGGTCAGCAGGGCGCGGAACGGCAACGCGCGGCCGCCGACCTCAGTCTGGGCATCGATCAGGCTGGAGCCTAGCAAGCTCTTCAGCGAACGCATCAAGCGCCCCTCGTAACCGGCCAGATACCCGCTCAGTGCAGCACGGCCGAAACTGAAGGCATCGTCCTCGGCGTTAAAGAACACCACCGAAGGCAAAGTGACTTTACCGTCTTCCAGCGGCAGCAAGGCATTCTGTCCGGGCCTGCTCCAGCCAACTGTGGAATTAGACGTGCCGAAATCCACGCCGCAAGCATTTGACATGCACAGACCTCACAAATAAAAAAGGGGCCGGCAATGGTATACCAAAGATATTGGCGGCGCAGGGGAAATACGGCAGGGTGTTGGAAAATTGCGAATAAGTACGTCGCTATAGCCTGCGTTGACGCCGGGAAATATTCCCGGCGCATCACCAGCGCGAAAAATGTTCCTCGGTCACGCCAACCAAGTGTTCCACCGGATGTGGCGCGGCATTGCGTTCCGGCTTGACCCAGCCGCTGAAACTGCCTATCGGCTGGATATAGCGGGTGGCGGCGATCAGCATGTTCTTGTTTTCGTGGCGCGCGCCTTCCGGCATGAATTGCAGGTCGAGCAAGCCGTCGTCGGTATAGATATGCCAGGGCGCCAGCGGCGCCGCGAGGTCGTACTCGAAACGTACATTGCCGAGTGCATGCAGCTGGCCGTCGAGCCAGAGTACGTTCTCCTGCTTGCCGAAGTAGCCGGCTTGCAGATTGAAACCGATATCCAGGCCGTGAGCCGAGGCCCAGCGCCATTCGGTATTGCGGGCCAACAAGCCGTTCGAATAATCGAAACTGGCGACGCCGCCCTCCAAAGCGTAGCGCTGGTCACCCACGCGCACTTCACCGGTGAGCGGCATGCCTGGCGATTTCTGGGTAGCGTGCACCGAGCCGTGGACGATCGGCCCGACCGCCAGCAGCAAGGGAGCAGCCTGGCTGGCGTCGAACTCAGCCTCAAGCTCGAATTGCTCGCATTGCAAACTGAGCTGATATTTCCCATCGCCGCCATCAGTCGGCGGTTGATAGTCGATCCTGTTGCCGAAACAGTGGAAGCGGCTAGGCCCGCCCGGCTGATCGCTGACTTTAGCGCTCAGGCCCGGGATGCCGTCTTGCGAAAAGCCGGCGATCTGCTTGCCTTGCTGGCGGTCGAAAACATAGGCGAAAGCGGTATTGGTCCAGCCAACGTCGACAATCGCGATGCCGCACAGCAGTTGCGGCGTCGACAGCGCCACGTACTGCCAGCGTTTGTGATGGAAGCGCCGCCACAGGCTGGTGCGGGCATACGGTGCGGCTAGCGTCGACCAGTCGATCACCCCGGTGCTGCCGGCATAGCGTCCCATGCGCGGCTGGCCGTCGGCATCGATGACATTGGCGGGAGCAGCGGGCAGGGATCGAGAAATCATGTGGGGCGGTAGGGCGTCAGTGAGTTTTGTTGAGCATCCGGTAGTTTTCAACGTCAGGTCGCGCAGCATCCGGCTTTCTGTCCGCCGTCCTGGACCTGTTCGTGATAGCGTGCGCTACCCTTTACAATGGCGGGTTGGGTATTGATTTTTACACACACAGTCGTCAAAAGCACCATTTAAAGCCAATATCCGATATATTTTCTTTTTTGCAACGTTACTACTGCAGGCAACCCGATTGTTTTTTGAACCAGACCGACTTAATTTTTTCAGGCCGCTTGCCGGCAAGCACCGCGGCGTAGTGGTGGCTTGCGTGCGCGCGCTGTATGAGCGGCTGCATGGCCCCAGCGCCGATTACGGCCAGAACCTGACGCGTGACGGCCTGCGCGACCTGCTGTTGCCGGTGGTGCAGGAGTCGCGCCAGATTTTGTTGATGCAGGAAGAGGCGGCCGCGGGCATCGAGCTGGCCGACGACGATTTTATTCCCGCCGGCGCCGACGATCAGCAAAGCAGCAGCGCGCTGTTGCGCACCTTGCTGCGGGATGGCTGGCTGGAGACCTTTGGCGACCGCGCCGGGTTAGTCACCGCTTACCGCTTTACGCGTGCCGGCAAGCTGTTCGCCGAGGCATTCTGGGCGATAGACCGGCGCAGCGCCCGTACCCGCCAGCGCAATGTCCGCAGCTGCCGCAATGCGCTCAATGCGGCGCTACGTAATGTCGATGCCTACGATTTGATCGATGCTTACGACTATGCCGAAAAAGTCATTAGCGACTTGTCCGAAGGCGTTGATTATTTCCAGGAACTGGTGCGGCGCCTGATGCTGGAAGCTTCGCAAACGCCGTGGGACGGCTTCATGGAGTTTCTTGACCGTTTCGAAAAGGAATTCAAGAAGCAACTGACCGCCGACAGCATAGAGCGTCATCGACAAGCTATCCGCGACGTGATCGCCCGTTTGCATAGCCTGGAAGAGGACAAGTCGCGGGCGCTGGAAGAGCAGCTCAACGATATCGCGCGCTGGGCCAGCCAGGAGCGGCAAGGACCATCGACGCTGGACTGGATGCTGGACCGCATCGAAGAAATGGTGGAAGCGGCATGCACCACCAAACATCCGGAGCTGATCAAGGCCATGAGCGTCTACATGCAACGCGCTGCCAGCATCGTGCAGCAAGCGTTGATGCTGCGCGGAGGCCAGACCCGGCAAGCCTATAGCGTGGCCATCAGCAAGACCGCCAAGCTTGGTGGCGACGCGCAGAATGCTTTTCTGGAACGTCTCGGCGCGGCCATCGCGCCGGCCGAAATCCGCTTGCTCGATCCATCCGGATTCAAGCTGCGTAGCGCCTCGCAACGGCGCAAGGCCCTGACTGTGACGGCGCAACCGAAAGTGACACGCGACGCCAGGCTGGCGGCCGCCATGTATCGTGCCGAAGCGGACGCCTTTGCTTTGTCGAACGACGAAATCGTGCATCGTATCCGCGCTGAATTGCGCTTGCGCGACCGGCCGATCCGCCTCTCGACTTTACCGGTGGCGACCACCACCGATGTCCTCAACAATATGCAAGTGGTAGAAGCCGTACGCGGTGCGCGCGACGAGCGGCTGACCGTGCAGAAATTGCCAGGCAAACTCTGGAACGAGTTTTATGCCGGCGACGATTATCAGATCGAGATGAAACATGACACTGAATGAAACACTGAACGAACAACTGGCAACGCACGGTTTGTCGCTGGAGCGGTTTCGCGAAATCGTCGGTCGTTTATTTGCGGCCGGCATCGTGATACGCGAAGAGGACGGTGTCGAGCAACGCCTTTATGACGATGCGCGCCGGATTGAAAATTGCCTGAGCGATTATTTCCAGCTTGGCGGTTTTCGCCTGGAGCACAATCTCAAAGGTGAATTTTTCCGCCTGTATGCCCCGGGCGCTGAAGTGCCGGGTATGCCGGAAGACGGCCTGGAGCCGGTGCCTGGATTGCGCGCCCGGCTATCGCCGGATTTCGTCGC
Organism: Collimonas sp. OK307; assembly: GCF_900113705.1. Taxonomy (GTDB): domain Bacteria; phylum Pseudomonadota; class Gammaproteobacteria; order Burkholderiales; family Burkholderiaceae_D; genus Collimonas. The sequence goes on along the minus strand of NZ_FOQI01000004.1, from coordinate 257,736 downwards.
CGCGGCGCTGGCGCTACGCTTCCAGTATCAGCAAGGTTTGTCGGAAGGCGGTAACCGGCTGACTGATTCTGGCGAGGTATTGACGCGGTTTGAAGAACTGTCGGCCACGCTGCAGACGCAATTGAAACGCACCCTGCCGCCGACCAATATCGAACGGCAACGCCTGCTCAACGATCTCAAGCGCCATCGCCTGATTCGTCTGGCGGCGAATTTCTCCATGGACGACGAGGACGCCTTGCTGGCGATCCGGCCGACGATCCTGGGCATCATCAGCGACGACATGCTGGAAGCTGCGCTGGAATCGGAACCGCTGCAGGCGGGAGCTGACGTAGAAGTCGAGGTAGGGCAAGCCAGCCTGCCTGCAGTGGCAGAATCTGTGATGGAACTGATGGTGGAAGAAGAAAGCATTGAAGGAAACATCGAATGAAGCTGGATAAACTGATCCTGGTGAACTGGGGCGCGTTGCGCTCGCAAGAGTACCCGATGGGCAATATGACTTTGCTGACCGGCCCTACCGGTTCCGGAAAATCGACCATGCTGGATGCTTTGCAAACCGTGATGACCGCGGTTTATCAAAATATTTTCAGCTATAACCCGGGGCAGGATGAAACCACGCAAGGCGCGCGCAATGGCAAGACCAAGCGCACCTTGTGGTCCTACATCGTTGGCGCCGAGGATAATCTGTTCGCCCGCCCTAATGGCGCACACGGCTACATCGCTGCGGTTTTCAAACCGAGCGAAGGTGAAGAGGGGCGCGAGTTCACCGCACTGGTGGCGGCGTCGGCCCGGGTCGATGGCGCCGGCGAGCGGCGCCAGGCGGTATCGGAACGGCTGGCGTTGTTGATCATCGACGGTGTAGCGCTGCAATTGGGCGATCTGACTTCAACCGAGATCGACGGCGGCATGGCAGTGGTTGCGGTGGAAAAAATCGAGCATCATCTTGCCGGGAAATACCGCGGCATCACCAATTTTCGCGATAGCAAGCGCGAGTATCTGTGCCAGTTGTACGGTCGTTTCCGCGGTCAGAAAACCGTTTCTTTCGCCGAAGCCGAAAGCGCCGCAAGAGCCTGGAGCCAGTCGATCGCGCACAAACCTATCGGCAGCGTCGACGATCTGGTCAAGCACCAGATCCTGGAACTCGACACCACGCAACTTTCGCAGCGCATAGGCCAGATCAGCAAGCTGATGCGGCAGGTGAACGAGTTGCGCAAGGAAGGCGAGCGCCTGACGGACAACGTCAAGCGTCTGGAGTCGCTCGGCAAAGCCGTCAGCGATACCGCGCGCGCGCATCAATCGGCAAGCCAGTCGCAGCTGCTGGTATCGTCGCTGGCTTTGCGCGAAGACCAGCGGCAACTGGAAGCGGCGACTGCCGCCATCGACGGCCTGCAAGCATTGATCGACGATGAAACCGAAAGCGCTGACAAGCTGGAACAGGACCGCGCCGCCAAGAACCGCAGCCTGACGCAGATTCACGCGCAGATGATGGGTATTCCCGCAGCCGAACAAAAGACCCGGATTCAAAACCAGATCGAGCAGAGCGACGGCAAGATCAAAGCGGTGTTCAATGTGCTTCAACACAATGCGCTGGCGGCGCAGAAGCTGGAAACCGCAGCGCGCGACGTAGCCGGCATGCAGATCCCGTCGGAACAAAAGGAGATTGCAGATGCCGCCCGCCAGGTAGTGCTGGCGTTGTCGGCTGCCGGCACGCTGGATCTCGCCGTACATCTGCGTAGCATCGCTGAACTGGCCAAGGCTGACGAAGTAGATGTGCTGAAATCGCTCATGCTGGTCAATGACTTTGAAGGCGTTGATGCAGCCCTGGGAAAATTGCACGGCGCGCTGGCCGGCACCGAACACAGTTTCGTATCGGCCCTGCACACCCAGATCGCACAATTGCGCGCAACCGAGCATGAAGCCTTGCGCCGCGAGAAGGATGCCGCATCGCGCAAAGCCAATCTGGCCGAGGGCGGCGCTGACTATCCCGCGCATATCCGTCATGCGCTGAAGGAGTTTCGCTCCGAGCTGGGTGCCGCACGGGCCCAGGTGCTGTGCGATCTGGTCGAACCGATGTCGGCCGACTGGCAGGCGGCGATCGAAGGTTACCTGGGCGGTGCGCGTTTCAACCTGGTGGTGGATCAGGCGTGGGAAGGTAAAGCCATCGATTTTGTACGCCAGAAGAAATTGCGCGCCAATGTGATTCAAGGCAGTTTCTGCCTGAAGCACCTGAAAATCGAAAGAACCCCCAGCGACTCCATCGTGCACGAACTCAGCACCGAGCATCCGATTGCCCAGGCGTATCTGCACGAGCAGTTCGGACAGGTAGTAAAGGTGGCCGATACCGAAGCCCTGCGCCATACCTCGCGCGGCCTGACCAAGGATGGCAAGGGCAGCGGTTCGCGCACCATGTTCACCGCCGATGCCGACCTGCTGGTATTCGGCCAGGAAGCCAAGCGGCTCGCCAAGCAGCGTGCCGAGCAAGAACATGCTGAAGCGGAACGAGAGCTGACACAGGTGCGCACGCAGTTGCGCGACCTGCAGGGCGCGCTGGCCATGATGGGGCAATTGCAATGCCCGTCCTTTGCCGCGATCGACGAATTGGAAAACCTGGTGCGCGAACTCGACGGGGCACGCCAGGATTTGAGCCGGCTCGATTTGACCGAGGTTAGCAAGCTGGAAGATGAAGCTGAGGCATTGAGCGTCGAGATCGCCGGACTGGAAGCGCGTAAGACTGCTTGCAGCAAAAATATCGGCGGCCACGAAAAATCCATACAAGGTCATCAGGCCGCGATCACCAAGCTGAACCTGGGCATGGCCGGCAAACAAAGCCGGGTTGATGGCGATACCGGAAAACTACGTGACCTGTGCATTGTCAACGGCAGCTTGTCCTTCACCGCGCTCACGGACGAAGTCGCAACCTGGGTCAGCGAAGGAAGTTATTCGTCATTCAAGGCGTCTGACAATGTCGCCAAACAAACCGCGCTCAGCTGGCAACTATACGGCGATGCACGCAATGCGTTGGGCGAATATCACGCCCATGCGCGTATCGACGAACGCTTTGAAATCGCGCAAGGCGAGGATTTGCGCGACGGCGATTTTACGCCGCTTTACGCGATGATGGTGACCTTGCAAGACCGTACCCGAGCCCAGCTGACGAGGCAAAAAGATATCGGCCTGATCAAGAACCTGGAACAGCTGCGCACTGCGGAATCGTCGTTCAATGACGTATTCACCAAGCAGTTCTGCTACGAAATCCGGAATGCTGTCGATACCGGTGTGCGTACCTTGAAAACGCTCAATATCGAGCTCGACAAGCTCAAGTTCGGCACCGATAAATTCCGCATCGACTGGTCGGAGTGGGTACCGGAATTCAAAGCCTACTACGACTTCTTCTGCGCCACTTCGGAAATGTCGGATACGCAAGAAGCCAACAGTCTGTTTGCCGATCCCGTGTTAAGTGCGGATAACTGCCTGGTGCGCGACCGCCTGGTGCAATTGCTGCTGTCTGACGATGAAGACAAGGCGGTCAAGGAGCTGCAGCGGGTTGCCGATTACCGCAATTACCGGCGTTATGAAATCTACAAGGAATCCGATACCGGCTCGCACGTGCGCTTGTCGGAGTGGGGCACGGGTTCCGGCGGCCAGCTGGAGACGCCTGCTTACATCATCCATGCGGCGGTTGTCACCAATCGCCTCAAGCGATTCGAGAAGGGCAACAGCCTGCATTTGCTGGTCAACGATGAATCGTTCGCCAAGATGGATGAAGGACGCGCACGCGATGTCTTGAAATTCCTGCGCGATAACCTCGGCATGCAGTTGATCTGCGCCATGCCGACCAAACACGCCGGCGCGATCAAGCCCGAGTTCTCACGTGAATGGAGTTTTAGCCGTACCGTGGCGGATGGCAACGGTGAGGTGGGGTTTGTTTCGGAGTCGGATGAACGCGAATTGCGTTCGGATAAGCTGCGCGAGTTGTGGGAGTTGCGGCGGGCGCAGGTACGTGAGCAGGCGCAGATTAATTTCGAGGCGGCTGAGCAGGCGACGGCATGAGTGTACCGCCCTGGTTAGAGTCACCAGTTTATGCAACAGTTATTGCATAAACTGGTGTGCCGTCTTGATGGCGAAGAAGTCAAGGGTATCGACCGACAAATGTCAGCGCACACACCCTTGCAGACAATCAAAGAAGTTAAGAAATGCTAATCAAAGAACAGCACTTACCGATAGAAAGGTTCGACAGTGCCTTTTACTTTAGTCATTAGGGGGTTACCCTTCCGATCTAGCGCCTTTCCGGCCGGGACTTTAATCCATCCCTCGCTGATGCAATATTCCTCAACCTCGAAGCGCTCTTTATCGTTAAGTTTAATACCAACATCATGTTCAAATATGGCAGCGTTATAGTAAGGGCTACGAGGATCGACTGAGAGCCGATCGGGAAATGGGGGGCGGTTTTGGGTATCGTTCATAGCTACAATTATCAACTATAAGATTAACCAAAACAATTTTTTTGCGTGGTTTCGTTAAATCACTTGGCTGATCGCACTCGGCCATGACCAGCCTCTGGCTTTTTTTCTCCTTTGCGGTCACTGATTCCGCATGCTGCTCCAAAGCGGCCACTGCATCGATGGTACCGGAACACTTATCTGGACGGCGGCAGAGAGCCGTAACGGCACGGTAACGCTGCATCAGTGGCAGACACGATAATAGACAATTTTCCCCCATGCTGGAATGTCGCGAAAACATAGGAGACTTCGAGGAATCAAATCGAGGTCTGACGACGAGGCCGGAGCATGTTTGCGACGATTTGCAATATTGTTTGCCTTGGGAGTATCCGCGGTAACCACCCAAGCAGACGATTTGCGCCTCCGGGTACTACATGACTCTGACCGCGATCAAGTGCCTGCAAGCTTGCGTTGACGACAGTATCTGCGGCCATACGCGTGCCGACTCCAGCCTCGGCAGCGCCCACTACATCAAAGAAAGCGGTATCGGTGGCACCGGGGCACACTGCAAGCACGCGCACGCCGCGAGCGCGATATTCTTGCCACAAGGCTTCTGAAAAAGAGAGCACGAAAGCCTTGGTGGCGCCATAGATGGCCATGTAGGGCAGCGGCTGCAGCGCGGCGGTTGACGCCACATTAATGATTGATCCTTCCCCTTGTTTCAACATGGCTGGCAATGCTGCATGGCTGAGTTCGACGACGGCTCTGCAATTGAGCGATATCTCGTCTAGTTGCCGTTCCAACGACAACGTATCGAAATGACCGTGAGTCGCAAAGCCGGCATTGTTGATGAGGATGTTCGGCGTCAAACCAAGCGCACTTGCCCTCGCATGGGCATCACTGGCAGCACCGGTTTCGGTCAGATCGGCTACCAGGGCGAGGGCTCGGATGCCGTGGCGATGCGCCAGCTCCTGCGCCAGGCTGTTTAGCTTGTCGCCTGAGCGTGCTACAAGAATCAGATTCGCGCCGCGTGCGGCCAGCGCATGAGCAAATGCCAGGCCTATTCCGGATGAGGCGCCTGTTATCATGATGGTGGTGTTGCGATAGTTGAGTGGTCGCATGGTGAAATGATTCGTTATGAGAGTGTCGAATGTAAAGCGTGGACTACGGTCAATGGTCAAACATTTTTTTCGACAGCTTGCGTCTGGATTGGGAGGAAACTGGGCAATGCGCATTGGTGAAATTGCAGCTCGGGCCGGCGTGTCGCGCGATACGGTCAGATTTTATGAGCGTATGGGCTTGCTCGACGAGGCAGCTCAGCCTCACTTAAGCAACAACTATAAGGAGTATTCGCCGCTGGCGTTGCGCCGCATTGAGCTCATTACCCACGCCAAGGCGCTCGGATTTACCTTGAAAGAGATCGGGGACGTGATCGTCGCCTGGGGGCAAGACGGGTTGGCGCCGAGCAAAAAAAGTCTTCTGATTCAAAAAAAAATATGTGAAGTGGAGAAAAAAGCGCACTCGCTATCCATACTGCGCGTTGCATTGTCAGATGCGTTGAACAAAGTAGAAAGCGGTTGCACCGATGAAAGCCTGCCGCAGTCGAAAGAGACGATGTGATAGACATTTTGCTTCGCAAAGCGTGAGATTGGCAGCGCATCATTGGCGAAGTTGCACGACCACTCTTTAGGATCGCAACCAGCCGCAGTGGGTCGGCACCTGTCTTCCACGAATGGCCCGGTTCGGCCAGAAGCGGACATCTCTGCGACACCCCCGTATGACACTCGCACATCCGACTTACAATATCTTCATCCATTAACGCCACCTGACGACAGGTGCCATGCCATGAGGTATTGCCATGAATAACGCTTTGAAAATCGATTTCGTCTCCGATGTCGTATGCCCCTGGTGTGCGATCGGGCTGGCGGGTCTCAATATCGCGCTCGAACGCCTCGCTCCGGAGACGCACGTCGACTTCGCCGTCCACCCGTTCGAGCTCAACCCTGGTATGCCCGCAGCCGGGCAGGAGCAACTTGAACATATCACCAAAAAATACGGCATCACCGCCGATCAGGCGCACATCAACCGTGAACAGATCCGGGCCAGGGCGGCTGCCGTCGGTTTCACCATGAACCGCGATGACGCCAGCCGTGTCTACAACACTTTCGACGCGCATCGTCTGCTTGCCTGGGCGAAAGAGAAGAATGCGCAAGCAACGCTCAAACTGGTCTTGCTCAAAGCCTATTTCACCGACGGGAAAAACATCGCGGACAGGAATGTGCTGGCGGAACTTGCCAGGCAAGCCGGCCTAGATGGCGCCGAAGCCGACGAAGTACTGGCATCGGATCGGTTTGCTCAGGAAGTGAAGGAAGAGGAAACGCTGTGGGCCCAGCGCGGCATCAGCAGCGTGCCCGCAGTCATCGTGAATGATCGCTACCTGATCTCGGGCGGCCAGCCGCCGGAGGTATTTGAAGAGCAGCTTCGGGCGATCCTGGCGAGCGACGAGCGGGAGTGATTGTCGCGGGGGAGGTTCACGAACTGGTGCTGACCGGGAATAGCCCGTGCCGGCCAATGGCGGACGTTCATCGGGCCGCTGAATTGAGATGATGCATTTCACGGATGGGCTTTTTACATCGGTGCTGCGCCGATTTGCTGTAATAATCCCAATAAATCTGGTTGTCCACGTTCCTCAACAATCATGCCATTAGAAAAACGGTAAAAATTCATAGCCTGAGCTACGATAGTTTTGCCTGTCGGTGGCACTCCGAAGAATGATCCTTGGTGCGTGCCGCGCATTGTGAAGCGCGCAGCTACCTTATCACCTTCTGCAATCATCTCTTCCAAGGTCCATTGGATGTCTGGAAATCCGCCTCGCATCATGGCGACGATTTCCAGATAGCCAGCCGGCCCCTGTAATGGCTCTGGACGCCCCGGAATATAGAATATCGCGTCCGAAGAGATTAGTTCTGCCGCCAGCTCCTCGCTAGCAGTATTAATAAATTTCGTAAAACGCTGCATGATGGGTTTATTGCTTTCTGCGCTCATTTCGGCTTCTCCTCTTCAATATTGACTTGCCCAAATCTCTCAAAATTTGGGGGTATTGGTCGCGTTTGATCATGTGGCGGCTGTTCGCCGTATTTACTGGTTCTCTGCGGAAGGACTGAGAGGACGAGCCATGCTAAGATAATTGAATGGTAATTATCGGAAGTTTTTCGATCGCAATAAAGGTTATATCAGGTTGAAATATGGTGAAAACTGGACATCTCGGGTTGGATGCTCGTAAGAGTCTGCCGGACGAAATTGAACGAAGAGCTTATCGTCCCCCAGCTCCTTATAAGCTGGATGTAGAGATTATTCGCATGTCCGACCTGAGGGCGAGGGTCACGAACGACCACCTTCGAAGCGTGCATCGGATAGAGTTCTATATGCTTATCTGTGTCACACACGGTGAGTGCGCGCATACGATCGATTTTCAGCAGATCTTGTGCAAGCAGGGATCGTTTCTTGTGTTACGTCCGTCCCACGCAGAGCAGTTCGACCTGGAACACGACTGGGATGGATGGCTGCTCTTATTTCGGCCAGAATTCCTTTTCCCGCTTCAATCGACACAGAAATCTGACAAATTGGATCTTGTTAGTATTCTTCTGAGTCTTCCAGATCACTTGGCTTTGCAAGAGCTGGAATATCGCATGGTGACGGATGCCATGTCGCAGATGTTTGACGACTCAACGAATCAGGCATCTCCCACAGAGAGGACTGCGTTAATCCGCTACCAGTTGTGCGCACTTCTTTTGCGGATAGACATTATGCACAGGCAGCAGTTGGTGCAAAAACATGCATCGCTCATGGAGGTGCAACGCTTTAATAGATTCCAGCAGTGCGTGGAGCAGCATTTTGCAAAGTGGCATCAAGTAAGGGAATATGCCAGCACTATTGGTTGTTCTGAAAAGAGTTTGACTCGTGCCACGCGGGAGGTGGCCGGTATCACAGCCAAAACATTTATTGCGGCACGAATTAATTTAGAGGCGAAGCGACTGCTAGTACACACTGCATTGCCAGTCGCAATGATTGCCGATCGTCTCGGCTTTGATGAAGCGACGAATTTCATTAAGTTTTTTAAACTCGAAGCCGGATGTACTCCCGCAGAATTTCGACGTAGGCACCGCTGAAGACATGAATGTTGCATGGGCAAGAGTACACAAAGCTTTCTCATATGACCAAACTTGATCTGCTGCAACGGGTCGAATTCGAGCTTTCGCGACCGGCTCAAAACGGCCAAGTGCGGCCCGTCGAGCGTCCCCCGCTGACTGGCCGTTTCAGACTGACTCCTGTCCTTCAACTATTCAAACTGGTTGCCCGATACCGGACGTTCAAGGCTTCAGGTCGTTGGTCTGCAATGTGGCGTTGCTTTCAACAATCTGAGCACCCGCCACCGGCTAGAAGCGGACCTTGCAGACGGAGCAAAAAGGTTCAGCTCGTCTAGTGATCCTTAGCAACGGCGTCGGGCTACGCCGTACCTAGCGGCAGCAGGTTAAGCCACGTCTCCGCGAGCTTGCCCGCCTCGACCCGATAGAGTTGCATGCCTGCCCTGGTTCTAGTCTCGCCAGTGCTTAGGTCGGTCCACTTCAACGTAAAGCAGAACCGCGCACGGTTACCGGCGGTGTGCTCGTAAACAACGAAGCGCGTATTAGGACGTGCCTGATGCGCTGCGGCGATCTCTTGCGAGTAGGACTATGGCGTTACAGTCCGATCACCCAATTCGTTGTGTCTGATGTAGGCTTGTGCCATACACTCGGTGATCAGGTCGTATTGCCCTTCATGCCAAACCCGCTGCTGCAGAGCTGGGCGATGCGCGCGGCAGCACCCGCGTCGGGGAAGATTGCGAAAAACAGCCTGTCCGTCTGCTTTGGCGCGGCATCGCCCCCTGGCAATGACGATTGCGCGGACATGTTCGGTCCCTCACTCCCACTCAATCATCAACGGCGCTTTCAAGCCGTTGTCACGTATGGACCTTTTTGAGGGAGTAGCATTATTATTGTCAGATTTACCGTCATTCGCATCTGATACCCCAAAGAATGCCTTCACGATCGGCCTTGCGGCGCTCCTTTATTCCGGCAGCCCCGCGCTGCGTAGACCGTCCACCAATGTGGCGAGATTCTCCGGCCGGCGGATCGGTAGCCAATCTGCAATATTGGAGAGACGCAACGTAGAGTCGAGCTGGCGCAAATGATTCATCGCACGCTGCGCTTCGGCCATCCGTCCGGCAAGCGCATGGCTCGCCGCGAGGATGGCAACCGCCGGCAGAAAACTCGGCAAATCCCGTAACGCTTTCTCTGCCCATGACGACGCAACCTCAAAGTTTCCCATGAAGAGATGTGCGAGCGCCATTCCGGTTTGCATTCTGTACAGTTCCGGATCGAGGGGACTCAAACGCATGGCGCACGCAAGGTGCTCGATGGCTGTATCGGTTTCGCCGTGCAAGATTCTGAGGTACGCGCCGAGGAACCAGGCTCCTGCGAGGTTCGGATTGAGCACGAGTGCCTTGTCCAGCAATGCAATGCCGCCCGAGAGGTCGCCGGCAAGATGGCCAAGCGCATGGCCGCTTCTGGTGAGCGCCACTGCATCGCTCTTGTCCAACTCCACGGCGCGGCGAGCCAGTCGGACGCCCTCCGCCATTTCCCGTGGGCGATCGGTCATCCAGCGATTGATCTTCCGCATGCAGTGACACCATGCCGCCATCGCATAGGCCGACGCAAAATCCGGATCGATCTCCATTGCCTTGTGGAAGAGCGGCAGCGCCTGGTCGATGGTCTCCCTGGTGCCCTGATGCAACTTGGCCATTCCGCGCAGATAGTAATCGTAGGCGTCGAGGTTTTCGGTTGGCTTATGCCTCGCACGTTCGATCTCCGCCCGTTCGAGCTCAGGAGCGATCGCGCCGACTACGCTCGTGGTAATCTGGTCCTGCAGTTCGAAGATGTCTCCAAGCACGCCTTCGAAACGGCCCGCCCAGTGATGTGCCCCGGTTGTCGCATCGATCAGCTGAACCGTGATGCGCACACGATTTTTTGCCTTTCGCCAACTGCCCTCCAGCACATAGCGAACACCCAGCTCACGGCCGATTTGTTTCACGTCCACCATACGGCCCTTGTAGGTAAAGCTCGAATTGCGCGCGACGACGAACAGCCAGCGATGCTGCGATAACGCCGCGATGATGTCCTCTACCACGCCGTCAGCCAAGTAGTCTTGCTCCTGGTCTCCGCTCAAGTTCACGAACGGCAAGACAGCAATGGACGGTTTGGCCGGCAGGGCTGGCGTAGATGCAGAGACTTGAACCGATGCGGCCGACTCGGTGCCAGAAAGGTCAACGTCATCCAATGACTTTACTTTCCTGATATCGGCGACGAACCGGAATCCTTTGCGGGCAACCGTTCGAATCACGCTCTGCTGCTGACCGCTGTCGCCGACCGCCTTGCGCACCGCGTTAATGTGGCTGGCCAAGGTCGACTCCGAGACGATTCGGCCGGCCCATATCGTATTAATCAGGTCGTCCCTGCTGACGACGCGCTCGCGGCTCTCCGCCAGGTAGGCCAGCAGGTCGAAGACTTGAGGCGCGGTTGCAATGACCCGGGACGCCCGCAGGAGTTCCCGCCGGTCCAAATCGAGCACGCAGTCGTCAAACACTAATAGCATTCAGAGTTCCTTGTCCCGTGCTCATGCGCCGGGAACGTGGTCAGAGGGTGTCCGCGATTTTGTGTCATCGGGAAATCGATTAATGCCGCGGCATATGCTCATCGAACAGCATGGTGAACCGGTTCAGCACTGCCTTCCAGTTCTGAATCGACATCGCCCGGCATCACCCATATCTTGCCGATGTTGCGGAGTCTTAAATCATACAGCCTGAGCAACGCCACGTCATCGGGAAATGCACCATGGCTCTTGAAAATGGTGCGCAGATCAGCCGTAACGACACCGGTTCGTGGACAAATATCCAAGCAAAAATCAATGGAAACCCAAGGTATTGGCAAAGCATTCCGCTCAGGTGGGGCGCAGACTGAATCCATCGATCCCCGCAATGAAGATGATCGACACTAAACCGAGGAGCGAAACGTGAAAATAGTCGTTATTGGCGGTAGCGGCCTTATCGGGTCGAACATTGTAAACAGGCTACGTCTCAATGGTCATGAGATTGTGGCGGCATCGCCTGGTACGGGCGTGAACACCATCACCGGGAAGGGTCTGGCTGAGGCACTTGCGGGTGCTCAGGTCGTCGTCGACGTGGCAAACTCCCCGTCATTTGAGGACCGGGCCGTATTGGAATTCTTCGAAACCTCCGGTCGGAATCTTCTTGCTGCCGAAGCTGACGCCGGTGTGGAGCACCACGTCGCGCTCTCTATCGTTGGTACCGATCGCCTTCCGGAATGCGGTTTCTTTCGGGCAAAAGTCGCCCAGGAAAACCTGATCAAGGCGTCGAAGATTCCCTACACCATCCTGCGCTCGACGCAGTTCTTCGAGTTCGTCGAAGGCATTGTCAACGCGGGCGCCGACGGCAACACGATTCGCCTGTCGCCCGCCCTTATTCAGCCCATCGCAGCGGATGACGTCGCGGCTGTGCTGGCCGATCTCGCGGTCGGGGTACCGGTGAATGGCATCGTCGAGGTGGCCGGACCTGATTGCTTCCCTCTCGACGAACTTGGGCGCAAGTTTCTTGCCGCGCGCAACGACAAGAGGCAGGTAATCGCCGACGTGCATGCGCGCTATTTCGGCAGCGAGCTGAATGATCGATCTCTGGTCGCGGGCGACAACCCGCATATCGGCCCGACACGTTTCCACAACTGGCTCAGCCGCTCATTGGCGCAAGGATGAGCAAACGAATCATTAACCTACGTTCTTATCACATTGAGGAGCCATCATGACCCAACGCATCGATTACCAGAAGCAATCCCCCGAGCTATTCAAGAAGTTCGTCGAGTTCAGCCTTGCCTTCAAGAATTCCGCGATCGAGGAGTCGGTCCGCGATCTCGTGGATATCAGGGCATCGCAGATCAACGGCTGCGCCTTCTGCGTGGACATGCACGTCAAGGAAGCCACGATACACGGCGAACGGCCGCTCAGGCTGCATCATGTCGCCATCTGGCGCGAGTCAACGCTGTTCAGTCCGCGCGAACGCGCTGCCTTGGCGTGGACCGAAATCCTGACCCAGATTCCCGCCCAAGGCGTGCCTGATGACGTCTATGAGCGTGTTCGCACGCAACTGTCCGAGAAGGAATTGTCCGATCTGACCTTCCTGGTGATGTCGATCAATGCCTGGAATCGCGTCAACGTAGGCTTCCGGCTCGTACCCGGCACATACGACAAAGCATTCGGCGTAGACAAGTCCGGCCTGTCCTGACTAGGCATCGGCGCAGCCGCGTAAGGGCGCTGCGCCGAACCTGCCCGTTGCCGGATCGACAACGAAGAACAAGCTATGTCCAATTTCAGAACCTTCGCCATGAGGCTCCTGTTGACAGCCGGTACCGCCGGCGCACAGCTACAGCGGTGCGCAAGCGCAACACTATGCGCAGTCTCGCTGGCCGGCTGTACGATTGGTCCCGACTTTGTGAGGCCAGAGAACGGGCTTCGCGAAGTGACGCTATTGTCTAGGGCGGACTACGCAAACGTCGCCCGGACTTCCGATTCCGACGTTCCCTCCCAATGGTGGATGTTGTTCAACGACGCGGTATTGGGCGATCTGAAAATAGCGTCCGAACGCATTGAACAAAGTCGGGCGCAATTGGGCATTGTCTCCTCGCAGTTATTGCCCAGCGTGGCGGGGCGATTGGTGCTGAAAGCGTACCACTGTGAAACCTGGTACGCGACTTTCGCTGCACTGGCTGCCACTTCTAAACTAGTCGTGCCGCGTATGCGCTCTTGGGATTCCCCATTCCGGCCTGTCGGTGGCCAACAAACGGAGAAACGCTATGCTTGATATTAAGAAACTTATCGCTGTGGTTTGCACCATGGCAGGTGTGATCGCTACTCAGCACGCGACCGCCGCTGGGGATGCTGCAGTTACCCCGCTTCTCGAGAAGTCATTCAATAACCTCCCCGGCAAAGAGGGGCTCATGATTCTGGTTGAATACCCGCCGGGCGCCGTCGACCCAGTCCATCGCCACGATGCTCATGGGTTCATCTACGTCTTGGAGGGTTCCGTCGTGATGGGAGTAAAAGGAGGGAAGGAACAGACGCTTACGCCTGGCCAGACGTTCTACGAAGGCCCTGAGGACATCCATACGGTCGGTCGGAATGCGAGCGCTACCATGCCCGCAAAATTTCTGGTTTTCCTTGTAAAAGAAAAGAAAAAGCCAGTATTAATACCGGTGAAGTGAAAACAGCCGGGCGTCTGGTGGTGGGGCGTTGGCGCCTGCCTCTCCTGATGATTCCTCTCGTGCTGCGGCTGATCTCAGGTCGGCAAGATCATCTATGCTTCTACACAGGATGCCCCAAACATACACGCCGGTTTCTTCTTGAAAATGGACAAGAAGTCGCCCGTCCACGTTCTCGATAGCCATAGCATGCCAATCGTATTGGATGAATTGGACACCGTCGAGGACTTCGCACAGCACTTGAAGTTCAAGGGGCGGGAGATCGATGAGATGCCTTTCGTGTGCTACTGCGAAGAGGAGGATTAACCTGCAACCCAGTTCAGGCAATTGGGCTGCCAGAAAGCGGGCACTGGCCACCGGCAGCTACCGCTGCATTTCTGCCGTTGGACCCGCGAGCTGTGACCGGCAGCTCAGGGTCGTAAGCACTCATTCATCAGTTTCGGCTATTGCTCAATACCGGCCAGTCTAAAGTGAATGCTAAATTGAAGAAAGTTCATATGCTGTAAATTTTGACGTGTGCGATCTTTCAAACTTGCGCGTTATAGTAGTCATTGCCATGTATGCTATCAACTAGTATGAAAGGGGCATACAGCTTCAAGTGCGAAGTAGTCGTGCCAAGTGTTGGGGGTAGACGCACGAGCTATAAACTGTATTGTCTGCCCATCCCAAAGCGTAACACCATGAGGGTGTGCCATGACAGTGAGTCTGACTAGGGATGTTCTCCTTTGGTGCGTTGTTGTCAACTACGCGTTGCTTCTCATCTGGGCTGGTATCTGCATCTACGCTCACGACTGGATGTATCGAATATGTACCCGTTGGTTCAAACTCTCTGTTGAAACCTTTGACACAATGAACCTTGCCGGGATCGCTATCTACAAACTTGGCATCATCTTGCTCAACCTGGTTCCTTTGGTCGCACTTTACCTGTCGTCATGGCAGTAAATGCCACGTGTCAGTTGCTCGCCAGAGGAGTTGTTCATGGTGCCGCTCAGAGCGTGCCAATACGTTCGAGAACAACATGACTATAAACAGCATCGAAGACGCTTCAGGCCTGCATTGTGTCGACATAATGAACCATCCTGACGGGACATTCAGTTTCAAAGTTTTCCGGAAAGATCCCGAAGACGAGGGACGTTGGACTCTGGTTGGAGATTATTCCGGTCTCCGCTTCCAGAATGAAAATGACGTTTTTCGTGAAGCGGCGGTAAGGGCGCCATGGCTGACAGACGCGATAACTCCGGGGACCGCGCACTGACGTGTAATATTATTGCGTCTTGCCGAATCAGTTAAATGAAAGAATTCCCTTGTTTACGCACACTCCTGAATTGAATCGATATCTGGCGTTCAGCAACTATATTGATGGCGATCATCCTGCAGTCGCCAGTCAGGCCCGCAACTTGGCAGCGGGCTGCACGTCCGAAGAAGAAGTAGTGCGAAACTGCTTTGAGTTCGTGCGCGACAAAATCAAACATAGCGGGGACTTCAAGCTCAATCCGGTGACTTGCCGCGCCTCTGATGTACTGATCCATGGAACCGGCTATTGTTACGCCAAGAGCCATCTGCTGGCGGCGTTATTGCGCAGCAATGGTATCCCGACAGGGTTGTGCTATCAACGTTTGTCGGTGAGCATGGAAGGGCCGCCGTTTTGCCTGCATGGGTTGAATGCCGTCTATTTGAAAAACCATGGCTGGTACCGGATTGATGCAAGAGGCAACAAGCCCGGAGTCGATGCGCGATTTACCCCGCCGTTCGAGAGATTGGCATTTCCCGTTCTGGCAGAGCAGGAACGAAACTTGCCTGAGATCTGGGAAGAGCCTTTGCCTCTGGTCGTCAATGCATTGTTAGCGTATTCGTCGGTCCAGGAGGTTGCAGAAAATCTCCCCGATATTGAATTGATTTCTGCTCGGTGACCTAACCCTCGGGCGTTGGAGACAAGTCCATGGCAATTTCCGCTCATCCTTCCTTGCTGGCCTCGCTTGGCGTTGCTGCGCTGATCGTCTGGCGGCTGTATTCGCGTATCCGGCGCATGGTTGGCCGGCAGAAGCTATCGAACGTGCGGCCGTGGTTTACCATTTTGTTGTTTACGTGGTTGCTTGGTATGTTGTTGTTCGCTTCCTTGTCTCATCCCGATCACCTGGCGGCAATGACGGGCGGCGTTGCGCTGGGTATCGGGCTTGGCGTTTATGGGCATCGTTTAACCACATTCGAGCAAACGCCGGCCGGCCTGTTCTACACGCCCAGCGCTCATCTGGGCATCGCACTGTCGCTTCTGTTCATTGGCCGCATCGTTTATCGGCTGGTTCAATTCTATCTCTCATCTTCTCCGCTGGTCTGGACGCCAAATGATGTTTCCGGCAGTTCGCTGACCCTGCTGATTTTTGGCATCCTGGCAGCTTACTATGTCACGTACGCGATCGGCTTGCTGCGCTGGCGTTATGGCGTCAGGTTGAACAATACTGCGGCGTAATCCGTCCATTTTAGCTAATCACATTATTAACATCCGCTGGCTTCATCGAACGAAAGGAACGCCCTTGTTTGCTCAAAACCTTGCATTCAAAATATTACGCCGGACTGCCTGTGCCTTGTTGATCGGCGGCGCCATGATGGCGACCGCCAGTGCAGCGCCGGTGGCAAACACGCATTGCCTGACTGAGTGCAAGCCACGCATCGGCATCGTTTCGGCGTTCGGCGCCGAGGCCGATATCTTGCTGGAGCAGACCAGGAACAAACGCGACTGGAAAATCAACGGCAACCGGTTTACCACCGGTGAACTGCGCGGCAACCAGGTGGTGATCGTACTCAGCGGTGTCAGCGTGGTGAACGCCACCATGGTGACGCAGCTGATGATGGATCATTTCCATGTCGAACGTCTGCTGATGAGCGGCATTGCCGGTGGCGTCAATCCGGCCAGCCATGTCGGCGACGTCACCGTGCCCGAGAGCTGGGCGATGCAGATGGAAGTCTACTGGAACGGCGACGGCAGCCTGCCGTCACCCTGTGGTGCGGCGGGCGATGTCAGCTGCCTCGGCGTCAAACTGGCGACCGATAATGGCAAGCCGCGTCCGGATTTCAAAATCGATACGCCAAACGGACCGGCCAGCAGCGGCTTATTCATGCGCGATAATTTTGTGATGAATGCGACTAATGCGCCGCAAGGGGAATTCCGTTTCGATTTCCAGGCCGATCCGGAAATGCTGGCGCTGGCGCGTACCTTGAAGCCGGCACTGGCGAAGTGCGGGCCGAAGAATCCATCCTTGTGCGTCAGCGTCCAGCCGGCCTTGCGGGTTGGCGGCCGTGGTGTTTCCGGTAGCGCTTTCCTGGCCAATCCGGGATACAGGGCGTATCTCTACGATAACTTGCAGGCACAGGTAGTGGATATGGAAACCGGCGCCTTTGCGCAGGTAGCCTATGCCAATCGCGTGCCTTTTATTGCATTTCGCAGCTTGTCCGACCTGGCCGGAGGCAATGACTTCAAGGATGTCGGCGCCTTCTTCGGTAGCGGCCTGGCAGAGACCAATGAGGCCAGTGTGACGCTGGCCTTCCTGGAAGCATGGGGCCGTCGCAGCCGTCGCTGACCGGGACGGACAGGCCGGATCATAGCTGGGGTTATTTCAGGGAAGCCAGTTTTTGCTCCAGTGCCTTGGCGTCGAGTGCGCTGCCGGTTCGGCTGCCGTCGGCGAAATACACAGTCGGCGTGCCGACGATGCGCAGCTTCTTGCCTAACGCCAGCACCTTGTCATTGGGCGTCGGGCAGGCCGGTG
This sequence comes from Collimonas sp. OK307, assembly GCF_900113705.1. Classification (GTDB taxonomy): domain Bacteria; phylum Pseudomonadota; class Gammaproteobacteria; order Burkholderiales; family Burkholderiaceae_D; genus Collimonas. The sequence goes on along the minus strand of NZ_FOQI01000004.1, from coordinate 240,177 downwards.
CGGCCACCGCTGCGGCTTTGCCGTTTGTCATCCAGTCGTTCCAGGCTTTGCTGCGGTCTGCCGAGCACCAGATATCGCGAGACTTGACCACCGACTCGTCGGACAGGATATTGAGCAGGAAGGTATAGACCGTCACATTGTCGATTTCCTGCAGGGTCTTGTGCAGGTTCTTGCAGTAAGGGCAGTTCGGATCTTCAAATATCGCCAGCACCCGCTTGCCATTGCCCTTGACGGTCTTGACCGCTGCATCGAGTGGCAGGTCGGCGAAGTTGATCGCCGCGAGCTGGTCTACTCTTTCTTTGGTCAAGTCTTTGTAGGTGCGGGTATCGATGACTTTGCCGACCACGATGTAGTCGGCGTTTTCATCGGTATAGAAGATGTCGCCGTTGGTGCGCACTTCATACAGTCCGGCATACGGCGTTTTAGTGATCGAATCGACCTTGATGCCGACACCCATGCGCGGCTCGATCAGTTTCTTGATGCGGGCTTCCTGCACGGTTTCGGCGCCGGCGGTAGTCGCCGCCAGGGCAAGCAGCAAGAGCAAGGTTTTTTTGAACCGGATCATGGCGTTTCCATTGATAAGAAAGAGACAGGTTTCAGTGTCAGATTTTTTTCTTGGTATCGATGCCAGACAGATCGACCCCCGGCACCTTCTTGTGCTGCGCATCGGTCGGCGCCGCATAACGGGTGGCCAGTTTCCAGTCGCCGTCGACTTGTTTCCAGGTATCGACGATAAATATGTTCTTTGCCAACGGACTGGAGGCGGCGACATCCAGCGACCAGAGGAAGCTGACGATCATCACGTTGCCATATTCATGCACCGCCATCTGTTGCACCTGCGATGCAAACGGCGCCTGCTTCAGGGCGCTGGCGATCGATTCCGCGCGCGGCGTCGGCCGGTTGGGAGCGGCGGCGGTGCGCAGTTCGTAATCGTCGGCAAGGCGTTTATCGATGACGCCGCTATTGCGCTGCTGCACAGCGTCATTCAATTCGTTTTCCAATGTACTGAAAATCTGTACCGTGCGGGTGACGGTCGGTATGGTTCTCTGGGCCGGGGTAGCGGTTTGCTGTGCAAAACTGCATATCGGGGTTGCCAGCAGCAGCGTCAGCAGGAGAGGAAGTTTTTTCATGGCATGGACTCGGGTGATTGAATAGGAAGCACCATCAACTGAAGCTCCGCCGCAGAGCGCTCCGCGGCGGAATTCCATGTTACATCACGGTCGTCTTGCCATCACGGATAGTGCTGGGCGCAAGCCTGGCTCGGCAGCAAGGTCCAGTTTTGCTGGATCAGGTACCGCATGGTGCCGAAGGTCTGATTGTAGGCAGCGCCGTTGGAAGCGGTCGATGTAGCACCGAAATTCCATGCGCATTTATCGCCGTTTTCCATACCGTTGGACAACGCGTACCAGGCATTGCCGTCCGGATCGGTAGTCGTTTCTTCAAGTTCATGCGAAATGATGCTGGCCATCGCATCCGCGCCCGGCGTGTTGTTCGGGCTTGGCGTATTGGCGCCGCACGAGCTTGCGCACTGGGTCTCAGGATTGCCGATGAAGGCGTACTTGATGTTTTGGCCGTTGATCGTGGCGTTGGTATGCCAGCCGCAATACTGGGTGCAGAAACCGGACGTTGCGGTAGTGTTCTTGTCGGTCAGCACGAAGTAGACACCGTTCGCATCCAGTGGCAATGCGCCGGCATTGATCCTGTTGGCGACGATGGTCTCGATGTTCGCATCGGACAGCTTGGTGCCGAGTGAGCCGCTGTCGGTAGCGGTGCCAGCGTAGTTGACCACATTCTGAACATGCGTGCCGGCCTTATCGGTGTACGTGGTGTTGATGTTGAAATAAGGCGAACCGCCGATGTGGTTGCCGAGGTTGGTCAACACGTTTTGCGAAGCGCTATCCCAGGTGCCGTACCAGATGTAGTAGACGTTCTTTGGCGCGGTCATCACAGGGCCGCCCTGGTTGGTCAGGTTGGCGGTGCGCTGCGCTCTCAGGGTTGCAACCTTTTGTGCATGGGTCTGCGCGTCCAGGTCGAGCTCGCCCCAGCCTTTGCCGGTCGGCTTGTAGACTGAGTCGCCGGATTCCTTGACTGCGCCTGCAAGTGCAACACTGGCATAAGCACAAGACAGCGCCAGCACGACTAATTTGCGATTCAATTTCATTGCATCTCTCCATAGTTGATGTGAATTGACATAGCCGGGCGTCCGATCGGGAGCGTCCGGTTACCGCAACTGAAGCGAGATTGCGTCTCGCTTCAGAGTCGACGCACGGGCGAGCCACCACCTGCCATGGCGGAGCGACGGGTGCGTCTAGTGCAACCCGGGTATTCGTGCAGAACGCCAGGATTGAAATTCGGTAAAGCGAAGGAAATGAGAAGCTAGAAGAGCAGAGGCGGGGCGTGATGTCTTGAGGCGGTTAGATAGGCGTACGGCTGAAAACGAATGAAGCTGAGCATCATGCAATTCCTCCTGTTGTACTGCCATGTGCCAGCGCCGCAGGGTAGTGCGGGCCGCATCATCTTATTGTGGTCTGGGTTGACCATGGGAAAGGAGTGTACGCCGCGATTTTGCTCTACGGCAATGTATTTAATTGTTCTACGGAATCAAAATTGTAATGAAATGTTACAGAGTGATACAGTTGTCCAGCCATTGCATGCGAATGATTCTTGGTAAAAAAAATGACAGCCGCAGCTGTCATTTTTTTGATGAGACCATCAGGTTCGTCGCGCTTATTTAAACCTGATTTAAATTTTATTTAAACAGCAAACGGATCGAATCCCACGCGCGGCCGAAGATGGTGGCCTGGTTCACATCTTCCAGCGCCACTACCGGGAACTCGGCAATGGTCTTGCCGTCGGCGTTCACCTTGACTGTACCGACCTTGGCGTTTTGCTGGATCGGAGCGATCAGCGGGTCGGTGCGTTCCAGCACGGGCTTGATCTTGTCGGCGATGCCCTTAGGCACGGTCACGTAGACATCATGCGTGAAGCCGATCTTGATCTGGTTTTTGGCGCCTTTCCAGACTTGCGGTGTATCTACAGCCTGGCCCTTGGAGTACAGTTTGACGGCGTCGAAATTCTGGTAACCCCAATTCAGCAGCTTTTGCGCTTCCTGAGTACGGGTGCCATCGGAATTGGTGCCGATTACAACGGCCAGCAAGCGGCGGTCGCCGCCCACATTCGGACGTTTGGCGCTGGCGATGATGGAGTAGCCGGCGCTGCTGGTGTGGCCGGTCTTCATGCCGTCGACGGTCGGGTCCGACCACAACAGGCGGTTGCGGTTAGGCTGGGTGATCTTGTTGTAGGTGTATTTCTTGGTCGAGTCGATTTTGTAGAACTCAGGGAAATCGATGATCACGCGGGATGCCAGCGTCGCCAGATCGCGCGCTGTGGAATACGTGTCGGCGCTTGGCAAACCGTGAGGATTGCCGAAATGGGTATTTTTCATGCCCATGCGCTCGGCTTCGTGGTTCATCAGCGCAACGAAGGAATCCTCGGTGCCTGCCACTGCTTCTGCCAACGCTACCGCAGCGTCGTTACCCGATACCACCATCAAACCGTACAGCAGGTCATTGATCGATACAGGCGTTGCCGGATCGATGAACATTTTCGAGCTGCTCGGATCGACCTTCCAGGCGCGCACCGACACGTTAACCATCTGGTCGAGGGTAACTTTCTTATCCTTGAGCGCTTCGAAAACCACATACGCGGTCATGATCTTGGCCAGCGACGCCGGTTCGACGCGCATGTCGGGATCTTGCGACGCGATCACCTGGTTGCTGGTGGCGTCGAGCAACAGCCACGTTTTGGCGGCTACTGTTGGCGACGGCAATGTCTGGGCAAAGGCTACGGATATGGAGAGGACAGTTGCAGCGAGCGCCGCGAGTATTTTTTTCATGGAGTATCTAGTAATGAAATCAGTGGCAATAAACCTGCATCTTGCGAACAACGAATGTAGACAATTAGCAACTTTATGTGCGAAGTGGATTGAAAAGTGCGTAGACGGAGGCGGCTAGCGGGCTGTTAAAGTCCGCTAGCAAACCACCACATACAACCATACCGACAGAATTATAGCGCCACCGCCGCCCCAGCCGGCTTATGAATGCTGCAAACATGCTCACAACTGGTTCAAATCGCGGCCTTTCAGCGATGCCACATTTCGACCATGAGATTCTTGATATGTTGCAGTCGGCGATGAAAAAAATGGTCGGCGCCAGGAATCACGATCACCGGGATGTCTTGCGGGCGCGCCCATTCGAACACAGCGGTCAGCGGAATCGTATCGTCCAGCTCGCCATGAATCAGGATGCTGTTGGCCGGTACGGCCGGCATCGGCCATTTGCCGGCGGCTGTACCCACCAGCACCAGCCGTTCAGCGGCTATGCCAGTCCCCGCTCCGGCGTTAGCCTCGCTCAGGCGCTGCTGTAATTGCGCCTGCACGAACGTGCCGAATGAAAAGCCGCCGAGGGCCAGCGGCAGGTCTGGATATTGCTGGCGCATGTGGGCAAGCAGCAAAGCCATGTCGTCGGCCTCGCCGCGCCCTTCGTCGTGTACGCCGTCGGATTTGCCGACGCCGCGGAAATTCATGCGCACCGTGACATAGCCCAGCGCCAGGAAACCGCGTACCAGCGTATGCACCACCTTGTTATCCATGGTGCCGCCGAACAGCGGATGAGGATGGGCGACCAGCGCCAGTCCACGCGGTACGGCAAAGGTTTCGGGATCAGGCAGGTCGAGTGCACATTCGAGTTGGCCGACAGCGCCGGCGATGAAGAAGGGGAGCGTTTGGGCGTTCATTGAATCGATTCGGGGAATAAAGGCTGAAGATACTTTGCTTGGATTTTACTTAAACTGATCAGATTTTCAGGCGTTCGACAATCTTCCCGCCGACTATATGGACGTCGATGATTTCGTCGATATCTTCATTGTCGACGTAGGTGTACCAGACGCCTTCCGGATAAATCACCATTGCCGGTCCTTGTTCGCAGCGCTCAAGGCAGCCGGCTTTGTTGATCCGCACCATGCCTTCGCCGGCCAGGCCCAGTTGCTTGATGCGGCGCTTGGCATGTTCCTGCGCGGCCTGGGCGCCGCTGTTGGCGCAACAAACCCGCTCGCCCGGTGCGCGTTGGTTCAGGCAAAAAAATACGTGGTGTTCGTAAAACGGTTTATCGCTCATTGCAATATTCTGAATAGGTGGGTTACGGGGTGCTTATGTGCTGTTTTGTGCGGGCTATAAGCAAGAATATAAGCAGGAATATAAACAGGAATCATACACCGCCGGCGTTTTTCGGTTCCGGTGGACGGCCTAACGGGAATCGCGCGGCGGAAGCTGGCGACGCCGCTTATGCATCGGATGAAACAGGAACCACAGCGCACAGAACGGCCATAACAAGGCCAGGAACTGGGCGACACCGTTGAAATTCAGGAATTTTCCCTGTGTCCAGGTTTGCACGGTTTCGGTGTAATACGGATTGTCAGGCATGATATTGACCAGCAATAAAGCCATGATCAGGGTCAGCCCGGCCAGCCGGCGTTGCGCCAGCTGCGGCGCGTAGGCCAGGCCGCTCAGCATGAGAGCGCCGATCAGCAAGCCGCCGAACGAGCCCGGGGTCAGCCAGACGAAAGCATTGTCCGGCGCGAACAACAGTGCCGTCGCCAGTGCCTTGGTCATCAGCGTGACAAACACCAGCAGCAAGGTCAACGGCAGCTTCGGCGCTTGCTGGCGCAGCAGGATCAGGAAGGTCAGGGCGGCGCCGGTCAGGCCGCAGGCCGTGATGATGGTTTCGGTCAGCCAGTATTGGGCTGCGCTAAATTGCACGTCATTGGTGAACCAGGCCTGCAGATCGACCGGCTCTTCCAGCAGATCGGAGAGCCAGGTGGATAACATGGAGGTGAACTGGCCAAAGCCGAACAGATGGCTGAGCGGATAAATTTGCGCCAGCGGCCATAGCGCAACAACTACCATGCCCTGGCTGGCTTCACGGTTGAACCAGTGTTCGCGCAGCTGCAGCAAGCGGTTGTCAGGCCCGAAGCGCGGCCGCAGGATAGCGCCCAGCACCGCGCCGAGCAGGGCGCCGGCGCTATTGGTCATCAGATCCAGGTTGGAGGCGACACGCGTCGGCAAGAAAGTCTGTACCGCTTCCATCGTGCCGGAGATCAGGATCCCCGCCAACGTCGCCGGCAGTACCGCCCAATACGGCGACCAGCGGTGCCAGCGCGGCAACGACAGCACCATCAGCATGCCTAGCGGCAGATAGCCGGCGACGTTGGTCCAGACATCGAACACAGTCCAATAGTGCGGCAATGGCGCGGTCAGATAGGCGAAGGCCGTCAGACCGATATCGCGCCAGCCGGCAAACGGATACCAGCTGGCGTAGACGATCAGCAGCAGGTAAATCAGCAGGCTGACACGAGCAAACGATGATGCGGCAGAGGTATTTGTCGAGGTTGCTTGTTGGGTCATTGTTGGTTCATTGTTTTTTCGGCGCTACGGTTGCCAGCCAGTTCATCAGATCGCCAATCACGCCATCGTTGGCGGCGACAAAAGCGCTGGCGGCGCCGGCGGCGTCGGCGCTGGGTGTCGCCACCTGGCGGCTAAAACTCTTCTGCGCCAGCAGTACCCGGCCGTTGAACAGCGATGCGCGTATCTGCAGCGTCGCCAGGCTGTGTGAAGGAGTATCGAAGGTTTGCGTGTAGTCATCCAGGTCGATCCGCAGCACTGGAATATTAAGCGCCGCATCCGACATTGCCAGCACCGTGCCACCGGCCTGGGCCACACGCGTTTTCAGGCGCTGCTGAAACAGTTGCGCCGGCGGCATGGTCCAGCGGCTGTTAGCGTAGGGGCGCGGTTGCTGCTGGTTGGCGTAGGCCAGGCGGAAATACATCATGTTGTTGTCCAGCCAGGCGGGCGCGTTGACATCGGCCAGGCTGATCGCAGGCAAGGCAGATGCAGTGCTGACAGCAGTGCCTGTGCCTGTGCCGGTGGCGGTGGCGGTGGCGGTGGCGGGCAGCAGGCCCAGGTCGTATTGGGTCGGTGCGTCAACCTTGCTGGCGCAGCCGGCGACCAGGGCAATCGCAACTAAAGTCGACAGGGTTTTCAGGATAGCGGTCATGGTCATGGCGGGCCTTTAAAGGTTTTATTTTCCTGGAGCGACAAAACCCGCTTCCCCGGGGCCGGGAGGCAGGGCCTTACTGCCAAACAGAATGCTTTGCGGCTGTTGGTTGAAATGGTCCAGTGTCTGGTTCAGCGTGCGCATCGATGAGCGCGCTTCCGTGGTCAGGGTGTTGAAACGCGGCAGCGTATCGTATTCGACGCCGTTGGCGACCGAGCCGATGTTTTGCACCGCACTGCCCAGATTGGCGATAGCGCCGTCCGGCCCTTGCAGGCTGGCGGTCAGGGCATTCAGGTTCTTACTGAGCACGGTCATGTTGTTGGAGAGCGCTGTGATGGATGCCAGCGCCTGGTTCATTTGCGTGGTCAGTTCCGGCAGCTGGCGCAAGGTCGGCTGCAGCTGCTGCGGAATGCCGCGGTATTCAACGGCGGTCTGGCTGACATCGCTGAATGCTTTCAGCATGGTTTTCTGATTGTCGGGATCCAGCAAGCCATTCAGTTTGTCGACCATGTCGTTGGCGCGCGACAAGATCACGGCACCTTTGGTCTGCAGGTTGTCGAACAGGCTCGGGCGCAATTCTATACGTGCCAGATGTTGCGGGCTGCTGTTGAGTTTGAGCGGCTTGCTGCCATCGTCGTCCAGCTGGATATAGGCAATCCCGGTCACACCCTGATAACCCAGGGTGGCAAAGGTGGATTGGGTCATGGGCGTGTCCGGATTGATCTTGATCTTGATCAGGATCTGGCCTGGCGATTTGGGATCGAAGGTGATCGCATCAACCTTGCCGGCATCCAGGCCGCGATAACGGACATCGGCTTGCGGATTAAGCCCCGGCACCGACAACTTGGTGGCGATCTCGTAAGGAACCCGTTCCACGCGATCGCTGTTGAACCACATGACGCCGAACACGGCCGCGATCAGCAAGACCACGGTGAACAGTCCGGCAATCAGGGCATGCGCTTTATTTTCCATAAGACTTCCTATCTACGCTTTTTGCATCTTGTTTGCATATCATCCGCAAGTGTCGTGCTCGAAACGGTTAGCGGTGAGAAAAAATGTTTCGATAAACGGATGGCGTACTTTCATGACACGCTCCGGCGTGTCGTAGGCGATCACATGTTTGTCTGCCAGTACTGCAATCTTGGTGGACAAAGCCAATAATGGTTCCAGATCGTGGGTGATCATCACCACGGTCAGCCGCATGTCCTTGTGCAGCGACCGGATAAGTTCGATAAAGGCGGCCGACGATGCCGGATCGAGCCCGGCCGTGGGTTCATCGAGGAACAGCAATTCCGGCTCCAGCGCCAGCGCCCGTGCCAGCGACACCCGCTTGATCATGCCGCCGGAGAGGTCAGACGGCATTTTCAGCGCATGTTCAGGGCCGATTCCGGCCATCTGCAGCTTGAGCAACGCCGCGTCCTTGATCAGTTGATCCGGCAGCGCGCGCAACTCGCGCATCGGCAACGCCACATTGTCCAGCACCGTCAGCGCCGAGAACAAGGCGCCTTGCTGGAACAGCATGCCCCAGCGATTTTGCAGCCTATACATTTGATCGACATCGGCCTGGCTGACATCGATGCCGAACACGGACACCTTGCCCTTGGTCGGCCGGTTCAGCCCCAATATCTGCCGCACCAGCGTGGTCTTGCCGGAGCCGGAGCCGCCCACCAGGCCGACGATTTCGCCTGCGTTGATGCGCAGATCCAGATCCTCGTGAATCACGGTCTGGCCGAACTGGGTCCAGAGCTTGTCGATTTCGATGACGGGTGTTTGTTCAGCCATCAGAATCCCACGCCGCTGAAAATAATCGCAAACACGGCGTCGGCGACGATGACGATAGTGATCGCGGTCACTACCGAAGTGGTAGTTCCATGCCCCAGGCTTTCCGTGTTGGGTTCAATGCGCAGGCCGAAATAGCAGGCCACCATCGCAATCAAACCACCGAACACTGCGCCTTTGCCGAGGCCGATCAGATAATTGGGTAACGGTACCGCATTCGGCAACTGCTGCAGGAAATAGGTGGGCGACAAACCCAGTTGCAATTGCGCTGCGACCATCCCGCCAAGAAGTGCAATTGCATCGGTCCAGATTACCAGCAAAGGCATTGCCACCAGCAAAGCCAGCACCCGCGGCAACACCAGCCTGAAGCCATGCGGCAAGCCCATCACCAGCATCGCATCGAGTTCTTCGGTGACGCGCATCACGCCCAGTTGCGCAGTGATCGCCGAACCGGAACGGCCGGCCACCAGGATCGCGGCCAGCAACGGCCCCAGTTCGCGGATGATACTCATGCCGAGAATATTCACCAGGTAGATATCGCCGCCAAAGGTATGCAATTGTTGCGCGGATAAAAACGACAGCACGACGCCGATCAGGAAGCCGACCAGCGCAGTAATTCCCAATGCCTGGTAGCCGACATGATAGACATTGGCGGAAATCTCTTTCCATGGCCCGCGTTGGGGCACTTGCAGCATGCGCAGGAAATCCAGCACCAGCTGTCCCAGCAGGGTAATAAAGCCGGTCACGTGATTCAAGGTTTCCCTGCCCATGTCGTAGATTGCATTGAACAAGCGGCGACGCGGTGGTTTGGGCGGCAATGTCAGCGCGCCGGCGCTGGCCAGGCGCTGGAAGAAATCGCGGTGTTGCGGTGCTACGGTCAATTGTTCCGGACGGGTTTTGCCCCAGGCGTTCCACAATAATTGCGCGCCGATATGGTCCAGCGTGCCGATATCCGACAGATCCCAGCGCAGCGGACCGGTTTGCCTGGAGAGTGCTCTCAATTTGGCTTGCAGCGTCTTGATCACCCCCGGTTGCGTCAAGGCATGCACTTGCCAGTCACCGCGTGCGGCAACCAGGCTGCCATCTTTAATATCGAGAACGGGAGTGGTGGAGTCTGGATTCGGCATCGCATCAGTTTAAGGGAGAATTGCTATTAGCACTATTGCAGTATTGATAAAACCAGTCCGGCACGCAATCGGATAAGTGAAAGTCAATTAACGCCTCGCGGTAACGATTCCTGAGAAATATGCCATAGGGATTGCCCGCACGTTGTTTTTTATTGTGTTTTTGCATGTAATCCCATGGGTGGCGAGCCGCATTTCTCTATAACTCCCGCTACAATGCGCGGCATGACTGCACAATCTATTGCACCAACTTCGCTCACCAGCCATTTGTCCGCCGCTCGCATTGCTGCATTTGCCGGGCATCACGCCGAGCAATGCCGGATCGAGGTAGTGGCCGAAACCGGTTCTACCAACGCTGATCTGCTGGCGCGTATCGCCGGCGGCGTGGATTCCCGTACGTTGAACGCGCCGACCTTGTTGGTGGCGCTGACGCAAACTGCCGGCCGCGGCCGCGCCGGCCGTGCCTGGCTGACGGCGCCGTCGGCGGCGTTGACTTTCTCGCTGGCCTGGCCGTTTGCCGCCCCGTTGCAGGCATTGGTAGGTTTGCCGTTGGCGGTGGGTGTGGCGATTGCCGAGATCCTGGCCGATTTCGGGGTTGAAGTGCAATTGAAATGGCCGAACGACGTATTGCACAAGGGCCGTAAGCTGGCCGGCATCCTGATCGAAACCGCCACCGCGCCTGACCAGCAATTGTGGGCCGTAATCGGCATCGGCATCAATCTCGCCATGCCGGAACAGTTGCAAGAACAAATCGGCCGTCCTACCGCCAATCTGCCGGTGACGGCAGCGCAGGATCGGGCGCTGTTGCTTGGCGCATTATTGAGCGGATTGGCGCAAAACATGCGGCAATTCGAAAACGAGGGCCTGGCGGCTTTTGTCGAACGCTGGAATCGGCTGCATGCATTTGCCGGCCAGCAGGTGCTGATCCTGGACCAGGGCAAGACATTGCACGAGGGGCGGGCGCTGGGCATCGACCAGATCGGCCGCTTGTTGTTGCAAACGGAGGCTGACGATAGCCCGATAGCCATCATGGCGGGCGATATTTCATTACGCCCAAAGGAAGACTGAACCATGGCCATGTTGTTGATCGATGTCGGCAATACCCGTATCAAATGGGCGCTTGCAGCGCTGCCTGAGGTTGGCGTTGGCGGTCAGCCCGGCGAATGGCTGGATAGCGGCTCGGCGACGCATAGCGAGCTGGTGACGCTGAGCGCGCGCTGGCGCAAGCTGACAGTGAAGGTGACGCGCATTCTGGTTTCCAATGTGGCTGGAGAGCGTACGCATGAGCGTTTGCAGACGTTGCTGGAAACAGTTTTTGGCAGCGCCATGCAGCCTCACTGGTTTGCCTCGTTGCCGCAACTGTCGGGTCTGCGCAATGCCTATCGCGATCCTGCACAATTGGGATGCGACCGGTTTGCTGCGGCGCTGGGGGCGCAACGGTTATTTCCGCAGCAAGCCTTGATTGTAGCCACCTGCGGTACCGCCACCACGATTGATGCGGTCAGCGCCGACGGCGTATTTACCGGCGGCATGATCTTGCCGGGACTGGGTTTGATGGCGACTTCGCTGGCGCGCAGCACCGCGCAATTGCCGCACATCACCGATCACGTGCATGTAAATACCTTGTTTGCCGATAATACCGATGACGCTATCATCAGCGGCTGCATCAATGCGCAGGTTGGCGCCATCGAACGGGCGTTTGCCTTGCACAGCCAGCAATCGCCGGGCAAACGCGTAGTTTGTATCGTGGCCGGCGGCTCTGCGGCTTTAGTTGCGCCGTACCTGTCCATAGCGCATGAAACAGTTGATAATCTGGTATTGATCGGTTTGCAAACCGCTGCAGCAACACTATAAAAAATCATGTTGAAAATCATTTTCTGGCTGCTGATATTGGCGAATGCGACGTTGTTCGCCATGCAAAAAGGCTATCTCGGCGCGCTCTACAGCGATGGCCGGGAGCCGACTCGTATCAGCAAGCAGTTACAGGCGGATAAAATCAAAATGACGGTGGCAGAGGCCGCATCTGCTGCGGTTGCCAGTACGGAACCGCTAACACCAGCTACGGCGGCGGCCGACCCGGCACCGGTGGTGGCTTGCACCGAAATCGGTAATTTCGCTGCGGCGGAAGCACGGCGTTTTTCGAGCAAGCTGGCGGAGCGCGCGCCGAACGTCAAATTTGTTCGCCGCGAAACGCAGGAAGTGGCCAGTCACATGGTGTACCTGCCGTCGCTGGGCAGCAAGGAAGCGGCCGATAAAAAGGCTGACGAAATACGCCGGCTCGGGATCAGCGACTTCTTCGTGATACAGGATTCCAGCGCGCTGCGCTATGGCATCTCACTGGGCATATTCAAAACCGATGAAGCCGCTCAAAAGCAAGTCGCCAGTCTGGCCAAGCGTGGCCTGGGCGGCGCCAAGGTCGGCACGCGCACTGCAAGTTCCAGCAAAGTGGCATTCCAGTTGCGCGATCTGGGTGGCGACGCCAAGATCGCGTTCGACAAGATCAGATTGGATTTTCCTGGCCAGGAAGTGCGTAGCTGCCCGGGGCCTTAGCGATCGGTGCATGATCGGCACCAACTGTTTGTTGTTGCCGCACCAAGCGTTCCAGGCAGTCCGGGCAATAGCACTCCGTGGCTGCCGGCCCGGTGTTGGCCAGCGGCGGCAGCAGGCTGCACCAGCAAGGCTGATCCGCATGTTGGCCGGCGCCACACGAAAACTGTTGCTGGCAGGCGGGGCATTGCGCCATGGTGCGTTTCCTTTGCGTGACTACTACGTAGTGGGCTGACAAATTCCCCCTGTTTTTATTGCCGTCAACAGCAACACGGTTGCTGGCTCTCCTCCAGATCGCTCATCGGCTTTCTGCATGTTCTTCCTCCCGCCTCAGTGTACTCGACATGTAGTGCTGCTCATTCTCCCGAAACTCCGCCCACGCTATTGACGCGAGCGTAGCCGAGCCGGTTCTGCAAGGGGGATTGATTGCTTCAAAGTGCTAGAAGTTGCCGCATTTCCTAGAGCTACGCATCTTATTCCAGCAACGATTTTTACGCCAAAAACCAAGATTTTGCCCCCGAAGCAACAATCTTCTTTTTAAGTATTTTCCTATCTTTTAGCCAATCCGTTGATAACACATTCGCAATGTATTATTATTTATTTAACAATACCAATTAGATACCAGTTAAACCGTTGGAGCTACCAAACGGTGAGATTTATACAATTTTGCATGGAGGAGACCCATCGCAATGAAATTATCATTACGTTACGGCAGCTCAGCCTTGTTGTTGCTTTTGTCGTACCAATTCACCCTAGCCAAAGTGCCGGTGGAGAGTTCTGACGATAGCAGAATGAGTGGTCTGCAACGGTTCAATACCCCCAGCATTGAATCTGCGGCAAATGGAGCGGCTTTCTTTGACGAGAGCGACATTAAGTTTCGGTCAACCTGGTATAGCCGAGACCGCCGCACGAGTGACGGCAAAGATCAGATCAGGGTTTCTGCCGTAGCGCTCGGTATAGACGCACTCTCAGGTTACGCATGGGGTCTCATAGGTTTTGACCTCACGGCGAATCTGAGCGGCAAGCTGGGAGCAAGCCGCGGTTGGTCAGAGGTCTTGTTTCACGATCTTGAAAACAATCAGGAGCGTAGCAACGCAACAATTGGACAAGCTGCGCTCAAGCTCAAATTTACGAATGGCAACGGCAACGATGGCTTGTACCTGCGGGCCGGGTATACGCCGATTGACGTCGGTACGCTGGGAACTTCCGGCGGCTTGCTAGAAGATGCCTATCGTGGCCTGCAAGCGAAATACCAGCTTGGCGCCTTAACGTTTGGCTACGGCTGGGCAGATCGTTTTCGTAACGAGTGGGACGATCGCTACAGCGAAATGACCAGCGGCTGGCATCAGAATCGCGGCCCGTTTGCGGGTACAGCCAACAAGATCAACTACATTCACAGTCTTGGCGTGCGTTATGCCGCGACGGATGCCGCATCTACATTGGTTGATGCCGGCATTGGCGAGGGAGACGGTTACCGCCGCAACGGGCAGCTTGCCGTGGCAACCACAATTCCGCTCGGAGCAAACGCTGCAAATGGAAATGTGCGGGTGACTGGCTATGCGTTTGGTGCGAAGTATCTGTCTGCTCTTTCCGAGTTTACGGACCCATCCATGGAATGGCATTTGGGTAGCTCTGCTACTTACACCCGTGGTCCGTTGGCCTTGAGCGCGGGCTTCGCTACCACGCGTGCGCCGGATTCAGGAGAAATGAATTTTCGTCTGACCGCGTGGGCAAATAGCGACAACCGCAATTACATCCAGACCTGGGGGCAGCTTGACGATTTTGTCTGGCATGGGCAAAAGGTCGTCAAGTTGGGACTGAACTACGATTTATCCGATGCCCTTCAGTTTCCCGGCTTATCGGCAGGCATATCTACCAACCTCTCAGTGGGTTTGCGTAATCAGGATGGCAGTACCGGCCGCATGCGTGAACTGGATGGGCGTCTTTCGTATGCCGTTCAAGGCGGACCGCTGAAAGACATGACGATTGATTTGTTGCCGGGGCGCCTGGTCACACAAAATTTCAGCGGAAAACAAAGTCGTAGTGATATCAAATTTATCGTGGGTTATGCCTGTACGTTTGATAAGTGCTGGCAATGAGGATGCTGCAGATTGCGTTGAACAGTCCCGAGGAAAGGAAAAGATGACGACATTCAATATCGAATATGAAATTCAAATCAGGGATTTGAAATCCGGATTCATTGCTTGCCAGGAGTGGAAGTCTTATTGCATCTCCAATAAAGTGAATGAGTCGGATGCCGAAACACGGCTGAATAAATTAAAAGCAAACTATAGAGAACGTTTGTGCGAATTACAAAAATTCGTCATTTCTCGTTTCGAGGCGTTTGATGCAAGAAATATTTCGTCATTGGTCGGAATCCCTTCTCAATTAATCAGTGACGATGAAAAATTAGTACATCGTATCTGGATGGGTGGAAGTTTGCCGACAATAGCGGTAGAGACGATACGCCAATGGGGCGAGGCTCTAGGTGAAATTGAGTCCACGATGAATATTAGCTATACCAATATTCTTTGGGTCTGGGATAAGAATCAATTGCGAGACGATCCGCTATTCAAATCGGCGGTTGGTGCAGGCCGATATGCCATTGGCTGTTACTCGATCGGAAAAAATGTGCTGGTAGTTAATTGTCTGCATGATCTGATGATCGATTTTGCAGCGGTGAATGCTGATCTCATCAAAGAATTGCACAAGAAAAAATACTTCGTCAATTTATCTGATTTTTTTAGATTGGTGATATTGCAGACATTCGGCGGAATTTACCTTGATGTTGACATCATACCGCACAGGTCGGCCACGATCTTCCTGGCGAAACCCGAAGTTCCAGATTACATGGATTTCAAACTGGACGAAGGCACTGGAAAAATACAGCATTACAACGTGAGCTGGATGAATCTGTTCAATGATGAAAATGGAGTACTGATTTCAAAAAAAGGAAATCGATCACTAAAAAAACTGGTCGAAAAAATGAATGAAAATTTAGAAAAAATAACTTCAAATTTCCTTGAGCAAACCAGCCATCCGGCAGCATCAAAAAAATATGCGTCAATGTTGCATGACGTTACATACGGAGTATGGCAACAGAACATAGGCCATACGCTGCAGAGCTATGACGACATCAGCAAAAATTTTTCTGTTCTTCACTATGGAGAAAAAGAAACCGTTATTGGTGGCTTACATGGAATGCGCCTGGTAGTAGATGCAATAACGAATGTGGAAATCCCGCTAACTGCTGAAGAGGATTACAGCTACAAGCGATGCATCAATACCTTGGAAAGGCTTAATTGGCGCCTGGATAACGCGCTGGATCTGGAGCATATCGCAGCCGTTTCTTATCTCGATGAAATTCCAAGAATGGCGTATCCATCGCAGCTGCGCACCGAAGTCAATAACTGTCACTACTATTCATTCTTGTCGCATGATGAAAAACTGGACCGGGTGAACTCCCTGTTCGGCGCGTATTTGGTCGCAAAAAATTCAGAGCGAATTAAGAAAAGAGATTTTTGGCATAAGGTCAAAGGAGACCAGGCGCGGGCCAATTATCATCTCAGCGCGCCAATTTCCTTCAGCCAGAATCGAGTTGAGAAAACCGAATTGACTTCAGCTACACACACACCTGGATCGATTGATTCTGTTCATTTCGTGCCAGCAAAAAATATGCCGGGCGAAGAGTATAAAAATCGCATGGCGAAACTGCTGTTTTCCACCAGCTATCTTGAGTACTGCTCGTTTAGTAATAAATTAAATTTGCCATTTGTCGAATTGCAAAGACATCAAAATATTGATCAATATATCTCGCATATCTATGGGATGTTCGATCGCGAACGCAAGTTCGCTGGATTCTTTACCGCAGGAACAATGGAAGAATTCGGTAGGGTAAAAGCGGTCTCTTATTATCGAGATGAAATGAAGGCGATGGATGATGCCTACGATGAATTTGTTTCGAAAAATACAGATGCCTCTGATCTATTTGTTCCCAGCCTGGCTGTAGAGCATGGATATCGAGGCAGAGGTCTTTTCAACATGATGTTCAAAGAAATTAAATCGCTGGCTCATCGGAAAGGCAGCAGGCGCATCGTTCTTGCTGTGTGGGGAAAGAATGATGCGTTCCGGATGTACCTTAAAAAGGGATTCAAGATAAGCAGCACCTTCGAGTATGCATATGACATATTTTTCGATCGCTTGCACATTCTCGAGTACGGCGTTTGATCAAAAGATTACGCTGAGATCAAATCGAACCACCGTGGTTTCCAAGGCGGAGCCATGCATCTGACTGGCTCCGTTCCAGTGATTGTGACGGCTAACCAATTTTTTCAACCAGGTTTAAGTCTTTATGAACAAAAAAATAGACAGCATTGATAAAAATAGCATCTCCACCCGCAATTATTCAACTCTTGCAAAGAATGGATTCCGCTTAAATGATCGTTCAAACGGAAACCCATTGCGCATACTCTCCGAAGAGGATTGGCAGTTCTGGACTCAAAATGGTTACATCGTGATCAAGAAAGCTGTTGAGCCTGAAAAGATCTGTAATTTGGAGAGGCTTATGTGGGAATTCGAAGAACTTGATCCTGACGATCAGGGTACCTGGTATCCACCGCAAAAATCAGAATTGAGAAAAACAGAATTAAGCTTCAACGCAGGCATGGTGGAGCTGTATAACCATCAATACCTTTGGGACACTCGCCAAACTCAACGAGTATACGATGCGTTTGTCGATGTCTGGGGTGCGCGTAAATTGTGGGTATCGATCGACAGATTAAATTTCAATTTGCCGCCGGAACCAGGTTTTGAATTCAAGAGTTTCATGCACTGGGATTACGACCCGGAATCCGATCCGCAGAATGTCCAAGGCGTATTGTCCGTTAGCGATCAGACCGACGAGGACGTGGGCGGATTCATGTGTATTCCCGAGCTGTTCAAAAACTATGATTCATGGAAATCGAAACAACCCGGCAACTGGGATTGGTACAGACCAAATGTTGCTGATTTCACGCCCACTCGAGTCCCATTGGGAAAAGGTGATCTTCTACTTTGGAACAGCAAACTTTGTCATGGCATCCGACAGAATACATCCAAAAATAAAGTTCGGATGGCGCAATATATTTCCATGATGCCTGCTCAGGAGAGCAATACCGAGTTAAAAAACTGGCGCATCCGTTCATGGGAACAGCGTCTTGCTCCGGAAGGATACAGCTTGCACGGAGATCCCCGTCACTGGGAAAGAGATAGATATCAAACTGCAAAATTGTCTGCTTTGGGTGAAAAGCTACTTGGAGCGGCAATATGGTAAATGCAGGGCGGTACTTTATTTTCTGAAATTCTCTTCATCATAAAAACGCTGGAAGGATTGGATTATGAATCAGGAATTACAAAAAAAAATAGGGCAGTTATTCATGGTTGGTTTTGATGCCCTAGAGGTAAATGAGGGCATTACCCGACTTATTCAGCAGCAGAAAGTGGGCGGCATCATACTTTTTCGCCGCAATATGCAAACACCTGGACAAGTCGCTACACTTTGCCGCCATTTACAGGAAATCAATGCGCAAGTCAGCGATGTGCCATTGCTCATTGCGCTTGACCAGGAAGGAGGCATGGTGATGCGGATTGAGCAAGGAGTGACGCCTATTCCTGCTGCAATGGCTTTTCAGGCTGCCGGCTCGATACAGGATTGCGAAGCACTAAACCATATCAGCGGCAATGAAATGCGCCAGATTGGTATCAATATGTTCCTGGCGCCGGTTTTGGACGTCAACAATAACCAGCAGAATCCGATCATCGGCGTACGCGCCTACGGCGAAGAACCTGAAAGCGTCATTAAGTACGGCATGGCCGCTATGCGAGGTTTGCAATCCGCCGGCATGATAGCTACCGCCAAGCATTTTCCCGGTCATGGTGATACATCTACCGACACCCATTACGCGATGTCACTGGTGCCCCACGATAAGGAGCGCTTGCACGCGGTGGAATTAGCTCCGTTCAAAGCGGCAATAGCCCAAGGCGTAAACGCCATTATGACGACGCACCTCGCGTTCCCGGCCATCGAGCCAGATATTACGGTCCCTGCAACGCTGTCAAAGGCCGTGCTCACAGACCTGTTACGCGATGAGATGGGCTTCAAAGGAGTGATAATTTCCGACTGTCTGGAAATGGCCGCCATTTTCGAAGGCGTGGGTGTTGCCAGAGGTGCGGTTGCAACATTGCAGGCGGGTGCCGACATAGTACTCATTTCGCATCAGGAAACGCGGCAGCAAGCTGCCATTGAAGCCGTGGTGCAGGCCGTAGAACAGGGAAGCATTTCTATCGAGCGTATCAATGATGCACTTCAACGTGTGTCTCAACTCAAAACAATCAATGCCGTCAGCGAATGGCGCAGCACGCCAACCAGGCCAGAAGGTTTAAGGAAACCTGAGGCGTTGGCGTTAGCTAGAAAGTTGCAAAATGCAGCGTTGCTTGTGCAAGGGAATTTCCGGCCATTGGATGTGGGACTGCCAGTCACGCTGATTACGGTGGAGGTGCGCTCGCGTAGTGAGGTGGATGAGGTAGTGATGGTGCGTAACAAGGAAGCCCGTAGTTCCATGCTGCCAGCTTTGCTGGAAGCGGGCATTAGCGTGCGCGAATACATGCTGTCAGCCGAAGCGTCTGAGGAGGAGGTGGTAAATGCGATTGCATTTGCCGAAGGCGCGCAACAAATTGTGTTGCAAACCTATAACGCCATGTTCGTCAAAGGTCAGCAACGTCTTCTGGCTGCGATACCACACGACAAGCTGTGGGTAGTGGCGGGTCGCTTGCCCTACGATCTGGATCTGGCTCCGATGGCCCAAGGCCGTCTCGCCAGCTATGGCTGTCGCCCGGCTGCCCTGGAACCGATAGTCGAAAAGTTGTTAAGTGCGTAACTGCGAACAGCTATTTTGGAGAACCGCACGTGAGTAAAGACTGTCGGGGCGAGTGTCGTTGCTCCGACTGCACGATGATCTTTACATAAGCTTGAATAAAAACTGACAAAAACGAAAGCATACAGAGACCATGCAAAACGGAAAAACCCCTAAACGTCATCCCATCACATGGGTGCCTACTCTATATTTTGCTGAAGGCCTGCCATATTTTCTGGTGGCGACAATGGCAGGGCTGATGTACAAAAGTATGGGCGTAGAAAACGAGCAGATTGCTTTGTGGACCGGTTTGCTTGGTTTCGTCTGGGTTTTCAAACCGCTGTGGAGTCCCTTTCTAGAGGTCGCGCGCAGTAAAAAATCCATTGTCTTGCTGTTTCAATTTATTGGTGGCGCGGCGCTTGGTTTGTTAGCGCTGGCGTTGCAGTTGCCGGTCTATTTTGCCGCAAGCATTGCCTTGCTGGCCTTGGTGGCGATTGCTTCGGCAACCCACGATATCGCTGCTGATGGTTTATACATCAGCAGCTTAAGTGACAAACAACAAGCTGCTTATGCAGGGTGGCAAGGTAGCTTTTACAATGCTGCGCGATTTTTCTCTCTGGGTGGCTTGGTAGTGTTGGCTGGTTATTTTGAAAAAAAGATGGAGGTAGCGCATGCGTGGTCCATCATTTTTGGAATGCTTGGCGTGATCATGATCGTCTTGGCCACGTACCATTCCTGGGCTCTGCCAAATGCAAAAAATAGTGTGCGTGCCGATGCCGACCCAATCACTATGCGGGGTGTGTTTGCTACTCTGCAAGACGTGATAGTTGATTTTTTTAAGAAGCCGGGCATTTGGCTTGCGATTCTTTTCATCATTTTATTTCGCGCTGCAGAAGGACAAGTGACGACCATCGGACCGTTGTTTCTGCGTGCAGCGCGCGAAGAAGGCGGCTTAGGTTTGAGTACCGGCGAAGTCGGTGTCTTGTATGGGACATTGGCGACGCTGGCCTTCATCGGCGGCAGCATATTGGGAGGTTATTTCACTGCATGGCTAGGATTGAAACGCGCGATGTTCTTTTTAATCCTGGCAATGAATTTGCCTAACGCCGCATTCTATTTTTTAAGCGTGGCGATGCCGAGCGACTTCAGTGTGATTGCTGTTGCGCTCAGCGTCGAGATGTTTGGCTATGGCTTTGGTTTCGTCGGCCTGATTTTATTTATCATGCAAGAAGTGTCGGTCGGTAAATATCGGATGGCCCATTACGCCATCGGCACAGGTGTGATGCAACTTGGTTATGTCCTGTTCAAGATGATGAGCGGAGCGATACAGGCTGCATTGGGATATCAACATTTTTTCTTGTGGGTCCTGTTGTGCACGATACCGGTGCTGGTGTTGTCGCGCATTGTTCCGATAGGACGACATGAAAAGCCGGTGGTGGTTGCCTCTTCCGTTCGTGCAGCTGAAAGTTGATGGCCAACCTTTGGTTTTTCAAACCACGTCCTAAGGACGTGGTCATCCTGACAGATATCCGTCTTCAATGCGATACAGCGACTTGCTACGTCAATGCGGCGTATGCCGCAGCGCAATCCATCTGTTTGTCGCGGTGAGGATCGTGATTGTGTATCGCTCGTTTCTTCCGAAGTCTTCGAATTTCAACAAAAGCGGCGCGTGCGCTTCTTCGCCCCACGCATTTTGCTCAAACTATGCAAAAAATTTCTCTGCTTACCCGCAAGACCATGATGTTTCCATTGGCACTAGTGTTATTTGAATTCTCCGTCTACATCGCAAACAACATGATTCAACCTGGAATGTTGACCGTAACTCGAGAATTTGGCGTTAGCGCGGCTTGGATGGCATCAGCGATGACGGCCTTTTTATTTGGAGGTGCGGTACTCCAATGGCTGTTTGGTCCGCTCTCCGACCGTATCGGACGGCGGCCGGTGATGCTGGCGGGTGTTTTATTTTTCATCTTTTCTTGTTTCGC
The DNA here is from genome assembly GCF_900113705.1 of Collimonas sp. OK307. Classification (GTDB taxonomy): domain Bacteria; phylum Pseudomonadota; class Gammaproteobacteria; order Burkholderiales; family Burkholderiaceae_D; genus Collimonas. The sequence continues at coordinate 218,743 of NZ_FOQI01000004.1, read as the reverse complement.
CATTGTATTTTCAAAGAACATGGAAAATTTCATACTTCTGCGCGTCCTTCAAGGTCTCGGCCTATGTTTTATTTCTTCGGTCGGTTACGCCGTCGTGCAAGAAGCATTTGAAGAAAAAGCAGCAGTGAAAGTTACCGCAATAATGGCCAATGTCGCCATGCTTGCACCATTGGTCGGCCCGATCGCAGGTGCCTTCATGATAGAAGTCTGGTCATGGCGGATAGTGTTTGTGTCTATCGCTTGCATTTCCAGTATTGCTTTCATCGGCCTCGCCCTGCACATGCCGGAAACAGTCAGCAAACGTCAGGACCATCAGGAAAAAGTACCACTGGTACAGATTTGGCACGACTATCGTGCGGTATTCAGCAATCGTTATTTTTTGAGGGGTGCGCTGGCGATGCCTTTTCTGTTGCTTCCATTATTCGGCTGGATTGCGATGTCGCCCATGATGTTGGTGGTCGATGCCCACTTGAGCATGATGGAATATGGCCTCTGGCAAATTCCGGTATTCGGTAGTTTGATTGCCGGTAATCTGCTGTTGGCAAGTAAAACCGATAGCTGGCGTTTGGGTGCCTCCATCAGCTACGCCCTATATCCGATCTTGCTGGGAACATTACTCATGCTGCTTGGCGTAGCACCAGTCAATCCACTGTATTTCATCATCGCCGGGGTCAGTCTTCTGGCATTTGGTCAAGGGCTGGCTTTTGCCGTATTAATGCGCTTTACCCTTACTGAAAGCTCCGTATCAAAAGGTACGGTTGCTGCCGCGATCGGCATGCTCAGCATGTTGATATACGGCTTAGGTATAGAAATTTATAAGCTGTTGTATCTACACTTCGGGATGATCGGATTTGTGATGTTATCCGCGTTGACGATCGCGCTTTATTGGCGTTTGTCGCATGCGGTGGTAAAGCGCGGAATGGCGATACGGGAGCGCGAGAATCCGGGGCAATACGCAACCGGCGAAATTGCAGTGCGCTTGCAGGTGGTAGTTCCGAATGCCATTGATCATTCAAATAGCAAGTAAGCTGAACAGGATCTACAGTGACAACAGACTACGGATATTTGATTGGCGTTGATGGTGGTGGCACCAAAACGCATGTGCGAATCCATACTGCCGACGGCACAGAAATAGCCGAGGCGACCGCTGGACCATCGGCGTTGATGCATGGTCGTCAGGCGGCCTGGGCCGCCATTTGCGATGCGATTCAAGCGGCCTTTTGCAAGAGCGGCATCACTCCGCCAGTATATGAACACATGGCATTGGGGTGCGGCCTTTCTGGTGTCAATGTTCCGCAATGGGCCGACGAATTTTCCGGATTAAACCCGGGGTTTGGCAGCCTTGCCATCGCTTCCGATGCAATTACTACTTTACTCGGTGCGCATCAAGGTAAACCGGGTGCGATCGTCGCCATTGGCACCGGGAGCATAGGGGCAGCGCTGTTGGCCGACGGCAGGCTACGCACGCTTGGTGGCTGGGGGTTTCCCTCAGGCGATGAAGCTAGTGGCGCCTGGCTTGGGTTGCATGCCATTAACCATGTACAGCAAGTGTTTGACGGTCGTGCAAATCCGGACATACTTTCAGCGGACGTCATGCAATTCTGTGGTGGCAACAACGGAAATGGCGATCGCAACTGCGTGCTTGGCTGGCTGGCACGCGCTAATCAAAGCATGTATGCCCAACTGGCCCCGTTGGTGAGCAATCATGTGATACACAGCGCGGTAGCACGCAACATCATGGAGAAAGCGGGAAGTGCAATCGAAAAACTCGCTTTAGCGCTTGATCCTTCGGCGCGATTGCCGCTGGCGCTTTGCGGTGGTTTGGCTGTACCTCTGCAAGAGTTCTTGCCGCCAGCGTTGCGCCAGCGAGCGATCTGCCCGGTAGCTGATTCTGCCGCTGGCGGCTTGATCCTGATTCGTCAACAATTAGCTATGGAATGCATTTAATGCCCGCCATCACACAACTTAACGGCAATATACTGACCCCCCAAGGCTGGGTGTCCGGAGTGGTTCATTTCAATGATCTGATCACCGGTATCAACGGTACGCCTCTGAAATTTGATCCCTCTGATTCAGGCCGCGACGGCGACTATGTCTTGCCCGGCTTTATCGACTTGCACGTGCATGGCGGCGGCGGTCTAGATGTCATGAACGCTGGTGATGCGCCTCACACCATCTCACGCATGCATGCGCAACATGGCACCACCAGTATGCTGGCAACCACCATGACGGCGCCACCTGCCGATCTGGAACATGTATTGCTGGCTGTTGGTCGCGCTTGCCTGACGCGACAAACGGGTTGTGCTCGCATACTCGGTGTGCATCTGGAAGGGCCCTATATCAATCCTGGAAAACTCGGTGCCCAGCCTAATTTTGCGACCGCAGCAACGGTGGGGCAAATAGATTGGTTACGCAGCTTTGCACCGTTGAAATTGATTACCATCGCGCCAGAAATGAGGGGACATTTTGCCTTGATAAAGAGGCTTGGCGATCAGGGGACGCGTGTACAAATCGGCCATACGCTGGGGACCTATGAAGATGGCGTCGCCGCACTGAAAAGCGGTGCAACGGGTTTTGCTCATCTGTTCAATGCCATGACCGCCTTGCGCCATCGGGAACCCGGGATGGTCGGCGCAGCCTTGGCCCATGCCGAATACGCTGAGCTGATTCCCGATTTACTGCACGTGCATCCGGGCGCCATGAAAGCAGCGATACGGGCTATTCCTTACTTGTATTGCGTCACTGACTCCACCGCCGCGTCGGGTATGCCGGACGGTGAGTACATGTTGGGTAGCCAGGTTGTTCACAAATGCCTGGGCGGCGTCCGTTTAGCCGATGGAACGCTAGCGGGCAGCACCTTGACCATGGACCAGGCTTTACGCAATCTGCTCTCAATCGGCTTGACGCTGGAAGAAGCCTCCCTACGTACGTCCACTTATCCCGCCGATTATCTTGGCATTGCCGAACGCGGTCGCCTCAAAACCGGCTGTTTCGCCGACATCCTGGTGTTTGACCGCCAGCTCAAACTCAAAGCCGTTTACGTAGAAGGAGAACAGATTGACCTCAGCCCCACTCATGCTTAAAGAAGCCCAATCCGCCAGCCGGCACGTTGCCATGCAATTAACGCAAGACAGAGAACGTTACGCTGAACTCGGCAGACAACTACGGGCTGAACCGCCCGGCAGTATTTTGACAGTGGCTCGTGGCAGCTCAGACCACGCTGCCAACTATTGCGCATATCTCATCATGGCGCGTTTGGGGCGTATCGTCGCATCCTTGCCAATGTCGCTCGTAACCTTGAATAACGCACCGCTGATAGCGAAGGATGCTCTGGCCATTGCTATTTCGCAATCCGGGCAAAGCCCGGATGTGATCGAACCAATACGTTATTTTCGCGATGCCAGAGCAGCGACGGTTGCGCTGGTCAATGATGTCAGCTCGCCACTAGCTTTGAGCGCTGAATGGGCTATTCCCCTGCATGCAGGGGCAGAACTTTCTGTCGCTGCCACGAAAAGTTTTATTGCGAGCCTGGTTGCTAGCGCATTGTTGACTGGGTATTGGCAAAATGATATCAAATTTCTGGCCGCGTTGGATGCTTTACCAGAAGCATTGGACATCGCCAGCCATACCGATTGGTCAATGGCCTTAGAGGTGTTGGTACCGAGTACCAACATCATGGTAGTGGGACGCGGCGTCAGCTTCCCGGTGGCGTTGGAGTCAGCATTAAAGTTTAAAGAAACCTCCGCAATACAAGCAGAAGCCTTTAGCGGTGCAGAAATCAAGCATGGGCCGATGGCCTTAATCGGCGAGGGTTATCCGCTGCTGATGTTCGCTACCCGCGGGCCGGCACAAGCAGGTCTGTTGAAACTGGCCGAAGAAATGCGCGGACGTGGCGCCAAAGTATTGCTGGCGGCGCCAAGTGATGTCGCGGATCGGGACTTGACTCTGCCTACCGCAGCAACACCGGATCTTGATCCAATCGTAGCGATATTAGCGTTTTATGTAATGGCCGCGCAATTGTCGATCGCCCGCGGCATGGATCCGGATCGCCCACGTCATTTGAGCAAAGTGACGAAAACCAACTAGGAGTGGTCGGCATGTAGCGGCAAGAATCGCTGTTTAGAGAAATTCCCAAAGTCGGGCGGGGTGAAGTCCGACGCGGTGATATGGATCTTGCCGGATGTGCCACAACCGCGACACATGACGTGCTTGCTACACCTAAGCAAGCGCATTTCCATGTAAAATCGCGCTGATCCTTCTCGCAGCGATTTTTAACTCCCCCGAGTTGCAGTCTTTGCACTTTTTTACTTTCTTCTGACAAGCTCAGAACCTCTCTTGTAGGACTGTTCATGGCCGATTTGACCAACGATCTAGCCAACGTTGCCCCAGGAATCAAAGCTGAAATTCTGGCCGAGGCGTTACCGTACATCCGTCAATTCCACGGTAAAACCATTGTCGTCAAATACGGCGGCAATGCAATGACCGAAGAGCGCCTGAAGCACGGCTTCGCGCGCGACGTGATTTTGTTGAAACTGGTCGGCATGAACCCGGTGGTGGTGCATGGCGGCGGCCCGCAAATCGACAATGCCCTGAAGAAAATCGGCAAGCAAGGCACCTTCGTGCAAGGCATGCGGATTACCGACGAAGAAACCATGGAAGTGGTGGAGTGGGTGCTGGGCGGCGAAGTGCAGCAGGATATCGTGATGCTGATCAACCACTACGGTGGCCAGGCTGTCGGCCTGACCGGCAAGGATGGCGGCCTGATCCGTGCGCGCAAATACCGCATGCCAGACCGCGAGCATCCGGGTGAATTCCTCGATATCGGCTTTGTCGGCGAAATCGAAGCCATCAATCCGGCGGTGGTCAAAGCCTTGCAGGACGATGCGTTCATTCCGATCATTTCGCCTATCGGCTTTGGCGCCGACGGCCAGGCCTACAACATCAATGCCGACGTCGTGGCAGGCAAGATCGCGGAAATCCTGCATGCTGAAAAGCTGATCATGATGACCAATATTGCTGGCGTGCAAGATAAGCAGGGCAATCTGGTGACAGACTTGTCGGCACGCGAAATCGATGAAATGTTCAAGGACGGCACCATCTCCGGCGGCATGCTGCCGAAGATTTCGTCGGCGCTGGATGCAGCCAAGTCGGGTGTCAATACAGTGCACATCATCGATGGCCGTATCGAGCATTCGTTGCTGCTGGAAGTGTTGACCGAACAGGCGTTCGGCACCATGATCCGCTCACACTGATTTTCCAGGAAAGCTTGAATCAGTAAAAACGCAAGACTCAGGTCTTGCGTTTTTTTTGCGTTTTTTTTTGCGTTTTTTTGTACTAGGCCGACGGCACCAGCAAAGCCAGGTGTTCCGGCTCCAGATAGCACCATTCCCCCAATTCCAGCTCCAGGGCTTCCAGGGTCAGGCCGCCGATTGCGGTGCGGCGCAACGCCGAGCAATGATTGCCAGCCGCCACCAGCATGCGCTTGACCTGATGATATTTGCCCTGTTCCAGCACGATCTCAATTTCATGCGGGCCCACTATGCGGCAGCTGACGGCGGCCAGAGTCTGCGGCTCATCATGCAACTTCACGCCGGCCAGCAAGCTTTGCACCAGTTCCTCGGTCACAGGCTCATGCGTGGTGGCAACGTATAACTTCGGCACGTGCCGCTTGGGCGACGACTGGGCATGGATGAAGCTGCCGTCGTCCGACATCAGCAGCAAGCCGGTGGTGTCGTGATCGAGCCGTCCAACCGGCTGCACGTCGCGCCAGCTGAACTGTTCCGGCAAGATGCTTAGCACCCCGGGGTGATGGCTGGGTTTGCGCGAGCACTCGATATTGGCCGGTTTGTTGAGCACGATATAGACGTGTTCGCGGTAAACCCATTCTTCATCGAACAAGGTGAACACCAGGCCGTCGGTGTCGGGCGTGGATTTATAGTCGGTAACGGCAACGCCGCCGATGACGACTTCGCCATCTTCAATTAACTCGCGGCAATATTTTCGGCTGCCGAAGCCCTGCGATTGCAGGATTCGGTCTAAGGTCAGTTTAGGCATGGCGGGAATGTAACAGAATGGCGCGGGAACGAAAAGAGGGCGGCGATCCGGGTATCCTGACCGTCGCCCAGGAGGCCGATCGGGAATTACTCTGCCACTGCCTGATGCCGGAAACATTCGACGCAATGGTCGTTCACCATGCCGATCGCCTGCATATAAGCGTAGATGATGGTGGAACCGACAAATTTGAAGCCGCGCTTTCCCAGATCCTTGGAAATGCGGTCGGATAAAGGCGTTTTGGCCGGATTTCCGCCAAGTAATGTCCACTGATTCTGGATCGGCTCGCCATCGACGTAGGCCCATAAGAAAGCATCAAGACCGCCGACTTCGGTGCGCAGGCGCAGATAAGCCTGGGCGTTGCTGATGGTGGCGGCGATCTTCAGGCGGTTGCGGACGATGCCGGCGTCGGCCAGCAGGGACGCCACTTTGACCTCGTCGTAGCGGGCGATTTTTTTTGCGTCCCAGCCGTCGAAGGCGCGGCGGTAGTTGTCGCGCTTGTTGAGAATGGTTTCCCAGCTCAGGCCGGCTTGCGCACCTTCCAGGTTCAGCATTTCGAACAGTTGCACCTCATCGTGGCAGGGTTTGCCCCATTCCTCGTCGTGGTAGGCCAGGTAACGGGGATTGGCGGGATTGGCCCAGGCGCAACGGGTAACGATGGTGGTCATGGTCAGGCGCAGGAGGAACTTTGGCGGTTCCTCGAAGTTGAGGTATGTGTATGCTACCGCATCACGTCAACATCGCGCGCCTCCATCTTGGAGCGATGCTTTCCAGATCATTCGCATACTTTTTTTGCATACCCCATGGTCCGGTGCTGTGCCAGAATTGGACTCTCTACTTTTTTAGGAATCCGATCATGCAAGACCCGCTGGTCTATCTCAATGGCAGCATGACACCGCTGTCCGAAGCGAGCATCCCGGTACTCGACCGCGGCTTCATTTTCGGTGATGGCGTGTATGAGGTGATTCCTATCTACGGCCGTAAATTATTCCGTTCCGAGCATCATCTGGCGCGCCTGTTTCGCAGCCTGGCAAAGATCAGTATTACAAATCCGCATGACAAAGAGCAGTGGCTGGCGCTGATTCAAGGTGTGATCGATGCCCATCCGGCGGATGACCAGATGGTCTACATCCATGTCACCCGCGGCGTCGCCAAGCGCGGTCATGCGTTTCCGAAAGAAGCGCTGACGCCGACGGTATTCATCATGACCAACCCGCTGGTATTGCCGAGCGCGGCATTGCGCGCTAGCGGCGTGCCTTGCGTGTCGATGGAGGATCAACGCTGGCTGCATTGCGAGATCAAGTCGATTTCCCTGTTGGGGAATGTGCTGGCGGCGCAAAATGCTGCCGAGCATGGCGTGGTGGAAGCAATTCAGTTTCGCGATGGCTGGCTGACCGAAGCGTCGTCTTCCAATGTCTGGATCGTCAAAAACGGCAAACTGATGGCGCCGCCTAAGGATAATCTGATCCTGGAAGGGATCCGCTATCGCCTGATCGAGGAATTGTGCGCTGCCGGCGGCATTCCGTTCGAAGCTCGCCGGATTGCGCGTGAAGAGGTGTTTGCGGCGGATGAAGTGCTGTTGTCGTCAGCTACCAAGGAGGTATTGCCGGTGGTTTCAATTGACGGCAAGACTATTGGAAATGGCGAACCCGGCCCCATATACAAACAGTTATACGAGGCTTATCAGGCGGCCAAGGCGGCTTAACTACGGAACGCAGTAGCGCACAGCTGTTGTAGATATTGCAGGGTGGAAATCATTTGGTTTTCTGCCTTGTTTCCTTTTACACATACCATACCGGCAAATCCCGGTCGCCGATAAGCTTTTAGTGCAGGAATCCGTTTCGGGAGTAAACTAGTATCCTGCGTCACCATTAAAGAGCAACCATCATGACCGAGCCCACTGAAAACCAGGTTATCCCCCCTGCTGAAAGCCTGATCGAATACCCAAGCGATTTTCCCATCAAGATAATGGGGCCTACGCATGACGCATTTGCGCCGACCATGGTTGGCGTGGTGGTGCAGCATGATCCGACTTTTCATATCGACAAGCTGGAAGTGCGGCCATCGTCCAAGGGTAACTATACCGGCCTGACTGCTACTGTTCGTGCGACAAGCCGTGAACAGCTGGATGATTTGTATCGGGCGCTGTCTTCGCACCCGATGGTAAAGATGGTGCTTTAAATTCGTATTGAATCATGATGGCTCGGGTCCTCCGGGCCATTCGCTTTGTGCCTTGAAAGTCCTGATTTCGTCCAGCAGCCAGCGATGGAAAGCCTGCACTTGCGGTTTACTCAGTGCTTCCTTGGTGCAGGCGAAATAATAGGATAGCGGGCAGAGCGCGACGACATCGAACAAACGCACCAACTCCCCCGAAGCAATTTCCTGCAGCGCAATCGCGTGCCGCGTCAAAGCAATCCCCAATCCATCCGAAGCCGAACGCAACAGCATCGACGCATCCTCGATCAGCAAGCCGCCGGTCGGTTCCACCAGGTCGATACCCGCGGCCTCGAACCACGGCATCCACGACGATTCGGTATCCATGCGCAACAGGCTGCACTGCTCTAGCTCCTGCGGCGTATTCGGCAGATTGCCGTCACGGTAGTGCGGGCTGGCCACCGGATAGTAATAATCGTCCATCAGTTTTTCCACCACCAGGCCCGGATAGTGGCCCAGCCCGTAGCGCAGGCCGACATCGATAGGTTCGCGTTCCAGGTCATTGAGGTGGCTGCTCGATTGCAGCACTACCTCGGTATCCGGATGCAGGTCGATGAATTTCCACAGTCGCGGCGCCAGCCAGCGTGCGGCAAACGAGGGCAGGGCGGAAATGGTCAAGCGCTTCTGCTTGGCATCCATCTTCAAGGCTTCGGCCGCAAACGCGATTTCATTCAAGGATTTACGGATGACCGCGGCAAAGCGCTGTCCTTGTTCGGTGATCGTGATGCGCTTGCCGTGGCGGCTGAACAACATGATGCCCAGTTCCTGTTCCAAGGCCCGGATTTGATGGCTGATCGCACCCGGCGTCACATAGATTTCTTCGGCGGCGCGCGAAAAGCTGTCATTGCGTGCTGCAGCCTCGAAGGCACGCAGGGCAGAAAGGTTAGGCAATTTTCGGAGATCGGCCATTTTATATGAGGAAAATTAGCAAGGGAGGAGAAAATTACTCGTTTTGTTACTGCCTGTGGATTGTCTAAAATGGCTCTGTAGAAACAAGGAACGTCTATATCAAGTGGTGTGGATTGTGATGTGGCGTCCAATATACCAGTAGTTTCAAGGAGTGACATCATGAGAAAATTATTAGCTAACGAGTCTTTAACCATAGATGCCGGTACAGCCACATCGGTAACCGCCCCGGTAGCCCAAACCCTGCAAATCACGCAAGGCCGCGTGTGGGTGACCGTAACAGGACACGGCGACGACTACTGGTTGTCTGCGGGGCAATTCCTGAGCGTTGCCGCTGACAGTCATATCGTCATCGAAGCGGTCAAAGGCAAAAGTGTGGTGCAAATTCAACAGCAATCGACTCGTCTGCCGTCGTCGAGCGCACGCGCCGGCTTTAGCAAGCCACTCGGCGCTAGTCCGGCAGCTTGCTGATTTGATATCAGATGTGCACCCGCTGCCGTGACGTGGTCGCAACGTCGCCTTGCTCTCGACATTGCGTTTCCGGGTATCGTCAGGCCGCATTCCGGCCTGACGGCGCGCCCGTTGGCGCACGCCGACCCCCGATTTTCGGTACACTTGCGGTATGTCCAGTGCGCAGCAACTCATTTCCCCAGATCTTCTGCCTAGCCCCCAAATCATTCAGCGTGGCGTAGAACCTTATCAAGTCAGTTTTGACGCGATGCGCGCGTTTACCGATTCCCGTTCCCCCGATACGCCAGACCAGTTGTGGATAGTTGAACATCCGCCGGTGTTTACACTGGGTTTGGGAGCCGATCCGAGCCATGTGCTGGCGCCGCACCAGATTCCGGTGATACAGACCGATCGCGGTGGCGAGGTGACTTATCACGGGCCGGGTCAGGTAGTGATTTACCTGTTGCTGGACTTGCGCCGCCGCCGTCCCGCCGCGCGTCTGTTCGTACGTGAATTCGTGCAGGGTATCGAGCAGGCGGTGATCGACACGCTGGCAGCGTATAATCTGACCGGTGAACGCAAGGCCGGTGCCCCCGGGATTTATGTTGCCGACGGCGCCTGGCAGGGTGCGAAGATCGCTGCTCTTGGCTTGAAAGTAAGAGGCAGCGGCTGCACTTACCACGGTGTGTCGCTCAATGTTGCCATGGATCTGACGCCTTTTTCCTGGATCAATCCATGCGGCTACGAAGGCCTCGCCACAGTCGATATGAAAACACTAGGCGTTGATAGTGCTCTCTCAGAGGTGCAGTTAGCGCTTGCTCACAAATTGATAGACCGTTTTAACTGAGTCCTTTTTCGAGACTCCAGCAAGGAAATGCCCAGACCATGACCACAGAAACCACGCCGTCGCTGCCTGCAGAAGCCACCATCGCCACCGCTAGCTACAATCCATCCGAAAAGCAAAAAGGCGCCAGCAAGACTTCGCGCATTCCAATCAAGATTATCCCGATTGAAGCCCTGAAAAAGCCGGACTGGATACGCGTCAAGGCAGCCTCGCCATCGTCGCGGTTTTATGAAATCAAGGACATCTTGCGCGCCAATAGCCTGGTCACGGTTTGCGAAGAAGCCAGCTGCCCGAATATCGGCGAATGTTTCGGCAAGGGCACGGCCACCTTCATGATCATGGGTGACAAATGCACCCGTCGCTGCCCGTTCTGCGATGTCGGCCACGGCCGCCCGGATCCGCTCGATGTCAACGAGCCGGAAAACCTGGCCAAGACCATCGCCGCGTTGAAATTGAATTACGTCGTCATCACCAGCGTCGACCGCGACGATTTGCGTGACGGCGGTGCCGGCCATTTCGCCGATTGCATCCGCCACGTACGGGCGTTGTCGCCGAATACCCGGATTGAAATCCTGGTGCCCGATTTCCGCGGCCGCATGGATCGCGCGCTGGAAATCCTCAACCTGGCGCCGCCCGATGTGATGAACCACAACCTGGAAACCGCACCACGCCTGTACAAGGAAGCGCGGCCCGGCTCCGATTACGAGTATTCACTGAACCTGCTGAAACGCTTCAAGGCGCTGCATCCGAACACGCCGACCAAATCCGGCATCATGGTCGGCCTCGGCGAAACCGATGAAGAAGTACTGCAAGTCATGCGCGACATGCGCGCCCATGACGTCGACATGCTGACCATCGGCCAGTACCTGATGCCAAGCGGGAATCACCTGCCGGTGCGGCGCTACGTGCATCCTGATGTCTTCAAGATGTATGAGGAAGAAGCCTACAAGATGGGTTTTGCGCACGCCGCCGTGGGCGCCATGGTGCGCAGTTCTTACCATGCCGACCAGCAGGCGCATGATGCTGGCATGGTGTGAGCAATCAGTAGTTGACGAGGCTATTTCCATGGGGTTCGCAGACAGGTTTTCGTCGTACTGAATTCCTGTGGATATAGTCAGGCGTGAACCTTGGTGGTCAGATCAATGGCAGGCGCCTTCATCTCGGCAAGGGTAGTTTTTAAGGTCAGGTTGCCGTTTTCGCCGAAAGCGCGATAAAGCTGAAATCTTCCCCAGGATCGTAGTTTGTCAGCTTTTCTATAGTCATTTCATTCGCTCCATTCAACAGCAAGACGCTTTGCCGTTTTGATGTCTTTTACGCATGATTTCATGCGACTATTCATCTCCGTGCCAAGTAATAGCGTGTATCAATGAACCTGGCATTTCCATTAAGTAATTTTCGATGTATTCTTAACAGCGTTCGCGCAGGGCGCAGTATCGATTGTCAATCCATTGGAGATGGTCATGATTCGCATCCGCTTGTTGCCGTTGATTGCAGTCGCTTGCCTCAGCGTTCCTGTTGTCGCGTTCGCTCAGCAGCAGGCTTTTACCAGTAAAAACGTTAATCTGCGGGCCGGTCCGGCACGCGATTATCCGCTGGTGGCGCAGCTTCGTCCCGGCACTCCGGTATCGGTGGCTGGTTGTATCAACGGTTATACCTGGTGCGATGTATCGCTGCCGGACGGCAATCGGGGTTGGGTGTATGCGCAAAACCTGAACTATCCTTACCAAGGCAATCCGGTACCGGTGATGAGCTACGGCAGCAGCATCGGATTGCCGATCATCGCCTTTACCCTTGGCGCTTATTGGAATCAGAATTATCGCAACCGGCCCTGGTATGGACAGCAGTCGCACTGGGCGCATCGGCCGCACCGGCCGCGTCCTCCGGTAGGTGTGCGGCCGCCGCCAAGGCCACATCCGAAACCGCCGGTAGTCAAGCCAGGCAGGCCGCATCCGCAGCCGGGCTTCGGCGGTGGAAATCGTCCGCCACACGGCGCCAGGCCGCCGGGCGGGAACCGGCCATCAGGTGGCAGGCCCCAGGGTGGCGGTGGCCGGCCATCGAATGGCGGAATTACACTGCAACCGCGTTGATTTGCCGTGAGGTGTCTGGCATTAGCCAGGCGCCTCGATCAGGCTATTTGCCGCGTCGCATCTGCGCCAGCGTGGCGAGTTGTGCAGTCGCTTCCGCTAACTCGGCTTGCGCCAGCGCGTAGTCGATATTCGACGCCAGGTTCTGCAAACGTTCCTCGGCCTGCTGCCTTGCCGCGGTGGCTTTGGCTTCGTCCAGATCCTTGCCGCGGATCGCGGTGTCGGCCAGGATAGTTACCGAGTGCGGCTGGATTTCGGCGTAGCCGCCGGCGACATAAATGAAATCATCTTCGCCCGTCAGCCGTTTGATATGGACCGCGCCTGGCTTCAGGCGAGTCAGTAACGGAGTGTGGCCCGGCAAGATGCCCAGCGAGCCGGCGATGCCCGGCAGGGTGACCAATCCGGCGCTCCCGGCGTACAGCTCGCCTTCCGGGCTTACTACAACGACTTGAGTTTCCGACATACGGGTTCCTGTAACTTGACTGCATCATCGGGCGTTTTTCAACGCCCCCGTTAAACCAATGATACAAGATCGGCTTGCCGAAAATCAGGAAATTAGCGGAATCCGTATGCGCCGGCGCATGTACTTGCTTTAGTGCAGCTGGCCGCCGCCTTCGATCACATCCTGCTGCAACGTCATGGCGCTCTGCAGCGCAATCCGTAAACCCTCGATGACCGTATCCAGCGCCAGGCTGGGTTGGCCCGGATGGCGTGCAGCCTGCGAAGGAATATACGGGATGTGAATGAAGCCGCCGCGGACTTTGGGCGCATGTGTGGCCAGCTGATGCATCAAGCCATAAAACACATGGTTGCAGACAAAGGTGCCGGCGGTTTGTGAAACCTCTGCCGGAACACCGGCAGCGCGCATCGCCTTGACCAGGCCCTTGATCGGCAGCGTCGAAAAATACGCTGCCGGGCCGTCGCTATAAATCGGCTGGTCGACCGGCTGGCGTCCGGCGTTGTCGGCAATCCGTGCGTCGTCGACATTGATGGCCACTCTCTCCACCGACAGCTGGCTGCGGCCGCCGGCCTGGCCGACGCAGATGACCAGTACCGGTTTGAGCTCATCGATCAACTGATCCAGCACCTCCAGCGCCGTGCCGAAAACGCAGGGCAATTGACGTGCTGCCACGCTGGCGCCTTCGCACTGCCAGCCGTCCAGCGCGCGTACGGCTTCCCATGATGGATTGAGCGGTTCTTGTTCGAACGGCTCAAAGCCGGTAAGTAAAATGCTGCGCTGAATTTTCTGAACCATAGGTCACCTGTCTTAGTTTGGCGTTTCCATCGCCATCATGGCAAACGTTGCCAGCCAGTGCTCGCCGGCATATTCGCCGCTAACGACATGCGGCAAGCCGGCCTCGATATGGCGGCGTGCCGCTGCAGTCAGCGTGGCGGTGGCCGGGTCATTTTCCGGGAGACGCCGGGCAATCTTTTTCATGCACCAGGCACGACTTAAATTCAAACCATTCAGATGAGCGATTTTCGGATCGCCATGGTCGCTGACCTCGGCCGGATTCATCAGCCGGTCGATGTCGGCCAGCGCCGGCAAATACTGGGCAAACCAGTCGACGAAGACATCCGCATCGAGCACGTCCGCCATCAGCAAAGCTTCGGTCAGCGCGGCCGACAGGAACTCGTCGCCGCCCGGTTCGTAGTGCGCCGGGTAATTGCTGTCGCCCATGAAGTAACGGCAGGCGGCAGTGACCACGGCGCTTTCCAGTTCGCTGTCCTGGCGATGGCGGGCGAAATCGAGTATCAGTTTCAAGGCAAACGCGCTGTTGTAATGCGTGCCGACCCGAATCGCATAGCTGAGCTTGGCGAAATAGCTGAACACGCGGCTGCGGATTTCAGCCACCAGCGGCTCCATGGCCGCCAGCCAGGTTTTGGCCTTGGGGTGCTGCCAGGTTTCCAACTCCTGGGCCAGCGCCATGATCCAGGCCCAGCCGTATGGGCGTTCAAAAGAAACCCGCCCCGGCGCCTGGAAATACGCCAGTTCCTGCTGCATGTTGGCAACGGTGAAGTGCTCGTCGAACAGCGTCGCGATTTCATTCTGCTGCGGCAACGTCGGATACAGGCGGGCGCAGCGTGCCAGCAGCCAGTAACCATGTACCGCGGAATGCCAGTCGTAGCAGCCGTAGAACACCGGATGCATGGCGCGTGGCGTTTGCGCATCTTGCGGGCCGTTCAAGGCGTGCATGATGTAGTTCGGATATTCGTGGCGTAGCGAGCGCAAAGGCAAGCGCGCAAACGCCGCCACCTGGTCAAGAGTTAGGTGCATGGTGTCTCCTTAGCGGAATGCAATGAAGTACATCAGCAAGACGTTAGCTGTCAGCAGCGTCACGGCCGTGGGAATCTGTATTTTGATTACCTTGTATTTGTCGGTCAACTCCAGCAGCGCAGCCGGCACGATGTTGTAGTTGGCGGCCATCGGTGTCATCAGCGTACCGCAATAACCGGCCAGCATGCCGATGGTAACCAGTGGCGCCGGATCGGCGTGTTGACCGGTGATCAGGAATGGCAACGCAATGCCGGCGGTCATTACCGGGAAGGCGGCGAAGGCGTTACCCATGATCATGGTAAACAAAGCCATGCCGACGCAGTAAATCACGACCAGCATGAAACGATTGTCTGGATTGACGAACAGGGTGACTACTTCTTGTACTGATTTGCCAGTCTGAGCAGCGACGAATACTCCGCCCAGCATCGCCAGCATCTGCGGCAGGATCGCGGCCCAGCCGATGGCGTCGACCAGCCGGCGCGATTCGCGTACCGCCTGCAACGGCGTGCCGCCAGTCAGCTTCCAGCCTGCCAGGATCGCGCAGACGCTGGCTACGCATAGCGCCGCCAGCGTCAATTGTTTCTGGTCGAGCAGATAGACGCCGCCGATCGAAACATTCTTCAGCAGCACCGTGCACAGCACGGTGATCAACGGGATCAACAACGCAGGTAGGAAAATCCAATTGCCGAAACGGTTGGCCGATGCCTGGCGTTCCTCGGCGCTGCGTTGTTTGTATGAACCAGCCGACAGCAGGCCGAAACCGGCGATTAGAGAAATCAACACGACTACGGTGCCAATGACACGGTAGGCCAGCGGTTTGCCGAGCCCGGCTACCAACATGTCGCCAAACAGGAACACCGCGCCAAACAGAAACCAGAACAGCGCCGTGGTCAGGCGTTTCGGATTGCCCCTGTCGCGCAGTGTCATGCCGACCAGCAGCATGACAATGATGCCGACCAGGTAATAGATCTCGTTGATGGTGAGGAGGGTCTTCATGCTGTCACCTCCTGGCCTTCGGTTTTTCTCCAGGCTTCGACATCGCGCCGGATGCTGGCGTCGAGCCGGGTCAAGCGCGTCATGTGAATGACGAGCGCGGCGAGGGCAGTCGGGATAGCCCACAGGCCGAGATGGAGCGGTTCGATATTGGTGATGCCGTTTTCCTTCAGGAAGGCATCCATTAGCAGTACTGCGCCGAAGGCGATGAAAATGTCTTCACCGAAGAACACCGCAATGTTGTCGCAAGCGGCAGCGTGAGCGCGGATTTTGTCGCGGATCGGCACCGGCAGTTCGCCATATTTGGCGACCGCAGCGCCTTCTACCATCGGCGCCAGCAAGGGCCGTACGGTTTGCGCCTGGCCTCCGATGTAGGTGAGGCCGAGCGCGCCCAGGAATTGGCGCAACACGAAATACAGCATCAGGATGCGCGCTGAGGTGGCGTTGGCCAAGCTCGCAATCCAATCCTGCGCCCGTTCTTTCAAGCCATAGCTTTCGAGCAGGCCGATCACCGGCAAGATCAGCAGAAAGGTCGCCAGCGAACGGCTGTTGACGAACTTTTCACCAAAGGTTTCCAGCAAAGTCCCGATATCCATGCCTACCGACAGACCGGTCGCAAGACCCGCGACGGTCACGACCAGCAAAGGATTGAATTTCAAGGCAAAGCCTGCCACCACAATCGGTATGCCGATCAGCGGCAATAGTTCTGTTACGGTCATTGCTATCTCCTAATGTTGAGGCGTTCGTTGTTGCGTCGCCGGTTCTGTTGACTTCCTGGTGTTGATTTTTTTGTTTTGTCTTTGTTTTGTCTTTTAGCCCAGCAACGGAAACAGGCTGTCTGCACTGGCTATCCGGGGCGCGCGGATGGCGATGTCCTGCTGCTTCAGCTCGTCATGGATGCGATGCGCAAACGCCAGCGCATGCGCACCGTCGCCGTGCAGGCACACCGTATCCGCCGTGACCGGCGCCCAGCTGCCGTCTGTCGCATGGACTTTGCCGTCACGGATCATATGCATGGTTTGTGCCAACGCCTGCTCTTCGTCTTCGATCAAGGCGCCTGGCGTGCCGCGTTTGACCAGGCTGCCGTCCGCCATGTAGCCGCGGTCGGCAAACACTTCTTCCACTGCCTGCAAGCCGGCGCGATGGGCGGCGGCGATCAGCTCGCTGCCAGCCAGGCCGAACAAGGCCAGCGCCGGATCGACGTCGCGGATCGCGGCGACGATGGTGTCGGCCAGTGCGGCATCGCGCGCTGCCATGTTATACAGCGCGCCGTGCGGCTTGACGTGCGCCAGCTGCACACCATGGGCGCCGGCGATCGCCGCCAACGCACCGATTTGATACTGCACGCCGCTGTAGATTTCGTTGGCCGGAAGCTGCATTTCGGTGCGGCCGAAATTGTCGCGATCGGGAAAACTCGGATGGGCGCCGATGGCGACTCCTTGCGCCACCGCCCAGGTTACGCATTGCTGCATCATCAAGGCGCTGCCGGCGTGCCAGCCGCAAGCGATGTTGGCCGAGCTGACCAGCGCCAGCAATGCTTCGTCGCTACCGTCGCTCTGTTCACCGAGGTCGGCGTTGAGGTCGACCTGATGGTGTCGCTTTCCGTGTCGTTGATCTTGTCGTTTATCTTTCGTGGGCATGGTCTGCTCCTATTTGGCCGGCCGCAACCAGTGCATCGCGGTTTCGATTTGCTGTAGGTATGCCGCTTCCTGGCGCAATTCCTCGCGCGCCTGGTCGGCGTCGCATTCGACAAACTGTATGGTCCGATTGAAGCGCAACTGCGCCAGTTTGGCCAAATCGGCGCCGATCACGACGCCTATTTTTGGATAGCCGCCGGTGGTTTGGGCGTCCGCCATCAGGACGATAGGCTGGCCGGCAGGCGGCACCTGGATTACGCCCGGCAGTACGCCATGGGACAGCAGGTCGTTGCCTTTCTTGATCTTGAGCTCCGGTCCGCTCAGGCGAAAGCCCATGCGATTGCTCTGCGGCGTCAAGGTCCAGCTGCTGTTCCAGAAAGTTTTTTGTGCGGCCACTGTGAACATGTCATATTCGGGTCCGGGTATGACGCGGATCGCCAGTGTTTCGGTATCGTCGGCCTGGTACCAGGCTGGCGGGCGTACACCGAAAGACGCCGCGGTATGCAGCGCCGCGGCGGGGTTGTTCAGTGCGCCGGCAGACAGGCCGTCGCCTTCAGTCAAGGCACGGCCGCCATGGCCGCCAAAGCCGGCCTGCAGATCGGTGGCGCGCGAACCTAGCTGGGTCGCGGAATTGATGCCACCGGCGACTGCGAGGTAAGCGCGCATCCCGTGGCGGGCAGCTTCCAGCGTCAGAATTTGTCCTGCACGCACGCGTACGCTCCACCATGACGGCAGTGCGCGGCCATCCAGCGTTGCCGCGAAATCGGCGCCGCCCAGGGCGATGCGGCAGTCGAACGTGAATTCAAGCTGGCACGGGCCAAGCGTGAATTCGATGGCGGCAGCGTCGCGCGGATTGCCTACCAGCAGATTGGCGATGGCGAGTGCGGTGCGGTCCAGCGCTCCGGATTGGCAGATGCCGAGATGGCGCAAACCGCTGCGGCCCATGTCCTGGACCGAATTGATGCGTCCGGCGCGAAGGATCTTGATCATGCAATCACCTCGCTGGCGACGAAACGTACGCGGTCACCCGGTTGCAGTATGGTAGGAGGATTGGCAGCAGGATCGAACAATTGCAGCGCACTATGGCCGATGAGTTGCCAGCCACCGGGCGAGGCGGCCGGATAGATCCCGGTCTGGCTACCGCCAATGCCGACCGAGCCGGCAGGTACCACCAGCCGCGGTTCGCTGCGGCGCGGGGTGGCCAATTGCGGGTCGAGCCCGCCGAGGTAAGGAAAACCCGGCTGGAAGCCGATGAAATAGACAATATATTCAGCTGCCGTATGGCGTTTGACGATCTCCGCCGGCGTCAAGCCGGTGTGTCGCGCGACTTCTTCCATGTCGGGGCCGCTGGCGCCGCCATAGACCACCGGGATGTCGATTTTTCTTCCAGTCTTCTGGCTGATCGAGGCGGCGTCCCATGCATTTTGGAGTTTCTCCGCCAGTTGCCCGGCGTCGGCCGCTAGCGGATCGAACAGGATAGTCAGGTTATTCATGCCCGGGACGACGTCGCGTACGTGCGGCCAATGCGAGGCTTTGGCAGCGATGGCCCACAAGCGTTGTTGGCATTCCAGGGTAGCGTTGGCCCCTGCATTCAATATCAGGGCGCTTTCACCAAGGACTTGTATGACGGCTTGGGTCATGACGGCTGGCTTCCTTCGTCAGAATAGTCGGCAGTTGCGGCGCAGAGGGTAACACCGCAGGGCGGCGCATGGCTCTGTCCCCGACTGCTGGGACAACACGTTGAATTGCAAAGAAAATGGCGGAATAAGTTAGCAACAGTGTTAGCTGCCGTCGCAGCGTGCTGAATTAGTCTACCCCCAACAAGCTTACTCTTTATCACCAGAGCTTAATTAAGGGGCAATATCGTTCATCAAAAATAAAATGTCAATAATTTGTGTGTAAATAGTTTATGTTGTTGCAGAAACGCAGGCATAAATTCGCTCTGGTTTTTAGCGAAACTAGTTGTATGATTAATTTTTCTTGGCGTTTTGTAGGAAATGTATGAACGTTGCTGCCCCTAAAATCCTGTCTTCGGCCCATCTGGCTTCGGAAAGCAGTGTCGAACTGTCCGAGCTGGAATACGCATTGATCATTGCCGGCAATGCGTTCAATCGCTGGATGGCGCGGTGCATGTCGGCTGCCGGTGTCAAGGATATGACGCCGGTCGAGGTTTCTTTGTTGCATCATGTTTGTCATCGTGAACGCAAAAAGAGCCTGGCGGACATTTGCTTCGTACTGAATATCGAAGATACGCATATTGCCAGTTACGCATTGAAGAAACTGGTGAAAGCCGGCTATATAAAAAGCGAAAAAGTAGGCAAGGAGGCGCATTTTTCCGCGACTGAGAACGGCTACGCGCTGTGCCTCAAATATCGCGAGATGCGCGAAGAGTGTTTGATTACGGTGCTGTCCGATACCGGTTTGTCGAACCAGGCGTTGGGCGATGCGGCGAAACTGTTACGGACCGCCTCCGGCTTGTATGACACGGCTTCGCGTGCCGCGACATCGAGATAGATTTGATTTCTACAGGCATGAAAAAAGGCGCTTGATGCGCCTTTTTTTTATGCTGCTGCCAGTGCTTTATCGAGCAGGGCGTGCAACTCTTCAAACTTGGGTGCGCCAACGTAGCGCTTGATGATGTTGCCTTGCTTGTCGATGACAAAGGTGGTCGGTGTCAGCTTGACGTCGCCAAAGGAATTGGCCATCTTGCTTTGCGTGTCCAGCGTTACCTGGAACGGCAAGCTGCGGGTTTGCACAAAATTCAACACGTAGTTAGGCGGGTCGTAGCTCATTGCCACGGCGACGTAGTCGAGACCCTTGTCCTTGTACATGTTGTAGGTTTGCACCATTTGCGGCATCTCGGCGACACAGGTGGTGCAGCTGGTGGCCCAGAAGTTCACCATCACCACTTTGCCGCGCAAGCTCTTCAGCGATACCTGTTCACCCTTGAGGTTGGTAAACGAGACATCGGGCGCGGCATGCGTGTTTGACATCGACATATAGCCAGCCACGGCTAACGCTACCACCGCTACGGCCGCCGCGGCCTTGATCCAAAGCCGTTTACCGGCGGTATTTTCAACTTGAGCTTGCATGACGGCATCCAATACGGGAAACCCCGAGAATGCTCATTATAACGATCTGTTCGAGGGCCTGCCGAAAGCAGCAGAATTATTGTTAATTAATTATCGAATTGCCACGGATAGGCGTGATAAGTGGCGGCGACCGCCGGCGGGATCGGGGCTTCGATGCCGGCGCAAATTGCGCGCAGGATGTCGGCGCTGGCAATCGGCAATTCAGCGCCGTTGTCGGCGACGGCAAGTAAAGCTTTGATCAATTGCGGTTTGGCCAGCGGCGCCAGTTGATTGGCGTGGTCCAGGGCCAGCCTCACTTGCGGGAAGCCGAGGCTGGCGCCGTCGCAATAGTCCCGGGCTGCGAGCTTGAGTTCCGGGCAAAGCTGCGCACCGCGCAGGAAAGCAGCCATGCGCGCAGCGACGGCGTCGCCACGACTCGTCGATATCGCCACATGCGCTACCAGCGAAAGCAATACGGCGACCTCGCTGTTCAGTTCGGACAGGCGATTGTATTTGATCGGCACCAGACGTCCGGCGCGCGCTGCCAGGCGGCGCGTTAATATGGTCTGCACCACAAATTCTGCTAGCGTGATGCGGCTGTCGGCGGCGATCAGCTGGTCTGCCAGCGCCAGCATCTTGTCGCGTTCAGGTTGCGCCAGCTGACGCAATGCCGGTGTCGCCAGATCGACCAAAGGCAGCCTGGCGCTCAGCGGCAACTGCCTGATCGACTCGGCCAGGAAAGTGGCCAAGGCGGCTTGCTGTGGCGCTTCTTTTTTGAGCATGGAGAGTTGTACATCGCGCTCTGCGCCCGCTTCGCCCAACAACAAGGCATAGACCACAGCGCACGCCGCGACAGGGTCGTGCACCGCGTTTTCGAGCTGTGGTGAAAGCGGCGATCTGCCGCTGCTATTGCCGAACTCAAGCGACGGCGTCGACAATCCGCCCGCTATCGGTGAGGACACCGGCGCAGCCGTGGCGCCCGCGAAACCGGCAGTGACGAATGGCAGATCGGGCATGCGTTCAACGCTCGCTGCATACGGCACTGCCAATTCAGGTGCATCGAGCGGCGTCATGTTACGGCCGTAGATGCGCTTCAAACGCTCTGCCAGCGGCGGGTGCGTGGCAAACCAGCCATCCAGCAAATTGGGGCGGACGCTGCCGAGGAACAGATGCGAGAGTTGTTCCGCTTTAGGATGATTGATTTGCGAGCCGATTTTTTTGCCGTCGGTGAGGCCGCCGATTTTGCGCAGGGCGCCGCCAATGCCTTCGGGATTACGTGTGAACTGGACGGCACTGGCGTCGGCCAGGAATTCACGCTGGCGCGACACCGCGGATTTGATCAGGCGGCCAAAGAATATGCCGATGTAGCCAACCGCGAACAGCACCAGGCCGGCCACGAACAGCACCAGTTGCCAAGGAGGCCCCTTGTCATCGCGCCCACCCCAGTAGCGACCGGCGTTCATTAGCTGCTGGCCGAAGCCTGCGATCATCTGGATACCGAACAAGACGCCGATCAGATGGATGTTCAAGCGCATGTCGCCATTCAGGATATGGCTGAACTCATGGCCGACCACGCCCTGCAATTCGTCGCGCGTGAGCCGGTTCAGGGTGCCGCGCGTGACGGCGACTACGGCTTCATTCGGGTTGTAGCCGGCGGCAAAGGCATTGATCGCATCCTCACGTTCCAGCAGGTAGACCTTGGGACACGCAATACCGGAAGCCAGCGCCATTTCTTCCACTACGTTCAACAGCCGCCGCTCTTGCAAATCGCCACTGGATGGCGAAACTATGCGGCCGCCGGCCATTAGCGCGACGGCATCGCCGCCATCGCGCAGGTTGAAGGTCTGGATCAGGGTGCCGCCGACGATCAGAAGCAGCGTGATCAAGGTATTGACCGCGAAAAAACCTTTGGGATACTGGCGCAGGAAGCCGTGGTGGCTGCCGAACTTGAAGGTCCATACCAGCGCCATCGCCAGATTCACGGCGACCACGATCGCGATCACCGCCAGCACGAACAGGAGCACCAGCTTCCTGGTTTCCTGCCGCGCCTGATGCTGCTGTTCAAAGAAAGTCATGCGTGCCGGTTCAGTTCAAGACGGATTGCGAGCTGAATCCGAACTTGCTCAAAACGTGACCTTGACTGCCTTGCGCTCTTCCGGCGCTTCGGTCGCCTGCAATAATTCTGCCGGCTTGAAAGCAAACATGTTGGCGAATATCGACCCCGGGAATTGCTCGATAGCGGTGTTGTATTCCATCACGCTGTCGTTATAGGCCTGGCGTGAGAAGCCGATTTTATTTTCTGTGCCGGTCAACTCTTCGGTGAGTTGCATCATGTTTTGATTAGCCTTCAGATCGGGGTAGGCTTCCGACAAGGCAAACAGTTTTCCGAGGCTGGCGCTGAGAGCGCCTTCGCTGGCCGCCATTTGCTGCACAGCTGCGGCATCGGTAGCGTTGCCGCCGACCTTGGCATTGGCGCTGACGGCCTGGTTGCGCGCCGAGATCACCGCTTCCAGCGTTTCGCGCTCATGCTTCATGTAACCCTTGGCGGTTTCCACCAGGTTCGGAATCAGGTCATAGCGGCGTTTCAGTTGCACGTCGATCTGGGCGAACGCGTTCTTGAAGCGATTGCGGAAACTCACCAGTCGGTTATAAATACCGACCACCCAAAATACGATGCCAAGCACAATTGCCAGAAAAATGATGAAACCGATCATTGTTTTCCCCAAAAAAAAGCCGCCGGACAATTTGTCCAGCGGCAACGTTATATGACAAGAAGCGGAAAAGCAAGCCGCTTCACAAGCCGGCCCGCTCCGCTGTTTCACGGCAATCGTTTTATTTGGCGCTATCCTTGGCGCTTTCCCGTGGCGCCGATGACATTTGCGTCAATTCGTCTTCGGTGATGTATTCAAACACCTTGACTACTTTTTGCACACCGCTGACACCCGCGGCGATTTCACCGGCACGTTTGCCTTCCCGTTCGGTGACGCGTCCCATCAGGTAAACATTGCCGCGTTCAGTCACGACCTTGATCGAGTTGCCGAACACATCCTTGGCATCCACCAGCGAGGCGATGACTTTACTGGTGATGAACGTATCATTGGAGCGTGCGGAGAAAGTCGACGGTGCGCCGATTGCCAGTTCATTGACCACGGAATGCACGTTTTCGATGGATTGCGCTTCGCGTTCCGCCGCGGCCTTGGCCGCATCGTCACGTACTTCGCCGGTCAGCAATACCTTGCGGTTGTAGCTGGTGATGTTGACATGGCCATCCTGGCCGACGACGCCCGGCATCCGTGTCTCGGCTTTGACGATGATGGACTTGTCTTCAGTCTGCGCACCCAGCGTGCGGCGATCCGTCGCGGCAAAGCCGCTGGCGACAGCAGCGCCGCCCAGCGCTACCGCTACGCAACCTTGCAAACCAATTACTATCGTGCCGCACAATGCTACTGTAGCCAGCGGACGTTGCCAGTTGCTCCAACCTGCCTGCCACCGGTTTTGCCGATCAATCATTCGCATCTCCTCCAAATAAAGCGACATCGATGCCGTCGCATAAGCAGTGAATCGTTAGCAGATGGACTTCCTGGATGCGCGCGGTACGGTCATGCGGCACACAGATATGCACATCTGCTTCAGTCAGTTTCTTGCCGATGGCGCCGCCGCCTTTGCCGGTCATGGCAACGACGCGCATGTCGCGCTCCAGCGCGACATCGATGGCGGCAAGCACGTTGGCTGAATTGCCCGACGTCGAGAACGCCAACAGTACATCACCGGCTTGTCCAAACGCTTGTACCTGTTTGGAAAAGATTTCGTTGTAACTGTAGTCGTTGCCGATCGCCGTGATAATCGAGGTATCGGTAGTCAGCGCCAATGCGGGCAACGGCAGGCGTTCACGTTCAAAGCGTCCTACCAGTTCAGCCGCAAAATGCTGGCAGTCGGCAGCAGAACCGCCGTTGCCGCAGGCAAGAATCTTGTTGCCATTGGACAGCGCAGAGAACATAAGTTCAACTGCGTTGGCAATCGGCCCTGCCAAAACCTCTGCTGCGCGGGCCTTGAGTTCGGCACTTTCGTTGAAATGCGCCAGGATGCGTTGATTTATCATGATGTCGGTATGGAGTGTGAAATGCTGCACTTCAGCCTATTGAGCGATATAGGTTTGATTGGCAGAATTGTTTTCTGATTGATAAGTGTATCGGAATTCTTGCTGTGACTAGTGCGGTTACCATGGTGACCGGATTATAGCGGCGTTGCCGTCGCGGCCGGTAGATCAATCAAGCCTCGAAAGCTTGCCTGATCCATTCGATGGCTTCGTCCTCAATGGCAATCACGTCGAAACGACAGGCCGGCAGATCGGCATAACGCTGCAGGAAGACCTGGGCGGCAATGATGAGTTTGGCTTGTTTGCCGCGCGTTACGCTAGCCGCGGCGCCGCCGTAGCGTTGGCTGCTGCGCTGTCTGACTTCGACAAAAACCAGCAGGTTCAAAGCCGGCTCGGCCAGGATTAAATCGATTTCGCCGCCTTTGCAACGAAAATTCCTTTCGACCAGCTTCAAGCCGCGTTGCTGTAAATAAGCCAGCGCGCGGTCTTCCGCCATCTGGCCGCTGACCTGGCGCGGCGATTGCACTTTCAGGAATTTGATCACGGCGCCAGGCGGAATCAGGGAGCGCCGAGCGGCATGACTATGCCATTTTGGTAGGTAGCGGCCGGCTCTATGCGCTCAAAGCGCGGTGTGCCTGCGCCAAAACTGATATTCAGCTGGCCGGTCACGCCATCGATCTGGAACACGGTATTGCGCGCGGCGATTTCGTGGGCGATGCGAAAAGCATCGATGCCCAGCGCATATAGGCGCTCCAGATCGGCATTGGGGCGCTGGTCGGCGGCCACCGGCTGGTGCGGATATGCCATGACGGCGGGGTGGTCGGGTTCTACCTGCCAGGGAATATCTAGCAGCCGCACGCCGTTAAGTTCAGGGATTTGATGTTCCGGATTATTATCGTTGGAGATCAGCGGATTCATTTGGGAAATACCGAAGATAGGCGTGTCCTCGCCAATCGCGCTGCGTATCTGCTTGGTCTGGTCGGCGTTCAGCGCGGCAAACAGCAAACGCGGCTTTTCACTTTGTATGCGTTGCTGCAATTGTGTCAGTGCGCCGGCGTTGAAGGTGCCGTCTTCCATGCTTAACGTCATCAGGTTGGCGTGCAGTCCGCTGCCTTGCACTTGCTGCATGAAGGCGTTGGCGACGCGCTTTTGCCAGGCTGCATTGGTGCTCAGGACAAATACCGTGCCAGGCGAGTAGTCGGAGCCGACCCAACTGCCGACTTGTCGCGCTTCGGCTTCAATCGACAAGCCGATAGGCAGCAACTGCGCCGGCAGGGCCATTTCTTTGCTGGCGGCAAAATCCGGCTGGGTCAGGGCAATCGTTGGTTTTTCCACTTTGCCGCTCTGGATGATGGCGGTCAGACCTGTGCGCGACAGCGGGCCGACCAGGATATCGTACTTTTTACTGGCAGTGAGATAGGCGGCCAGCATGTCGCCAGGCGTATCGGCGGCTTCGATCACGGTGACGGCCAAACCGCTCTTGTCGCGTTCGTAAGCATTTAAAAATCCTCCGCGCACGGCATCGGCGGCGGCCCCCAGCGGGCCAGAGCGCAAGGGCAGCAACAGGGCGATGCTAGCCAGCGGGATCGTATCGGCGCCGCCATCCAGGCTGGCCGATCCGGCTGTGGTTGTGTTCGCCAGCGCAGGCGGGCACAATCCGTTCAACAGGATACCCGCCACTAGCGTTAGCTTGGCCCATTTATATAACATTCATAACTCCCAATGACTCATCAATCTGCCCGCAACCTCATCAACCCAGCGATTTTGGATGAGGTCGCGCAGCAAGCGTATCCCGCTTCCACATTATATGTGTTGGCCACACCGATCGGAAATGTCTGCGATATCAGCCTGCGGGCCTTGCACGTATTGTCCCTGGTCGATGCAGTGGCATGCGAGGACACCCGGAATACCGCCCATTTGCTGAATCGCTATGGTTTATCCAAGCCTCTGGTGGCGGCGCACGAGCATAACGAACGGGAAGTCGCCGACAAGATCGTCGCGCGCTTGCAGGCTGGCGAGCGCATCGCGCTGGTGTCCGATGCGGGCACGCCTGCAGTGTCGGACCCTGGCGCGCGGATTGTCGACGCCGTGCTGCGCGCCGGTTTGCGCGCCTTGCCGTTGCCTGGGCCATCGGCGGCGGTGACCGCGTTGTCGGTCAGCGGCCTGGTGAACGATCAGTTTCAGTTCGTTGGATTCTTGCCGAGCAAGGCACGGCAGCGCGAGATCGTGCTGGCCGGCTTGGCGGGCGCCACTGCTACATTGGTGTTGTATGAGGCGCCGCATCGGATCTTGGAAACCGTCGATGCCTTGTTGCAGGCCTTCGGGGCCAGCCGCCAAATCGTGCTGGCGCGCGAGTTGACCAAATTGTTCGAGAGCGTGCATCGTTGCCCATTGGGCGAAGCGCCGGCCTGGTTGGCGGCCGACGGCAATCGGCAAAAGGGCGAGTTCGTGTTGCTGATCGAAGCCGCGCCGGTGGCGCTCGACGACAGCGCTGAAGGGGAACGGGTGTTGCAGATATTGTTGGCGGAGTTGTCGATCAAGCAAGCCTCAGCCTTGGCGGCGCAAATTACCGGGCAAAAGAAAAATGCCCTGTACGAACGAGCGTTGGCATTAAAAAACACTGAAGGCACTGAGTAGGGTAGGTATGATAATCTTTTGTCATCGGTAAGTATTGTCATGAACGCCTGAACTTACTCATGAATAGGCACAAATTGCGGCGCGCAGCGATGTATTTTAGCAACGGCAGTAACATTCCCGATTAGTTCCGGCCTGGGGTTCGATAGTAAAATCCGCCTCCTTGTGCAATGCGGTAAAAGATTCAGGCAGTTATCAAATTGAAGTAAGTGGGCCATGTATGCCAGACTTGCCCTTACCAATAAGAGAGAGAACATGAGTAACACGCAAACCAGCAACAGCCCCGGATTCAAGTCATCCCGTCTACACATCATTACGCTGGCTGCGTTAGGCATCGTGTTCGGCGATATCGGCACCAGCCCGCTGTACGCGTTGAAGGAGTGTTTTAGCGCGGAGCACGGCATTCCGTTTACGCCGGCGGCGGTGCTGGGGATTATCTCGATGCTGTTCTGGGCGATCACCATCGTGGTCTCGCTGAAGTACGTACTGTTCGTGATGCGCGCCGATAATAACGGCGAAGGCGGGGTACTGGCCTTGATGGCTTTGTCCCTGCGTACCGCAAAAGCCGGTTCAAGACGGGCCAAGGTGTTAATGATGCTGGGCGTATTCGGGGCTTGCATGTTTTATGGCGACGTCGTGATTACTCCGGCAATCTCAGTGTTGTCCGCGGTTGAGGGGCTGGAAATCGCCACGCCGGGACTATCGCGATATGTGTTGCCGTTGTCACTGGTGATCCTGATTGCCTTGTTCCTGATCCAGAAACACGGCACAACGGTGGTGGGAAAATTATTCGGCCCGGTGATGTTCGTCTGGTTCCTGTCGCTGGGCGTACTAGGCGTCTACAACGTCATCAAAGCACCGGAGATCCTGGTAGCGATCAATCCTTATTATGCTTTCGCATTCATGCAACAACATGCCCTGCAGGCTTTCGTCGTGCTGGGTTCGGTAGTGCTGGTGCTGACCGGCGCCGAGGCACTGTATGCTGACATGGGACATTTCGGCATCCGGCCTATCCGCTTTGCCTGGTTGTTTACCGTCATGCCTTGCCTGATGTTGAATTATTTCGGCCAGGGCGCAAACCTGCTGACCAATCCGAGTGCGATCCAGAATCCGTTTTACCTGATGGTGCCGGACGCCTTGCTGCTGCCCATGGTGCTCCTGGCGACCGCCGCCACCGTGATCGCATCGCAAGCCGTGATCTCGGGTGCGTTCTCGTTGACCAGCCAGGCCATCTTGCTGGGCTTCGTACCGCGCATGCGGATTCTGCATACTTCCGAAGATGAACGCGGCCAGATCTACGTGCCGGTGATCAATTGGATGTTGCTGATACTGGTGGTGGCAGTAGTCCTGGCCTTCAAGAAATCCGACAACCTGGCCGCGGCCTACGGTGTTGCCGTGACTACCACCATGCTGATCACGACCGTGCTGGCAGCGGTGGTCATGCGTACCGTATGGAAGTGGAATCCGTTCCTGGTGGCGTTGGTCATCAGCGCCTTCTTCATTGTCGATTTCGCCTTCTTCGCCGCCAACCTGCTGAAGATTGTCGACGGCGGCTGGTTCCCGCTACTGCTCGGCGGTTTTGCCTTCTTCCTGTTGATGACCTGGTACTCCGGCCGCATGCTGCTGC
Source organism: Collimonas sp. OK307 (assembly GCF_900113705.1). GTDB lineage: Bacteria > Pseudomonadota > Gammaproteobacteria > Burkholderiales > Burkholderiaceae_D > Collimonas. Next base: position 189,858 of record NZ_FOQI01000004.1, on the reverse strand, counting down.
GTGAGCGCAGCAAGGACGAGGGTATTCCGCTGGAGCCTTTCATTGAAGGCCTTCTGGCGCATCCGCCGCATCGGGTCGAAGGTACTGCCGTGTTCATGACCGGCAATAAGACGACAGTACCGGTGGCGTTGTTGCACAACCTTAAGCACAACCGCATCCTGCACAAGCGCGTGTTTTTCATGAAGATCAGTATCTGGGACGTGCCTTTCGTTGAAGACAGCAAGCGTTTAACCTTGAAGGAATTGGGTAGCGATGTGTATGTGCTGCGCGCGGCTTTCGGCTTCAAGGAAGCGCCCGACGTACAGACTGTGATGGCATTGACGACCGCGCAGTTCGGCCTTGAGTTCGACGTGATGGATACGTCGTTCTTCCTGGCGCGCGACACCGTGATACCGAGCAAGATCCCCGGCATGCGGTTATGGCGTGAAAAGCTCTTTGCCTGGATGTATCAGAATGCCGCCAAGCCTTCTGACTTTTTCCATATCCCGGTGAATCGGGTGGTTGAACTGGGTACCAAGGTCGAAATTTAAATTATCCGGAATATCCCCGCAGACCGTTCTGGTTTGCGGGCTTCCTGGAATTCATGGCTGGCTGAGGTTGACCTGGCAGCGCCACAAATGATGGCCGGAAGCCAGGTATTTACTCTCAAACGGGGTAATCGGCAGTGTCGGCCGATACGCTTCGCAGCCAACGTCCTTGCCACTTAGCTGGCCCAGGGCGCTGGCGCATTCCTCAACATAGATCTGCCAGTTGCTACGGCATTCCAGAATTCCCCCGAGGGCGACGATATCCGGAAACACCGGATGGCCATGCCAGCGGCGGCTCAGCTGGCCAATCTTCGGCCACGGATTCGGATACAGTAAATAGTGTCGTGCCGGGAAAATCCGGGCAGCCAGCAGCAGCCGCCAGTAATCCACCAGATCGGCACGAATCCGCAGGAAGTTGTCCGGCAGCGGCGTCGCGCCCGGCCATAGCGTGTTACGGCCAACCCGGTCTGCAGACTGATCGACTCCAATCACGAAATGATCGGGGTACTGCGCTGCCAGGTGCATGGTCGACAAGCCAACGCCACAACCCGCATCCAAAATCAAAGGCAGGCTGCCGGCGGTGCGCCAGGCGGCAATGCTGTCGTCAAAAGCGCGCTGGTTATAAGCGCTGACCGGTTTTTGAAAAGTGTGCGCCGCATGTTTGGCTACGGTCGCTGCAAGCTGGTCATGAACGCCGCTTTGGGCACTGTGAATCGGGCTGGAATTGGCGTACATGGGGAAGACGTGGGAAATGCGCCGCAAGCGAAGCTACGGCAACAATGCTTAAGCCGTCCCAGTCTTCCTGATGGCTGTCGACGGCGTCGGCAACAGCAGGTTGACTGAAACGAGGTGGATCGGAAAGGAAGTTACTGCAATGTTACCGGCTGACTCATCATCGAGTCATAATTGCCTAAAAAGGCATCGATATCTTCGATGCTCGGCTCGGTCGCAATCAAATCTTCGACCCCTTTACGGAAAAACTCAGCCAAAGCACCAGCAATGAAAATCTCGCGCTTGAATGATTTATCGACGATCTCGTAGCCGCCGAAACGTAAAGCTTCGCGTTGTTCATCGGCACCAAATTCGACGACGCTGTATTGGTCACTGTTATAAATCAGGTTCATATGCGCTCCCGGTAATTAAGACAGAAGGTAATGATCGAGTAAGCAGTTTTCAAGCCAGCAAATGAAAATATTATTTTTTAACTCCTTTTCCGAGAGACATGTTTCAAATGAGACATATTTATCTTGTGAAGAATTTAAATATTTCTTTCATTTATATACTACGCCAGCGTTGATATTTGTCACGAACTAAATATTGATGAAAGCTACAGTTTTTCGTGCCAGCCTTCAGAGTCCGTCTATTCCGTGGGCACTGCCTGCTCGGATCGTTGTTACCAAATATTGCTAATAATGTTGCAGATCCGCTACTCGGACCATTCAAACATGATGTGTTGATGCGATCCCGGCTTGATTGTCACATCGTGGGCCTTGGTCTGGCCGTTCTTGATTGCATCGATGTGATAACGCCCGGCTGGCAGTTGCGCCAGGAGGAAAGGGCCCTTTGATACTGTGTCCAGGACGCTGTTGTGCTTGGCGTCGCTCACTTTCACTTGTACATCAGAAGTAAATTCATCCTTGGGCGCGGCCTTGATGACAAATTCGAGGGTCAAGGAATAATCTTTTGCCGCCTGCTGTATGGCAGTTGATTCGTCTTGCCCGATACCGCCGGAAACATAGGTGGCGACGCCGCTGGTGGTTGGCTGCAGCCGACTTTGCGTAGCATCGGCAGCAAATGCCAGGTTTGCCGACATCAACACTGATAGGGCAAAAAGAGTGCGCTTGTTCATGATGCCTCCTCCAAAATTGCATCTCCCACAATGGGAGAAGAGCTGAATGGGGAAAAATACGACATTGCACAATGCAAGTTGGCGCGACTGTGAGGAATTTGGGGCGCCTACGGAATCCATCTTAGCGGCCACAAATTAAAATAAGCTTAAACCGGCATCGGTGGGGCTAAACGGTATGACCGATTTACTCCTGGCCGAGTTAGCTGTAGTAGTAAGGTTTGGCCGGCACGCTGTCCTCGTCAGCCTTTTTCAATTCGCCCAGGTCGACGTCGCGATCCCAGAATATGTGCCAGCCCCGGCTTTGTTCGTCGATTACTTCTGGATGTTCCTCGAGAAACTTGTCCAGGAACTGCGTGATTTCCGAGACATAGCCTTCATGACCGGCCTTATAGCCTTTCTGTTTGGCAAACATGTGATCTCCAGTCCTGTTATTTTTTGGACTGCCAAAGGCGCAGCGAGTTTCAATGTGTTTTTAATGGGCAAGATCATGGATTCTGCAGCGCCCGTCGATATTGAATTGCTTCAGCCACATGTACAGCGCTGATAGTATCGGCTGCGGCCAGGTCGGCAATCGTGCGCGCTACTTTCAACACCCGATGATAGGCGCGCGCTGACCAGTGCAGATGCGCCATTGCGCCGCTCAACAGCTTTTCACCGGCACCATCAGGTTTGCAATACAGATCGATTTCACTGGTTGACAAGCCATTGTTTTCCTTGCCTTGACGAGCCAGCTGTACCGCGTGGACTTGCGCCACCCTGGCCGCTATGGTGGCTGACGATTCGCCGTCGGCCTGCCTGAGCAATTGATCGTGAGGCACTGCTGCCACCTGGATCTGCATGTCGATGCGATCCAGCAGCGGCCCCGAGATTTTGTTTTGGTAGCGCAAGATATTATCGGGCGTGCAGCGGCATTGCTTGGTGGTATGTCCAAGGTAGCCGCAAGGGCAGGGGTTCATTGCTGCGATTAACTGGAATCGAGCTGGAAAATCAGCCTGGCGCGCCGCCCGCGAAATCGTGATGTGGCCGGATTCCAGTGGTTCACGCAATGCTTCCAGTACGCGTCGGTCAAACTCCGGCAATTCATCGAGGAACAATACGCCACGATGCGCCAGCGAAATCTCACCGGGGCGCGGTGGGCTGCCGCCACCTACCAGCGCTACGCCGGATGCGGTGTGATGCGGCGAGCGATACGGCCTGACTTTCCAACGCGCGCTGGAAAAGCCGCTGGTGAGCGACTGTACTGCCGCTGATTCGAGTGCTTCGCGGTCGCTCATGGGCGGCAGGATTCCGGGAAAGCGTGCCGCCAGCATGGATTTTCCGGTGCCGGGTGGACCCACCAGCAGTACGCTATGAGAGCCTGCAGCAGCCACTTCCAGTGCGCGTTTGGCCTGCGCTTGTCCCTTGACGTCGTTGAAATCGCGGTAGGGAGGCGGCTGTCGCAATGGTTCCTCAACGTGGCGCACCAGCCTGGTTTCTTGCTGCCTGGAGGAAAAGTGGGCGCACACTTGCAATAAGCTGTCTGCGGGGAAAATGCAGGCCTCGCTGACCAATGCAGCTTCATCGGCATTGCCACGCGGCAGGATGAAAGCATGGCGCTCATCGCAATTTGCGGTCATGGCGAAACCACCAACTTGGTGATTGCTATTGACAACAAGTATAGTCCATAAAAATAACGTGATTCGACGTGAGGGAAATTCAAAACGGGAATTTTGCAGCGCCGCACGGACCCGGTCTTTGGATTCCTTGACCTCGGTTTCGGGCAGGCCGACGATAGTAATTGTATGTGACAATACACCAGACACAAAATCACAAGGGGTGAAGACATGGCAGCGGCTTATTCCTACATTCGTTTTTCGAGCGTTGAACAAAAGAAGGGCGACAGCTTTCGCCGGCAGCGTGAACAAAGTTCACTCTGGGCCGATGCGCGGGGAATAATGCTGGATGAAAGTCTCGATATTAGCGATCTCGGAACTTCCGCATATCGGGGGAAAAATTCGACGGATGGCGGTCTCAGTGCATTTATCGCTGCAATTGATGATGGTCGGGTTGCTAAAGGTTCTTTCCTACTTGTGGAGAATCTGGACAGGCTTAGCAGGCAGCCACCGCTTGCTGCTTTGCATTTGCTCCAGTCGATCGTGGAGCGTGGGGTTACTGTAGTAACTCTAGTTGATAAATGTGAGTACACCGGCGAGAGTTTGCAGAACGATCCATCGTCCCTATTGATCAGCATCATTACGATGTTTCGGGCGCATCAGGAAAGTAAGGTTAAGGGAGATCGCGTAAGGTCTGCGTGGAAGCGTAAAAAGCAAAAGGATGCTCGCGAAGGTAAGCCAATAACAAGGATGGCGCCCTCTTGGTTGCGGATTGTAAACGGGGCGTTTGAAATTATTGAAGAGAAAGCCGAAGTAGTCAGAAGAATTTTCGATCTGGCGACGAACGATGGACTTGGGCAACGCGCCATCGTCACAGTGCTGAAGAAAGAACTTGTTTGTCCCATCGGCCGCATAGCGACCTGGAGCGAAACCAGCGTTAGGCGGATTCTCCAAAGTCAGGCGGTTATTGGAGTATATCAACCCAGATCGCTCGATCTCGAACGGCCTAAGATCCGCATCGACGATGGCGAACCAATCGATGACTATTACCCCTCAATAATCCCACGACCACAATTTTATGATGCTCAGCGGTTACGAAAGGAGTCACTGATTCCTAAGGGGCCCCGCGGAACCTCGCTTGCAACGATCCTTACTGGGATCGTTTTTTGCGGAGCCTGTGGCGCTACAATGCGGCGAAAAGGGGCATCAACAAACGACGTACATCACAGGCTTAGGTGCTCCGGATCATGCGGGGCGAGTTCTTGGAAATACGAGCCACTTGAGCTGGTCATCTTAGGCGTCTTGTCGGCCAATATTCTCCCGCATATGCAACTGAACAATAGCGATAAAAAGATATTGCAAGAACAGCTCTCAGAAGCGGAAGCGAACCTGAAAAGTATGGGCGAGCGCTCAGCTCGACTGATAGATGCGTTGGAGAATGGTCTCGATTTGTCCGTTGTACACAAACGATTGCGGGAAGTTGAGGATACGCGTGCGTCGGCTGCAGCCGACGTGAAGCGCCTTCAAGAAGAAATAAAAATTGTTGAAATGCGGCAATTCTCGGGTCTAAACAACAGCAATCCGCATGATGGCATTGTTGAGCTTCTCCAAGGGATTGACGTCGATGATGGAAAAATCAAAGAAAAAATTCGCTATGCACTTAGTCGGAGCGTCGACAGGATAGTGTTGCTCGATAGTAAAGTACATCGTACTGTACGAATGGAAGTCGGAACAGAAGCCCGTCATATTGATATTAATAGAAATGAAATGACTTACAGTTTTCGCGAAGACGCAAGCGTTTCGGGACAACTTGTATTAAAACACCCTATCTCAAAGAACCTCATAGTGATGATCCCATAAGGACTTGAAAACTACCGATTTTCATCTCCTTTTTGAAGAAAAATAGCAATTTATTCAAAAAAATGCTTTGGGCTTGCCGTATTGGAAAACAGAAGCCGTCCGACGTGATATTTTTTACAGATGAGGACGCAATTTTGCATGTCTCACCTCATCGGAAAGAACGCATATGGACGGCTTTACGATTCACGGAAAATTCATCGAAACAACCGATCAACGCGCTTGGCATGACGTAACTAAAATCGGTGCATTTTCGCTTGAAAAAACAAGTGCCAATACTTACAACATAGAAGCTACATGCGACGGACGCGCCGAAATTTTCGGTAGTTTCAAAACTGCAGATGAAGCGCGTCACGCAACCGCGCTTATGCTCATTTCGGTTTCTGGAAAATCATCTGTTTCAGGGGGGAAACAGGATCGTCAGGAGCAAGGTTTTCTTGCATCGCTAACACCACGGAAGTAAGGGCATCAATCCTCTTCTTCAGCAGCCGATTTTCATTTTCGAGCTGCTTTCTGTTTTCTCCCGCAGCAGTTACCGAGGCAGCCTTTTTCCGTATTTCGTCATCCTTAATGCGTAGCATGCCTGATGCTTCGATAAGGCGATTCTGAGACATTAAAATATTACGCCGAGATTGCTCAACTTTCTCCCGATCCAATTCGACAGCTGACGCCGCCGCGATTATTTCAGCGGCTTTCGTCTCTGCGTCATTTATGACGCATCGCGCATGAGTTGTGGCTAACGCAAGGGAAGTGTTCGATTGCTGTTCGGCACGCCATGCAGAACGAGTCAAACGCCGTCTCTTTGGCCCGATCCGTGCCAGCCCTGACTCTACCCCCACATTTTTTGAGTAATCGTCTTGCAGCGCCCTTTCGGCAATTTTATAAGCGTCTGATTTTTCTTTTTTTCCTTCAACCTTGCTGGCCGCTGAAAAACCCGCATGCAGCGACTTTATGCTTCTACCCGCATCACAGCAAAGGGCGTGGATGTGGCCATACGACTCGTCGGTATGCTCCATGACAGTCACCAACGTGCCTTTGTAGTGGTCCTTCAGCCACGCGACCGTACGGCCTCGCCATTCGACGTACAGCGGATCCGATTCGTCAGCCGGGCCGGGATATGACGCCACTGCTCCTAGCAAGATTGGGGTATCGCTGCGCTGCTTTCGCTCCCCCTTAACAGTCGACACTGTCACATTCTTCGACATGTCTTCGACTTGCTCCCACCACAACGCAAGGTCTTCCGCTGCCATGCCAAACAAAAGGGTCGGCGGCTTCGGCGAATCAACGTGCGGGGCCGCGCCTTGCTCGCGGATTGCTTCAGCAATAACCTGACGAGCCGCCAATTTGCCGAGCATCCGCTTACCATTGGCAAGCCTACCAGCGCCGGTTCTCGGCGCGGCCTGGCCTCTCACTCTTGCGTAACATTCTTCTCTTATGAATTGGCAACCCATGATTATCTTTCGACGACTGTTGCCCTTAGATTATCATAGGTCTATTGACCGAATAGACCTAGTAAACTAGGTTCGGCCATTACATGGAGTCAAAGCGAAAATTCACGACCAACCCGGCAGGGCTCCGCCCCGCCACCCCGCAACCGACCGCGGTTGACGCTCGCGGCATGTGGGGTAAAACACACCACACACCGAGAGCTTGAGCATGGGGCGCTACGCGGCATCAAGGGCTTTCGCGGCATAAAACGTGACGAACGGCCGTCACATTTATTCCACGTCCCTTGACCCCTCTTCGCACCAACGATCGGGACTAGCGAACGGATTTTTTACAGGCCCGGTTTCAGGTGGCCGAGCTACGAAACACGGACCGACGATATGAATATGTTGAAAACCATCGGCGCACATTCATTTCAGTTCTCGAACCACGAATTTATAAATAATTCCCAAATCTCTTCCAAGATTTCAATATGCCAAGGCAAAAAATGTCAATATGGAGTTGAAATCAAAGAAATGTTTTCAATACATAATTTGGGGCCATTATTAAAGGCCTTCACGATTATCCGGAACACGCACCAATTGACTGAGTAGACGTTTAACCATGCCTAGGCTGATCCCCAAAAACGAGGCCCTCCTTCCTCGCTGGCATGGTTTCCCCATAAGGAATGCGCGAGGAAACGCATGCTGGAACCTATTACACGTACGATTCAGGGCATTACCTTAGCTGATGCAGCTGCTATCGCAAGCGAAAAAACTGGCAAAGAAATTGCTGGCTCCGATCTGTTATTTTCCGCGTTTGATCGCGTCGATGGCGACCCGCTAACTCTTTACGCGGTCTCACACGAGTTCGTAATGACGCAGGCGTTTGACCATAGCAAGCTGTTTTCCGGTGCAAAGGCAACCGTCAAGCCGCCGCGTGATGCTGAAGTCAAAGCTTCAAACCAGTCGTTTGCCAAGGGCGAGTTATTTCAGCTTCATCCTAAATTCATCGAGCGTTTGGCAATGGTAGGCAGCATGAACGTGTCGGACTGCCCAATTCACAGCGTAACCCACATCCGATCGGATAAAGCAATCCGGAGTTGGACGCCCGCAATCAACAACCATGTAGAAAAGCAGTATTGGACGAAAATTTTTGATTCGCGAATTGTGAACACCGACGATTTCTGCATAACTCTGAACGATATTCGGGTCGATAAAAACGAACTGGTCTCTTTTTTTGGTCTGAAGATCGCCTTGCCTGAACTTAAGCATGATGTCGAGGATGCGACGGAGGTGGCAGATAATGGGCCAATGACCCACTGGATGATGCGAGTACAAGCTGAGGCAAACGCACGATGGATCAGGCTTCGTAAATCTGGGGCGAGCCCTACTAAACATAACCTTCGCGACGATTTGGCGAAATGGTGCCGTGAAAATGACATCCGGACAAAACAAGGTGCTTTCCCGACTGGAGCGTATATCGCCCGGCATGTGCTGAAAAAGTGGGTGCCACCCGTGGATTAACCTGCTTCGGCAAGTTCGGCAAGTTCGGCAAAAAATCTTGCCGAACATTTTGCTGAATCCGACAAATACCGCAGACCCAATGGCAGCGAGCTTCCCGAAGCTTTGCTGCCATTTTCTTTTTCACCCCTTTGCCCAAGTTGCCCAATCAGAGTTAAACCACGCTTCGCATTTCTTATATTTGCGCTGACGTGGCTTGATGTATTCGCGAAGCGCAGCCACGCCAGTTGAGGCATGGCTATGGAAAATCGCTTCGAGGCATTATGTGCGTCGACTGAATCTTATTCCCCGTTCAAGACCGAGCGCGCTCGGCAAGAATGGGCAAAGCTTAAGCAAACTTGGCAAATACCCGAGCGTGCTACGCCAGCGCGGATTGCTCCGCGCCCTTCAATGCTCGGAGTAAGCGCTCTGCTGTCGAAAGAAATGGATGCCGAACAAGGGAGACTTACAGCCGCAGCCTATCTTTCGACGCTTTCAGCTCCATTCGACTTGGCCGAACGTCTTGCGCAACGTCGAGAAGAGCTAACTGATTCAATCGGTGGAATCGGTGAATATTTGCATTACTCAGAGCATGATATCAAGGCGCTTGCGCTGCGACTTGCACAAGAAGAATTAGCGCCGGTGGAGAAAATCGAACAAGCAGAAAAACTTCTCGGAACACAGATTCCAGGTGATACCTTCAACTCCCAACTAGCGCGGGTCTGGGATGCGCGTTTTTGGCGGCGCGCACTTCGCGTGCGCATCATGCGTGCACGCGAGCATTTTTTCCTACGCATGCAGCTGATTGGCAAAGGCAGAGAAAATTATGCCTCCGACTCAACCGTTCGAATGCGCGCCGCGCAAATGGAGCGCCAAGATGCGTGGATGAAGGACACGGTCATTGTGCCTCGTTTTTATACCCCTCAAATGCAAAAAGGCGAACGGTCTTTTGAAGCCCTCTCGTTGGCCAAACTTGCGAAAGGCCCCAAGGAACGTTTCGCGAAATTATATTCGTTCGTCAAAGCGCTGGACGTGTTGAGCATGCAAGCGGGCTTGTCAGCTTCCATGCTAACACTGACACTGGAAGCAGAATGGCATCCCAATCCAGCCAATGGCAATAATTGCTGGAATGGGTTAGCGCCCCGCGCCGGTCATCAATCATTTTGCGATCGCTGGCAAGCAGTGTTACGAGACCTGCATCGCGTGGGGATTCGCATGTCGGGGTTGCGAGTGGCTGAGCCGCATCAAGACAGCTGTCCGCACTATCATATCTGGGCACTGTATCGACCCGAGCACGAGCGGGCGATTCTCATGACCATCATGAAATATTTTCCAAATAAACTTAAAGTGCGGTCCCCGGCTGGACATGAAGATGATACGGCTGGCGACGTGATGTATGACACGCGGGCAAGACTCGCCGTGGACGAGTCGCGTCCACTCACGCATGCGAAAGAGGGTGCGCAAGTTGAGCTGTCGCGCATTGACCGGAGCATTTCGTCTGGCGCCAGCTATGCAATGAAATACTTGCTTAAAACAGTGGATGCAGGAGATGAGCTCAACCTTGAGGCCGGGCTATTTGTTCAAGACGATGTGGAAACGCAGAAGAAAAAAGAGAAGCACAAGCAGTCGGCGAAAAGAGTCGATGCCTTCCGAAGCGTCTGGGGTATCAATCAAGGACAGCTGTTTGGCGTCGCAAAATGTCTGACGGTATGGGATGAGCTGCGTGCCCTTACCACGGCACCCGCGCATCGGTTTCTTAAAAAATTATGGGAGTTGGCACGAGGTGGAAAAGATGAAGGGCGAATTGAGGCAGGGGCCAACATACAAGGAAATGCTGTAGGATTCCTCCGCATGCTTGGCGGCTTGGATGCGGCACGAAACGGCAAATCGAAGTTGGGCCGGAGATTTGCACTCGGGCGTTTAGTCGTGGAGGGAATAAATCGCTATGGCGACATCATCAGGAAAACAAAAGGAGTGACTTTGCTGATGAAAAAAAAGGTGCGCGTGGCAATCGAAATAAAAGGCGTCGGTAATAACGATGCCAAAACAGTGATGGTGTGGAGAATTCAAACTACGCTATTAGCGTCTGTGAAAACGCGTTTGAACGAATGGTCCATGATCAAGAAAAGCGGTGCCCCGCTCGTCATGGCGCGCATGAAAAAATTGTTTTTGCAGGGACTTTTCGAAGACATCGAAAAGTCCGAGGCGGAATCTCTCGTAATTTGCATCTTGTAACGGCCTAACGCAGGTTCTGCAGGGCAGTATGAATTTATCCGGGCACCGGATGTTTTCGTTCGTCCAGGGACGTTGTTGCCTAATTCCGACGATCTAGATAATGCAAACAGTAGCTTTACTTTTCGATAAACTTAATATTTTACTTAGCAAAAATACAAGTCAGGCTGCGATGAGAGTAGGCGAGCAGCCTGACCTGATTTTCGAATGCGGAAAACTTTACTTAGTTATCCAAGGTAAAAATAGTCCATATGGCATTGCCAAAAGGTAACTGCTGATGTAATTTAAGTAACGGCTCATTCGCAGGAAAATCAAAGGGCGTCATGTCAAATCTGAGCACATTCAAGAGACTATGCACCACGGCCGGTGACGTCTTCACTGTTATGCTAATCGCGGTGCTGATCCTGTTCCCGGCATTTATGTGTTCTGTAGGGATATTGATTGTCCTGATGTGGCTTGGGCTGCAAGAACAGGGAAAGGTATCACTGTGGATCATGGGTATTGTGTTTGTTGCAACCTATCTACCCATGCTCGCGGTTTGGCTCTTTAAATCATACGGAGCCCGGATCGGCTTCATCGACTTCTGCAACAAGCATCCGCGCTTCGGTGCCGCAACGATGCTGGCGGTTAATGGCGGCGGAGGGATTTGGCGGGTAGTCAGGATGGTTGGTAAGCTGATTGAGAATGTTATTGCGTGGCTTGCGACCTCAGTAATGGCCCTGCTCGTCTGCATAATCATCGGGGTCATTCTTTACGCGCTTGTCGGTGCGCTGTCGGCGCCATGGTGGGCACTCGTCATCATCTATCTGCTGCTGAAAGAAAAATAAGACTTGGGTGCAATGAACAAACTTTTGCAATTGGCTCCTTCGTGGCGCGCTAGCTTCTCGTTGGGCTGCTGACAACCGAAGATAGGCGACCGGCGCGGGGTGTAACGGAAGCGGTCTGTCGGAGACAGCCGGTGACTTCACTCTTCCGGCCAGAGGCGCCGCAGGTGACTGGCAATTTTCGGGTTGGCTATTACTCCTTGCCGTATTGACGCAGGGCTTCTGCGAGTTGCCTCTGTTTATTCAATGCGGGCTCGACCCCCGAGATGGTTTTCCTCGGTAGCTCACGGTTCGCACACATGTTGAAAGTACCGTGTGCTGCACGGGCCGTCCATATCTCAACATTCGCCTCAGGCTCTGTCCCAATCGCCTCAGCCACATCTACGATTGACAAGGTCGAACGCGCTCCGATGATGACCTCGCGCAGTGCCATACCGTTGTTAAATGAATTGTAGTAGTTGCTATCTCGCCGTTCCTGTAACGCGGCTCGCAAACGGTACTCCTTCTCGTATTTCCAGCCACTGTGCTTGACGTTCAAGCACTTGGCCAACATTGGTTCGTCGACACCTCCAAGCGGCTTGCTGAAATCAATCGGGCTGGGCAGCCTCCTCGAAACGTAGTCAATCTTCGTCAAGTGTGGGCCGTCTTCGATGTCGAATCCGAGGCACATACCCGTGTGTTTGTCGCCGTAATGCGCCCACATCAATGTTGTCCGCCAAGACTTAGAGAAGCAAAGCACGCCATGCTCTTGGGATAGCACGTTCACAACCATCTTTGTGTGCGCCCGAGCTTCCTTGTCAGTCTGCGTAAACGGCAGAAGTTCGAAGGGGTCGTTCAAGTCGGCGTATTGCGCGATTTTTAATCGCTTCTCCCATAGCGACTTCATGCCCCATTGCTTCGCGGTGTAGTAGTACAGACGCATACGATGCCTCCAGCCAAAAAAATGCCCCTTCCTCCGAGCGTGTGTTGAGTCTACTCGACAATCTCAAGTAAAAAAGTAGGTGCAACCATTCAGCAATATGGCAGCTACCGTTCATATGGAACTGGGGCTGAACCCATCAATATCGACAAAAATTATCAGGTGTATTGTTGCCAACGATGGTGAATGACGGGAGGCCGTTGGCCAGGTGGACTTCAACTGTGACGGCGGGCGCTTGCATACCTGCCAGCGCCCGGCTTTTGAGGACAGCCAGCGTCACCGGCGCGGCATCATGGGCGCTTCAGTTGTGCTTCAAGCTCGGTCACGCGGGCTTCCAGTGCTTCAAGTTTTTCACGTGTGTTGGCCAATACCTGCGCTTGCACGTCAAATTCTTCGCGTGTGACCAGATCCAGCTTGGAGAAACCCTGGCCTAGCATTGCCTTGACGTTTTTTTCGATATCTTTGGCAGGTGAATTTTCGATGGCCTGATTGATTTTGGCTTGGATGTCGTCAAAAAAGTTGGGTTTGTTCATGGTCGGTCGCCCTTTAGCAGTAAATAAAAAAAATGATAACCGATACACGCAAACCCGGTATTGAAATCGCGATTCGGCGCGGCAATTTAAGTCATTACTGCTTTGCCGGAATCAGCCGGTTGTCCAAGAGGATTCAGCGCATTTTCAATCGAGCTGCTTGCGATATTGCACAAAGCCTGAACGCACCGCGATGCGGTCGTACAGTTGCATGGCGGTCTTGTTGGTCTCATGCGTCAGCCAGTGCACACGGGTGCTGCCGGCGGCTTTGGCTTCCTGGTACACGTGTTCGATCAGTTGCCGGCCGGCGCCGGTGCCGCGCTGTTGCGGCGAGACGTACAAGTCTTGCAGGTAACAGGAGTTTTCCACCGTCCAGCAAGAGCGGTGGAAAACCCAGTGGACCAGGCCGACTGCCTCGCCATCCACTATCGCCAGTGCGCCGAAGATCGGTTCCTTCGGATCCAGCAAGCGCTGCCAGGTTACCAGTCTTGTGGCCTGCGGAATGTCAACTTCATAAAAGTCCTGGTAGCCCTGCCATTGATGTTGCCAAACAGCAAAATCCTGCTCGCTTAGCGGTTTGATATGCATTTGCGCAAGTGATGCTGGTGATGTTGATTCTGAAGCCAAGATAATCTCCTGTGAGAGTGCGGTGACGGTTGACGAGGGAAGAAACGAAAGCAGCGCCCATCGTAATGATCGTAGCGCCATAAGTTGGCATCATCAAAGATCCAGGATTGATTATATTCATGGGGCCACTGCGAAGCCTGTGCCGCCCTCTCGATGAATCTGGATCCCGTCGGCATTGCGTTGTAGTCAACTACAGACTGTCATGTAGTTATCCCTGAAAATTTTCGCACCAAAGTAGAGCCGATTTAATCGCCCGCTTTATTATGGTGCATTCTTTTGCCAAAACTTCCCACGGAAGAACGTTCCCTCATCATCTGTTTAGTAATAATCGATGAAAGGTGTTGAATAAATATCACCACAACAGGTTGCGGCGGGCCAAAAAGGGCAACCAGACCAGTTGGCATGGGTTCTGCTATGGAAAGCTTGAAGAGTAGTGATTTTGCAGTTTTTCATTTCAACATACCAATAGGGACAACCATGAAAAAGCTGATTCTAGCCGCAGCAATAGCCTCATGTTTTACAGCAAGCCTGGCCTATGCAGAAGATGCCAAGCCCGAAGAAGCCAAGCCGGATAACGAAATCAGTTACAACATCGGCGCCGTCAACGACTATCGCTTCCGCGGTATCTCGCAAACGCGTTTCGACCCCGCAGTGCAAGGTGGCGCGGACTACACCAATAATCCGACCGGCCTGTATGCAGGAACCTGGTTGTCCAACATTAAGTGGATCAAGGATGCGGTCGACAGCGCCAATACCGGCACCGGCGGCAAGGGTCCGGTGGAGTGGGATATCTACGGCGGCAAACGCGGCGATCTGCCTGGCGGTTTCACGTATGACGTGGGCGGTCTGTACTACTACTACCCAACCAACAACTACAGCCAGATCGGCAGAAACGCCAATACTTTCGAGCTGTACGGTCAGATCGGCTACGGCCCGGCCTATTTCAAATATTCGCATGCGATGACCAACCTGTTCGGTACCGTCAACAGCAAGAACAGCGCTTACTACGATGCCGGCGCTAATATCGATGTCGGTGCAGGCGTCACGCTCGGGCTGCATCTCGGCCACCAAACAGTGGAGAACACCAGTTTTGCCAGTTACACCGACTGGAAAATCGGCGCCACCAAGACCTTTGATCAGCTCGCAGGCATCACGTTGGGGCTGGCTTATGTCGGCACCGATGCCAAGGATGGTGCGTACGTTAGCCCGAGCGGCAAGAACCTGGGTCGCAACGGCGTAGTGTTTTCTGTAGCGAAGACCTTCTAATCGACACAAAACAGCAGTATCCACGGCGGCAAGCTAGGGCAATCCAGGCAATCTATGCGAGCCGCCACTCAAAATAAATGAGGCCGACATGAAACTGATTACAGCGATCATCAAACCATTTAAGCTCGACGAAGTGCGTGAAGCACTTTCGGCGATTGGCGTACAAGGCATAACCGTGACCGAGGTCAAGGGTTTCGGCCGTCAAAAAGGCCACACTGAGCTGTACCGCGGCGCCGAGTATGTGGTCGACTTTTTGCCGAAAACGAAAATCGAAGCAGCGGTGGATGACAGCATTCTGGAGCAGGCCGTAGAGGCGATTGAAACGGCAGCCCGTACCGGCAAGATCGGCGACGGCAAGATCTTTGTGTTTGATCTGCAGGAAGTTATTCGTATTCGTACCGGTGAAACCGGCAAAGACGCAATCTAAGGGGATAAAAAAAATGAACAGAATGCTTACTACGATTTTAGCGGCTTGTGCGCTGATCGCGGCAACTTCGATGTTGCCGGCATCAGCCGCCGACGAGGCGTCTGCCAGCGCCAGCGTAGCAACGTCGGCCAGTGCAGATGCTTCAGCTGCTGCACCGGCTCCGGCTGCACCAGCGGTTGCTGCACCAGCTGCAGCTCCTGCTGCTGCCGCTGCCAGTGCTCCAGCTGCAGCAGCACCTGCTGCACTGGTGCCGAACAAGGGCGACACCGCCTGGCTGCTGGTGTGTACCGCGTTCGTGATCTTGATGACTTTACCTGGCCTCGGTTTGTTCTACGGCGGCCTGGTGCGCAGCAAAAACATGCTGTCGGTGCTGATGCAGTGTTTCACTGTATTCTCGCTGATCATCGTGCTGTGGATACTCTACGGTTACAGTATCGCGTTCACGGAAGGCAATGCGTTCTTCGGTGGTTTCAGCCGCCTGTTCTTGCATGGCATGACACCGGATTCGGTCGCGGCCACTTTCAGCAAGGGCGTGGTAGTGCCTGAGTTTGCCTACGTAGTGTTCCAAGGCGCATTTGCTGCGATTACCTGTGCCCTGATCATCGGTGCTTTCGCCGAGCGCGCCAAGTTCTCCGCGATCCTGGTATTCACCGTGTTGTGGTTCACTTTCGCCTACCTGCCGATGGCGCATATGGTCTGGTTCTGGCCTGGTCCTGACGGCTTTACCGATGCTGCCGCCGCCGAAAAAGTGACTGCTGCAAGCGGCTGGCTGTTCCAAAAGGGCGCGCTGGATTTCGCCGGCGGCACCGTGGTGCATATCAACGCTGCTATCGCTGGCCTGGTTGGTTCGTATGTCATCGGCAAGCGTGTCGGCTACGGCAAGGAAGCGTTCAAGCCGCATAGCCTGACCCTGACCATGGTCGGCGCATCGCTGCTGTGGTTCGGCTGGTTCGGCTTCAACGCCGGCTCCGCCCTGGAAGCTAACGGCAGCGCCGCACTCGCATTCATCAATACATTGTTAGCGACTGCTGCTGCTGTACTGAGCTGGAGCGCCGGTGAATGGATCGGTAAAGGTAAGCCTTCCATGCTGGGTGGCGCTTCCGGTGCTGTTGCCGGTCTGGTGGCGATTACTCCTGCAGCCGGTTTTGTCGGCCCGATGGGCGCCTTGATCATGGGCTTGCTGGCTGGCTTCGTCTGCCTGTGGGGTGTTACCGGCCTGAAGAAATTGCTGGGTGCGGACGATGCGCTGGACGTGTTCGGCGTGCATGGCGTCGGCGGTATCATGGGGGCGTTGCTGACTGGCGTGTTCGCTGCACCTAGCCTGGGCGGCACCGGTATCTATGACTACGTCGCCAATGCCGTGGCTCCTGACTACTCGATCCCTGGCCAACTGTGGATTCAGTTTGAAGGCGTGCTGACGACCTTGATCTGGTCCGGCGTGGTTTCGCTGATCGCATTCAAACTGGTCGACATCGTCATGGGTTTGCGTGTTACGGAAGAAGAAGAGCGCGAAGGCCTGGACATCTCCAGCCATGGCGAATCTGCTTATCACGATTAAGTTTTACCGACAGGCGCCGGATAGCCGCAGCAAGGCTATCCGGTGCGACGTTCCACGTAATCCCGGGTCGTTATCGATGGCCCGGGATTTTCGTTTTCTGCCACATCCGTTTCAGGAGATTTCAGTTTGGACCCGACCATCACTCCGCAACGCTTGACCACATGCACGGTCGAAGACGTCAGGGCGGATCAGTTCGATCAGGTAGTAGGCCCGCTGGCCGAGATTCTGATGGCTTGCGTTGAGCAGGGCGCCAGTGTCGGCTTTTTGGATAAGCCGGATACGGAAGATGCATTTTCCTTCTGGTACGGTGTCAGCGGCTCACTGGTGAGCGGCGGTCGTCGCCTGCTGGTGGCGCGCTTCGCCGGCCAGATCGTCGGCACCGTGCAGCTGGTGCTGGCGGCGCCGGCCAATGGTCGTCATCGCGCCGAAATTTCAAAACTGCTGGTACACCCGGACGTCCGGCGCAAAGGCGTTGCGCGGATATTGATGCAGCGGGCTGAGGCAATCGCGCGCGCCGACGGCCGTTCTTTGCTGGTTCTGGATACGCGTACCGGCGATGCCGCAGAATCCTTGTACGGCTCGCTTGGGTTCGAATTGGCCGGCATCATTCCCGCCTATGCCCGTTCGACGACCGGTAAGTTGGCCGATACCAGTTTCATGTACAAGCGGATTTGAATATTGCTGAATATTGGTGATTCTTGCCGCTTCTTGCGTTTGATTCGATATCAATATGGCATTGTTAAAAAGGCGCGTAATAGCGCTTTTTTGTTTTTCGGGACTTTAAAAATTCGCAACTGACCCGATGTAAACTTGGCTCGTATACCCGGTGGCTGCCGGGTCGCTACCAGGCAGCTGAGCCCGCCGTTGGATCGCCATGTTTAGTGGCATCACACCGGGTAACCGGCGAAACAATGCATTTCCCGTTAGAATCTGCGTCTCTTGCCTGTCGTGAAAGTCCTGAAAGTACATTCCATGACAGGCAGTTGCGCAAGTTGCAGACGCTACATAGCTCCCAAAAAGAAAGCTTTATATGGTTCCCCACCTTGTCACCGCCTTGAACGGCCCTTTGCTCGAACTGGAAAAGAAAATTCTCGCGGCCACGCCTGCCATCGAGCGTTGGTTCCGTATGGAATGGCAAGAGCACACACCGCCGTTCTATTGCTCGGTCGACCTGCGTAATTCAGGTTTCAAGCTGGCGCCGGTTGATACCAACCTGTTTCCAGGCGGATTTAGCAACTTGTCGCCAGAGATGTTACCGCTGGCAATACAGGCGGCGATGGCCGCCATCGAAAAATATTGCCCAGATGCCAAGAATCTGTTGTTGTTGCCTGAGCTCAACACGCGTAACACTTTCTATTTGCAAAATGTAGCCCGCCTGATGCAGATTTTCCGCCAGACCGGACTGCATGTCCGGCTTGGTTCGCTTGATGAAAACCTGAAGGAACCGCAAACCATCGAACTGCCGGACGGCAGCACGATCACGCTGGAGCCGCTGGAACGTTCTGCCAATGGCCGTCGCCTGGGCCTGAAAAATTTCGATCCCTGCACCATTTTGCTGAATAACGATTTGTCTTCCGGCACGCCATCGATCCTGGAAAACCTTAACGAGCAAAACCTGTTGCCGCCGCTGCATGCCGGCTGGACCGTGCGCCGCAAGAGCAACCATTTCGCAGCCTACGACGAAGTGGTCAAGAAATTTTCCAAACTGGTCGATGTCGATCCGTGGATGCTGAATCCGTTTTTCGCCAAGGTCGATCAGGTCGATTTCGAAGCCGTCGACGGCGATGACAAGTTGGCCGCCAGCGTCAGCTCGCTGCTGGCAAAGATACGCAAGAAATACAAGGAATACGGCATCACGGAAAAACCGTTCGTGATCGTCAAGGCCGATGCCGGCACCGACGGCATGGGCGTGATGAGCGTGACCGATGTCAGCCAGATCAAGGAACTGAGCCGCAAGCAGCGCGAGAAACTGTCGCTGGGCAAAGCCGGCGGCGAAATCCACGACCTGATCATCCAGGAAGGCGTGCATACTTTCGAACATATCAATGATGCGGTGGCGGAGCCGGTGGTGTACATGATCGACCGTTATGTGGTCGGCGGTTTTTACCGTGTGCATGCAGAACGCGGCATCAACGAAAACCTGAACGCGCCGGGCGCCCATTTCGTACCCTTGGCCTTTGCCCAGCAACATGCGTTGCCGGATATGCTGGCCAAACCCGGCACCACTGCACCGAACCGGTTTTACATGTACGGCGTGGTCGCGCGTCTGGGTTTGCTGGCGGCCTCGCTGGAGATGGAAAAGACCGATCCGAATCCGGAAGAATATTAATACTATTAATATTATTGATTAGCACTCTGTCCTGACAACCATAGGGCCACAAAAATGAAAATTGCTTTCCTCGCCGATCCGCTCGATACCTTCAAGACGTATAAGGACTCAACTTACGCAATGATGGTCGAAGCTGTCAAACGCGGCCATACCATCTATGCGTTCGAGCAAAAAGACATGGCGCTGGAAAGCGGGATTGTCACCGCTAACGTGATTCGCGTCAGCCTGACAGGAGACGATAAGGACTGGTACCGCGCCAGTGCACCGGCGTCCATGTTCTTGTCGGAGTTCGATGCGATCCTGCTGCGCAAAGACCCGCCTTTCGACATGGAATACATCTACACCACGTATCTGCTGGAACTGGCGGAAACACAGGGTGCACGGGTATTCAACAAGCCGCAGGCGATCCGCGACCACAATGAAAAGCTGGCGATTGCACAATTCTCCAAATACACCTCGCCCACGTTGGTGACGCGCGATGCGGCGCGCTTGCGTGCTTTTCACGAAGAGCATCAGGACGTAATCCTGAAACCACTCGACGGCATGGGCGGCACCGGCATTTTCCGGGTCCGGCAAGACGGCCTGAATCTGGGATCGATCATTGAAACCCTGACCGACAACGGTCATCGCACCATCATGATCCAGCGTTTCATTCCCGAGATCGTCGCCGGCGACAAGCGGGTGCTGGTGATTGGCGGCAAAGTCGTGCCTTTTTCGCTGGCGCGGATCCCGCAAGGCAGCGAAGTACGCGGCAACCTGGCTGCCGGCGGCATCGGTGTAGCGCAGCCGCTGACGGCACGCGATCGCGAAATCGGCGAAGCACTTGGACCGGTGTTGCTACAGCGTGGCCTGTTACTGGTAGGATTAGATGTAATTGGTGATTATCTGACGGAAGTGAATGTGACTAGCCCGACTTGCTTCCAGGAAATTAAGCAGCAAACCGGTTTTGATGTTGCCGAGATGTTCATTAATGCGCTGGAAGCGGCGCTGCAGTAATCGCGCTGTAGTAATCGATTTATGTTGTCCTGATCGCCACGGTAAAAGTCGCGAAACAGGATGGTCGTTGTTGTAAAACCGTTATAAATATATAAACCCCGGACAAATCCGCAAGCAGGATTTGAGATTGAAACTATGATTGGCATTCTTCTTTTAACCCACGCCCCGTTGGGCCAGGCATTCATCGCAGCCGCCTCTCACGTGTTTCGCCAGACGCCGGAGCGACTCGAAGCGATCGACGTGATCGCCGACCAGAATCCGATTGAAGTGCAAAAATTGGCAAAACAGGCTGCGGCGCGGCTGGACGATGGTTCCGGGGTGTTGGTGATCACTGACGTCATGGGCGGCACGCCGTCCAACTGTACGCTGCCGTTTTGCACTGGCAGCCAGACTCAGGTGATTGCCGGCATCAGTTTGCCGATGCTGTTACGCGCCTTGACCTATCGTAACGATACTCTTGATGTGGTGACTGAAATGGCGTTGGCCGGCGGTCAGGGCGGTGCGGTGCGGGTTGATAACCGGGTACGGTTGGCGCACTGATAGCCAAGTCTTTCAATAAATCAAATATTAGATAAAAGACAAATGATTCAACAAGAAATCGAAATCATCAACAAACTCGGCTTGCACGCTCGCGCGTCAGCCAAATTTACGCAACTGGCAAGCAAATTCAAATGTGAAGTCTGGATGACCCGCAACAAGCGTCGCGTCAACGCCAAGTCGATCATGGGCGTGATGATGCTGGCAGCAGGCAAGGGCAGCACGATATTGCTGGAAGCCGACGGCGAGGATGAGAAAAACTGCTTTGATGCCTTATATCAGCTGATTCAAGATAAGTTTGGCGAAGGTGAGTAAAACGGCTGGCAGTGAAACGGTCCGAAGTGACACGGCCCGAAGTGACACGGCCCGAAGTGACACGGCCCACACCTAAGCGCCCTTCGACAGTTTCGAGCCCGGTTGCCTTGGAGATGGAGTATTGCCGCTAGCCCGCCTGAATGGCTTCGCGGCGCTGAAACTCTGTCTCGCAATTGATAAAATCATATTCTTTTCAGCGGGCTGACCAGATGGCATCCTTTACCTTACATGGCATTCCGGTTTCGCGCGGCATCGCGATCGGCCGCGCCCATTTGCTGGCGCCGGCGGCAATGGACGTCAAACACTACCTGATCGGCGAAGCCGAGGTCGAAGCAGAAGTCCAGCGCTTGCAAAACGCGGTAACCAAGGTACGCACCGAACTGCAGACTATCCGCAGCGATTTACCCAAAGAATCCCCGCCCGAACTAGGCGCTTTTGTAGATGTCCATCTGCTGATCCTGTCGGACCCGATGCTGGCTGAGATGTCGCTCGATATCATCCGTCACCGCCAATATAACGCCGAGTGGGCGCTGGTGACCCAGATCGACGAGTTGTCGGCGCAGTTCGACGAAATCGAAGATACCTATCTGCGCGAACGCAAAATGGACGTGCTGCAAGTCGGCGAGCGTCTGCTGAAAGTGCTGACCGGCACCGCCACCCGATTACCGGAAGTTGATGGCGATGGCGCTTCTTTCGGGAATATCGTGGTGGTCGCGTATGACATTTCACCGGCCGACATGTTGCAATTCCGTGACCGCGCCTTCGCCGGTTTCGTCACCGATCTCGGCGGCCAGAACTCGCATACCGCGATTGTGGCGCGCAGCCTGGATATCCCGGCCGCGGTCGGCATGAATAACGCCTCCCGGCTGATCAAGCAGGATGACTGGATTATCATCGACGGCGATGCCGGCGTAGTGATTGTCGATCCGGCAACGGTAATACTTAAGCAATATCGGGAGCGGCAGGCGCATCTGCTGCGTGCACGCAGGAAGCTAGGCAAGATCAAGAAGACCCGCGCGGTTACCCTGGACGGTACCGAGATCACCTTGCTGGCCAACATTGAACTGCCTAGCGACTGTGCGGCGGCGATGGATGCCGGCGCCAGCGGAGTGGGGCTATTCCGCTCGGAATTCCTGTTCATGGGCCGGATCGGCCCGCAACATGAGCTGCCGACCGAGGATGAGCAGTTCGAATCGTATCGGCAGGCGGTGATGGCAATGAAGGGGCGGCCGGTGACTATCCGGACATTGGATGTCGGCGCCGACAAACCGATCAACATAGAGGAACAGACCGCGCTGAACCCGGCGCTGGGTTTGCGCGCGATTAGATACTGCCTGGCAGAACCGCAACTGTTCCTGACGCAATTGCGGGCAATTTTGCGTGCCTCCGCCCTGGGGAAGGTGAAACTGCTGATTCCGATGCTGGCACATGCCTTTGAAATCGATCAAACCTTGGCAATCATCGAGCAAGCCAAGCAGCAATTGCGCGATGAAGGCACTGCTTTCGACGAAACCATCCAGATCGGCGCCATGATCGAAATCCCGGCAGCAGCTCTGGCGTTGCCGATGTTTATCAAACGCATGGATTTCCTGTCTATCGGCACCAACGACCTTATCCAGTACACGCTGGCGATCGACCGTGTCGACCATGAAGTCGCGCATCTGTATAACCCGCTGCACCCGGCAGTCTTGTTTTTGTTGTCAACCGTGATTGCATTAGGCCGAAAAGCCGGGATCCCGGTGTCGGTATGCGGCGAAATGGCAGGCGATGTCAAATTCACGCGTTTGTTGCTGGGCATGGGTTTGCTGGAGTTTTCAATGCATCCGGCGCAGTTGCTGGCGGTGAAACAGGAAGTGTTGAATAGCGATCTGGACAATCTGATGCTGCAAACCAAAAAAATCCTGCGTAATACCGAGCCGAGCGCGATTGCTGCGGCAGTCAGCCAGATGCGCATGCCGGCATAATCACTGTCCTGAAGTTCTAGTTTGACGCCAGGCCCCGACTTGGTTATTCTTGAGCTATCGCGCCGATTTGAATGGTTTCACCACCTCAGCTTGCGGGCGCGCGGCATCACCAGATCCCAGGATCAGGCGATGCTAAATAAATACGGCTAAAGCGAGCTTGAAGTACAAGCCCAGAATTTAGCCCGATTAGCGAAAGCTCTCGGGCTTTTTTTATTGTTATCAGGATCAGGTCCCTACAATGTCCCTCGGAATAGTTTCCCCGCAATCCATGCATTTCGCGACGCCGCTGCAGTTGCAAAGCGGCGCGCTGCTGGCGGATTACACGCTGGTGTACGAAACCTATGGCAGTCTCAACGCCGACAAATCGAATGCGGTGCTGGTTTGTCATGCCTTGAACGCCTCGCATCACGTTGCCGGCGTATATCAGGATGACGAAAAGAATGTCGGCTGGTGGGACAATATGGTGGGGCCTGGCAAGGCGCTCGACACCAACAAATTCTTCGTCATCGGCGTCAATAACCTGGGTTCCTGCTTCGGTTCTACCGGACCGATGCATATCAATGCCGCCACCGGCAAGCCGTACGGCGCGGAATTCCCGGTAGTGACCGTGGAGGACTGGGTGCAAGCGCAGGCGCGCCTCGCCGATGCACTGGGTATCACGCAATTTGCCGCCGTCATGGGCGGCTCGCTGGGCGGCATGCAGGCGCTGGCCTGGAGTCTGATGTATCCGACCCGTCTGCGCCACTGTGTTGTGATCGCTTCGACGCCCAAACTATCGGCGCAAAACATCGCTTTCAACGATGTTGCACGCCAGGCGATCCTGACTGATCCCGGCTTTCATGGAGGCGATTATTACGCGCATGGCGTGGTGCCCAAGAACGGCTTGCGCGTGGCGCGCATGGTGGGGCACATCACCTATCTGTCGGATGACGACATGGCGGAAAAATTCGGCCGCGACCTGCGCTCCGGCGCTTACCAGTTCGGCTTTGGCATCGATTTTGAAATTGAATCGTAT
The DNA here is from genome assembly GCF_900113705.1 of Collimonas sp. OK307. Classification (GTDB taxonomy): domain Bacteria; phylum Pseudomonadota; class Gammaproteobacteria; order Burkholderiales; family Burkholderiaceae_D; genus Collimonas. The sequence continues at coordinate 165,567 of NZ_FOQI01000004.1, read as the reverse complement.
CTGCGCTATCAGGGCGATAAATTTTCTGAATATTTTGACGCCAACACCTATCTGCTGATCACCAAGGCCCTCGATTATTTCGACCCGGCCAAGGAATTCGGCGGCGATCTGACTCTCGCTTTGAGCAAGACCCAGGCGCAGTTCCTGCTCGTATCGTTCATGACCGACTGGCGCTTTTCGCCGGAACGCAGCCGCGAGATCGTGCAGGCTCTGGTAAACAATAAACGTCGTGTCAGTTATGCCGAGATCGACGCACCGCACGGCCACGACGCCTTTTTGCTGGATGACCCGCGTTATATGGCGGTGGTGGGCGAATATTACAACCGCATCTGGCAGGAGCTGGAGCAGCCGGCCGTATCGAATGCCGTCACTGAAGTGGCAGGAGCAGTAAATGAATTTTGATCAACTAAGCAGTTTGCGCCCGGATCTGGCCTTTATCGCACATTGGGTGCGCGGTGAATCGCAAGTGCTCGACCTGGGTTGTGGCGACGGCGTCATGCTTGATTATCTGCAATCCGACAAGCAATGCGCAGGCTACGGCGTCGAAATCGATGACAGCAAGATTCCCGCGTGCGTGGCGCGCGGCGTTTCGGTGATCCAGCAGGATATGGAAGCCGGGCTGAACCTGTTTGCCGACGATGCCTTCGACACCGTGCTGTGCCTGTCGGCTTTGCAAATGATGAAAAATGTCGAAGGCGTATTGCGCGATATCGCCAGGGTCGGGCGCGAAGCGATTGTATCCTTCCCCAATTTCGCTTACTGGCCGCACCGGGTAGCGTTAATGCGCGGCCGCATGCCAGTATCCAAGACTTTGCCGTACGAATGGTACGACACGCCCAACCTGCGTTGCGCCACCATCAAGGATTTTGAGGAACTGGCGAACGAAGTCGGCCTGGAGGTGCTCGAATGCGTAGCCCTGCATGATGGCCAGCCGATATCGGTGCTGCCTAACTGGCGTGGTAGTCTTGCGGTATTCCGCTTTCGCAAGAAATAAACCGGTAAAAAATACAGGATATGACGCCAGGCCCCGGGCCCCGGAGCATTGCCGGGACCGCGCTCTGGTGTCATATCTTAAACTCCCCGCCGCCGCGGGCGCATCCATGACATCAGATTCAAATTCTTGGCATCACTATCTCAACCGGCGCATGCTGATTTGCGCCTTCCTCGGCTTCAGTTCAGGTCTGCCGCTGTTTATTCTCCTTAGTTTGCTGCAAGCCTGGTTAAGTAAATCCGGCCTTGACGTGAAAGCGCTCGGCCTGTTTGCGCTGGTGATGTTTCCCTACACCTGGAAATTCGTATGGTCGCCGTTGATGGACCGCTTCCATTTCGGCAAACTCGGACGCCGGCGCAGCTGGATGATGCTGACCCAGGCCAGCTTGTTCGTCGCCATCGGCGGCATGGGCATGCTCGATCCGCACACGCAGATAGCGGCGATTGCCGTCATGGCTTCAGTGGTGGCGTTTTTGTCGGCCAGCCAGGATATCGTGATCGATGCTTATCGCCGCGAGATCCTGCCGGATAGCGAACAAGGCCTGGGCGCGGCGATTAACGTCAATGCCTATAAAGTGGCGGGCATGGTGCCGGGCGCCTTGTCGCTGTTCCTGGCCGATCACATGAGCTGGCAGGCGGTATTCTGGATCACCGCGGGATTCATGCTGCCGGGCTTGATCTGCACGCTGATGATCAAGGAGCCGAGCGTGTATGGCGCACCGCCAAAGAACCTGCGGGAAGCCGTCTTGTTACCGTTTCAAGAGTTTATCGCGCGAGATGGCTGGCGCAGCGCCCTGTGGATACTTGCCTTCATTTTTCTGTATAAGCTCGGCGACAGCATGGCAACTGCGCTTGCTACCAGGTTTTATATCGATATCGGTTTCACGCTGACGCAGATCGGTTTGATTTCCAAGACTACAAGCTTGTGGGCCAGCCTGGTCGGCGGCCTGGTCGGCGGCATCTGGATGGTGCAGATCGGGATTAACCGCGCCTTGTGGATTTTCGGCGTGGTGCAAGCGGTAACCATTCTTGGGTTTGCCTGGCTGGCGCAGACCGGTCCCGATCCATTGGTGCTGGCTATCGTGATCGGCGGCGAAGCATTTGGCGTGGGTCTCGGCACTGCTGCTTTTGTTGCCTATATCGCGCGCACCACCGATCCGCGCTACACCGCAACGCAATACGCCTTGTTCACCAGCCTTGCTGCGGTGCCACGTACCTTCATCAATTCCTCGGTCGGTTATATCGTTGCGGAAACAGGCTGGTTCCATTTTTTCATTTTATGTTTCGTACTGGCGTTGCCCGGGATGTTGATTTTATTCAAGGTCGCACCGTGGAATGAAAAGTAAGCGCAGATACTTGTGTAGCAAAAACAGATAAAACCCTGTTGCATCTTAGAAAAAGGTTTAGAATCGAATCGTGTAATCCTCTTCTGGGCCGTATCGAAAGTGTAGTCAGCCGGTCAAGGAACTGCGAGTATCTGAAGAGGTCAAACTCGGTAGAAGTAATCTTCAATTTGTTTTCGCAACATCGTTGATGCGGGGGTGATATGGATATCTACAGCAGCTTTGCGAGTCGGTTCGACAAAACCAGAGAAGAAGAATTTTCCTTAGAAGAATATCTTGCGCTTTGTAAGACTGATCCCAGCTGTTATGCAACGGCCGGGGAACGCATGCTGATGGCGATAGGCGAGCCGCAACAGGTTGATACGCGCCACGATCCATCCTTATCGCGCATCTTCGCCAACAAGGTGCTCAAGGTTTATCCGGCGTTCAAGGAATTCTACGGCGCCGAAGAAGTGATCGAACAAGTGGTCGCTTATTTCCGGCACGCAGCGCAAGGCCTGGAAGAACGCAAACAGATTCTGTATCTGCTGGGTCCGGTTGGGGGCGGTAAATCGTCGATCGCCGAACGTCTCAAACAATTGATGGAACATGTACCGTTTTATTCCCTTAAAGGATCGCCGGTCAACGAGTCGCCGCTGGGTCTGTTCGATTATGAAGAGGACGGCGCGATCCTGGAAGAACAATACGGCATCCCGCGCCGTTACCTGAGATCGATACTGAGTCCGTGGGCCGTCAAGCGCTTGCATGAATTCAACGGCGACATCCGCAAATTCCGCGTAGTCAAACGCTACCCGTCGATCTTGCGGCAAGTAGCCATTTCCAAAACCGAACCGGGCGACGAAAACAACCAGGATATTTCAACCCTGGTCGGCAAGGTCGATATCCGCAAGCTTGAACAATATTCGCAGGACGATGCCGATGCCTACAGCTATTCGGGCGGGCTGTGCTTGTCCAATCAAGGTTTGCTTGAATTCGTCGAAATGTTCAAGGCGCCAATCAAGGTGCTGCATCCGTTGCTGACTGCTACGCAAGAAGGTAACTTCAAAGGCACCGAAGGTTTTGGCGCGATTCCGTTCGACGGCATTATCCTGGCGCACTCGAACGAATCGGAATGGAAGGCATTCCGCAACAACAAGAATAACGAAGCTTTGCTGGATCGTATCTACATCGTCAAGGTGCCGTATTGCTTGCGGGTGTCGGAAGAAATCAAGATTTATGAAAAACTGATACGCACGTCTTCTTTGGGCAAGGCGATTTGTGCACCGGGCACGTTGAAAATGATGGCGCAGTTCTCGATCCTGACCCGTCTGGGTGAACCGGAAAATTCCAGTATTTTTTCGAAAATGCAGGTGTATGACGGTGATAACCTGAAAGATAGCGATCCGAAAGCCAAATCGTTCCAGGAATATCGCGACTATGCCGGCGTGGATGAAGGCATGACCGGGGTCTCGACCCGCTTCGCCTTCAAGATATTGTCACGCGTATTCAACTTCGACTCGACCGAAGTCGCCGCCAATCCGGTGCACCTGATGTATGTGCTGGAGCAGCAGATCGAACGCGAGCAGTTTCCGCAAGAGCTGGAGCAGAAATACCTGTCCTACGTCAAGGATACGCTGGCAACGCGCTATGCGGAATTTATCGGCAAGGAAATCCAGACCGCTTATCTGGAGTCGTATTCAGAATACGGCCAGAACGTCTTCGATCGTTACGTCACCTATGCCGACTTCTGGATACAGGATCAGGAATTCCGCGACCATGACACCGGCGAAAGCTTTGACCGTGCTGCCTTGAATGCTGAACTGGAAAAGATTGAAAAGCCGGCTGGTATCAGCAATCCCAAGGATTTTCGTAACGAGATTGTGAATTTTGTGTTGCGGGCACGGGTCTCGAACGCCGGCAAGAATCCGCTCTGGACCAGTTACGAAAAACTGCGCGTGGTGATCGAGAAAAAAATGTTCTCGAATACCGAAGATTTGTTACCGGTTATTTCATTCAACGCCAAAGGGTCGAACGAAGAATTACGCAAGCATGAGGATTTCGTCAATCGCATGGTCAGCAAGGGTTACACGCCGAAACAGGTACGCTTGCTGTGCGAATGGTATCTACGCGTGCGCAAATCGTCGTAAGGTGCGCATTGGGTACGTATTGAATAAAAGTACCAGCGACTCACCCTAGGAGAGCCGACCGTGTTGCATCAGATAATCGACCGTAGACTGTCTGGCAAGAACAAAAGCATTGCCAACCGAGAGCGCTTTTTACGGCGCTTCCGGGCGGCTATTCATCGCTCCGTGACCGAGGCCGTGCGCGATCGCGGCATCAAGGAAATCGAAAACGCCAAGAGTATCAGCATTCCGCGCAAGGGGATCAACGAGCCGATATTCGGTCACGGTCCCGGTGGCAAGCGTGAGATGGTCCATCCCGGCAACCAGGATTATCTGCAAGGCGATCGCATCGCCCGACCGGATGGCGGCGCCGGCGGTGGCGGCAGTTCGGCCAGCGATCAGGGTGAGGGCGAAGATGAATTCGTGTTCCAGTTATCGCGCGAAGAATTCATGCAGTATTTCTTTGAAGACCTCGAATTGCCGCGCCTGATCAAGACCAACCTGCTCGCGGTGCCGAGCTGGAAAAACATGCGCGCCGGTTATTCGACTGACGGCAGTCCCAATAACATCGATATCGTCCGTTCGCTGCGCAGCTCGCTGGGACGCCGGATTGCGCTCGGCTCGCCGCTGGTGGTCAAGCTGCGCGAACTGGAACTGCTGATGGAGGCGCTCAAAGCGGATCCGGATGACCGGCGCGATGAAATCAAGCGCCTGGAAGACGATATCCATCATCTGAAAGGCCGCATCTGGCGTATCCCGTTCATCGATCCGTTCGACCTGCGTTATGTGAACCGGGTCAAGGTGCCGCAACCGTCTAGCCGGGCGGTGATGTTTTGCGTGATGGACGTATCGGGTTCGATGGACGAGCAACGGAAAGATTTGTCGAAGCGTTTCTTTATCCTGCTCTACCTGTTCCTGACCCGTAACTACGAACATATCGAAGTCGTCTTCATTCGTCATCACACACGCGCCGATGAGGTCGATGAAGATACCTTTTTCCATTCGCAGGAAAGCGGCGGCACGGTGGTGTCGAGCGCGCTGGAACTGATGAAGAAGATCATTGACGAACGTTATCCGCCGGGGGACTGGAATATCTACGGCGCGCAGGCCTCCGATGGCGACAACTGGAACGACGATTCGCCGAAATGCCGGGAGCTGCTGGAAATGGAGATCCTGCCGCGTTCGCGCTATTTCGCCTACATCCAGGTAACGGTCGAAGAGCAGAATCTATGGACTGAATATCAGCAGATCGCTGCGGTCAACCCGCAATTCGCCATGAAAAAAGTGCAGGCCGCCAGCGAGATCTATCCGGTGTTCCGTGAACTGTTTGAAAAGCAGGTGCAGTCATGAACGACCGTCTGATCAATCAACCGCTGCCTTGCCCATCCGATTGGACGTTCGATCTTATCGAGCTTTATAACGACGAGATTGCCCGCGTTGCCGCGAATTACAAACTGGACATCTATCCGATCCAGCTGGAAATCATCACCGCTGAACAGATGATGGATGCCTACGCCTCCGCTGGCATGCCGGTGAATTACCGGCACTGGTCGTTCGGTAAACATTTCCTGATGACTGAGCGCGACTACAAACGCGGGCAGATGGGGCTTGCCTACGAAATCGTCATCAATTCGAATCCCTGCATTGCCTATCTGATGGAAGAAAACACCATGACGATGCAGGCGCTGGTAGTGGCGCATGCGGCGTATGGGCACAATTCTTTTTTCAAGGGCAACTACCTGTTCCAGCTGTGGACGGACGCCCACGCGATCATCGATTACCTGGTCTATGCCAAGATGTACATCGCGGAATGTGAAGAACGCTACGGCTTTTCCAAGGTCGAGGAATTGCTCGATTCCTGTCATGCGTTGATGCATTACGGTGTCGACCGCTATAAGCGGCCGCAAAAATTGTCGCTGGAAAAAGAACAGGCGCAGCGGCGCGAACGCGCGGATTACATGCAGTCGCAGGTCAATGAATTGTGGCGCACCCTGCCTGAAAAAAAGGTGGGAGCGACTGAGCAGGTTGAAGGACGTTTTCCGTCTGAGACGCAAGAGAATCTTTTGTACTTTGCCGAGAAAAATTCGCCGCTGCTGGAATCCTGGGAGCGCGAAGTGATTCGCATCGTGCGCAAGATCGCGCAGTATTTTTACCCGCAGCGCCAGACCCAGGTCATGAATGAAGGCTGGGCCACGTTCTGGCACTACACGATTCTCAACACGCTATATGACGAGGGCAAGCTGACTGACGGTTTCATGATGGAGTTCCTGCACTCGCATAGCAACGTGGTATATCAACCGCCAGTCACTAAATCGTATTACAGCGGCATCAATCCATATGCGCTCGGTTTTGGCATGATGACCGATATCCGCCGTATCTGCGAAAATCCGACCGACGAGGATCGCGAATGGTTTCCCGAGCTGGCAGGAACGCCTTGGCTGGACACCTTGCATTACGCGATGCGCAATTTCAAGGATGAAAGCTTTGTCGCGCAATACCTGTCGCCGAAACTGATACGCGACATGCGCCTGTTTGCCGTGCTGGACGATGAACGTCGCAGCGAACTGGAGGTGTCGGCCATTCACAACGAGGCTGGCTACCAGTACGTGCGGCAAGCCTTGTCGCGCCAATACGATATCAACCACCGCGAACCGAACATCCAGGTCTGGTCAGTCAACACGCGCGGCGACCGCAGCCTGACACTACGTCATTTCCGCAGCGATGACCGGCCGCTGGCAGACGGCACCGATGAAATATTGCGGCACATGGCGCGCCTGTGGCAGTTCGATGTGTATCTGGAGAGTGTCGACGACAGTGGCAATGTTTTGCAACGCTATGAATGCGTTAGTGAAAACAAGTACATGCTGCGGCCGTAGAGCGGGCACATTGTGCCCATCATAAGTCTTACACGTTAGCCGCGGCCCGGCTATGTACCAGTTTGCCGGCTGCATAGGTAGCGGCAATAGTCCGGTCATCTCCCAGCAACGCCAGCGCAAACAACAGTTCTTCCAGATTTTCCGTACGTTCGCTGCGGCGCGCCAGTAGCGGCGTGGCTTGCGGATCGAGCACGATGAAATCGGCTTCGGCGCCGGCGACGAAATTGCCGATCGTTCCTTCCAGTTGCATGCTGCGCGCACCACCCAGCGTAGCCAGGTAAAACATGCGTAGCGCTGGCAGATAAGTGGTTGCCATACGCGCCACCTTGTAGGCTTCGTTCATGGTTTGCAGCATGGAGAAACTGGTGCCGCCACCGACATCGGTAGCCAGCGACAGTGGCATTCCGGCAGCATCGGCGCCTTTGAAATCGAACAAGCCGCTGCCGAGAAACAGATTCGAAGTCGGACAAATCGCGATAGCCGATTGCGTCTCCGCCATGCGTTGACGATCATGGTTGTCGAGCCAGACGCAGTGGCCGTACATGGAGCGCGGACGCAACATGCCGTATTTGTCGTACACATCCATGTAGCTGCGCGAATCGGGGAACAGCGATTTTACCCAGGCAATCTCATCGATATTTTCCGCAGCGTGGGTTTGCAGATACACGTCCGGATAAGCCTGTGCCAGCTCGCCCGCCAATTGCAACTGGGCATTGCTGGAAGTAGGCGCGAAACGTGGCGTGATGGCGTATAACTGACGACCGCGCTTATGCCATTTTTTCAGCAGCTCTTCAGTATCGCGGATACCGCCTTCAGCGGTGTCCTGCAAGAAATCAGGGCAGTTCCGGTCCATCAGCACCTTGCCGGTTACCATCCGCAGATTGCGCGCTTCGCTGGCATTGAAGAAGGCATCGACCGAAGTCGGATTGACTGTGCAATACACCATCGCGGTGGTAGTGCCGCAGCGTAGCAATTCGTCGATAAAAAATTTCGCGACGTCTTCGGCGTGCGCTGGATCGTCAAATTTACGCTCGGTCGGGAACGTATATTTTTCCAGCCATGGCAGCAAGCCCGGCGCCGGCGAGGCGATCATGTCGGTTTGCGGATAGTGCAGGTGGGTGTCGATAAAACCCGGCAAGATGATCTTGCCGCGGTAATCCTGAATTTTCAGTTCGGTTTTCAGTTCGGCGCGCAATTGCGCCGACAACTGTTGATAGTCGCCAGCCGCCACTACCTTGCCGTCGGCGATCAACAGCAAACCATCCTCATGCCATTGATGAGCATCTGCATGATGGGCCGGATCGGCGGTGAAATGGAGAACGCTAGCGCGGTATGCCTGCAATGTGGACTGATCGATATTGCTGAAGCTGATGGCTGCCATGAAACTATCCTTGAATGAAAACGCGTACAAACGCGTTATGAATAACTAAACCCGAACTAAACCCGACTGAAATCGAGCTATATTTCTTTGACAAGCTGCGAGCCCAATTGCGGTGCCGCTGTCAATTCTTGTTTGGCGATCTGTTCCCAGACCTGCAGCAACTGCGCGGTGACCGAGGCAGCGATGACTGCCGGCTCCTTGCCAACGATACCGGGAATACCGATCGGGCAGACCATGTCGGCCAACCGCTCAAGGGGAATGCCGCGCTCATGCAAGCGATGCTCGAACTGCATGCGCTTGCTCTTCGAGCCGATCAAGCCGAACCAGGCAACGCCATCACGCTGCAGAATCTGCGCCGACAGGCGCTGGTCCAGCGCGTGATTGTGCGTCATGACCAGGAAGCTGGAGCCGGCCGGAGCACTATCCACCAAGGCTTCCGGCGTATCGGTAGCTTCGACGCAGACGTTGGCGGGTAACTCATCCGGAAACATTTCTTCTCGCTCATCGATCCAGACCACCCGGCATGGCAAATCGCCGAGTGCCTTGACGATCGCCGCGCCGACATGGCCGGCGCCAAACAGGAATAATTGCGGCCGTGTCGCCAGGCACGCATCGAGCAGCCAGCGTTTACCGTTTTCGTCGCGCAAAACCAGGCAGGCGCCGAAGGCGTTGACTGATGGCGTCGATAGAGACGGCAGGGTCGGCAGTCGTCCCGGTCCATGCAGGCGTTCGCCATCGCCATCGCATAGCGCCGGTGACGCTGCATCATCCAGGGCGACCAGGCGCCAGCTGTCTTCGGCCTCGCGCAAGCGGCGTTGCAGGAAACTGAAATAATCCGCCGCGGCTGGTGTTACCCGTTCAAACGCCAGATGCACGACGCCACCGCAGCATTGGCCCAGCGAAGGGCCCAGGGAAAACCGTTGCAGGCGACGCTCACGGGTAAGCGACAAGCCCTCATCCAGCATTTCGCGGGCGATCCGGATCGCCTGCAATTCGAGATGGCCGCCGCCGATGGTGTCGAACTGGCCGACCGCCGTCACCACCATTTTTGCGCCCGGCTCGCGCGGACCGGAACCTTCGACCTGCGCCACGGTGACCAGGATCGCCGTGGTGGTTTGCGAAGGTTGCGTGATGAGCGTGGTTAGCGCATCCAGCCAGTTGCTCATGGTGAGTCTCCCGATGATGGGTAAGTACGCTGGATCAGGCCGCACGCGCCATGGCGCGCACAGCATCGACCGACTTGAGAATCGCTTCGCTGGTTGCAGGTGCATTCAGCGGCGGATTGAAGCGCTTGCCACCGACACTGGCAATCGCATCGCGGATCGCGAAAAATACAGAGAATGGCAGCAGCAAAGGCGGCTCGCCAACGGCTTTGGAGCGATGGATGCTGTCTTCGACATTGCGGTTCTTGAACAGGTTGACGCGGAAATCCTGAGGGCAATCTGAAATGCCGGGGATCTTGTAAGTCGATGGCGCGTGGGTCATCAGCTTGCCGTCCTTGTTCCACCACAGTTCTTCCGTGGTGAGCCAGCCCATGCCTTGAATGAACGCACCTTCAACCTGGCCGATATCCAGCGCCGGATTCAGTGACTGGCCAGCATCGTACAAAGCATCGGCGCGTAGCAATTTCCATTCGCCAGTGAAGGTGTCGACTACCACTTCCGATACCGAAGCACCGTAGGCAAAGTAAGAGAACGGCCGGCCCGTCATGGTTTTCGGATCCCAATGCAAGCCTGGGGTGGCGTAAAAACCGTCAGACCACAATTGAACCCGTGACAGATATGCCTTTTGCGCCAGCTCGCCGAATGCCATGCTGTGTTCGCCGAGATGAATTGCGCCGGCGGCGAAAGTCACCGCCTTGGCATCGCCGCCGTGCAATTTGGCGAAGAACTCTGCCAGGCGCTGGCGAATGGTATGCGCAGCGTCCTGTGCCGCCTTACCGTTCAGATCGGCGCCGGTAGAGGCTGCAGTAGCCGAAGTATTGGCGACCTTGCTGGTATCGGTCGCACTGACGCGAACCAGTTCCAGCGGGATTCCGAGTTCATGCGCCACGACCTGCGCGACCTTGGTGTTGATACCCTGGCCCATTTCGGTGCCGCCGTGATTGACCAGTACCGAACCGTCGGTGTACACGTGCACCAGCGCGCCGGCCTGGTTAAAGTGGGTGACGTTGAAAGCGATACCGAATTTCACCGGTGTCAGCGCCAGGCCTTTTTTCAATACCGGGCTGGTGGCGTTGAAGGCTTCGATGGCAGCGCGGCGTTGGCGATATTCGCTACTGGCTTCCAGTTCGGCCACCAACTCGTGAATCACGTTATCGACGATCTTCTGGCCGTATTGTGTGACGTTGCGGCCTTCTTCATCGTTCCGGCCATAGAAATTCAGCTTGCGGATATCGAGTGCGTCGCGGCCCAGGTTGCGGGCGATTTCATCGACGATGTATTCAATCGCAATCGCACCCTGCGGACCGCCAAAACCACGGAACGCTGTGTTCGACTGGGTATTGGTCTTGCCGCAACTAGCCTTGATGTCGACATCGGACAGATAGTAGGTATTGTCGAAATGGCAGACTGCACGGGTTGCTACCGGCGCCGACAAGTCAGCCGAAAAACCGGCGCGGCTCACCATGTCGACTTTTGCAGCGACTATCCGGCCGGCATCGTCGTAACCCACTTCGTAATCGTAATAGAAGCAATGGCGTTTGCCGGTGACCATCATGTCGTCGTCGCGGTCGGCGCGCAGCTTGACCGGGCGCTTCAACTTGGCCGCCGCAATTGCCGCCACCGCCGCCCACAATGCCGATTGCGATTCCTTACCGCCGAAGCCACCTCCCATGCGCCGGCATTCCACCACGATGTTATGCGAATGCACGTCCAGCGCGTGCGCCACTACGTGCTGCATTTCGGTCGGATGCTGGGTCGAACATAGCACCAGCATACCATTTTGTTCTTTCGGAATAGCGTAGGAAATCTGGCCTTCCAGGTAAAACTGTTCCTGGCCGCCGACATACAACTGGCCACTGGCACGATGCGGTGCGCTCTCGAAAGCTTTCTGCGCATTGCCGCGCGCCAGGTGCATCGGCGGCAATACATAGGATTTTGCCGCATGCGCCGCTTGTGGCGTCAGGATGGCTGGCAGTTCTTCATAATCGATGACTACCTTGCGCACCGCCCGGCGGGCGTTGTCGTGGCTGTCAGCGACTACCGCGAAGATTGGCTGCCCCACATATTCGACCAAGCCCTTGGCCAGGATAGGATCGTCGTGAAGGATAGGACCGCAATCGTTGGTGCCGGGGATGTCGGCCTCAGTGAATACTGCCACCACGCCAGGTGCGCTGCGCACGGCATCGAGGTTGATCGAGCGAATCCGGGCATGAGCTTTTTGCGACATGCCGAGCGCGGCGTGCAATGTGCCTTGCGCTTCCGGGATGTCGTCGGTGTAGGTGGCTTCGCCCAGCACGTGCAATATCGCCGATTCGTGCGGATGCGATTGACCGACTTCCGCCCAGGCAGTGCTGCTGTCTTGCGGCGCGGTTTTCATAAAAACTTCAGTTTGCTTATTCATGATGTCTACTCTTTGTTTTTGCCGGCTGTGAACTTATTGTCAACTCAAGCGCACACGAAAGGATTCACCTGATCGGTACGCAATGGCGCATCGACACGGGTTTCCAGCCAGAACCGGCGCAGCAGGTTTTGCGACGTCTTCATCCGATATTCGGCGGAGGCGCGCATGTCGGAGAGCGGTTTGTAATCGTCGGTCATCAGCGCTACCGCGGCTTCCATCACGCTTTCAGTCCAGACCTGCCCGCGCAATGCAGCTTCGGTCAGTGCAGCACGCTTTGGCGTGGCCGCCATGCCACCGAAGGCGATCCGGATATCGCTGATCTTATCGCCGTCGAGGGTGACGGAAAACGCTGCGCAGACGGCTGAAATGTCCTGGTCGAAACGCTTGGCCAGTTTGTAAGTACGGAAGCGTTGTCCCGCATGCGGCAATGGAATCCGTACGCCTTCGACAAATTCATCGGCCTGCATGTCTTTTTTCATGTAGTCCAGGTAGAGCGCTTCCAATGGCATCACACGTTGCCCGGCCGGACCGCGCAGAACGACTTGCGCGCCGAGTGCAATCAGCCATGGCGGCGAGTCGCCGATAGGCGAACCGTTGGCGACGTTGCCGCCGAGGGTGCCGGCATTGCGGATCGGCAGCGAGGCAAAGCGTTGCCACATTTCAGATAATTCCGGATAGATCTTGCAGATCTCGGCGTAGGCATCGTTCAGCGTTACGCCAGCCCCGATTTCAAGTTGTCCGTCGCGTGTGACCATCGCGTTCAGTTCAGTCACCTGGCCGAGGTAGATGATGTCGCCCAGATCGCGCATCTGCTTGGTTACCCACAGGCCGACATCTGTCGAGCCTGCCAGGATGCGTGCGTTCGGCTTGGCGGCGCGTACTTCCACCAGTTGCGCCAGCGTGCGCGGTGCGTAAAAAGTCTGGTCACCGTGCTTGTAGACGAATATGTCGTCACGCTGCAAAGGCTGCAGCGCATGTTGCAAGGCTTCACGATCGAAGCCGACTGCCGGCAATTCGCCCATCCGGTGTGCGGCGTCGATGATCGGGCGGTAGCCGGTGCAGCGGCACAGGTTGCCGGATAACGCGATGTCGATATCCTTGCGTTGCAATGGCTGGCATGCACCTGCATTGGCGGCAGTTCCAGCGGACTTGCACGCCGGAACCTGGCTGCCATCGTTTTTCAGATACAGGTCCCACAGCGACATCACAAAACCCGGCGTGCAGAAACCGCATTGCGAGCCGTGGCACTCAACCATGGCTTGCTGGACCGGATGCAATGCGCCGTTGGCTTGCTTCAGGTCTTCAACTGTATACAAGGCTTTGCCATCCAGTGTCGGCAGAAACTGGATACAGGAGTTGACTGATTTGAGTGTGACGCCATTCGCAGTCTGTTCGCCGATGACGACAGTGCAGGCGCCGCAATCGCCTTCGGCGCAACCTTCCTTGCTGCCGGTGCAGTGCAGGTCTTCCCGCAGGTGTTGCAAGATGGTGCGGGTAGGCGCTGCCTGATCTACAGTGTGGATTTCGCCACGGTAGTAGAAGCGGATGACATTCTCGGCCGTGGAATTAGGTGCGGGCGTAGACAAGACAATCTCCAATCGAGTGGCGACTGTTGCAAAAACCGTGTCTTCGGGGCCGTATCGCCGGTATTGCCTGTGGGCTCTACCGCTCGTTACATGTGGCCAGACTGACTTTGCAACGGTCTATTAATTATGACCCCAGATTAGCATTTGCGCCGCAGCTCCATATAGCGATACGGCTAATGTCAGGTATCTTTAAAATGGAATAGAGAACGCATAAGTAATTCCATTTGGCAAATATAGGTATTGCCGGAGCGACATTTTTGATCGATGACCGATTATTGACGTATTTGATAATTTTCAAAGCATTTCAGGCGCGGAAAAATCTTTGGAGGCCACAATTGCAGGGCTATCAATGCGGTAGCGGGAGCGGTTATCATCACTCCTGAATAATCAATATTTCCAACGGAGCATAATTGTGACCCCATCCCGTAGCACAGTATTTTGCCGGAACTCCGCATCAAGCGGCGCAACACGGCAGCCAGAAAACCAAAAACAACAATAATCAAGGAGACATACACAATGCAGCTGCTCGAGAATTTTTTCAAGCTTAAAGAAAACGGCACGGACGTGCGCACCGAACTGATCGCCGGACTCACCACTTTCCTGACGATGGCTTACATCATCTTCGTCAACCCGGCCATCCTGGGCGATGCCGGCATGCCGAAGGGCGCCGTCTTCGTCGCCACCTGTGTGGCAGCCGCCATCGGGACCCTGATCATGGCCTTGTACGCCAATTATCCGATTGCGCTGGCGCCCGGCATGGGTCTCAACGCCTACTTTGCCTATGCGGTGGTGAAGGGCATGGGTGTTTCGTGGGAAGTGGCGCTGGGCGCCGTGTTCATTTCCGGTTGCCTGTTCATCATCGTCAGCCTGGTCGGTATCCGCGGCATGATCGTCAACGGCATTCCACCCACGATACGGATTGCGATTACCGCCGGTATCGGCTTGTTCCTGGGTTTCATCGCGCTCAAGAGCTCGGGCCTGGTGGTCGCCAATCCGGCTACTTTCGTGCAAATCGGCGATCTGCACCAAATCCCGGTGATCCTGTCGATTATCGGCTTCCTGCTGATCGTGGTGCTGGATCACCTCAAGGTCAAGGGCGCGATCCTGATCGGCATCCTGACCGTTACCGTACTGAGCTTTGTGGTCGGCGGCAATACCTTCACCGGCGTGGTGGCGATGCCGCCATCGATCGAGCCGACCCTGTTCAAGCTCGACATCATGGGCGCCTTGTCCATGGGTATCCTGAACATCGTGCTGGTGTTCTTCCTGGTCGAGATGTTCGATGCGACCGGCACCATGATGGGTGTGGCGAACCGTGCCGGCTTGCTGGTCAACGGTAAGATGGCGCGTCTTAACAAGGCTTTGCTGGCAGACAGCACGGCGATTGTCGCCGGCACTTTGCTGGGTACATCCAGCACCACCGCCTATGTCGAAAGTGCTGCGGGGGTGCAGGCTGGCGGCCGTACCGGTTTGACCTCGCTGGCGGTCGGCATCCTGTTCCTGGCTTGCCTGTTCATCTCGCCGCTGGCCGGCGCCGTGCCAGCCTACGCCACCGCACCGGCATTGTTCTATGTCGCCGGCCTGATGCTGCGCGAGCTGGTGCACCTGAACTGGGAAGACAGCACCGAAAGCGTGCCGGCCGTGATCACCGTGCTGATGATCCCGTTCACCTATTCGATCGCCAACGGGATTGCCTTCGGCTTCATCTCGTACGCAGCCTTGAAACTGTTCACCGGCCGCGCGAAGCAAGTGCCGGTGATGGTCTGGGTTATTGCGGCGATCTTCCTGTTCAAGTTCATCCACCTGGGTGGCGATTGAGGACCGGATTGCTTAAAAGCTGAAGAGGAATAAAAAAAGGGAGCGTTTCAAAACGCTCCCTTTTTTACAAGTTCGATCATAAGTTCGATTTACAAATTCGGCGCCAGCCAGCGCTCGACATCGTCCTTGCTCACATTGCGCCGAGCCGCCATATCGCTGACCTGATCGTCGCCAATCTTACCGACCACGAAATACTTCGATTCAGGATGGGAAAAATAAAAGCCGGATACCGCAGCGCCAGGATACATGGCGAATGACTCGGTGAGCAGCATGCCGATTTCGTCGCACTGCAACAGCTTGAACATGTCAGCCTTGACCGTGTGTTCCGGGCAGGCTGGATAACCGGGAGCAGGGCGGATGCCGCTGTAGTTTTCCTTGATCAAGGCTTCGTTGGACAAGTTTTCGTCCGGAACGTAACCCCACAAATCCTTGCGCACCCGCTCGTGCAGGTATTCGGCGAAAGCTTCCGCCAGGCGATCCGCCAGCGACTTCAGCATGATCGACGAATAGTCATCGTGCGCATCTTCAAAGCGCTTTTCGTATTTCTCGATGCCGAGGCCGCTGGTGACGGCGAACAAACCGATATAGTCGGCAATTCCGGAGGATTTCGGTGCGATGAAATCGGACAGGCATTGATTCGGACGCGCAACGCCGTCGATCACCGGCTTCACGGTTTGCTGACGCATGCCGTAGTAGGTAAACGCAACTTTGCTACGGGTTTCGTCGGTATAGATTTCGATGTCGTCGTCATTCACCGTATTGGCCGGCATCAATGCGATGACGCCATTGGCAGTCAGCCAGCGGCCGTCGATCAGTTTCTTCAACAGCGCCTGGCCTTCCTCGAATACCTTGCTGGCAGCTTCACCCACCACTTCGTCTTTGAGAATGGCGGGATACGGGCCGGCCAGATCCCAGGTCTGGAAGAACGGACCCCAGTCGATGTAACGCGCCAGTGTGCCCAGGTCGACGTTTTTGAACACGCGGCGACCGATGAATTTAGGTTTGACCGGCGCAAACTGCAACCGGGTGCGATTCTCACGCGCGGCCGCCAACGTTAACAGTGGCACCGCCTTCTTGTTAGCGTGCTGTTCGCGAATCCGTTCGTAATCGAGCGCGATGTCGCTGATGTACTGATCGCGCTGTTCCGGCGTCAGCAGGGATTGCGCAACCGATACCGAGCGCGAAGCGTCCGGTACGTAGACTACAGGGCCCTCGTAATTCGGCGCAATCTTGACTGCAGTGTGAGCACGGCTGGTAGTGGCGCCGCCGATCAGCAACGGCATCTTGACGCTGCGGAAATACGGATCGCGCTGCATTTCCTTGGCGACGTGCGCCATTTCTTCCAGCGACGGTGTAATCAAACCGCTCAGGCCGATGATGTCGGCATTCTCGGCTTTTGCCATTGCCAGGATTTCCGAGCACGGCACCATCACGCCCATGTTGACCACTTCGAAATTATTACACTGCAAGACCACCGACACGATGTTCTTGCCGATGTCATGCACGTCGCCCTTGACCGTGGCGATCACGATCTTGCCTTTGGGTTTGGCGGCAATGCCGGTCAGCTCTTCATGCAGGCGTTTTTCTTCTTCAATGTAGGGAATCAGATGAGCCACAGCCTGCTTCATCACGCGCGCCGATTTGACCACCTGCGGCAAGAACATCTTGCCCTGGCCGAACAGGTCGCCGACGATGTTCATGCCATCCATCAGCGGGCCTTCGATCACATGGATCGGCCGGCCGCCGTTGCCAAGCAATTCTTGCCGCGCTTCCTCGGTATCTTCCACGATCCACTGCGTGATACCTTGCACCAGCGCGTGCGCCAGCCGTTGCTGGACTGTGCCGCTACGCCATTCCAGTGTCGCTTCTTCTTTCTTGTCGCCAGCCTTCAAGGTCGAGGCGATTTCGATCATGCGTTCGGTCGCGTCTTCGCGCCGGTTCAATACAACGTCTTCGACCCGCTCGCGCAGTTCTGCAGACAGATTGTCGTACACGCCCATCATGCCGGCGTTGACGATACCCATCGTCATGCCGGCTTTGATCGCGTGATACAGGAACACGGTGTGGATTGCTTCACGCGCCGGATCGTTGCCGCGGAAGCTGAAACTGACGTTGGAGACGCCGCCGCTGATCTTGGCGTGCGGCAGGTTCTCGCGAATCCAGCGAGTGGCGTTGATAAAATCGACTGCGTAATTGTTGTGCTCTTCGATGCCGGTCGCAATCGCGAAAATGTTCGGATCGAAAATGATGTCTTCCGGCGGGAAGCCGATCTGATCGACCAGCAACCGGTAGGCGCGCTCGCAAATTTCGATCTTGCGCTCGTAGGTATCGGCCTGGCCTTTTTCGTCGAAGGCCATGACGATCACGGCTGCGCCGTAGCGGCGGCACAATTTCGCCTGGCGCAGGAATTCCGGTTCGCCTTCTTTCATCGAAATCGAGTTGACGACAGCTTTGCCTTGCACGCACTTCAGGCCCGCTTCGATCACCGACCATTTGGACGAGTCGATCATGATCGGCACCCGGGCGATATCCGGTTCCGAGGCGATCAGGTTGAGGAAGCGCTGCATCGCCGCCACCGAATCCAGCATCGCTTCATCCATGTTGATATCGATGACTTGCGCGCCGTTTTCAACCTGCTGGCGTGCTACCGCCAATGCTTCATCGTATTGCTCGTTGAGGATCAGCCGCGCGAAAGCCTTGGAACCGGTGACGTTGGTACGCTCGCCGACGTTGACGAACAGCGAGTCGTCGTCGATGGTGAATGGCTCTAATCCCGACAGGCGCATCTCGTGCGTGGTTTCCGGAACGGTGCGGGGCGCAATGTTGGCGACGGTGTCGGCAATCGCCTTGATATGCGGCGGCGTGGTGCCGCAGCAACCGCCGGCGATGTTGACGAAGCCGCTTTCGGCGAAATCCTTGAGCAGCGACGACGTGACGTCCGGGGTTTCATCGAAACCGGTATCGCTCATCGGATTGGGCAGGCCGGCGTTGGGATAAATACAGACGAAGGTATCGGCAATTTTCGACAATTCTTCGGCGTAGGGCCGCATCAATGCAGCACCCAATGCGCAGTTGAGGCCAACCGTGAGCGGCTTGGCGTGACGGATCGAATTCCAGAAGGCCGGTACGGTTTGTCCCGACAAGATGCGTCCGGAGGCATCAGTCACGGTGCCGGAAATCATGATCGGCAGGCGCAGGCCAGATTCTTCAAAGAAGGTATCGATGGCAAACAGCGCCGCCTTGCAATTCAAGGTGTCGAAAATGGTTTCGACCAGCAGCACATCGGCGCCGCCTTCTACCAGGCCGCGGGTCTGTTCCAGATACGACGCAACCAGCTGGTCGAAGGTGACATTGCGTGCTGCCGGATCATTCACGTCAGGCGAGATCGACGCCGTTTTCGGTGTCGGTCCGAGTGCGCCGGCGACGAAGCGCGGTTTGTCCGGCGTCGAATATTTGTCGCAGGCGGCACGCGCCAGCCGCGCCGAGGCGACGTTCATCTCATAGGCCAGATGCGCCATATGGTAGTCGTCCTGGGCCACCGTGGTGGCGCCGAAGGTATTACTTTCGATCAGGTCGGCGCCGGCTGCCAGATATTCCTCGTGGATAGCGCTGATGATGTGCGGCTGGGTCAGCGACAACAGCTCGTTATTGCCTTTGACGAACAACTCGCGGCCGGGGCCGGTGAAGTCGATGAAACGACCGTTGGGGCCGCCGCGATAATCTTCTTCCGTCAGCTTGTATTGCTGGATCATGGTGCCCATCGCGCCATCCAGGATCAGGATGCGTTGCGCCAGCAGCTGGCGCAGGCGGGCTTCAGTGGTCAAAGCAGTGGTCGAAGTTGTGGCGGAAGGCGTCATTAGCGTACTCTGGTCAGTTAGAACGCAAAAAACCCGGTCGCCGATAGCGCCGGGTTGTTTGCAAGGGCAATGCCAGAAATTATACGTTAAATCAATGGCTTGCGTATGGCCCTTAGCTGATTACGCAGCTTCCTGACGGGCTGCCCGCGTAAGGCCCTGATGTGGTTCATTCAGCTTCAGGGTCAGGCATTTTGCCGCACCGCCAGCCTTGAGGAATTCAGTTAATGCTGTCTGATGTACAACGAAGCCATGCGCTTGCAACTGCGTGACCAGGGCGTCGGATGCCTGGTTCAGGAAGATATGACGACCGGAATTGACAGTATTGCAGGCAAAATGCAGGGCATCTTCACTGCTGACGATGATCCGTTTGTCGGCAGGAACGCGCGCCGTGATCTCGGCTTGTGACGCCGCATCGAACGCTTCCGGGAAATACATCACGTAGCCACCGGCCAGAGGACAGAAGCAGGTATCCAGATGATAAAAGCGGGCGTCGACCAGTTTCAACGGCTGTACTTCAATGTCCAGCAATTCCGACAAGCGGGTGGCGCAGGCGATGTCCGAACGATGGCCGTGACCGAACCACAACAGGTTTTCGCTGCGATCCATCAAGGCGTCGCCGGCGCCTTCGAAAGGCAATTCCGGCGGCAAGGTCAGCACCTCGAAACCATGGGCGGTAAACGCTGCGTCGAAATAGACTTCCTCTGCTTGCCGTTCGACATGGCGGAAACGCGAGAGCACCACTTTATTGCCCAACACCACACCTGCATTGGCGGTAAACACCAGATCAGGAACGCCCGGCATGGCCGGCATCATCTTGATGTCAGCGACCTGTCCGATAGCTTCCACCAACGCCAGCCACTGTTGCATGGCGACGCTACGGTTACCATGCGCGATATTGCCAGCCATCCACGGATTAATGACGTAAGAAACTTCAAAATGGTCTGGAGCGCACATCAGGAATGTGTCCTCCGCGGTATGGTCCAGCAAGTGGTTGGTCATGCGTAGCTCCTTTCGGTCAGGTGGGCGGGTGGTGAAGATAAAGATGAAAATGTATGTCTGATAGCTTCCAGTGCTGCGTCGATATCATTGGCGGTAATGACCAGCGGCGGCGCAAAGCGCACTACCGTGTCGTGTGTATCTTTTGACAATATACCTTGTTGCATCAGGCGTTCGCAGAATTCGCGGGCAGAAATGAAGCTCGGGTCGAGATCCATGCCGATCAGCAGGCCTTTGCCGCGGATCTGCCGGATTGCCGGGTGTTGTATCGCACGCAAGCCAGTCAGTAAGTGCTCACCCATGCGCTGAGCGTTGTCTGCCAGCTTTTCATCACGCAACAAGCGCAATGCCGCATGGCCGACTGCAGCCGACAGCGGATTGCCGCCGAAGGTGCTGCCGTGGTCGCCAGGCGTAAATACCGCCATCAGGTCTTCCCTGGCCAAAAATGCCGATACCGGCAGCAAGCCGCCACCGAGTGCTTTGCCCAGAATCAAACCGTCCGGCTTGATGCCGTCGTGATCGCTGGCCAGCAAGCGGCCGGTTCGGCCGAGACCGGTCTGCACTTCGTCGCAAATCAGCAACACATTGTGGCGATCGCAGATTTCGCGGCATTTCGCCAGGTAGCCTTCGGGCGGCACGATGATGCCGGCTTCGCCCTGGATCGGCTCCACCAGGAAAGCTGCGGTGCGCGGGGTAATGGCCGCTTCCAGCGCAGCAGCATCGCCAAACGGCACGCTGACGAAGCCGCCGGAAAACGGTCCGAAACCGTCGCGGTACTGGGCTTCCGACGAGAAACCGACGATGGTGGTGGTGCGGCCGGCAAAATTGCCGCGGCACACGATGATTTCGGCAGTCTGGTCGGCAATGCCTTTTACCTTATGACCCCATTTGCGGGCCGCCTTGATGGCCGTTTCCACGGCTTCCGCGCCGCTGTTCATCGGCAGCGCCTTCGGCATGCCGGTCATTTCGCAGAGCAGTTGCAGGAATGGTCCCAGCTGGTCGCTATAAAACGCCCGGGAGACAACCGCCAGCTGGCCGGCCTGTTTGCTCAATGCCGCTACCAGCGCAGGATGACTATGGCCGAAACTCACGGCGGAGTAGGCCGACATCATGTCCATGTAACGCTTGCCGTCCTGATCCCACAGCCAGATCCCTTTGCCGCTGCTGAGTACTACTGGCAGCGGTGAATAGTTGTGCGCGCAATAGCGGTCTTCGAGAGTTATTGCATGGTTCTTCATGGCGTACTCCTGGTGAGGCCACTTCTAAGAGCTTGTCCAAACTTTGCCGCAAGCGGGGCAATCTCGCTCTTGCGATGCTCACCGTACTTTCGTACGGCTGCGCTTCTCAGAACGACCTTGCCCCGCTTGCGACAGATTTTGAACAACCTCGAAAAGCCTGGTGATGTATCGACGAATGGTCGATGACATCATCCCGAGTTTCGGGGCGCTTAGAGGTAGCTGCAAAGTGTTGTTTTATATGTGTGTTGCATCTGGCTACATGATAATCACAAGCACTGGAAATATTTGTGCATAATTGATCATCAATTGGATGTAATCTGCACGAATCGTGCATGGAAGGGGAGTGAGATGGAAAAACTGGATCGTTATGACCGTATTTTGCTGCGGACCTTGCAGGCTAACGGGCGAGCTTCGAATGTGGAGCTGTCCGAGCAAGTCAATTTATCGCCACCGCAGTGCTATCGGCGGGTGCAGCGGCTGGAGAAAGAGGGCATCATCCGCGGTTATGCGGCGCAAGTAGAGCCGGCTGCGATCGGCCTTGGCGTGGTTGCCTTCGTCAACCTTAATATCGCGCGTGAACAGTTCAAGCAGGTGCGCAAGCTGGAAAAGGCGATCCGCCTGTTTCCGGAAATCCTGGAGTGCTACACGATTTCGGGGGATTTCGATTATTTGCTGAAGGTGGCGGCGAGCGACCTGAAGTCGCTGTCGGCTTTCCTGACCGATCGTTTGATGCAGGTGCCGGGAGTTGCCGGCGTGCGGTCGATGGTGTGCCTTGAGGAGATCAAGCCGTCCAGTCCGTTGCCATTGGCGGATTGAGGAATGAAGAAGGGACGCGGAGGTTAGATTCTTAGCAGTCTCTTTGTCAGCAGCGATCTCATGTCCTTGCGGATATCGCAAACGATGTGGATAAAGATGGTTTCCTGGCGAATTTCATAAATGATTCGGTTCATGCCAGAGATAACTTGCCGATATTGAGTGAGATTCAAACTCTCAATTTCCTCAGGCACGTTTCCCTTGAGCGGGAAAGTACCAAGGCTTGTCACAGATTTTTTGAGTTTGCCGTAATTGACCTGCCATGCTTCCTGACCAAAATTATTGGTGATGTAGGTTTTCAGCTCCTTCAAATCCAACTCTGCCGAACGCAGAAAAACGACTTGAAAGCTCATTGCGGATCTTTTTTGTCCAATTCCGCAAATACGTCTTCCGCTGTACGGATTTGTCCTTGTTCAATCTCGCGGTTGCCGAGCGCCAGAATCTTTAGCAGCGACAGGGTTTCCTCATGTTCCTCATATGAGCGCACATCCATTACGACAAGTTTGGCTTCGCCATACTGAGTGATGAGCATGGGTTCGCGGGTCTCTGTGATCTCTTTGACGATCTCTGCTGCATGACTCTTGAGATAGCTGATCGGTTTGACTTGAGTCGAGAATTTCATTGCTGAGTTCCTTGCGCGGTTGCCGGACGGATCGTATGTTTTTGCTATGATCGAATGGACTGATTATAGTCTGAATTTAGTCCACCCCTTGCTTCCCCCGTCAATTTAGGCGATTTATACCATTCCGGCATTTGTGCTAATCCAGCACAAATAATGTGTCGCCAGCCTGCTGTTCTCTGCCTGGCCGCAAGCTTAACCTGTGTACTCCAGATTACAACAAGGAGTTCCACATGACTACCTCGGCTAGCAAACTGAACGGCAATCCAACCATTCGCACCATCGCTGGCGCTGCACCCAGCACCAGTCTCGATCCAAAGTCGACTGCCTTGCTGGTGATTGATATCCAAAACGAATATTTTGACGGCCAGCTACCGATTCCCGACGGCATGCTGGTGCTGCGTAACGCCAATCGCCTGATCTCGCTGGCCGATCGGCATGGCATGCCGGTGTTTCATATCCAGCAATGGAGCCCGGCCGCGCGGCCGTTGTTTACCCAAGACACAGTGATGGCTGAGATTCATCCGGAAGTGCAGCGCGCTCCGCATCATTCGACCATTCGCAAGCTTTTCGCGAGCTCTTTTGCCGGCACTGATTTGCAACAGCAATTGCTGGCAAAGGGTATCAAGACACTGATCATCAGCGGTTTGATGACCAATAATTGCGTGGCGGCTTCGGCTTTCGACGGCGCCGCCAACGGCTACAAAGTCATCGTCGCCAGCGATGCCAGCGCCACCCGCGATATTGAAGCCTGGGACGGCAGCGTGATCAATCACAAGGATCTGCATCGGGCGGTGCTGACCGGAATATCTGATGCGGTTGCAGAGATCCGCACTACCAGTGCGATTCTCGAACTGGTCAACTGAGGTTTGTGTTTTTAATTAATTAACTAAACTTGGAGTTCGCATCATGCCTATCCTCACCGTACTGCTATCCACCCCACCCGACACTACCGTTTCCGCCAAGGTCGCCAGCACCTTGTCGCGCCTGACTGCGGCGATCCTGCACAAGAAACCGGAATTGACGTCGATTGCGATTTCGCATGTCGATCCGGCGCACTGGTTTGTCGGCGGCCCGTCCTTGGCGGCACAGAAAAAAAACAGTTTTTTCCTCGACATCCGGATCACCGATGAAACCAATACCGCCGATGAAAAGGCGGCTTACATCGAAGCCGTGTTCAAGGAAATCGGCGCTGTGCTGGGGGATCTGCATCACGAAAGTTATGTCCATGTCCACGATGTGCGCGGCGCAGCTTATGGTTTCGGCGGACTGACGCAAACGCATCGGGCGGTGGCGGCGCGCCTGCAAGCCACGCGCTAACCGGAGACGGGTATTACGCTGGCCCGAGGCTCTTCGATTACCAGGTCAGATTGCGGATAGGCGATGCACGGCAGTATGTAGCCGTCCTTTTTTTCATCGCTGCTCAGGCCCGGCCACTCAATCCGGTAACGTATCTGCCCACTCAGCAGACGGCACATGCAGGTACGGCATGTGCCGTTTCTGCACGAGCTCGGTAAATTGACGGCTGCGTGTCGCGCAGCCTCAAGCAAAGGGACGGCGCCGGATGTAACAAACGTCGATCCCTTTGGCTCAATGCGAACGGTGAATTCGTCCGGCACAAGTGACATTCTGTAACCCTCTAAATTGCGACTGATAAATCATCGTATGATGGCTGCGATCTTGTAAAATCCCCAGCCCGACCGCCAGCGTGAGGCGGGTTGCGTTTACCATTTTCCATCATAAAAATTTGCCTATGAATCTTCATCTTTCGCTTGTACCGGTGGTTTCCTTGCTTGCCGGTGTTTTGATCCTGGTCATGCCCAAACTCTTGAACTATATCGTCGCCTTCTATCTGATCGCCATCGGTTTGATTGGTTTGTTTGGCGGCGGCCATTTCCACCTGCATTTATAGAGCATCTGGGGGGCGTCAATCCCAGCGCGGAGTGCTGTACCAGTCTGCCGCAAAATCGACAAACGCCCTGACTTTCGGCGACAGGTGCCGGTTTTGCGGATAGATCGCATATAGATCCCGTGGTTTCATCGTGTAGTCGGGCAAGATTTGCAACAGGTCACCGCGCCGCAGATCCTCATGTACGATGAAAGAACTGGTAGCGGCGATACCCAGGCCAGCCAATGCCGCCGAGCGTAAAGCGATACCGGTGTTGGCTTGCAGAGTACCGCGTACGTTCACCGTGTGCTCGCTGCCGTCGGCGGCGTGGAACTGGAATTCATTGGATTTTTGCGCCAGCGTATAAGTCAGGCAATTGTGCTGCGTCAGGTCGCTCGGCTGCTGCGGTACGCCATGCCGTTGCAGATATGCCGGTGCGGCCGCCAATAGTATCTCGCAGCGTGCCAGCCGTTTGGCCACCAGGGTCGAGTCGGGCAGGGAGCGGGTCAGGCGCAGCGCGACATCGAAGCCTTCCTCAATCACATCGACCAGGCGGTCGTTGCAGACCAGGTCCACACTGAGTTGCGGATTGGCCAGGATGAATTGCGGCAGCCATTGCGCCAGTTCCAGCGTGCCGAACGCCATCGGCGCGTTAATCCGCAACATGCCGGAGGGGCGCGCCTGATGTGCCGACACGGCCTGGGCGGCGTCATCTATCTGATCGATGATCTGGCGGCTGCGTTCGTAATATTCCTGGCCGGCCTCGGTCAGCGCAAAGCGGCGCGTGGTGCGATTCAGCAGTTGCGCACCCAGCTGCAGCTCCAGCTGGCGCACCTGGCGCGAGACGATGGTGTGCGACTGGTTGAGTTCTGCGGCGGCAGCGGTGAAGCTGCCGGTCTCGACTACGCGCCGGAATGCGCGCATCGCTGCCAGTTGATCCATGCCGCTCCACCCTGAATAAAACCACCACGCTATCAGAATCGCGGCATTTAATCCATTTTGAGCGCGCCGCTGACGATGGCCTTGTTGGCTTCGCGCAGTTTTAACACCACCGGCCTCTGACGCAGGATTTCACATTCCGAATAAGCGGCATCCAGACCCAGCGCGGTCAAGGATACCGCCCCTTCTTTCAAGCCGAAATCAAAGCGTGGTTCGGTCGAGCCCGCGGTCGAACTGTTAACCAGCAAACCTACCGCCATCACGATTGCCGTATCGGCATGCACTTCGACGTTGTCGAGCACGCGTCCCGCAGCTTGTATGCATTGGTTGACGCCGCTGCCGATCGCCTTGGCGCGCGACTGCGGTGTCAAAGCCTTGAATACGCCGGAATTGCTGCCGGCGGCCGCAGCCCAGATGACGTCGACACCGTCGCCGAGCATGGTTTTGGTCAACATTTCTGCACGCGACGGATCGTTGAAGGGTTGAACGCCTTCCACCCACATCGGTTCATGAATCGAGATACCGGGTTTGGCCGCGCGTGCGCCGGCCACGAAAGCCTCGCTGTTTTTCAGGCGCAAGGGGGTGTTAACGGCGCCGATCATGCCGATCTTGCCGGCGCTGGAAGCTAGTGCAGCCTGCATGCCGGCCAGATAACTAGCTTCATTTTCGCGGAAAGTGATGCAAGTGATGTTGGGAGCGGCGTTGGGGATGCAGTGTTCCAGAATCAAAAAGCGGGTTTGCGGCGCCTGGCGTGCTGTGTTCTCCAGGATTTCCTTGAATTCAATGCCCATCAGCACCACAATCTTGGCGCCTTGCTTGACCGCATTGTCCAGTTGCTGCTGGCGGCCGGCGCGGGTCGCCACGCTTTCCAGGGTGCTGGCTTGCATCCGGTATATTTTGGCAGCGTTATTGACGCCGCTAGTGCCTTGTTGCAGCAGTACATCGTCGTTGTTCGGCACCGGCCGCACGTAGATGATCTTGGGCAGGTCGGCAGCGCTGGTAATGGCACTCACGCTTGCCAGCAGCAGCGCCAACGGCAGCAACAAGAGCCACCAGCGCGTAGGCGGCTTGTGATGTTTATGGCATTCCATTTTGCTAATAGCGGGGCGTGTGTCCGTGCAGGACGTGTGGGGGGCCAGCGACATTGTCTCTTCCTCTTTATAAGGCGCCGAATCTGATGTCGGCACGCATTTGTTCTCACATATTGCTGGTAAAGCGGCTCCGGGCCATTTGAGGGCGGCTATACAAGGTATAGCGCCGAGGTGATATGTGGCGGCGTAGCCTCCATATTTAACTTTTGATTAGCGCTGCTGCGTGATACCGTTATCAAGTTGCAATTTGCGCGCTGTTCCCGTCTATTTCACTTGGTTCACGAATATGTGTCAGTTACTTGGAATGAACTGCAATGTGCCGACCGACATTGTGTTCAGTTTTACCGGTTTTGCCACGCGTGGCGGCCAGACCGGCCATCATAGCGACGGTTGGGGTATCGCCTTTTTCGAAGGTAGCGGGGTGCGTCATTTCGTCGACTACCAGGCGGCAATTGCATCGCCGGTAGCGGAGTTGATCCGGCGCTGCCCGATCAAATCGAAAAACGTCATCGCCCATATCCGCAAAGCCACGCAAGGTCAGGTGGCGTTGCAGAATTGCCATCCGTTTGTGCGTGAATTATGGGGCCGCTACTGGGTGTTCGCCCATAACGGCGATCTCAAGGAGTTTACGCCGCACCTGGACGGGCCCTACCGGCCGGTAGGCAATACCGACAGCGAACTGGCGTTTTGCTACCTGTTGCAACAGCTACGGCAGCGCTTCGGCGACACGCCACCGCCGCAGGCCGTGCTGGCGCTTGCATTGCGCGAACTGACACAGCAGATTGCCGCCCACGGTACCTTCAACATGATGTTGTCGGACGGCTCGGCGCTGTACACGCATTGCTCGACCAATCTGTATTACATCGTGCGCCAGTTTCCGTTTGCCGAGGCCCATCTGTCGGATGAAGATGTCAGCGTCGATTTTTCGCAAGTAACTACACCGCAAGACCGGGTGGCAGTAATTGTCACGGAGCCGTTGACTACCAATGAGGTATGGACCAAGTTTAACGAGGGCGACCTGATCGTCTTTGTCGACGGCCAGCCGGTGTCGCTGTAAAACTTATCCTTAGACTTGCCATCAGGCGCGCCCTTATCCAGACTCAGCTGTAGTCGATCGTCAGCGGCGCGTGGTCCGAGAAGCGCTCATCCTTGTAAATCGCCACGGCATGCGCGTTGGCCGCGATGCCAGGCGTGGTGATATGGTAATCGATGCGCCAACCGACGTTCTTGGCCCAGGCCTGGCCGCGATTGCTCCACCAGGTGTATTGCTCATCACGCTGGTCGACCACGCGGAAGGCGTCGACCAGGCCGACTTGTTCAAACAGATGGGTGAGCCACGCGCGTTCTTCCGGCAGGAAGCCTGAATTCTTCTTGTTGCCCTTCCAGTTTTTCAGGTCGCGTTCCTGATGTGCGATATTCCAGTCGCCGCAAATGACAACTTCGCGGCCGCTTTCCTTGAGTTGTTGTAGGTGCGGCAGGAAGGCTTCCATGAAGCGGAACTTGGCAATCTGCCGCTCTTCGCTGGAAGATCCGGATGGGCAGTACAGCGAAATCACCGTCAGATCACCGAAATCGCATTCCACATAACGTCCCTCGGCGTCGAATTCAGGATTGCCAAAGCCGATCCGTACTGCGTTCGGCTTACGCTTGCTGTAGAGGCCGACTCCGGAATAGCCCTTCTTTTCAGCGTAATGGAAGTGTCCGACGTAACCCTCAGGCGCGAGGAATTCGGGCGTCATGTCGGCGGCTTGCGCCTTCAGCTCCTGGACGCAGATGAAATCGGCAGACTGTTTGGCCATCCATTCAAAAAAGCCTTTTCTGGCCGCTGAGCGGATACCGTTGAGATTGGCGGAAATGATTCTTGGCATGTTTGATCGATAAAAAAATATTAAGGGGGGATGCCCGGTCAAGCTCTAAGGATAACCGAAGGGCGTTGGTCGTGTGCGGCAGCCGTCGGCACTTGCAGTTAAAAATCCAGCTGCGGGCAGGCACGGTGTTTGCACTTACTGCTGTGGAAGGGGTGAACTCCATTTAAAATGGCGGTTTGGTGTCGCTATTGCACTGCAAATAGCGACAAAATTTGTCAGCATCAACCGTCTGGAGTGCATTTTGAACAATTTACGTCAACAATTTATTGAATTTGCGGTGAAGGCCGGAGTGCTGAAGTTTGGCGAGTTCGTGACCAAGGCCGGGCGTACCTCGCCGTATTTTTTCAATGCGGGCATGTTTAACGAGGGGGGCGCACTGGGCCAGCTGGCGCAATTTTATGCACGCACCCTGATCGATTCGGGTTTGCAATTTGACATGTTGTTCGGGCCAGCCTACAAGGGCATCACGCTGGCATCGGCGACCGCGGTGGCGTTGGCGGCGCAGGGACGCAATGTGCAGTTTGCCTATAACCGCAAGGAAGCGAAGGATCACGGCGAGGGCGGCAACATCGTCGGCGGCCCATTGAAAGGGCGGGTATTGATTATTGACGACGTGATTTCGGCCGGAACTTCGGTGCGTGAGTCGGTCGAGATGATTCGCGCTGCCGGTGCTACGCCATGTGCGGTAGTGATTGCGCTGGACCGGATGGAGCGGTCCGGCAAGGATGATGCACTGTCGGTTAATTCGGCAGTGGAAGAAGTGACGCAAGCGTACGGCATGCCGGTGATTTCGATCGGTAACCTGAACGACTTGCTGGAATATATTTCCGGCGCTGGCGCAGATGCCGAGCTGAACCGTTATCAAGCTGCAGTAGCAGCTTACCGGGAACGTTACGGCGTAGCGTGATTGCTAATCGGTGATCGCACTGCGTGCGGCACAGCTGAGTCATAGCCAGACGCCGGATTGCAACATGCAAAGTGTCGACACGTGGATGACCGAATGAATCGTATTGCTCTTACTCTTAAGCGGGGTTTGTTTCTCAGCGCGGCAGGCCTGCTGCCGCTACTTGCGCACGGCCAGATTTATACCTGTAAGGATGCTGCCGGGCGTACGGTGACCGCCGATCATCCGATGCCGGAATGTTCTGATCGAAAAGTCCTGGAGTTGAGTAAGGCTGGTATGGTCAAGCGGGAAATCCCGGCGCCGCTGACCACTGAGCAAAAGCGCCAGCAGCAAGCGTTGGAAGACAAGCGTCGGGCCGAGGTGGCAGCGGAAGAGCAGCAGCACCAGCAGGATCGCGCCTTGCTGTCTCGTTATCGTAGCGAAGCCGATATAGAGTCTTCGCGCCGTTATTATTTGTCGTTGTCGCAGGATTTGATCAAGCGCGACCAGGTCGGCATCGATGATGCGAAGTATCAGTTAAAAACTGCCTATACGGAAGCCGAGTTTTACAAGCACAGGAAAACGTTGCCGGCTTCGCTGCGCAACAAGATAGACGAAGCCAATCGGGACATCGCCTACAACCAGAAAAACATGGTGGACCATCAGGCCGAGTTGGGGCGCATCAACGGCAAGTTCGATGAAACGGTGAAGCACTATCGGGAATTGATGAGTGCCATGCCTGAGGCGCAGGCCTCGCGCTAAGAATTTTTGAGACGGTGCAATGCGGCCGGCGCTTGCGCCGGCCGCATGCGTTTTAAGCAGTCAGTTTCTGTTTCAGCAGTTCAGTCAATTGCGCCGGATTGGCTTTGCCCTTGCTGGCTTTCATGGCTTGCCCTATCAGGGAATTAAAGGCTTTCTCCTTGCCGGCACGGAATTCTTCGACCGACTTGGGGTTTGCGGCCAATACTTCATCGATGATCTTTTCCAGTGCGCCGCTATCGGAAATTTGCTTCAGGCCCTTGCTTTCGATAATCTCGTCGGCCAGGTTTTCCTGCACGGATCGGGCTTCCCACATGGCGCCGAATACTTCCTTGGCGATCTTGTTGGAAATAGTGCCATCCTCAATCCGTTGCAGCAATACCGCCAATTGTTTCGGGCTGACTGGCGCCTCGGAGATGTCGACATTTTCGCGGTTCAAAGTGGAAGACATATCCCCCATCAGCCAGTTAACCGCAGGTTTGGCTTGCGCGCCGCTGGCGGTGGCCGCCTCAAAATAGCCCGCCATTGCCTTCGATTGCGTCATCGCCGCAGCATCATAGGCCGACAAACTGAAGTCGCGCACAAAACGTTCACGCATCGCGTCTGGCAATTCAGGCATGGTTGCCCTGACGCGCTCAACCCATTCTGCACTGATCGCCAGCGGCGGCAGGTCAGGATCCGGGAAGTAGCGATAATCCTGCGAATCTTCCTTGCTGCGCATCGAACGGGTTTCTTTCTTGTCCGGGTCGTACAGGCGGGTTTCCTGCACGACAGTGCCGCCATCTTCGATCAGTTCAATCTGGCGGCGTATTTCATAATTAATCGCCTCTTCCATAAAATTGAATGAATTGAGGTTCTTGATTTCGGTGCGGGTACCGTAGGCGGCCTGCCCGACCGGGCGCACCGAGACGTTGGCGTCGCAACGGAAGGAGCCTTCTTGCATATTGCCGTCGCAAATCCCCAGCCACATCACCAGCGAGTGCAAGGCTTTAGCGTAGGCGACCGCTTCGGCAGCGCTGCGCATGTCCGGTTCGGTGACGATTTCCAATAGAGGCGTGCCGGCGCGGTTGAGGTCGATGCCGGTCATGCCTTGATAGTCTTCATGCAGCGATTTGCCGGCGTCTTCTTCCAGATGGGCGCGTGTCAGCTGCACGGTCCTGAGTTCGCTCTTGCCGTCTTTTTCCAGGAGGAAGGAGACCTTGCCGCCTTGTACCACCGGGATTTCAAACTGGCTGATCTGATAGCCTTTCGGCAGGTCGGGATAGAAATAATTCTTGCGCGCGAAGATCGATTGCGGCGCAATCGTTGCATTCACCGCCAGGCCGAACTGGATTGCGCGCTCTACCGCGCCACGGTTCAGCACCGGCAGCACGCCAGGCAGCGCCAGGTCGACCGGGCTGGCCTGGGTATTGGGGGCTGCGCCAAACTGGGTCGACGAGCCGCTGAAAATTTTTGAGTTGGTCGAGAGTTGCGTATGCGTTTCCAGACCGATCACGACTTCCCACTGCATAATAATTTCCTTATTTCTGATTTGTTGGGGACAGAGTAATTCGGCGCACGGCGGCGCCTCTTAAACCCTACCCGGGCGGCTCTTTCCCGCAATTAGCCTGGATAACTACAGTCGCCGGTTTTGAGATTCACCGACAGCTCAGTAAAGTTTACTCTTGATCCGCACAATGCCGGGCAGCTTGGCAAAACATGCAATTTGTCGCCCTCGCGCTGTAAACGGATGCTGCAATTCATACCGTGATTGAAAGAATCGTAGCCGCGTTGATGGCGTGCCGCGACCGGATCTTTCAAGGTGATGCGCCAGTTGTCTTTCAATCCGTCGTGCTGAAGTTCGGCTTGCACCCCGTCGCCGGTATCGATGCTGCATTCGAAACCGTGGGTCGGCCGGTATTGCGCCGATTCCCAACGTAACGCCTCAATCTTGTCGCCATCCAGCTTGAATTCGCCGGTGTCGCCGTAAATTACTTTCTCACCGTCTTCGTCACGCGTCAGCGAGCAGCCGAACTTGGTGTGCAATTGCTGTGCCTGGACTGCCGGCGCCATCAACGCAGCGCTCAAGACCAGCACAACAGACACCGTCAGCTTAGCGCGGCGAGCAACGACAAAGCGCAAGATCGATGACATGGTTTGGCGATCGTTCTTATTCAGGGCTGCGCAAATGCCAGTCCGTCACGCGTTGATACTGATGCGCGACGTTCAGCAGCTTGGCCTCGTCGTAATAATTGCCGATGATTTGCAGTCCGACCGGACGCTTTGCATTCTTCTCGCCCTGGCCGAAACCACAAGGTATCGACATGCCCGGCAAGCCAGCCAGGCTGGTCGACAACGTGTAGATATCCGCCAGGTAGTTGGCGACCGGATCGTCTGCCTTGGCGCCCAGATCCCACGCCACGGTCGGCGATACCGGCCCCATGATGACGTCGCATTGGCGGTTCGGCCCGGTCAGCGCGTTCTGGAAATCCTGCGCAATCAGGCGCCGGATTTTTTGTGCTTGCAGATAGTAGGCATCGTAATAACCATGCGACAGCACATACGCGCCGACCAGGATCCGGCGCTTCACTTCTTCGCCGAATCCTTCCGCACGCGACTTCTTGTACATGTCGGCCAGGTCTTTGTAATCGGCGGCGCGGTGGCCGTAACGGACACCGTCGAAACGGCTCAGGTTGGACGATGCTTCGGCTGGCGCAATCACGTAATAGACCGGGATCGACAGCTCGGTTTTCGGCAGCGAAATATCAACCAGCGTAGCGCCCAGTTTTTCATATTCCTGCAGCGCTGCGCGCACGGCTTGTTCGACATCGGCTGACAGGCCGCTGCTGAAATATTCACGCGGAATACCGATGCGCAGGCCCTTCAGGTCCTGGTCCAGGCTGGCGCTGAAATCTTCTTTCTTGCGTTCCAGGCTGGTCGAATCACGCGGATCGAAGCCGGTCATCGCGTTCAACAGCAGCGCGCAATCTTCTGCGGTTTGCGCGATCGGGCCGGCTTGGTCCAGCGACGAAGCGAAGGCGATCATGCCGTAGCGCGAGACGCTGCCGTAAGTCGGCTTGATGCCAGTGACGCCGCACAACGAAGCTGGCTGACGAATGGAGCCGCCGGTATCGGTGGCGGTCGCGGCTGGTGTCAGGCGCGCGGCTACGGCGGCGGCTGAACCGCCGGATGAGCCGCCTGGAATTGCGGTTTTGTCCCAAGGATTTTTCACCGGGCCGAAATGCGAATTTTCATTCGACGAACCCATCGCGAATTCATCGCAATTCAATTTACCCAAGGTCACCATGCCGGCGTTATTGAAGTGTTCCACCACGGTGGCGTCGAACGGACTGGTGTAGTTTTCCAGCATTTTCGAACCGGCGGTAGCGCGCCATCCGCGCGTCACGAAAATATCCTTGTGGGCGATCGGCACGCCGGTCAGCGGCGTGCTGTCGTTTTGCGCCAGACGCTGGTCGGCGGCGCGCGCCTGTTGCAGCGTCAGTTCCTGGTCGACATGCAAAAATGCATTCAGATCGCTGTGTCCGATGCGCGCCAGATACAGTTGCGCCAGTTCCTCGGCCGAAATCTTCTTTTCGTGCAGTAGCACCGACAGTTGCTTGAGAGTTTTGGTATGCATGAGAATTTTTTAAAATCTGCTGACTTAATTTATTGGAGCAAATGGCGGGCGGGCAAAAAATTTGGCCACCCCGCCTATTGAAGGCAGAGTAATTTATTCGATTACCTTTGGCACCAGATACAGGCCATCTTCAGTTGCCGGCGCTACCTTTTGATAATCTTCGCGATGATTCGACTCGGTCACCACGTCGTCGCGCAAGCGTAGCGACAAATCCTGCTGAAGCGCCGCAATCGGGTGGCTCAGTGGCTCGATGCCGGTGGTATCCACCGCCCGCATTTGCTCGACCAGCGAGAAAATACCGTTCAGTTTATCGAGCGTGGAAGCCGCCTGGTCTTCGGTGAGTTCGAGGCGTGCTAAATTGGCAATGCGCTTAACGTCGGAAAGGGCTAATGACATGATTTTCGATGGCGCACGAGGGCGCTGCTGCTATTATGGTTAAAAAAGAAACACTTCGCCTGCCGATGACTTCTCAGATTTTTGTAAAAAGCAAGCATTTTGAGCGCTATACGCCCTAATTTGAGTCAAATTATAAGGTAGAATGTTGCGTCCATGCGGCAGGTAATAGATCTTTACCATGCGCCGGATACTAGACACCCCCCTAAAAAACGTTTGAGCGCATCATTGTTGCGCATTGGAACAATTCATGTTTGGATTTTTACGCAGTTACTTTTCGAATGACCTGGCGATTGACCTGGGTACCGCGAATACGCTGATTTATGTACGCGATCAAGGTATCGTCCTGGATGAGCCATCGGTTGTTGCGATTCGACAGCAAGGCGGCCCTAACGGCAAGAAGACGATTCAAGCTGTCGGTCGTGAAGCAAAACAGATGCTGGGTAAAGTCCCTGGCAATATCGAAGCGATCCGGCCGATGAAAGACGGCGTGATTGCCGACTTTACCGTCACCGAGCAGATGCTCAAGCAATTCATCCGCATGGTGCACGACACCAAGCTGTTCAAGCCTTCGCCGCGCATCATCATTTGCGTACCGTGCGGTTCGACCCAGGTTGAGCGCCGCGCGATTCGCGAATCCGCGCTGGGCGCAGGCGCATCCCAGGTATTCCTGATCGAAGAACCGATGGCGGCAGCAATCGGCGCCGGTTTGCCGGTGTCGGACGCAACCGGTTCGATGGTGGTCGATATCGGCGGCGGCACTACCGAAGTCGGCATCATCTCGCTGGGCGGCATGGTCTACAAAGGCTCGGTGCGCGTCGGCGGCGATAAATTCGATGAAGCCATCGTCAATTACATCCGCCGCAACTACGGCATGCTGATCGGCGAACAAACCGCTGAAGCCATCAAGAAGGAAATCGGTTCCGCCTTCCCGGGTTCGGAAGTACGCGAAATGGAAGTCAAGGGGCGCAATCTGTCCGAAGGCATTCCGCGCTCGTTCACTATCTCCAGCAACGAAATCCTGGAAGCCCTGACCGACCCGCTCAACAACATCGTTTCCGCCGTCAAGAACGCGCTGGAACAGACGCCGCCGGAATTGGGTGCCGACATCGCCGAAAAGGGCATGATGCTGACCGGCGGTGGCGCCTTGCTGCGCGATCTGGACCGTCTGTTGATGGAAGAAACCGGCTTGCCGGTGATTGTCGCCGAAGACCCGCTGACTTGCGTGGTGCGCGGCTCCGGCATGGCGCTGGAACGGATGGACAAGCTGGGCTCGATCTTTTCTTACGAGTAATCCAGGCTGATGCGACGCTTGCCCGACCTCTTCAGCGTGATCTTGAGGTCGGGTAGCGGCAACCGGGTCGGTGCACAAGTGCATACGACCCGTTGTCATATCTAGGGTATCAACATGAATGTGTTTTTACCGCCAGTCACTGACCAAACCGAATCTGTCCATTACTGATGGAATACAGTCCACCACCCCTCTTCAAGCAAGGTGCTTCGGCTCGCGCCAAGGCGGTGATATGCACGCTGTTGGCGCTGGCGCTGCTGATTGCCGATTCACGCATCCATGCTTTGCTGTTGCTGCGCCAGACCGTCGGCACCGCGCTCTATCCGTTGCAGATGGTGGCTTTGATGCCGCGTAACGCAGCCAATAGCGTGATCGATTATTTTTCTTCGCTGTCGACGGTGGAAAAAGAAAATCAGGCTCTGCGTAGCCAGCAAGGCGAGCGCGCCCAGCAATTGCAACAGGCGCAACTGCTGGTCGCTGAAAATGCGCAACTGCGCAACTTGCTGGGAGCCGAACAGCGTGTGCCGGTGAAGTCCCTGATGAGCGAAATCCTGTACGACGCACGCGATCAGTTCGCTCGCAAGGTGATCTTGAACCGCGGTTCGCGGCATGGTGTTGCCACCGGCCAGCCGGTGATTGACGATACCGGCATCGTTGGCCAGGTGACGCGCGTCTTCCCGTTTACCTCCGAGGTGACGCTGCTGACCGACAAGGATCAGGCGATCCCGGTGCAGGTGCTGCGCAACGGTTTGCGTAGCGTCGCCTACGGCCGCGGCCAGTCCGGCTACCTGGATTTGCGTTTCGTGTCTTTCAATGCCGATATCAAGAAGGGCGATGTGCTGGTGACTTCCGGTATCGACGGCGTTTATCCGGCCGGCTTGTCGGTGGCCAAGGTAGTGCAGGTCGAATCGAAATCGACCGATGCATTTGCCCATATCGTTTGTGAGCCGATCGCCGGCATCGACAGGCACACCCAGTTGCTGATCCTGCTGGTCGACCCGAGCCCGATCGCGCGGCCGGACGACGAAGCGGCGGTCCCTGACAGTAAAGCCGACATACTCAGCAAACGCCGGCTGACCGAAAGCACGCGCGACAAAACCAGAGAAGCAGCGAAAGAAGCGGTGAAAGACAATAACCCCGACGGCGCCCGCAAGAATCCGCAAGGAGCAGGTGTCCGATGATGCGTCCTCATTACATCCTGTTGCCGGCCAATCCGTTGTTCATTGCGATGACGTTGCTGCTGGCGTTCCTGCTCAACTTGCTGCCGTGGGGGCAGTGGCCAGGCGTGCCGGATTTCGTCGCGCTGGTGCTGGTGTTCTGGAGCATTCACCAACCGCGCAAGATCGGCATCGGCATTGCCTTTTGCATGGGCTTGCTGATGGATGTGCACGAAGCCACCTTACTCGGTCAGAACGCGCTGGCCTATACTCTGCTATCGTACTTCGCGATCATGATCCATCGCCGCGTGCTATGGTTCTCGGTGGGCGTCCAGGCTTTGCACGTGCTGCCTTTGATGTTGTTGACACAGTTGATACAGCTGGTCATCCGCATGTCCGTCAGCGGCAAGTTCCCCGGCTGGCTGTATTTTTCCGAGAGCTTTGTCTGCGTAGCATTGTGGCCGTTAGTAGTGTGGCTGTTGCTGGCGCCGCAACGTCGTGCGGTCGACCGCGATGACAATCGCCCAATTTGATATTCATCGCCGGCAGCCGATGTTGCCAGTGTTGCCAATCGCAACTCCGATGTCAGCTTTAGCCTTAGTTTACCCATGACCGAATTTAAAAACACCGAGCGCGAACTACGAAATTTCCGGTTGCGGATCTCGGCGGCCGTGGTTTTCGTGCTGATCTGTTTCGGCTTGCTGGGCGCGCGCTTTGTCTGGTTGCAAGTGATACGCCACGATGCCTACGCGGCGCAAGCCGAGGACAACCGGATTTCGCTGGTGCCAGTAGTGCCGAACCGCGGCCTGATCATGGACCGCAACGGCGTCGTCCTGGCGCGTAATTATTCCGCCTACACACTGGAAATCACCCGTTCCAAAATCAAGGGCGATCTCGAAAGCGTGATTGACGATCTGGCGCAGATCGTCAGCATTACACCGAAAGACCGGCGCCGCTTCAAGAAATTGCTGGAAGATTCCAAGAGTTTTGCCAGTCTGCCGATCCGCACCCGTCTGACCGACGAAGAAGTGGCGCGCTTCACCGCGCAGCGTTATCGCTTCCCGGGGATCGATGTACAGGCGCGCTTGTTCCGTCAATATCCGCTGGGCCAGGTGGCGGCCCACGTGATCGGCTATATCGGCCGCATCAACCAGAAGGATGCCGATCGGATCGAGGACAGCGACGACGCCGCCAACTATAAAGGCACCAGCTATATCGGCAAGGATGGCCTGGAAAAGAGTTACGAGCAGCAGTTGCACGGCACCACCGGCTACGAAGAAATCGAAATCGCCGCCAGCGGGCGCGCAGTGCGCAACATGTCGCACGTTTCTGCGATACCGGGCAACAACCTGATCCTGTCGATCGATATCGAACTGCAGAAGGTGGCAGAGGAAGCATTCGGCGATCGCCGCGGCGCTCTGGTAGCGATCGAGCCGTCCACCGGCGACGTGCTGGCGTATGTCTCGCAGCCGTCGTTCGACCCCAACCTGTTTGTCGAAGGTATCGATCAGCAAAGCTGGGACGAACTGAATAATTCACCCGATCACCCGTTGATCAATCGCCCGATGAGCGGCACTTATGCGCCAGGATCGACCTACAAGCCGTTCATGGCGCTGGCAGCGCTGGAGCTGGGCAAGCGCACCACGTCTTTCGCCATCAACGATATCGGCTATTTCATGCTGGGCGGGCACCAGTTCCGCGACGACAAGGTAGGCGGCCACGGACGAGTAGACATGTACAAGTCGATCGTTGAATCCTGCGATACCTATTACTACATGCTGGCCAACGACCTGGGCCCCGACACCATCCACGATTTCATGAAGCCATTCGGTTTCGGCCAGTTGACCGGTATCGACCTGGAGCACGAGCAGCGCGGAATATTGCCGTCGACTGACTGGAAGCGTAAATACTACAAACGGGTGGCAGCGCAGAAGTGGGTTGGCGGCGATACGATTTCACTTGGAATCGGCCAGGGCTTTAATGCTTTTACGCCGCTGCAGATGGCGCATGCGGTAGCTACCCTGGTCAACGATGGGGTAGTGATGAAACCGCATCTGGTGAAGATCATAGAAGACGGCACAACGCGCACGCGGACGGAAACCGTGCCGAAGGAAAGTTACCGGATTCCGCTGAAGCAGGAAAATATCGATTTCATCAAGAAGGCGATGGTGGGCGTAACGCATGAAGGTACCGGTAGAGCAATATTTGCCGGCGCCGGTTATGAATCGGGCGGCAAGACCGGAACAGCCCAGGTCTTAGGCATCAAACAAGGCGAGAAATACGACAAGCGGCACAATAACACGCGCCTGGCCGACAATGCCTGGTACACCGCGTTCGCACCTGCCGACAAGCCGCGCATAGCGATTGCCGTAATTGTCGAAAATGGCGGCTTCGGCGCTGCTGCTGCGGCGCCGATCGCGCGCAAGGCGCTGGATTTCTACCTGCTGGGCAAACGTCCGGGGGACAGCGGCAAGCCAGCCTCGCCAGCGGCACCTGGGACAGCACCGGTGTCGGTGGAAGACGATACCGCGGCGCCGGCACAGCGTGACAACCAGGCCAAGCCCGCCGAGGGTACTGAAGACGCCTATAAGCCGGGCGAAGAAACCCCAGGTAATCGCGAGTAATTGGAACCATGAATCTGACCGATAAACATACCGTCTGGCAAAACATAAAATCGCATATCGCGGTGTTTGACGGCGCCTTGTCGCTGATTATGTTTCTGATATTGTCAGTAGGCATCGTCACCCTGTATTCAGCCGGGATCGATTTCCCGGGAAGAGTCGAAGACCAGTTGCGCAATATCCTGGTGGCGTTCGTCATCATGTGGATTGCCGCCAATATTCCGCCGCAGACCTTGATGCGGTTTGCGATACCGGCCTACGCACTGGGCGTGTCGCTGCTGATTGCGGTGGCAGTGTTCGGAATAGTAAAAAAAGGTTCGCGCCGCTGGATCAATATCGGCATGGTCATCCAGCCTTCGGAAATCATGAAAATCGCGATGCCATTGATGCTGGCCTGGTATTTCCAGAAGCGCGAAGGCATGATCACCTGGCGTGATTACGTGGTGGCGGCACTGCTGCTGGCAGTGCCGGTCGGCTTGATCATCAGGCAACCGGATCTCGGCACCGGCACCTTGGTGCTGGCGGCAGGATTCTATGTGATCTTCCTGGCCGGCTTGTCGTGGCGCATCCTGATCGGCCTGGCAGTGGCGGCCGCCGCCAGTCTGCCGGTGCTGTGGTCGGTGCTGCACGACTATCAGCGGCAACGCGTGATGATGCTGATCGACCCCACTTCGGATCCGCTCGGCAAAGGCTTCCATATCATCCAGTCGACCATTGCGGTCGGCTCCGGCGGGATTTTTGGCAAGGGCTGGCTGAAAGGCACGCAGGCCCATCTGGAATTTATTCCGGAACGTACCACCGACTTTATTTTTGCGGTGTTTTCCGAAGAATTCGGGATGATCGGCAACGGCGTCCTGCTGTTCCTGTACATGTTGCTGATCGGCCGCGGCATGATGATCGCGGTCAACGCGCCCACCATGTTCACGCGCCTGCTGGCGGGTTCCATCACGTTGATTTTCTTTACTTATGCATTTGTCAATATGGGTATGGTCAGTGGCATTTTGCCGGTGGTTGGCGTACCTTTGCCATTCATGAGCTATGGCGGCACCGCGCTGGTTACTTTGGGACTAGGCGCCGGCATATTGATGAGCATCCAGCGCCACCGTAAATTGATACAAACCTGACCATGGTTGAACTTGTACGGCAAAAGCCGGGTCCATCCATGCAATTATTTGTGTCCAAACGCCGTCAGGAGAGTGCATGGTAGGCAAGCAAAGCGGCAAAGTCCGCTGCTACAACGTTGTTACATATTCCGGGGCCTTGCTGCTGTCGCTGATTCTGGCCGGCTGTGGCACCTCGCCACAAACATCTTCGACGCCGTCGGCGCCGGTCCAGTCAGGATCCGCCGGTAAAACTGCCGGCCGTAACGTACCCGCGCTGCCACCAGCAGGCTCCGGGCGCGGCGGCTACTACAAGGATGACGGCCCGGGCGACGCCACGCCGGAAGGGCTGCTGGATACCCCGGATGCGATTCCCGTTGTTGAACCCTACTCGCGCACAGGCAACAAGCCGTATGTCGTGTTTGGCAAGACTTACACCCCGTTGACAGACGACCAGCCGTTCAAGCAACGCGGCGTCGGCAGCTGGTACGGCAAGAAATTCCATAAGCAAAAGACATCTTCCGGCGAATTGTACGATATGTACAAGATGACAGCCGCCCATCCAACCTTGCCGATTCCGTCCTATGCCCGGGTGACTAACCTGAAAACCGGCGCGCAAGTGATCGTGCGGGTCAATGACCGCGGGCCGTTTCACTCAAGCCGTATTATCGACCTGTCTTATACCGCTGCGCTGAAACTGGGGTATCTGGGCAGCGGCAGCAGCCAGCTGGAAGTGGAGCGTTTGCTGCCGGCAGATATTGAAGCTATCAATAAACAGCGCGGCAACGCGCCGGCATCGCAGGCCGCGACGTCGCCCGCACCGGCACCGGCACCGACCAGGAGCGAGCCGCCCAGGGACAACACGGCCGCCGCCACAGTGACTACCGAAGCGGTCGATATGCCGGTGTTGACTGCACAACCGCTGCTGATCAGTCCGGAGCCGCAGGTGCAGACACCAAGTGCAAGCGCGGCCGCCGGCAACAGTAATTCGCTGGCCGCCGGGTTTTACCTGCAGTTCGGGGCATATTCGCAGCAAGCCAATGCCGACGGCGCCCGCGCCCGCCTGATGCAGGAGTTGTCGGGGCTGGTCACTTCACTTGACAGCATTGCGGTGAATGGCTTGTATCGTTTATATGCCGGCCCATACACCAGTCGGGTTGACGCCGACAGCGTCCTGCAACAGATCCGGCAACGCACCAGCGCTGCGCCAATCATCGTCCAGCGTTAGATCGCACGGCGTTATCAATCCAGCCACATGCCAGTGATGGCGGTGCGCTTCCTATACAGCCGATCCGGCCGTGTCCTGTAGTTGTTCAACAAAGCATTCCATTGCAAGCCAGTAATAGTATGTAAAAAGCGGGCTTGAATACGCTTGCTCTAGATGTTCGCCTTGGTTTGTTGTAACCGAATGGTCACAGAAACTTCATACGCCTGACATATTTGACCGCAATACTTCGGCCATTCAAAAGCGCAATGGCGGTAAATATCATGGTTGAAATCAAAGGTTTGTCAAAGACGTTTCGCGGCGGTTTTCGCGCATTGGACAACGTCAGTCTGCGTTTCGCCCAAGGCGAGATGGTGGCATTGATCGGTGCATCCGGTTCTGGGAAATCGACTCTTTTGCGACATATTTCCGGGCTGATGGCTGCAGATAACAGCGGTGGAACAATCTCCATCGATGGCAATGCGGTGCAGAAGGATGGTGTCGTCGATCGCAATATCCGTGCAGTGCGGGCCAACGTCGGTTTCGTCTTTCAGCAATTCAATCTGGTCGGCCGCTTGCCGGTGTTGACCAATGTGTTGACCGGCGGCCTGTCACGCATGCCGCTCTGGCGCAGCTGCTTCAAAATATTCACAGCCGAGGAGAAAGCGCTGGGCCTGGAAGCGTTGGCGCGGGTTGGCATTTCCGACCACGCCTACAAACGCGCTTCGGCACTCTCCGGCGGCCAGCAGCAACGGGCTGCAATCGCCCGCACCATCGTGCAGAAGGCACGTGTGGTGCTGGCCGACGAGCCGATTGCTTCGCTGGATCCGGAATCGGCGCGGCGCGTCATGCAAACGCTGGCCGACGTTAACCAGCGTGATGGCAGCACGGTCATCGTGTCGCTGCATCAGGTTGATGTGGCCTTGCGTTTTTGTCCGCGTACTGTGGCGCTGCACAAAGGCCGCGTGGTGTACGACGGCCCGTCCAGTGCCTTGACGGAGCCAATGCTGCGCGAGTTGTACGGCAGTGAAGCAGAAGACATCCTGGGCGGCTCCAATAGCCTGACCCGGCCCGCAGTAGCAGTACCAACGCCGTTCGATAGTGTACCGGCGCTGGCAGTCGCGGCCTGAACGTACATTCTGTCATTGAACTTTATACCTATCGTTACCCCGATCGTCATCCCTATCAGCCATACCAAACACTCAGGAGTTTCACATCATGTTTGCAAAATTATTTTCCGGCGCCGCAATGACAGTGGCAATGCTGGCAGCGACGGCTTCCGTAGCCCATGCCGACGACGTCAAAGAATTGAACTTCGGCATTATTTCGACAGAATCGTCGAAAAACCTGAAGCAAGACTGGCAGCCGGTGCTGGATGAGTTAAGCAAGCGCACAGGCATCAAGGTCAACGGCTTCTTCGCGTCCGACTACGCCGGCATTATCGAAGGCATGCGCTTCGGTAAAGTGCAGATGGGCTGGTTCGGCAACAAGTCGGCGATGGAAGCAGTTGACCGTGCCAGCGGCGAAGTGTTTGCACACGTGCTGAATCCGGATGGCAGCGCTGGTTACTACAGCCTGGTCGGCGTGCAAAAAGACAGCCCGAACAAGAGCATCGAAGACATCTTGAAAAATTCGAAGAATTTGACCTTCGGTATCGGCGATCCGAACTCGACTTCCGGTTTCCTGGTGCCTAGCTATTACATTTTCGCCAAAAACAACGTCGATTCGAAGACGGCGTTTAAAGTGATCCGCACTTCCAACCACGAAGCCAATATCCTGGCAATCGCCAACAAGCAGATCGATGCAGCCGTGTTCGCCTCGGACACCATGGACCGGATCGAAGAGCGTCAGCCAGCAGTTGCCAAGGAAGTCCGGATTGTCTGGAAATCGCCGTTGATCGCAGCCGATCCGCTGGTATGGCGTAAAGACCTGTCGGCAGACGTCAAAGCCAAGGTCAAGAATTTCTTCGTCACCTACGGCAAGACCGGCCCTAACGCAGCGCAGGAAAAGGCGCAACTGGCCAAGCTGAATTACAGCGGTTTTGAAGCTTCCAGCGACGCTCAGCTGACCCCTATCCGTCAGCTGGAGCTGTTCAAGCAAAAAGGCAAGCTGGAGTCGGATGCTAACCTGAGCGCCGAAGACAAGAAAGCCAAGCTGGACGACATCAACCGTAAATTGTCCGACCTGGCCAAATCCTAAGCAATGACAAGTCCTGTATCTCTGAAAATGCAAAACACGCTCCCTTTACCGCCCAAGCAACCGATTGGCCGGACCTTGTTCTGGGGCGTGTTGCTGGCAGTCCTGATCGCATCGTGGAAGGGCGCCGACATGCGCCCGCTCGAGTTGTTGCGCGACGGCGGCAACATGGGTATTTACGCCGCCA
The DNA here is from genome assembly GCF_900113705.1 of Collimonas sp. OK307. Taxonomy (GTDB): domain Bacteria; phylum Pseudomonadota; class Gammaproteobacteria; order Burkholderiales; family Burkholderiaceae_D; genus Collimonas. The sequence continues at coordinate 121,191 of NZ_FOQI01000004.1, read as the reverse complement.
GTTTCTTCCCGCCTGATTTCCACGATTGGCGTACCTACCTGCAAGAATTGCTGGTAACCATACAAATCGCGGTCTGGGGTACGGCGCTGGCGGTGGTGTGCGCGGTGCCATGCGGCTTGCTGGCATCTTCCAATATCGCTCCGGCCTGGGTCAACCAGCCGGTGCGCCGCTTGATGGATGCGGCACGCGCAATCAACGAAATGGTGTTTGCAATGCTGTTCGTGGTGGCGGTTGGCCTGGGCCCGTTTGCCGGCGTGCTGGCACTGTTTGTGGCGACTACCGGGACTTTGTCCAAGCTGTTCTCGGAAGCGGTCGAAGCTATCGACCCGCAGCCGGTCGAAGGGATACGCGCTACCGGCGCCAATGCGCTGGAAGAAATCGTCTACGGAGTGCTGCCGCAGGTGATGCCTTTATGGATTTCCTACGTGCTATATCGTTTCGAAGCCAATGTCCGTTCGGCGACGGTGGTCGGCATGGTCGGCGCCGGTGGCATCGGCGTGATTCTGTGGGAAGTGATCCGCAGCTTCGAATATGCCCAGACTTGTTCCGTGCTGATCATGATCGTGGTTGCAGTAAGCGTGATTGATCTGATGTCATCGCGTTTGCGCAAGCTCTTCATCTAAGTAATTCATTCTGTTTTCGTATACATGATTGGCGCGCAGCCTGCGATTTGTCGCAGGCTGGTCGCGCCATTTTTCTATCCGCGGAATTTTCGGTATAGTCTTTATCCTCTCGAATCAATCCGACACGGAGTAAAGACCCATGACTGCCACCGCTTCCGATCATCCTTTGCCACGCGCTACTGTTACCGTGCGCCAGGCTACCCCTGACGACGCCGAGACCCTGGTAGCGCTGCTGGCCGAGATGGACGATGAACCGACGCGCGCCACGCTGGACGCTGCCGGCGCCCGCCAGATCATGGCCAGGATGGCTGCCTATCCGTATTTCCGGGCATTCCTGGTCTATGCCGACGACGTGGCGGTGGGCACTTTCAGTCTCCTGGCTTTTTGCAGCCTGACCCATGAAGGTACACAGCAGGCCGTGATGGATGCCGTCGTCATCAGCCGCGCATGCCGGGGGCAGGGTATCGGTAGCGTGATGCTGGATCATGCCGTGCGGATTGCTGGCGAGGCAGGTTGTTACAAGATTGCGCTGTCGTCCAATCTGAAGCGTATGGACGCGCATCGCTTCTATGAAAATTTCGGCTTTACGCAGCACGGCATCAGTCTCGCCGTTCGGGTTCCCAAGTCGATATAGTGCACTCGCTTGCGGCAAGCGGGTGCCGCAAGCGGGTGCATAATATGCCCTAGCCACAGGAGACACGATTTTGCCAAATTCAGAAAATCTGCAAGCAACCGACGATTTCATCATTGCAACTGCCGCCGACGGCGCGCAGGTGGGAGTGACGCTGCATGGCGGCCATGTCTGTTCCTGGCGTACACCGGATGGCGTCGAACGTTTGTTCATGAGCCCGTTGAATTCATGGCTTAGCGACAGCGCCATCCGCGGCGGCATTCCGGTGATTTTTCCGCAATTCGCCAGCGAAGGGCCATTGCCCAAGCATGGTTTTGCACGCACCAGCGCCTGGACCTTGCTGGAATCTTCGCGCCAGATAGACGGCAGCGGGCTGATTCGCCTCGGCCTGGCCGATTCAGAGAAAACCCGGCTGGTATTTTCACACGCGTTTGCGCTCGAATTGCGCGTGCAATTTTCCGGTGAGATGTTGAATAGCGAGCTGACGGTGACGAATAATGGCGATCAGCCTTTCGAATTCACCTGTGCCTTGCATACCTACTTGAATGCAGATATTACCGATGCCGCAGTGTACGGCCTCAAAGGCTATCGCTATCGCGACTCTGTCGACAACCGCCGTATCAAGATTGCGGATGAAGAAGTCCTGCATATCACCAAGGAGGTCGACCGGGTTTATTTTGCAGTCGATAAACCGATTACCCTAGGTGGCCGCAAGCAAAGCATGATTGCAACCCAGACCGGGTTTGCCGATGCGGTGGTGTGGAATCCGTGGGAAAACGGCTGCGAGCAAATTGCCGATCTGAAGCTGGATTCTTATCGGCACTTCGTGTGTATCGAGGCTGCCACGGTTGAACATCCAATTACATTGGCGCCGCATACAGCCTGGCGCGGCGCTCAAAATTTGGAATGCGTGTTGATCGCTTAACTGAAATCGCCTAGTCGAATTTCCCGCCCTGCATCGGGAACGCCTTTAAGAACTCAGCCACCGGCAGGCGCTTGCCGCCCGGTTTCTGCAATTCTGTAATACGCAATGCGTCGCTGCCGCAAGCCACGATCACGCCATCTTGCGGATCGGCGCTGATGATCGTTCCCGGCGCGTGCTTGCCATCCGAGGCAACTACTTTTGCCTGCCACAATTTCAAAGTGACTCCAGCGAACGCGGCTGAGGCAGCAGGGAACGGATTGAATGCGCGTATCTTGCGCTCCAGCGCATCGGCTGGCAGTGTGAAATCGAGGGCGGCTTCTTCCTTGCTGATCTTGGCGGCATAGGTTACGCCTTGCTCCGGTTGCGGCGTTGCCGGCAGGGCGTTTTGCTCCAGGCGACGCAGTGCTTCGACAATCATGTCGCCACCGAGTTTTGCCATCTTGTCATGCAGGGTGCCGGTGGTGTCGTCGTCGCTGATCGCCATTTTCTCGATCAGCAACATGGCGCCGGTATCCAGCCCTTGATCCATCTGCATGATGGTGATGCCGGTCTCGCTGTCGCCGGTTTCAATCGCCCTGTGGATAGGGGCGGCGCCGCGCCAACGCGGCAGCAGCGAACCGTGGATGTTGAGGCAGCCGAGCGGCGGGATGTTCAACACACTGAGCGGCAGGATCAGGCCGTAAGCGGCCACCACCATGATGTCGTGTGGCGTCGCCTGCAGCAGTTCATGCGCTTCCCTGGCTATCTCGGGGTACTTGCCGTCCAGCCGCAGCGAGACCGGTTGCGCTACCGGTATCTGATGTTCCAATGCAAATTGTTTGACCGGCGATGCATGCAGTTGCATGCCGCGGCCCGCCGGGCGGTCTGGCTGGGTCAGCACCAGCGGAATCTGATGACCGGCTTCGTGTAAGGCTTTGAGCGCCACGGCGGCGAATTCGGGGGTACCGGCGAAGATGATTTTCATGGGGCGATAGTACAGCAGGAGGCCAAAAACGATCGCGGGACAAACTGCAAGAGTCGCCAGGCGCTTCTTGCAGTTTGTCCCGCAACATGGGAAAGATGCTTATCTGGTAGCGTATTGCTTGTCGCGCTTCTGCTCGCGTTCTTCCTTGAGCATCTTGGCCTTGATCCGGTTGCGCTTCAAAGGCGACAGGTATTCAACGAATACCTTGCCCATCAAGTGATCCATCTCATGCTGGATACATACCGCCAGCAAGCCATCGGCGTCGACTTCAAACGGTTTGCCGTCGGCATCCAGTGCGCGCACCTTGACCCGCGCCGGGCGTTCGACGCCGTCGTAGACGCCAGGCACCGACAGGCAGCCTTCGTCGTAAATCTGTTTTTCTTCGCTAGCCCAGAGAATCTGCGGATTGATGAAAACGCGCAAGTCGTTGCCGGTATCGGATGTATCGATGACCACCAGTTGTTCATGGACATCGACTTGCGAGGCAGCCAGGCCGACACCAGGCGCTTCGTACATGGTCTCAGCCATGTCGGCGATCAATTTTTTGAGCCGAGTGTCAAAAACTGTCACTGGTTTGGCAATTTTGTGCAAACGAGCGTCAGGGTAGCGCAGGATATTTAATAAAGACATACAAGGTTACGTAACAATTTAGGCGATTTGGAAGGGGGTTTCTCTTGCTAGTTCAATCGATTATGGGCAAAATTTGATTCACTATGGCAAGTTTTTTGCTTTGCCTCGATCACAGCCGTGGCGACGAACCAGCTTGTAAGCGCCAATTTAACGCAGTATCCACCGGAAACAATATGAAAAAGTTTAGCACAGCTGCACTCCTTCTTGCTTTAAGCACCGGATTTGGCTTCTCTGGCATGGCTCACGCCCAAGCCGCCAAGACCATGCGTTGTGAATTTTTAGCCAACGCTCCGGATCAGCATGTAGTGGTGCGCGGCGATACGCTGTGGGGAATTTCCGGGAAATTCTTGCAGCATCCGTGGTGCTGGCCGCAAGTATGGGGCTTGAACCAGGACCAGATCCGCAATCCGCACTGGATCTATCCAGGCCAGATCGTTTATTTCGACCGCGCCAACGGCCGTCTGCGCCTTGGTAATACCACCAGCGGCGAACCCGGCCTAGTGAAATTGTCGCCGCAAACCCGCGTGCAAGGTATCGGACGCGATGCGATCACCGCCATTTCAACCGATGCCATCGGCCCGTTCCTGTCGCAACCGCTGATCATTGAAGGCGATGATCTGCACACTGCACCGCATATCGTGGCGGTCCAGGATGGCCATCTGAATCTGGGTAAGAGTGATAAAGCCTATGTACGTGGAGATTTGGGCGACGCTTCTGCGTTCCAGGTTTTCCGTCCCGGCAATCCGCTCAAGGATCCGGATACCGGCAAGGTCATCGCCAATGAAGCGCTGTACCTCGGTACCCTGAAACTGGAGCGCAGAGGCAAGACTCCTGACGAGGCAGCGACATTCAGCGTGGTCGACACCAAGGAAGAAATGCAAGTTGGCGATCGCATCATTCCACGGCCGGTCGAACCGATCCTGAATTATGTGCCGCATGCACCGGCCAGCACAGTCAACGCCCGAGTGGTCTCGGTCTATGGTGGCGTGGCAACTGCTGCGCAGAACCAGATCCTGACCATCAACCGCGGCAAGGCTGACAATATCGATATCGGCACGGTGCTGCAACTGTACCGTTTCGGTAAAACCATTAAGGATCCGGACGATCATAACAACAAGGTCAAGCTGCCGGACGAACAATACGGTACCCTGTTCATTTTCCGCGTGTTCAACCATATTTCGTATGGCTTGATCATGGAAGTACAGAACGCGGTCGATATTGGTGACATCGCCAGATCGCCAGAATAAAGGTAATTGCTGTTAATAAAGATAATCTTCATGACGATGGCGGCGGTATAAACCGCCGCCCTTCCGCTGCAACCAATGCAATCGATGTAGACGAACTGGCAGCCTGGTTGCGTCTCGAGCAGACTGCCGGTGTCGGCGCGGAAACCGCACGTCGGCTGCTGGTTGCCTTCGGCTTACCCGCAAACATTTTTTCATCTTCCTTTTCGGCCTTGCACAAAGTCGTGCCGGAGCGGATTGCCTACGCCTTGCTGGCGGCACCTTCGGACGCTGTCCTGGCACTGACGGCACGGACGCTCGAATGGCTGCAGCAACCCGGTAATCAGTTATTCACCTTGGCCGACAGCGCCTATCCGCAAGCCTTGCTGGATATCACCGATCCACCGCTCATGCTGTATGTGAAGGGGCGCGCCGAATTGCTGGCGCGGCCGGCCATGGCCGTCGTCGGCAGTCGCAACGCTACAGCTCAGGGCATCGCCAACGCCGATCGTTTCGCTGAAATCCTCAGTCAGCGCGGGCTGACCATCATCTCCGGCATGGCTCTGGGAGTCGACGCTGCTGCGCACCAAGGTGCTTTACGCGGTGCAGCAGGCAATCCTGACGGCGGTAGCACCGTAGCGGTAATCGGTACTGGCGCCGATATTGTTTATCCGGCGCGCAATCGCGGCCTGGCGCATCAGATTGCCGAGGCCGGCTGCATCGTCAGCGAGTATCCGCTGGGGATGCCCGGCATCGCTGCCAATTTCCCGCGCCGCAACCGCATCATTTCGGGCCTGGCGCGCGGTGTGCTGGTGGTTGAAGCCGCAGCGCAGTCCGGCTCGCTGATCACTGCCAGGATGGCGGCCGAGCAGGGGCGCGATGTGTTCGCGATTCCCGGTTCGATTCACTCGCCGTTGTCCAAAGGCTGCCATCAACTGATCAAGCAGGGGGCCAAGCTGGTGGAGTCGGCGCAGGATATCCTGGAAGAGCTGAGGCCTTTGCACGGAGTGGAGGCCATTGTTGCAGCGACACCGGTTGCCGAGGCTGTCGGTGGCACCAATCAGGAGTTGCAGGGGTTACTTGCCGTACTCGGGTATGATCCGGTCAGTTTCGACGTTCTGGCGGAGCGCAGCGGCAACGACGCTGGCAGCCTGAACGGCCAGTTGCTTGAGCTGGAACTGGCTGGACTGATTGAAGTTTTGCCCGGTGGAATTTATCGCCGTATCGGCTGATTCGGGCAGCATTGCATAAATCCTGCGATACTTGTATACGTATACAGGACGGTCGGAAGCCCCAGTTTGTCGTTGTTTTCACGGTTACCGTCGTACTTTACCTGTCTTACCTTGTCATATTCTTACCTTAGCGATACAGTAGAACCATGTTTGAAGTCCTTGTTTATCTGTATGAAACTTATTATCGGCCCGACGCCTGTCCTGAACCGGAGGCTTTGGTCAAGAAGCTGTCGGCCATCGGCTTTGAAGAAGACGAAATCACCAAGGCGCTCGGCTGGCTGACCGACCTGGCAGAAACCAACCACGAGTTCGCCGATAAATACCCGCAGCAAACCGCTTTTTCTTTTGGCATCCGCATTTATGCTCAGCAGGAAATCGACGTGCTGGGTATTCCTGCGATTGGTTTCATCCAGTTCCTGGAGTCGGCCAAGATGCTCAACCCGGTGCAACGCGAGATTGTCATTGAACGCGCGTTGTCGGTCAGCGAGACGCCGGTCCCGCTCGATAAACTCAAGGTGATCGTGTTGATGGTGCTATGGAGCCAGGGCAAGGAGCCGGACGGCTTGATGTTCGATGAACTGTTTATCGACGAAGACGACGATCCTGAGCCACGCCAGCTGCACTAAACGCTGCTTACACCTGCCGCAGGCTGGCCAGACCGAGGTCACGGCGCTTGCGATTTTTCCAACAACCCGCTTATCATTGGCCGCATTAATGCGGCGCAGGCTGTGAAAATTTGTTGCGAGTTACTGCAACGAGTTTGCTGATGGGTTTGCTGCTGGGTTTACTGATATATTACGGGAGATTTCCCGTCGGCAACTAAATTTACAGACTGCCACTTACGTGCAAAAGCAAAAACATGCGCTCTTTATCCTTAATTTGATGCGCGTAACTTTCGAGACAACACTATGAGCAAGACCCTCATCATTGCTGAGAAACCATCTGTCGCGAACGACATCGCGAAGACGCTCGGCGGCTTCACCAAGCACGATGAGTACTTTGAATCCGACGAATACGTCCTGTCATCCGCGGTCGGCCATCTGCTGGAAATCGCCGTTCCTGAAGAATACGACGTCAAGCGCGGCAAATGGACTTTCACCCATCTGCCGATGATTCCGCCGCACTTCGCGCTGAACCCGATTGCCAAGACCGAGTCGCGCCTCAAGGTGCTCAACAAGCTGATCAAGCGCAAGGATGTCACCGCACTGATCAACGCCTGTGACGCCGGGCGTGAAGGCGAGCTGATTTTCCGCCTGATCGCGCAATATACGAAAGCCAAGCAGCCGGTCAAGCGGCTCTGGCTGCAATCGATGACGCCGGGCGCGATACGCGACGGTTTCACTCATCTGCGTGAAGACAAGGACATGTTGCCGCTGGCCGACGCTGCCCGCTGTCGCAGCGAAGCCGACTGGCTGATCGGCATCAACGGTACGCGTGCAATGACTGCCTTCAATTCGAAAGAAGGCGGTTTCTACCTGACCACTGTCGGCCGCGTGCAAACGCCGACCTTGTCGATCGTGGTCGACCGTGAAGAGAAGATCAAGAAATTCGTATCGCGCGATTTCTGGGAAGTGCGCGCAGAGTTCGTCTGCGCCGCCGGTATTTACGAAGGCCGCTGGCTCGACAGTGCGCACAAGAAGGATGAAACCGATCCGGAAAAACGTGCTGAACGGCTGTGGAGCAAAGCCGCCGCCGAATCTATCGTTGCCGCCTGCCGCGGCAAGCTTGGCAACGTGCGCGAAGAGTCGAAACCGACTACCTCGATGGCGCCGGCACTGTTCGATCTGACCAGCCTGCAGCGCGAAGCCAACTCGCGCTTCGGCTTCTCCGCCAAGAACACGCTTGGCCTGGCGCAAGCGCTGTACGAAAAACACAAGGTACTTACCTATCCGCGTACCGACTCGCGTCACCTGCCGGAAGATTACCTGAGCACTGTCAAGCAAACGCTGGAAACGGTGTCGGAGAACAATAACTATCAACAGTTCGCTGCACAGATCCTGAACAAGGGCTGGGTCAAGCCGAACAAGCGGATCTTCGACAACACCAAGATCAGCGATCACTTTGCGATCATCCCGACAACGCAGGCGCCGAAGAATTTGTCGGAACCGGAGCAGAAGCTGTACGACCTGGTTACCCGCCGTTTCATGGCAGTATTTTTCCCGGCCGCCGAATTCCAGGTAACTACCCGCTACACCGAAGTGTCCGGCCATCAGTTCAAGACTGAAGGCAAGGTCATGACGAATCCGGGCTGGCTGGCGATCTACGGCAAGGAAGCCGCGGATGAAAAGGATCCGGAAAACAGCGGCACGCTGGTTGCCGTGGCCAAGGATGAAAAGGTCAAGACCGACAAGATTACCGCCAACGGCCTGGTCACCAAGCCGCCTGCGCGCTACACTGAAGCGACGTTGCTGTCGGCGATGGAAGGCGCGGGGAAATTGCTGGACGATGGCGATCTGCGTGAAGCCATGGCCGGCAAAGGCCTCGGTACGCCAGCCACGCGCGCTGCCATCATCGAAGGTTTGCTGAACGAAAAGTACCTGCTGCGTGAAGGCCGGGAAATGATACCGACCGCCAAGGCATTCCAGTTGATGACCTTGCTGCACGGCCTCGGCGTGGACGAGTTGACCGAGCCAGAGCTGACCGGCGAATGGGAACACAAGCTGTCGCAGATCGAGCGCGGCACCATTAGCCGTGAAGAGTTCATGCGCGAAATCGCGCAGCTGACCCAGATCATCGTCAAGCGCGCCAAGGAATACGATAACGACACGATCCCCGGCGACTATGCGACCTTGCTGGCGCCGTGTCCGAATTGCGGCAGCGTGGTCAAGGAAAACTATCGTCGCTTCGCCTGTACCAAATGCGAATTCTCGATGAGCAAGACGCCGGGTAGCCGTCAGTTTGAAATTCCTGAAGTCGAGGAATTGCTGACCAAGCGCACCATCGGTCCGCTGCAAGGGTTCCGCTCGAAAATGGGCCGGCCGTTTGCCGCTATCCTGAAAATCAGCCGCGACGAAGAGATCAAGAACTTCAAGCTTGAATTCGATTTCGGCCAGAACGACGGCGAAGGCGAAGATGGCGAGGGTGTGGATTTCACCGGCCAGACCGCGCTTGGTCCATGTCCGAAGTGCGCCAGCGGCGTCTACGAAATGGGCTTGGCCTATGTCTGCGAAAAAACCGTGGCCAAACCGAAAGCTTGCGATTTCCGCAGCGGCCGCATCATTCTCCAGCAAGAGATCTTGCCGGAGCAAATGGTCAAGCTGCTCAACGACGGCAAGACCGATTTGCTGCCAGGTTTCATTTCGCAGCGTACGCGGCGTCCGTTCAAAGCCTTCCTGGTCAAGGGCAAGGATGGCAAGGTCAGCTTCGAGTTTGAAGAACGCAAAGCCAAGGCGCCAGCCAAGGGCAAAGCAAAAGCGGCTGCAGTCGAAGGGGAAGATGGCGAGGCGGCGGTGGTAGCGAAAAAGCCGGCAGCCAAGAAGCCCGCAGCCAAGAAACCTGCCGCTAAAAAGGCAGCGCCCAAGAAAGTAGTCGCCAAGCGCAAAGCTGCATAAGCGTTGATTTACTTCAGAAGAAGCCGCTCGTTGAGCGGTTTTTTTATTGCTGCGACGATCACTCGACGACTGGCTTGGTGATTTCGCCGTGCCACGGCTCTGCATGCTTTCGGCTACACTTCCTGACATGCATTGTTGTCGCCAGCCAGCTTTCGCCGGCATTGGTTTTCGCTCAATTACCGCTTACCGGATATTGCCATGCCTTTGGATCATCCTGCCGTTGCCCGCGCCGTGGTGCGCCAACTTGAGGCCTCGCGCATCCGCGAGGTCGCCAATGTCGGCATGGGCCGTGACGACGTATTGCCGTTCTGGTTCGGCGAGCCGGATCAGGTGACCCCGAGCTTCATTCGCGATGCGGCCAAGGCCGGACTCGATGACGGCGACACGTTCTACACCCACAACTATGGCATCCCGCCTTTGCGCGCGGCGATTGCCAGTTATTTATCTGCTCTGCACCAACCGGTAGACGCTAGCCGGATAGCGGTCACTTCCTCCGGCGTATCGGCACTGATGGTGTTGTCGCAGCTGATCATCAACCCCGGCGATCGGGTGGTGGCGGTGACGCCGCTGTGGCCGAACGTTGCCGAAATCCCGAAAATCCTCGGCGCAGAAGTAGTACGCGTGGCCTTGCAGTTCGGCCAGACCTGGGAACTCGACTTGCAGCAATTGCTAGACGCTTTGACGCCGGACACCCGAGCAGTCTTGCTGAATTCGCCGAACAATCCAACCGGCTGGGTCATGCCGCGCGAGCAGCAGGAAATCGTGCTGGCGCACTGTCGCCTGCACGGTATCTGGATTGTCGCCGACGATGTGTATGAGCGGCTGGTGTACACCGAGCAGACTGATGCGCCGCAGTGCGCGCCATCCTTCCTGGATATCGCCGTTGCCGACGACAGGCTGATTTCATCCAACAGTTTTTCCAAGTCCTGGCTGATGACCGGTTGGCGGCTCGGCTGGCTGGTGGCGCCGCCGACGCTGATGACGGATATCGGCAAGCTGATCGAGTACAACACTTCTTGCGCGCCGGGCTTCATACAACGCGCCGGCGTCGTCGCCATCGAGCGCGGCGACGAAATCATCGGCAACACGGTGGCCCGTTATCGTGCAGCGCGCGATTTCCTGTATCAGCGCTTGAATGCCTTGCCGGGGATTACGGCGCCGCGGCCGAAGGGCGCGATGTATCTGTTCTTCCGCGTCGACGGTGTCGACGATAGCCTGGCGTTGTGCAAGCAACTGGTGCGCGATGCCGGGCTGGGCCTGGCGCCGGGTAATGCCTTCGGTCCCGAAGGCGAGGGTTACGTGCGTTGGTGTTTTGCCAGTTCGCTGGAGCGTCTGGAAGATGGCGTGCAGCGCCTGGAGCGCTACCTGTCGGCCTGATCAGGCCCCGACTTAAAGATCAAAATTTCTCCAAAATGGCCTCCCAGGTAAGTTTATTGTTGTTTTGTCAATCAGTGCGACGACCTTGAATTTTCCCCGGATCTGGTGCTATCATCAGAGCGCGCAAACGTTTGCGCGTTACAAATGATGGCATGCCGACCCGAACGGATATGCTGTTCAACGACGCATTTAAAAACAATTTTCAGGAGACTTTTGATGAACACCCGTATCCGCCTCAAGCTGATTGCTGCCACCATTCTCGTATGTGCATTGCCTTCTTTGCCGGCGCTGGCGCAAACCGCCGCCAAACCTAAGGTTGCGCTGGTGATGAAATCGCTGGCCAATGAATTTTTCCTGACCATGGAAAACGGCGCCAAGGAACATCAGAAAGCCCACGCCGCGCAATACGACCTGATTGCCAACGGCATCAAGGATGAACAAGACACCTCGAACCAGATCAAGATCGTCGAACAGATGATCGTTTCCAAGGTCAATGGCCTGGTGATCGCTCCCGCCGATTCGAAAGCGCTGGTGCCTGTCATCAAGAAAGCCATCGACGCCGGCATCATCGTTGTGAATATCGACAACAAGCTGGATGACGCCGCGCTCAAGGAAAAAGGCATCACCGTACCGTTCGTCGGTCCGGATAACCGCAAGGGCGCCAAGCTGGTCGGCGACTACCTGGCCAAGCAAATCAAAAAGGGCGACAAGGTCGGCATCATCGAAGGCGTGTCCACTACCATCAATGCGCAGCAACGCACCCTGGGCTTCCAGGACTCCATGAGCGCAGTTGGCGCGAATGTGGTTGGCGTGCAATCCGGCCAATGGGAAATGGCGCCGGGCAACCAGATTGCCGCCGCCATGCTGAATGCGCATCCGGACATCAAGGCATTGCTGGCTGGTAACGACAACATGGCCCTGGGCGCGGTCGCTGCCGTCAAGGCTGCCGGCAAGACCGGCAAAGTGCTGGTGGTCGGCTACGACAACATCAACGCCATCAAGCCGATGCTGAAGGATGGCCGCGTACTGGCGACAGCCGATCAGTTTGCTTCGCAACAAGCGGTGTTCGGTATCGAAACGGTATTGAAGGCGATTACCGACAAGAAAGCTCAGAACACACTCGGCGGCACTGTTGAAACCAAGGTCGCGCTGGTGACCAAAGACAGCAAGTAATTAACGGTAACTGCGCAACGTAATTGCGGGACAGGGTTGAGGAGCCGCCAAGCCAGGCGTGTGGTGGATTACCCTGTCCCCAATCAGCTTAAGTAAAGCTGTCATGGTGGAGGACAGAATGTCCAACGAATTCATTGCGGCGCACCAGTCTGAGGTGCGTGCCGCTGCATCCGCAGTTCCTTTATTAAGCTTGACCGGAATTGGCAAGACCTATGTCGAACCGGTATTGAGCGACGTCTCAATCAGCATCAGTCCCGGCCAGATACTGGCCCTGACCGGTGAAAACGGCGCCGGCAAAAGCACACTGTCGAAAATCGTCTGCGGCCTGGTAGATGCAACCACGGGCAGCATGCTGCTCGACGGTCACAGTTATCAGCCGGGTTCGCGCAAGGAAGCTGAGCATCTCGGTATCCGCATGGTGATGCAGGAATTGAACCTGATCCCGACCCTGAGCATTGCCGAAAACCTGTACTTCAACCAGCTGCCGCACCGCTTCGGCTGGATCGACAAGGCCGCGCTGGCACAGGCTACGCGAGTGCAGATGGCGGCAGTAGGCATGGCCGATATCGATCCCTGGACGCCTGTCGGCGAACTGGGCGTGGGCCATCAGCAAATGGTGGAAATTGCGCGCAACCTGATCGGCAGCTGCCGCTTGCTGGTGCTGGACGAACCTACCGCCATGCTGACCAACCGCGAGGTTGAACTACTGTTCACGCAGATTGCGCGACTGCAGTCGGAAGGCGTCGCCATCATCTATATCTCGCATCGGCTGGAAGAATTGAAGCGGGTAGCCGACCGTATCGCCGTATTGCGCGATGGCCAGCTGGTATGCGATGACGCTATCGGCGGCTACAGCACAGACGCGCTGGTGCAGCTGATGGTCGGTCGCGCCGCAGAAGCCGAGCTTGACCTTGGCCATCGCACCATCGGCGCACCTTTGTTGCGCGTGCGCGATATTGGCCGCGGCGCAGTGGTTGCGCCAACCTCGTTCGATTTACGTGCCGGTGAAATTCTAGGCGTCGCCGGCTTGATCGGCTCTGGCCGTACCGAATTGCTGCGCCTGATTTTCGGCGCGGATCGTGCCGACCAGGGCGAAGTATTCATCGGCGATCAAACGCAAGCGGCGAAAATTTCATCGCCAAAAGAAGCCATCGCAGCCGGCATCGCCATGATCACCGAAGACCGCAAGAGCCAGGGATTGCTGCTGTCGCAATCGATCGGACTCAATACCACGCTGGCCAAGCTGTCCTCGGTCAGCAAGCTCGGGGTGCTGGATCCGCAGGCCGAAGCCGAGGTCGCTGACGATTACATCAAGCGCTTGCGGATCCGCTCGCGCAACGGCCTGCAGGCAGCGGGAGAACTTTCCGGCGGCAACCAGCAGAAGGTGGTGATCGCGCGCTGGTTATATCGCGATTGCCCGATCATGCTGTTCGACGAGCCGACCCGTGGCATCGATATCGGCGCCAAGTTCGATATCTACAAATTGCTGGCTGAACTGTCGCGGCAAGGCAAGGGCTTGTTGATCGTTTCCAGCGACTTGCGCGAACTGATGCTGATTTGCGACCGCATCGCAGTGATGAGCGCCGGCAAACTGGTCGACACCTTCGAGCGCGGCGAATGGAGCCAGGAGAAGATCCTGGCGGCAGCGTTCAGCGGTTACGTGAATGGCAATGGCAGCGGCAGCACCTCTGCAGATTCAACAAACGCACAAGCCGCCTAAAGTGCACCTGAAGCGCTCCGCAATAGCGCCGCAATCAACATAATCGAAAATCATGACAACTCTATCCTTTACCCGAAGCATCTCCGGCCTGAAGAATTACCTGGGCCTGATCGGCGCGCTGCTTGCCATGTGCGTGCTGTTCTCTTTCTTAAGCGAAAATTTCCTGACCGCAGCCACTTTTACAACTTTGTCCAACGACATTCCAACGTTGGTGGTGATGGCAGTCGGCATGACCTTTGTGTTGATCATCGGCGGTATCGATCTCTCGGTCGGTTCGGTGATGGCGCTCGCGGCTTCGGTGCTGTCGATGGCGATGGTGCGCTGGGGCTGGCCCTTGTTTGCGGCGGCCGTGCTGGGCGTGTTCGTGGCCAGCCTGTGCGGCATGGTGACCGGTTTGATTTCGGTCGGCTGGCGGATTCCTTCGTTCATCGTCTCGCTGGGCGTGCTGGAAATGGCGCGCGGCCTGGCTTATCAGGTGACCAATTCACGCACAGAATATATCGGTAGCGCAGTGGATGGCATCAGTTCGCCGATCTTGTTCGGCATGTCGCCGGCCTTCCTGTCCGCTATCGTGATCGTCATTGTCGGCCATCTGGTATTGACCAAGACCGTGCTGGGACGCCACTGGATCGGCATCGGCACCAATGAAGAAGCGGTGCGCCTGTCCGGTATCAATCCACGGCCCAGCAAGGTACTGGTGTTTGCGCTGATGGGTTTGCTGGCCGGTGTTGGCGCGCTGTTCCAGGTATCGCGCCTGGAAGCGGCCGATCCGAACGGCGGCGTCGGCATGGAGCTGCAAGTGATTGCGGCGGTGGTGATCGGCGGCACCAGCCTGATGGGCGGGCGTGGCTCGGTGATCAGCACTTTCATCGGCGTCTTGATTATCTCGGTGTTGGAAGCCGGCCTGGCGCAAGTCGGCGTCAGCGAGCCGATGAAACGCATCATCACCGGGCTGGTGATTGTTGCGGCGGTGGTACTGGATACTTATCGCCGCCGCGGTGAGCGTTCAGCCCATTGATTTATACATTAAGCTACGGCTCCGCAATCAGGCATTGAGTAAATAATATGGCAACCATCAAGGATGTGGCGCGCACGGCCGGAGTCTCATACACCACGGTTTCGCACGTCCTGAACCAGACCCGCCCGGTCAGCGCCGATGCCCGGGCACGGGTATTGGCGGCGGTGGAATCGCTGGCTTACGTGCCGAGTGCGCTGGCGCGGTCGCTGAAAAGCAAGGCTACCGGCAGTATCGGCCTGATTATCCCGAACAACACCAATCCGTATTTTTCAGAAGTGGCGCGCGGTATTGAAGACAGTTGTTATGCTGCCGGCTACAGCGTCATCTTGTGCAACTCGGATGACGACCCGGCCAAGCAACGCGATTATCTGAACGTGCTGCTGACCAAGCGTTGCGATGGCCTGATCGTGGCTACGCTGGCGCAAACCGATGGCGAACTGCTGCACAAGATGAAGGTGCCGACCGTACTGTTGGATCGTGCGCCGAAAGACATGGCGATCGATCTGGTGGCGGTTGACAATGCCGCCGGCGGTGCGCTGGCGGCGGCGCATCTGCTGAGCCTGGGGCGGCGTCGCATTGCTTGCATCGGCGGCCCGCAAGACATCGCCATTTCGCGTGAGCGGATTGGCGGCTTGCGCCAGACTTTGCTGGCCGCAGGTGCCGAATTGCCTGAAACCTTGCTGGCCTACGCCGATTTCACCAGCGCCGGCGGTTATCTGGCGGCGCGCAATCTGCTGGCTTTGTCGGAAGCGCCAGATGCGATTTTCTGCTGCAACGATCTGATGGCGATCGGTGCTCTGCGCGCTGCGGCAGAGCGCGGCATCGCGGTGCCTGAGGCGCTGGCGGTGGTGGGTTTCGATGATATCGACCTGGCGCAGTTTGTCCATCCGACTTTGACCAGTGTGGCGCAGAATACCCGTAGGCTCGGACAACTTACCGCCGAATGCCTGTTGCAGCGGATTGCGACACCAGACCGTCCCTTGCAGCGGATTTCGATTGCGCCCGAATTGCACATCCGCGACTCGACTGTAAAGCCGTGACGGCTTGAACTTTAGTAACCTTATTTGAGTAACCCTTACTTTTAAGAACACACATGATCGTCATCATCGGCAGTATCAACATGGACCTGGTGCTACGCGTGCCGCGTATGCCGCATCCCGGTGAAACCTTGTCCGGCGGCCGCTTCCAGACCATCTCGGGCGGCAAAGGCGCGAATCAGGCAGTCGCTTGCGCGCGCCTCAGCGCCGATAGCGTGAAGGTGGCGATGATCGCCTGTCTCGGCGACGATGCCTTTGGCGCAGAACTGCGCGCCGCATTGCGCAACGACGGCATCGACGATAGCCATGTCAGCACAATTGAAGGCGAAGCTTCAGGCGTAGCCTCGATTCTGGTCGATGCCGGCGGCCAGAACAGTATCGTACTGGCCGCCGGCGCCAACGATGCGCTGAGCCCGGCCCATATCGATGCTGCACGCAGCTTGATCGAGCAGGCGCGCATCGTCGTGCTGCAGTTGGAAACGCCGTTGGCCACGGTGCGCCATGCGATCAAGCTGGCGCATGGACTTGGCAAGATCGTGGTGTTGAATCCGGCGCCGGCGCAAGCTTTACCTGCCGATTTGCTGGCGCAGGTGGAATATCTGATTCCGAATGAAATCGAGGCCGCCATGCTGGCTGGCTTGAGCGCTGCAAGTCTGGATAATGATGCTGCAATCGAAGCAGCTGTCGCCAAATTGCGCGCCGCAGGCAGCGCCAATGTGCTGGTCACGCTGGGTGAGAAGGGCGTCTATGCCGCGCTATCGTCGGGCTCTATCCATTTTGCCGCGCAGCCGACCAGGGCGGTCGATACCACCGCCGCCGGCGATACCTTCATCGGCGGTTTTGTCGCCGCGCTGGCCGAAGGCCGCAGCGAAGCCGATGCCATTGCCTTCGGTCAACGCGCGGCAGCCTTGAGCGTGGCGCGCATCGGTGCGCAAACCTCGATTCCTTATCGTCACGAACTGGAAGCTTGAGATGAAGAAAAGTCCGTTATTGAATATCGCGCTGTCGCAACTGATCGCATCGCTGGGCCACGGCGAAAGTATCGTGATCGGCGATGCCGGCTTGCCGGTGCCGTCCGGCGTGCCGCTGATCGATCTGGCGCTGACGCGTGGCGTACCCGGCTTCATGGTGACCTTGCAAACGGTATTGACTGAAATGCAGATCGAACATCATGTGCTGGCCGATGAGTTGCCGCTGCACAGTCCGCAACTGGCGTTACAGATCGAGGCGCTTGGCCTGGCTGATAAGCGAACCTTGTCGCATGCCGATTTCAAGCGTATGACGCAGAGCGCCAAAGCCGTTATCCGCACCGGCGAGTTCACGCCTTATGCAAACATCATCCTGGTCGCTGGCGTAGTATTTTGATAACAATTTGCTCAAATACCTGACAAGAACCTCCCGGCAGGTACAATAAAGCCATGAATATCTCAATGCCCGAACTGGAACAAGCCATTAATTACTGGCGCCTGCAACGGCCTGCGGTAGGGGAAGAGTGCGCATTGTCACCCGAGGTCAATGCGCTCGCCGACGTGTATGCCTTGATGATCATCAATCACAGCAGCAGCGTCGCGCTGGCCTCCATGGGCAGCGTTGCGCAGCAATTGATCGGCGCATGGCGTCAAACCATGCTGGATGTCAGCACCAGCAACCAATCAATGGGCTAGATGCCGTGCCTGGCGCTTCGGTGCAACCAGGCCCTCAGGTTTGACAGCGAGTTGCGGCAAATCCGTTTGTTTGGCCGCTTTGCCCGCGTAGTCCGTACTGAGCACAGCGTTGACCGCACTCTCGCTCATTCCCTGCAAGCGTAACCACTGGCCGACCAGGCCCGCCAGCCGATCCAGCGCGATCCTGTGGGTGGCGTCGGTCTTGCCGTATAGCCAGTCGGAAAACGCCATGAAATTATCGAACGGTGTCTCGCCCAGCAAGATCGGCAGCGTATGGGCGAAGCGGCCTGAATTGGCGACCAGATCCCAGTAACGTGAGAAACGTTGCAGGCGTTGCATGGTCGGGAAGTCGATCTTGTTGGTCGCCAGGATGGTATAGGGCGGATGCGGATCGAAGATCAGGCCGTAGGGTTCGGTATGGCGAATAATGGGAGTACCGCGCAAGCGCTTGAGGATCCCGAACTGGATTTCATGCGGCTGCAGCTCTACCAGGCGATCGAAGCCACGGGCGAAGCTGGCGACATCTTCACCCGGCAGGCCGGCGATCAGGTCGACATGCAGATGCGCCTGCGATTGCTGTATCAGCCAGCGAATGTTCTCTGCAGCTTTTTCATTGTTTTGCTTGCGGCTGACCAGCGCCTGCACTTCCGGATTGAAACTCTGGATACCGATTTCGAATTGCAGTGCGCCGGGTGGGAATTGCGCGATCGACTCTTTCAATGCATCCGGCAGATGATCCGGCACCAGCTCGAAGTGGGCAAACACCGGATCGTCCGGATTGGCCGCTAATTTGTCGAGAAAGAATTGCAGGATCTTGAGGCTGGTCTTGACGTTCAGGTTAAACGTGCGGTCGACGAATTTGAACAATCGCGCACCGCGCGCATACAGCGATTCCATCTCAGCCAGGAAATTGTCGAGCGCAAAAGGCCATGCAGTCTTGTCCAGCGCCGACAAACAAAATTCGCACTTGAACGGACAGCCGCGCGAGGCTTCCACATACAAGGTGCGATGAGCGATGTCGTGGTCGCTGTACAAGCTATACGGCAAGACGATATCGGCCATCGGCGGCTGTACGCCGACGTGGACTTTCATCAGAGGTTTCGGGCCATGCAGGATCTGCCGGCATAGCTGCGGCAAGGTAACGTCACCCCAGCCGGTCACCAGATAATCGGCGAGCTGGACGATCTGTTGTTCTGCAGATTCGTAGGACACTTCCGGTCCGCCCAGGACGATCACCATGTCCGGCGCCACCCGTTTCAGCATCGCCACCACCTTGGTGGTTTCCTCGATATTCCAGATATACACGCCGAAGCCGACGATGGTCGTGCTGGTATCAGCCTTGTGCGCAAGCAGTTTCTCGACGATATCGGTGGTTTTGGCGCCGATGACAAATTCATGCAGCTGCGTGGCGTCACGCAGATCGCCCATGTTCGCTTGCAAATAGCGCAGCCCGAGAGAAGCGTGGGAGTAACGCGCGTTAAGCGTGGACAGCAAGATTGTCATAATTGGCTAGCGGAAAGATTGGCGGCAGAAACTGCAGAATGCGCCATTTTACGCCCCAATCTTCGCCGACCGCCCAATCAGCAATTTCGCATTCCTGCGAAATTGGAAATCTGATTGGATTGGCCAGCCGATAATTTAGCCGATGAGTCAAGCGATAAGGAAATCAGAAACGGGCGCGCAGCTCCAGGAACAGATCGCGCTGGCTCAATTTGCCATTCAGTTGTTCATCGCGGGCGGATGCAACATTCGCGAAGTCGTTGAGGCCGGTCTTGATCTTGCCCATGTCGGTATAGCGATAACCGACGCCGAGGGTGACCTTCTTGCTTACATGATAATCAGCACCGACACCAAGGCCGTAGGCAAAATTGGTTTGTGATTTCTGGTCGAACGGGCGTCCCGGATTACCTTGGAAACCGTCGGCCTTGATCATTGCCAGACCAGCGCCAACCGTGCCGTACAAGGACACTTGGTTATTCAGCGGTAAATCCTTGTAGCCGTTGACCATCAAACGTTGCGACTTGGTTTCCATGTGCTGGACGTTGGCGCTGAAGGGCGACCAGAAGCTGTTGAATTGCGATTTTTGCGGTGCTGTATATTCCGCTTCGACACGCCAGTCGGCTGGCAACGCGTAACCCAGTGCGATAGAGGCGCCACCGCTGCGAGCGGTGCCTGGGCCGGAGAGCATTTGCTGTGCGCGGACGCTGTACGGTTGCATGTCCGTAAGAGACTGCTGCGCACTGAGAGCCTTGACGGATACGTAGACGTTGTCGAGATTGTTCGCGTGGGCGGTAGAGGCGAGGAGACCTGTTACGGTCAAGGCAAGTAGGATTCGGCGATGCATTATTTTCCTTAAAGACGTAATTGATAAAAAGACAATATTAAGTTTTAAATAATACATCGCTTATGATCTTTTTGACAAATATGAGGAATTCCGTAGACGTTTTTGAGACGTTTCCTATGCGCGCCTGGTTAATGCTTTAGTAACCAACAACACGGGGATCAACCCCACCGCGACAATGGTCAGCGCCGGCAGTGCAGCCTCGCCAAGTCGCTCGTCGCGCGCCAGGTTGTGGGCGATCACCGCCAGGGTATCGGTGTTGAACGGCCGCAGTAGCAGGGTGGCAGGCAATTCTTTGACGACATCTACGAACACCATCAGGAACGCGGTCGCCATCGAACGCCACAACAGCGGTGCGTGCAAGATGCGGGCGATACGCCAGCCGCTGCTGCCGAGGGTGCGCGCTGCTTCGTCCAGGGTGGCCGGGATGCGGGCGTAGCCAGCTTCGATCGACTGCACTGCGACTGCGCTAAAACGCACCAGATAGGCGTACAAGATACCGAGCGAGGTGGCCGTCACCAGGATCCCGACCTGGTTTTGCGGCGCAACCGCTTGCAGCCATGCCAACGGCAGCAGGATGCCCACCGCGATGACGGAACCGGGCACCGCATAGCCCATCGCCGCCATCCGCGTCACCAGGCGCAGTAGCCAAAGTTTGAACGGCGGTAAATTGCGCGTCCGTTGCACATAGCTGAGCGCCAGCGCCACCGCTACTGCCAGTATTGCGGCGATGGCGCCGAAGCGGAAGCTGTTCCAGGCCCAGTCCGCATAGCGCAGCAGATCGACGCCTTGGTTCAGGTACGGATCGTCGCTCTGATGCAGGAATTCGTTCCACATCAGACGCAGCAGGATCAGTACCGGCAAGATGAAGCCGAGTATGATCGGCAAGCCGCAGATCAGCCATGCCAGCAGGCGCTGGCCGTCGCGCAGGGGTGTGAGCCGGGTTTCCTGCGCATCGCTGCGTTGTCCGCGCACGCTGGAAAAGCGCAGACGCTGCTGGCCCTTGCGTTCGACCCACAGCAACAATGCGACGATTGCCAGCAATACCGATGCCAGTTGTGCTGCCGCCATGTGACTGTCCATGACTAGCCAGGCCTTATAGATGCCGGTGGTGAAAGTACTCAGGCCGAAGTAAGCGCCAACGCCGTAATCGGCCAGCGTTTCCATCAACGCCAGTGCTGCACCGGCCATCAGCGCCGGCCGCGCCAGCGGTAACGCCACACGGCGGATGCGCGCAGCTAAAGGCGTGCCCAGCAAGCGTGCGGCTTCCATCAGATGCACGCCGCGTTCGTTCAAGGCATTGCGCGCCAGCAGGTAGGTGTACGGATAAAGCGTAAAAATAAACAGGAAGATGGCGCCGGGCAGGCTGCGTATTTCCGGCAGGCGCAAGCCTGGGATGAGTTCGCGCAAACTGCTTTGCAGCAAGCCGCTGTATTGCAGGAAATCGGTATAGGCATAGGCCGACACGTAGGCCGGCATCGCCATGGGCAGCAACAGCGCCCACTGGAAAAAGCGGCGGCCGCGGAATTCGAACAGGCTGACCGTAACTGCCGTAGCGGCGCCGACAATCACGACGCCGGTGGTCACCGCCAGCGCCAGCCAGGCGGACGTGCCCAGGTAAGCCGGCAACACCGTCCGCATCTGTTGCGATAGCAGATCAAGCGCCGCGGCATCCAGCTGTAGCCAGGCGGCGACGATGCCGAGAATGGGGAGAGCGATCAACAGTGCGATTATGGCGATCAGTGGCATGTGTACGAAAGAAGGGAAATGCTGGATTTGAATGAGAGTGCTGTAAACTACGACACTGCGTACGAAAACTCGTAGAGAACTTCGACTTGAACGGCAGGCAAGCGTTCATCCCGAACCAGCCGAATTGTAACCAGCTTCATGTACTCTTTCCCCATGTTCCTCACTCTCGATCAAATCAGCGTCAGTTATCCAGGTGCACCGGCGCCGGCGGTGGAGGCCGTGTCGCTGCAGCTTGCGGCGGGCCAGCTTGGCGTGCTGATCGGCCCCTCGGGCAGCGGCAAGACCACTTTGCTGCGTTCGATTGCGGGCCTGGAGCAGCCGCAGAGCGGCAAGATCGCCCTGGATCAGGTCGTGCTGGACGGCCCGCAAACCAGGATCGACGCCGAACAGCGCCGCATCGGCATGGTGTTCCAGGATTTCGCCTTGTTCCCGCATCTGAATATTGCTGCCAACGTCGGCTTCGGTTTGCACACGATGTCGCGTTCGCAACGCGTGCGGCGGGTCGAAGAAATGCTGGCCCTGGTCGGGCTGGAAGGTGCGCAGGAAAAATATCCGCATCAATTGTCGGGCGGTCAGCAACAACGGGTGGCCTTGGCGCGGGCCTTGGCGCCGGAGCCGCGTTTGCTGCTGCTGGATGAGCCTTTTTCCAGCCTGGACGTCGAGTTGCGCGAGCGTCTGGCGCAAGACGTGCGGCAGATTCTGAAGCACGCCGGCATTACGGCGCTGATGGTGACCCACGATCAACTGGAAGCCTTCGCCATCGGCGATGTGGTTGGCGTGATGCAGCACGGTCATCTGCAGCAATGGGCGACGCCTTACGATTTGTATCACCGTCCGGCGACACGTTTTGTCGCCGATTTCATCGGCCTCGGAGTGTTGGTGCCGGGCCGTCTGATCGACAGCGGCGGCCGGCTCGCGGTATCGACAGTATTGGGCGATCTGCAGGATATCAGCGCAACGGTGTTGCAGGCGCTCCAGGTTCACGGACGCGATCCGTTTGACGTATTGCTGCGCGCCGATGATATCGTGCATGACGATGCTTCCCCGTTCAAGGCGCGGATCAAGCGCAAGTCTTTCCGCGGCGCGGAATTCTTATACACGCTGCAACTGGCGAGCGGCCAGGAGTTTCTGGCATTAGTGCCATCCCATCACGATCATGCGATCGACGAGTGGATCGGCATCAAACTGGATGTGAGTCACGTGGTGACCTTTCCTTTATCAATTGCATGACTTTTTTGAATAAATAATCATCATGACGCAATATATTGTGGTTGGCCTGGAGTTTTGCGTGGTACTGATGGTGGCGCTCGCCATCTATATGATCAAGAAAAAATAGACTACTCGCAGATGTTAAAAAGGCTGGCGCATCGTGCTCCAGCCCTTTTTACCGCATCGAATTTCTGTCAGCCGAGAACCACTATTTGTAACCGGCGCGATCTAGCAATTGCTGCACTTTCTGCTGGTTGCGGCCAACCGCAGAAACATCGATCACTTCGGCTTTATAAGGGCCGAGCGCATCCAGTGCCGGGTTGCCGCTCTTGACGCTTTTGACTGCAGGCGATTCATTGTTGCCTTCGGCGAAATAACGCTGGGCATCGTCACTCGACAGATATTCAAGGAACTTGACTGCCGCCTCACGATGCGGCGCATGCTTGGCGACACCGGCGCCGGCGATATTGACATGGGTGCCGGTGGTCTTCTGGTTAGGCCAGATCACGCCGACTTTTTTCATCACTTCGATATCTTCCGGCTTGCTCGACTTCATCAGCCGCGCAACGTAGTAGGAGTTAGAAATCGCCACGCCGCATTCGCCCGAGGCGACCGCCTTGATCTGATCGGTATCGCCACCGACCGGCGAACGCGCCTGGTTGGCAACGTAACCTTTCAACAGCGCTTCGGTCTTGGCTTCACCGTGATGCTCCAGCAAGGAACCGAACAGCGACACATTGTAAGGATGCGAACCGGAACGGGTGCACAGCTTGCCCTTGTTCTTCGGATCGGCCAGTGCTTCGTAGGTTTCAACGTCTTGCGGCTTGATATTTTGCTTGTTGTAGACGATCACGCGGGCGCGGGTCGAAAAGCCAAACCATTGCGAGCCCTTGCCGTCATCCTTGCCGCGCAGGTTGACCGGGATGCGTTCATCGAGGATGGCCGATTTCACCGGCTGGAACAAGCCGTCCTGTTCTGCCCGCCACAGACGCGCCGCGTCCACCAGCAAAATCACATCCGCCGGGCTGGCAGCGCCTTCGCTTTTCAGGCGCGCGATGGTGCCGGCGTCGTCACCGTCGACGCGATTGATCTTGATGCCGGTGGTTTTGGTGAAGTTGCCATACAGCGCTTCGTCGGTTTGATAGTGGCGTGCGGAATACAGGTTCAGCACTTGTTCCTGCGCGACGGCAGTGGCTGAACTGGCGGCCAGAATGGCGCTGGCGATGATAGAGCGCAAAAGCATGGAAACTCCTCTTTTGATGATGGAAATGGTGGTTTGTTGCCGGTAACAAATTGTTACATTTAAGACGAGGATTACTATAACACAAATGAGAATCGTTATTGTTTATGATGATTTGATGACGGCTTGATGACATATGCGCAGCCGTCGTTGTCTGTTGGCGCGATCGGTTAATATGGTTGCTCCTCCCAACACAAGATGGGTATCAAATGAGCAATAAAACCACTTCCAAGGCAAACATCCGCACTAAAACCAAAGCCGAATCCGTCACTCCGCGGGTGGCGTTGGTGCTGCAGGGCGGTGGCGCGCTGGGGGCGTATCAAGCCGGGGTTTATCATGCGATGCATGAGAACGGCCTGACGCCGGACTGGGTGGTGGGAACCTCGATCGGCGCCATCAACGCCGCCATCATCGCCGGTAACGAACGCGATCTGCGCTTATCGCGGCTCAAGGAGTTCTGGGAGCTGGTTGGCCATGGCGACCTGATGGATATGAGCAAGGTCAGCGACAGCGTGCGTCATTTCAATACCTGGTGGACCACGAATGACGTCACCGCCCGCGGCGTGCCGGGGTTTTTCGCGCCGCGCTCGCCGAATCCATTTGTACTGGGCATGCCGGTCGCACCCGAGCAAGCCAGTTTTTACGATACTACCCCGCTGGCTGAAACGCTGGCTCGCCTGGTCGATTTCAAGCATCTGAACTCTCCCGGCGCCATGCGCCTGACAGTGAGTGCGATGAAAGTGGCGTGCGGCAGCCTGGTCAATTTCGATTCCCGGGATCAGCAGATCGGGGTTGAGCACATCATGGCCAGCGGCGCCTTGCCGCCGGGTTTTGCTCCGGTACGGGTAGACGGTGAACTGTACTGGGATGGCGGCCTGTATTCGAATACCCCGCTGGAGGTGGTGCTGGACGACGAATCCAAGACCGATGTCGATGGCAATACGCTATGTGTCATGGTGGATTTGTGGAGCGCCAACGGCCCCGAGCCGGCGACGCTGGACCAGATCACCAATCGTCAAAAAGACGTGACCTTTGCTTCACGTTCAGAGCGCCACATCGAAAATTATTTGCGCATGTATCAGCTGCGGCGCGCCGCGAAAGCGTTGTATGACAAACTGCCGCCAGCGTTGCGCAGCAAGTCAGACCTCAAGGAGTTCGCGGGCTTGAACGATAACAGCACGATTCACATCGTGCGCCTGCGTTACGGCGGCCATGACTGGAACATGCCATCCAAGGATATCAATTTTTCGCGCGGCTCGATCGAATGGCGTTGGGAACAAGGCTACGAAGACGCCATGCAGGCTCGCCAGCGGATTCTGGCCAACGGCGAGACATTTGGCAATTCCGACGCCGGCCTGGTAGTGCATGAACTGGTCATGCCGCCGGTGAGCTGATGGCACTACCTGTCTCCGCATTGCGTCTGCTTTTATCGCTACTGATGCTGGCTGGCCTCGTGTCGCATGCGAATGCACAATCCGGCACTTCCGGGCTAGATGCCGAACAATGCGCAATCCTTAAGCGGCACGTGCTGCAGCCGGGCGCGCCGGTCGATTGTCCGCAGCTGCAAATAGTGCGTTTCTCGTATGTCGACTTTGACCAGGTACGTCATGACAATGGCGAGATCATGGTGATGGCGGCAGTTGCGCCGCAGGTCAAAGCGTTGTTCGACGAACTTCTCAAGCGTCGTTTCCCGCTTGCGCAGGCCCGCCTGATGGAGCATTATCAAGGCAACGACGACGCATCGATGGCGGAAAATAATACCTCGGCCTTTAACGACCGGCCGATTACCGGTGGCACCTCAGTGTCACTGCATGCCTACGGTTTGGCGATCGATATTAATCCTTTGCAAAATCCGTTTGTGCTGCGCGATGCCCGGGGCCGGCTGATTTACAGTCCGCCGGCAGGCCAGGCATATGGCAAACGGGTCGCAAGCCGGCCTGGCAGCGGTGAACAAATTGTGGAACTATTGGCGCAGCATGGCTTTCTGATTTGGGGTGGCGATTGGAAAAAACCAATCGATTACCAGCACTTCCAGGTCAGCCGCAAGCTGGCTGAGCGGATGGCGAAACTGCCGGTGCCGCAGGCGCGCCAGTTGTTTGAAAGTACGATTGTCGCCTACCGCGCTTGCCGCAGCGGTCATGGCTACAAGCCGAAAGAGCGGAAGATTTGCGCCGTAGCAGATAGTTAGCGCATTGTAGGATTTGGCGGAGGCAACTGTACATTTTTGTTTGTATAATGTGCAACATTGCCATGTTGATAGCAAGAGATGATTTGTTCACACAGGAGAAGGCCATGTTTTCGTTTCATGAAAAGTTTGCCGAAGCAACCAAAGCACATTTCGAAGCCCAGTTGGCATTGCTCAATACCCTGACCGCAAAAACCTTCGAGGGCGTTGAAAAAGTCATCGAATTGAATCTCAATGCAGCCAAGGCTTCAATGGGAGAATCAGGCGAGGCTACCAAGCAACTGCTGAGCGCAAAAGATCCGCAGGAATTCCTTAACATCTCAGCCGCGCAAGCCAAGCCACAGGCCGAAAAGGCCGCAGCCTACGGCCGTCACCTGGCCGGTATCGCTTCCGGCGCCCAGGCGGAATACACCCGTGCGGCAGAAGCACAAGTTGCGGAAACCAGCCGCCGCATCAATGCCTTGATAGAAGAGGTCAGCAAGACCGCGCCAGCCGGTTCGGAAAATGCGATCTCGATCTTGAAATCGGTGATCAGCAACGCCAATGCAGGTTATGAACAGCTGACCAAGAACGCCAAGCAGGCTGTTGCGACTTTGGAAGCCAACCTGAACAACGCCAGCGAGCAAGTGGCCAAGGCTACCTCGCCCAAGAGTAAAAAGTAAGGCAAACGCCGATTCTTGATCCAAGCTAAAGGCCGCAAATGCGGCCTTTTTTTCATATCGGCAAAGCGTGGTCCCAGGCCGGGACTTCGCCGAACTGCTGCGCCAGGAAATCGACAAAGGTGCGCACCTTGGCCGACAAATGCTGACGGCTCGGATACACAGCGTGAATCGCCAGCGCATCGCCATGATAGTCGGTCAGGATTGGCACCAGGCGGCCATCGCGGATCGCATCGCCGATGATGAAGGTCGGCTCCCGTATCACACCCATGCCGCCAACCGCCGCCGCCAGCAGCAGATCGCCGTTATTGCAATGCAAGCCGCCGCTGACGCGTACCGTGTGAGTCTTGCCGTCGCGTTGCAGGCGCCATTCATTGTCCCGTAGCGTATACGCGTAGGTCAGGCAAGTATGCCGGGCCAGGTCGTCGGGATGCTGTGGCGTGCCGTGCTGCGCAAGATAGGCTGGGGCGGCACAGGTCAACATGTGTGCGGGGGCCAGTTTGCGCATCACCAGGCTGGAATTTTGCAATCTGCCAATGCGTATCGCCAGATCGAAGCCTTCCTCGACCAGATCGACAATCCGGTCCGATAAAGTCACATCCAGTTCGACATTGGGGTAGCGTTGCGCATATAGCGGTAACAACCCGCCCAGGTGATTGACGGAAAAGGACACCGGCGCGTTGATGCGCAACACGCCGCTCGGATTGGCGGCGTGCATGCCGGCCGCCAGCGTCGCTTGTTCGAGATCGGCCAGCACTTGCTTGCAGCGCTCCAGATAAGCGCTACCGGTATCGGTCAGGCTGAGGCGGCGCGTGCTGCGGTTCAACAGGCGTGCACCAAGATATTCCTCAAGGTCGGCGATATGCCGCGTCACCGACGGGTTCGACAAGTTCAGGATGCGTGCCGCGCCCGACAGGCTGCCGGTTTCAGTCACTTTGACAAACACCTTCATGGCTTCGAACAGATTCATCGCAACGCCTTATTATTTTGGATTTCGGAAATGGTATTTCAATAAAACCCCATTTTTCTTTCCGTTGCAAGAATATATAGTCAAACAGGATCTACAAATTCTCCTGGCTTTTAACTATTTATTGCGAAAGTACTATCATGAACACCAATAATCCAGGCAGCTACGCTGCCACTTTGCTTAGACTCACTTTAGGCATCGCGCTGTTGGCGCATGCATACCTCAAGGTTTTCGTTTTCACTTTGCCGGGTGCTGCCGGTTTCTTTGCCAGCCAGGGGTTTCCGGCCTGGTCGGTTTACCCTGTGGTGGCGATTGAAGTGCTGACCGGGATTGCCATGGTACTTGGCCTGCAGGCGCGGATTGCCGCTGTGATTTCGTTGCCGGTACTTTTAGGCGCATTATCGGTACATGCCGGCAACGGCTGGGTTTTCACGAGCCCTAACGGCGGTTGGGAATACCCTGCATTCATGGTGGTCACCGCCATTTCAGTTGCCTTGCTGGGCAACGGCGCGTTTGCGCTGGGCTCGGCCAAGGTCGAGAAGTGATCTGACAGCAACCTGACAAACAAGCTGATTGAAAGAGATCAAGATGAGCACTAATGCCACCCGCATGCCGGCGATTTTTTTTGGCCACGGCAGCCCGATGAATGCACTTGAAGATAATCGCTACACCGACGCATGGGCTCAACTGGGCGCCAGCGTGGCGAAGCTGCAGCCGAAGGCGATCCTGTCGGTGTCCGCGCATTGGTACACGCGCGGCACTGGCGTCACCGCGATGGCGCAGCCGAAGACCATCCACGATTTTGGCGGCTTTCCGCAAGCGTTGTTCGATGTTCGTTATCCGGCGCCAGGCGATCCGCAACTGGCGGCGCAAGTGCGCGATCTGCTGGCGCCGGTAGCGGTCGCCATGGATCAATCCTGGGGGCTCGATCACGGCACCTGGTCGGTGCTGGTCAAAGCCTTTCCCAAGGCCGATGTCCCGGTGATACAACTAAGCATCGATGCGACCCAGCCGGCGCAGTTCCACTTTGACCTGGGGCGCAAACTTGCGGTATTGCGCGAACAGGGTGTGCTCATCATCGGTAGTGGCGATGTGGTGCATAACCTGCGTTTGATGAGCCGCGGCCATGATGCGCCGGTGCATGGCTGGGCGCAACGCTTCAACGATCATATCCGCGAGAGCCTGGTGAGCGGCGATATGCAATCGGTCATCGACTATGCCGACCAGGGGCAGGATGCACAATTGTCTGTGCCGACGCCAGAGCATTATCTGCCTTTGCTGTACGTCGCCGGCGCCAAACAGGATGACGAAACGATTTCGATTGCAGTGGACGGCATCGATATCGGCTCTATCAGTATGCTGACCGCCGTGGTCGGGGCTGTCTGAGGCTAACTTAGTTCAGCTGCAAGCAGGACTATTCCTTGCCCTTCACCGGCTTGGGGTAATCCTTCATCACGTCGATCGGTTGCGCATATGCCGAGTCCCAGGTTTGCTGATGCAACTCGGCGATCCGTTGCGCCATCCTCTCGTTGCGCAGCACGATTTCCAGGTTGCGCGAATTATCCAGATAGCCGCCGCTCCAGTTGCTGGTGCCGATCCATGCCAGCTGACCGTCGATCGCCATGGTCTTGCTGTGGATCACGCGGGCAAAAGGAATGAAGCCGGCGCTGGCCTGCGGCAGCGTGACGATTCTGATTTCCATGCCGGGCAGCAGCGCCAGGCTTTTCAAATAAGCAATCGCCGGTTTTTCGGTATTCCAGTTCGACACCATCAGCTTGATCTTGACGCCGCGTGCCAGTGCCGCGCGGATTGCATTGTCAATCACCGCGTAATAAGGACGTGTGCGATTCGGACCGTAGCTCAATGGCGCATAGTCGAGCAGCTGGATCCGGACTTCGGATTTGGCGGCCGCCAGCAGTTTCGGTAATTCCGTTTCCGAGTCACCGACGCCGGGCGGGTTAAATGCGTTCGGGCTAGCTACCAGGAATATCGCTTGCCGGTCGTCGGCAGCAACCACGTTCTGATTGAGTTTCGGCACTTCCTTGCCCCGCGCAATCAGCTCCTGCGCATGCCAGTCGTGTTCGAAAATATTCTGCAGCTGGCTGACAACCACGGCGTCAGTGATGCGCAGGCCAGTCTCATGGATATGGGCAAACGAGCGCCAGTCGAAATTCTGGCTGCCGACGTAGGCGGTGCTGCCATCGACCACCATATATTTCGCGTGGATGATACCGTTGCCCGTCAACCTGGAATAATCGAGATAGCGGAATTCCAGGTTGGGAATCTGCCTGAGCCGTTCGATGGTTGGCATGTCGGAGGCGAATTTTCCTTTTTCCTCCATCAGAAAACGGATCTTGACGCCGCGTGCGCCGGCTGCGGCGAGTCGTGCTATCACCTGCTCGAATGCGGCGCCAGGCTGGCTCGCCACATAAAACTGGCCCAGCACGATCTGCTGTTTGGCGGCGTCGAACATCTCGCTCCAGACTTGCAGCGGCTCACGCAAATCTGGCGTTGCCAATGTGGTTTCGACCGGGGCAGTGTGCACCAGTTCATAACCGGGGATACTGAATTCGGCATGAACGCTGCCGCTCCAGCCGAGCAGCATTGCTATCAAAGCGATCAATTTGCGCATGGGTTTTCCCAGAGATGTTGCACGTATATGTTTCAAGCCGTCTTCGAATCCACCCCGATCAGGCGAGATGCAATTTTCCGGATTCCATCGGTGTCGACGCCTTCATGTCGTTGCCGGCAAGCCGGCCGACGCAGGCGCGCAACATCAATACTTTCAAATGATCGTTGATGCGCTCGATCCGCTCCTGGAACATATTAAAGAAAAACATGCCGACCACCGCGATGCCGATGCCCAGTGCTGTCGCATACAAAGCGGTGCCGATACCTTGCGATACCTGGCCCGGATCCGACACGCCGGAAACCGCCAGTGCTTTGAAAGTATCGATGATACCCAGGATCGTGCCGAGCAGGCCGAGCAGGGGAGCGGCTGTGACGATGGTGTCGAGAATCCACAGCCGGTGCTGCACTTCGCCGCGGTTGGCGATGTAGACCGACTCGCTGAAATCTTCCAGGTCCTTGTCACTGGTCAGCTGATGTTTTTCAGCCAGGATGTCGGACACCAGCGTCAGCGGCAAGCTGGCACGGGATGTCAGTGCGGCAGGTAGTTCTTGCACGTGCTGCACGGCGTGCGTCATGGCTCTTTCCAGGCCGATTGCCTGGCGTAGCGTGTAGTTGAAAAACAGTCCGCGCTCGACAATCACGAATATCGCCAGGGCGGCACAGGCGTACATCAGATAGAAAGCGAGCTCGTGGAATAATTGCATGTTCATGGTGACCTCTCTGCGCACGAATGCACGTTTGTTGCAGCGGCGAACCCAACTGAGGATCCGCCGCCATGGATTACAGCCCAATAATTACTATTACCACTCGATTAAAAATCCGCAACCAGCGTCACGCTGAAGCTGCGTGGTGCGCTGACATAGAAAGTCGGCGGAACTGCCGGCGCGCTGCTGTTGATCGCGACTGCATTGCTGGTGAACTGGCTGCCGCTGCCGGAATTCAAGTTCAGGTATTGCTTGTTAAAGATATTGTTGAGGTTGAAGCGCACCGTTGGTTTCTTCAGCCAGGTGGTAGACGGGAAGGTATAACCCGCGCCGGCATTGAACACCGTATAACCACCCAGGCTGTCGTCGTTGACCAAAGTGGTGTAACGCTTGCCGGTGTATTTACCTTGGCCGAATACATACCAGCTATCTTGTGCGTACTGCAGGCTCAAGCCACTCAACCAGTTCGGTGTATCCGGAAATTCCTTGCCGCCGGTTGGCAGGTTGAAGTTGGCAGCCCAAGGCATGTCCTTGTCCATCTTGCTCTTTATATAGGACAGCGAGCCGTACAAGCTCAGGTTCTTGGTGAGCGAGTAGCCGGATTCAAGTTCCAGGCCTTTGGAGGTCGAGTCGCCTACGTTGTAGTCGGTGCGGTTGCCGGTATCAGGGTTGAACGAAGAGGCAATGCGGTTTTTATAATCGACATAAAATACCGACCCTGAAAACGTCCATTTGTCAGCCGCGTAACGGTAGCCTAGATCGTAGTTCCAAGAGGTTTCTTTGTCCACCGGCACATTGCGCACGGTGCCTCCGGTATATACGCCGTTGACAAAATTGCCGCCTGAGATCAGGTTGAAGAAGGAAAAATTACCTGGCGCCTTGAAGTTCTTCGCAGCATTGAAGAATACCGATTGCGCCTGATCGAGCTGATAACGGATACCGAGGCTCGGCAACAGGTCGGAATACGATTTCTGCACAGTATAAAAGCCGGGCGAACTCTGACTTGGATTGTTGGTGACGTTACGGTCTATGCTCGAATAACGTGCGCCGAGTTGCAGGTTCAGCTTGTCTTGCATCAGGCTGATGTTGTCTTGCACGAAAGCCGATTTGCCGGTGCTGATGGTGAGCGTATCGCGGTATTGAACGAAAGAGCCGTCTTGGTTTTTGAGCCAGGCGTCGGGATTGTTCAGCCAGACATCGGCGGCATTGCCGTTATTGTCGATTGGTGAATAAGGACCGGTTTGCTGATGACGTGCGCGTTCGTACCAATAGCCGACCATCAGTTTGTGGTTGTCGATCTGCTGGTTGTACTTGAGCGTGACGCCGGGACGATAAGTGCGGGTACGGCTGCCTTCATAGGCAAACACGGTATCCTTGGTGTCGCCGTCGTGATTGACGTCGCGAACGCCGCCGCCGAGCAGCGTGCCGGAGTTACCTTCGCTGACAGTCTGCAACTGATTGCCGCCAGTGCCGAAGCCGTACCACATGTATGGATTGACATCCACGCTGGATTGCGGCGTCAGCTGAAAGTGTGCGTTCATGGTGGCAAGCCAGTTCTTGAACGGATTCAGGTTGTAGCCGTAGTACAGGTCTTTGTTGCCGGTATTGATGCCGGCGTTGGGGCTGTAGGTCGAGTCGTTTTGTGCGCCAGGGCCGCCCGGTTGATGTACCGGCGCCACGCTGCCGAAATCCAGGTTGGGTCCGTATTGGGCGATCTGGGCTTTGGTCAGCGAACGATAATTATTATTCAGCGTCGAGTTGTACATGAAGCCGGTATCGACAAAACTGCCGCTGCCCAGATCCAGTTTGCTGTTGAAGTCGACGTGTTCCTTGTCGGCGCGGCCGGTGCCCTTGAATTTGTCCGCCTGAGCCTTGGAATAAGAGATGAAGAACTTGAAGCGATCGTTGAACAGCTTGCCCGAATCGAGACGCACGTAACTTTTCCACAGGTCGTTCGAACCGAAAGTATATTGCGTACGGAAACGGCGCTGGTCTTCGGGCGTACACATGGTCATGCCGATGTTGCCGCCGGTGGCGCCAACGTGCGGTGCGTCGGTATCGGTGGAACCCTGTGTGACGAAGATGTCGCACAGGTTTTCCGCATCGGTGTATTCCTGCGGGTAGACGGCGAAGCTGCCGGAATCGTTGACTGGCGCGCCATTGACAGTGAAACCGAGCTGGTCGCTGTTAAAGCCGCGCACCCGGACGTTGCCGCCGAACAGACCGGTGCCGTCGTTATCGTAGCTGTTCACGCCCGGCAGCAGGTTGATCATCTGGAATGGATTGCTGGTGGTGCTTTGCTTGTCCATATAATCGCGATTGACCGAACTGCGCGCTTTCGCCGATTCTTCCTGCTGGATCAGGCCGGTGTTCTGGCCGCCGTTGGCATCGCCTTGCACGGTGACCTTGCCGACTTCAGATGTATCGGCAGCGTGGACCAGCGGACTGGCGGCGATGAATAACCCGGAAATCAGCAGTGACAGCCGGGTGACTTTGAATTGCATGGCATTACTCCCTGTACGTTTTTTATGAAATGTAAAACTAAGTATTCAAGCTGCTAAGTATTCAAACCGCCGCTAGCTGTTGCTTTACCCCGCTGCGGGGATGAATTCCAGCTCGGCGCTGAATCGATGTGTCGCTTCCCCAGCCCAGCTGGATTCGGGAAAGGCGGAAAAAGTGGCGCGGTTGATGGTCTTGCGGGCGGCTTCGTCGAGCAGCATCGAGTTTGATGATTCCTCGATCCCTTGCTCCACCAAGGTGCCGTCGCGATTCAGCACGAACCAGACCTTGACCTTGCCTTGCGGCCGTTGCTGGCTGGCCTCGCGGCCAGTCGGATAGCGTTTGATGCTGTTCAGATGCGCCCGCACCTTGGAGACATAGCCGGCTTCGACACTGGCGCTGCTCGGTTTGGCAATGGCCGGCGCAGGTTCTGGCGCGGGTGGCGCAACCGGCGCAGGCGCTGCGACGGCTTTGGGCGGTGCGGGCGGTGCCGCCACTTCCGCACTTGGGCTGTTGGTGGTCGGTGTAGCGCTAACTGTCTGCGGCTGTGGCTGCCGGGGCGGCTGCATCAATGGCACCGGCTGCGGCTTCACCACTTGCGGCGGCGTCGGAGTTGGCTGCGGCGGTGTGGGTATGGTGACGGGCGGCGCTGGAGGTTCCGGTTCCGTCAACGCGATCTGCACCAGCGAATCGTCGCTGTGCCCCTCGATCTTTGCCGCTTTCTGGATGCCTGCAAAGATCAGGATGGCGAGTATGAGTATCGACGGCAACGTTGCCAGCGCATCGCGAAAGCGGTAGAAGAACGGCATGGTAGTCATCGCTTGCATCACGGCTTGCGAGTGGCAATGGAAATCGATTCGAAACCGTTCTGCTTCAGCGTGTCCATTACTTCCACCAGCCGTTGCACCTCGACGCCGCGATCGCTGTTGACGATGACGTTGAGTTTTTCACCGTTCTTCTTGGCCTGGTTCAAGCGCGCAGGCAGCTCGGCGATTTTGGTGTCGATGCCGTCAACTTGCAATGCGTCATTCAGGCCGAGCGTGACGACCGCCTTGTTTTGCGGTTTCAGATCCTGTGAACTGCTGGCTGTCGGCAAATGCGTTTTCATGCCGAGCGCAGGAATTACATTAAGGCTGATCAGCACAAAAAACACCAGTAGAAACATCATCACGTCGATCATGGGAATGATTTCGACGCGGGCTTTCCGCTTTTTTGGTTCGTCCCAACTACGCATTGCACTACCCCGATGAAAGATGCGCGGTGATAGCGTGAATTCGCTAACCGCTATAATTTCTATAACCGTCGGCAGAATAGCGAGGAATTATTTCGGCAGTATTACAATCGGAAACAATGTGGTGGTGGTGCCACGCAAAGTCAGGCAGGCGATCGGCAAGATCTTTGGAGATGGGGCGCTGTGTGTGCTGTGCTTACTTGCTTGCTCAATGGCGCGGCAACGGAACGAAAGACAGCAGGATTTTGATCGCATAGACCACGATCAGAGAGCCGGTCAGGTCGCCGATAGACATCACGATCAGGCCCGACCAGAAATGATAGGAGATACCGCGCAATACAAACCACACCAATTGCAGCAGCGGATTGGCGAGGCCGTACAACAGGATGCAGGCCAGCAGGCGAGTCGTGGTCAGGTTGCTCAGCGATCGCTGCAGACGCATCTCCTGCAATGTGAATCTATAGGCAAGATAAGGCGCCAGCGCCGAGATGATGCTGTAACCGATGGTGGAGACCGGATCGCCGGGAAAGAGGTTGTAGAGACTGGACGTCAGTACTGAGCCGATCAGGATGCCGAGCACGCCTGCCTCGGCAAATAGTAAAGTACAGATTAGCCGTATCCCCGCCGGCAGATAGATCCAGGCAATTCCTTGGGTAAACTCGATGTGCTTGAATAGCCAGTCGTTGGCCATGTACACCAGCATGTAGACGATCGCCGTGGCGCTGATTGTCAGCAGGTTTAGGCGTAATTTCTCGACAGGGGACGGAGTAGTGGTCATGACGC
This sequence comes from Collimonas sp. OK307, assembly GCF_900113705.1. Classification (GTDB taxonomy): domain Bacteria; phylum Pseudomonadota; class Gammaproteobacteria; order Burkholderiales; family Burkholderiaceae_D; genus Collimonas. The sequence continues at coordinate 85,225 of NZ_FOQI01000004.1, read as the reverse complement.
GCGTATATTACCGAAGTATTTGCGCGGGTGCTGGAAGATACTTGCGATTGCGGTGAAATGACGAGTATTATCGATATAAAAATAACAGCGATTTAACAACGTTAACAGAACGTCTCTGATATTTCTGGCAACAGCTTACAATAGTGCTATGGAAAAAAATAATCGACCTGCAGATATCTATGTGCGTTTTTTGCAACTGGCGAATGCGCTGCGCGGCTTGCCGTCGCTGCCATCGCTAGATCCATTGGAGGATCGCATTTTGGCTTTTGTTGCGCGCGCAGGACAAGCCAAGGAGCGCTTGTCGGTACGCGACATGATGGCGCAGAGCGAACTCGGTTCGCCGGCCATGCTGCATGCACGCCTGAAGTCGATGCGGGAAAAGGGCTGGATCGTATTGACGGATACCGACGATACGCGCCGCAAGCAGGTGGAGTTGAGCCAGGCGGCGTGGCTGCATTTCGATAAATTGTCGAAGTGCCTGCTGCAGGCAACGCGGGATGCCAGCAAATAGTCATTCTGCCTGCAGGCCGAAGCTCAGAGCCGTGTCAAAAAAAAGCGCGTTCCCGCGTTTTTTTTTATCCATTCGATGTAACGACCAAGTCATATTTTCTTCTTATAATTTGGGGTTGTTCGACATGATGACCTTTGACCTCGGTGAGCTATATGGACGCGACAAACCAACTGCGGGACGCGACAAACCAACTGCAGCGCGGCGCATTTTCATTGGCCGCAACAATGAGCATCGGGTTGGCAGTTGCTGGCTGCGGCGGTATCGACAGCAACAGCGTTGACGCTGGCGTAAAGGCGGCCTGGATCACTGTCGGCAGTAACAGCCAGGCTATCGTGAGGGTCATCACGACCGACGCCAGTTGTCCCGAAATCCGTGACGGCACCGACTATGTTGCGATGACTTTACGCGCCGCGCCGGGCACGGCAGCTCTGCGCCCAACCGCCAGCGCGGTTGCTGACTCCAAGCCTTCAGCTTTCCCCGTCACCTCTTGTGAATACAGTGTACCCGCCGACAGCAGCGGCATCACAGTGGGTTCTCGTTCTTTGCCGTTACCCAAGAAGGAGCCGCAGCGCGTGGTGGTGCTGGCCGATACCGGTTGCCGCATGAAAAAAGCAGATAACGCCTGGCAAGCCTGCGCCGATGGCGATGCCTGGCCATTCCCCGAGATCGCCAGCGCTGCTGCCGCGATGCAACCGGATTTGGTACTGCACATAGGTGATTATCACTATCGCGAAAACGCCTGTCCCGCCGATATCGCCGGCTGCAAAGACAGCCCGTGGGGTTATGGCTGGGATGCGTGGCAAGCCGATTTGTTCAAGCCCGCAGCGCCGCTGATGGCTGTCGCGCCGTGGATTATGGTGCGCGGCAATCACGAGGAATGCGCCCGCGCCGGCCAGGGCTGGTTCCGATTCCTGGATACGCAACCGTTCGAAGCCAAGCGATCTTGCGACGATCCGGTCAATGACGGCTTGGGAAATTTTTCCGATCCGTACGCGGTGGCGCTCGGTCGCGATACCCAAGTGATTGTGTTCGATTCGTCGAAAGCGGGCCGGGCAGCGTTGCCGACCAACGATCCGCAATTCATTAAATATCAAGCGCAGTTCCAGGCAGTCAACCAGCTGGCGGCGAAGGCCGGCGTGAATAGCATCTTCACCAACCACCATCCGATTCTGGGTTTCGCGCCATTGGCCGGTGCTGCGCCGGCGCCTGGTAACGCTGCTCTGCTATCGGTGATGCAAAGCGTTAATCCGACCGCCTACTATCCAGCCGGGGTGAAGACCGCGATTCATGGCCACGTCCATGATTTCCAGGCCATCAATTTTTCATCCAACCATCCCGCAACTTTCGTGTCCGGCAACGGAGGCGATAATCTGGACGTGAATTTTGCCGATCCGTTTCCCGCCAACATCAGTCCCGCTCCTGGCGCGATTGTCGACAAGATTGCACATACGAGCAGCTTCGGTTTCATGGTGATGGATCGACAGAGCAATGGCACGTGGGCATACAAAGCCTATACGCGTAAGGGATTGTTGTTAACCACCTGCCTGCAAAATGGCAACAACATCAGTTGCGACAAGACCGGCTATCTGGCGCCAAACTGATGCGTAGTCTTTGGCCTGGCCTGCTGTTGGCCAGCGTGCTGCTAGCCAGCCTGGTGCCGTTCAAGCTGAACGCCGCGCCGGTGAACACGCCGCTCTATCCGGAAATGCCGGCGCCGGCAGCGGCGCCCGTCGATCCTCCAGGACTGGTGGCGCTCGGCCGGCAATTGTTCTTCGATACCCGGCTGTCGGAGCCGCGTGGCACCAGTTGCGCCAGTTGCCACGCTCCGGCACAGGCTTTTTCCGGCAATCACGGATCACGGATCGGTGTGGCGCTCGGCAGTCGCCCGGCCAGCCTGGGTACGCGCAACACGCCCTCGGTTTTGTATCTGCGCTATACGCCGCCGCGTTTTTTCTATCAGGATGACGATGCACTGGCGCCGATTCCATTTGGCGGCTTCTTTTGGGATGGCCGCGCCAATACCTTGGTGGAGCAGGTGCAAGGTCCTTTGTTCAATCCTCTGGAAATGAATAACCGCGACGCCAGCCAGTTGGCGCGCAAGCTGCAGCAAGCGTATGCACTCGATATGCGTGCGCAGTTCGGCGCGGCCATATTTCAACGGCCGGCACAAACGACCGAGGCCGCCGGCCGTGCGCTGGAAGCCTTTTTACGCAGCGATGAAATGACCCCGTTCAGCTCCAGGTACGATGACTATATCCGCGGGCGGGTTAAATTGACTACGGCAGAAATGCGCGGCCTGCGCTTGTTTAAAGATCCGGATAAAGGCAATTGCGCATCCTGTCATAAATTCAACGACAGTTCCAGCAATCCGGCCCGTTCGTTGTTCACCGATTTTGGCTACGATGCGGTAGCGGTGCCGCGTAACCGCAGGATTGCGGAAAATCGCAATCCGAAATTCTATGACGTCGGCTTGTGCAAAACCGCAGCCCAATTGCAATGGCATGACAGCAGCCAATGGTGCGGCTATTTCAAAACCCCCAGCTTGCGCAACGTCGCCGTACGCGAAAATTACATGCATAACGGCGTATTTTCCGAGCTGCGTGACGCCGTCGCGTTTTACGCAACACGCGCGACCAAACCGGGTGACTGGTATAAAAGCGGCGTTAAATTCGATGACGTGCCGCCTGCTTATCGGGAAAACGTCAACATCAATTCGGTACCCTATAACCGGCGTGAAGGCAGCAAGCCTGCACTAAGCGACAGCGATGTGGATGACCTGGTGACTTTTCTGAAAACGCTGACGGACGCCGCGTATGTCAGGCAACAGGCTGGATCCGTAGACAAATAAAGACTCTTGCGCCGAAATCGGCTAAACCATTCACGTCGCGAACACGAGACAGATATTCAGCCATGACTTACGGCATGCGTGCAAATTGTCCCCAGGAGTTAGGCCATACTAGGTTTTTTACCGGGAGGACGATATGCATGGGGGTACTATGGAAGATGCTATTATTGGTGCTGTTAATAATGCTTTTAAAAGTATTTCTATGGCACACATGATTCTTGCCGAAACGACAGCGAGCGTTTCTGAATTAAAAAAAGACCCTATGGGAACCGTTTCTGCCGGCGAAGGATTTCCTGTGGCGATCTTAAACCGGAACCAACCGGTTTTTTATTGTGTTCCAGCAAAAGCCTATGAAGTGCTGATGAACAAGCTGGAAGACATGGAGTTGAATGCAGTTGCAGACGCCCGGAAAGGTCAAGCTGTGATCAAGGTCAGGCTGGATGAGCTTTGAACTAGCTTTCCTTGAGGAAGCCTTGAAGGAATGGCGCAAGCTGGATCAGGACATGCGGGAACAGTTCAAAAAGAAGCTGGCAGAACGGTTGCTGAGTCCCCACGTGCCTTCAGCGCAACTGTCCGGCTCCGGAAATCGATATAAAATCAAATTGCGCCAGGCGGGCTACCGGCTAGTCTACGAAGTGCGCGACCAAGAATTGATCGTGCTGGTTGTGGCTGTGGGTAAACGCGAGCGGAACGCCGTGTACAAAACAGCAGAAAAACGTTAAGCCCGCAGTCCCCCACTGAGCAGGTTTACTGTTTGTTCAGCATGCTCAACGCCACCGCTTCCGCCACCCGGATCCCGTCAATCGCTGCCGACATGATGCCGCCGGCATATCCTGCGCCTTCACCCGCCGGAAACAAACCAGTCGTGTTCAAGCTTTGCAGGTTGTCATCGTGGCGTTTGATGCGCACCGGCGATGAAGTGCGGGTTTCGACGCCGGTCAGCACCGCGTCGTTCATGGCGAAGCCACGAATCTGCTTGTCGAACACCGGCAACGCTTCACGGATAGCGGCAATTGCGTAATCAGGCAGGGCGGTGCTCAGATCACCCAGATGGACACCGGGTTTGTAGGAAGGAATCACAGAACCGAGCGTGGTCGATGGGCGGCCGGCGATAAAGTCGCCTACCAGTTGGCCGGGGGCATCGTAGGTGCCGCCGCCAAGTTCGAATGCGCGCGATTCCCACTGACGCTGAAAAGCGATCCCGGCCAGCGGGTGGCCCGGATAATCGTCCGGCGTGATGCCGACCACGATGCCGCTGTTGGCATTGCGTTCATTGCGTGAATATTGGCTCATGCCGTTGGTTACCACGCGCCCCGGCTCCGAGGTGGCGGCCACCACGGTACCGCCCGGGCACATGCAGAAGCTGTAGACCGCACGGCCATTTGTACTGTGATGGACCAGCTTGTAATCGGCGGCGCCCAGTATCGGATTACCGGCGCTGGGGCCGAAGCGGCAGCGGTCGATCAAGGATTGCGGATGTTCAATGCGGAAGCCGAGGGAGAACGGTTTGGCTTCGATATATACGCCACGGTCGTAAAGCATCTGGAAGGTATCGCGGGCGCTGTGGCCGATCGCCAACACGACATGGTCGGTAACGATCGTTTCTCCACTGGCGAGTACGATCGCACGCACCTGGCCCTGGTCGTTTTCCCATTTGATGTCGATGTCCTCGACTTTTTGCTGAAAGCGGAACTCGCCGCCCAGCGCTTCGATGCTGGCGCGCATTTGCTCCACCATCTTGACCAGCCGGAACGTGCCGATATGCGGCTTGCTGACGTACATGATTTCGTCCGGCGCATCGGCCTTGACGAATTCGGTCAGTACCTTGCGGCCGTAGTGCTTCGGGTCTTTGATCTGGGTCCAAAGCTTGCCATCGGAAAACGTCCCTGCGCCGCCTTCACCGAACTGGACGTTGGACTCCGGCTGCAGCTCGCGTTTGCGCCACAGTCCCCAGGTATCCTTGGTGCGTTCACGCACCGCCTTGCCGCGTTCCAGGATGATCGGATTGAATCCCATCTGCGCCAGGATCAAGCCGGCAAACAGGCCGCATGGCCCGGTGCCGATGACCACCGGCCGTGATTTCAGCTGGCCGGGCGCCTGCGCTACAAAATGGTAGTTGGTGTCAGGTGTCGGCATCACGCTGCGATCACCCTTCATCCGCTTGAGAATGGCGCTCTCGTCCTTGAGATCGACATCCACGCTGTAAGTCAGGATCACCGCGGTTTTTTTGCGGGCGTCGTAACTGCGGCGGAAAATTGTGTAACCAAGCATTTCTTCAGCGGAGATTCCCAGCCGCGCCAGAATCGCTGCCTGCAGCGCATCTTCAGGATGGTCGAGGGGAAGTTGTATTTCATTCAATCGCAACATGGGTATTCCGGGAAATCAGGTGGGGACAGTGTGTGGTCGCATTGCGGTTGCACTACCCCGCAATTATTTTTATAAAACGACAATGCCGTGTGGCAGGCCGCCATTTTACCTTAGCGGGAGCGTAATGGCAGTCCGGGCAGCCCGGCCAGCCAGCCAAGCCCTGACCTGCGCTGTATCTTTTGGAAACACAAAATTACAAGTATCGGCAGATTTGTCGCCTATATTTTAATCGTCGCCAGATGTTTCTAAATGACTGAAGGAGGTAGCTAATGAAGATCAAATCGATTTTATGCATCAGTTTGCTGACGCTGGGCGCCGGCTTGATGACGCCGCTGACTCAGGTCCAGGCGGCAACTTACATCGGAGTCCAGATCGGGCAGCCGCCACCGCCACGTTATGAAGTGGTGCCGCGTCCGCGTTACGGCTATGTCTGGGCGCCGGGATACTGGCGCTGGAACGGCCATCGCCACGTCTGGGTAGGCGGCGCATGGATGCGGGCGCGGCCGGGTTATCACTACGTGCCGCCACGCTGGGAAAGAGGCCCGCGCGGCGATTGGCAAATGCGACCATATCGCTGGGATCGTTAAGTAGTATCGTTAAGTAGTTACAGGGCGCCTCGGGGCGCCCTTTTTATTGATGCGGGGGTGTGTTGCGGCGTTGTTTTTTTAATAAAAATCGCGCTGGATCGATTGCTGCCGCCAGATCGGCTTCAATCGGCGACGGTTCCCCATTAAGTTGCGACACCAGCAATTCAGCCGCCAGCGGTGCCCATATCAGGCCGCGCGAGGCGTAGCCAAGCAGGCTATATAAGCCTGGAAAGCGGGGCAGGTCTTTCAATTTCGCTTCGCGCACGGCACATGCACCGGTTTTATCCGGCAAGGCGCCAACCAATGGCAGGCGATCGCTAGCGACACAGCGAAAGCCGACACGTCCGGCCAGCGGCAATGCGCCGGCCTGCCAGCCCGGCAGGATGTTGGCCAGGCGCGCCAGATTGTCGTCCTGGCTGTCCTGGCGCAGTGTCTGCTGCTGATCCTCGTCATACGATGCGCCGACGCTGCACAATCCTTCGGAAGCCGGTGTCAGGTAGGCTTCGCCGCATAGTACCGGTGCGATGGCTGGCACTTGTCCGACTTCGATGGTGGTGATCTGGCCGCGAATGGCGTCCAAGGGCAGATCTTCAGCCTGGGGGAAATGCAGGGCGTCGCACGCATTTGCCAGGATCACCACCGGTGCGTTGGCTATCTCCACGCCGTGCCGGTCGCGCACGGTCCAGCTATCCTGCCCGCGGTCGAGTAGAGCCGCGTGCTTTCCAAAATGGGTTTGTAGACGATTGCTGCAGTCATCTAGCATCGCCTGGCACAGACTGCGCGGCTGCACCCAGCCGGCGGCGGGGAAGTACCAGCCGCCGTCGCTGACCGGGTGGCTGGCGAGGCGGCTCGCAGCAGCCTGATTCAGCCATTGCGCGTAGTCGGCCGGATAGCGCCAAAAATCCGCCAGTTGCTGCTGGCCTTCAGCGTGTTCGGTATCGCGGGCGATCTGCAGGACACCACAGGAGGCGCCGGTAAAGGCTGTGCCTATGCCGCCCAGCCGGCGCCAGGCCTGTAGGGCAAACAGATAGGCGCTGCGGCTGAGGCGCGAACCGGGGTTGTCGTCGCGTGACAGCACAGGCATGAAAATGCCAGCGCTATTGCCGGAGGCTTGCTGCGCCGGCGCTGCATGGCTTTCGATCAGGTCGACACTCCAGCCGCGTTGCACCAGGCGTTGGCAAGCGGCGCTACCGGCCAGGCCGGCGCCGATGACGATCGCGCGGCGGTCGTCATGGATAATTGCAGCTACCGACCGCGCGGTAAAACGTGGCGCAAAACGGGCGCATGAAATGGTTAAATCGGTGTCTGATTCAAGCCTGTTATCGACATCATTTTCAAACACGAATCCGGCTTGTTGCAATTGCTTGCGCGCCGCGGCTTCCAATCCGCAGATATCCAAGGTGGCATGCTGAGCAGCTAATTTTCCAAGGGTGCCTAGCGCAGCGACAGGCCATGTTTGCCAGCTAGGCCCGAGCATTCGGAAGACATCCACTTTGGCGACAATCTGACGCAAACACGCGGCGCCATCGCCGATCATCAGCGTCAGGACCAGTTGCTCATGTTGCAGGAAAATCCGATGAAACCCCGGCACCGCGGGTGGCCAAGCGCTGCACAGTTCGGCGTACATGGCCTGCCATTCCGGAAATCTTGCCGCGGCTTGCTGCAGATTGTGGAGCGTAGCAAGTTGCGGCAGCAGCGCAAGATAATGCAATTGCAGCGGACGTTGCGGATCGTCGCGCCATGCTTGCCAGGCGGCGAAAAAATGTTCGCCGCTGCCGAATTCGCTATCGAGCAGCACGAAGCTGTCCCGCTCACGCCAATGGAATGCGCGACCGGTCGACGAGGTAGCTGGATTCGGAGTCAAGATAGCGGTTAATAAATGCGGGTTACCGTATAGCCGCGCTGTTGCAATATCGCCAGCACGCTGCTTTTACCCACCAGGTGCAGCATACCGATGCCGACGAAAGCATGTGGCGTCGTGCTCGCCAGTTTCTCGATGCCATTGGCCAGGCCTGGATTACGCTCATCGAGCAAGGCGCGCTGCACGAATTTGCCGGTGAAAGTATCGTCGCTGGTCATTTCCGCCAGCATGGCGGTCAAGCCCTCGACATCGCCATTGCGCCATAGCGTGATCAATTGCAGTGAACGTCGCGCTTTTTCCGGATCCCGTATTTCATCGATGCTGTCTTGCAGGAACTGGATCTGTTCAGTTGACGTCAGCTTGCCCAGCAAGGCCAATTGCTGTTCGGCTGTTTCCAGTTCGACCAGTGGTTTGTCGTGGCTTTTCGCAAAAGCCGCCAATGTGCCGTCGACGCCATATTGCGGCAGGTAGCCTTGATAGGTGTATTCACTGATGCCCAGCACAGTCGCCAGCAGCCACGGTTTCATGTTTGCCACAGCGGCTGGGGTCAGGCCATATTTTTCCAGCAGCGGATTGAGCTGATTTTGCAAAGGCTGCGGCAATTCCTGGGCCAGTGATTTGCCATCGGTATAGATTCCGTATTTAGTCATCAGGGAGGCCAATCCCTGCGTATTGCCGGGATCGATTTCCAATGCTACGGAGGTAGATTGTTGTAGCGCTTGCAAGACTTTGCCATCGAACGGGTAAAAGTCGGCGCGGCCGACATGAATGGTGCCGAATACGTAGGCACTTTGACCGGCGCGCTGTATCTTGAACAAGGCGCCACCCTGGCGCGCGGGTACAGCCCCGGTTTGCGCTGCAGCAGGCTCGACAGAGTCGGCCTGGCAAGTCAGGGCAAGCAGGCTCAGCGGCAACCAGCACAATGTCACTATAATCTGACGAAGCACACTTTCTCCTTGGTAAAACAAATGCAATTCCCAGCACAATGGTAACGAATACTACAGCGCTCTGGCTGTTCGATCTGGACAATACCCTGCACAACGCGTCGCATGCAATTTTTCCGGCGATTCACGACAACATGAACGCCTTCATGGCGCGCACCCTGGGCAGCGACGGCGTCGATGCCGATGCCGCCACAGTCAATGCTGCCCGCGAGTTCTATTGGCGGCGCTACGGCGCGACCTTGCTGGGCCTGGTCAAGCATCATCAGGTGCGGCCCGAGGATTTCTTGCGCGAAGCGCACCGGTTTGACGATCTGCAGAGCATGATCCGGGCCGAGCGCGGCCTGATCAATCTGCTCAAGCGCCTGCCGGGGCGCAAGATCCTGCTGACCAATGCCCCGCTGCGTTACTCGGGCGACGTCATGCGCCACCTGCGCTTGCAGCGCCATTTCGGCAAACATATCTCAATCGAATCCATGCATGTCCACCGGCAGCTGCGGCCGAAACCGTCGCGCCACATGCTGCGCCAGCTGCTGGCAAGGGAAAAAATCCCGGCGCGACGCTGCATTTTGGTGGAGGACACGATTGCTACGCTCAAGGCGGCCAAATGGGTCGGAATGCGTACAGCCTGGGTCACGCAATACCTGGCCGACCAGTCAAATGTGATAAAGCGCCCCAAATACGTCGATGTCAAAGTAAAATCGGTGCGACAGCTAACCCGGAATCTGCACCGCTTGCGTTGAGGCGATTTGTTTACGTAAGGCGGAGCGGAGTAGAGCGGGAAGCGGCAGGGAAGCCGCGCTGTATTTACGGAATGACGCAACTGAAGCCGCTTGAGCAGGGAGCAAGCGCAGTTTTTTTCCATCATTACTAAAATAAAAATCATGGCAACTACCAAACCCGGCGAGCGCAAACTCCAGATTCTGCAGACCTTGGCCACCATGCTGGAACAGCCTAAGGGCGAAAAAATTACCACAGCCGCGCTGGCGGCCAGGATCGAGGTATCGGAGGCGGCGCTGTATCGGCACTTCGCCAGCAAGGCGCAGATGTTCGAAGGCTTGATCGATTTTATCGAGAGCAGCGTCTTCGGCCTGGTCAACCAGATTACCGAACAACAGGAAAAAGGTTTGCATCAGGCGCAGGCGATTGCGCTGATGCTGCTCAATTTTGCCGAACGCAATCCGGGTATGACCCGAGTCATGATCGGCGATGCGCTGATCAATGAAGATGAGCGTTTGCAATTGCGCATGAACCAATTCGTCGACCGCATCGAGCTGGCGCTGAAGCAGGCGCTGCGGATCGCGGCGTCGCAAGGGGACGCGAATGAAGCGGAAGCGGCATTGCGCGCCAATATACTGACCAGCTTCGTGCTGGGACGGTGGCAGCGCTTTGCCAAAAGCCGTTTCCAGCACAAGCCGGGCGACGACGCTGCGCAGCAGATTGCGTTGATGCTGGTCTGATGAACCAATTAAGTAACTAACACTGGCTTAACCGACACCGAATCGATATTGATCGATGTCTTTACAAATAATGGAGCAGATTCAATGAAAAAAGCATGGTTGGGGACCACCCTTTCTGCAGTAATGACAGTAGCGCTGGCGACCGCCTACAGCGGCGCCAGCGCCCAGATCAAGGTCGGCGTGAGTGTCTCCGCCACCGGGCCTGCAGCCTCGCTGGGCATCCCGGAAAAGAATACCTTTGCTCTGTTACCTAAAGAAATCGCTGGCCAGAAAGTACAATACATCGTGCTCGACGATGCTACCGACAGCACCACCGCCGTCAAGAATGCACGCAAGTTGATCAGCGAAGAAAAGGTCGACTTGTTGATCGGTTCGACCGCGGTTCCAGGTTCGCTGGCGATGAGCGATGTCGCCGCAGAGTCAGGCACGCCGATGATTTCGATGGCGGCGTCGGCTTCGCTGATCGAGCCGGTAGACGCCAAGCGCCGCTGGATTTTCAAGACGCCGCAAAACGATTCGCATATGGCGACCGCTATCATCGCCCACATGGCTGATGCCGGTATCAAGAGCGTGGCCTTTATCGGCTTCTCGGACGCTTATGGCGAAGGCTGGTATCGTGAATTTTCGAAGTTGGCCGAGCTGCGCAAGATCAAAATTGTCGCCAACGAGCGCTTCGCCCGTAACGACACTTCGGTCACCGGACAAGTGCTGAAGATGGTCAGCGCAAATCCTGACGCGGTCCTGATCGCAGGCGCCGGCACCCCGGCAGCGCTGCCGCAAAAGACATTGAAAGAGCGCGGTTACAAAGGCAAGATTTATCAGACCCATGGTGTCGCCAATAACGACTTCCTGCGTGTCTGCGGCAAGGATTGCGAAGGCACCTTCCTGCCGGCCGGACCGTTGCTGGTTGCTGAACAACTGCCGGACAGTAATCCGGTCAAGAAATCCGCCATGGCATATCGTAGCGCCTACGAAAAGGCTTACGGTGTCGGTAGTATTTCGACCTTCGGCGGACACGCCTGGGATGCGGGCATGTTGCTCGGTGCCGCCGCACCGTCAGCGCTGAAGAAGGGACATCCGGGAACCCCGGAATTCCGCGCCGCGCTGCGTGACGCTATCGAAGCCATCAAGAACCTCCCGGTATCGCAAGGCATCGTCAACATGAGCCCGACCGATCACGTCGGTTTCGATCAACGTTCGCGTGTAATGGTGGAGATCGTTAACGGCAAGTGGAAACTGATAGGCGCTGCGCAGTAAAATAACGCAGCTAAGTAAATCTATGGATCTTTCAATTGCCGCCATCCTGGCTCAGGATGGCATCACCAGCGGTGCGGTATATGCACTGCTGGCTTTGGCGCTGGTGCTGGTGTTTTCGGTAACCCGCGTCATCTTTATCCCACAGGGTGAATTCGTTGCCTTCGGCGCCTTGACGCTGGCGGCGATCCAGGCCGATAAATTCCCCTTGTCGGCGACATTGCTGGTAGTGCTTGGCATACTCAGCTTTATCCAGGAAGCCGTGACTGTGGCGTTCGGCCGTAATGGCGAACGCGGAAAAATCCGGCAGATCGGCGTGGCTATGCTGAAGTTCGTGCTGTTGCCTGTGGCGATCTATGCAGTGACTCGCTGGTACGGCCATGCAGCCCTGGCGATGCCATTGCAAGTCCTGCTGACCCTGTTGATCGTAGTGCCGATGGGGCCGATGATCTACCGGCTGGCATTCCAGCCGCTGGCGGAGGCAAGCACACTGGTCTTGCTGATTGTATCGGTGGCGGTGCATTACGCTTTGATCGGCATCGGCCTGCTGATGTTCGGCGCCGAAGGTTCGCGCACTACGCCGTTTTCCGATGCCCGTTTCGAGATCGGCGGCTTGATCATTTCCGGCCAGAGCTGCGTGATCATTGTCGTCTCGCTGTTATTGATTATTGCGCTCTACCTCTATTTTGAACGCACCTTGTCCGGCAAGGCGCTGCGCGCCACGGCCGTCAACCGGCTCGGTGCGCGCCTGGTCGGCATCGGTACTACGCAGGCAGGGCGCCTGGCATTCACGTTGGCTGCCGCGTTAGGAGCATTGTGCGGCATCCTGATCGCGCCGTTGACCACCGTCTATTACGACAGCGGTTTCCTGATTGGCCTGAAAGGGTTTGTCGGCGCCATCATCGGCGGCCTGGGCAGCTATCCGATTGCCGCTGCCGGTGCGTTGCTGGTGGGTTTGTTGGAATCGTATTCCTCGTTCTGGGCCAGCGCCTTCAAGGAAGTTATCGTGTTTACGCTGATCATCCCGGTCCTGCTATGGCGTTCGCTGACCAGCAAGCACGTGGATGAGGAGGATCAGTGATGCCAAAATTCTCCCTTAATAATTTTGCGTTGATTGGTTTCGTGGCGATTCTGGCCTTGCTGCCAATCTTGCCGACGCCGGAATTCTGGATCACCCTGGCCAACTACATCGGGCTGTACGCGATTGTGGCGCTGGGCCTGGTACTGCTGACCGGAGTAGGCGGGCTGACTTCTTTCGGTCAGGCGGCTTTTGTCGGCCTGGGCGCTTATTCCACGGCTTATCTGAGCACTCAGTTCGGACTGTCGCCATGGCTCGGCTTGCTGGCCGGCTTGTGCGTGACGACCCTGGCGGCGCTGGCGATCGGTGCGATTACGATGCGCTTGTCAGGCCACTATCTGCCGCTCGGCACGATCGCCTGGGCGCTGTCGCTGTATTTCTTGTTCGGCAACCTGGAGTTCCTCGGCAAATACGATGGCTTGAACGGCATCCCCGCGCTAAACCTGTTTGGCATCGATCTCGATACCGGGCGCAAGATGTTTTACCTTATCTGGGCGATCTTGCTGGTGGCGCTGATCGGTTTGCAGAACTTGTTGAATTCGCGCTCGGGCCGCGCTATCCGCGCGCTTAACGGCGGTGCTGTAATGGCTGAAGCAATGGGCGTCAACACGACCTGGATAAAGGTATTGATCTTTGTGCTGGCGGCACTGCTGGCTAGCGTCTCGGGCTGGTTGTATGCGCATCTGCAACGCTCGGTAAGTCCGACGCCGTTCGGCCTCAACGCTGGTATCGAATACCTGTTCATGGCGGTGGTGGGCGGCGCCGGTTACGTGTGGGGCGCGATTCTCGGATCGGCACTCCTGACCTTGCTGAAAGATCAGCTGCAATCGCTGCTGCCGAAACTGTTGGGCGCGAACGGCAATTTCGAAACCATTGTGTTCGGTATCCTGATGCTGCTGTTGCTGCAGCGCGCACGCGACGGCTTATGGCCATATCTGCGCAGATGGATGCCGAACAAACCGACAGCGCTGGCGCCGCAAACGGCTGCCGCATTACCTGTCCGGGCCAGGTATGCGGATGCTGACGTAGTTTTGGAAATTGAGAGGGCGCGAAAGGAATTCGGTGGTCTGGTGGCGGTCAACGACATGAGTTTCAGTGTCAAAGCGGGAGAAATCGTCGGCTTGATCGGTCCCAACGGCGCCGGTAAATCGACCATGTTCAACCTGGTGACGGGGGTCCTGCCTTTGACCAGCGGTTCGATCAAGTTTCGCGCCCGGAACGAATTGCAGCGCATCTCCGGATTGCCATCACGCCAGATCGTCGCGCGCGGCATTGCCCGCACCTTCCAGCACGTACGGTTAATGAGTAGCATGACGGTGCTTGAAAACGTCGCCATCGGCGCGCACCTGCGGGATCATAGAAACGATGTGATCGGCATTGCGCGCAGCCTGTTGCGGCTCAATCGCAGCGAAGAACAGACCTTGCTGTTTGAAGCGAAAAAACAACTGGAGCGCGTCGGACTCGGGCATTTGCTGTATGAAGAAGCCGGCAGCCTGGCACTCGGCCAGCAGCGGATTCTCGAAATCGCCCGCGCACTATGCTGCGACCCGACCCTGTTGTTGCTAGATGAACCGGCGGCCGGTTTGCGTTATCAAGAGAAGCTGGCGCTGGCAGATTTGTTGCGCAGGCTGAAGGCGGAAGGGATGAGCATTTTGCTGGTAGAGCACGATATGGATTTTGTCATGAACCTGACAGACCATCTGGTAGTGATGGAATTCGGCAGCAAGATCGCGCAAGGCTTGCCGGCTGAGATTCAACAGGACCCGGCTGTGCTGGAAGCCTATCTGGGAGGCATCGATGAATAATTCTGCTGCCGATCCAACACCAGTGCTCGATGTAGTTGATCTGCATGTAGCTTACGGCAAGGTCGAGGCGTTGCATGGCGCTAGCTTACAGGTTGGCGCCGGCCAGATCGTGACAGTGATCGGCCCCAACGGCGCCGGCAAATCGACCATGCTGAACGCGATCGCCGGCGCCATGCCTAACAACGGCAGTATGCGTGGCAAGGTTAGCTTGCTGGGCCAGGATCTCGATGGCGTAGCGATCGAAACACGGGTCGCGCGCGGCATGTGCCTGGTGCCGGAAACGCGCGAACTGTTTGCCAGCATGACGGTGCAGGATAATCTGCTGCTGGGCAGCTACCGCCGCTACAAGGTAGGCGACCGTGCTTATGCCGACCAGATGACGGTGGTCTACGACTTGTTCCCGCGCTTGCAGGAGCGGCGCAAGCAGCAGGCCGGCAGCCTGTCCGGCGGCGAACGGCAAATGCTGGCGCTTGGACGGGCGCTGATGGCGAAGCCGCAATTGCTGATGCTGGACGAACCTAGCCTCGGCCTGGCGCCGCTGATCGTGAAAGAGATATTCCACATCATCGTGCGCTTGAAACAGACCGGGGTAGCCATTTTGCTGGTCGAACAAAACGCGCGTGCTGCCTTGCAGGCTGCCGACTATGCCTATGTGCTGGAAACTGGCGATATGGTGTTGCAGGGGCCGGCAGCAGAGTTGGCGCACGATCCGAAAGTGATCGATACCTATCTCGGACTGGCGAAGAAAGCCGGCTGAGCCTGCACTGCCGGGGTTTGAGCGACTTCTGCAAGGCTGTCACTTCTGTGATAAATTCTCTTTTCGCTCGGTAAATCGAGCGAAACGTTCTCAGGGCGGGGTGTGATTCCCCACCGGCGGTAATTGCGTGCAATGCGCATAGCCCGCGAGCGCTTGTTGCGGTATCCGCGGCAAGGTCAGCAGACCCGGTGCGATCCCGGGGCCGACGGTATAGTCCGGATAAAGAGAGAACAGGTTGCGCAGTAGTTGTCAGGAATTTATCAGAATCTTCTGCTGAGGCAGCGGCAGCGCCGTTGTGGCCGGCCGGCGATGGTGATGGATTCCGTATAAGTTCTCGCTTCCTTTCGATCCAACACGCCCTGTTTTATTTTTTAAACAGGAGTCTTCAAATGCAACAGCAACACAATCAAGCAGTCGATATCAAATCAAAAACGCCTGGCGCCTCAGCAGGCGAGCGCATCGCTTTCATCCAGGCCGGCTGGCACCGTGACATCGTGGATCAATGCCGGATCGGCTTCATTGCCGAAATCGCCAAAACCGGCTATGCCGAGCACGACATCGATTTCTTCGAAGTCGCCGGCGCTTTCGAAATTCCCCTGCATGCCAAGTTGCTCGCCAACAGCGGCCGATACGCTGCTGTAGTAGCCACCGGACTGGTGGTGGACGGTGGCATCTATCGTCATGAATTCGTGGCGCAGGCAGTCATCAACGCTTTGATGCAAGTACAACTGGAAACCTCGGTGCCGGTATTGTCGGCAGTATTGACGCCGCATCATTTCCACGCCGGTGAAGAACACCACAAATACTTCTTCGAACATTTCCTGGTAAAGGGAGCGGAAGCTGCCCGCGCTTGTGCCGACGTCATCCAGAAGTTGCGCGTCCTGAAAGCTGTGCAGCCTGCCGTCCGTGCTTTGCATAGCGCTTGATGCAGTAACTTGCTATCGCCCGCAGCAAACCATGGCGGGCGATAGCGAAGGAAACCTGATCAGACGTTATCTTCAATCTGCGGCGTAGTCGATCCCTTGGCCAGCGTGATGCGGGTCCGCTTCAACAGAGCCTGCGACGGTGCGCTGCCATCCGCAGCGAGCGGTTTCACTTTATTGAACACCACCACAATGCTGTCGTTGGTTACGGTGGCTGACGCGTAGCCTTGGGCGTCGTGGTCGACGTAGGCGAAGTCCGGATTGAAACCCTTCAGCAGACTGTCGAAAATCTGCGGCGTCTGCACCAGGGCGCCGAGCAGGGGATTGACTACCGCGGCGCCCGATTTGATGTAGTTATAGAACGACTGGCTGCTGATGCCTGCCGTCAAAAAATCCACCAGCACCGGAGTGCTGCTCAGATCGGCTGGATTGGTGCGCACTACGCCGCACTGGAAGGCATGCAGATCGCCGGTGATGGCCACCACGTTCTTGATGTTTTGCGTATTCAGATAAGACAGCAGTTCTGCTTTGTGGCTGGGGTAACCGTCCCATGAATCGCAATTGATTACATACAACTGGTTGTAGGGTGGCGGAATGCCCAAGGCCGGTGGGGTCAGGTCGGCCCACATGCGGCTCAGCATGATTTCGTTGCCCCACACTTTCCAGGTAGCATCCGAATTTTTCAACGTGTCTTTCCACCATTGCGTTTGCGTAGTGCCGAGTATCGATGGCGACCGTCCCAGCCTGGCGGTTTCCTGGGCTTCCATTTGCAGCAGGACCGGTTGCGGCACGAAGTAACGCGAACCTATCGAATCGTCGCCGTTGACCGGATCGTGCCCCGCCTGTAGTGCCACAGATTGCTCGCTGACGATATGGTCGTCGCGGTACAGGCGTTCGTCGGTCATCACCAGATGCATCAGCTGGCCGAAACGGAAATCGCGATAGATGCGGATGTTCTGGTAACTGGTGTTGTTCAGATCGAACGACAGATCGCCGAAATCGATAGGTGTGTACTCGGCCCAAGCCTGGGTGGCGCTGCGCCGGCGTGCCGTTTCCTGTTTGTTTTGGTTGGTGTAGACCTGATGATCCTGCCAGCAGTCGTCGGAAAATTCATGATCGTCCCAGATCGCAATCACCGGGAATTTATGATGGATGCTTTGCAGGCGGGCATCGGTCTTGTAAGTGCGATACAGCGTGCGATAGTCGTTGACTGTATTGGCATACACGCCGCCGCCGGGGTGCGCCAGGCCATCCGGTATGGTGATCGGCTTATGTGCCGGTTCCACGCCGCCGGCCTGGAACGAGGCGCCCACGGTTTCATAGATGTAGTCGCCGACATGCACCACGAAATCCAGGTTTTCCTGCGCCAGCAACGACATGGCTTGCCAGTGGTTGACTGACCAGTCCTGGCAAGTGAACCAGGCGAAGCGCACCTGGCTGTTGCTGGCTGTCGCGAGCGGCGCAGTTTTGGTCTGGGCGATTAAGCTGACGTCGCTGCCGGCGGTAAAGCGGTAGTAATAGACGGTGTCGGGCTTGAGTTGCGTTACTTTGGCGCGCACTGTGAAATCGTAGTCGGCGACGGCGTTCAGGTTGACCTGTGCAGCCAGAGAGGAAAAGTCTGAGGTGGCCGAGACTTCAAGGCGCACGGCAATCGGGTTGGCAGCGGCGGCGCCGTTGGTCCGCACCACGCGGCCCCAGAACACCACGCTGCTTTCTTTAGGATCGCCGGAGGCAATTCCTTGAGGAAAAGAAAAATCCCCCACGCTGCCATCACTGGTACTGCCACCGCATGCGCTCAATAATCCGGAGGTTGCTGCAACCACCGTAAAAAATGCCGAGCCTTTCAGAAACTGTCTGCGCTTCATCTTCTTGTCCCCGTTTATGGTTATTCGTTGGTTATCGCGACACTTGGCGACGCGATAACAAACCGTAATCTAAGGTACGGGTGGCCATTGGGGAAAGAAAAATCTGTTAATCAGAAGAAATACACTAAAGTGCACGCGCACTATAATTCACCCGTTACGGCATCAACAATGCCGCGTGCCGGAAGTGGATTTTTGATTCAGGGGTGATGGTGTTTGCCGCAAACCAGGCAGCTTGCATCGCGGGCGACACCGATGCGTGTCCACTCCATGCTGCGCGCATCCAGCATCAGCAGGAATCCGGACAATGAAGTGCCGATGCCGGCAATCAGCTTGAGTGCTTCCGCGGCCTGCATGCTGCCAATGATACCCACCAGCGGCGCGAACACGCCCATGGTGGAGCAGGCTATTTCTTCGAACTCCCGGTCTGGCGGGAATAGGCAGGCGTAGCAGGGCGAGCTGGCGTCGCGGGAATCGAATACGCTGATCTGGCCGTCGAACCGGATTGCAGCACCGGAGACCAATGGCACTTGATGAGCTACACAGGCGCGGTTGATTGCCTGCCGCGTTGCGAAGTTGTCGCTACAGTCGATGACTACATCGGCATCACCGATCAACTGAGCAAGACGTGCTTCGTCAGCGCGCTCGGCTAACGCGATGACCTGGATATCAGGATTGATTTGCGTCATGGCGGTCTTGCCGGAACTGACCTTGGCCTGGCCGACGCGCTCGCTGGTATGCAGGATTTGCCGCTGCAGATTGGTGAGGTCGACGCTGTCGTTATCCACCAGCGTGATGTGGCCGACCCCGGCCGAAGCCAGATACATCGCTACCGGCGAGCCAAGGCCGCCGGCGCCGATGATCAGCGCATGCGCCGCCAGAATTTTTTCCTGGCCGTCTATGTCGATCTCATCAAGCAGGATGTGGCGCGAATAGCGGAGTAATTGCTGGTCGTTCATAGGGCGCTGACAAATAGATAAAACTGTTTTCCGAAAACTTCACCGGGAGGTCAAGCAAGCGCTCGGGACCAAAAAAAGGCCGCATCGCTGCGGCCTTAGTGTAGCGTGAAAAACGATTATTTTTTCTCGTTCTTCATCAGGTCCTTCTTGATGACGCCATCCTCGGCTGGCACTGGCTTGTCATCTTTGGTTGCCTTGTCGTCCTTGTCGGTTTCCGAACGGATCTCCGGTTTCACCTTGGACACTTGCACCGGCAGGCCCTTCAACTGGTTCAACGCCTGTGCCAGTTGGAAGTCGTCCTTGCTACCGAATTCCAATGGTTTGCGTTTCTTTTCAGCTGCCGCAATGCGCTGCGCTTCTTCCAGTTCGTCGACCTTAGGCGTAGTAACTTCAGGGCGCTTGTCAGTATCGTTGCTCAGATGCTTGGTGAGATCGGCTTCACGCAGGCGCAGGCCATTCAAGCCGTCACCATCGGCATATTCATCCACCATCACGTCCGGCACGATGCCTCTGGCTTGAATCGAGCGGCCGTTCGGGGTGTAGTAACGGGCGGTGGTCAGCTTGACCGCGGTATTGCGGTCCGGCGGCAACGCGATTACCGATTGTACCGAACCCTTGCCGAAGGTTTGCGTGCCCATGATGGTGGCGCGCTTATAGTCCTGCAGGGCACCGGCCACGATTTCGGATGCCGAGGCGGAACCGGTATTGACCAGTACCACCATCGGTACTTTCTTCAGTGCTTCAGGCAGGCGCGCCAGCGGATCATTACCTGGGTTGGCGTAATACTCGCGCTTGGCGTAGAACGAAGCCTTCGAGCTTGGCAACTGGCCGTTGGTGGTGACCACTACCGAATCCTTGGGCAGGAATGCGGCGGAAACGCCGATCGCGCCCGGCAATACGCCGCCCGGATCGTTACGAAGGTCCAGCACCAGGCCTTTCAGGTTCGGTTCTTGCGCATAGATGGTGGCAATTTTCTTCGCCATGTCGTCGACTGTCGGTTCCTGGAACTGGGTCACGCGCAGCCAGGCATAACCCGGCTCGACTACTTTCGCTTTCACGCTCTGGACGCGGATTTCCTGGCGCGTGATGTTGAAGATCAATGGCTTGTCTTCATCCTTGCGCGAGATGGTCAGGATGATCTTGGTGTTGGGCTCGCCACGCATGCGCTTGACTGCCTGATCCAGCGTCAGGCCCTTGACCGGAGTGGAGTCGAGGCGGGTGATCAGATCGCCCGACTTGATGCCGGCGCGGTAGGCCGGAGAATCCTCGATCGGCGATACCACCTTGATGTAACCGTCTTCCATGCCGACTTCGATGCCGAGGCCGACAAACTTGCCTTGGGTGCTCTCGCGCAACTCTTTATAGGCCTTCTTGTCCAGATAGGCGGAGTGCGGGTCGAGCGAGGCCACCATGCCGGAAATGGCTTCGGTCAGCAGCTTTTTATCGTCGGCCGGTTCGACATAATCGGACTTGATCAGGCCGAAAACGTCGGCCAGTTGCCGTAATTCCTCCAGCGGTAATGGCGCTGCAGCGCTTTTCTGCGCAATCGCATCGAACTGGATGGAGGCGCCTATTCCCGCTATGACGCCTAAGCTGATTAGACCGATATTCTTGAGTTTACTGCCCATGTTTCACCTAGTAGTTACCCATCCGAGTGGGTCAAACGCACGGCCTTGATGCCGAATTTCAAAGTATAAACCTGATTGTTCATTGCCGCCGCTGTTGCCGGCACTGGCAATCACGTCGCCGGTTTTGACCGCATCTCCGGGACGTTTCAATAATGCCTGATTATTACCGTAAATGGTCATGTACTGGTTGCCGTGATCGACAATGATCAGGTTACCGAAGCCGCGCAGCCAGTCGGCGAAGACAACCCGGCCAGCGGCAACTGCCTTCACTTCGCTACCTTCCGGAGTACGGATAAACAAGCCTTTCCAACTCGGGCCGTCGCCGCGTTTGCTGCCAAAGCGTGCCATGACGTCGCCGCGCACCGGCAGCCTGAGCTGGCCGCGCAGGGAATCGAACGGCTTGCCGTAGGCGCTATCGGCTTCCGGGGTCAGCTCGTTACGGGCCAGTGGCGCTGGCGCAGGGGGCGGCGTTGCTGCTACCGGCGGTGGCTGATCGTCGTCGATCGCATCCGGGTTCGGTACCTTCGGTCCCGCCTGGCCAGGCTTGGCCTGGTTATCGGTGGCAGGCGGTTTCCTGGCCTGGTTGGCAAGCTGGCGCTGTTGCTCGAGCTGGCGCTGGCGTTCAAGCGCTGCCTGGGCCTTGGCAGCGGCTTGCGCCAGCTGTTGCTGACGTAGTTTCTCACGGGCCGCCGCCGCTGCAGCATCGGCTTTCTTTTGGTTTTCGATCAGTTGCGCCAGCTTGTCGACCAGACCTGACAAGCGTTGATCGTCGCGTTGGATATTGCCGGCTTCCTTGCGCTGGCTAACCAGTTTGCTGGAAAGCTGGGTCAGCAGGGTAGCGCGCTTGGCCTTTTCTTTTTCCAGCAGATTCTTTTGATCGCGCTGCTCCTGGGCAATTTCGTCCAGGTCATCCTTGGCATCCTGGGCTTCGGTCTGATTTGCTTCCACTGCAGCCAGATTGGCGCGTAGCGCCTCCAGCAGCTTGACTTGCGCCTGCGATACGTAACCCATGTATTGCAGATCGCGATTAATGCGATTCGGGTTATCACCCGACAGTAGCAGCTTGATTCGGTCTTCATTGCCGGCAACATATTGCTGACGCAGCAAGTTGGCTAGCTGTGTTTGCTGCAAAGCCACGGTTTTGCTCAAGTCATCGTGCTGCTTCGCCAGTTTGGCCAGCCTGGCTTCGGTTTGCTGCTGTTCTGCGCCGAGATCACGCAAAGAGCGGGTGGCCTTGGAAACCGCTGCTTCGGAGTCTGCCAGGGCGTCGCTGGCATTGTCTTTCTCGGTTTCCGTCTGGCTGATGTCGCGCTTGAGGTTGTCCAGTTTTTGGCGCAAGTCGGCACGCTGCGCTTCTGCCGCTTGCTTTTGCTTGCTGCGCTCAGTGATTTTGGGGGCTGCATTGGCGCCCGCCGGCAGTGCCGCTGCCAGCAAAAGCGCCAGCGCCAACAGCCACGCTGATGGCGCTTGGCCAATGGCGTGACTGGATTTACTGCAGGTCAGGAGCTTCAGGAGCCTACCCAGCGAGATATTTATTTCGCTTTCCCCTGGCTGGCGACGGCGTTCATTGCCGCTGCAATCGCTGCCTGGTCGCCGAGATAATAGCTCTTGATCGGCTTCAGGTCGGCGTCCAGTTCGTAGACCAGTGGCTGGCCGTTGGGGATGTTGAGACCGACGATATCCTGATCGCTGATGCCGTCCAGCATTTTGATCAGGGCGCGCAAGCTATTGCCGTGGGCCGAGATGATGATGCGCTTGCCGCTACGGATGGCCGGGGCGATTTCATCATTCCAAAATGGCAACACACGCGCTACCGTATCTTTCAGGCATTCGGTCAGCGGGATTTCTTCGCGCTTCAAGCCTGCATAGCGTGGGTCGTTATAGGACGTGCGCGGATCGTCCGCGTCCAGCGGCATCGGCGGTGTGTCGTAGCTGCGGCGCCACACCATGACCTGTTCGTCGCCGTATTTGGCAGCCGTTTCCGCCTTGTTCAAGCCTTGCAGTGCGCCATAGTGACGTTCGTTGAGACGCCAGTGGTGCCGGACCGGCAGCCACATCAGGTCCATTTCGTCGAGCGTGCCCCACAGGGTACGGATGGCGCGCTTCAATACGGAAGTGTAAGCCAGGTCGAAAGTGAAGCCGGCTTGTTGCAGGAGCTGGCCAGCCTGGCGGGCTTCGGCCACGCCTTTTTCGGTCAGGTCGACGTCAACCCAGCCGGTGAAGCGGTTTGCCAGGTTCCAGGTGGATTCGCCGTGGCGCATTAGTACGATTTTGTACATGGTAAATTTGCAATTTGCTAAGAGTGGGAAATCTGTTGCCTGCCATTGGAATTCGGCTGAAGGCTCCCCATTTACGCAACTGTAAAGCAAGTGCGGGGTGCAAAGGTGGTAAAGGTTTTTGCAAGGGACCCGATACGAATTGAATGGCGCGTCAGCTTCTATTTTATAATGGCGGGATTAACTAATACCATTGGATCACTGTGAAATTCTTGATTGATAACATTTTTCTGCTTGCTGTAGCAATTTTGTCGGGTGGCGCGCTGTTGCTGCCTTTGTTGCAAAAACGCGGTAACCGGGTCTCGACCTTGCAGGCTACCCAGCTGATCAACCAGGGTAAAACGCTGGTGCTGGATGTCCGTGACAGCGTTGCTTTTGCCGCAGCTCACCTGATCGATGCCAAAAATATTCCCTTGAAAGACTTGCCGCAGCGCATGGCTGAACTGGACAAGTTTAAAGCAAAGAACGTGTTGGTAGTGTGCCAGACCGGCAATCAGTCGGCCAAAGCCGTTGCGCAACTGGCGCAGGCCGGTTTCACCCAGGCCTATAACCTGGAGGGCGGTATCGCTGCCTGGCAGACCCAGGGTTTGCCTACCGTCAAATAATGCAGCCGGGACCTATCGCAGGATCCGGCCAGCAGAAGGAAAGTACAAGGAACAATCATGACTGCACAAGTAGTAATGTATAGCACCGCAGTGTGCCCGTATTGCATTCGCGCCGAGCAATTGCTGAAGGCAAAAGGCGTGGAAAATATCGAAAAAATCCGGATTGATCTCGATCCGGCGCAGCGCGACACGATGATGCAAAAGACCGGACGCCGTACGGTGCCGCAAATTTATATCGGCGAAACCCATGTCGGCGGCTTTGACGACTTGCATGCGCTCGATCGTGATGGCAAGCTTGAGCCCCTGTTGCAAAGTGCCTGATTTTCGGCCGCCGGATTTCAGCAACTAATTCTCGGCAACGGATTTTCGTCAATTTGCCCGCGATTCAGGTATTGTTGCAGACTGTCCTAGCGACTTTAAGAACCGGCCAGATGGCAGTGTTTGTTATTTGGCTAATTTAAATTAACTGAAAGAGTGTCATGGCTGAAGAGAATCAACAAGTTGAACAACCACAACCGGTGTTCCAGATTCAACGCGTTTACCTGAAAGATTTGTCGCTTGAGCAACCGAATTCGCCGGCCATTTTCCTCGAGCAAGAGGCTCCGCAAATCGAAGTAGCGGTAGATGTCGGCGCTGAAGCGCTGGCCGAAGGCATTTTCGAGTCGACCGTTACGGTTACCGTCACCGCCAAGGTAAAAGACAAGGTCGCGTTCCTGGTTGAAGGCAAGCAAGCCGGTATTTTCGAGTTGCGCAACATCCCGACCGAACAACTGGATCCATTGCTCGGCATCGGCTGCCCGAACATCGTTTATCCGTATCTGCGCGCCAATCTGGCAGATGCTATCACCCGTGCTGGTTTCCCGCCGATTCACCTGGCCGAAATCAACTTCGAAGTGTTCTACCAACAACGTCTGCAAGCACTGGCCGAGCAAGCGCAAAAGGGCAGTGGCGACAGCATCGCGGTTGACGGTACTACAGCGATTAATTAATTTCGCACAGCAAGCAGGGTGGATCGACGGTGTTTTGCCTTGCCTGGCGTCAAATAAATGGCGGCGGGCATGAGCGGCGCTGTCCACCCTGGACGTTTTACCGCAACTGGAGAGCAATAGATGAATTTTGCACGCGTAGCGGGCTCTACCGCTTTGTTGCTGGCAAGCTTGCTCGGTGTCGCCGGTTCTGCCCATGCACTTGACTTCAAGTCGGTCGGTGCGGCGCCGGTGGTGCTATACGATGCGCCATCTGAAAAAGGCCGGCGGGTAGCAGTTGCCCCGCGTGGCATGCCGGTCGAAGTAGTGTTGACTTACGGCGAATGGACCAAGGTGCGTGACGCCAGCGGTGATTTGTCGTGGTTGCAGTCCAAAGGGCTGGTCACCAAGCGTAATCTGCAAGTCAGCGTCGCCAACGCCAAGATCCGGGCCAATCCGGACGATGCAGCAGCCGTCGCATTTACTGCCGACAAGGGTGTGCTGCTGGAATTGGTTGATCCGGTGGCATCCGGCTGGGCCAAGGTACGTCATCGCGATGGCCAGAGTGGCTATGTGAAGGCGACCGAAGTATGGGGCGACTAAGGGGGCGACCAGGTTTTGCGCCTCGCCGATTTTTGTTTTACTCGTTTTCCACACGTTTGATAGCCGCCCGTGCCTCCTGAATCCACCACCCCATCCATGCATTCATCCATGAGCATTACCGTACTCGGCGCCGGCGCCTGGGGTACCGCGCTAGCGATTGCATTGGCCCAGCGCCACAATGTGCTGCTATGGGGACGTAATCCGGACACCATGGCTGCGGCGGCCGCGCAGCGCGAAAATACCGCGTATCTCCCCGGTTTTTCCTTGCCCGACACGCTGACCGTCAGCGCCGATTTTGCGCAGGCAATCGCGCATGTGACTACCGATGCCAAGGCGAGCCAGAGCGAAGCATTGCTGATCGTCGCTTCGTCAGTTGCGGGTTTGCGCGAACTGGCACAACAGCTGCAGGCTTTTCCGATCCCGAATATCGTCTGGCTGTGCAAGGGCTTTGAAGAAAACACCCGTTTGCTGCCGCATCAGATTGTGCGCCAGGTGCTGGGCGATGGGATTCCGGCAGCGGCGCTGTCCGGTCCGTCTTTTGCACAGGAAGTCGCGCGCGGCTTGCCTTGCGCCTTGTCGGTGGCGAGTGTCCATGCGGGATTGTGCGAGCAGGTGGTGGCGGCGGTTCACGGCGGCAATATCAGAGTTTATTCCACTGACGACCTGGTCGGCGTAGAAGTCGGCGGTGCGGTCAAGAATATCCTGGCGATTGCCACCGGCGTCGCCGACGGCCTTGGCCTTGGCTTGAATGCGCGGGCAGCTTTGATTACCCGCGGCCTGGCAGAAATTACACGGCTTGGCGTCGCTCTCGGCGGCCGCAGCGAAACCTTCATGGGTTTATCCGGCGTTGGCGATTTGATCCTGACCTGTACCGGCGATCTGTCGCGCAACCGCAGGGTAGGGCTAGGCCTGGCGCAAGGCAAACCGCTGGCATCCATCGTGACCGAACTTGGCCATGTCGCCGAAGGTGTGCGTTGTGCCGCTGCTGTGCGTGCCTTGGCGCAGGAGTGCGGGGTCGAGATGCCGATCACAAACGCGGTGGCCGGGGTCTTGTTCGATGGCGATTCGTTGCGGACGGTGATGGAACTGCTGTTATCGCGCAATCCGCGTGAAGAAGCGGCCTGAATCATCCGATGGGTCACCGCTGTTTATCTGCTGTTTATCTGTTGTTTACCAACTGTTCTACTAGCTGCTTTACTACCTGCTTTACGAATTAAGCGCGACGATGCAACGTCGTTGCGCGTGTTTGAAGTAGTATCATTTCTTTGTGTCAAACCAGTGACAAAACCTGGATAGATACGCCAAACAAAATTAAGTGTGACTTTGTGTATTTCTCATGCTTGTAAGCAAGGAATGCGGCATATAATCGCCTTTTCCAAACATGTTCATGGTTTTTTTGATAAGGAAAGAAATGCATAGCACTATGTTCCCTGCCGTTCGACGCCGCTCTACGCTTGCCGTGCAACGCGGATTCACGCTGATTGAAATCATGGTGGTGGTGGTGATCATGGGGATTCTGGCCGCTTTGGTAGTGCCCAAGCTGATGGGGCGTACCGACGACGCACGGATTCAAGCCGCACGCCAGGATATCGGCACGTTGATGCAATCGCTCAAGCTCTACAAGCTGGACAACCAGCGTTACCCGACCACCGAACAAGGTCTGCAGGCGCTGGTCACTAAACCAACCAGCGGTCCGGCCGCCAACGGCTGGAAAAGCGGCGGTTATATCGACAAGCTGCCTAAAGATCCTTGGGGCAATCCTTATCAATTCCTGTCGCCTGGCATCAAGGGCGAAGTGGACGTATTCTCGTACGGTGCAGATGGTCAGCCGGGCGGTGAAGGCAACGACGCCGACATCGGCTCG
Source organism: Collimonas sp. OK307 (assembly GCF_900113705.1). Taxonomy (GTDB): domain Bacteria; phylum Pseudomonadota; class Gammaproteobacteria; order Burkholderiales; family Burkholderiaceae_D; genus Collimonas. Next base: position 58,074 of record NZ_FOQI01000004.1, on the reverse strand, counting down.
TGGGACCTGTAATGTCTGCAATGGCGCATCGCAATTTGCATTTGCGCCAGTTCACAGCCGCTAACGTTACGCGCAATGGTTTTACCCTGCTGGAGTTGCTGGTAGTGATCGTCATTGCCGGCATCACCCTGGGTGCCGTCTCGCTCAACGCTTTTCATAGTGATCGCCAGGTAATACAGAACGATGCGCAACGGATTGCGTTGCTGCTGCAATTAACGCGTGAGGAAGCCATCTTGCGCAATCGTCCCACTGCTTTCGAGGCCGACGCCAATAGCTACCGTTTCCTGGTGCGTGAAGAAAACGGCTGGCAGCCTTTGGCGCAGGACGCCATGCTGCGGCAACGTGATTTCAACCGGTCGCCAATGCAGCTTTCCATGAATCCGGCACCGACCGAGACTGCAGCACCGAATACGCTGCGCATTACATTTGGGCGCGAGCCGGTCGACAAACCATTTGCGCTTACCTTGGCCAACGGCGACAACAGCGTCGTCATTCGCGCCGACGGCATCGGTCATTTCTCAGTCGAATAAATGCCTATCCTGCGTGTGCTTCCTCGTCGCCATAGTGCAAGTGCAGGTTTCACCTTGCTGGAAGTGCTGGTGGCGCTGGTCATTGTCGGCACTGCGCTGGGCGCCAGCTTGCGGGCGGTCGGCAGCCTGACGCAAAACAGCAGCGGCTTGCGCGCCGCCATGATGGCGACCTGGTCGGCGGAAAACAGGTTGACGCAAATCCGTCTAGGGCATGAATGGCCCGGGATCGGCAATCGTTCCTTCGATTGCCCGCAAGGCGACTTGCCATTGCATTGCCAAGAGCATGTATCCGGTACGCCTAACCCCTACTTTCGGCGGGTCGAGATATCGGTATTCGACAACGCCAATTCGGAGCGACGCATAGTCAACCTGTCGCAGGTGGTGCCGAATGCGCGTTAACAGCATGTTGAAGAAAGGCGCGTCCGGATTTACCCTGGTCGAAATGATTATTGCCATCACCATCCTGGCGATGGTGGCGATACTTGGCTGGCGCGGGCTTGACGGCATTGTACGGTCGCGCATCGCGTTGACTAATGAAATGGAACAGACGCGCGGCATGCAATTGACGTTTGCGCAACTGCAAAGCGATTGTGCGCAAATCGCGCCCGTCAGCCTGATGTCGGGGCGTCCCACCCTGCTGGCTACACCGGGTCGTTTGTTGATGGTGCGGCTGGTGTTTGCCGAGCAGCAGCCGACCCGTGTCCAGATAGTCGATTACCGTTTGCGCAACGGCCAGCTAAGGCGGCAAGAATCGGCGCCGACGCGCGACTTGAATGTACTCGATACCATGTGGCAGAGCGCACTCGAAGATACCGCCGATGGCAGCGCGAGTAGTCAGTCGGTGCTGTTGCAATCTGATATCGCCAGCATGCAGATGCAGTTGTGGGGCAGCGATGGCCAGGGCTGGCGGCCTGCAGCCGCTGCCAATACCGGCAACCAGGGCACCGGCAGTGTCAACACCAACGCCAACCATTGGACCGGTTTGCAAGTCGCCTTGCAACTGCTCGGCCACGATAACACCATGGCCAAGACTTTCCTGCTGGGGGCGTCATGAGCAAACAGTTGCAGAGGCGATGCGCGCAACGCGGAGTAGCGGTGGTGACGGCCTTGTTGCTGACGACATTGGCGATAACCATTGTCGCCAGTTTGTTTTGGCAACAGCAAGTGCAGGTGCGCTCGATTGAGAACCAGCGCCTGCAATTGCAGAGAGACTGGATCATGCGCGGCGCGCTGGATTGGGCCAGCATGATTTTGCGCGCCAGCGCCAGGCAGTTCAACTACGACCACCTGGGCCAACCGTGGGCCACTCCCTTGGCCGACACGCGCCTGGATCAATATGCCCAGGACGGCCAATCTGCCGATGCCGCCGGTGATGCCATTCTTTCCGGCAGCATTATCGATGCCCAGTCGCGCTATAACCTGAATAACCTGAGTCTCAATGGCCTCCCGGTTCCGGATGAGGTGGCAAACTTCAAACGCCTGCTAGGTTATTTGCACCTGCCAACCGGCCTGGCTACAGCTACCGCACAAGCCATCGCCGACAGCCAACCCGTCACGGCGCCCGCAGGACAGCAGACTGCCGCCAAATCGGGCAGTGGCACTTTGCCCATGCTGCAGGTAAACGATCTGCTGTCGGTACCTGGCTTCACGCCGGATATCGTACGTAAATTGCAAGATTATGTTGTGGTCCTGCCGTTGGCCGGAGCTGCTACCCCGATCAATGCGAATACCGCGCCAGCGGAAGTGCTGGCCGCCTATTTCGACAATTTATCGTTACCCGAGGCCAATACGGTGGTAGCGATGCGACGCACGGCGCCATTTCGCGATACGGACAATGTGCAGGCCCTGATGGGAAACCGGTTAGGGAAGATATTTTCGCCAACGGCAAAAATAGGACCCTCCAGCAATTTTTTTTTGGTGTACGGCAAGATTCGCATGGGGCGCGCTGCACTTAATACCGTATCCTTGATACAGCGCCCCGCCAACAACCGAGCCAGCAGCGAAATCGTGTGGATTAGAGAACAATAAATGGAAGAAGCGTTTTGAGTACCTTATTTATCCGCTTACCCGCCCGGGCCACGCTCGACAGCGCGGCGACGGTCGCCATGCCCGATTGCCGCTTCGCGCTGGTAGCCGATAGCGGCCGCATTGAACGCCAGGGAGTTGAGCAGCTATCCGGTTTGGCCGAAACCATCGCCGCCGCCGCTCGCGTGGTGTTGATACTGGCCGCTGCCGACGTCAACCTGTTGCAATTACAGGTTCCGCCGCTATCCGACGCCAAGCTGAAAATGGCGTTGCCGAATCTGGTGGAAGAACAACTGCTGGTCGATCCTTTCGACTGCGTGATCGTCGTCGGCCGCAAGCGCAGTGGTGCTGCAGAGACTGCAAATAAGCTACGCCTGATCGCCGTGGTGCAAAGAGACTGGCTGGAGTTGTTGGTCAAAACCCTGCTGGCGCTGGGCGCCCGCAATCTGCAGGCGTGGCCGGCCCAGCTGTGCCTACCCTTGCGCGAACCGGAAACGGCAGTCGCCGCCATTACCGATCACGGCGGTGATATCGATGTCGCAGTGCGTATCTCCGCAGAGCAGGGCATAGGCTGGTCTTTATCGCCCGCTTCGGGACAGTCGGTGGCGCAGGAGGTACTGGACGGCATCGCGGCCATCTTGCCGCAGCAGTCAATCATCTTGTATGTGCCGCAATCCAGCCTGGCGCTATTTCAGGACCTCGAACAAGGGCAAGGAAAAACAACGGTGCTGGCCGACGACTGGTCGCACTGGATTACGGGCGCAGAGGAACTGCCCCGTAGTGGCATGGATTTGATGAGTGGCCTGACGGCAAGCGCGGCCGGCACCGAGTTCAGCTGGCGCCGCTGGCGCTGGCCGCTGGGGTTGGCGGCAGCTTTGTTATTGGTGAATATCGTTAGCCTGAATTACGACTGGTTGCGCATGCGGCACGAAGCCGCCAGCCTGCGTGCCGGCATGATGCAGAGTTATCGTGCAGCCTTCCCGAAAGAAACCGTGATCGTCGATCCGATCGCGCAGGCCAAACAAAAGATCGCTGCTGCACAGCGTGATGGCGGCCAGCTCGCGGCGGATGATTTCCTGGCACTGTCCGCTGTCTTCGGCGCCGCGTGGGCCGGATCGCCGCAGAGTGCGGACAGTACCGCGATCAGCAGCCTCGAATATCGCGACCACCATTTGTTGGTGCGTTTGAAAAACGCCGCTGATGCCGACGCGGCGGAAGCACAAGTCAAGAGCGCGCTGGAGAGCAGCCAACTAACGCTGAGCAAGCCGGCTACCGGCGTGTGGCAAATCGGAGGTCGTAAGTAATGCAAGTAACGTCGACAAATAATCCGATACAGCAAACCTGGCAAAAAATCAGCACGCCGCTCAGTCTCTATTGGGCGCAAAGGAATCAGCGCGAACAACGCTTGCTGGCTGCAGCTGGAGCATTGATTCTGATCGCCGTGATTTATCTGCTCTTGCTGGATCCGGCGCTGAGCGGGCGCGCCCGCTTGCAAAAAGACTTGCCGGCGTTACGCCAGCAAGCCGCCGAATTGCAAGCCCTGACCGCCAAGGCAATCTCATTGTCTGGCCAGCAGGCAGAGCGGCCAGCGTCGCCACTCACCAAAGAGGCGGTTGAGACGGCATTGAAAAGCAAGGGGTTGAATCCACAAAGCGTGGTGCTCAGTGGCGACATGGCGAAAGTCCAGTTATCGGCGGTGGCGTTTGCCGGCTTGCTGGACTGGCTCGACGAAGCGCAAAAAACCGCACATTGGCAAGTAGCCGACGCCAATGTCACTGCACCGGGCGGAACCAATGCGCAGCCGGGTATTGTCAATGCCACGGTCACCTTGTGGCAGCAAAAGCATGAGTAATGGCCTCGCCAAAGGCCTCGCCAATGGCTCCGCGAAGCAATTGCAACTGCGGGAAATTTGATGCACGGTTTGAGCAGAGTATTGATGTGGGCGGCGGCCGCGCTCTTGAGTGTGCTGATCACGATATCGGCTTTTCTGCCTGCTGCGTGGCTGGCGCCGCTGGTGGAAAGTCGCACCGGCGGCAGGCTCACGCTGGGTGATGCGCAAGGCTCGTTGTGGCGAGGTTCGGCTTTTGTCGGGGCCGCGCCAAGCGGCAAAGACGCGGTGACGGCTTTATTGCCGGGGCGGTTTGCCTGGCGCTTGTCGCCATTGGTTTTACTGGGGCGGGTCGAGGTGACATTGGAGAATGCGGAAGTGCTGTCGAGCGCAGTCAGCATTCGCGGCAGCTGGAGTACATGGACCATCAGTCCGTCCAGCCTGGCTTTGCCGGCTGAGCGTTTGGCGGCACTGGGTGCGCCTTTGAATACCTTGCAGCCGGCGGGGCGGATGAAGCTGGGCTGGCAGCAATTGACGTTGGCGCGCGCCAGCAGCGGCGGCGTCGATTTAAACGGTGTCATGACGCTCGACATGCTGGCGATGGCATCGCGCTTGTCGCCGGTCAAGCCGCTCGGCAGTTATCGCATGCGGTTTGACTGGCAGGGCCGCCAGGCGAACCTGACGCTGGCGACGCTCGACGGGGCGATGCTGCTGAACGGTAGCGGCAAATTGCAAGACGGTCACTTGCAGTTTTCGGGTACCGCGGAAGCGGCGGCAGGACAAGAGGAAAAGTTGGCGACTTTACTGAGTTTACTCGGACAACGGCGTCAAGTGAATGGCAGAAACGTTATCGGACTAGAGTTCAAATCATGAAAGATAAAATGTATTTCACACTACTTTCAAGCACAAGCAACTGGCGCAATGCTGCGGCCGTCGCCCTGCTGACCTGCGCTACCGCGGTCCATGCGCAGCCGGTGCAGCCGATGCAACCGACACCCGGAAGCGGCAACAATGCCGCTGGCGGCGTGAACGGCCAGGCCGTGATGAATTTCGTCGGCGCCGATATCGAATCCGTGATCAAGGCCGTCGGCCAGTACACCAATACCACTTTCATCGTCGATCCGCGCGTCAAGGGTACCATCAACCTGGTATCGGAAAAGCCGTTGACTAAATCCCAGGCTTTCGATTTGCTGGCTTCGACGTTGCGGCTGCAAGGTTACGCAGTGGTGCGCGGCGACGGTTTTGTCAAAGTAGTGCCGGAAGCAGACGCCAAATTGCAAGTGGCGCCGACCCGGCCGGCGAATGTCAGGGGAGATCAGATTGCAACCCAGATCTTTTCGTTGAACTATGAATCGGCGACCAATATCCTGCCAGTGCTGCGGCCGCTGATTTCACCGAACAACACCATCAATGCCAACCCGGGCAATAACACGCTGGTGGTAACCGATTACGCCGAAAACCTGCAGCGCCTGGGGAAAATGATCGCGGCCCTTGATGTGCCGGCGGTCAGCGATCTGGATGTGATCCCGGTGCGTTACGCGGTGGCCAGCGATATCGCCGTGATGGCCAGCAAATTGCTGGATTCCGGTTCTGCCGCACCTGGCGCCGGCGACAGTGCCCGCACCATGATCATGGCCGACTCCAGGACCAATTCGGTGATCGTCCGGGCGCCGTCCGTGGGCCGTGCAAACCTGGCCAAGTCACTGATCGCCAAGCTCGACCAGCCGACCGCCAACGCCGGCAACGTGCATGTGGTTTATCTGAAAAACGCCGATGCCGGCAAGCTGGCCAAAACCTTGCGCGCGATTGTTTCGCAGGATGCTTCGGCCTCAACCAGCAGCCAATCCAGCAAGAATTCCAGTGGCGGTTCCGGCAGCATGCTGCAAGGTTCGGCCACTGGCGGGGTACTGAGTTCGAACAATTCGACGTCGCCGTCGTCGCCAACGCCATCGTCGTCTTCCGATGCGTCATCGCAATCGTCCGGCGGCAGCGGTAGCGGCGCCGCCGGCTTTATCCAGGCAGACGACTCCACCAATACCCTGATCATTACCGCCAGCGAACCGGTTTATCGCAACATCCGCGGTGTCATCGACCAGCTCGATACCCGTCGCGCACAGGTGTATGTGGAAGCCTTGATCGTCGAAGTCACGGATAGTGCTGCCAGTGAGATCGGGGTGCAGTGGCTGGCGTTGAGCGGAGATAAGAACAGCAATTACCGGGTCGGTGGCGGTACCGGATTTACGGGCACCAACACCGGGATCGTTGGTAACAATCTGTTCAACACGGCAATCGGCCAGGCTGTCAATACCGGTACCAGCGCTACGGTACCGACGGTCGGTAGCGGTTTGCAGCTCGGCATATTCCGCCAGATTGCCGGCAAAATCGGTTTGGGTGCTTTAGCCAGCGCCTTGAATTCCACTACCGGCAGCAATGTATTGTCGATGCCGAATCTGCTGACGCTGGATAATGAAGAGGCCAAGATCATCGTAGGTCAAAACGTGCCATTTGTAACCGGTTCGACCCTGACCACCGGCGCCGGCACGAGCAGCCCGTTCACCACCATCGATCGCAAGGACGTTGGTACCGCATTGAAGATAAAGCCGCATATTTCTGAAGGCGGCACGGTGCGTCTTGAAATTTCGCAAGAGGTGTCGGCGGTGATTGCCAACACGGCCAATGCTGCCAACGGACCGACCACTACCAAACGTTCCCTGGATACCAATGTTGTGATTGACGACGGCGAGATCATCGCCTTGGGTGGCCTGATTGGCGATAACAACCAGAACGGCGTGCAAAAAGTGCCGCTGCTGGGCGATTTACCATTTATCGGTAACCTCTTTAAATATCAGTCTGGCTCCCGCGAAAAAACCAATTTGATGATATTTTTGCGCCCGGTTATTGTGCGCGACAAAGAGACCAGCAATCTGTTAGCCGTAGATCGCTATGACTACATGCGCAAGCAACAGATTAAAGTGCAGCCTGGCAGCAGCATTCTGACAAATTTCGGCTCATCGGTGACATCCAAGCTTGAAGATGGCGGCCCGTTCATCGATCTGCGCAAGCAGCAGGACGGGACAGATGGCGCAGGCACACAGCATCAGCCAGCGTCTGAGCAATTCCAGTTGCCAATGCCGAAACCGGTGACAGCACCGGCGCCAGGCTTTGTGAATGACAGAGCGCCATGAACGACCCCAGAATGACCGACACGCGTCTGCTGCCATACGCCTTTGCCCGCGATTTTTCGTTGCTGGCACAGCGTACCGAGGATGCGAATGGCGCTGACAATGCGGTGGAGTTGTGGATCTCAGAAGCCACCCAGCCTAGCGCCATTGCCGAAGTCAGCCGCCGCTTTGGCCGTGTCAAATTCCGCAAACTGTCGCGCGACGAACTGGAAGAGGCGATTGCCAAAGCCTATGCCGGCGCCGGCGGCGACGCCGCGCAAGTGGTGGATGAATTTGAATCCGACCTCGACCTCGCCAAGCTGATGCAAGACATGCCGGCGATCGAGGATTTGCTGGAGTCGTCCGATGATGCGCCGGTGATCCGCATGATCAACGTATTGCTGACCCAGGCTTTGCGCGAGGGCGCCTCAGACATCCATATCGAACCGTTCGAGCAGATTTCAGTGGTGCGCTTCCGCATCGACGGCAGTTTGCGCGATGTGGTGCGGCCCAAGAAAGCTGTCCATGCCTCGCTGATTTCCCGTATCAAGATCATGGCGCAACTGGATATCGCCGAAAAACGCCTGCCGCAAGATGGCCGCATCACTTTGCGCGTCGGCGGCAAGCCGGTCGATGTGCGGGTCTCGACTTTACCTACCGGCCATGGCGAGCGTGCGGTGCTGCGCCTGCTGGACAAGGAAGCCGGCCGGCTCGATCTGCAGCATCTCGGCATGAGTCCAGCAGTGTTGCCGCAGTTCGATCGCCTGATTGCACAGCCGCATGGCATCGTGCTGGTCACCGGGCCGACCGGTTCCGGCAAGACCACCACGTTGTACGCAGCGCTCTCGCGCTTGAATACCAGCAGCACCAATATCCTGACGGTGGAAGATCCGATCGAGTACGAACTCGCCGGGGTCGGCCAGACCCAGGTCAATGCGCGTATCGACATGACATTTGCCAAAGCCTTGCGGGCGATCTTGCGGCAAGATCCGGATGTCATCATGATCGGTGAAATCCGCGATCTGGAAACTGCCCAGATTGCAGTGCAGGCGTCGCTCACCGGCCATCTGGTGCTGGCGACCTTGCATACCAACGATTCTGCCGCCGCGGTGACCCGTTTGCTGGACATGGGCATCGAACCGTTCCTGTTGTCGTCGTCCCTGCTGGGCGTGGTGGCGCAACGCCTGGTCCGGAAACTGTGCACCCATTGCCGCCGTCACGATGGCCAGCTGTGGCATGCGGTCGGTTGCGAGCAATGCGGCCATACCGGTTATCACGGCCGGGTCGGCGTCTATGAGTTGTTGCTGACGACCGATGAAATTACCGCGCAGATCCACAACCGGGCTTCGGAAGCGGAGATACAGCAAGTGGCGCAGCGCAATGGCATGCAGACCATGCGCCAGGATGGCGAGCGCTGGCTGGCCGAGGGCATTACTACCCAGGCCGAATTGTTACGCGTCACGAAAGAGTAAGTAACTAAAGGGTAATTGAGGAATAAGCGAAGAGTAGAGGAGCAGCGTGCCAGCATTTCGTTACGAAGCGGTAGATACCGCCGGCAGCACCACCAAAGGTGTGGTGAATGCGGACAGCGCCAAGATGGCGCGCGCCGACCTGCGCGCCCAAGGTTTGCTGCCGCTGACGGTAGAAGCGATTGCGCAGCAGGTGGATGCTGCCGGCAACTTGAAACGGCGCGGTTTTGGCGAACATCTGTCGACGGTAGAAATCGCCTTGTTTACGCGCCAGCTAGCCAGCTTGCTGGAAGCCAGCCTGCCGCTGGAGCAAGCGTTGACGGCGCTGCTGGAACAATCCGAGCGTAGTTACCAGCGCGACCTGATCGCATCGATCCGATCCGATGTGATGGGCGGCGCCTCGCTATCCAGCGCGCTGGCCGGGCATCCGCGCGATTTTGCCGAAATTTATCGGGCGCTGGTTGCGTCGGGTGAGCAGATCGGCCAGTTGTCGCGCGTGTTGTCCCGACTTGCCGACTACATCGAACGGCGCAACTCGCTGGTGCAGAAGGTTAAACTGGCATTCACCTATCCGGCGATCGTGACTGTGGTGGCGTTTGTGATCGTCATCTTTCTGCTGACGTACGTGGTGCCGCAGATCGTTTCCGTGTTCGCCAACACCAAGCAGAAATTGCCGATGCTGACGGTAATGATGCTGGCCACTTCCGATTTTGTCCGCAACTATGGCTGGATCGTCCTGATTGCGGTGATTGCACTGTTCTACGCATGGCGCACGGCGCTCAAAAATCCCGCCACCAAGATGCGCTGGCATACCTGGCTGTTGAGTGCGCCGCTGTATGGCAAATTCGAACGCAGCTTGAATACCGCGCGCTTCGCCAGCACGCTGGCGATTACCACCGGCTCTGGCGTACCGATTTTGAAAGCGCTGCAAACCAGCCGCGATACCTTGTCCAACGTCGCCATGCGGCAGCAGGTCGATACTGCCGCCACCAGTGTGCGCGAGGGTGTCGGCCTGGCGCGCGCACTGGCGGCCCACAAGCATTTTCCGCCGATGCTGATTCACATGATACGGGCCGGTGAAGTGACCGGTGAATTGCCCGCCATGCTGGAGCGCGCGGCCAGTGCCCAGGAGCAGGATCTGGAACGGCGTGCGATGACCATTGCGGGCTTGCTGGAACCGGCCTTGATTCTGGCGATGGGGGTGGTGGTGTTGTTGATTGTGCTGGCAGTGCTGATGCCTATTATTGAAATCAACCAGTTGGTGCGCTAGGACAAAATCAGGGAAAAACGTGAATCTACCATTAACAAAAAAACTGGGGCGGCCAAGCAAGCGCCTGCCGGAATTTCTCAGCCTGCTGCTGTTCATGCTGCTGTGTGCCTGCACGGCATACTGGGTGATGCAGCTGATCAAACCGCCACTGCGCGCGGTGACAGCGCCGCCGCAAGCAGAGCAGGCGCAGGTCGACGTCTCACTGGCGGCAGGTTTGTTCGGCGGCCGCGGCACGGTTACCGTTGCCAGCAATTACCAGCTGTTGGGTGTGGTGGCTGCTAAAAAGGATGAAGACAGTGTGGCGATTCTGAGCGCCGACGGCAAGCCGGCGCAGGCGGTGCGACAAGGTAAGGAATTATTGCCGGGCACCAGCATCAAGGAAGTGCATGCCACTTATGTCTTGTTGTCTGAGGGGGGAGTGTTGAAGCGCGTGATGCTGCCGGAAGATGTGCGTTCCAAGTCGGGAATGGTCAGTCCCGCGCCGATACCGGCGTCGGGCCGGGCACCGGCCGCCGCTCCTAATCAAGATCTACCACCGGAACAGCCGGCGGTGCCGGTGCAGGACAAGTAGGGTGGGCACCTGTACCCAAGTGCGACATAAAATTTCCCCATGCCGATTATCTCGTTAATACGTGGGTAATAGGGCTGCCTTACATATTTATTGCAGTCGCAGAGGACTTTAGTCGGGTTATTAAATTAAGAAAATCCCGATATCATAAAGACCAGCCCCGCTTTAGACTGTTTGCTCCAAGTCAGAAGGGGGGAGTAGCATGAACCACATTTTTCCATCGTGGCTAGTGGCATTCGCATTGATAACGTGGGGCTCCTATGTCAGCGCCCAATCATGCAGCATTTATTTCACTTCCCCGCCTGCGGACAGCGTATTGCGCACAGGTACTGTAATCATCCGAGCCGCTGGTGCGCCAGCGGTTTGGTCAACCAATTGGGATCTTGTCGGTATTGATAAAAATGACGGTTTTTTCTTTGGTGAGCTAGGAGCTCTTCCCAATCCAATGCCATTTTTTGACTATGACAATCCGGTCGGACTAGACGAAGGCCGTACCACGTTCAAAGTGTATGGCGAGATTGGTTTGGGAATACCACCGCTTTGCGAAGCGTCAGGCTCGATGCGTTTGTTCTATATCAGGCCAGGGGATCAGTGTTATGCAATGGTGGAAGAGCTGGATAAACTCCCGCTGCCGCCAAATGACCCAGTCAATGGCTTTGTTGCCAATCAGCGTTGTATCGCCAAATACTCTTGTGGCAACCGCCCGCAAATGCAAGATAAAGCCTGGCTGACCACGGTCGTGCCGGCTTTTGTGCAGCCATTTTTGGATAAATCGGGGAAATGGAATGGAGTGATTGGAGAATGCCGCCTGCAAAGCAGTAAGCTACCGTCGTATATTCGAAAGCGTTCTTGCGAGAAATGGATGGCAGATTACCATATTGCGCAAGATCTTCAACATGCGTTGAATGCTAATGGATGCGGCACGTCACGCGACTGGGACGAAGTGGGCGGCTATATCAAGGAATGTGTTGCGGAACAGAATAATGCACTTGAGGCCGCAGTGATCAATTTAATTGTGGCGAAAAATCGCAATAAGGTAAGACAGATTTGTACCCAGCAGGATGGAATGCAGAGTCTTGCTTCTCAACACTGGGAGAATTGACATGAAACTAATTTACAGGATTATTCTGTTATGCCTTGCAACTTCCAGTGCACAGGGTGCTGCCATCGGAGGATATAGAGGCGACGCGCCAAATGTGGAATTGCGAATTAGTATCAATGGTCAAGCAGTCTTAGGTGAGCGAGAGTTGGAGGAATTGTCATTGTCGGCAACAGAACAGGAGCTTCGCGTCGCCTTTGATCAGAGTTTAACTTCGCTCACAAGAGGACAAAGCGTGCAGCTTACGGTTGAGATGATTGAGTCGAATGGCATTCGAAGCGATGTCACTGCGAATCCTGCGATGTTCTATGATGCAGTCGGTAGAGACACGCTGTCAGTAAGTAATGATGGTTTTGTCACCGCGCTGCCCGACAGTTCCGGATCCGTCATAGGGCAGCTGTTGGTACTGTATAACACGCCGGAAAAATCTGGTTTTAATTATGTATATTTTGATATAGACCCAAATAAATAGGGGAGGACTTGTTTCCGAAGGTAGATAAAAATTTACTGCCCCTATCTGTTGATGGATTGCCGCCGGGGATGAACCCAGCGGCAATCTTGTTGCTTACAGCACGTAGCGCGACAGGTCTTCGTTCACTACCAAGGCCCCCAGGCGCTGATCGACATAAGCAGCATCGATCACCATGGTTTTATCGGTGGCGTTAGTCGCCGAAAACGAGATTTCTTCCAGCAGCTTTTCCATCACCGTGTACAGCCGGCGGGCGCCGATGTTCTCGGTTTTTTCATTGACCGAGAACGCGATTTCCGCGAGTCGCTGCACACCTTCTTTAGCAAATTCCAGCGTGATGCCTTCGGTAGCCAGCAACGCTTCATATTGCTTGGTCAGGCAGGCGTCGGTACCGGTCATGATTCTTTCGAAATCGCTGATCGACAACGAATCGAGCTCGACCCGGATCGGGAACCGGCCTTGCAATTCCGGAATCAGATCCGACGGTTTCGCCAGATGGAAGGCGCCGGATGCGATAAACAGGATGTGATCGGTCTTGATCATGCCGTACTTGGTGTTGACCGTGGTGCCCTCGACCAGCGGCAGCAAATCGCGCTGCACGCCGGCGCGCGAAACATCGGCGCCGCCGTTTTGCGAACGGGTAGCGATCTTGTCGATCTCATCAAGAAACACAATGCCGTTTTGCTCGACGTTGGTGATCGCTTTCTGCTTCAGCTCATCTTCGTTGACCAGTTTGGCGGCTTCCTCTTCGATCAAGACTTTCATTGCATCCTTGATCTTGATCTTGCGATTTTTCTTGCGGTTGCTGCCGATACCGGAAAACATGGATTTGATCTGCTCGGTCATTTCTTCCATGCCGGGCGGCGCCATGATTTCCATTTGCGATGCCGCTTCCGACAATTCGATCTCGATTTCCTTATCGTCGAGCACGCCTTCGCGCAGCCGTTTGCGGAAAGTCTGGCGGGTATTGCTGCCTTTATCAGCAGAGCTGTCACTGTCTCCGGAACTCTGCTCAGGATGGAAGCCGAAATCGCGCGCCGGCGGCACCAGGATATCGATGATACGGTCTTCTGCAGCATCTTCCGCGCGGGTGCGGACTTTGCGCATTTCAGCTTCGCGGGTTTGCTTGATACCGATGTCGATCAGGTCGCGGATGATGGTGTCGACATCGCGGCCGACATAACCGACCTCGGTGAATTTTGTGGCCTCGATCTTGATGAACGGCGCGTCGGCCAGCTTGGCCAGGCGGCGCGCGATTTCGGTCTTACCGACACCGGTAGGTCCGATCATCAGGATATTCTTAGGCGTGATTTCGTGACGCAGCGGTTCTGCTACCTGCTGCCGGCGCCAGCGGTTACGCAACGCAATCGCCACCGCGCGCTTGGCGCGATCCTGGCCGACTACATGTTTATCCAGTTCTGAAACAATTTCTTGGGGAGTCATGTTCATGTTTTTTTCCGCGTTTGATAGGTGAGCTCGCAAGCCATGCAGGGCCGGGCCTACTTTTGAATCAGGCAAATGCCTGCCCAGGCTTGCCGGGCAGGGCGGCAATGAAATCTTAGTCGAGGGTTTCGATGATGTGCGACTGGTTGGTATAGATACAAAGATCACCTGCAATCACCAGCGATTTCTTGACGATATCCGCCGGCGACAACTCGGTGTTTTCGTGCAGCGCCGTGGCTGCCGACTGGGCGAATGTCCCGCCCGAACCGATCGCCCCGATGCCATTGGTAGGCTCCAGCACGTCGCCGTTACCGGTGATGACGAGTGTGGTTTCGCGGTCGGCCGTCAACAGCATGGCTTCCAGCCGCCGCAACATGCGGTCGGTGCGCCATTCCTTGGCCAGGTCGACCGAGGCCCGCATCAAGTTGCCCTGGTGTTTTTCCAGTTTTGATTCAAACAGATCGAGCAAGGTGAACGCATCGGCCGTGCCGCCGGCGAAACCGACCAGTACCTTGCCCTGGTACAGCTTGCGGACTTTGCGGGCGGTGCCCTTCATGACGACATTGCCGAGTGTTACCTGACCATCGCCACCCAAGGCGACACTGTTGCCGCGTCGCACTGAAAGAATGGTGGTGCCGTGAAATTGTTCCATTTTTGCTAGCCTCAGAAAGTGCGGACAGATTTGGAGATCAGACCGCTCATGCCGGGCGCTGGGTGCCCGTGCTGCATGATGTGATTCGCTATCGAATAATAAATCGATACTGTTCCAAAAAAATGGGGGCGGCTGACGTGATTACAAGCGCTGAATTACGTAGATTTAGCGTTGTTTTTTTATTACTGCAGAGATTTGATTTTATTGAAACTTAATTTAAAACTTAATTCGTTAAGCTTAATTCTTGCGCGGCACCACACGTACCACTTCTTGTATACCTACGACCTTGAACAAGGCTGTCACAAGGTGGTTGACGCTATGGAATTCAATCGCATTGCCGTTACTGGCCAGCATTGACAAGCCATTCAGCAGTTCGCCGGCTGCGCTGAAATCCACCCGGACCAGGCGCGAGCAATCCATGATCGCAGGGCTGTAGGCATTGGCGTGGGTTTGAATTTTGGTCAGCAGCTCGTCGGTCCGGCCTTCAATCAATATCGGCATGAGCAGGCTGTTGTTGCCGCTCGTGCTGTTGCTTGCACTAAGGGTATTGTCCTCGGCGGCGGTGATGATCTTGGCGTGCGGTTTGACAAATGGCGGTGGCGAGACTTCAAACGTGATCGAGTAATCTATGCTTGCATCTTCGTAGGCTTCTTCGAGATTGAGCAGATGCAGGATTTCCAGCAGCAACAGCCAGGGGGCGGCGGTTTCGTCGCGCCGTCCGACCAGCAGGATCTCGCGGATCTTGACGGCCAGTTCATCGGCGCCGACCAATATCAGGTCGAGCCCGGATTTTTGCAGTTTTTTCAACATGCGCAGCAACAGGCCGCAGCCGATCGGATCGACCGAGCTGACCCGGGTGAATTCCAGGCGTACTGCCGGGTGGGTGGCGCTCAGTTTTTGCGCGCGCTCCAGCTGCTTGCCGATGTTGGCGTCGAGTTTGCCGGAGAAGGCTACCGCCGGTAGCGCGCCGGGCTTTTCCTGATTCTTCGCCTGCGGATCGAGAGTCATTATATCGATCCAGGTCGGCGGTGAAGTTTCAAATTTGTTGGCAAAATCGACAGACAGATTATCGAACTCCTGTTGCTTGCCGGTGATCTGGTACAGATCCAGCAGCATCCACCAGACAATATGCGTCGATGAACCGAGATCGTTTTCGGCAATTGCATTCAACAGCAGCGCTTCGGCAATGTCGCTCTGATCGCTGGCGAACAATACCGCTGCTTCTTCAATCACTTCCGGTGTATCGGATACGGATACTTCGATGCTGCCGCTGCGCGATTGATCGTCCAGGTATTCGGTGGTTCTGCTCATCACCGGCAGCGTCATCTGGGTCGTGTTAGAGCCCTGGGTAGTTGTGATCGGCGCGGCGCTGTTGGCCTCGAGAGATGCTTTGTGAGCGGGCGGCAGATGGACGAATTCAGACGACATCTCTGACTCGATCGCATCGATTTTCATGGTCGTCGTGCTACGCACCGCACCATCGCGCAGCGTGGTGGAGTTGGTCTGCCGCTCCGGGCTTTCACCAAACAGAACCGGCGCTTGATTGTCTGCCGCGGCTGGTACTTTTTCATCCACCGGTGAAGCGCCGTTTGGACGATTATTTTTGCCGAAGAGCGAGAAAATCCCCACGTGTTAATCCCGAAAGTAAGTTGCTGTTAAAGCTTTATGAGTAGCTATGTTTTTATTGAAAACCGGGTTGCGAGATACCGCTAACTACGGCTAACCGGCCGATACCTGTCCCGCAAATTTTCAGATGCGCTTTTGTCATCGTTTTTGCCATTGCTTTGCTATGTTTATGGCCACATTTTTGTTTTGATGCTGTTCTCGCTTTTGCGTGTTTTTATATATTCCGAAGAATAAAAAAGCACGATCAATCGATACCTCTAAAGGTAACACAAAGCAACTCGGGAAGTATGTCTGGAACACCCTAAGTTATGACATAAATATGTTGCAACATTTACATGTTGAACGTAAAAAATAGACATTTTGCCTATAAATACATAGTTAAAAGCAGACCGGAATTGTGCTGCCTGCATGCTTTTGCAAGCATGATTTCCTGGCTTGGCAATTCCGGCTTTCAGATACGAAAATTTAGAACCTGGTGCGTACGCCAAGAATCACGCTGCGGCCTGGTTGTGGTGCAACATCTTTCAACACCGAAGTCGCCAGACGGATGTCTTGATTCAACAAGTTCTTGGCCAAGGCAAACCAGGTGAGCTGGTAGGAACCGAGTTTCTGGGTATATGAAAGATTGGCGTCAATCTTGGTGTATGCCGGCGTCGCGCTGTCTTCAAAGGTTGCCAGCCGATCTTGTTGCAGCGCGCGCAGGATGGTGACGCCGCTACGCCATGGCCCTTGCACATAACCAAGGTCGATGCCGTAACGGCTAGCTGGCTGCAAAGGCAGGTTACCCATTTGCTTGAGTTTGCCGCGTGCAGTGTCGGCAAAGCCGCGTATTGAAAATCCCTCGCCGCGCAAGTTGTAGCTGATTTCCGCTTCGGCGCCACGGATGATGGCGTCGGCTTGCGACCAGAACCGCTCGGTGAAGTCGCCGTGGTCGTGATCATGGTCGTCTCCGTGATGATCGTGATCATCTTCAACCGGCTCGACCGTGCGGCCATAAACGAAATTGTCCACGTGGTTTTCGAACAAATTGGCTTTCCAGCGTATCAAGCCTGTGGTTTTCTGCAATGTGAGTTCAATGTTGCGTGAGGTCTCTTTTTTCAAAGCAGGATCGCCGATGTCGAAAGTGGCGGTAGCCTCATGCGGGCCGTGCGAATACAACTCTTCTGCGGTAGGTGCACGTTGTGCAATAGAGATGGTCGGCCCGAAACTGTACCCGGAAGCGAAGCGCCAGAGGCCGCCTATGGAGTAAGACGCCAGATTGAACTTGCGATCGGGCAGCGCGGCCGTTTCATCGGGTTGACGTTTCACCGATTCCAAGCGCAAGCCGGCGCTGGCGAGGTGGGGACCGAATTCACGTTCTTCGACTAAAAACGCGGCAAATGAGGTGGATTTTGTTTTAGGGACCGTGTCGGGTAAGCCGCTCGCAGCACCGAGCGAGGAGAAGCGTGCATCTTCGGTTTGCATGCCGAAAGTACCGTGCCATCCGGCCACAGGTTTGTGCGCCAGTTCCCATCGGCTTTCTGTCGATTGATTCGAGAAAATCGTGTGCGGAGTGCCGTCTTCCCCTTTCTCTGTGTGCGTGTAATCGGTATGGCCGAGCTTGAATGTGAATTTTTCGAAACCGACGAACGGGTCATCGATCTGGCCAGCGATGTCGTAACGGTTTTGATGCAGATCGATGAACGATTTTTCCTCGGTGGGGATACCGTAATGGTCAGCCAGGGTTGCCACCGATGCCCCTATATGACCCCAGGATGCAATATAGGAGGCGCCGAAGCCGACTCCGGTTTCATGGGTGAACGAGTTTGGCAAGCGCCCCGACGCTGAAGCAGGGGCGTTCTGGGTGGCATGTCCGGGAATTTTGTAATTTCCGGTGTCGCGCCAGTTGCCGTCCAGATGCATGCCTATCGGTCCGGTCGAGCCGTCCAGCATCACCGAGGTGCTTCTGCCATTGTCGCCGCTGCTATAGCGCACTTCGGTTTCGCCGCTGAGTTCCTCTTGCAACTGCGTCGGAATGCGGTCATTGACGACATTGACCAGGCCGCCGATCGCGCCGGAACCGTACAACAGTGCGGCCGGCCCGCGCAGGATTTCAATTTGACGGGCCGTCGCAGCCTCGGTGGCTACCGCGTGATCGTTGGACAGGCTGGAGACGTCTGCCACCGACATGCCGTTTTGCAGAATCTTGACGCGTGGACCTTCCATGCCGCGAATGATAGGGCGGGAAGCGCCGGCGCCGAAACCGGATGCCGATACACCGAGTTCCTGCGACAAAGTGTCTCCCAGCGATGTGCCGGTCTTGTTGCGTAATTCTTCACCGGACAATATTTTGGTCGGACTCAGGAGCTGGGTGTCGACATGGGGGTTGAGCGGGTTGGCGCTGACTACGATTTGTGGCAACGGTTTAATCTGCTCCGCGGCGTCGGGTTGAACATCTGCGGCGGAGGCTGCAGAAGAGAGAACGGTTAGCGCGGACAGAACCGCGCTGGATAACAGCGTACGTTGGACATGCATGATGATTCCTGGACAGGTAATGGTCGTCGGTGTTCGAGTCGATGCAAAATCGATGTGCAAAGCCGCACAATCAATCGCGCACGATCAAAGGCGACGGCAACAAATAACGATTTGTTTCGAATGGTGTGCTTCGCGATAAGCGAAGCCGGTAACTGCGTCCTGTCAGGAGCGGGGTGGTGCGCGAGGCGAGAAATGGCAGGTGAACGGGGCATGCCATGAAGCGAATGCCTGCCACAAGGCCAGCACATGTTTGCCGGGCAATGGCGGTAGTGTCAGCGGTGCCGAGTAGATTGTTGCCGCCAGGGTGGCATCGTCGAATGCGGCGCAAGAGTGATGTACTTTGCCGCCGCCTTCGATGGTGCGCTCGATTACCGACGTCATGTGCGTCAGTTGGGTCGATTGTTTGTTTTCCCAAGCCGCATGGACGATGCTATGCGTCAGCCCCAGCCATTGCGCGAACAGGATCGCCAATACCAGCACGGGCACAAAGGCGGCGTGCCGAAGGCGTCTTGAGCGGAATACCTGAGTGGACATCAAGGAATCTGGTAGCGTTGAAAACAACGACAGCGAAAGAGGGCAGCCATCAAGGATCAGGCTAAAAGCTACAGGAAAACCAATCAAGGCCGCAATGCTACCTACCTTGGCTTAAATTTTCCCATAGCCCCCGGGGCCGCTATCGAAGATCAATCGCCGTAAAGCTTTTGTTTCAGTTCGCGACGTTGCTGCGCTTCCAGCGACAAGGTTGCAGTCGGGCGTGCCAGCAAACGTGGAATGCCGATCGGTTCGCCGGTTTCTTCGCACCAGCCGTATTCACCGGCGTCAATCGATGCGATCGATTGCTGTACTTTCTTGAGCAATTTGCGTTCGCGATCGCGGGTACGCAATTCCAGGGCGTGTTCTTCTTCGATGGTGGCGCGGTCTGCCGGATCTGGTACCAGGACGGTTTCACGCAAATGCTCAGTGGTTTCTCCGGCGTTCTTGAGCAGGTCGATTTCTAACTGCTGCAAACGCGCTTTGAAGAAAGCCAGTTGCGCCTCATTCATGTAGTCCTTTTCGCTCATCTTGAGGATTTGCTCTTCGGTCAACAGAACGGATTCGGAGGTTGGTTTGGTTGTTTTAGTAGCCACTTCGCTTGCTTTCGATACGACGTTTTTATCAATTTTATCCGTTAATCCGGCACTTGCGGGCTTGTCGCTGGTGCTGCTAGCGCCGGATCTGGCCGTTGGGGAACTCGGTTTCTTTGTAACAGAACTACTGGTCTTTGCCGTTGTATTTAGCGTGATTTCATTTCGTGTTACTTCACTACGCGTTACCTTATTGCGTGTTGCCTTCTCTGCCGCCGGAGCGGAGCTGGTAACAGATTTGGCCGTCGCCGTTTTCTTGGCTAGGGATTTTACAACAGGTTTGGGGCTAGGTTTGGCAACTTTGGACGCAGCCTTACTTGCGGTTGCAACAGGGGACTCGGACTTCAGTGGCACCCTGGTGGAGATTTTTGCTGCTTTTTCAGCTATTTTTGCGCTGCTGGTTGCTACCTTAACTGCGCCTTTATCAGCGCTTTTACCTGCTTTACTGGCGGGAGTACTGGCTGGCCGGGTTTTCGGCGTCAATTTGCCTAGCGACGCCGCTGCCTTCTTGGCAACGGCCTTTTTAACGGTCAGGTTCATGGTCCTCTCCCTTAAATCAGCAGCCAGACGACGATGCGATTGGCCCGCTATCCAGTGATTTCCCAGCGCAAAACTGCCATAGTTTATACCAAACATTGCTCCAAACCGCGAATAAAGATGTCTTTCGGCAGATTCTTGCCAATGAAGACCATTTTGCTGCCGCGTGTCTCATTTGCATCCCATTTGCCGCCGACGTCGCTGCCCATGATTTGATGCACACCCTGAAACACAACCTTGCGGTCGGCGCCATCCATCAACAATACGCCTTTGTAGCGCAACATGCGCGGTCCGTATACTTGCACCAGGCCACCGAGGAATTCATCCAGGCGCGCAGTATCGAAGGGCCTTTCACTTTTGAACACAAAAGCGGCTATTTCATCATCGTGATGTGCATGATAATGGTCGTGATGGCCGTGGCCCTCATGTTCATGGGAGGGATGGTCGCAATCGTCGCCGCTGTGCTCGTGCGCGTGCTCTTCCGTTGCCAAAAAGTCAGGGTCGATTTCCAGCTTGGCGTTGAGATTGAAACCGCGGATATCCAGGATTTCGTCGATCGGCGTGTGTTGCGGATCCAACGTAATGATCGGTGCACGCGGATTGATGCGTTTCAGGCGACTGGTCAAGACAGCAACTTCTTCCGCGCTCACCAGATCGGTTTTGGAGAGCAGCAACTTATCGGCAAAACCTACCTGGCGTTGCGCTTCTTCCTGTTGGTCGAGCTGCGACATTGCATGCTTTGCATCGACCACGGTGACGATCGCATCCAGCATGAAGTGCATTGCGACTTCATCGTCGACAAAGAAGGTTTGCGCTACCGGCCCCGGATTGGCCATGCCGGTGGTTTCGATAATCACGCGGTCAAAGTTCAGCTCGCCGGCTGCACGGCGCCGCGCCAGCGTGGTCAGGGCGACGATCAGGTCGCCGCGCACGGTGCAGCAGATGCAGCCGTTGTTCATTTCGACGATTTGCTCGGTGCTGTCTTGCACCAGGATTTCATTATCGATATTTTCCTGGCCGAATTCATTTTCAATCACGGCGATTTTATGGCCGTGCTGCTGTTGCAGGATGCGGTTGAGCAGAGTGGTTTTGCCGGCGCCGAGGAAGCCCGTCAGGATCGTGGTGGGAATGAGTGCCATAGTGAGATTCGGAAAAATGAAAACTAAAAACGATAAAAACCGGGTGGGAATTCAGCCCGGCAAACTGCTGTCATGAATGCAACAGACTAGTGCGCGCAATCGGCGCACCAGCCCTTGATGGTCAGTTCGATCTCATGACCTTGAAAGCCCTTGCCCAGTGTGTCTTGTAACGCTTGTTGCAGTTGTTTGCGCAGCTTGGCCGGTGTAGTGGTGCCGGCGTGGCTGTCGCCTAACGCCAGGATGCTGTCCAGGAAACCGGCGTCGCCGCTGCCGTCCAGGCAAAATACCTTGGCGCAGCGGGTGCATTTGAAATGCCCGTGCTGATGCTGGGCCTGATGCGTCGCACTGCCGTGCGGGCTGGAATCGCCGTGCTCGGCGCCGGCGCTATAGCGGAACACGCGATCGTCACCGGAAATCTTGTGCGCCAGGCCGGCGTCGGTCAGGCAATCGAGGGCGCGATACAGGGTTACCCGGTCCATCTCGGTAAACTGGTCCTGCATGTCCTGGTGTGAAAAAGCGCAACGGGCCTCCAGCAGGGCCGCCAGGACCTTGATGCGTGCAGGAGTGATGCGCAGTGCAACTTCGCGCAACTGCGCTTCGGCCAACGCCGCCGCATGCTGATGGGTGTTGCCCTTGGCGCTTGCGGCGGTAGCGGCAGATTTCAGTTTTTGGCCTGGGTTCATAATGCAGTATGGGTAGGTTAGATTTCAATTATGCCTGAAATGCAATTCAGTTGCATATTTGATGTGGTATGTGGATCGCAGCGTCCAGCCCAAGAGGTTGCAGCTTGCTGCTCATGCATCTGGGCTTATGTATCCGAGATTTTTTTTGCGCGCGGGTGGGCCGCATCATAAACCTGCGCCAGGCGCTGGAAGTCGAGCGAGGTGTATATCTGGGTAGCGGCGATCGATGCATGTCCCAGCAACTCTTGTACTGCGCGCAGATCGCCTGAGCCCTGCAGCATGTGCGAGGCGAATGAATGGCGCAGCACATGGGGATGGACGTTGCTGGCGATGCCGAGCGATTGCGCATGATGTTTCAGGCGCAATTGAATCACGCGCGGCGATACACGGGTACCGCGTTCGGTCAGGAACAGAGCTGCGGCATGCCCGTCCTTATCATCTTGATCATTTTTGAGCAGCGCCTGGCGTAGCGGCAGCCAGGCCGCAATCGCTTGTATTGCCGGTTTGCCCACTGGCACGCTACGTTTCTTGCCGCCTTTACCGGTGACGGTCACTTCGGCCGCGTCAAGGTCGATCCAGCCCGACGATTCATAGCCTGCTTGCTTGCAATAGCGCAGGTCCAGCCCTGCCAGTTCCGAGACGCGTAGCCCACTGGAATACAGCAGTTCAAACATCGCGTGATTGCATAACGCCATGCTGGAGCCGGCATCGGCCAATGGATTGCCACTGGCCACCAGATGAATCGCATCGTCGGGGGCCATGGCTTTCGGTAGCGGCTTGGCGCGCTTTGGCGCTTTTACGCCTTCGACCGGATTGCTGGCGAGCGTGGTCTGCTCTGCCAGCCATTCGAAAAAGCCGCGCCAGGCTGACAACTTGCGCGCAATCGAACTTGGATTCAATCCGCGCGAGTGCAGTTGCGCGGCAAATTTACGGATGTGAAAGTGCGTGACGGCGGCGAACTCCCAGCCGTCGCCGAGTGCCTGCGTGAAGCTTGCCAGTTCCTTCAAGTCGCGGGCATAGTTGCTGATCGTATGTGCTGATAGCTGGCGCTGTCCTGCCAGGCTATCCAGATAGCGGCTGAGGTAGGTCTGGTTGGTGTCGCCGCTCACGATGGCCGGGGATAAAGGGTAAACGGGTTAATCGAGCAGGCAGGCCAGCGCAGCACTTGCGGTCTCGCCAATCTGCACCAGGAAATCGGTTGCCATGTCGGCGCTAAAGCGTTGCGGATCAGGCGAGCCCAGCACCAGCAGGCCGAAGGTTGCCGAGGCGGTGGCGCTGCTGCTGGTGTTACGTAAGGGCAGTATGGCGACGGACTGGACATCCTGCTCCAGCCAGGAGGCTGCTTCGAAATCATTGTTGCTGCCGCAAAACGGCAGGCTCAAGCCACTGGCGAAAATCTTGGCATCCTCGGAAGCCGCGGCTGCAAACCAGGTGTGTGAATACTCCTCGGCGACGCCCCACAGCCGCAAGGTAGCCTGAGGTACTGCAAAACCGGTGCGCAGGCCGTCGACCAGCGTGTGCGGCAGGTCGACGTCGTTGCGGGCCAGCAGCAGGCTGCGGGTCCAGCTGTACAGTTTATGCGCGCTCGCATCATTTTCCTGGGCGTTGCGCACCATGTCGGCCAGGCGCAAATCCTGCAGTTTGATTTTTTCGCGGAGTATTTCCATTTGCCGCTCTTGTAGCGACACGGCCCGCCCTAACAGGGGGCTGGTGAGGCGAATCTTGGCCAGCAGTTCAGCGTGTTCTTCGAAAAAATGCGGGGAATCGATCAGATATTGGGCGATAGCATCGGGATCAAGTTGGAGGGTCATGTATGTCGGTGATGAAGAAAGGGAATGATCAAGAGTACACCGCTATGCCGGTGCGTGACAACTTTGGAGTCTTACGCTAATCGTCAGGCAATAAAAAAGGCCCACATGGCAAGCCATGTGGGCCTTTTACATCTCTAATCAAGCAACCTTACCCGCTTGCTGCTGCGGGTTCGGTCAGCTTAAATTAGAACTTGTGGCGGATACCAACAGCAACAGCTGTTTGGTTGCCAGTGTTGCCGAGGCTGTCGCCGAATACGCCTGGATTGACAGCATCCTTAGCGCGCAGGTTTGACACGAATGCGTACAGGTCAGTACGCTTCGACAGGAAGTAGTCAGTACCCAGGTTGAATTGGGTCAGCTTGCCCTTGTCGGAGCCTGCATCAGCAAATGTCAGCTTGTTGTATTGAACGCTAGCCAACAGGTGCAGAGGAGCAGTAACAGCGTAGTTCACGCCCAGTTCGAAGATGTCAGCCTTGGTGTTGTTGAAGCTGCCAACTGTGAAGCTGCCTGGTTGCAGGTTGCCGGTAACGCCCAGAGTCGATGTGTATGCCAGAGGTTGCTTAGTACGCGACCAGTTACCATACAGACGTGCTGGACCAGCTTGGTAGCTAGCGCCCAGGCTGAATGTTTTCAGAGCTGTGTCGCCAGCGTTGCCGTGACCAGCGAACGATGTGTTGCCCAGGATCGAAGTGTCGCTGGCGTTAGTGCCGCCAGGAGTGCCCAGTTTCGATTGGTAGTAAGCAGCGAACAGACCCAGTGGGCCGTTAGCGTACTGACCGCCCAGACCGAACGATTGACCGTTCGAAGTTTGGCCAGCTGCTTCGCCGAAACCGTAGATTGCGCTAGCTGTGAAGCCGGACAGATCTGGTGTGTTGTAACGGATGGAATTGTTGGTACGTGTACCTTCCAAACGGTTGAAGTTGTGACCGACGGAACCAGTTACGCCACCGAAATCTTGAACCGAAGTCCATTGGCTGACGTCGTCCAGGATGTCAGTTTGACGACCCAGCAGAACGGAACCGAAGTTGCCGCCCAGACCGACTACCGATTTACGACGGAACAGGTTAGTAGTGCCCTTGTCTTGGCCGTTCAATGCGCCGGTGTCGTTGTTGAAGCCAGCTTCCAATTGGAACAGAGCCTTCAGACCGCCGCCCAGATCTTCAACGCCTTTGAAACCCAGACGCGAACCTTGGATAACGCCGGAGTTAATGCTGAATTTGCTGCCAGTGCCGCCAGTGGATGTCAGAGCTTTGCTTGTGTAAACGACGCCAGTATCAACGATACCGTAGATGGTTACGGAGCTTTGAGCTTGTGCTGCACCTGCGATTGCGCCGAGTACGGCCAGTGCGATTAGTGATTTCTTCATTTGACGTCCTTTATTTAGAAAACTGTCTTAAGGATCCGTACATCTTGCCGGATGGATGAACATTAAGGGGTCTCGCTGGCAATGCCTGCGGTTTGGTTTCCTGTGACGCTATAAATTGGTCGAAATTGAAGAAGATTGTTAATTGTGTTGTATTTTTGTGACAAGCATGGAAGGGCTTTAGCTGTGCTTGCAGCGGCCCGGATTTGCGCAAACAGGGATATTGCGTCGTGTGCAATTTGGCAATTGCACCTGTTGCGTAACTAATATTAGGCTTTTTGCGAAGGCTAGTGAAGAGTTCTGGTTCGTATTTAGCGCTCCAAGGCTATTGCAAAAACAGAATATGCGTTGCCGTACAGACGATCCAGCCGGCCGAATAGCTGTTACCTGAATCGAGAGCCTCATATTTTAAAAGTCGAGTAACGTCAATTTGGCGAAATTAGAAGATTTTGATGATATTTGGGCGATGTTGCATGATTTCTTCGTTATTGTCCAAGAGCGGTGCCGGACAATGCTGCCACCGCAAAAATTTTTTGTCGGCTGGGAGTTGATGTTGCGTAAAAGATCCACATATCGTAAAAATCAAGCAAAAATAAAATTCCATCCATTTATCGAGCATAATTTACGTTTTGGTAATGAGTACTTATGGCTAAACGTGAAGACTTAGCGATTATTCGCGCAGCACGCGCCGGGCAGGCGGCTGCCCAGCTAGCCCTAGGCAAGCGCTATTTATTCGGCGGTAACGGCTTGCCGCAAAGTTTGTCGACAGCGCTGCATTGGCTGGAGCGGGCCGCGCAACAACAAGAATCCGAAGCCTGGATGTTGATTGGCAGCCATATCCCGCTTGAGGTGGCGCAGGCGGCCAGCGACCCGCTGGCATTGTGCGTTTGGTATGAACGTGCTTTTGACGCGGGCCAGATGCAGGCCGGTCTGGTGTTGGCGCAACTGGTACTGCACCGCGAAGGCAGCGATCCGAATGCGTTGCACGGACTGCGCGGCAAAGTTATCAAAGTGCTGGAGACCGCTGCCAATGCCGGCATCGCCGAAGCCCAATGGCTATTGGCCCAGCATGCCGACAGCGTGCCGGCCCAGGCGTCCGGTCGCGCGGTCATGTCAAACCCGCCATTGTCCGGGACCCAGCCAGCTTCCAAACCTGAACAAGACGCAACCTTGAAATGGACTGCGCGTGCCGCAGATGCCGGCGTGACGCAGGCTCAGCAATCGCTGGCGCAGCTGGCCTGGGAAAATGCCGATTGGCCGGTTTTCCTGGAGCGGGCGTTGCCGCTGGCCAGGGCGCTTTCAGAACAGTATGTCGATATCCTGGCGCAATTGAATGTGCCGTCGGAAACCCTGGAGCGGCAGCTGGGCGAAGAAAACCTGTCTTTGCTGGTGCGGTGTGCCCAAGTGTTGCAGACCAGCGATACCGTCGATGCTGCCGAAGTGCAGCAGTTTCTTGAACTGGCAGCGTATGGCGATGACAAAGCCGCCCAGCTGGCGCTGGGGCTGTGGCATGCCCGCATGAACAGCGAAGGCGAGCGCTTGCTGGTGGGGAGCGGTTCGGCTAACTACAAAAAGGCCATTCGCTGGCTGACGCTGGCAGGCGAGGCCGGTTTGGCTGATGCCTGGTACGCGTTGTCGCGGATTTATCTGAAATCCGAGTTTTCCCAGCGCAATCTGGTGGATATGCAGCGCCATCTGGAGCATGCAGCCGAAATGGGCCATTGCGCGGCGCAACTGGAATGCGGCCTGAGTGCCTGGCGCACCCGGCGCGAGAAACTGGCTAACGACGTGCGTGCGGTGTATTGGCTGCAAAAGGCCGCGGCTCAGGGCAGTAGTGAAGCGGCGGGATTGTTGGCAAAAATTGCCGATAGCGCGCAGCCGGCGCCGTGGGCCGAGGTCGCCCGGCAGCAATTGACGCGTGAACAAATCACGGCGCATCCGTTTCTGGCGGCACGGATCGAGTTGGCGACCTTATTCGGATTGAGCCGGCCGGAAGCGCTGTTGCTGGATTTGAACCTGGCCGACTGCGGGCACTGCCTGGTAGTCGATATCCGCACCCAGTACGCGCGCAGCAAGCGGCGTCTGATCCAGATCCAGACTGGCGACGAGCGTCAGGCATTGAGCCGGATCGCACGTTTGTTCGAAGATGTGGATTGCGGCCCGGACGGGCCGGAAGGAAATTACCGGCAACGCCTTTACCGCTTCAAAACCGCGGTGCCGGCAGCGGCGCCGGAAACTGAGGTGGATTGACCAAATCAGCTGATGCCGCTTTGCTTTAGCGCGTCAGCTAATTTCTATTTCGCCCTCGAATACCGACACTGCCGGACCAGTCATCAATACCGGCTGGTCGCTCCCGGCCCAGGCAATCGACAGTTCACCGCCGTGGGTTTGCACCTTCACCGGGGTGTCCAGCAAGCCGCGACGAATACCTGCCACCACTGCGGCACAAGCACCGGTGCCGCAAGCCAGCGTTTCGCCCGCGCCACGCTCGAATACACGCAACTTGATATGGTGGCGATCAATTACTTGCATGAAGCCGGCATTCACCCGTCTTGGAAACCGGGGATGATGTTCTATCAACGGACCGTCGATCAACACCGGTGCTGCTTCGCTGTCTTCAACCACCTGCACCGCGTG
This sequence comes from Collimonas sp. OK307, assembly GCF_900113705.1. GTDB lineage: Bacteria > Pseudomonadota > Gammaproteobacteria > Burkholderiales > Burkholderiaceae_D > Collimonas. The sequence goes on along the minus strand of NZ_FOQI01000004.1, from coordinate 30,126 downwards.
CGGATTGCCCATCGAAACCACTGATATCCAGATTTGTTTGCCCTGGATGTCCAGCGGCCAGAGCACATCCTCGCCCATCGCCTGGCTGCTCAGATTACTGGCATCAAACGGCACCGCGACGGGCGCCAGGATCGGTGCGCCCATATCGACAGTAATGCGGCCGTCGTTTTCCAGTGTCGGTTCAATGATGCCGGACATGGTTTCCACCCTGATCGTGCGCTTGCCGGTCAGGCCCTTGTCGGTTACGAATTTGACGAAGGCGCGGGCGCCGTTGCCGCATTGTTCGACTTCGCCGCCGTCGGCGTTGTAAATCCGATAGCGAAAATCGACGCCGTCCGCCTGCGATTTTTCAACCACAAGCATTTGATCTGCGCCCACGCCAAAGCGGCGGTCGCCCAGTTGCTGCCATTGCGCCGCAGTGAAATCGACATGCTGGTGAATCGCGTCAATCACGACGAAATCATTACCAGCGCCGTGCATTTTTGTAAATTTGAGTTTCATAAGAACATTATGCTGGAAATGGTGCTACTGCGCAGCGCTGTCGGCATGATCTGGCGCGGGTGGTGAATAAACATCGGCTTGCCCGGGCGGCCGCGTCTTGAAGCGCTTGTGCGCCCAAAAATATTCGGCAGGCGCTTCCAGGATGCGGTCTTCGATAAAGGCGTTCATGCGGCGGGTTGCCTCTGTGATATCGTCGCCCGGATAATTTTCCCAGGCCGGATAAAAGGTGACCTTCCAGCCTTTGTAACCGGGCAAAAAGGTCGCGATCATCGGCACCACCCTGGCTTTGGTAGCAGCCGCAATCCGCGCGGTGGCGGTGAGAGTCGCCGCCTGGACGCCAAAAAACGGTACGAATTCGGCGTCCTTCATGCCGAAGTCCATATCCGGCAACATGATAAAGGGAAACCCTTCGCGCATTGCCCGGATGATGGGTTTGACGCCCTGCTCGCGGGTAAACAGTTTGACCGGGCGAAAACGCGAACGCCCCTTCAACAGCGCAGCATCGATCACGCCATCTTGCTGGCGTGTATAGATAGTGCAAATCGATGTCGAAGAATTCAGCACCAAGGCAATACCGGGAATTTCCAGGCAAACGAAATGCGGGCACAACAGAATGGTCGGGCCGGCCTGCAAGGTGTCGAGCGGCAGATCCGATTCAATCTTGATCAGGCGCCGCAAACGGTTTTCCGACGCCCACCACAACACACTGCGCTCCAGCACGCTGCGCGAGTAAGCCTGGAAGTGGCGACGCGCCAACACCACGCGTTCAGCTTCCGGCATGTCAGGAAAGCAAAGCCGCAGATTGGTCAGCGTGATATGCCGCCGTGGTTTCATGATGATAAACAGCAATGAGCCCAAGGCTTCGCCTACCGGGCCCAGGATCCACAGCGGTAAAAAATGCGCCAGCCACAACAAACCGAGCAAGGCCCTCATGCCTGCGACTCCCGGGCTGCAGACGCCGATGGTGCAGCGACTCCGGGCGGTGTCTTGTACCGGTTGTAGCTCCAGATATATTGCGCCGGGCAGCGAGCGATCAGCTTTTCCATGGCCAGGTTGATGGCCAGCGTGCGTTGTTCCGTGGTGTGACCAGGGGTTTCATCGAATGGCACGAAGCGGATCACATAACCGCGGCCGTACGGCAAGCGTTCGGCGTACGACAGGATAATCGGCGCGCCGCTCATTTGTTGCAGTTTGGCCGGCAAGGTCATGGTGTAGGCCGGACGCCCGAAAAAATCGACCCATATGCCTTCGCCGTTCTGTGGCACCTGATCCGGGAGCAAGCCGATTGCCTGGCCCTTCTTGAGTGCCTTGAACAGGGTGCGGACACCTGCCAGGTTAGCGGGCGCCAACAGCAGGTTATGGCGGCTGCGCGCACCCTCGATCAATGGTTTGAGGGCGGCCTTGCGGGGCGGCCGATAGAGTGCGGTAAGAGGAGTCTTGGTGGCGATAGCCTGGGCTATGATTTCAAAGCAGCCGAGGTGCGGAGTCAGGAAAATCACACCGGTTTTGGCGTCCAGCGCTGTCTGCGCCAGTTCCCAGTTTTCGATGGTGGCGGTACGCAGCACACGCTGCGGCTCGGCGCACCAGATAAACGGCAGCTCGAACATGCTCTTGCCGGATTCACTGATGGCTTGCGGCAAAGCCGTTTGGTAACCGGCCCGGAACAGGTTGTCTTTTAATTTGTTGCGATAGGCGCCGGAGGCCAGGTACACCAGCCAGCCGCCCAGCGTCCCTATTGCGTGTAGGAAAAATAAAGGTAGGGTCGAGAGCAGGCGAAATAGCGTTACAAGCATTAGCAGAGCTCAAAAAGAGCCAAAAGTGGTTGGATTTTGCCGAATTTTTTCAAGAGGCGTAAAATAGCACAATAGTCTGAAAACCGGACGGCGTTGAAAAGCGCTTTTGGAACGCAGATAGATTGCCGGTCGGAATCATTGAATTCATCGGAATCATCATAATATATAGTAATTGTAGCAATTAGCATCATCCGCCGAGTTAATAGACAACTTGCGAGGCGGAATACAAATTTCGCTAAAGCGTCGCAGGCTCAACAGGTTTGACTGCGACATGGTCACCACTTGTTTTTTGTTGGAGCTTGCAATGGCACATGAATACCTCTTTACTTCGGAATCCGTTTCCGAAGGTCACCCTGATAAAGTCGCGGATCAAATTTCCGACGCGATTCTCGACGCAATTTTCACCCAGGACCCGCAAGCCCGGGTCGCTGCCGAAACCCTGTGCAATACCGGCCTGGTCGTGCTGGCAGGTGAAGTTACCACCTTTGCCAACGTCGATTACATCGCCGTTGCGCGCGAAACCATCAAGCGCATCGGCTACGACAACGCCGACTATGGCATCGATTACAAGAGTTGCTCGGTGCTGGTCGGTTACGACAAGCAATCGCCGGATATCGCCCAAGGCGTGGATGAAGGCAAGGGCCTCGATCTCGATCAAGGCGCGGGCGACCAGGGATTGATGTTCGGTTACGCCTGCGACGAAACGCCGGAACTGATGCCGGCTGCAATTTATTACGCCCACAGAATCGTCGAGCGCCAGTCGCAATTGCGGAAAGACGGCCGCCTGCCATGGTTGCGTCCGGACGCCAAATCGCAAGTCACGCTGAAATACGTCGATGGCATACCGGTCGCGATAGACACCGTGGTGTTGTCGACCCAGCATGCGCCGGAAATGCAGCACAAGGCAATCGAAGAAGCTGCGATCGAAGAAATCATCAAACCGGTAGTGCCGAAGGAATGGCTGCAAAATACCCGTTACCTGGTCAATCCGACCGGCCGTTTCGTTATCGGCGGTCCGCAAGGCGATTGCGGCCTGACCGGGCGCAAGATCATTGTCGATACCTACGGCGGTGCTGCACCGCACGGCGGTGGCGCATTCTCCGGCAAGGATCCATCCAAGGTCGACCGTTCGGCTGCCTATGCCGGCCGTTATGTGGCAAAAAATATCGTTGCCGCCGGCCTGGCTTCACGCTGCCAGATCCAGATATCCTATGCAATCGGCATCGCCAAGCCGACTTCGGTGATGGTGACCACTTTCGGCACCGGCAAGATCAGCGACGAAAAGCTGGCGCAACTGGTGCTTGAACATTTCGACCTGCGTCCGAAGGGGATCGTGCAAATGCTCGACTTGCTGCGTCCGATTTACCAAAAGACTGCAGCCTATGGCCATTTTGGCCGCGAAGAGCCCGAGTTCACGTGGGAGCGCACCGACAAGGCTGCGGCGTTGAAAGCTGCTGCGCTGTAATTGCAGTAATTGCTGCACAGGCCTGGCGGGGATATGCTTCCCTGCCGGGCTGTAATCACGCCAAACCAAGTCAAATTTTCGGCGATGCCAGAATCGTGCTTTGCACGAGGGTAACGACTTGCTACACTGACCACTTCAGTGACTCCCTAAAAGAATGATCCGGCAGCAGCACGTGATGTATTGCGCGTATTGCGCTTGATTCAACCAAGTCCCCACATGGCCTCCGCCCCCAAACCTGCTCCTGAATTCGCTGTTGAGTCCGCTACCGAAGCGCCATCCGATCCTGGTCAGTTGCGGCCGGTGATCACTACTTTGCCGCGCTTTCGCCTGGCGGCCTGGCTGGTGGCGTTAGTCGCACTGTTCCTGGTGATGAGCCTGCACATGCTGACGGCGCTGCTGGCCGGTTTGCTGGTGTATGAACTGGTTCGCACCTTGACGCCATTCGTTCAGCGTCGTCTCACCAGCCAACGGGCCCATTTGATTTCCGTGGTATTTCTGTCGGCGATTATTATCGGACTGCTGACGCTCGTCATTTTCGGATTGATTGCATTCTTCCACGGCGGTCCCGATCGCCTGCAAGTGCTGCAATCCAAATTATTGGTGGTGGTGGACCAGGCGCGCACCCAACTGCCGACGTGGCTGCAGCAATACCTGCCGGATGACATTGACGATATCCGTCAAATCATGAGCGACTGGCTGCAATCGCATAGCGGCGAAGTGCAACTGGCTGGCAAGGAAGCGGTGCAGGTATTCGTACATGTGCTGGTAGGCATGGTGCTGGGCGCCATGGTGGCCCTGAACGCGGCCCACCCGATGCCGCTGCTGCAACCGCTGGCCAGCGAATTGCTGGGGCGGGCGCATTTGCTGGCAGATGCTTTTCATCGCGTGGTGTTTGCCCAGATCAAGATTTCCCTGCTGAATACGATATTGACGGCGATCTTCCTGTTGGTGGTGCTGCGGCTCGGCGGCGTTCATCTGCCATTGACCAAGACCATGATCATCGTCACCTTCCTGGCGGGTTTGCTGCCGGTGATAGGCAACCTGATTTCCAACACGCTGATCGTCATGGTGGCCCTTTCGGTATCGGTCTATGTGGCATTGGCGGCGCTGGTGTTCCTGGTGCTGATCCACAAGCTGGAATATTTTCTCAATGCGCGGATTGTCGGCTCGCAAATCAACGCCCGCAGCTGGGAGTTGCTGCTGATGATGATCCTGGCCGAGGCGGCATTCGGCTTGCCCGGGTTGGTGGCCGCGCCGATTTATTATGCTTATATCAAGAGCGAGTTGCATGAGATGGGCTGGGTCTGAGGGCAAGCTGGTTATTTGCTAAGCCGGATAGCCGGAATATGTGCCTCAGCTAGCCGAAACCCTGCTGTTTTGCTTTAAAATAGCGGCTCGTATCCAAGGAGCGTTGCGACAGACATGGTCTGCCAGGCTTGGTACAGTCATTTTGCAACTGCGCTCACGTTACTTTTTTTCTAACGAAAGGAGGGCGTGATGAACGCCGCAGTTATGAACTCAACGACAACTTCCTCTTCAACCCGCGATTACGTGGTTGCCGATATCAGCTTGTCCGGCTGGGGCGACAAGGAAATCAAGATCGCCGAAACCGAAATGCCGGGCCTGATGGCGATCCGCGAAGAATTCGCCGCTGCACAACCGCTCAAAGGCGCACGCATTACCGGTTCGATCCACATGACGATCCAGACCGCAGTGCTGATCCAGACGCTGGAAGCATTGGGCGCCAAGGTACGTTGGGCATCTTGCAATATCTATTCGACCCAGGACCACGCCGCCGCCGCGATCGCCGCTGCCGGCACGCCGGTTTTTGCCTTCAAGGGCGAGTCGCTGGACGACTACTGGGATTTCACGCACCGCATTTTCGAATGGCCGGGTGAACAGCAAGCCAACATGATCCTGGACGACGGCGGCGATGCAACACTGTTGCTGCACCTCGGAACCCGTGCAGAAAAAGACATTTCGGTTTTGAACAATCCAGGCTCCGAAGAAGAGATCTGCCTGTTCAACGCAATCAAGAAAAAGCTGGCGACGGCGCCAAACTGGTATTCGACACGCCTGGCTCAAATCAAGGGCGTGACCGAAGAAACCACAACCGGCGTGCATCGCCTGTACCAGATGCACAAGGAAGGCAAGCTGGCGTTCCCGGCAATTAACGTCAACGATTCCGTTACCAAATCCAAGTTCGACAATCTGTACGGTTGCCGCGAATCGCTGGTCGATGGCATCAAGCGCGCTACCGACGTCATGATCGCCGGCAAAGTTGCCGTGATCGCGGGTTATGGTGACGTCGGCAAGGGCTCGGCACAAGCCATGCGCGCATTGTCTGCGCAAGTCTGGGTAACCGAAGTCGATCCGATCTGCGCCTTGCAGGCGGCGATGGAAGGTTATCGGGTCGTGACCATGGAATACGCCGCCGAACATGGCGACATCTTCGTCACCTGCACCGGCAACTACCATGTGATCACCCACGCTCACATGCAAAAGATGAAGGACCAGGCAATCGTCTGCAACATCGGTCACTTCGACAATGAAATCGAAGTCGCCGCGCTGAAGCAATACACTTGGGAAAACATCAAGCCGCAAGTCGACCACATCATTTTCCCGGACGGCAAACGCATCATCTTGCTAGCAGAAGGCCGCCTGGTTAACCTGGGTTGCGGTACCGGCCATCCGTCGTACGTGATGAGTTCTTCGTTCGCCAACCAGACCATCGCCCAGATCGAATTGTTCGTGAACACCAAAGCCTACCCGGTCGGCGTGTACACCTTGCCAAAACACCTGGATGAAAAAGTCGCGCGCCTGCAGTTGAAAAAACTGAATGCGCAGCTGTCGGTATTGACCGAAGAGCAAGCCGCTTATATCGGCGTCAAGCAAACCGGTCCGTACAAGCCGGAACACTACCGCTACTAATCGCGAGGCGGCGATCGGCGCACATATTGTGCCGATCGCCGTTCTTTCATCACCAAGAGGAACACACGATGCGTTTACTGATTACCTGGCTGATCAACACTTTGGCCTTGCTGGCGGTGCCATATTTGATGCACTCGGTGCAGTTTGCCAGTTTCGGCGCGGCGCTGATCGCGGCGCTGGTGCTGGGTTTCGTCAATACCCTGATTCGTCCGATCCTGTTACTGCTGACTTTACCGGCGACTTTGCTGACGCTGGGCTTGTTCATCTTCATCATCAATGGCCTGATGTTCTGGCTGGTGTCGCATCTGGTGAGCGGATTCTACGTGGCCAGTTTCTGGTCGGCGGTTGGCGGTGCTATCTTGTACAGCATTGTTTCGTGGGCACTCTCCACTTTGCTGTTGAAGAAAAATTGAATGATTGAGTGATACGGAAAATGGCAAAAAAGAATTTCAGCATTGAGTTTTTCCCGCCCAAGACCCCTGAGGGCGCGGAAAAATTGCGGGTGACGCGTGCCAAGCTGGCCGAGTTGCATCCCAGGTATTTTTCGGTCACCTTCGGCGCCGGCGGTTCGACGCAGAAGGGGACGCTGGATACCGTGCTCGACATCCGCAGCGAAGGTCATGAGGCGGCGCCGCATCTGTCGTGCCTGGGTAGCTCGCGCGAATCGCTGCGTTCGATTCTGGCGCAATACAAGGATAACGGCATCAAGCGCCTGGTTGCGTTGCGGGGTGACCTGCCTAGCGGTTACGGAGCGATGGATATTTCTTCCGGCGAATTCCGCTATGCCAACGAGCTGGTGGAATTCATTCGCGCTGAAACCGGAGACTGGTTTCATATCGAAGTCGCGGCCTATCCTGAAATGCATCCGCAAGCCAAGTCGCCGCAAGACGACGTGCAGCGTTATGTCAGCAAGGTGAAAGCCGGCGCCAACGGCGCCATTACGCAATATTTCTACAATGCGGATGCTTATTTCCGCTTTGTCGAAGAAGCGCAAAAACTGGGCGCGACGATACCGGTGATCGCCGGCATCATGCCGATCACTAATTATTCGCAGTTGATGCGTTTTTCAGATATGTGCGGCACCGAGATTCCGCGCTGGATTCGTCTCAAGCTCGCCAGCTACGGCGACGACACGGACTCGATCCGCGCCTTCGGCCTGGATGTGGTGACCCAGCTTTGCGAACGTCTGCTGGCAGGCGGTGCACCCGGCTTGCATTTCTACACGCTGAATCAATCGGCCGCGACTATCGCGATCTGGCAGCGTCTTAAGTTGTAAATTCACGCATTTATAACAATTGCTTCGGTGATGATCGCATCCAGCGCAACATCATGCGCTGCGCCGTCAAATTCGGCCAGTCCGCAGGCATAGGCAATGCCAATTGCCTGCGGGCGCAGCAATGCCGACGGCGCCAGCGTCCGATCATAAAATCCACCGCCGTAGCCCAGGCGTATCCGATGCTGGTTGAAGCCGACGCAGGGAATTAGCAGGGCCAGCGGTATGGCCGCTACGTCGCTGGCCGGGATGGCAACGCCGAACCCGTCTTTGACCATGGCTTCACCCGGAATCCAGCTGGCAAAGCGCAACGGACTATCGCTGCCGACCACCACCGGCAATGCCAGCCGCATTCCGCGCGCCGCCAGTTCGGCATAAGCCGGGCGCAAATCCGGTTCGCCGCGAATCGGCCAATAGACGCCGAGCGTGCCGTCCGGATGCGTATCCATCCAAAGTGTGGCCCAGGTAATTACCCGCCGTCCAAGTTCCGCGTCCCACTCCTGGCGGCAAGCCGCGCTGATCGACTTGCGTGTCGCCAGCAAGGTACGCCGCAGCAGCGTTTTGTCCGCGCCCGGCGTTGCATCACTGGCATCACATGCTATGCTAGACATCATCATCCGCATTCGTAAAATTAAGGTTGGCAGTTATATGTTTAAAAAGAAATGGCTCGCAGTGATCGCCGTCGCCGTGGCTTCTTCCGCTGTGATGACAGGCGCAGCTTATGCGCAAAAACGCTCCAATAGTGCCGCAACCGGGGCCGCTCCTGCCAGTTATGCAAGTCCGGACGATGCTTTCCTGGCCTTGCGCGATGCCTCACGCGCGAACAATGCAGACAGGACAGAGTTGCTGGCTTCTACTTTAAGCGATTATGACATTCCTTCCTATGTCGATTATTACCGCCTGAAGCCGTTGATTAAAGACCTGGTTGCCCCGCAATCTCAAATTCGCGAATATCTGGCGCGTTACGATGGCAGCGCCATCGCCGACCGCTTGCGCAATGACTGGCTGCTGGAGCTGGGTAAGGCTGGCGACTGGGCCACTTTCGATGAACAATATCCGAAATTCGTACTCGACGACGATACGCAATTGAAATGCTACGCGCTGACCTCGGCGGCGTTGAAAGGCACGAATGTCGCCGCAGAGGCGCGCGCCTTGCTGACCACGCCGAAGGATTTCGGCCCGGGTTGCACCGATTTGATCGGTACGCTGGCGCAAAATGGCCAGTTCACCGCAGATGACGTCTGGTTCCAGATCCGGCAAGCAGTAGAGGCAGGGTTTGGCGGCGTCGCGCGCCGCATGACACCGTATATCGATGCTGACGACTCCCAGGTGGGACAGGCCATCGAAAAATACGCCCTGATGGTTGCACGCGGCCCGGGAACCAGCCGGGAAAACCATGAGTTATTCATTATCGCCTTGGGGCGGGTAGCCAAAAACGATACCGTCAGGGCGGCGGCGTTGAGCGCATCCTCGGATCAGTTGACATCTTCCGAACGGTCCATGGCATGGGCGCAGATAGCGCTGCAATCCGCGCTCAAGTTGGAGCCGCAGGCCATCGATTATTGGCGGCAGGTAAAAGGAAACGCGGTATTGTCGATGGATGCTTATCAGTGGCGAGTCCGTTCTGCCTTGCGCGCCGGCGACTGGAAGCTGGTGCGTAGCGGTATCGCGGCAATGCCGGCGGCGTTACGCAGTGATCCGACCTGGATTTACTGGATGGGCCGGGCCGATCAGTTGGAAGGAAAATCCGAGCAGGCGCAGCAGCAATTCCAGTCGATCGCCGACCAGACTAATTTCTACGGCCAACTGGCGCTGGAAGAATTGGGGCAGAAGATTATTGCAGTTTCTTCCACGCAAGCATTCAGCCCGGCTGAAATGGCGCCGATGGCAAATAACCAGGGCTTCCGTCGCGCGTTGCGGTTTTTTGACATGAATTTGCGCTTTGAAGGCGTGCGCGAATGGAATTGGGAATTGCGCACGATGACTGACCGCCAATTGCTGACGGCGGCCGAATTCGCCCGCCAAAACAACGTCCTGGATCGCATGGTGAATACTTCGGACCGTACCAAGGTCGAAGTCGATTTCAGCCAGCGCTTTCCGTCGCCCCACCGCGACGTCATGACCACCAACACGCAAAGCCTGGGGCTCGACATGGCTTGGGTCTACGGCGTGATCCGGCAAGAGTCGCGTTTCGTCAGAAGTGCGCGCTCGAATGTTGGCGCCAGCGGTTTGATGCAGGTGATGCCGACGACCGCGCGCTGGGTCGCAAAAAAAATCGGCCTGAACGGTTTTACCAACGATCAGATATCCGATGTGAATACCAATATCCTGCTCGGCACCAATTATCTGAGCATGGTGTTATCCGATCTGGATGGCTCGCAAGCGCTGGCCTCGGCTGCCTACAACGCTGGCCCTGGCCGGCCGCGCGCCTGGCGTTCAACTTTGCCGGGTACGGTTGAAGGTGCGGTTTTTGCTGAGTCGATTCCGTTTAGCGAAACCCGTGGCTATGTAAAAAATGTACTCTCCAACGCCACTTATTACGCAGCCCTGTTCGAAGGCAAGCCGCAGTCCTTGAAAGCACGGTTGGGCATAGTCGCTCCCAAGGGTTTCGTCGAATCGGCGTTGCCGTGATATTGCATAGAATGTCGTCATCCGGAGCCGAATAGGCAAACACATGCTAGGCGCACCCATGCAAACTACAGAACTTGATCCCAGCTTGTCCGCCGCTTTGCAAAAAGCCGGGGCAGATGGCTTGGTACTGGTGATCGCCAACAAGAATTATTCTTCCTGGTCGATGCGGCCGTGGGTAGCGATGACGGCATTCGGGATTCCCTTCAAGGAGCACAAGATCCTGCTGCGGCAAGCGGATACCGCGAACCAGATCGGACGTTACTCCGCCAGCGGCCGGGTACCGATTCTGTTGGTAGGCGACAAGCCGATCTGGGATTCGTTGGCCATTTGCGAATATCTGGCAGAGCAGTTCCCTGATTTTGGCATGTGGCCGCAAGACTCCATGGCGCGTGCCACTGCCCGTTCGATATGCGCAGAAATGCACTCCGGCTTCGCCTCCTTGCGTTCGGCGATGCCGATGGATATCCGCGCGCACAAGCCTGGCCAGGGCCGTACTGCCGGCGCCCAGGCCGACATTGCCAGGGTCATCGAAATCTGGGAAAGCTGCTTATCCGAATTCGGCCATCATCAATTCTTGTTTGGCGCCTTTTCGATTGCCGATGCTTATTTTGCACCGGTGGTGATGCGTTTCCACAGTTACGGCGTATCGCTGGCGCCCGCCTTGCAAGCCTATGCCGAGCGGGTCCAGGCGCATCCCGCCGTGGCACGCTGGATACGCGAGGCGCTAGCGGAAACTGAAGTATTGCCAGACTAACCAGGTTCAATCAAAGCCATGAAAGTTTTTGAAGTCGGCGGCGCCGTACGCGACGAGTTGCTTGGGCTACCCGTAAAAGACCGCGATTACGTGGTGGTCGGCGCTACGCCGGAAGACATGGTGGCCAAGGGTTTCCGGCCGGTCGGCAAGGACTTCCCGGTATTCCTGCATCCTGACACGCACGAAGAATATGCGCTGGCGCGCACCGAACGTAAAACTGCGCCGGGCTACAAAGGTTTTGTATTTCATACCGATCCAGATGTCACGCTGGAGCAAGATCTGGTACGCCGCGATTTGACCATCAATGCTATCGCGCGTGCTGACGACGGCACTGTGGCGGATCCGTTTAACGGCCGGCAGGATCTGCAGGACCGCATATTTCGCCATGTCTCCGACGCTTTCGCCGAAGACCCCGTACGTATCTTGCGCGTCGCCCGGTTTGCCGCGCGCTTTACCGACTTCACGGTAGCGCCGCAGACCAATGCCCTGATGCGGCGCATGGTCGCCGCCGGTGAAGTCGATGCGCTGGTGCCGGAGCGGGTATGGCAGGAATTGGCGCGCGGCCTGATGGAAGCGCAGCCGTCGCGCATGTTCGACGTCTTGCGCGCGTGCGGAGCGCTGGCGCGCATCCTGCCTGAGCTGGATGTCTTGTGGGGCATACCGCAACCGGAAAAATATCATCCGGAAATCGATACCGGCGTGCACGTGATGATGGTGGTGGATACCGCCGCACGTGAAAATTATGCTTTGCCTGTGCGTTTCGCGGCGCTGATGCACGATTTGGGCAAGGGCGTGACGCCGGCCGCCGACTGGCCTAGCCATCACGGTCACGAGGGGTATGGCGTGGAACTGGTGGAGCGGGTTTGCCAGCGCCTTAAAGTGCCGGGCGAGGCGCGCGACCTGGCACTCATGACCGCGCGTGAACACGGCAATGTCGGCCGCGCATTCGAGCTGCGCGCGAATACGATAGTGAATTTGCTGGGACGCTGCGATGCCTTTCGCAAGCCGCAGCGATTTATCGATATGCTACGCGCCACCGAGTGTGATTATCGTGGCAGGACCGGATACGCGGGGCGTCCCTTTCCGCAATTCGCTTATCTGCAGGCGGCGTTGCAGGCAGCACAATCGGTCAACGCCGGCGTGATCGCCGGCATGTTCCAGCAGCAGCCGGAACGGATACCCGAAGCCATCCATGCAGCGCGTGTCGAAATGGTTGAGCAGATGATGCAAGCGCAACGACCATGATCCGAGGTAAGCTTATCCGACAGGAGAGCTAGCAAGATGACCGCTACAGATGCCAAAGTTGCTTCCGCAAGTAAGGTGCCGGGAAAAATCGGCGGTACCGGTGTGGACAAAGCCAAAGCATCGCGGCCCACGATTTTCGTCAAGGAATTGTCTCGCCGTGCCCGCAAACGCTTGCTGCGGCACTTCCTGGCGCTAAGCAGCGGCGATCGCCTGCTGCGCTTCGGCTCGGTGTTGTCGGATGATCTGGTCAGCCGCTATGTTGAAAATATCGATTTCTCCCGTGATACGGTATTCGGTGTCTACGACCGCAAATTGCGCTTGCTCGGTGTTGGTCATCTGGCATTTGCGCCACGCGAGGCGCTGCCATCGGTGAGTGCTTCCACCACCAAGGAGCGGGTGGCTGAATTCGGCGTCTCCGTCGCTGCTTCGGCGCGTGGCCTGGGAGTCGGCACACATTTGTTTGAACGCGCCGCGATACGCTGCCGAAACGTCGATATCGACACCTTGTACATGCATTGCCTGTCCTCAAACAAGGTGATGATGCACATCGCCAAGAAAGCCGGCATGGCGATTCATCGCGATTACGGTGAAGCGGATGCTTATCTGAAATTACCGCCGGCTAATCCGGCCAGCGTCTTGCAAGAAGCTGTCCAGGAGCAGGTGGCGACGCTGGATTACACCATCAAGGCGAATCTGCGGGCAGCGCTGAAATGGCTGGGCAATTTGCCTGGCATTAAGCGTGATTAACTAAGCGTGATTAATGAAGTGCCACTAAAGCAAAGGCAGCGCCGTCGTATCTTTAACCCGCTGCAAGGCAAAACTTGATTTGACGTCCAGTACCGCCGGATGGCGTAGCAAGGTCTCCATCATGAAGCGCGAAAAATGCGCCATGTCTTCCACATGCACCCGCAGCAGAAAATCCATCTCACCCGTCATCGCATAGCAGGCGACGACCTCTTGCCATTGTTCGACCGCCGCCGAAAATGAAGCACGCGGCGACATGGCCTGATGCTGAGCGGCCGCCTTGGTGCCGCTCAGGTACTGTGGATCGCTATGTTTTTCCAGGCGCACATTGATGTAGGCCAGCAGGCCCAGACCGATTTTGTCCGGCTCCAGCAGCGCCACATATTGCCGGATCACGCCAGCCTGTTCCAGGTGTTTGATGCGGCGCAGGCACGGCGACGGCGACAGGTTGACTCGTTCCGCCACTTCCTGATTGCTGAGGCGCCCATCCTCCTGCAAGATCGCCAGAATTTTTCGATCCGTTGCATCCATTGCAATCGTTGGCATAAGTCACCTTGAAGATAATAGTTTTTGTTATATTATTGCGCAAAATTTTATTTATGGGGCGAATTTTGCAATTAACTGCCGCTAACTCGGCCCTATACTGTAGCTACCAGAGAAGCAAACGCGTTTAGTCCAGGACAGAGAAAATGAATGCAAAAGTAATGGAAGCAAACTTGGAATCCGGCTTGAGCGCCGCCGATTCAAACACCGACGATTTTTTTGCCGCCGTCGCCGAGAAATCGGACGGTACCGTATTGCGTGGCGACTACAGCAAGATCGACGATCAATACGTGGTCAAGCAGGACTGGGATGCTTATACGCCGGAGCAGCACGCCTTGTGGCGCCGCTTGTATCAACGGCAAGCCAAGCTGATCCCGGGGCGCGCTTGCGATGTGTTCATCGAAAGCCTGGAAGCGTTGAATATCGGCGACGGTATTCCTCGCTTCGAGGAAAGCTCAGCCTTGCTGTTCAAGGCGACCGGCTGGACGCTGGTGGCAGTGCCTGGCCTGGTGCCGGATCACATTTTCTTCGGACATCTGGTAAACCGCCGCTTCCCGGTCACAGTCTGGCTGCGCGATCCGGAAGAATTCGACTACATCGTCGAACCAGATGTGTTCCATGATTTTTTCGGCCATGTTCCGTTGTTGTTCAACCCGATTTTTGCCGACCATTTACAGGACTACGGCAAGGGCGCCTTGAAGGCGATGAAACTGGGCGGCCTGGGTATGTTGGCTCGCCTGTATTGGTACACCGTTGAATTCGGCCTGATCCAGAGCCCGGAAGGCTTGCGTGTATACGGCGCCGGGATCTTGTCTTCAGGTGGTGAAATCGAACATTGCCTGACCAGTCCGGCGTCGCTACGGCTGCCGTTCGATGTCGAGCGCGTGATGCGCACCTTGTACAAGATCGATTCTTACCAGGAAACTTACTTCGTGATTAATGATTTCCAGCAGTTGTTCGACGATACCGCGCCGGACTTCACGCCGATATACGAACGCCTGAAAGCACTTGATCCGTTGCCGGCAAATACCCTGTTGCCTGGCGAAACAAACTTGTCGTTGAAGTAAAAGCCGGTAAAAGGCGGTAAAACGCAATAAAAAAGCGGATTCTGCCGGGGAGAGCAGAATCCGCAAACTAGTGATAATGGGAACACTAGAGGGAGGAATGCCCGACATGGCTGGTCCAGGGGAGGTATTCAGTCACATCAGACAAGTTGCCATTACACCCCTAGTTGATTTCCATTCCTATTCGATTTACCAGTTGTTACAGTTGTTACGTCCGCTACGCCGCGGCCAATTGCTGCGGCGTGCATTGAGTCAGCTACCCGCATGTGATAATGTGGCGCTGCTATCGTTGTGACGAATAGTAGTAAAAAAAAACAGGACGATTTGCCCACAAGGCAAAGACGTTTTACCGCGTTGGATAACCTCCACGCAGTGCAAGCAAAAACATAATTTTTGGCACGGAGACTGAATGAACGCACCACTCAAATCGGCGCAAGCCTTGTTGCCCACAGAAACGGCGCAAGCGTCTGAAGCTGATGGCATTTCCCTGGATGACAAATTTACATTGGAGCGTGGCCGTGCTTTCATGACGGGCACACAGGCCATGATTCGCTTGCCGATGTTGCAACGGCAACGCGATGTCCTGGCAGGTTTGAATACCGCCGGTTTCGTTACCGGTTATCGTGGCTCGCCGCTTGGTAGCGTCGATATGACTGCTGCCAAGGCAAAAAAATATCTGGACGCGCATCACGTCAAGTTTCACCCCGGCATGAACGAAGACCTGGCCGCTACCAGTGTATGGGGTACGCAGCAGGTCAACCTGTTCCCGGGCGCCCAATACGACGGCGTATTCGGCATGTGGTACGGCAAAGGCCCCGGCGTCGACCGTTGCGGCGATGTCTTCAAGCACGCCAATATGGCAGGTACTTCGAAGAATGGCGGCGTACTGGTGCTGGCCGGCGACGATCACGCAGCCAAATCGTCGACCACCGCCCATCAAAGCGAACACATCCTGAAAGCCTGCGGCATTCCGGTGCTGTATCCGTCCTCGGTGCAGGAGTATCTCGATTACGGCATGCATGGCTGGGCCATGAGCCGCTATACCGGTTTGTGGGTATCGATGAAATGCGTCACCGACCTGGTTGAATCCGGCGCCTCGGTCGATCTCGATCCTGACCGCGTCAAGATCGTCTTGCCGACTGATTTCGAACTGCCGCCAGATGGCTTGAATATCCGTTTACCCGACACCGTGCTGGGTCAGGAAGCGCGGATGAACAATTACAAATGGTATGCGGCGCTGGCCTATGCGCGCGTGAACAAGCTGAACCAGATCATCTGGGATAGCCCACGCGCCAAGATCGGCATTATCACGGCCGGCAAATCGTATCTGGATACCCGCCAGGCCCTGGCCGATCTGGGTATCGATGAAACCGTAGCGCGGGACATCGGTATTCGCCTGTACAAGATCGGCATGACCTGGCCGCTGGAAGCGGAAGGCGTGCGCGAGTTTGCCCAAGGCCTGGAAGAAATCCTGGTGGTCGAAGAGAAGCGCCAGATCCTGGAATACCAGGTCAAGGAAGAGCTGTATAACTGGCACGACGATGTGCGCCCACGTGTAGTCGGCAAGTTCGACGATACCGGCGAGTGGAGCAACCGCAGCGGCGCAGGCCATGGCGACTGGCTGTTGCCGGCGACTTATGAATTGAATCCGGCGCAGATCGCCAGAGCGATTGCGACCCGCATTTCGAAATACTTTGCCGGTCATCCGGTGGCGCAACGGGTGCAGCAACGCGTGGCCTACCTGGAAGCGAAGGAAGCGTTGCTGAATATCAGCAGCAAGCCCGATCCAAACAAAGATCGCGTGCCGCATTTCTGCTCCGGCTGTCCGCACAATACTTCGACCAAGCTGCCGGACGGCAGCCGTGGTCTGGCAGGCATCGGCTGTCATTACATGGTGTTGTGGATGGATCGGGAATCGTCGACGTTTACCCACATGGGCGGCGAAGGCGTGACCTGGGTCGGCCAGGCGCCGTTCACTTCGGAAAAGCACGTGTTTGCCAACCTGGGCGACGGTACTTATTTCCATTCCGGCCTGTTAGCGATTCGTGCCTCGGTCGCGGCCAAGGTGAATATCACCTACAAGATCCTGTTTAACGATGCGGTGGCGATGACCGGTGGCCAGGCCTTTGACGGCCCGTTGGACCCCGCCATGATTTCGCGCCAGATTGCGGCCGAAGGTGTGACGCCGATTATTGTCGTGACTGATGAACCCGAAAAATACGCCGCCGACACCAACTGGGCTCCTGGTGTAACGATTCGCCATCGCAGCGAACTGGATGCCGTGCAGCGTGAACTGCGTGAGATCGTCGGCACCTCTGCGATGATCTACGACCAGACCTGCGCTTCGGAAAAACGTCGCCGCCGGAAACGCAACGAATATCCGGATCCGGCCAAACGCGCCGTGATTAACGAAGCGGTGTGTGAAGGTTGCGGCGATTGCAGCGTGCAATCGAATTGCTTGTCGGTGGAACCGCTGGAAACCGAATTCGGCCGCAAACGCCAGATCAATCAATCCTCATGCAACAAGGACTTTTCTTGCGTGACCGGCTTTTGCCCGAGTTTCGTCACGGTCGAAGGCGGCAGTTTGAAGAAGCCGGCGAAAGTGGTGGCAACGCCAGCTAACACCGCAGCACCGGTTGCCAGCTTGCCGTCGCCTGTCTTGCCAAATACGATAAAACCGTTTGGCATTCTGGTTACGGGTATCGGCGGCACCGGCGTGGTGACTATCGGCCAGATTCTGGCGATGGCCGCGCACGTTGAAGGTAAGGGCTGTTCGGTGCTGGACATGAGTGGTTTGGCGCAAAAGGGCGGTCCGGTAATGTCGCATGTGCGGCTAGCCGATCATCCCGATGATATCTATTCAACCCGTGTCGGCACCGGCGATGCGGATCTGGTAATCGGTTGCGACTCCATCGTGAGCGCCAACCGCGATGCCTTGTCGCGCATGGGCGAAGGGCGTACTTACGCAGCGATCAATTCAACCCGCACACCTACCGCCGCTTTCGTCAAGAATCCGGATTGGCAGTTTCCGGATGCGTCGGCTGAGCACGATATACGCGCAGCCTGCGGCAGCGATCGCGTGGAATTCATCGATGCCGGTCGTATCGCCACTGCTTTGATGGGCGACGCCATCGCAACCAATATGTTCATGCTCGGCTATGCCTGGCAAAAGGGCTGGGTGCCATTGCAAGAAGCATCGCTGATGCGGGCAATTGAACTGAATGCCTTGCAAGTCGCCTTCAACAAACAGGCTTTTGTCTGGGGCCGCACTGCTGCCTGCGATTTGGCTGGACTGGAAAAACGTACCCGCCTTAGCGATACGCCGGCGCAGGTGATCGAGTTCAAGCGTACACCTGATCTGGATGCATTGATCAAGCGCCGTGTCGCTGTCCTGACTTCTTATCAGGATGCCGCCTATGCGGAGCAATATCGCGCCTTTGTCGAGCAGGTGCAGGCATCCGAAGCGAAATTGCCGCATGCAGAAAGTGGACGCACAGCGCAGCGGTTGAGCATGGCGGTTGCCACTTATCTGTTCAAGCTGATGGCTTATAAGGATGAGTACGAAGTCGCACGCTTATATACCGACGGTGCTTTCAAGGCCAAGATCGCGGGGATGTTTGAAGGCGACTACAAGCTAAAATTCCACCTGGCGCCGCCGCTGCTTGCGAAGCACGACGCGCATGGCCATCTGATCAAGCAGGAATTCGGTCCTTGGATGATGGGTGCTTTTGGTCTGCTGGCAAAACTGAAATTCCTGCGCGGCAGCGCCCTGGATATTTTCGGTTATACCGCCGAGCGCAAGGAAGAACGCGGGCTGATTGTGCATTACAAGGAAACCATCGCTTCTTTGTTATCGCAATTGACTGCCGATAACCTGGCCGCTGCAGTGGCAATCGCCAGCCTCCCTGAGGAAATTCGTGGTTATGGCCATGTCAAGGAACGGTATCTGGCTGCAGCCCGCGTCAAGGAAACGCAGCTGCTCGATCAGTTCAAGCATCCCTCGAAAGAACTCAAGTCGACATTGCCGGGATCGATCGCAGCTTAATTGATAAGCTGCGTGATAACCCGCGACCGCTTGTGATCACCTGAGGCCGGCAGATATTGGTGTGTCTTCTATGCACACATCAATATCTGCCCGGTCTGTCATCAGCTATTAATCTGTTCCTTGATCGCCGCAACCCGGCGCGTCAGACGCGGATGGGTACGGCAAATCTCGTTGAGGAAGCCGAACACCGGCGGCACCATCGCTTCTTGCTCCACGAAAGACTCGCAACTCATCGCCTGATTCAATCGGCGGCAGCCGCAGCCTAGCATCTGCAGCGAGCTGCGCGACGCCTCGAAATCCTTTGATAAATAAGCGCCGATGTTGTCGCAAGTGTATTCGCGCGAGCGGGAATAGGCTTTCCCCAAAAACGGTACGATATGTGCCGGCAATTTCAGGGTATTGAGCCAAGGGTTCAGATGTCCTGCGGCATGATGGCCAAGCTCATGACCGATCACAAAGCGTACCTGGGCATCGCTATTGGCTTCCACCAGGGCCGAGGTCAGGAACACATAACGGCCGCCAAGCAGGCGCCGCGCAAATGCATTGAAGACGCCGTTGGAGTTGTACAGAAACGTTTTCGGTGGTTCGGACAAGCCGATTTCCTGCGATCCCGCGACCACCATCTGGTGCAGCTCCGGAAATTGCTTAGGTCCTAAAAGAACCATGTTGCCGAATGCCGATGCGCGATAAACGGCGGCGGCGATCCAATAAAAAACAGTAATTGCCACGGCATAGCCAATATAGATATGCACCATCCGCGCCAATTTGGGATCCGACCACGATGCAACTACAGCCATTCCGATGGCAATCCAAAGCAAAATGCCGAAACCTATCATGAGGGCCTGATAGGTTTTTTCTTTCTGTGTGCGAAGCGAAGCAACCGTCTGTGACATTTAATTTCTCCGAATTTAAGTGATGCAAATCATTCACGCGGCATTGGCGCTTGCATCGATTGTACTTAGCATCTTGATAAATATATTGGCGCGACGGAAATATATTTCTTTTCCGCAATTGAGAAATGCGCTGCGCCTGGAGCGCAAGCCAGTTCGATATCGGGAATGGGGGGAGGGAGAAGAAGGATCAGCCTGGCAATGTCAGCCCCGATTCGGGGCTGACACCTTTATGGCCAGGTCTTATAGAGTTTGTTATTTACACGCGAACTGTCAGGACTTGCTCAAGCGGCCGGGCTTTGCCTGAATTGCTGGTATCCTCGCGCACGCAACGCACAGGCCGGGCAAGTGCCGCAGCCATAACCCCAGTCATGCAGCGCGCCACGCTCGCCCAGGTAGCAGGTGTGGGTATCGGCCCGGATCAGGTCGACGAGGGCATCGCCGCCCAGGTTCTGCGCCAGTTTCCAGGTTTCTGACTTGTCTATCCACATCAAAGGCGTTTCCAGTTTGAGCTGGGTCGCCATCCCCAGGTTCAGCGCCACCTGCAGGGCTTTCATGGTGTCGTCGCGGCAATCGGGATAGCCGGAAAAATCGGTTTCGCACATGCCGCCCACCAGCACATTCAGGCCGCGTCGATAGGCGACCGTCGCCGCAACCGTCATGAACAGGAGGTTGCGGCCTGGCACAAAGGTGTTTGGCAAGCCGTTTTCCTGCATCACGATTTCAACGTCTTCCGTCATTGCCGTCGACGATATTTTCGAAATCAGCGACAGGTCGATCATGTGGTCTTCGCCCAGTTTGTCGGCCCATTGCGGAAACTGGGAGCGGATCTTCTGTAGCAAGATCGGGCGTACCGTCAGTTCTACCGCGTGGCGCTGGCCGTAATCGAAGCCGATCGTCTCAACGCGTTCATAACGCGACAGAGCCCATGCCAGGCAGGTGGTGGAGTCCTGGCCGCCGCTAAACAGGACGATGGCGCCGTTTGGTGTAGTCATATGCTTTACTGTTCAAAGATTCAAGAAGAGATTGTATGCCTTAGTTGCTGGCCTTGTTGTTTACCTGCTGCAGGGTTTGCTCCACAAAATCCTTGTTCGGATCGGTAAACCGCAAGCGCACCGGGTACCATTCCAGAGAAGGCGCCAGCCAGATATCCAGCTGCTGATCCTTGGCGTCCGGCGGCGGCGCCTTGAAAATATGGACAACGTCCAGATCGCCCATCGGCGTCTTGATTTTCTCATTCTTGATGACTTTGAACGTCCACGGCTCCGCATCGTGCATGCCAGCTACGAAGAAGGTCCAGTCTGAACCCGGTTTGAACTGTTGCGACGCTGCCCGCGCCACCGAAATCAGCTGCCAGATGATGCTGGTGCGATCCTGCTCGCCACCCTTCAAGGGATAACTGTTGCTGGATTCGGTAAAGCCGATGGTGCCGCTATCGCGATGGAAAGTGGTGGTGGTGGCTTCCTTACGGAAGCGCTTGTTGATGAATTGGGTAGGTGCCAGGCCAAAGTTGTCGATGGCGCCTTCGCTCGTGGATTCGAGAATTTTTCCAAACAGCATGGCGCGGGTTTCCGACTTGACGCTGTAGTGCTTGTCCTCCACCAGCCATTTGACGCTGCCTTCGCCGCCTAGTGTAATGCCGCTTTGTTTGGCCTGGATCGTATAGCTCAGGTCGGCCGATGGCGGCAGATCTATCTTGTACTTGGTCGCTGGATGGTCGGTGGTGGCTGCAGAAGCTGTCAGCATGCTGCAGCAAAGTGCGGTGGCCATGGATAGGCGGAGTAAAGATAATTTCATGGTTTTCCAAATAAATGATGCCGTTTTCAAAAAGCTTGGTTAAGTAATACAGGAAGATCAATTTGCCGCTGCCGTATTCAATCGTTTCATCTTGGACAGTGACATATCCAGATAGTCGCCATCGGTTTCGGTAAACCGCAGTTTGACGGGATACCATTCCTGTTGCGGCGCTAGCCAGATATCCAGCCGCTGCTCGTGAGAACCCGCCTCCGGCACGCGAATGACATGCCAGGTATCGAAATCGTCGCCGCCAACCGTGATTTTTTCCTGTTCGATTACTTGCATGCGCCAGGTTTCTGCATCCAGCGGGCCTGCGACAAACAGGTCGATTACCGCACCCGGAGAAAATTGCGCGCTATCGCCGCGGCCGATGCTGGCCAGTTGCCAGACCACGCTGGCGCGATCTTGTTCACCGCCACCGCGCGGGTAGCTATTCGCCGAGGATGAAAAGACGATGGCATTGCGCTCGCGATGAAAAATGGTCTGGGTGGCGGGCTTGCGGAAACGTTTTTGGGTATATGTCACCGGCGCCACGCCAAAGTCGTTGATTTCACCTTCACTCTTGAAATCCAGAACGGTAATGAACAAGGCACCTGCCTCGCCGTTGATGGTGTAACTGCCACCATCGGTTTGCCAGGTGATTTTGCCGCTGCCATGATAATTCTGGCCTTTTTGCAAGGCTTCCACATCGTACTTCAGCTCTGCCGACGGCGGCGGATTGGTCTGATAGTGTTTGCCGGCGGGAGGTGCCGCGTCCGCCTGCGCCGGCGGTTCAGTTGCTGGCGCGGTGTCGGTGCTGGCAGCAGGCCCGGTTGAGGCGGGGCCGGTTGGCGCCGTTTCAGGCGACTCCGCGACCAGTGGCGTAACAGTCTCCTTGATGGGTGTGTCCGGGACTTCCACGGCGGGCACTGGCGCCGCTCGTGGTTTTGGCGCTGCCTTGGGGCGCGCCTGGGTATCAGGTTTTGGTTTTGGGGCTTGCGGTAGCAGTACGGGCTTTTCAACTGGCGGCAGCGGCAAGATAGTGGCGATGACCGGTCGACTGACCGGCGCCGCTACCTTGAATTGATGGCTACCCCAGACAAACAGAAGTAAGTGTAGCAACGCCGTAAACACCAGCACCCACAGCCACCGACGGCGGCTGGAGAAGGTGTAGCGTGAAATTGAAGGTGGGACGGAGGAAGACAACATCCGTATAGTGTAAACGTATCTGCCGGGATTAAGCTTGGCAAGAGTGGCGGCGGCGATAAACCACGTAAAATATTGCATTTACATCAAACAAGAATAGTCGCCGATGCAGCATCGATACCATCACTTCGCCAGCACTGTACTGGCATGCACGCTGGCCATGGGCGCCTTGGCGCCAACCGCATTTGCCGCTCCGGCAGCTGCCACCACGGCCAACTTGGCGCCGATCCGGCTTGGCATGATCGAAGGCATGTCGGGTCCTTTCGCCAATGCGGGTGAAGCTGTGGAACGTAATATCCGGTTTGCGGTGGAGCAGGTCAATGCGCGCGGCGGTGTGCGTTTGCCGGATGGCAAACACCCCCTGAGCCTGAGCGTGTTCGATAACAAACAAGGAGTAGAGGACGCGTTATTGCAGCTCAAGCAATTGACCGACCAGAAAATCCCGTTCGTGCTGGAAGGCAATAGCTCCGCAGTTGCCGGAGCGCTGGTCGACGCCATCAACAAACATAATGTCCGGACTCCGGACAATCGCGTCTTGTTCCTGAACTATTCGGCAGTCGATCCGGCATTGACCAATGAAAAGTGCAGTTTCTGGCATTTTCGTTTTGACGCCAATGCCGACATGCGCATGCGCGCGCTGGTAGAGGTCATCAAAAACGACAGCAAGGCAAAAAGCGTTTACCTGATCGGCCAGGACTACAGCTTCGGCCAGCAGGTCGCCAAGGCCGCGCGCCAGCAGTTGCAGGCGGCACGGCCGGATATCAGGATTGTCGGCGACGAATTGCATCCGATCGGCAAGGTCAAGGATTTTGCCCCCTACATAGCCAAAATTCGCGCCAGCGGCGCCGATACGGTAATCACCGGCAACTGGGGCAACGACCTGACCTTGCTGGTGAAAGCCGCCAAAGAGGCTGGCTTGCATCTCAAGTTCTATACTTTTTATGCTAATAGCCTGGGCGCGCCGGCGGCAATTGGCGATGCTGGCGTAGACACGGTACGCGCCGTCGCCGAGTGGCATCCGAACGCTGTCGACGGCAATGCCGCCAGCGATGCGTTTTACCGGAGTTTCCGTCAACGTTACCCGCAGCCAAAAGATGACTATCTGTTTCTGCGTATGGATGTCATGATCGACATGTTGGTGGCGGCGATCGAAAAAGCGCAAACTACAGACGCGGTAGCCGTTGCGCGGGCGCTGGAAGGAGCGCAGTACAAGAGCAAGTTTCACGAAGCCAGCATGCGTGCCGGCGATCACCAGTTGATACAACCCTTGTACGTCGCCGTGATGCAAAAGCTTGCCGACGGCGGCATCCGATTTGATAATGAAGGCAGCGGTTACGGCTTCAAGACCGAGCGCTATCTGGCGCCGGCGGCGACTGCCTTAGCCAGCACGTGCAAGATGCAGCGCCCGTGACGTTGACGATTTCATTCTGTCATGTGGATAACCCTGAAGGAGATGCACGATGAGCAGTTTAAATATTCCAGGAGCCGATGCAATGCAGGATAGTCTCGAATTTATCAAAAAAATGTGGGGTGGCCTGGGTGTGCCGGGCATGGTTGTTCCGACGCTGTCGGTGGAAGAAATCAACAAGAAAATCACAGACCTGAAGGCAGTCGAATCCTGGCTGAACCTTAACCTGAACATGTTGCGCACCACCATACAGGCGCTGGAAGTCCAAAGTGCGACTATTTCTGCGCTGCAGGCGATGGGAGCCGTCAGCCAAGCCGGTGGAGAGCATCAAGGCGGCGCTAGCGGCGAGCCAGCCGCAAACGCGTGGACGATGGCGTCAGGGTTCCCGTTTTCATTTATGAGTCCGGCGCAAGATGCGCCCGCCGCCACAACTCAAGCTGCGCAGCCGGTGGCTGCCGCTGAAACTGAAGCCGAAGCCGAAGCCCCGCCAGTTGCAAGTAGTGCAGCTGAATCCTCATTGGGGAATTCCAGCGCATGGTGGGATTTACTGCAGAATCAGTTCAAGCAAGCGGTCGATAGCGTGGTTGTGGCTGAAAAAAAGGCCGCGCCGGCCAAAGCTGCGGCGCAGGCCAAGCCGGCAGTCAAGCCGCGTAGCAGAGCAAGCAGCGGCGCAACGCCAAAGCCTGCCGGGAAGAAGAACACTGTCGCCGGCGGCAAGACAGCAGCGCGCGCAAGCAAAGCCAGGGTTGTTTCAAAATAATCAAAGCATTGCCTTGATGCGCAACCGGGAGTGTCAACCAGGCAAGCCCTGGTTGCCTCGTCAACTTGACTAGTGCCGGATAAGTGCAATGATAATAGATTGATGAGGCCCGATGTCTGGGCAAAAAACGCAAAATGATCATTTGATATTGTTGTTGTTTGAATATTGTTTTTAATGAAAACCCGGCGACCTGGCGGTTTAAAAACGGGCTTGTAACAATTTCTTGGTAAAATCGAATAGTTAACTCACTTGCTTAAGGTATGTATGCTGTATCCAGAACTGTTTAAATCGCTTGAACAAGTCCGCTGGAACATGGAGACCGATATTCCATGGGACAAGTTTGATGCCACCCAGCTGTCCGACGAACAAGCTCAAACTATTCGTATGAATGCGATTACGGAATGGTCTGCGCTGCCTGCAACCGAGATGTTCCTGCGCGATAACCACGGCGACAGCGATTTTTGCGCGTTCATGTCGGTATGGTTTTTCGAAGAACAGAAGCATTCGCTGGTATTGATGGAATATCTCCGCCGATTCCGGCCTGAACTGGTTCCTACCGAAGCTGAGCTGGACAACGTTCGTTTCGAATTCGACCCGGCGCCACCGCTGGAAACGCTGATGATGCATTTCTGCGGTGAGATTCGCCTCAATCACTGGTACCGTTGCGCTTCCGATTGGCATACAGAGCCTGTGATCAAGCAAATTTACAAGATCATCAGCCAGGACGAAGCACGTCATGGCGGCGCTTACCTGCGCTACATGAAGAAGGCTTTGAATGAAGTGGGTGACGGCGCTTCTGCCGCATTCGCCAAGATCGGCGTTTTGATGGCATCGGCCCGCCGTACCGAGAAGCCACTGCATCCGACCAATCTGCACGTGAATCAGTCGTTGTTCCCGAACGACACGGTGCAGAGCCGCCTGCCGGATCCGGAGTGGCTGGAACGCTGGCTGGACGAGCAAATCAAATTCGACGGTGTCTGGGAAAAGAAGGTGGTTGATCGTATCCTGCACAATATGTCGCTGTTGTTTGAGCGCACCTTTGATACGGTGCAAGAACTGAACCGCTATCGCAAGGAAGTGGTCGCACGCCTGGCGCCGGCGTCGGCCCCAGCTCCAGCTGTCTGATGTGAGCGACGCTAAGCTTTTAGCGTCGCCCGTAACTGCTGCAAATTGATTGAATCCAAAGCCGCAAGCGCAAGTATTGCGGCTTTTTTATTGCGGCTTTTTTATTTGCGCCCCTTTTATATTAGCCATGCCTAAATTTGAAACCAAGCTTTGCACCCGTGCTGAATTGAGCGCCCGCGTTGCTGCTTTGCCCCAGCCGGTGGTGTTGACCAATGGCGTATTCGATATCCTGCATCGTGGCCATGTCACCTATCTGGCGCAGGCGCGTGAACAAGGTGCGTCGCTGGTGGTGGCGGTAAATACCGATGCCTCGGTCAAGCGCCTGGGCAAAGGCGACGACCGGCCGATCAATATCTGTGCCGACCGCATGGCCGTATTGGCGGCGTTGGAAGCGGTCAGCCTGGTGGTCGAGTTTGATGAAGATACGGCGCTGGAAGTGGTGCAAGAGGCGCAGCCGGGGGTGTACGTCAAAGGTGGCGATTACCAGATGGATGCGATTCCGGAAGGTCAGGCAGTGCTGGCGTATGGCGGTCAGGTGGTCGCGATTCCGTTTGCCCATGATCGCTCAACCAGCAAATTGCTGAGCAAGGTGAGGCAGGGCTCTTGATCCTCTCGATCAATCGAGCAATAAAAAAGCGCGGATTCCGCGCTTTTTTATTACAGAAACCGTTTGTATTTAGTGTTGATGCGCCGCGTCGGTTTATTTACCGCTCAGATCGGTGACGATTACCGACACCTCGATCTTGCCAGCTTTCCGGAAAGTCAGTGTCAGCGGGAATTTGTCGCCAGCCTTCAATGGCTGGCTCAGGCCCATCAGCATGATGTGGTAGCCGTGGCCCGGCTTCATGTCGACAGTACTTGCCGGCGGCAGATCGAGCTCGCCGACTTCACGCATTTTCATGACATTGCCATCCATGGACATGGTGTGGATCTCAGAGCTTTTGGCGACCGACGAACTGACGCCGATCAGTTTGTCTGCTTCCTTGCCCTTGTTCTCGATACTCAGAAACGCACCGCCGCCAGGCTGGCCCGGAACTGTGGCGCGCGCATAGGGATGGCTGATATGCAGGCTGCCAAGGTCATACTCCTGGGCATAAGCGGAAACGCTGATGGCGAGAGCACAGAGAAACAGGGACACGGAACGCACGGACATGATGATCCTTCGATTAAATGGGGTAAATACCAACGGCAGATAACGGGGCTAGTTGTTTACAGGCGACTCAGGAAATACATCGTGCCAATTTGCAAGACGATGAATTATAGCAATCAGGCTCCGCCGCTATAACCATTTTGGCGCCACGCCTCATACACCACGACTGCCACCGTATTGGATAGATTCAAGCTGCGATTATCCGGGCGCATCGGCAAGCGAATCCGTTGCGAAGCTGGAAATGATTCGCGTAGCGCCGGATCGAGGCCACGGGTTTCCGAGCCAAACACAAATATGTCGCCTGCCTGGAACTGGAGATTGGCAAACGGCGTCGAGCCGTGTGTGGTCATGGCAAACATGCGGCCGGGGTCGTAGTTGCCGGCAGCGCGCATGCTGGCGACGAAGGCGTCCCAGTTGGCGTGCACCTGCATGGTGGCGTAGTCATGGTAATCCAGGCCGGCCCTGCGCATTTTGCTGTCATCCAGCGGAAAGCCGAGCGGTTCGATCAAATGCAATTGCGCGCCGGTATTGGCGCACAGGCGAATGATGTTGCCGGTATTCGGCGGGATTTCCGGTTCAACCAGTACGACGTGGAACAACTTGATTCTCCTTATATCTATATATAGATCGATGTATGGATCACGGATCGCGAGGCCGGCTATGGCGTCCTCGCGAACACGAAATTGGTGATGCGCCGGGCGCCATGCCGGCGTAGCGTCTTTGCCAGTGCGTGCAACGTCTCGCCGCTAGTCATGACATCGTCGACCACGCCTATGTGGCGGCCGTGTATATGCTGCACGGCTGCCGGTGGCACGGCAAACGCCTGGCGCAGGTTGCGACGTCGCTGTTCCAGTTCCGGCACCTGAGATTGGGGCGGCGTGTCGCGTTGCCGCAGCAGCAGTCCGTGTTGCAAATTAAGCCCAAGCATACGTGCCAGGGGTTTGGCTATCTCCAAAGCCTGATTGAAACCGCGCTGTCGCAATCGTTGTGCGCTGAGCGGCACCGCTGTCAGGATATCAGGCAAGTCCGCCGATAGCATCGGCTGGGTGCTGCTTGCCTGGCGCTGCGTCACATCGCATAACATTTGTGCAAACATCGGCGCCAACGCCAGCCGTCCACCGAATTTTAGCGCGAGAATCAACTGGTCAGTTGGCGCCGCATAGTCGCATGCCACGATGGTGGTATCGAAGGCACGGGGTTGTTTCAGGCAGTTGCCGCATAGCGCCGGGCCGGAACCGTGGAGTCGAGGGAGCTGATTCGCACATTGCCTGCAGCGCGGCGGGCAATCGGAAAAATAATGCTGCTTGCAACCGTCGCAAATAATGCGCTTGCCGCTTTTATTGCACAACGCGCAGCACGACGGCATGCTCTCCAGGATACGGGCAAGTTGCAGTTGCGGCCAATGGCGTAGCTGGGGAAATCGCAAAAGGTGAGTCTCGTTCTTATCAGATGTAGCGGAGAAGGATGGCAGCACTCCCAGCCTACAGGCATTCAAGCGTGTAAACTACTGGCGATTATCGCATTTCATCTCACTTGCCGGATCCTGATGCCTACCTCACTCCCTCCTATTGATACCAGCCAAAGTGCGCCGATTGACTTGCGCCGGGTACGCCAACTGTTTGCGCAGCCCGCGCTGGTGCGCGAATCCGAGTTCATGCGTCGCGAAATTTCAAGTCGTATGCATGAGCGTCTTGCTCTGGTGAAACTAACGCCGCAACGGGTGCTGGATGCCGGTTGTGGCGCCGGCCCGGATATATATACCTTGCAGCAGCGCTTCAGCGAAGCCGTCATTATTGGGCTGGATGCATCTGCCGCCATGCTGTCGATGGCAAAAGAGCAACGTCAGACCGCGCAGCTATCGGTTAATCGCCTGTTGAAGAAGTGGTTGCCATTCACCGGCAAAAGCGACGAGCTGGCATCGGCCTTGGTGTGCGGCGATTTCGCCCAGTTGCCATTGGCGCCGGGCGCGGTGGATCTGGTCTGGTCCAACCTGGCGCTGCACTGGCATCCGCAGCCGGATCGCGTGTTCGCCGAATGGCGCCGTATATTAAGAGTGGACGGCTTGCTGATGTTCTCGTGCTTCGGCCCTGACACCTTTAAAGAATTGCGTAATGCGTTTGCGGCCATCGATGATGGCGCGCATGTATTGCCGTTCGTCGATATGCATGATTTTGGCGACATGCTGGTCAATGCCGGCTTCTCGACGCCGGTCATGGACATGGAGACTATTACAGTGACTTATGACACAGTGGAGAAATTGTTAGCCGATGTCCGCGCCTGGGGTGGTAATCCATTGGCAACACGCGGCCGTGGCTTATTAGGGCGCGCCGCCGGGACCCGTATCAAGGCAGCGCTTGAAGCCACGCGCCGTCCGGACGGTAAATTGCCGCTTACCTTTGAGATTATCTATGGCCATGCGTTCCGGCCGGTACCCAAATCCACTAGCAGCGGTGAGTCTATCGTGCAGTGGGATTTAGGTAAAAAGAGATAAATCGAAATATTTTTAACAAAGTACTTGCGGGGGCGGGAGAGGGTTGCTATAGTTCGCCTCCCGTTGAGAACGACGCGAAATAAACGAAGCAGCCGAGAGGTAAAAAGGCTGTTTTAGGGTGCGGAGTTTGAGGGAAATAAAGCGGGTTGAAGTTGGTGTGGGCGGTAAGAAGTTTTTCGGAAATGAATAAAAAAGTAGTTGACGAAAAACTGGAAACGCCACATAATCTCATCTCTCTGCTGCTGACAAACAAAACGATTTGACGGCGACGCGAACCGGGGTTCTGGTGACGCGAAGTAGAAGGTTCTTTAACAATTAACAGTCGATAAGT